>NZ_JAUSWB010000022.1 GCF_030814955.1 Planomicrobium stackebrandtii | reverse complement strand
GATTCATGTACGCGTGGCCGTTTGGCCACAACTTTTTAATTGACCATTGGTTAAGTTAGAAAGGGCGCACGGTGGATGCCTTGGCACTAGGAGCCGAAGAAGGACGGCACTAACACCGATATGCTTCGGGGAGCTGTAAGTGAGCTGTGATCCGGAGATTTCCGAATGGGGGAACCCACTGCCTTTAATCGGGCAGTATCCATGTGTGAATTGATAGCACATGCGAAGGCAGACCCAGGGAACTGAAACATCTAAGTACCTGGAGGAAGAGAAAGCAAATGCGATTCCCTGAGTAGCGGCGAGCGAAACGGGATCAGCCCAAACCAAGAGGCTTGCCTCTTGGGGTTGTAGGACACTCTATACGGAGTTACAAAAGGCAGGATTAGGCGAAGCGACCTGGAACGGTCCGCCGCAGCGGGTAATAGCCCCGTAGCCGAAAACCCTGCCCCTCCAGAGTGGATCCTGAGTACGGCGGAACACGTGAAATTCCGTCGGAATCCGGGAGGACCATCTCCCAAGGCTAAATACTTCCTAGTGACCGATAGTGAACCAGTACCGTGAGGGAAAGGTGAAAAGCACCCCGGAAGGGGAGTGAAATAGATCCTGAAACCGTGTGCCTACAAGTAGTCAAAGCCCGTTCATGGGTGATGGCGTGCCTTTTGTAGAATGAACCGGCGAGTTACGATTGCATGCAAGGTTAAGCTGAGAAGGCGGAGCCGCAGCGAAAGCGAGTCTGAATAGGGCGACAGAGTATGCAGTTGTAGACCCGAAACCAGGTGATCTACCCATGTCCAGGGTGAAGGTAAGGTAACACTTACTGGAGGCCCGAACCCACGCACGTTGAAAAGTGCGGGGATGAGGTGTGGGTAGCGGAGAAATTCCAATCGAACCTGGAGATAGCTGGTTCTCTCCGAAATAGCTTTAGGGCTAGCCTCAAGATTGAGAATCCTGGAGGTAGAGCACTGTTTGGACTAGGGGCCCATCCCGGGTTACCGAATTCAGACAAACTCCGAATGCCAGTGATTTATGCTTGGGAGTCAGACTGCGAGTGATAAGATCCGTAGTCAAGAGGGAAACAGCCCAGACCACCAGCTAAGGTCCCCAAATATCCGTTAAGTGGAAAAGGATGTGGCGTTGCTTAGACAACCAGGATGTTGGCTTAGAAGCAGCCATCATTTAAAGAGTGCGTAATAGCTCACTGGTCGAGTGACACTGCGCCGAAAATGTACCGGGGCTAAACGGATTACCGAAGCTGTGGATGGAACCCGTAGGGGTTCCGTGGTAGGAGAGCGTTCTAAGGGCGT
>NZ_JAUSWB010000019.1 GCF_030814955.1 Planomicrobium stackebrandtii | reverse complement strand
TTTCAGCTTGTTGAGAAACTAAGATTTTATTCGTTTTTACTTAGTTTAGGTTATGTAGTAAAAAAAGAATCTGAAGTTTTTAGGTCCTTCTGCTAAGCAGAAGGGCCATTTTTTTTATATTTTGTGTTGCAGCTGTCAGGTAGGCCTGCTCCTGGACAGACTTCCGCCCTCGACGCCTTGCGTAGCGGAAACCATGAAGTTCTTTCGCATCGGCATAGCTCCGTTCGATGGTCTGACTCCGCAATTTGTACAGCTTTTTTCCACTGGGAGTGCGTTTGTTGGCGCGTACTTTTTCTTTTTCATCTTCCCAAATGTGTCGGGCAATCGATCGCTGCTTGCTTTTCGCGGAAAAACAATCGGATCGCAGTGGACAATTTTCACAATCCTGCGGCCGACTTTTGTAGTGTCGATAGCCATCCCGGTCTGTTGTGGCATAGGATAACTTGCAGCCCATGGGGCATGCATAGGCATCCATTGAATGCACATACGTAAATAAGCGTTTCGGCACTTTGGTGTTGCCGCCTTTGAAACGGCGCGAGCCCATGACCACAAACGTTCCGGCCTCGTTTAAGGTTTTGCAGATGTGACCAGTAAAATAACCGGCATCCAACGCGACGGCTTCCACCGGGAATTCGAATTTCTGTTTTTGCACAGCGAGCCGCTCTAAGTATGGAACGGCGTCGTGGACATTGCCGGCCGTGATGTAAGTATCTGTGATGAAATTGTATTTGGCATCCACCGTTCGGTGGTCGAGATAGAAGAATCCTTGGGGTTTCTGGTTTCGCATGAGGAAGCCACTATCCGGATCGGTCACGCTTTCGCGGGTAATCGCTGGTTTGGTTTTGCTAACCGACCGAACCGTCTTCGGCTTCAGCGCTTTTTTCCGTGTGACTCCCGGTCGGCTTCGACCGCTTCTTCCAGTTCTCCTAAATAGTTGACCACTTTTTCAGCTTTTGCCTTTCGAATAAACTTGTTCTTATTGGCATTGGCTTTGACATGTGTGGAATCCGAAAGAAGCAGACGTCCATTTACCATGTTATGGGCTTTAGCCTGACGGACCGTTTCGTCAAAAATTTCTTCAAAGACCAACGTGTCTTCAAACCGGCCCTTCCGATTAAAACTGATGGTAGAATGGTCTGGAATGCGGTCGATGAGGGAATAACCCAAAAACCACCGGTAAGCAATGTTATCCCGGATCTCTTTTTCCAATTGACGCTCTGAACGAATGCCATAAAAGTAACCGATGAAAATCATTTTGAAGAGGATGATAGGTGGAATGGCCGGACGGCCGTTATCCGGACAATAATAAGGTGAAGCAATCCGCTCAATAAAAGAAAAATCAATGAGGGCATCGACTGTACGGAGAAAATGATCTTGCGGTACGAGTTCATCGATCGAGACCGTGACCTGATCATGACGGTGGTTTTTGACTTTACCAATCATGGGACATCGCTCCTTCATTTTCTTTTAGTTTACCTCAAAAAAATATCAAAATAAACAAAAAAAGGCTGTCGAGAGGGTTTCTCGACAGCCTG
>NZ_JAUSWB010000018.1 GCF_030814955.1 Planomicrobium stackebrandtii | reverse complement strand
GCGCGGGCCGTTTTGCGCGGCCGTTGCGTGTTTGTTGACGTTTTGCTGTTCAGTTTTCAAGGTTCAAGTTGTTCGCCGCGCTCATTGGCGACTTTATTAATATATCCTGTTTCAACCTCGATGTCAATACTATTTCAAAATATTTTTTCGTGTTGTCTCAAGGACATATATAAATATAAACCGCCACGAGCTAAAAATCAAGCTTTAATTTTTAAAAAGCGTTTTTTAATTTTTTGATAGTCTGCTACGAAGAGTGCAATCCCCGCTAACACGATACTTCCTCCGATAATTTGAGAAGCACTCAGATATTCTCCAAGAATAAAATAAGCAAGTATAGCAGCACCTACCGGCTCAAAAAGAATCGCAATTGATATTACATTGGTGCTTACCCATTTTATAGCCCAATTGAATAAAGTATGCCCCAACAAATTCGGAATGAGTGCCAGTAGCAGAAACCACACCCACTCGGACGCTGGATAAGGACCAAACGATTCCCCTTTAAATACAATATAGAAGAATAACGTTAAAGTGCTGATGCCATATACTACAAATGTGTAAGTTACTAAAGATAATCTTTTTCTAACATCCTGACCAAACAATAGGTAGGCTGTTATTAATGCACAGGCAATCAAAGCCAACAGATCCCCATAAAGAGCACTTCCACTTACCTTGAAATCTCCATAGCCAATTAAGACACTTCCCATGATAGCAATGGCTCCAGCGATGAGAGTCTTCAGGGAAACTTTCTCTTTAAAGAAGAAATATGTACCAGCGAATGCAAACAAAGGCTGCAAAGTAACCAGCACCGTTGAACTCGCAACTGATGTATAATTAAGCGACTCAAACCATAAGATAAAGTGAAATGCTAAAAATACCCCAGCTATTGAAGTAAAGAGCCAGTCTCTTTTGCTTAGCTTTTTAATTTCATGGGTATATTTCAGAAAGAAGACCGGGCTCATGATCATTACAGAGAACAGCATACGGTAAAAAGCAGTAACGCCTGAGTCGGCGGATGTCATCTTTACAAAAATAGCCGATAGCGCTACAGAGAAAACTCCTATTATAATAGGGATATACGGATGAATAGCCGGTTTCTCCATTTAAACACCTCTCTTTCCATTCTATCTTCACCGATAGCGCACCTGATAAGTTTGCCACTTTCCATCAGCAGAATCAACACGAGATTATAAAATGGAGGTTTTCCTTATGGAGTTTTTCAGCGCAATGCAAATTTCTTCATATGAAACTTTCTTTAAACTTGTTATTGCCGCTCTTTTAAGTTTAGTTATTGGTCTAGAAAGGGAACTAAAGAGAAAGCCTGTCGGACTAAAGACAAGTGTAGTCATTTCGACTTTCAGTTGTCTGTTGACGATCATCTCGATTGAATCGGCCTATATTGCACAAGGCAGCGAGTATGACAATGTAAACATTACAATGGATCCGCTGCGTCTCGCCGCCCAGATTGTGTCAGGCATCGGTTTCTTAGGGGCTGGAGTGATTTTAAAACGGGGCAATGATTCTATTTCCGGTTTGACGACCGCTGCCATGATCTGGGGAGCAGGAGGAATCGGGATTGCAGTTGCAGCTGGCTTCTATATAGAAGCAGTAACAGCAGTTCTGCTAGTTCTGATCGGAATAGAAGTTCTGCCTCCCCTGCTCTTTAAGTTTGGGCCTAAGCGCCTGAAGATGGTGGAAGCAAACCTAAAAGTTATCGTTGCTGATCGAACGGCTATCCGGGAGGTGTTGAATGAGTTAAAAAATGGTGGATCACTTATCGAAAGTATCTCTATAACGCACTCGAACAAGGAAAGTTCTACTGCCTTCCATGTACTATCGATCCGCATGTCCTTTTCTCACGAAAAAGATACTGTCGATCTGTACCAAGAAATATCCGATATGAAAAAAGTTTTGCAAGTTGAAATTGAATTGATTTAATCGAGGAGGAAGTTTTATGAAGGAATTTTTTGGGTTATTGAAAAATGGTAACAAGCCGTCTTTGATGGCAGCAGTAATTAATACGTTTATCGCAATTATGAAAGGGGTCGCATTTACCTTTACAGGAAATGTTGCGATGTTTGCTGAGACGATGCACTCAATCGGTGATGCAGCCAACCAGTATTTCGTCTTTATCGGTTCAGCCCTTTCAAAGAAAGCACCTACTAAAAGATTCCCCAATGGGTTTGGGCGCCTATTGAACATTGTTCTACTAGGAGCAGTATTGATTGTTGGTATCATGGCATATGAAACCATCATCGAAGGGTGGCATCAATTGTCCGACCCTGTGGAAGCAGAAGGATTTATCATCAGTGTTGTGGTATTATCAATTGCAATTATTCTTGAGTTTTTCGTTCTTTATAAAGCCGGCAAGGAAATTTTGCATGAAACCGGCGTCAAAGGTGGAGCAATGGCTCCTTTGACCACAAGTTTCACCCTTTTAGACAGAGCTAAGCCAGCAACAAAATTGGTTTTTTTGGAAGACTTAGTTGCCACTGCAGGTGGTATCTTAGCCTTGATCGCCGTATTGATCGCGCACTATACCGGCTTCCTGCAAGTTGAAGGTGCTGCTTCAATCGCTATCGGCTTTATGATGCTATATGTCGTTGGGAAAATCTTTCTGGATAATGCCCGTGGAGCCATTGGTGAAACGGATGAACAAATGGTTAATCACATCGCGCACATATTGAGCGATCACCCTGACGTCCGCGACATAAAAGAACTGGAAGTTGTCAAAGAAGGCGAATTCCTTCATGTCGAAACTAAAATTGAAGTTGATCCAAATTTAAATGTCTCTCAGGCTGATGCTTTACAGGAACGGTTGGCAGAAATTATCCTCAGCCAACCGAGTGTCGATGACGTAATTGTTTCTCTCGATGCAGACGATGGCGAAACCCATTGGACGCATTTGAGCAGCCGCCCAGCATCACTAGAAAACAAATAAACAAAGAAAAAAGGCTCGGCGCTAAGCGCTGAGCCTTTTTTTATAGAGAAGCTTGAAGAATTTCTTTGACGTCTTCGCCTTTTAATTTTGCAAAGTTGCCGAATTCGCCATAGACCATAGCTTTTTCAACCATCAAATCAATTTTTGAATCATCAATGTCGTAGTAGTCCAAGCGCGTCGGTGCTCCGAGTGAAGTCCAGAACGCAGACAGACGATCGATTCCTTCGTACGCGATATCGGATTCTGACTTTCCTGCTGGGTCCACATCAAAGACACGAACCGCCATTTGAGCAAAACGCGCCGGATTGATTTTCACATTGTGGCGCATCCATTGCGGGAAGAGAATCGCCAATCCACCTGCATGGGGAATGTCATATACAGCCGACACGGCGTGCTCGATATTGTGTGAGCCCCAATCGCCTCTATAGCCCATTTCAAGGAATTTGTTCAAAGCCATTGTTCCGGCAAACAAAATCGTTTCACGGTGTTCATAGTTTTGACGGTCTTCCATCAATTTCGGTGCAGTTTCGATAACTGCTTTCAAGACACCTTCGCACATCCGGTCCTGGACTGGCGTATTAGTGGCATCGTTGAAGTATTGTTCAAAAATATGGGACATCATGTCCACAATTCCGTAGACCGTATGGTTTTCCGGTACCGATAATGTATAAGTCGGATCAAGGATTGAGAATTGCGGGAACGACAACGGGCTTCCCCAGCCATATTTTTCCTGCGTTTCTTCATTCGTTATTACCGAACCTGCATTCATTTCAGAGCCGGTTGCTGCGATTGTCAAGACTGTTCCAAATGGCAACGCTTCTTCTGGTTGTGCTTTGCGGGAAACAAAATCCCATGCATCTCCGTCATATTTAGCGCCGCAAGCGATAAGTTTGGTGCAGTCAATAACAGAGCCGCCACCTACTGCCAAAATCATCTCGATGCCTTCTTTTTTACAGATGTCGATGCCTTTTCTTGCAGTCGAAATCCGTGGATTTGGCTCTACTCCGGACAACTCGAAAACTTCCAAATCAGCTTCTGACAACATTTGAATGACTTCGTCGTAAAGGCCGTTCTTCTTGATGCTGCCGCCACCATAAACAAGCAATACTTTCTTGCCGAATTTCGGCAATTCTTTCTTAGCCGCCTGAAGCTGGCCTTTTCCAAAAATAAGTTTTACCGGGTTGTAAAATGAAAATGCATTCATCCAATCATCCTCCTCTATTCAGATTATATTATGGAGTTTCCCAAATTAAAAAGCAAAAGATTGAGACAGAAAAACCGCCTGGATTGGAATCCAGGCGGTTTTCAGGCTGTCGAGAAACCCTCTCGACAGCCTTTTTTTGTTTATTTTGATATTTTTTTGAGGTAAACTAAAAGAAAATGAAGGAGCGATGTCC
>NZ_JAUSWB010000017.1 GCF_030814955.1 Planomicrobium stackebrandtii | reverse complement strand
TGGAGGAGGAAGAGGGATTCGAACCCCCGCGGGATTTGACTCCCCTGTCGGTTTTCAAGACCGATCCCTTCAGCCAAACTTGGGTATTCCTCCGTATCAGACAAGGAATAATTTATCATGAATTTCTAAAGCCGTCAATACTTTTAAAGAAAATATTGAATTTTTTTCGCTGACAGAAAAAATGCTTGCCTGGGGCAGGTGAAAAAGAATAAAAAATGCCCGAACGCTCCTGGAGTGCAAGCGTCCGGACAAAGCTTAATAATTCGGCTGTTTTTCTCCAGATTCGATTTCTTCAATGTAATGGCAGGCAGCTTCATGGCCTTCCTTCATTGATGAGGCAGTGCGCAGTTCTGGTACGTCAACTTGGCATTTCTCTGTTGCATACGGACAGCGCGTATGAAAGCGGCAGCCCGATGGCGGGTCAATAGGAGAGGGAACGTCACCCCGTAAGACGATCCGTTCTTTCTTTTTGTCCGGATCGGGAATCGGAATGGCAGACAGCAAGGCTTTCGTATATGGATGCTTTGGATTTTCGAACAAGCTGTACTTATCTGCGATTTCCACAATCTTTCCAAGATACATGACGATGATTCGGTCCGAAATATGGCGAACCACTCCAAGGTCATGTGAAATGAATAGATACGTCAGTTTAAATTCATCCTGCAATTCCTCGAGCAAATTGAGCACTTGCGCTTGGATCGAGACATCAAGTGCAGAAACAGCTTCATCACAAATAATCAATTGGGGATTTACCGAAAGCGCCCGGGCAATCCCAATGCGCTGGCGTTGTCCACCCGAAAACTCGTGCGGGAAGCGGTCGGCCTGATACGGCAGCAATCCAACAGTCTCAAGAAGTTCTTCGGCGCGGCCACGGCGCTCGTTGGCAGGCAGAACCTTTTGGATATCCATCGCTTCGGTCAGTACGGAAGCCACAGTTTGGCGAGGGTTGATAGAGGCATACGGATCTTGGAAAATAATCTGCAAGTCTTTTCGGTATTTCCGCATATCGCGCTTGGATAAACCGGCAAGGTCAACGCCGCGGAACTCCACTTTTCCTTCTGTCGGTTCCTCAAGGCGCAGGATGGCCCGTCCCGTCGTCGATTTTCCACAACCGGATTCGCCAACAATACTGACGGTTTCGCCTTCATAAATGGTGAAACTGATGTCATCGACCGCTTTTACATGATTGACGGTACGACCGAGAAAGCCACCTTTAATCGGGAAGTACTGTTTTAGCCCCTCCACTTTTAGCAATTCTTGTTTCTCCATAAATGTCCACCTCCGCTTCTCCAGTCCATTCATCTGTATAAATCCAGCAGCGCACCTGGTTGCCGTTTTCATCGGTTTCGAGCTGCGGCATTTTCGTGCGGCATAAATCGGTCGCGGCCGGACAGCGCGGCGAAAAGCGGCAGCCGACCGGCATTTCGTGAGGGCTTGGCACGTTCCCTTTAATCGGTTCGAGCTTATCCTGTTCGATATCATGGCGCGGCAAGGACTTCAACAGGCCGATTGTATAAGGCAGCTTGGGTTGATGAAACAGGGTTCGGATATCCGAGTATTCCACAACTTGACCAGCATACATAACGGCAACATAATCGCAGGTTTCGGCAACAACGCCAAGATCGTGTGTAATGAAGATGACCGACATGCCGAGGCGGTCCTGAAGTTCTTTGATCAATTCCAGGATCTGCGCCTGAATTGTTACATCTAGTGCAGTTGTCGGTTCATCCGCAACCAGAATTTCAGGATCGCAGGCGAGCGACATCGCGATCATGACCCGCTGGCGCATGCCCCCCGAAAGTTCAAACGGATAGTTTTTCACCCGCTTGTCGGGGGAAGGGATGCCAACAAGCTGCAATAGCTCCACCGACCGGATAAATGCATCTTTTTTAGACATATTTTGATGCAGCATGAGTGCTTCGCTGATTTGCTGGCCGACGGTGTAGACAGGATTTAAAGAAGTCATCGGTTCCTGAAAGATCATAGAGATTTCATTGCCGCGAAGCTTGCGCATTTGATTTTCTGTGAGTTTTAGTAAATCGTCGCCTTTGTAAAAGACTTCCCCATTAGTGATTTTTCCGTTGGAAGCAAGGAGTTGCAGAATAGACAGGGAAGTGATGCTTTTTCCTGAACCCGATTCACCGACGATGCCGATGGTTTTGCCTTTTGGCAATTTAAAGCTGACGCCATCGACTGCCCTGACATCTCCAGTATCTGTTTTAAAGATTGTCTGCAGGTTTTTTACTTCCAAAATAATATCTTCAGTTCCTTGAATGCTCATATCATGGACACCTCGTTTCTAATTCAAATCAATTCGTTTGTTCAGTAAACGATAGGAAATATCGACAAGCAAGTTGACGAGTACGAAAATTACCGAGATAACCAGCACGGTACCTTGAACAACTGGGAAATCACGTGTCCGAATGGCATCAATTGTCAAACGGCCCATGCCATTGATGGCAAAAATAGTTTCTGTCAGCACCGCACCGCCAAGAAAGCCGCCAAACTCAAGGCCGACAACCGTGACAACCGGAATCAATGCATTTTTCAAGGCATGCCGATAAGTAACAATCCGCTCGGATACTCCTTTGGCGCGTGCGGTTCGGATATAGTCCTGGCCGATAACTTCCAGCATCGAAGAACGGGTCATCCGCGCAATGATTGCAGCACCTCCTGTTCCGAGCGTCAGAACCGGCAAGATGATCTGCCTCCACGAGTCACCCCATCCGGAAGGGCGCATTTTTAGAAACTCGAGCGATTCGGGCATCCAGTTGCCGATCGCAAACCATTGGATAAGGAGCAGGCCGAACCAGAAGTTGGGCATCGATAAGCCGAATAATGCAACAATCATAATTGATGTATCAGCAAGAGTATAATGGCGTACAGCTGAAACGATGCCGGCGATCAAGCCGAGAAAAACGGCAACAATTGTAGAATAGAAGGCAAGTTCAACAGTTACCCAAAACCTTGAGCCGATTTCATCCATAACCGGTCTCCCTGAGCGGACTGAAGAACCGAGGTCTCCTTGGACGGCATTGCCAAGAAACCGGCCATATTGGACGGGAATCGACTCGTTCAAGCCGAGGCGTTCGCGAATATTTTCGACTGTTTGTTCAGAAGCGCCTTCTCCCGCTACAATCTGCGCTGGGTCACCAGGAACCAGGTGCATCAACGAGAATACCAGGATCGTGACACCGATCAGTACGGGAATCGTTTGAATAAGACGACGGATAATATACTTTGTCAACGTTCAACACCTCACCTGTTTTTCATTTTTGGATCCAGTGCATCCCGCACTCCATCGCCAAAAATATTAAAGGCGAGAACCACGAGAACAATCATTAAGCCTGGAAATAAAGCGACATGGCCGGCTTCGAACATATACTGACGGCCTTCATTGAGCATAGCGCCCCATTCAGGTGCAGGCGGCTGCGCGCCGAGACCGAGAAACGACAGGCCGGCTCCGGTCAAAATAGCTGTCGCAATCCGCAATGAAGCCTGCACGATGATCGGCGACATGATGTTTGGCAAAATATGCTTAAAGATGATCCGGAAATCGGAAGCGCCGAGCGCCCTTACCGCATCAACGTATTCCAATTTTCGTACGGACAAGGTAGAGCCGCGGACCACACGGGCAAATGCCGGAACCGAGAAAATACCAACTGCAATGATGACGTTGGTCAAACTGCCGCCGAGTACGGCAACGATTGCCAATGCCAGCAAAATTCCCGGGAACGCGAGCAGGACATCCATGAGCCGCATAATAACCGCATCAACACGTCCCCCGTAATATCCGGAGATGATTCCAAAAATGACTCCGATGATGCCGCCGATAAAGACCGATAAAAATCCGACATATAAAGTCAGTTTCGCCCCAAAAATAAGGCGTGTGAATATGTCGCGGCCGAAACTGTCTGTTCCGAACCAATTGGAAGCAGAAGGGCCTTGGAGCTTGTTCGTCAAATCGGTTTGGTTCGGACGATAATCAGTAAATGTGGTGATGATCCATGGTCCGATAAAAGCCATAAGCACCACAAACACAATTAGCAGACCGCCAATAACAGCTGCTTTGTTTTTGAGCAGCCTCCGCCAAAACTGCTTGTAGCTTTCAATCCGCGGATTGATTTTTTGGGCAGTGACGGGGGGATTCACTGTTTCTTCACTCATGAAAAGCACCCTTTCTATAAAACGAAAATTTTGACTAATTAGATTATTTAATTTTACTAAAATCTTTTGAAGAATGATAGGTGCGAGCCAAGGTCTGTTTAAAAAAATTTACAAAAAGAGAGATTACACAGCAATAATCTGCAATTCTTTTGTGGCAGTCGTCAGATTTTCGTAGCCGTCCTCTGTAATTACAATAAAATCTTCAATGCGGACACCCCCGAAACCGGGTATATAAATTCCCGGTTCCACCGTAATGACCATGCCTGGTTTCAGGACAGTGTGATCATTGGCCCGCATGGCAGGACTTTCATGCACGGCCAGACCGATAGAATGGCCAAGGCTGTGGCCAAAGTTGGAGCCATATCCTGCTTCTGCAATTACAGAGCGCGCTAAGTGATCAAGTTCTGAGCAGACTTTGCCGGGACCAATGGCTTCTAACGCCACTTCTTGTGCCCGTCGGACGATGTTGTAGATTTCCCGCTGCTTTTTGGAAGCTTCGCCAACCACTACCGTTCGGGTAAAGTCTGTGTAATAGCCATTGATTTTCGCTCCAATGTCCATTTTTACAAAATCACCTTCTTTAATAATGCGTTCGGTAGCCTGTCCGTGCGGCAAGGACGATCTTTCCCCGGAAGCAATCACATGGTTTTCTTTAATACCATCTGCACCGCCTCTTCTCATGAAGAATTCCAGTTCCAAACCCACCTCTTTTTCCGACATGCCCGGGCGAATAAAGGATAGAATGTGATCAAACGCTTGATCGCATAAAGCAATTCCTTTTTTGAAATAGCCGATTTCTTCATGGTCCTTAATCATTCTGAGGTTGTATATGGCATTCTCGCAGTTGAACAGCTCCAAGGAAGGATTCAAATTTTCAAGTTCCTTGTAATCTTGGACCGTCAATTTGCCGAATTCGATGCCCAGTTTTTGCACAGCAAATTTTTTGACGTAGCTCGTGATGACTGGATTGACGTTTCGTTCGTGATTAATAATCTCGAAATCTGGCGCTTCTTCTCTGGCCTGGTCCATATAACGGAAGTCGGTCAGTAAGTAGTTTTTTTCCTGAGTGATGAGGAGTACACCGCTGGAGCCTTTAAATCCTGAAAAATAGAACCTGTTTTCCGGCGAAGTAATTAAAACTGCGTCTGTGTTGGTGAACTGCAATTCTCTCCTTAAGTTTTGAATGCGTTGCATGCTCAAGTCAATCACCCCTTTTTTAATATGGCAAATAAAAAACTGTTAATAAGAATATTTGCATAAATTACGAAAATACACAAGAATATGAACAAAAAGATTGTAAATTTATCTAATTAGTTTCTATTGTAAAGATTTTAACACTATGATAATATTTTTATCAGAATACTTTTTAAATTTAAAAATTCAGTCAAATAAAATCAAAGGGAGGAATTAAATGTGGCGCTATCAAAAAAAACAGTTTGGACAGTCTTATCATTGCTGATGTTAGCTCTTTTTTTGACTGCATGTGCAGGGGGAAGTGATACGAGTGAGGGGGATACTGACGAAGGCGGCAGTGGGACTGGCGAAGAAGCGCAAGGCGGAGATTTAATTTTAGCGGTCCTGTCAGATGCATCTTCTCTGGATCCGCACGGTGCAAATGATGTTCCTTCTTCGGTAGTACAGGAAAATATTTTCGAAACCCTTGTCGAGACAGATGAAAACAGCGAAATTATTCCGGGCCTTGCAGAGTCATGGGAGGCAGTTGATGAATTGACATGGTCGTTCAAGTTACAAGAAGGGGTCACCTTCCACGACGGAGAAGCATTTAATGCGGAAGCCGTAAAAATGAATTTAGACCGAATCCGTGATGAAGAACTGGGTTCTCCGCGCGCAAACCTGTTTGCAATGATTACAAATGTAGAAGCAGTGAGTGAGTATGAATTGGAGATTACAACCGAATATCCGTTTTCACCATTGCTCTCTCACTTATCCCATAGCAGCGGCGGGATGATTTCACCTGCTTCCATCGAAGCGGATTACGAGGCAATAGCAGCTGGGGAAGACCCGTTCTCTGTAGTTTCCAGAAATCCAGTTGGAACCGGCTATTTTAAATTCGAATCTTGGAATCCAGGTTCGGAAATTCGGCTTACAAAAAATGAAGATTATTGGGGAGAAGGGGCAAACGTAGATTCTGTTGCGTTCCGGGTAGTGCCTGATTCTCAAGTTCGTGCAGCAGATCTTGAAACTGGCAACGTCCACATCATTGATCCTGTGCAGCCAAATGAAGTGGAACGGATTGAAAGTTCCGGTGTAGCTTCTGTATTGCGCACGCCATCTTCGAGCTTAGCGTATCTTGGATTTAACGTGCAGAAAGAACCGTTTGATGATCCGTTAGTGCGCCGTGCGATTTCATACGCAATTGATCGCGAAGCAATCATCAGCGGAATTTACGAAGACTACGCTATTCCGGCAATTGGGCCGTTAGCGCCAGGAATTTTTGGCTACACTGATGATATCGATACAATTGAATACAATATGGATGAAGCAAAGTCACTCCTAGCGGAAGCAGGAATGGAAGAAGGTTTTGCGACTACGATTTGGACCAACGATAACCCACAGCGCCAAGCAATCGCAGTACTTGTCCAAGAAGCTTTGGCAGAATTGAATATCGAAGCCTCTATTGAAGTATTGGAATTTGGAGCTTACCTTGATCAAACAGCCGCCGGGGAACACGATATGTTCATCTTGGGTTATTCCAACCCGACAGGCGATGCCGATTATCAAATGTACGGCCTGTTCCATACCGAACAAATTGGGAATCCTGGAAACCGTTCGTTCTACTCTGATTCCGAAGTGGACGAGTTGCTTGACGAAGGACGCAGAGCAACAGATCCGGAAGAGCGTGAAGTAATCTATGCGGAAGTCGCGCAGCTTTTAACGGATGATGCTCCGATGGCGTTCTTGCTGCACCAGGAATATTTGAACGGCATAGCAGATACGGTCTCAGGATTTGAAATTGATTCTGCGGGCATCTATAAACTTAAAGATGTCAGTATCAGCCAATAAACTTCTCCAATTGCTGTAATCCGGTCTTGCCTGAACAGGCGAGACCGGATTTTTTTTGCTCAACAATTTTTCATCCTGCAATTCATCTTTATATGTTCGCATTTAAGTCATAAGGTTGTCAGTCAGCCTGTCTTTGCAGAGAACGCTAGGGCTTTTTAGAATTGTCAAACCTCTGAAGGACGGCTTTAAGCACTTATGATTATTTATTAATAAACTTATCGATTGATTTTTTGGTGAATAATTCGTATACTAGTAAATGCCGTGCTAGGTGGGAAGATAGCGGTGTCCTGTAACCTGCAATCCGCTTTAGCAGGACTGAATTCCTTTCTGAGGCTGTTTGTATGTAAGGTCTGCCTCTTGCACGTAGTGTTGACATCTGGGTCCTGCGCAATGGAATCCCATGAACCATGTCAGGTCCGGAAGGAAGCAGCATTAAGTGGAACATTCCATGTGCCGCGGGATCGCCTAGATCGAGCCAGCGACAAGGGTAACGCTTATGTGCAGCAGTCGAAGAAAGGTGCACGGCAATAATATGTAAATTCAAACCTGTCCGCTCTTGCAGCGGACAGGTTTTTTTATTGTTTTGTTTGCGGAATCCTTACGCGCCAATCGTTGAAATCGTTCAGAAAGGCCAGTCTTTTATGATATAATGATAGGACGAAAAATAGATTAGTTAAAAGGAGAGAACAAGTTGGCGTATCAAGCTTTTTACCGTGTTTACAGACCCCAGTCCTTTTCTGATATGACAGGTCAGACGCATGTCAAACAAACCCTTCAAAACGCTCTCCTTTACAATAAGACAACACATGCTTATTTATTTTCAGGGCCGAGAGGGACAGGAAAGACCAGTGCAGCTAAGATCTTCGCCAAAGCATTGAATTGCGAGCAGGCTCCCGCAGCGGAACCGTGCAACGAATGTGCTTCCTGCAGAAGCATCAATGAAGGATCCAATACGGATGTCATTGAATTTGACGCAGCTTCCAATTCACGTGTAGAAGAGATGCGTGAAATCATTGAGAAAGTCCGGTTTTCACCGGCTAACTCGCGCTTTAAAATCTATATCATCGATGAAGTGCACATGCTGTCGAACAGTGCTTTCAATGCGCTGTTGAAAACATTGGAAGAGCCGCCGGAACATGTGGTCTTCATTTTGGCGACAACAGAACCGCACAAACTGCCATTGACGATCATTTCCCGTTGTCAGCGCTTTGATTTTAAATCGCATACACAGGTAGATATCGTTTCGCGTATGGTAGAAGTGCTGACAGATGCACAGATTCCTTATAACGAACAAGTACTTAAAATAATTGCCCAAGCTGCAGCAGGCGGAATGCGGGATGCACTCAGCCTGCTGGATCAGGTTGTATCCTTCAGTGGCGACGAGATGACAGTCGAAGACGCGCTGCTCGTCACAGGCTCGATCAGCCAGGACATGTTCTATGGCATTGCAGAAGCATTGCTTGCCAAAGACATCGGCCAGGCATTGACGCTGCTGGAACAACTGGTTCGCGACGGCAAAGACCCTGTGCGGCTAGTGGAAGATTTCATTACTTTCTTCCGGGATTTGCTGTTGATCCAAACTGCACCTGACCTTCACGATATGTTGGAGTTGGCGACGCATGAACCGCGTTTTGAAGAGTTGGCCAAGCGTTTTGAGCCAGCGACGCTGTATACGTGGATTGACATTTTATCCAAAACCCAGCAGGAAATGCGATTTTCAAACCATACGAAAATCTATATGGAAACCGCGTTGCTGAAAATGGCACAGGCAGATGTGCCGGTCCAAAGTACAGCTTCTGCCGTATCGCCTGAGCTCGAAGCGAAAGTCATCCAACTGGAAAATTTGGTGCGCGAATTGCAGCAACAGGTGAAAAATGGAGCAGTCAGCAGTGCAGCGGCAGCACCGGCGGAACAGAAAAAACGCCAGCGCGCGCAAAGCAGCTTTAAAATACCGACTGGACGGATTCAGGATGTCTTGAAAAATGCGACCAAGATGGATATTCAAGCCATCAAAACCAACTGGGCAACAGTGATGAGCCAATTGCAGCGGTCGCATTCGGCTTTATTGAACGACGCGGAGCCTGTAGCGGCATCAGCGGATGCATTTGTGTTAAAATTCAAGTATGATATTCATTGCCAGATGGCTTCGGAAAACCAGACGTTTGCCGCAACTTTCAGCCAGTTGCTGGAGCAGTATGCAGGCAAGGCCTACACGCCGGTTTTTGTTCCGGACGCCAGTTGGCTGAAAATCCGTGAAGAATTTATCAAGAAGAGCGGATCGAAGGCAGGCACTGAAGAAAAACAGTCAGAGGCTGAAGAAGAAAATCCGTTTTCGGGTGAAGGAGCTGCAGCGGAAGAAGATCCGTTCATCTCAGAAGCCGAGCGTCTTTTCGGAAAAGACTTTGTCGAAGTTCATGACGATTAAAATGAAAATTCTAAGGAGGAACTAATTATGCGCGGTGGAGGAAATATGCAAGGCATGATGAAGCAAATGCAAAAAATGCAAAAAGAGATGGCGGTTGCCCAAGAAGAGCTTGGAACATTGAAGTTCGAAGGAGCAGCTGGCGGCGGTATGGTCAAAGTTACTGTATCCGGCCATAAAGAAGTATTGGATGTTGTATTGGACCCTACAGTAGTAGACCCGGAAGACGTTGAAATGCTGCAGGATCTTTTGATTGTAGCTACGAACGAAGCGTTTAAAAAAGCGGATGAACATGCGAATTCCACAATGGGGAAATTCACGAAGGGCTTAAATCTCCCGGGCATGTTCTAGGAGGTAAACCAGATGCATTATCCAGAACCGATTTCGAAGTTAATGGAGAGTTTTATGAAATTGCCAGGGATCGGGCCGAAAACAGCGGCCCGGCTGGCATTTTTTGTGCTTGGCATGAAAGAAGACACAGTGCTTGATTTTGCTAAAGCGCTGGTGGATGCGAAACGTAACTTAAGTTTCTGCTCAGTATGCGGCCATATTACCGATGTTGATCCTTGCCATATTTGCCAGGATCAGCAGCGCGACCGTACGACGATTTGTGTGGTTCAAGACCCGAAGGATGTAATTGCGATGGAGAAAATGCGCGATTACAAAGGGTTGTACCATGTCCTGCAGGGAGCCATCTCTCCAATGGATGGGATTGGCCCAGAAGATATCAATGTTCCTTCTCTTTTGAAACGTCTTCAGGACGAAGAAGTGGAGGAGCTGATTTTGGCGACCAATCCAACAATCGAAGGAGAAGCGACAGCGATGTATATTTCCCGCCTCGTCAGACCTTCAGGAATCAAGACTACCAGGATTGCCCATGGCCTTCCGGTAGGCGGCGATTTGGAGTATGCCGACGAAGTGACTTTGTCGAAGGCATTGGAAGGCCGGCGTGAACTTTAATTATAGAAGGAAGTGCCGGAAAAAGGAGCCTTTAAAACTTTATTAATGGGAAATATTCTGATTAATTGTGTTTTTCATATAGTAGTTAGAGAAGAATAAATAGGTATTTATGAAAAGAAGATGAGTGTTGAAAAGAAAAGGAGTCAAGTAAAATGGCTTTACAGAGCTGTTTTTCCTGGCTTCTTTTTTAAACTCTTCCTATAGAAGCGAAAGAGGGTTTCACAAGGAATGTTTTATAAATATAATTTTATTTACCAAAAGTGTTGACAGTCGGAACTATATGCTTTAATATCATAGGAGTCGTCAAGAACGGCGCAACAAACTGAACCTTGAAAACTGAACAGCAAAACGTCAACAAACAGCAACGGCCGCGCAAAACGGCCCGCGCACACTTTACTGATCAGCATCATGCAGATCACAAGCGAACCGCGCGTCTTTGGACGGCGGTACGCCAGCAGTATTGAGCAATCAACACTACTCTATAATGGAGAGTTTGATCCTGGCTCAGGACGAACGCTGGCGGCG
>NZ_JAUSWB010000016.1 GCF_030814955.1 Planomicrobium stackebrandtii | reverse complement strand
CACACCCGTTCCCATCCCGAACACGGCAGTTAAGCTCTTTTGCGCCGATGGTAGTTGGGGGTCTCCCCCTGTGAGAGTAGGACGTCGCTGGGCAACCAAACAAAACAAGTCGTTACCGATTCCGGTAACGGCTTGTTTTTTATTTCCACGAGAAATCAATGGCATTTTGAAATCATCCCAGTCTTTCTGTTTCAAAACCACCGCTCTTAGCTGAAGTTGCTATAATGGGAGTAATCAATCAATGTGAGGATGGAAACTATGACTCAACGACGTCCAATAGTGGATGCTTTGATACAGCATCAAAACAGACAGCCTATTTCTTTTCATGTGCCAGGGCATAAACACGGCATTTTATCGGGGCTGCCGAAAGAAATCCAGTCGGCGCTTCATTACGATTTGACGGAACTGACAGGACTGGATGATCTTCATTATCCGGAAGAAGCGATTAAAGATGCTCAGCTTTTATTGGCGGAGGCATATGAGGCACAGGAAAGCTTCTTATTGGTCAATGGCTCGACGGTAGGGAATTTGGCAATGATCCACGCAGCCTGTAAAGAAGGGGATGTGGTGATCGTTCAGCGCAATTCACATAAGTCGATCTTCCATGCGCTGGAGCTGACGCGTGTACGTCCTGTTTACGTGTCGCCGAAATGGGATGAGAGATCTATGACAGCTGCTGGAGTGCCTCTTAAGGCAATAGAAGCAGCTATAGAGGCGTATCCGGAAGCAAAAGCAGTGGTGCTGACGTATCCGAATTACTACGGGATGGTTTCCAATGAACTGGGGGCAATTATTGCTGTATGCCATGAAAAGAATATCGCAGTTTTGGTAGACGAGGCACATGGTGCCCATTTTCAGGCGGGTTCGCCGTTTCCAGTCTCATCTTTGGCTCTCGGTGCGGACGTAGTGGTGCAGTCAGCGCATAAAACATTGCCGGCAATGACGATGGGCTCTTTTTTGCATGTTGGCAGTGATCGGGTGAATGTAAAAAGAATCCAAAAATACTTGCGAATGTTTCAATCGAGCAGTCCGTCGTATTTGCTCCTGGCTTCTTTGGATGATGCGCGGTCCTATGTGCAAAATTATTCGCAGCCTGATATTCGGATGTTCATTGAAAAGAGAGAGCGTTTTCTTAGCAGTTTGCGGATGATTCCACATTTGACTGTGGTGGAATCCGATGATCCGTTAAAAATCATGTTGAGGGCAGATCATCACAGCGGCTACCAGCTGAAACAGCAGCTTGAGCAAGCAGGGATTGAAGTGGAGCTGGCCGATCTTTTCCAAGTGCTGCTGATTTTGCCTCTTTTGAAACAATGGCATGCCTATCCGTTTGCAGAAGTCCGCAGCCGGTTAAAAGAAGCAGTTATGCGGCTTGAGGGGGAAACAAGGCAGGAAACCAAACGTACGGTTCTGCAGCAGTTGGATGTCACGGTTCCAGAATTGTCTTTTGAAGAAATTGATTTGGCTGATCAGGAATGGATTTCGTATACACAAATCATCGGGCGGATTGCTGCCGGCATGGTGATTCCATATCCTCCCGGCATTCCGTTAATGGTGGCTGGTGAAAAATGGACGTTGACCAAAGTGGAAGAGCTGATGAATTACTTGGCTTCGGAAGCACAGATCCAGGGTGACCACCGGCTGGAGTCCAAGCAACTGCCGGTGCTTCAACAAGGTGTGCAAGAGAATGGATAAGGCATAAAGAGGGTATACTGTAATATTATTTAAATGGTAAAGAATGTGGGGGATTTTCATGGAGCAAGAAAAATACGCAATCATTGATATCGGTTCGAACACCATCCGTCTGGTTATCTATACACGGGACAAAAGCGGTCGTTTTACAGAAAGTGAAAACGTTAAGGCGGTTGCCCGTCTCCGCAATTATTTAAATGAAGACAATCTGTTGGAACGTGAAGGAATCGATATATTGGTCAAAACGTTAAAGAGTTTCCAGGAAGTTACCCGCCACCATCAATTGAAGGCGATCAAATGTGTCGCTACAGCGGCTGTCCGCCAAGCGGAAAATCAGGACGAAATTATGGAAGCAGTCGAGAGTGAGACCGATTTTACCATCCGTATCCTGTCTGAATTTGAAGAGGCGAACTATGGTTATTTGGCAGTGGTCAATTCGACGCCCTTCACCAGCGGCATCACAGTAGATATTGGTGGAGGCAGTACAGAAATTACGTATTTCAATGATCGCCAGCTGATTTATTTCTACAGTTTCCCATTTGGTGCATTGTCTTTAAAACAGCAGTTTATCCAAGGAAATACACCGACTAAAGGTGAACTGCGTGAATTGCGTTCATTTTTGAAAGAGCAATTTGATCAGCTGGAGTGGCTGGCCGATAAACGCCTGCCATTGATTGGGATCGGGGGAAGTGCGCGGAACATGGCTCAGATTCATCAAGAGCATGTTGAGTATCCTTTGACTGGCGTTCATCAGTATAGAATGAGCAGGGACGATGTAGAAGAGATGAATGATTTATTGAAGTCTCTGGAGTTTTCGGATTTGCAGCGGCTTGAAGGTTTGTCGAAGGACCGGGCGGATATCATCATTCCCGCACTTGAAGTGTTCCGGTATTTAATGGAGTTGATAGATACGGAAGAGTTTGCTCTTAGCAGAAAAGGCTTGAGAGATGGTGTTTTCTATGAAGAAACGACCAAAGATTTCGATTTATCGGTCTTTCCGAACGTTGTAGAAGAAAGTTTCCACGAACTGGCTATCGACTATGACATCAATTTGACTCATGCATTTCATGTGACGAACAGTGCATTGCTGATTTCAAAAGAATTGGAAGAGGTAGGTATGCTGTCTTTGCAGGAAGAAGATTACAAACGTCTGAAGCTGAGCAGCGCCCTTTATAACTTAGGGAGCTATATCGATTCCGAGTCGAGCCACCAGCATACATTTTACTTGCTAAGCAACCGGACTATTGACGGCCTGTTGCACAAAGAGCGGGTCATCGTTGCATTGATGGCTTCGTTTAAGAATAAGGAAACCTTTAAACGCAACATCGCAATCTATGAAGAATGGTTCGGCAAGGAAGAACTGGCTAAATACAGCTTGCTTGGTGCCATCATTAAGCTGGCATACAGTTTAAATGCTACAAAACGTGACATTGTAGAAACCATTGAACTGGAAGAAAAAGACGATAAGCTGATATTTTCTATTCGCTGCAGTGAAGATTGGAAACCGGAACAGTATCAGGTGGAGAAGCAGAAAAAACATTTGGAAAAGCAGCTGAAGAAAACGATTGATTTTAAATTTTACAAATAATTAACATTGCAAAGGCCTGATCCAGCTTTTTAAAAAGCTGGATAATGGTACGATAATAGAATGGATTATAAGTAAAAGGTGGAATCGAAATTGGAGACAGCGAAAAAAAAGAATGTGGAACTTAGAGAACCTGCTTATTACAATAACCGCGAATTAAGCTGGCTCGCTTTTAATGAACGAGTGTTAGAGGAAGCATTGGATAAACGAAATCCTTTGCTGGAGCGGTTTAAGTTTTTGTCCATTTTCAGCTCTAATCTGGATGAATTTTTTATGGTCCGGGTAGCCGGGCTGCAGGACCAGGTAAAAGTTGGGTTTACGAAACCCGAAAACAAAGCCGGCATGACCCCGAAACAGCAATTAAATGAAATCGCGATGAAGACCCATCGATTGGTGGACCTGCAATACGAAACTTTGCAAAACAATTTGCTGCCAAAACTTCAAAAAGAGAATGTGGAATTTGTAAAGATGGCGAATTTGAGCGCAGATCAATTGGTTGTCATGGAAAAGCATTTTGAAGATCATATCTTCCCTGTGCTGACGCCGATGGCCATTGATGCATACCGTCCTTTTCCCATGTTATTGAATAAAAGCATTAATTTAGCGGTAGTACTGCAAGACGAAGTGGAACAGGCTGAAGAAGGGCAGAAAATTGCCATCGTCCAAGTTCCCTCTGTGTTGGATCGTTTTGTCCGCTTGGATTCCAAAAAAGGAAGCCACAAGCTGATTTTATTGGAAGATGTCATCGCCTTTTTTATCCAAAAGCTTTTTCATGGCTTCAAAGTCATATCGGCATCTGTGTTCCGCATTACCCGAAATGCTGACATGACTATCCATGAAGAAGGGGCACGTGACTTGCTCAAGGAAATTGAAGAAGAACTCCGCAAACGGAAGTGGGGAGCGGCTGTGCGTCTTGAAATCCAGCAGCCAGGATTTGATCCGGCTATTTTGGATTACTTGACAGATGAACTGGAAGTCCATAAAAAAGACGTCTATGCTATTGAAGGATTTCTGGATTTGACGGTCTTTTTCAATTTTTATAAAAAGATGGCGCCGATTTGGGAGCATTTGGTCTTTGAAGGAAAAGTATCACAGTTGCCAGCTGCAATGGAAACTGGCAAAGACATTTTCCAAAAGGTCAGTGAGCAGGATGTCTTTCTCCATCATCCGTACGAGTCATTTGAACCGGTTGTGCAATTTATCTCCGAAGCAGCCGACGATCGCGATGTACTGGCCATCAAGCAGACGCTCTACCGGGTCAGCGGCGATTCACCAGTTATCAAAGCGCTGAAAAGAGCCGCTGAAAATGGCAAGCAAGTAACGGTACTGGTTGAATTGAAAGCCCGTTTTGACGAGGAGAACAATGTCCAATGGGCAAAAGAGCTGGAAAAAGCCGGATGTCATGTTATTTACGGCATGACCCACTTGAAGACGCACAGCAAAATCACTTTGGTGGTCCGCAAAAAAGACAACAAGATTGAACGCTTTGTTCATTTGGGCACGGGCAATTATAATGACCAAACGGCGAAAATTTATACAGATATGAGTTTGTTCACTTCTAAAAGGCAATTTGGGATCGATGCCACCAACTTTTTCAACTATTTGAGCGGCTATACCGAAAAGCCGGAATTCCATTATTTATCGGTGGCGCCTTTTACCATTCGTACCGATATTATCGACTTGATCGATGCTGAAATCCGCTTCCAGAAAAAGCAGGGCAATGGCCGAATCGTTGCAAAAATGAATTCGTTGACCGATAAAACTATTATAATGAAATTGTATGAAGCGTCGAATGCTGGAGTGAAAGTGGAGTTAATCGTCAGAGGGATCTGCTGTTTACGTCCTGGCATTCCAGGCGTCAGTGAAAACATCCAGGTGCGCAGCATTGTCGGCAGCTTGCTCGAACATAGCCGGGTTTATTTCTTCAACCATAACGGCAAAGCCAAGATCTTTTTATCGTCAGCGGATATGATGACCCGAAATTTGAACAATCGCATTGAAATCTTGTTCCCGATAGTCGATGAGGACATTAAGGAACAGGTTAAGAGCATATTGGAGCTGGGGCTTGCTGACAATGTCAAAGCAAGAGAACAGGATGCTGCTGGCGTGTATCATTATGTACCGCGCAAAAATGATGAGCCGGCAATAGACAGCCAAATGGAGCTGTTCCGCAGGGCTTACCAAGTGGCAGAAGACGAGGAATAATGAGGAAGCCGTTCATTTCCGCATGGAGACGGACGGTTTTTTTTTTGGTCACTACAAAACCGAAGTTATTTCGTGTATAGTATAAAGAGTTTAAAACAGTACATAATGATTAATTTCATGGAATAAGGTGAACAGAAAAATGAGTTATTTGATCAATCTGGAAGGCGGGGAAGGATCGGGCAAGTCTACGATCCTGAAAATGCTGGCAGATGCACTAGAGGAAAAAGGATTTTCTGTCGTCAGTACACGGGAACCAGGCGGCATCGAGATTGCCGAACAAATCCGTAATGTGATCCTGGACCGGGAGAACACCGCTATGGATGCGAGGACAGAGGCTTTATTGTATGCTGCGGCAAGAAGGCAGCATTTGGTTGAGAAAATTATTCCGGCACTTGAGGCGGGAAGCATCGTCCTGTGCGACCGCTACATCGATTCAAGCCTGGCTTATCAAGGGTATGCGCGTGGGCTTGGGATGGAAGAAATTTTTGCCATCAATAAGTTTGCTATTGATGACTACATGCCGGACATGACACTTTATTTTGATGTGAATCCGAAAGTCGGATTGGCACGGATTGAAAAAGATTTGGACCGGGAAATAAATCGCCTGGATGTAGAATCGATGAAGTTCCACTACAAAGTGAGAGAAGGCTATCTATTGCTATTAAGCCAGAATCCAGAGCGCATTCGCCTGATTAATGCAGAGAATGAGCTGGACATCGTTTTTGCAGATGCATTGGAGACGGCTGTACGCTTTATAGAAGAACGGCAAACGGCAGTCGATCCTTCTTAGGATCGGCTGTCTTTTTGCAGGGTTTATTTTTCGGTAAAGTGCTGGAAAGATGTGCAGCGTATATCTTCGTTCATGTTATACTTATATAGAAGAAAGATAAAAAGGAGTGAGTGCTGATGAAACTCGTAGTAGCAGTTGTACAGGACCAAGACAGTAACCGATTATCCAATGCGTTAACGAAAAACGATTTCCGGGCTACAAAACTTGCCAGTACAGGAGGGTTTTTGCGCTCAGGGAATACGACCTTTTTAATCGGTGTAGAAGATGAACTCGTACCGAAATTGCTGGACTTGATTCGTGAAAACTGCCGATCTCGTGAACAGATGGTAGCACCTGTCTCACCAATGGGCGGCAATGCTGATTCATATATTCCCTACCCAGTAGAGGTTGAAGTGGGCGGAGCGACTATTTTTGTACTGCCGATTGAACAGTTCCATCATTTTTAATAACAGGTTTTCTGCAATAAATGACAGGGTTGCCTGTCACCCAGCACCATAATGAATACCCGTGCTCCATTCGGAACACGGGATTTTTTACAAAGTCTGAAGGTGGAAGTTATGCAAAAAACGACAGCTGAATTTTTGGAAATGCAGCCGGTGGTGATGAAGCGGCTTCAAGGTGCCTATGCGAAAGATCGGTTGGCGCATGCTTACTTGTTCGAGGGTCCTGCCGGCTCCGGGAAAAAAGAGATTACCCATTTCTTCGTCAAGCTTTTGCTGTGCGAATCCCCTGTGCAAAATGTTCCATGTGAAACATGTCGGAGCTGCCAGCTTTATAATTCCGGCAATCATACGAATGTTATTTTCATCGAACCGGATGGCCAAAACATTAAAATTGACCAAATCCGTGAGTTGATTTTCAAATTGAATAAGACCGGACTGAATACAGGCCGTAAAATATACGTGATTGAGCAGGCAGATCGGATGAACAACTCTTCTGCCAATGCTTTGTTGAAGTTTTTGGAGGAACCGGAGTTTAACGTGACGGCAATTCTTTTGACTGAGCGGCTTAATGCGCTTATGAGTACGATCCGATCCCGTTGCCAACTGGTATCGTTCCGGCCGCTGTCACGACCGAAGCTGATGGAGAAATTGATGGAAGGCGGCATGACTGAATCGATGGCTGCAACTGTCAGCATGCTGACCCAAAGCGAAGAAGAAGCAGTTGCTTTGAGTCAGGATGAACAATTTGCTCAAGCCAGGAAAACAGTGCTGAAACTGGTGGAAGTGGCTGGCAGCAATGTCCATGAAGCTCTTTTGATGCTTCAGGCTGAATGGCTGCCGTTATTTAAAGAAAAAGAAGATGCCGAAAGAGGCCTGGACATGTTATTATTTGCATATCGGGACATCGCTTCGGTAAAAGCAGGTCTTGAAACTGCACGAACATATCCAGACATGGAAGAAACTTGGAAGCAGATGGCTCTCCAGCGTTCTTTTACGGTATTGTCCAAGCAGTTGCAGGCTGTGTTACAAGCCAAACAACAATTGCCGCGCAATATGAACCGGACGCTGTTGATGGAGCAGTTAATGCTGAATCTGCAGGAGGGGTAGCATTTGTATAACGTGATAGGAGTCCGCTTTAAAAAAGCGGGTAAAATATATTATTTCGATCCAGGTGAATTAGGGATTGAAAAGGACGATTACGTCATTGTGGAAACAGCACGCGGCGTAGAATACGGAAAAGTGGTCGTGCCAACAAAAACAGTTGGCGAAAACGATGTTGTCCTGCCTTTAAAGCAGGTGGTCCGGGTAGCAACTGAGCGCGATCGCCAGCAGGTGGAAGAAAACCGCCTGGAAGCAAGCCGAGCTTTTGAACTGGGCACCGGCAAAATTGAAGAGCATCGGTTGGATATGAAACTGGTGGATGTTGAATACACATTCGACCGAAATAAAGTGGTTTTTTACTTTACAGCGGAAGGCCGTGTGGATTTTCGGAACTTGGTCAAAGACCTGGCCTCCATTTTCCGTACACGCATCGAACTTCGCCAAATCGGCGTCCGTGATGAAGCTAAAATGCTCGGCGGAATCGGTCCCTGCGGCCGGATGCTCTGCTGTTCGACATTTTTAGGTGATTTTGAGCCCGTGTCAATTAAAATGGCAAAAGATCAAAACCTGTCGCTGAATCCTTCGAAAATCTCCGGTTTATGCGGCCGTTTGATGTGCTGCTTAAAATATGAGAATGACGAATATGAAACAGCGAAAAAGGAAATGCCGGATGTTGGAACACGCGTAACGACGCCAGATGGCGATGGCCGAGTGGTGGGCATGAATATTCTGGAACGGGTGTTAAAAGTTCGCTTATCTGAGCAGGAACAGACACTTGAATATACATTAGATGAGATAATGGGCCAAGGAACGAGAGCGTGAGGTGGTTTAAGTGAAGGAAAAGAATTTTTTAGATACGGTCATGGAGTTTGAACAGCAGCTTCAATCGATGCAGGAACAATTTAGCGAACTAAAAGCGGTCGTAGCCCGGACGATGGAAGAACATCATGCGTTGCAATTGGAGAATCATCATTTGCGTACACGTTTGGATGAATTTCATAAAGCAGTGCCGGAAGTGGCAGCTGTGGATCCGGTGAAATTGAAAAAAGCCGTGATGGATATCGGTGAAGGCTACGATAACTTAGCACGCTTGTATCATGAAGGCTACCATGTCTGTAATGTGCATTTTGGCAGTTCCCGAAAAGGCGACGATTGCCTGTTCTGTTTGTCATTTCTGAACAAGCAGAACTGAAAAATAAGGACAGCTAAGCAGCTGTTTGAAAGACGATAAAGAGAAAGGCTTCCGACACTCCGTGTGGCGGCAGCCTTTTGTTATGCTGGGAGTTGAACAAATGTTAGTGGATGATGAAAGACTTGATTATTTATTGGCGGAAGACCTGCGGATTATTCAAAGTCCGTCGGTGTTTTCGTTTTCGCTGGATGCGGTCCTGTTGGCGCGTTTCGCTTATGTTCCGCTAAAACGGGGAACCATCGTGGACCTGTGTACTGGCAATGGGGCGATTCCGCTGTTTTTGAGTGCCCGCACGGAATCCCGCATCATCGGGGTCGAGTTGCAGGACCGGCTTGCCCATATGGCGCGGCGCAGTGTGGCCTACAATGGCCTTGAGCAGCAGATTGAGATTATAGAAGGCGATGTCAAAAACATGCCGGCACAGCTGGGCTTTGAAAAATACGATGTGGTGACTTGCAACCCGCCTTATTTCCCAGCACACGAGATGAGTGACAAAAATATCAGTGAGCATATGGCGATTGCGCGGCACGAGCTGCACCTGACGTTGGATGAAGCGGTCTTGTCAGCAAGCCAACTATTGAAGCAAGGCGGAAAAGCAGCCTTCGTCCATCGTTCCGGCCGTTTGATCGATTTGATTACGGCAATGCGCGCGAACCGATTGGAACCGAAACGGATCCGCCTGGTTTATCCGAAAGCCGGCAAAGAAGCCAATACGCTACTGATTGAAGGCATCAAAGACGGCAAGCCCGATTTGAAGATCTTGCCGCCATTGATTGTCTACGGAGACAACGGGGAATATACCGAAGAAGTGCGGGAATTGTTATATGGCAGCGAGTGAACACTATTTTTATGTTCTGGAATGCGCCGATCAGTCTTACTATGCGGGTTACACCAACGATCTAGCAAGTCGTCTGGCTGCGCATAATGCTGGAAAAGGCGCGAAATACACGCGTGCCAAAGGGCCATCCAAGCTGATCTACCATGAATGCTATGATACGAAACCGGCAGCGATGAAAGCGGAGTATGCTTTCAAGCAATTAACAAAGGCGCAAAAAATCCGTTATATTGCTGAAGGAAAGGAGAACGGCAAATGAAATCCCAAAAAAGTTTTCAGCACAAGACAGCCACTTTGTATTTGGTGGCAACACCCATCGGCAATTTGGAAGACATGACAATACGCGCTTTGCGCATCCTAAAAGAAGTGGATATTATTGCAGCAGAAGATACGCGCAATACAAAAAATCTCTGTAATTATTTTGATATCCAGACCAAATTGGTCAGTTATCATGAACACAATCAGGAAAGCGGAGGCTTTAAGATCCTGTCATATCTGGAAGAAGGCAAGTCTGTGGCTCTGGTTAGCGATGCCGGGATGCCATGCATTTCCGATCCAGGAGAAGACATCGTCAAACGGGCGGTTGCTGAAGACTACCCTGTCGTGCCGATACCTGGAGCCAATGCAGCACTCAGCGCGCTAATCGCATCCGGAATTTCGCCGCAGCCTTTTTTGTTTTACGGATTCCTATCGCGCAATAAAAAAGACCGGCAGACAGAACTGGAACTCCTCAGCCAGAAAGAAGAAACCCTTATCTTTTATGAAGCTCCCCACCGGCTGAAGGAAAGCTTAAAGAGCATTCAAAAAGCAGTAGGCGACGAACGGAAGATCACATTGGCACGGGAAGTGACAAAGAAATTTGAAGAGTTTCTGAGAGGAACGGCTGCTGAAGCGGTAGCCTGGGCTGAAGAAAATGAAATCCGCGGTGAGTTTTGCCTGGTGCTGGAAGGCAACCAAGACCCTGAGCCTTTGGAAAATGTGAAATGGTGGGAGAACCTGTCTATTGAAGAGCACGTAGACCAGCTGATCGAGACCAAGAACCTGACATCCAAGGAAGCCATCAAAGAAGCAGCAATTGAACGCCAATTGTCCAAGAGGGAAGTTTACCAGGCTTATCATACTTAGAAAAGCGGAAGCGCCCGTGTAGGTCTGACGGGCATAAGACAGACCAGCAGAGTGGCGATCTTTGCCACGGCGCTGGGTTGGCTTATGACCCGAAGAGCTGGGCGTTGGAGTCTGGACAATAGGAAAAGCGGAAGCGCCCGTGTAGATTCGACGGGCATAAGACAGGCCGACGAAGCGGCGTTCTTTGCCGCACAGTCGGTTTGGCTTATGACCCAAGAATCTGGGTGCTGGAGTCTGGACAATAAGAAAAGCGGAAGCGCCCGTTTAGGTCCGACGGGCATAAGACGCGCTGGCGAAGCGGCGTATTTCAGCCGCACAGCTAGAGTGGCTTATGACCCTAGGACCTGGGCGCTGGAGTCTGGACAATGAAGAAAAGCGCAGCAGCCGTTTAGCCCCGACAAGCGCTGGAAGCCTTACCGGTAATGGCGGTCTTTGCCATTGCGGGTAAGGCTGAAGCGACTCGAGGGGCTGGCTGCTGGAGTCTGGACAAAGAGAAAAGCGGAAGCACCCGTGTAGATTCGACAAGGGTTAAAATTACAAGTTTCTTGAACACGAAAAAACCAGGATGCCAACGCATCCTGGTTTTTCAGGCTGTCGAGAAACCCTCTCGACAGCCTTTTTTTGTTTATTTTGATATTTTTTTGAGGTAAACTAAAAGAAAATGAAGGAGCGATGTCCC
>NZ_JAUSWB010000015.1 GCF_030814955.1 Planomicrobium stackebrandtii | reverse complement strand
GCTATTTTCCTATTCCAAACCATAACAACCACCCATTAGCGAAGGCGCGTCCACGGGGGAGGCGAAGCCAGAAGACAGGGGGTCTTCTGGCTTCTAGCGGGAGCCATCCCCAAAGCGACCGGAGCGATTATTTTCCAACACAAAAAAGACCGCAGACACCTCGAATGTATCGAGTTTGTCTACAGTCTGACCCTTGAGCAATGCTGCTCAAGGGCTTCTTTATTTGCGTAGAATTGAAGTTTGTTTCATGAATCCGCCAATGCGCTCCACGATCTGCTCGGAGCAATCTGGGTCGTTCATCAAGTCATAGTCGTTGATATTCAAACGCAGGACTGGACATCCATTAAAGGAATTGATCCAATTTTCGTAGCGTTGGTGCATTTCCAGCCAGTAATCTACCGGTGTCTGCTGCTCCATTGCCCGTCCGCGTTCTTGGATGCGGGAAAGAATGTCTTCAATCGAGCCTTCCAGGTAAATCAGCAAGTCCGGGTGCGGAAAATATGGCGTCATGACCATCGCCTCGAACAGATTGGTGTACGTTTCGTAATCTACATTGTTCATCGTGCCTTTTTCCCAATGCATTTTCGCGAAAATACCGGTATCTTCGTAAATCGAACGGTCCTGGATAAATCCGCCGCCGTATTCGAACATTCGCTTCTGCTCTTTAAAGCGTTCAGCCAGGAAATAGATCTGCAGATGGAAACTCCATTTCTCAAAATCGTCATAAAACAGATCCAAATATGGATTGGTATCAACATTTTCAAATGAAGTACGGAACTGCAGAGCATCCGCCAATGCTTTGGTCATCGTAGATTTCCCGACACCTACCGTACCAGCTATAGTAATTACCGCATTCTGTGGAATGCCGTATTTTTCTCGTAAATTCATAAGGTCAAACTCCTCTTTTGTAAAGTTCCATCCACCTTGTCCAAGATCAGCTGAAGATCACCGCTGTTTTGAACAAAGTCAATTTCGTCGCCATTAAAACGCAGCACTGGAATTTCAGGGTGTTCGCGTTCAAAGCGTTCAATAAACTCATGATAATCCGCAGCCAACTGCTCCATGTATTCCGGCGTGATCATCTGTTCGAATTCACGGCCACGCAGTTTGATGCGCTTCATCAATGTATCCAGGCTGGCGTGCAGATAAATGACCATATTCGGTTTCGGCATATCCACCGTCAGGATTTTGTAGATGGCTTCGTACTTTGCGTATTCGGCTTCCGGCAATGTACGCTTCGCAAAGATGAGATTTTTAAAGATGTGGTAATCCGCTACGACCGGTTCACGGTTCGAAATGAACTTTTTCTGGATGTCGGCCAATTGTTTGTAGCGATTGCACAGAAAGAACATCTCCGTTTGGAAGCTCCACTCTGCTATATCTTCGTAGAATTTATTTAAAAACGGGTTTTCGTCAACAATTTCCTTTAACAGCTGAAATTGATTTTGATCGGCGAGCGCTTTGGTCAGCGAAGTTTTCCCTACACCAATCGGACCTTCTACCGTGATGAATGGCACCGGCATACGAAGTCCTCCTTTTTCGATTCAAGTAAATTGCAATGCCATTTATTTTAACACACAGCTCTGGTTAAAAGTAGAGTGAAAAGTTGGCAATTTAATCAATGTATCGGTGCTTTGAACGTTCCGCCATGGACTTCCTGCGTCGCCATGATGGTCAAAAAGGCTTTGGAATCTATGTCTGCCACAATCTGCTTGAGCTTGGTGATTTCCAGGCGTGTGACCACCACATAAATAACATCTTTCGGCGAATTGAGGTAGCCGCCTTTGCCGTGCAGTTTGGTGAAGCTGCGGCCAAGGCGGTCGTTGATAGCCAATCCGATTTCTTCGTACTCTTCCGATATGATCAGCACCGCTTTCGTATCGTCCAAGCCCTGAATGACCACATCGATGGTTTTTGAAGCAATGTAATACGTCAATACGGAATACATCGCCTGTTCCATCCCGAGCACAAAAGCAGCCCATCCGAAGATGAAGACATTGAAGAACATAACAAATTCGCCGACCGAAAATGGCAGCTTTTTCATCAATAAAATCCCAAGAATCTCCGTTCCATCAAGCGCCCCGCCATTGCGGATAACAATTCCGACACCCGCTCCAAGAAGCAGGCCGCCAAAGACGGTAGCCAAAAGCGGATCTTCCACAAACGGCTCAATTTGGTGCATCGGAATTTCGATCAATGCCAATGCGACGATGGAAAAGATCGAAGAGATAAAAAAATTGCGGCCGATGTGCTTATAGCCAAAATAAAGAAACGGCAAGTTGATGGCGACCAGCAAAACACCAAAGGGAATTACCGTTAAATAGTCCAATATTAACGAAATCCCAATAATTCCGCCATCAATGATCGAATTGGGAACCAAGAATAATTCAATGGATGCGGCTGCCATGGCGGCACCAATGAACATGAAGATAAAGCGTACCGTAAAATGCAGCGGTTTTTCCTTTTTATGCTGTTTCACCCTTGAATCACTCCCCGGTTTCTAATCTCTCCATTTTACGCTGTTATGTGTTTTTTGTCTGCCTGCCTTTTCCTGCTTTTTTTGCTGATGGAAAATGCTACACTAGAGCCAAGGAGCGATGCATCATGAACGGACTAGAAAAAGACCATTTTTATATGGGATTGGCAATTGAAGAAGCGCAAAAAGCAGGAGCCAAAGGTGAAGTTCCGATCGGCGCTGTAATCGTCTATCAGGACCAAGTGATTGCCCGTGCGCACAACCTGCGGGAGACGACACAAAATGCTGTCACGCATGCCGAACTGTTGGCCATCCAGGAAGCGTGCCAGCATCTTGGCAACTGGCGGCTGGAAGACACAAAGATTTACGTTACGTTAGAGCCGTGCCCGATGTGTGCAGGAGCTATCTTGCAATCCCGTATTCCCCATGTCGTTTACGGCGCACGGGATGCCAAAGCCGGCAGTGTAGACTCCTTATACCGGCTGCTGAACGATGACCGCTTTAACCACCAATGCCAAGTAACGGAAAATGTCATGGCTGAAGAATGCGGGCAGCTGCTGACCCAATTTTTCCGGAATCTTCGGGAAATCAAAAAAAAACAGCGGAAAACCCTGTAAACGGGTCTTCCGCTTTTTATTCGTTGATAAATTGATCCATCAGCCGGTTGACGATTTCTGGCTGTTCGTGGTGGACCCAATGAGTCGCTTCGCCGACAAATACCAAATCGGCGTCTTCACAAAATGCTAGGCTTTCTTTTGCCAGCATCGGAGACAGAAATTGGTCGCCGAGACCCCAAATGATTCTGACTGGCACCTGGATTTTTGTCTCGGGCACTTGCCCCAAACTTCCCCGCCGGATGGCTCGGTACCAGTTGAGCATCGCTGTCAGTGCACCGGGCTGGGACCACGCCGCTTTGTATTGCTCGATTTCCTGTTTGGAGAAAGTGTTCTTATTGCTGGTTTGCTCAAGGCTTTGCTGCATCGCTTTGAACTCTCCCTTACCGAGAGCCTTTTCAGGCAGATTAGGCAGCTGAAAAAAAGCAATATAGGAACTCTTTATCCATTGCAGCGGATTTTTCCTGAAGACACGCGGCATCGCTTTTGGATGCGGGATGTTCAGGACAAGCAGCTTTTCCACGTACTCAGGCCGTGTAGCTGCCAGATGCCAGGCCACTGCACCGCCCCAATCGTGTCCGATAATAATGGCTGTTTCTTTTTGGAAATGCTCAATGATGCCAATAATATCGTCCCGCAGAAAGTCGACAGTGTAATGATCGATTTCTTCCGGTTTATCGCTCAAATTATAACCGCGCTGGTCCGGCACCACCACCCGATAGCCTTTTTCTGCCAGGAACTGAAGCTGGTTTTTCCAGCCAAACCAAAATTCTGGAAAGCCGTGCAGCAAAACCACCAATGGGCCATCCTCAGGTCCGGCTACAGCCGTATGAAGTTTGATGCCATTCGTTTCTATGAATTGAAATTTCACGTTTTCCATCAACTAACTCCTCCGTTCTTTCTTTTCCTTACCCTCTTTTCCAAACAAAAAAGCCCAAAAGCAATATGCTTTTGAGCCTTCTTATTAATTGATTGTCTTTTTGCCGCCCATGTATGGCTGCAGCACTTCTGGTATGTTGATTGAACCGTCTTCCTGCTGGCAGTTTTCGAGCAACGCTGCCACAGTCCGGCCGATTGCTAAGCCGCTACCGTTCAAGGTGTGGACAAATTCAGGTTTGCCGGTTGCTTCCCGGCGGAATTTGATATTCGCACGCCGTGCCTGGAAATCCTCAAAATTACTGCAAGAAGAAATTTCCCGGTACGTATCCTGGCTTGGAATCCAAACTTCAATGTCGTATTTCTTGGCAGCTGTAAAACCAAGATCTGCTGTACACATTTTCAGGACGCGGTATGGCAGCCCTAAAAGTTGAAGCACTTTCTCCGCATGGCCCGTCAATTTCTCCAATTCGTCATAAGAATCCTCAGGCTTCACAAAGCGCACCAGCTCGACTTTATTGAATTGATGCTGTCTGATTAACCCGCGTGTGTCCCGGCCCGCAGAACCCGCTTCAGAGCGGAAATTCGCGCTGTAAGACGCAAAGGCCTGCGGCAGCATATCTGCTGCCAAAATTTCATCGCGGTAAAAGTTTGTTACCGGCACTTCGGATGTTGGAATCAGGAAATAATCCTCTTTCTCGATCAGGAAGGCGTCTTCTTCAAATTTCGGCAATTGGCCAGTGCCGGTCAAGCTTTCACGGTTGACCATATACGGAGGCAGCATTTCTTCATAGCCATGCTCTTCTTGATGAAGGTCCATCATAAAGTTGATCAATGCGCGCTCCAGACGTGCCCCGAGTCCACGGTAAAAAACAAAGCGGCTTCCGGTTACTTTAGCTGCACGTTCAAAGTCGATGATGTTCAGATCGGTGCCCAGATCCCAATGCGCTTTTACTTCAAAACCAAATTCCGGCTTGTCGCCCCATATGCGGATTTCTTCGTTGTCGTCTTCGGAATCGCCGAATGGAACGCTGTCATGCGGAATGTTCGGTACACGCATCATGATGTAGTTTAAGCTTTCTTCCACTTTCCGCAGCTCTTCATCAATGGCTTTGATCGCTTCGCCGACTTCCCGCATTTTCGCAATGGCGTTGTCCGCATTTTCTTTTGCCCGTTTCATCGCGGCGATGTTTTGAGACGCTTCGTTGCGTTCCGCCTTTAATTTTTCGGTCTGCGCAATCAATTCGCGACGTTTTACATCCAATCCTTCAAAGTCATCCAGCACCGAAATATCTTCTCCGCGCTTGGCCAGTTTGGCTTTTACTTCTTCAAAATTTGCACGTACAAAACGAATATCCAACATACCATTTCCTCCTCAAAATTGGAATTACATAAAAAAAGACAACAAAAATAGCCCCCATCCCCTGGTAAAGGGACGAGAGCTACCCGCGTTGCCACCCTGATTGATCGGCATAAGCCAATCCTCTTCATCACATAACGGTATTAAAACCGGCAATGGCTTTTTTCGCCATGCAACTCCGGGGTGGATTCAAACGCGTTTTTCACCGGTTTGCACCAACCACCGGCTCTCTTTGGAAAAACAATCGCTTTACTACTTCCCATCAACGTTTCTTCTTTGAAATTAATCATACTTTACTATAAATTGATCTATTTGGCAAGAGAAGGTCTGACTTGTGTGGGATCATGCTTAAAAAATATTCCGTGATGCGATGGTCTTCGGTCAATTCAGGGTGGAACGAACAGCCCAAAAATTGGCCGCTTTTTGCCATGACAATTTTTCCATTATGAACACACAGCACTTCAGTTGACAATCCCACGCTGACAATATGAGGCGCACGGATAAAAATTGCTTCAAAAGCTCCGTCGATTCCTTTGATTTCAAGCGGCGCTTCAAAGCTGTCCACTTGGCGGCCAAATGAATTTCGTTCAACGGCTACGTCCATGACGCCCAAATGCGCTTCATTCGAACCAACGACTGTTTTGGCCAGCAGGATCAGCCCCGCACACGTGCCAAACATCGGCTTCCCGGTTTTGGCAAACTCCCGAAGCGGATCCATTAAGCCATAGTGGTCGATCAATCGCCGCATCGCCGTGCTTTCACCGCCCGGCAAGATGAGTGCATCCAGCCTTTCAAGGTCCTTTGGCCATTTTACCGGAACCGCTTCTGCTCCACATGCTGCAATTGACTGGAGATGCTCCCGGACAGCTCCTTGCAAAGCGAGAACTCCAACTCGTTTCATCCTTACCAGCCCCGCTCCTGCATGCGTTCGCCTGCAGCAATCGTTGACATTTCAATGCCTTTCATGGCAATGCCCAGATCTTTCGACAGCTCCGCGATCAGCTTGTAATCCTGGTAATGCGTCGTCGCCTCGACAATGGCACGGGCAAACCGTTCGGGATTATCCGATTTGAAGATGCCCGATCCAACGAATACGCCGTCCGCTCCAAGTTCCATCATCAATGCCGCATCCGCCGGTGTTGCAACGCCGCCCGCCGCAAAATTGACTACCGGCAAACGGCCCAGGCTTTTCACTTCTTTTAAAAATTCATAGGAAGCTCCAAGGTTGCGGGCTTCGGTCATCAATTCATCTTCACTCATGGCAATCACTTTCCGCACTTCCGCATTTACCTGGCGCAAATGACGGACCGCTTCGACAATATTGCCTGTACCCGGTTCGCCTTTCGTGCGCAGCATGGAAGCCCCTTCACCGATTCGGCGCGCTGCTTCGCCTAAATTCCGGCAGCCGCAGACAAATGGCACGGTGTATTGGTTTTTCAATAAATGAAATTCTTCATCAGCAGGCGTCAATACTTCGCTTTCGTCAATATAATCGACACCCATCGCTTCCAGGATCCGGGCTTCCACAATATGGCCAATGCGCGCTTTCGCCATGACTGGAATCGATACGGCTTTCATTACTTCCTCCGTAATGCGCGGATCGGCCATGCGGGCTACTCCACCATCCCTGCGGATATCAGACGGCACACGTTCCAGCGCCATAACAGCAGTGGCTCCAGCAGCTTCAGCAATACGCGCCTGTTCTGCATTGACCACATCCATAATCACTCCGCCTTTTTGCATTTCAGCCATTCCTCTTTTTACACGATCTGTTCCATGTTGAGTCATTTACTAATTCCCCCTATTTGTTAATAAATTCAGTATAATAGAGATTGACCATATAAAAAGACTCAGTTCCATTCATTTCAATAAGGTCAGTTGGAGGAAAGCTATTGGATATGCTCATGTTTCAACTTCAAAAACAGTCTCAAACTCCTTTATACAAGCAGCTTTACCGTGAAATAAAAAAAGCCATCATTGATGGCACCATCCAGGTGAATACTAAATTGCCAAGCAAGCGGAAGTTGGCAGATTACCTGCAAATCAGCCAAACAACTGTGGAACTCGCCTATTCCCAGCTGGTCGCTGAAGGGTTTATTGAATCTCGGCCGCGCAAAGGATTTTATGCCCAGCCAGTCGAAGAACTTGCTTATTTGGATATTTCCCATGACGAGCCGGTTCCAAAAGAAAGCATTTCCTATAAAGTGGATTTTAACTCTGCCAGCATTGATACGCACTCATTTCCATTTGCCACCTGGCGTAAACTGACACGCGACATTCTGGATGAGTCCAATCATGAATGGCTGCTATCCGGCCATCCCCAAGGCGACGATGCACTGCGCCAGGAAATTGCCCGCTACCTGTATCAGTCCCGCGGCGTAGTTTGTGATGCGGACCAGATTGTCATCGGGTCCGGTACCGAGCAGCTTCTGCCCCTGCTCATCCGCCTTCTCGATAAAACCTTGGTCTATGGCTATGAGAATCCCGGTTATGCGCTGACCCACAGCATTTTCAGCCATCACGACCGCCAGGCAATTCCTATTGAACTGGATCCTGACGGCATCAACGTCGGTGAATTGGAAGCTTCTGATGTGGATGTGGCGTATGTTACTCCTTCCCACCAGTTTCCATCTGGCTCTGTGCTGAGTGCCACTAAGCGGGCGCAATTGCTCAACTGGGCTGCCGCCAAGCCGGAACGCTATATTATCGAAGACGATTACGACAGCGAATTCCGATACACCAGCCGACCGATTCCCGCTTTGCAGAGCATGGACTTAAGCGACCGGGTCATCTATATCAGCACCTTTTCCAAATCACTCATGCCTTCCCTGCGCATCGCTTATATGGTTCTGCCGAAACGGCTGCTGCGGGCGTACCAAAAGACCTTTCTGCATTATTCTTCATCCGTACCAAGACACGATCAGCAGCTGGTCGCCAAATTCATGAAAGATGGCCATTTCGCGCGCCATCTCAACCGCATGCGCAAACTGTATCAGAAAAAAATCAAACAGCTGAGTTCGTCTCTGGCTTTATTCGCTCCAGCAGTTGCAGTTTCAGGCGAACAAGCTGGCATGCACATCGTTCTCACCATCGAGACTTTATTGAGCGAAGAAGAGCTTGTAAAACGCGCTAAAGAAGCTGGTATCCGCGTCACGGGCCTGCAGTCCTACGACGTTCATAAAAGAGACGGCACTCAGCCAAAAATTGTCCTTGGGTTCGGCGGCTTGTCGGAACAAGAAATCCACTCTGGCATCACCGACTTGATGTCCTGCTGGGAAATCCAATGAAAAAAGCCGTTCATCCGAAAAGATGAACGGCTTTTCCTATTAAAATAACCCTTTTACAAAACTACCGGCATCGTCCCAAAGAGACGACAAGTATCCTCCAGCATCGCGCATTGCTAGGGAAGCCCAATTGGCACGCTCGACAGATTCAGTGGTCGCCACTTCGACTTTAGTTCCACTGCCGCTCAAATAGCCATAGTCTGTGCCATCTGCTGTTGTCAGTTGGAGCGTTCCTACCACTAAATCCTTTTCTACAGCCGCTTCAAGCTTGCCATCCTGAACGACTGCATCGTCCAGCTGCAATTCCGGCTGATACATATCCTTATCTGCTGTACGGATCATCATGGATACAGGCTCTTTGACGGCAATCGCTACTTCTTCTTCCACACCTTTTTCAACAGCTAAAGTTTCCTGTCCTTCAAACTGGTACCCTGCAGGAATGATTTCTTCTGTCGTGAACTGGCCAAAACCAAAATCGAACAACGCACGCGTCGCTTCAAAACGAGCTTTGTAAGAACCTTCGCCTTCATTGTCTACAGCACCCATGACTACCGTGATAAAACGGGTATCATCACGCGTTGCTGTTCCTGCAAACGAGTAACCGGCAAAATCCGTGCTGCCGGTTTTCAATCCGTCCACCCCTTCGTACTCGTAAATCAAGCCCGGCAGCATGGAATTCCAGTTTTCCATCCGCGTTTCATCCACCGTTCCTTCACGAAAATTCATCACCGGAATTTTTGTCGTGTCCAGTACCTCTGGATAATCGTCCAGCAGAATTTTTGTCAGTTTGGCAACTGAACGCGCCGGCATGATATTTTCACCCGTTTCTTCGGTTTCTTCCGGGTGCATTCCCATCAAGCTTGAATTGCTGAGCCCTGTTGAATTGACGAAAGTCGTTTCTTCCAAGCCCATTTCTTCGGCTTTTTCATTCATCAAGCGGACAAACTCGCTTTCTGTTCCTGCAATCGTCTCAGCAATGCCGATGGTGGCTGCATTGGCCGAGAAAATTGCCATCGCTTCATACATTTCTTTTACAGTATAAACGCCGTCTTCGCGAAACGGCACATTGCTCAAGCGCATATCCTGAGAAATCTGATAGGCATAATCCGTCACTTGGTACTCCTGATCCCAAGTAACCCGTCCTTCTTCGATCGCTTCAAACAATAAGTATTCCGTCATCATCTTGGTCATGCTGGCAACCCCTAAAGGTGTTTCAGCATTTTTTTCATAGAGAATTTTACCGCTCTCGGCATCTACCAAAATCGCGGCTTCCGCCATTATATTTAACGATTCTTCCGCTTGTGCCTGCTGCGGAACAATTGCAGTCAATGTCAATGCAGCCAGCAAGGCTGTCAGTAATCCTTTATTAAAAATCTTTTTCACTTGTATAAATACCTCCGTCTATAAGATTCCACATGCTATTTTAGCATATTCTTTGCACCCAAAAATAAAAACATGAAAAAAGCACCTTTTCCATCAAGAAAATGATGGAAAAGGTGCCGATAGGTCTATCAAATAGAGTAGTTAGGAGACTCTTTAGTAATTTGGACATCGTGCGGATGGCTTTCGCGCAAACCAGCACCTGTCATCCGAATAAATTGCGCTTCTTCACGCAATGTCTGTAAATTTTTTGTTCCGCAATAGCCCATTCCAGCACGAATGCCTCCAAGCAATTGGTGGATTGTATCCGAAAGCTGTCCTTTATACGGCATGCGGCCTTCGATGCCTTCTGGAACCAATTTTTTCGCATCATCCTGGAAATAGCGATCTTTTGAACCTTTTTCCATAGCAGCGATTGATCCCATGCCTCGGTAAGTTTTAAATTGGCGTCCCTGGAAGATTTCAGTGTCTCCTGGGCTTTCAGTTGTACCAGCCAGCAAGCTTCCGAGCATAACAACATGCCCGCCAGCTGCCAAAGCTTTAATGATATCTCCGGAATATTTGATTCCGCCATCAGCGATAATTGCTTTGCCGTGCTTGCGCGCTTCTGTTGCGCAGTCGTAAACAGCCGTAATTTGTGGAACACCAACCCCTGCTACTACTCGTGTCGTACAGATAGAGCCGGGTCCGATTCCGACTTTCACCACGTCTGCACCGGCATCGATCAATGCCTTCGTGCCCGTAGCAGTCGCGACGTTTCCTGCAATAATCGCCAACTCCGGATACGCTGCACGAATCTGCTGAACCATGCCCAAAACGCCTGCAGAATGGCCGTGAGCCGTGTCCAATACGATCACATCGACAGAAGCCTTCATCAAATGTTCAACGCGTTTCATTGTGTCAGAAGTAACGCCAACAGCGGCACCGACCAGCAGACGTCCGTGCTTGTCTTTGGCTGCATTCGGGAATTCGATAACTTTTTCAATATCCTTAATAGTAATTAACCCTTTAAGTACACCTTGGTCATCGACGATCGGCAATTTCTCGATTTTATATTGCTGCAAAATCTTTTCAGCATCTTCCAACGTCGTCCCGACAGGAGCGGTGACCAACTTCTCTTTTGTCATAACATCGTTAATTTTCAACGAGTAATCCTGGATAAAACGCAAATCGCGGTTCGTAATAATCCCGACAAGCTTCAGTTCCTCTTTATTGTTAACAATCGGCACACCCGAAATGCGGTATTTGCCCATCAAATGCTCAGCATCATAAACCTGGTGTTCCGGTGTTAAAAAGAAAGGATCTGTAATAACGCCGTTCTCTGAACGTTTGACAGTGACAACTTGTTCAGCCTGTTCTTCGATGCTCATGTTTTTGTGAATGATCCCTAATCCGCCTTGGCGAGCCATCGCAATAGCCATCTTAGCTTCCGTTACGGTATCCATGCCTGCACTGATCACTGGAATCTTCAACTTAAGAGTTGGTGTCAATTCAACGGACAAATCAATATCTTTCGGTAAAACTTCCGAATGAGCTGGTACAAGCAATACATCATCAAACGTTAAGCCTTCTTTTACAAATTTCGATTCCCACATAAGTAGACGCGCCTCCTGCTTCCTTTTAAATATTATTGTAAGGTTATCAGCGCGGATATGGTGTGTCAAGAAACTGACAAAAGAAAAACTATTTAGAATACTTAATTAGAATGATTATAAAACATTTTCAATTTTTACTAAGACATTTAACTCACTTAAAATAACAACATTTCTTTTGCTGAGAATCCTTGTAATTTGAGGTTAAAAGTTCTAATTTATATAACGGCCTTAGTCTTAGATTCTATGCTAAGCGGGTCACTGTGAGACTATGTATTATGCTAGCGCATTAGAAGAGCATAATAGAATTTTCGCAGGCATGCGTAAAATAACAATAATTAAATATGACTGGTTCAACTATATTGAAGTTTTCTTAGAACATCTATCTTAACTTTAAATACAAAAAAGCCGTTACCGGAATCGGTAACGACTTGTTTTGTTTGGTTGCCCAGCGACGTCTTACTCTCACAGGGGGAGACCCCCAACTACCAT
>NZ_JAUSWB010000014.1 GCF_030814955.1 Planomicrobium stackebrandtii | reverse complement strand
AGTTGCGCGGGCCGTTTTGCGCGGCCGTTGCGTGTTTGTTGACGTTTTGCTGTTCAGTTTTCAAGGTTCAAGTTGTTCGCCGCGCTCATTGGCGACTTTTCAATATTACCAGCTTCTTTTTAAGAAGTCAATAATTATTTCACTTTATCATGCTTCGCATCTTTTATTATGAAAAACGCGACAAGAAATAGTATATCACCTTGTTCAAATAGATACAAGCTCTTTTTATAAAAAAACTAGTTTAAAGGATAACGTCCTTTAAACTAGTTTTTAAAGTAGTAGTTTTATTCTTTTGGACGCATTTGCGGAAACAACAGTACATCTCTAATAGAAGAGGAATTCGTTAACAGCATGATTAAGCGGTCAATACCGATCCCCAATCCACCTGTTGGCGGCAGTCCATATTCCAATGCTTCAATAAAGTCTTCATCCATTTCATGGGCCTCGTCATTTCCCTCGTCCTTCTCAACCAGCTGTGCCTCAAAACGCTCACGCTGATCAATGGGGTCATTTAACTCTGTAAATGCATTGGCATGCTCACGGCGGACGATAAACAGTTCAAAACGATCAGTAAACCGCTCATCTTCCGGATTTTTCTTTGCTAAAGGTGAAATTTCAACTGGATGTCCAAAAATGAATGTCGGTTGTACTAATTGCTCTTCTACTATTTGTTCGAAGAATTCATTTAAAATATGTCCCGCTTCCATAGTAGGTTTCACATCAATATTGTGTTCTTTCGCTAGAGCCTGCGCTTCTTCCTTTGTCATCTGTTTCCAGAAATCAACACCTGTGTACTCTTTTACAGCGTCGGCCATATGTAGTCGTTTCCAGCCTACAGCTAAATCGATTTCATCTTCTCCGTATTGTACAGTGGTCGTGCCAAGAACTTCTTGCGCTACATGTGCCACTAAGTTTTCAGTAAGCGCCATGATGTCGTTGTAATCTGCGTAAGCTTCATACAGTTCCAACATGGTGAATTCAGGATTATGGCGTGTCGAGATTCCTTCGTTTCGGAAAACACGGCCGATTTCATAAACCTTTTCCAAACCGCCAACAATCAAGCGTTTCAAATGAAGTTCAATGGCAATCCGAATATACAATTCCATGTCTAATGCGTTGTGATGTGTGATAAACGGTTTTGCAGCTGCTCCCCCTGCAATTGAATGGAGCATTGGCGTTTCGACTTCTAAAAATCCAGCGTTATCCAAATATCGGCGCATCGATTGAATGATGCGGCTGCGCAGAATAAACGTCTCTTTGCTGGTGTCGCTTGTCAACAAATCTAAATATCGTTGGCGATAGCGCTGTTCTACGTCTTTTAAACCATGGAACTTTTCAGGCAGTGGGCGCAAGGCCTTTGTCAGAAACTCCACTTCTTTTGCTTTAACCGAAAGTTCCCCTACATTCGTTTTAAAGACAGTCCCTTTAATGCCGAGAATATCTCCTAAATCGACTGTATTATAAAATTCATAAGCTTCTTCGCCAATCGCATCTTTACGGACATAGATTTGAATCTGTCCTTTAAGATCCTGGATATGCGCAAAACCTGCTTTCCCCTTGCCGCGTTTTGTCATAACCCGCCCCGCAATAACAACTTCATGCGGAGTTTCTTCAAGTTCTTCTTTGGAAAGCTCTGCGTATTGCTCGATAATTTCCTGTGAAAGATGAGTTCGCTCAAAGCGGCCGCCGAACGGATCCATTCCGTTGTCACGGAACGCCTGCATTTTTTCGCGCCTCACCAATAATTGGTCGTTCAATTCTTCTGACATTCCCTACACTCCTTTATCTATAAAAAGCCAATCTCATTCACGTATTTCTCTATTGTACACAATTTCCTACCATACTACATAAAAAAGCAGCCACAAATTTGTGACAGCTTTAGGTTTATAGCCATTAGTTTGTGTCTTGAAGAAATTCTTTCATACTGCCATATGATTTCCACAAGCGAACGCCACTCGTTTCCAAAACATCCGGGACTTCGAGATTCGGATTTACTTCCAGCAACGGAATCACAACAAAAGCCCGTTCGTACATCCGAGGATGCGGAACGATGAGTCTCTCAGTTTTCAATATTTCTTGATTGTATAACAAAATATCAAGATCAATTGTCCGCGGTCCCCACCTGATTAGGCGCTTGCGGTTTAAATTTTGTTCAACTTCCTGGCAAACGTCCAGCAGCCCGAACGCATCCAGCTCCGTTTCAAGCTGAACGACCATATTGAGAAAAGGCTCCTGATCTGTAAATCCTACAGGATCTGTTTCGTAGAGGGAAGAAATGCGGGTGACCGTAATGGCGGGATGGTCCGCCAGCTGCGATACGGCCTGCCGCAACATTTCGAAGCGGTCCCCCATATTGGAGCCAAGCGATAAATAACTTTGGTTCATGCGAATTTACCTCGTGTGAGTTCAATGGCTACTGATTTGTAATGCCCGGGAATCGGAGGATCGGGTTTGATCAACTGCACACGGATGCCTTGCACCAACGGAAAATCGGCAAGAATTTTTTCAGCCACACTTTCCGCTACAGCTTCCACTAATTTTTTCGGTTTTCCTTCGACGATGGAACGGCAGGCTTCGTAGACTTCACCGTAATGCACCGTGTGCTCCAAGGCATCCGTTTCTCCCGCTTGCTGCAGATCCACTGCCAATGAAACCGTCAGCCGAAATCGCTGGCCTAACTTTGTTTCTTCAGGAAATACACCGTGGTAACCATAAAACTCCATATCGTTCACGTGAATAAAATCCATTACTTTTCCTCCTTGTATGGGCGTTTGCCTGTCAGTGCATCTATCATCCGGACAGCACGCACTGTTTCTTTTACATCATGGACCCGCACAATGTGACAGCCTTGGTTGACGCCATAGCAAACCGTTGCGAGCGAGCCTTCCAGGCGCTCCTCTACAGTGGCACCCAAAATTTTTCCGATAAATGATTTTCTGGAAGTACCCAGAAGAACTGGATAGCCCAATTCCGCCATCTGTCCGATCAATTGCATCGCTTCGAGATTTTGTACCACGGATTTTGCAAATCCAACACCCGGATCAAGCCAGATATTTCCTTTGGGTACACCGGCATCTAAAGAAATCTGGATGCTTTCAGCCAAATCCCGCATGATGTCTTCCTTAAAATCGGAATATGACGCTTCGTTGCGGTTGTGCATCAGGATGATGGGCACATCCCATTTGGCTGCCACGCCCGCAATGGCCGGGTCGTATTTAGCACCCCAAATGTCATTGATAATATGGGCCCCTGCAGCAATCGCTGCATCGGCTACTCGTGATTTGTATGTATCCACGGAGATCAGCACGTCGAACTGCTGCCGCAAAGCTTTGATAACAGGAACGATTCGTCCGATTTCTTCATCATCTGAAATCTGGACATAGCCGGGACGTGTCGACTCGCCTCCTACATCGATGATATCCACACCATCTGCCATCATTTGCCGAGCACGAGTCAATGCCTGCTCTAAACCGTTGTACTTGCCTCCATCAGAAAAAGAATCCGGCGTGACATTCAATATGCCCATAACGAGGGTTTTATTTTCAAAACTGATTTTCATAAGGCTACACCGTCCACATCTATATAAGTATCTATTTCCTAGGAAATAAAAGGTGCCTTCATCTTACCGCAATTGACCGGTTCTATTCCACAAAAAAAGAGCAGCCACGAGGCCTGCTCTTTTAATCTTTTAGTTGGATTCTTCGAATTGGTAAAGCGGTGTGCTCAAGTAACGTTCTCCGTTGGACGGAATAATCGCCAATACTTTTTTGCCTTTGCCCAAGCGCTTAGCAACTTGAAGAGCGGCATAAATCGCAGCCCCTGAAGATACGCCTCCAAGAATTCCTTCTTCACGCGCAGCTTGGCGTGCAGTTGCATAGGATTGATCGTTGGTAACTTGGATAATCTCGTTGTAGATCTCTGTGTTCAACACAGCAGGAACAAATCCTGCTCCAATTCCTTGGATTTTATGCGGACCTGGCTTGCCTCCAGATAGGACAGGCGAGTCAGTAGGCTCCACTGCTACAATATGAATGTCAGGATACTTTTCTTTCAGTACTTGGCCCGCACCTGTAATCGTTCCGCCTGTACCGATTCCTGAAATAAACGCGTCCAATTGGTCGCCCATCGTTTCCACAATTTCCGGACCAGTCGTCAAACGGTGCACTTCCGGGTTCGCTTCATTGTTGAATTGCTGAGGCATGAACCAGCCATTTTCAGCTGCTTCTTTCTCAGCAGTCTTGATAGCGCCATTCGGCCCGTTCATTCCGTCTGCACCTGGTGTCAAAATCAATTCCGCTCCATATGCACGCAATAGGTTGCGGCGCTCCATGCTCATCGTTTCAGGCATAACCAATACAGATTTATAGCCTTTGGCTGCAGCGATCATCGCCAAGCCGATTCCCGTGTTGCCGCTTGTCGGCTCGATGATGGTGTCGCCTTCTTTTAGGTCTCCGGACTTTTCAGCCGCTTCGATCATCGCAAGCGCAATACGGTCTTTCACGCTGCTGCCTGGGTTAAAGTATTCTAATTTCAAATAAACTTCTGCATCTTCAGGACCTGTCAACCGATTTAATTTCACAATTGGGGTTTGCCCAATCAATTCAGTAATTGAATTTCCTACACGCGCCATTATTCAACACTCCTAATCCCTAGTGATTTTGTCGACTTTAATAAAGCTAATGGTATCAATAACATGGATTGTTTGTCAAATAGTATGAATTTATAAAAAATAGACGTTTCGCTGACGAAACGTCTGGTAAAACTTATTCTCCGTAAAACCATTCGGCATCGAATTCCTGCCAAAACGCTTCCGGAGTAACCGATTGCGGCAATTGTTCCAGCGCCAATTCACGGTTAATATGGTCTGCTACGTCATCAAATGAGAATGTTTGGCCATCCACTTTTTCCGTAACAGAGATAATGGCGGTTCTTCCATCTTCAAGCGCCAGCGGAGTTGACCAGCCGCCAACTTCAACTTCTGCCACTGCTGTGGAGATATTGTCATCTACACCGGGATCGCCGCTGGAAATATAGCCAATGTCTCCCCCAAGATTGCCTGTCGCACTGTCGATTGAACGTTCACGGGCAGTCGCCTCGAATGAAGAGCCTTTTTCAAGTTCAGCAATGGTTTCTTCAGCTTCTGCTGCTGAGTTCAATACGATCATGCGGGTCCGATAAGAGTCTTTCACATCATAAAGCGACTGGTTATCATCATAAAATGCCTGGATTTCGCTGTCTTCAATGACGATATCCTTGGTCAGCACTTTTTCAAGAATTAATTGGGCTTCTACTTTTTCACGCTGGCGTGTTTCATCTGCTGCGTACAAAGCCGTTTCTGTACTGTCCTGCGAAGAGCGCAGCAGCGCTAATTCCAAATCGATTTCTTTGTCACTCACTTCAATTCCATAATCCTGTGCAGCTGTTGCCATCACTTTTTCATTAACCAGCTCAAGCAGTGCTTCGCGGCCATGCTGTTCTTCCATTGAAGCCAGCCATTCTTCACGCGTGATATCTTCTCCGCTGACAGAGGCAACTGTTTCTGCATTTCCTGCATCATTCGGAATCAGCCACGCAATAAACCACAACAAGTTAGCTAATAGCAAAATCCCGATGACCACTAGTACCGGTTTGGTTTTTAAATGTCTTTTCGGCTTGCCCGTCCCTGCCGGTGGCACAGGTCGCCGATTATTATGATTGGAGCTCATTGATAAACGACTCAAGCTCCTCTTTGGAATACTGATACGCTTCCAGGCAGAAATGGCATTGGGCTTCTGCCATGCCATCTTCGTCGATCATGTCTTGTATCTCTTTTTTCCCAAGCCCCAGAATTGCTGTAGCAAAACGGTCTTTGGAACAATTGCATTCAAAATTTACCGGCATTTTATCAAGAATCTGGACATTTCCTTCTCCAAGTACTGCTTCAAGAATTTCTTCAGGCGACAGTCCGCGCTGAATCATTTTGGAAACAGGTTCGATATTGGACAAACGCTCTTCGATTTTCGTAATGGTTTCGTCATCTGTATTTGGCATTAACTGAACAATAAAACCGCCAGCTGCCAGCACTGAATTATCCGTATCGACCAGGACACCCAATCCGACAGAAGAAGGCACCTGTTCAGACACCGCGAAATAATAAGTAAAGTCTTCAGCGATTTCTCCTGAGACGATCGGCGTCTGGCCGGTGAAGTTGTCGCGCATGCCTAAGTCTTTAACGACCGACATCATGCCATCAGTGCCCACTGCACGGCTGACATCCAATTTTCCTTGTTTGTTCAAATCAAAATGGGTTTGGGGGTTCGAGGCATATCCGCGGACGCCGCCTTTTCCATTGCTGTCCACCAGCAATGCGCCGATCGGTCCGCCGCCTTCGAATTTAATCGTCACTTTATCGTCGCCTTTTAGCATGGCGCCAAGCATGACGCCGCCTGTCATGGCGCGCCCTAAAGCTGCTGTTGCTGTTGGCCACATCATATGGCGGCGCTGCGCTTCTCCCACTGTTTTCGTGCTGTCTACTGCAAATGCACGGACACTCCCGTTAAATCCGAGGCCGCGAACTAAATAATCTGACACGTGTATCGTTCCTTTCTTTACGCTTGATTGCGTTTGTAAATTAAATACAGCCCTTTTAAAGTAAGGAAGGGATCGACGTAATCAATCACTGTCGATTCGCCAGCAATTATAGAAGCCATGCCGCCAGTCGCAATGACCGTTGGCGTTTCCCTGCTCTGCTTTTTCATTCGCGCTACAATTCCTTCAGCCTGGCCTACATAGCCGTAGACAATGCCGGCCTGCATGGCGGAAATGGTGTTTTTGCCAACCACCTGATCGGGTGTGGCGATTTCAATCCTCGGTAATTTCGAGGCCCGGGCATATAGCGCTTCAGTCGAAATATGGATGCCGGGAGCAATGGCTCCACCCATATATTGCTGCTTTTCATCAATATAACAAAAAGTATTGGCCGTGCCAAAGTCCACAATAATCAACGGGCTGCCGTATTCATGAATAGCCGCCACCGCGTTGACGATCCGGTCGGCGCCAACTTCCCTGGGATTATCATACTTGATATTCAGCCCTGTTTTAACGCCAGGTCCGACAATCATCGGTTTTACCTGAAAATATTTTTGGCACATCCGCTCCAGGGCAGACATGATCGGGGGCACAACAGAGGACATAATAACGCCGTTTATAGATGAAAAGCTTAAATTGGCATCGTTTAAAAACGCTTTAATTTGCATGCCGTATTCATCTTCTGTTTTATAACGGAGAGTTTCCATACGCCAATGGTGCAGTAATTGATCCTGGCCGTAGACACCCAGGACGATATTTGTGTTTCCAGCATCCAATACTAAAATCATGTTTTGCCCTCACTTATTGACGAATTTCCAACACATCATACCATAATTTTACGAAAGCAAAAAGCTGGTTGCCTCTTCCCTTCAAAGGGAACGGGCAACCAGCTCATCATATTGCTTATTTGCGTCTTTCTTGAATCGGATCACGTACCGGAGCCGCTTCGCCGTCTTCTGCCGGCAGGTCTCCTGCTGAAGGATCAGCTGGTGCACCTATGGCATCCGGAGCGTCACCATCTTTTTTCAAGTCAGGTGTATCGTCGTCTCCAAAGTCACCGTTCAATGTTTCGTATGAACGTTCAGGAAGCGTTCCATGATCTTTCAAGTGAAGGATCTGGGCAGCATCCAATGTTTCAACTTCAAGCAATGTATTCGCAATTAATTTCAGAAGGTCCTGGTTTTCAGTCAGAATCTCTTTCGTGCGGATATACTGCTCTTTGATGATGCGTTGGACTTCCTGATCGATTTCGAAGGCAATTGCATCAGAATAGTTTTGTTCTGAGTTAAAGTCACGGCCTAGGAAAACATTCCCGCCTTGTGCCGTACCGAATTGAACCGGACCAATCTTATCACTCATGCCGTATTCCGTTACCATGCTGCGGGCAATTGCCGTCGCACGTTGGAAATCGTTATGGGCGCCGGTCGATACTTCGCCGAATGAAAGGTCTTCAGCCACTCGGCCTCCGAGTAATCCCGCAATTTTATCAAGCAATTCCGGTTTCGTCATAAAGTAGCGATCTTCTCTCGGCAGCATGACAGCATAGCCGCCAGCTTGGCCGCGAGGAACAATGGTTACTTTGTGGACGATATCTGCGTCATCCAATATTAAACCGATAACGGTATGTCCGGATTCGTGGAATGCCACGATATTGCGTTCTTTTTTCGAAATGACACGATTTTTCTTAGCAGGACCTGCAATAACGCGGTCAGATGCTTCATCCAGATCGGACATGTCGATTTTGAGCTTACTGCGGCGAGCTGCAACAAGTGCCGCTTCGTTCAATAAGTTCTCTAAATCGGCACCTGAGAATCCAGGTGTCCGCTGAGCGATCGCTTTTAAATCGACGTTTTCGTCAAGCGGTTTGTTGCGCGCATGTACTTTAAGCACTTCTTCACGGCCTTTAACGTCCGGACGACCTACAGTAATCTGACGGTCAAAACGTCCTGGACGAAGCAAAGCCGGATCCAGAATATCCGGACGGTTAGTTGCTGCAATGATAATAACGCCTTCGTTTGCACCAAAGCCATCCATCTCAACCAATAGTTGGTTCAATGTCTGCTCACGCTCATCGTGCCCACCGCCGAGACCGGCGCCACGCTGGCGTCCGACTGCGTCAATTTCATCAATGAAAATGATACAAGGTGCATTTTTCTTAGCGTTTTCAAACAAATCACGAACTCGCGATGCCCCGACGCCGACGAACATTTCAACAAAATCAGAACCACTGATCGAGAAGAAAGGAACGCCTGCTTCTCCGGCAACGGCACGTGCCAATAGGGTTTTACCGGTACCCGGAGGTCCGACAAGCAAAATCCCTTTTGGAATGCGCGCGCCAATGTCAGCAAATCTGCGCGGATCTTTAAGGAAATCAACAACTTCTACAAGTTCCTGTTTCTCTTCATCTGCTCCAGCTACATCGTTAAAGCGAACTTTTTGTTTCTGGTCATCGTACAGCTTCGCTTTACTTTTACCGAAGTTCATCACACGACCGCCTCCGCCGCCTTGCGACTGATTAAGTAAGAAGAAGAAAAGGATGAAGATGATGATGAACGGAATGATGCCTGTGAAAAATGAAACCCAACCACTTGTTTGTGGGGCTTTCAAGAATTCGACCTGCACATCCTGCGAGCTGGCGACTTCATCGATCTGAGTCGTCAATGCTTCGTTTTCAAGCGGAATGTTCGTTACAAAAGACTGGCCTTCTTCATAGCCTTCCATTACTCCTGTAACTTCATAAACCATTGCTTCTGGCTGGATGGTTACTTCCGTAATTTCCCCATTTTCCAGTGATTCCAAAAATTCGTTATATCCTATATTTTCAGTCGGCTGGTTACTATTGTTAAAGGTACCCAGAATCCCGATAATAACTAGGAAAATCAGTAAATAAAATATGGTGTATCGAAATATCCGATTCATCCCGCGCCTCCTCATAAAGTTTCCCTAAAACTATACTAAATACTACCATAGGAACATTTAAGCATACAACGAAAAGGCCTTATTCCCGCTGATAAATCGATAGACTGTGAACGATCGTTGTCTATTCCTCTTCTCCGCTGTAAACCGAAGGCTTTAGAATCCCAATGTACGGCAAATTCCGGTATCTTTCTGCATAATCCAATCCGTACCCTACAACAAATGCATCCGGTACGATAAAACCGACATAGTCAGCTTTCAGATCCACTTTGCGTCCTGTTGGCTTGTCCAGCAATGTTACGATTTTGATCGATTTGGCTTTGCGGTACTTGAACAGATCCACCAAATAGCTAAGCGTCAATCCACTGTCGATAATGTCTTCGATAATCAGAAGGTCGCGCCCTTCGACACTGGCGTTTAAATCTTTGATGATCTTAACTTCCCCTGAAGAAACGGTGGCGTTGCCGTAGCTTGAAACATCCATGAAATCCATTTCGACAAAGCCGTCAATGCGTTTCATCAAATCTCCCATAAATGGCATTGCGCCTTTTAGTACACCGATAGCCAGTGGATACTTGTCTTTGTAATCCTCTGTCAACGTCGCTCCCAATTCACGTGCTTTTTCCTGGAGCCGTTCTTCACTGATCAATACTTCTTTAATGTCGTTCTGTAACATGGTGGACCTCCTAATAATCCTTGTTTTACAATCTATAAAAATTGTTCAATTAGTACCCAATTGTCTCCGTCGCGTTTGTGTCGACTGACCATAGCAGATGGACGCAAACCTGGCACCAATAAAAGTTCGTTTTTGTCAGTTGTGATGACAGGCCAACTTTCTCTCATAGGCACAGGAATTTTTTCATCAATCATCAAACGCGCCAATTTCTTCGGCTGTTCCATTCCAGCAAGCTGAATCCGGTCACCTGGTTTTCTGCTTCTTAAAAAGAACTGTGAATCCTCCGGAGCGTGAAAATGCCAAGCTACTGCCTCCTCGGGTTTTTCCAATCCTTCAAAAGGCATTACTCTGTAGCGGCGGCCGCGATAGTACGGCGACCATTCAGCAGCAATTGCGACAGGCGCTGTTGCCCCCAGCTGTTCCAAAGATTGGTGATTAAGAAAAACCGTGTCGTATTGGCGGGTCGCTACATAATTTTTCGGCAAATGTAAAAAAACGGTGCCCGAGGAACTTTGCATCATTTCCTGCAATTGCTCGACCAGCTGTCTCGTTACGGGAATTTGCTTCGGATTATATAGATAGTTTAATAGTAGTAGAACCATTCTTTTTTGTAAAGCGCGCGCTTCCAGTCTGAAACTTTTGGCAGAGAAAATGATTTGGCCTTCTGACGATAGGATTATCCGCTGCAATTTCTCTCCAGCCAGATCCTCCAGAAATTGCTGATCCTGCTGCATATCTTCAGCCAGTTCCACAAAATTTTGGGAAACCTGCCTATTCTCATCTTTCAGCAGCGGCAAAACTCGCTGGCGCAGCCGATTTCGTGCATACGCAGATTCTGCGTTGCTCGAATCTTCCCGGTACAAAACACCATGCGCTTCTGCATATGCGACAATCTGTTCTTTATCGACCGCCAACTGAGGACGAATCAATGAACCGGTGCCAAACGGACGACTGGCTCGCATGCCAAAGTCGCCATCCTGCAGGCTGCCTCTCAACCCTGACATAAGGACAGTCTCGAGCTGGTCGTCTGCATGATGGGCAGTGGCCAGTTTGGATGCGCCGGTCTTTTTCATTATTTCCTGAAAATAGGCATAGCGTTCGGAACGGCACAGCTGCTGCTTATTGCCGCCTCTTTCTTTCAAAATATCAGGAATTGGTATAGCCCGGCTAAAGCAATCGATTCCCCACTGTTTAGTGACAGCTTCCGTAAACAAACGGTCCTGCCGAGATTCTTCCCCTCTCAGCATATGGTCGATGTGGACTGCCGCAACCGATATGCCAAACTCCCCTTTGTTGGCATTTAAAAAATGAAGCAAGACCATCGAGTCGATTCCTCCCGAACAGCCGACCAGCACAAGATCCCCAGAATCGAGCAATTGGCGCTTGCGAATATGCTTTATCATCAGTTCTTGAAAGCTCTTCATTCCTTTCACCTCGCTTGCCTATATCTTCTTTTCAGTTTTATCCGGAAAATAGCATACAAATTATTTTCAAATGGCAATTGACAGGTCCACCTTTCAATAGTATGCTATTAAATGTTCGTTTAAACAAGGCGGCGTAGCTCAGCTGGCTAGAGCGTACGGTTCATACCCGTGAGGTCGGGGGTTCGATCCCCTCTGCCGCCATTATCCTCAAAGTGAATACTTTAACATCAAGCAGCGCCCTATTCGGGGCGTTGCTTTTTTTTTGCATAAAATACCCGATCTGAAGTGGCAAAATGCAAAAAAAAAACGCTTCCCATGTGAGAAGCGTTTCAATCTAGATTATCAGCTGTGTTGAAGCATTTCCCTATACTATTAAAACAGCTAGCAAGTTAGCCTCTTTTTGCTCCTCGGCCGCCGCGTTTCGATTCCGTAGCGCGTTTCAAGGTCGTCATGTTTTCTTCGCTGTCTTTAAGAAACTTCGCCATTTTCGTTTCGAAGTTTTCTTTAGGAGCGCGTTCAAATGAACGACTGCTTGGGCGTGGGCGTTGTGGTCGTTCTGTGCCGCCGGGTGGTTGTGGCTTCGCTTTACGAATGGACAGACCGATTTTGCCGTCTGCTTCTACATTCATGACTTTAACTTCTACCATTTCGCCAACTTTTAGATGATCGTTAATATCTTTTACATAGTTGTCGGCGACTTCACTTATATGCACGAGGCCTGTTGCACCAGTTGGAAGCTGTACAAATGCTCCAAAGTTTGTAATACCTGTGACTTTACCTTCTAACTTGCTGCCTACTTCAATCGACATAAAAAAAATGCTCCTCCTTAAAAATTAAGATGACTCCAAAATACTGGGTCACACTGTCATTTTGCGGGACTTATCCCACTTTTTATTATAACCATCAAAAAAAGAGTGTCAACTGACTACTCTTCTTCTGCAGGTTTTTCTTCATCTTTTTCTTCATCGGTTGGTGTGGTGAAAATAATCTCTCCTTCATCTGAAAGAAAGTAATCTTTGCGCGCTAATTTTGCCAAGTATTCTTCATCATTCAATAACAGGATCTGTTCTTCCAGCTGGCTTTGCTCTTTTTCGACTGCTTCAAGTTCCTGCAGCGTTTCTTCGCGAAGCAATTCTTTTTCGGAAATTGTCTGCGACTGGGCATAAATGGTCGAACCTACCCAAATCGTTGCCATCAGCACCAGTACTCCAAACACACTCAGCCTTCTGAACAGGCGCACTCTGTGAGCTTTTTTGCGCTGCCCTTCCATTTCAACCGAACGGACATAGTCATTGCGAATTGAGGTGACTTCGCGCTTTTCCGCCTGGTTGTCTCTCTTCAAACTCATGACCCGCTCCCCTTCCATACTAACTTTGTCATTATTATACATGAAAACCCTTGATAGTATAAGCTTTTTGAATAATTTCCGCTATTTTCACTCTATTTCTTGAAACACCCAGCCAAAATATTTACTTTTAGTTAATAAAAATACTGTTGACTTAATTTTTATACAGTCTTATAATACTAATCATTATCTTTTAATGAACGTTTGCAAGGTTTTTGCGAATTTAAATTCTTCATGGACTTATAAATATACAAAATCATTGAATAAAAATTGGAGTGAAGCAAATGACAGGTTTATTGGCGTTATCGAACGGAAAATCATTCAAAGGGCAATGGCATGGGGAAGTTTCCGCTATTCAAGGGGAAGTCGTTTTCTTTACAGGCATGACCGGCTATGAAGAAGTCCTGACCGACCCTTCCTACAAAGGCCAGATCATCGTGTTTTCTTATCCGCTTATCGGACAATATGGAATCCAGTCTCTTTACGCACAGTCTGACCAGATCCAGACTGCAGGCATTATTGTTGCCGGCTTGTACGATGGCCCTCTCAGCAAGGATGCCATTTCACTCGCTGAATTTGCGGCCAACCACAAGATTCCCATTTTAAGTGGAGTGGATACGCGATCTGTTATCCAAAATGTCCGCGAATCAGGGACGATGCAATCTCAGCTGATCCATGCGTCTCTTCCAGAGTTGGCATGGGAACCGGTGCAAACTTACTTTTTCCCAGCCACTACCACGATTGAAGAAATCAAAACTGTCGGTTCCGGCGCTGCCCACATTGGATTGATCGATTTCCATTATAAATCTTCTATTTTAAAAGAACTGCTCGAATTAAATTGTAAAGTCAGCATTATCCCTTATGCAACTTCAACAGAAACACTCGATTCACTCGGACTGGATGGCCTGCTTTTTTCAAACGGCCCCGGAGACCCGGCAGCTCTTCAGCATTTGTTTCCTACCTACCGCGACTGGGCTGAGCGCTATCCGAGTTTCGGCATCTGCCTCGGCCATCAGGTGCTCGCTTCTGCATTTGGCGCTAAAACCACAAAGCTTGCATACGGCCATCGCGGCGCCAATCATCCGGTGATGAACCTCCGGACAAAACGGGTCAGCATGAGTTCTCAAAATCACAGCTATGTGGTTGAAAGCGCCAGTTTGCAAGGGACGCCTTTTTCAGTCCTCTACGAAAACGTCAACGATGGCAGCATTGAAGGGCTTGTCCACAAGACTTTGCCTGTGACCACAGTTCAATTCCATCCGGAAGCGGCACCAGGACCTGCAGACCACCTTGAACTGTTCCAGCAATTTTTAGCAGCAACACAACCGAAAGAGAGAGTGAAAATGCATGCCTAAGCAAGAACAAATAAAAAAAGTACTGGTCATTGGATCAGGAGCCATCGTCATTGGACAGGCAGCAGAATTCGACTATTCCGGCACGCAGGCATGTGTTGCGCTAAAAGAAGAAGGCATTCATGTCGTGCTGATCAATAACAATCCAGCGACCATCATGACCGATAAATCCGTTTCCGATCAAGTGTATTTTGAACCGCTGACTTTGGAAAGCGTCACAGCCATCATAAAAAAAGAGCGTCCGGATGGCCTGCTTGCAACAGTTGGCGGACAAACCGGATTGAATCTGGCAATGGCTTTATCTGATTCGGGCATGTTGACCCAATATGGCGTTACGCTGCTTGGCACCGATATGAAAGCCATCAAGCAAGCGGAAGACCGTGAGCAATTCCGCTCGCTGATGAACCAGTTGAGCGAACCTGTTCCTGACAGCGACATCATTTATTCGATTGAGGGCGCTCTGGCGTTTGCCGCTTCAGCCGGCTATCCCCTCATCGTTCGCCCTGCTTACACGCTTGGCGGCTTTGGCGGAGGGATTGCCGAAGATGAAGAGACTTACATCAAATTGGTCAAACAAGGATTGAGTGCAAGCCCGATCAAACAATGCCTGGTGGAAATCAGCATTGCCGGCTACAAGGAAATCGAATACGAAGTTATGCGCGACGCCGATGGGACCTGCATCACCATCTGCAACATGGAAAACCTGGATCCGGTCGGCGTGCATACCGGCGACTCGATCGTTGTAGCACCCAGCCAGACTTTGAATGATAAAGATTTCCATATGCTGCGCAGCGCTTCTATCCATATTATCGAGGCACTTGGCATTATTGGTGCCTGCAATGTCCAGTTTGCGCTGCATCCGGAAACGTCCGCTTATTATTTGATCGAAGTCAATCCGCGCGTCAGCCGTTCTTCGGCACTCGCTTCCAAAGCAACAGGCTACCCGATTGCCAAGATCGCTGCAAAACTGGCGATTGGCTACACATTGGCTGAATTGAAAAATCCAGTGACTGGCACCACATTCGCCAGCTTTGAACCGGCACTGGATTACGTAGCCGTCAAAATCCCGCGCTGGCCATTTGACCAATTCCCGCTGGCGGACCGCAAACTCGGTACACAAATGAAAGCAACCGGCGAGGTTATGGCCATCGAACGCCGTATGGAAGCTGCGCTGCAAAAAGCGATTCGTTCACTCGAATTGCCGATTGACGGATTCCGCCTGAAGGCACTTACCGATTTTTCATCAGAAGATTTATGCGGATTGGCGACTGAAGCTGATGACCGCCGGCTGTTCGTTCTTTTCGAACTGCTGATCCGCGGTAAAAGCATTGAATTTCTGCACAGCATCACTGCCATCACGCCTTATTTCCTTTCGGTGATGGCTAATATCGTCGCCGAATGGAAAGAGCTTCAGCAACTGGACTGGAACAGCATGACCCGCACTCGCCTGCTCCAGGCCAAGACACTCGGCTTCAGCGATCAGCAACTGGCGGACTTGTGGAATGTCTCCTGCCCGGAAATTTGGGGACAGCGCCGCATCTGGCAAGTGACGCCTGCTTACCGCATGATCGATACATGCGCTGCCGAGTTCAGGTCAGACACCAATTATTTTTACTCCACCTGGCAAGGTTTTTCCGATGTCAGCCGCTCTCACCACAAGAAAAAGGTGGCCGTTGTGGGATCGGGACCGATCCGGATCGGCCAGGGCATCGAATTTGATTATTGCTGCGTCCATAGTGTCATGGCCGCTCAAAAGCTGGGCTACGAGGCGATTATGATCAACAACAATCCCGAAACGGTCAGCACTGATTATGAAGTAGCAGATGCTTTGTATTTCGAACCGATGACGCCGGAAGACATTCTCAACGTCCTGGATTTTGAAGGCATTAACCAAGTTATTCTTCAGTTTGGCGGACAAACTTCGCTGAATGTTGCAGCTGCCTTGCAGGAAGCCGGCATCACAGTTCTCGGTTCAACTGTGGACTTGCTGGATCAAATGGAAAATCGCGACCGTTTTTATGCGTTTCTGGAATCGATCGGCTTGCCGACCATTCCCGGCAAAACCGCACTTGACGCGTCTGCGGTCATCCCGGCAGCTCGTTCGCTTGGATTCCCGGTGCTCCTTCGTCCATCCTATGTTATTGGCGGGCGCGGCATGATCGTTTTGCATAGCGAGGCAGAGCTTGGCGAATGGCTGCAGCAAACAACCATGGCCTTCCCGGTGCTGGTTGATCATTTTGTCACCGGCAAGGAAGTCGAGGCCGATATCCTGACCGATGGCGAAAATGTCTGGGTCTCCGCCATTTTCGAGCATGTCGAAGGAACCGGTGTCCACTCCGGCGACAGCATCTCCATCACGCCGCCGGTTTCATTATCGGAACAGGCACTAAAAGAACTTTCTGAAACAGCGAAACACATCGCCAGAAACATGGATTATACCGGACTGTTCAATATTCAGTTTGTCTACGAAGGCGACCAATTATTCGTCATGGAAATTAACCCGCGTGCATCGCGTACCGCTCCCATCAGCTCGAAAGTGACCGCCGTGCCGCTCGTGCAGCATGCGACGTCGCTATTGTTGGGAGTGCCCTTCGAAGAGTTGAACATAGAAGAAAGCTATAACGGACAGCCCAAGTACACGGTCAAAGCACCGGTTTTCTCCCACATTAAACTGCCTGGGCTGTCGCCTGTCCTGTCTCCTGAAATGATGTCGACCGGCGAAGTGATCGGCTCAAGCCCCGATTTGGACACCGCAATTGCTAAAGCTTTGAATGGCGCTTCTGTCCAGTTGGCCGACCTTGCTTCCGGCGGCACCATATTTGTCGCAGAGCAGTCAGTTGGGCAAGTGGATAACGCTTTATGGGAGTCACGCGGCTTCAACATTGTCACCGAGCTGCTCATTCCTTTCGAAGAATGGCTGAAAACAGAAACTAAAAAAGCCTATATTGATTTTGCCCCTGACCCGGAAAGCACCTGTGCCAAACAAGCTGCGATTCATCGTCTCCATGTCTGGACGCGCCCTGAAACAGCAGCTGCTTTTAACGGAACTTATTCATCCATTAACACATTATCGAAAGGAGTGCTTGCAAAATGACAATGGCGATCCCGTTTGCCCCATCGATTATCCAGGAAGATTTCCTGTCCTTGAAGGATTACAGCACAGACGAAATCATGGATTTGCTCCACCTGGCAATTGAACTGAAAAAACCTGAAAACAAGTATTTGCCGCTTTTAAAAGGGAAAGTGCTGGGCATGATTTTCGAAAAATCCTCTACCCGTACCCGTGTTTCATTTGAAGCTGGAATGCTCCAGCTTGGCGGCAACGCCATGTTCCTGAGTTCCCAGGACACCCAAATGGGACGAGGCGAAACCATCGCCGATACCGGGCGCGTCCTGTCAGGTTATCTTGATGGACTGATGATCCGCACGTTCCACCAATCCGTTGTCCAGGAATTGGCGGACTTTAGTTCCATTCCCGTCATCAACGGATTGACCGATGACTATCATCCTTGCCAGGTGCTGGCGGATCTGATGACCATTCTCGAGCATTTCGGTACGCTGAAAGGCAAGAAAATGGCGTATATCGGAGACGGCAACAACATGGCCAATTCCCTGATGATCGGTGCCGCCAAAGTCGGCATGGATATCAGTATCGCCTCGCCGGCCGCATATGCACCTACTCCAGAAATGGTGGCCTTGGCGAAAGACATTGCCCAATACACCGATTCGACTATTGTTATTACTGAAAGTCCGGAACAAGCGGTTGCCGGCAGCGATATTATTTATACCGATGTCTGGGCCAGTATGGGGCAGGAACAGGAAGCGATTGAACGCCTGAAGCATTTTCAGGGCTTTCAGGTGAATGAGGAACTGGTCAAGCACGCCAACCAAGACTACATTTTCATGCATTGCCTGCCTGCCCATCGTGAAGAAGAAGTGACGACTGCCATTTTGGAAGGGCCGCACTCGGTGATTTTCCAGGAATCCGAAAACCGCCTGCATGCACAAAAAGCCGTACTTGTTGCGCTCATGGCTGATAAATAAAAAACGCCTTAGGAATAGATCCATTCCTAAGGCGTTTCTCTGTTTATTTGCCGCTGACTTTCAAATATTCTTCCAAAGTCTTGCCGCTTTTTTTCACTTGGCTTGCCACATCAGAACCCAGGTAGCGGAAATGCCAAGGTTCGTACATATAGCCGGTGATGGCCTCTTTTCCTTTAGGGTAGCGGAGAATAAAACCGTAGTTATGGGCATTTGCTGCAAGCCATTTTCCTTCTTTGGTCGCTGCAAATGATTCCTTCAACCACTTAGACTGGTCGCTTCCGCCAAAATCGAACGCCAAACCTGTTTGGTGTTCGCTATGGCCAGGTTTTGCGCTGAAACGATTGGCTTCTGCCGCACCGTGCCTGCTGACATAGCTGGTGTACAGCTCTTTTTGGCGATTATAGGAACGGAACGTACTGAAAGCAGTCAGCTGGACACCTTGCCTTTTCGCCTCTGCCGTCATGGCATCAACTGCTTTTTGGGCCAGCTTGCTGACGCCAGGATTGTAACTGGAAGGCAGGCTGTATTTTTTATTGACGATCAAAACACCTGACGCATATGTTCCCGGTGTTTCGGTCGAAGGTGCTGCATAGGCAGCCGGGTTGCTTGGCGTTTCTTTGGTCAAATAAGCTGCATTTACCCATCCGACTTTGTTGCCGTATTCTACTTTGTACCAATTGCCTTCTTTGCCAAGATACACAACTGTTGCTCCATAAGGAATCGAGGCAATAATCGGATTGCCGACTCCGGCTTTTGACCGCATGTTCAATTGGTCGATCGTCGTGTAGGTGACGGGTTTTTCAGGCTGTGCTGCAGGAAGTGGAAACTGGGCAGGAGCTAAGAGCCGTGCCATGAATCCCGCAAAATGCTGGCGCTGCAAAGCTTCTTTCGGCTTAAATGCCCCGCCAGGATAACCGTTGGTGATGCCGGCTGTCGCCAAGCGGCTTATGTAGGCATTTGCCCAATAAGCAGAACCAACATCGGTGAAAGAAATGCCTTTATTGGCTGTTAAACGATAGGCTTCTGTCAGGATTTTGGCCATTTCTGCCCGGGTCAGAGCACCTTTGGGATCAAAGTACTTTACGCCGTCCCGAGATTCTTTGCCTTCAATAAAACCAAGTTCCACTGCTTTGGCGACTTCTTCATATCCGGGAGAGCCGGGTTTCAAGTCGGCGAAGCCCGGATTAGGCGCAGCCGTTTCCTTAGGTTCCATCTCACGCAGGATCATCCGTACAGCATCCAGCCGGGTGATGGTGGCGGCCGGTTTGAAACTGCCGCCCGGAAATCCTTTGATGATGCCCAATCCGGCCAGATAATCGATTTCTTTTTTGAAAGTCGTGACGTCTTGAAAAGAACTTGCCGCATTGGCCTGGCTCACACCCAGTTGCACAGGTCCTTGCTGTGGCAGCATTGAAGCAGCTACCAAAAGCGCAGCTGCTGATATTCCAATTTTTTTGCCCATCGAAATTTTTGGCAATCCCATCATTTCCTCTCAATAAATCCCTGTTCAGGAACTTTTCTTTTGTTTTTTTTATCATATAGAAAATAATCGGCTTTATCTATGGTGCATTTTGTTCAGAAAAAGAAAAAAACCTGCTCAAGGCAGGTTTTGAAAACGCATTACGCTTCGTCATCAATAAACTCAGGTTCGACCTTTTCCAGCTTTTCTTCTTTCAAGATGGTGTACATATTGGCCGCTTCTTCTTTTTTCGCTACTTCTTTCAGCCGATCGATACGCACCGTCACGACTTTTTGGCCGAAACGGATTTGCAGCTCATCGTTTTCTTTGATGACTGAGCTGGCTTTCGCTTTATTGCCGTTTACAGTGATCCGGCCTTGGTCGGCCACTTGCTTCGCTAACGTACGGCGTTTAATCAGGCGTGAAACTTTCAAAAATTTATCGAGGCGCATAGTTATTCTTCCTTTCTTGCCATTAATTTGGCCTGGTTCCAAAATCTATCCAGCTGCTCCAACGTGTAATCGCTGAAGTTTCCAGTTCCCTGCTTTACCTGCTGTTCCACATAGCTGAAACGCGTTTGGAATTTCCGGTTCGCATGCATCATCGCTTGTTCAGGTGACAAGTCGAAGAAACGGGCAATGTTCACCAAGGTGAACAACAAATCGCCGAGTTCGTCCAATTGGCGGGCTTTGGAACCTTTCGCCACTTCCTGTTGAAACTCCTGCAATTCTTCGTGAAATTTATCCCACGCGCCGGCTGCATCCGGCCAGCTAAATCCGACTTTCGCCGCTTTTTTCTGGTAATTGAACGAAGTGGTCAAGGACGAACTGAACCGGTCCTGGCCTTCCAATAAAGACTCGGAAGCAGGTTTTTCCTGTGCTTTGATTTCCTGCCAATTGGCGACAACTTGATCGGCATCGTCAGCCGTCACATCACCGAACACATGCGGGTGGCGGCGAATCATTTTCGCACTGATGGATTCCAGCACATCCTCTAACTGGAAGTAGCCGTTATCTTGGCCAATTTGGGCATGCAGGAACACTTGCAGCAACACATCGCCCAATTCGTCCGCAATCGCTCGATCGTCTTCCTCCTGAATCGCCTGAAGCAGCTCATGTGCTTCTTCAATCAAAAACGGGCTCAGCGACTCATGCGTTTGCTCCCGGTCCCAAGGACAGCCTTCAGGGCTTCTCAGCTTCGCGATGATGCTTCGGAAAGTTTGCCATTCCTTCAAGCGCTGGGTTTGATCATTGGCAGGCGGCACATAAACGGTCGTCAAGTTGTTGACTTCTGCCGAGCGGTCCAATTCATGAAGCGGCACGGTGCGCAGCACTTCGTCTTTAGATCCGGCAGCTGTGACAATGGTCACCGGATAATCGTCCGGGTATTTTTCCATCAGCGTCAATTTGACTTCTGATGCACTAAAGCTGTCATACACCTGGGCAATCAATAAGTGCTGCGTCATGTTGACTTGATCGCTGGTCATTTCTGTGCCGTCCATCAATTGAAAGCCTTCAATGGGATCGATGCGAAGCGCCCCGAACAGCGAATCCAGGAAACTGTGTCCGCCTTCGATAGCCAACTGGCAACGCCCCTGCTTTTCTGCTCCAATCAAATTTTGCACGGTCTGCTCCGCGACCAAAGGATGGCCTGGAACGGCATAGATGATCGATGCCTGATGCGATAAACGGATCAGCGTTTCCGCAATTTCTTCATAGACCGGGCTGAAGGCATCGTGCTTTTCATAAACTGAATCAAAGCTCGTAAAAGTTACACCTTCTTGAGCCAGCTCCGCCAGTACCGGATGATCTTCGGTCCGTACGTATAAATTGTCCGCCGCTTTCAGCTTTTTATAAACGCCTAGCGGCAATTGGTCTAAATCTCCGGCACCAAGGCCAATTATATGAATGGTGTTCATCGCTTTTCACCTTTTTTCTTTGAATTTATTGCTAATTGCAGTCCTGCCAGCTTGCGGCCGAACGGAATGATATACCATTCTTTTTCTGTTATGATGCGGCTTTTGGCGATTAATGCCATGAATACCACAGCACCAAGCGGAATCGCCGTCGCCGTTGTGAACGCAGCGCCTAGACGGCTTGACAAGCCATCAAACAGATAGCCGTCAGCCGCAATCGACCAGCCCAGCACTACTGCAGACATGGCTGCAGCGGCCCCAAAAAGCCAAGCGTAGTAGGAAACCGGAGCAAACTGCAGCGGCCAGACTTTTTTAAAGTAAACCAATAAGCCCGCTACAATCACCGCCAAGCCTATATTCCCGGCAACAGCCGCACCTGTGACTCCCCAAATGGGCAGCAGCAGCCAATTGCCGATGACTTTTACAGCCAAACCCGATAGCAGCAGCAAAGCCGGAACCCTCACCTTGCCGAGCCCGTGAAGCATCGCCGTCATGATCAGCAGCAGCGACATCCAGACGATCTGCCAACTAAAGATAACTAGGGCGCCGGACTGTTCGCGCGTTTGGAATAAGGTTTCGTTAACATAAGACATAACGAAGGTGAGCCCTGCTGCAGCGGCGAACGCAAACAGGAACGACACACGGAATGCCAATTGGGCATATACTTCAGGCGGCCTGCCGCTATGTTTTTTTGAAGTCCGGGCAACCAGTGGAACAATGGCCAAAGTCAGCGAAGTGGCGATCAAAATACCGAATTGCACCAGCGGCTGGCCGCGGTCGTAGATCCCTTTCTGTTCCATAGCGGCAATACGTGCAAAGCCGCTTTCTTCCAGCAGCCGGAATACCGTAAATGAATCCACCAGCTGAAACAGCAGCAAGATCAAAGAACTCATGCTGACACTCAAACTGACCGCAGTCATTTGCTTGATGATCGGCCAGGTTTTTACTTGTGAAGGCTGTTTCAGGAAATCCGACTGCCCGCGGAAATAGACCAGCAGCAGTACCACCGCGCCCAACCCACCGGCAACTGCACCAAGCATCGCCATTTGTCCTGCAGCGTACAGCGAAAATCCGCTCGAAACGACGAGCCAGGTACCGATTAAAATGACCGATACGCGAAGCCCCTGTTCCATCACTTGAGCATAGGCGACTGGCGCCATGTCATTGCGCGACTGGAAATACCCTTTTAAAATAGCGAGCGGCGCCATCAAGAGAACGGAAAACGCACCTACTTTCAGCAAACGGTCCAATTGGGCATCGCCCATCCAGTCCGACAGCAGTTCCGCACCGAAAAACAGCAGTGCAAATACAGTTATGGAGATAGCAGCCACATACATGAACGCAATGCGCAAAATTGGCCCGTGTACTTGCCTGTCGGTATCCGCCAGCAATTTGGAAACCGCTACGGCAAAGCCATAGGATGTCCAGATGCCGAAAATGGCGACAAACGGGTACACTTGCTGATAAATGTAGAAGCCTTGATCTCCAACGAGGTTCTGGAAAGGCACCCGGTAGACCGCACTCAGCAGCTTGACGATAAATCCTGCAATCGTCAGCAGGACCGCGCCTTTCATAAATGATTTCATTGTGCCTTCATTGTTCACCGGACCCACTCATCTCTTACTTATAATAACTTTATATGTCGGAAAAAATTTTGCTGTTATACATAGCGTCGTCCGCTTGGGGCATGGTTCCCACAAGAAGCCGGGAAAACCATCCGTCTTCTTGCTTCGCCCAGCCCATGGACGACGCGTCGGCGTTTGGTAAGGTTGTGAATCGGAAAGAGACTCCTGTGGTTCTACTAGTTTCTCCTTACCTTCTTAAATTGTATAAAACAGCAATCGCTTTCTTATAAAGATCGTTCGTTTCTTTAGCTAAAAACCTTCAACTTAATTAATTCAATTCAACTCAACTAACCGATTTTTCTTCACGAAGCGATTCCGGCAGTAGTTTTATCATGCCTTCCAGCACATCGAATGGATGCAGTTTTTTGGTTTTGTTTTCATCGATGGACATGACCAGCTGCTGGCCCGACATGCTGAATCCGACGGCGCGTCCGTATGCGGCCGATTCTTCCACCACTTTGCCGCCGTTGATGCTGGCTGTACCTCTTTCGCTCAGTTTGACGGTCACGACTTTGCCGTTTTGCTTGATCGATTCGACTCCTACTTGGCGTGCCCATACTTTCATGCGGGCAATGCGCAGCAAGCTGTCGGTTTCATTTGGCATATCCCCGAAACGGTCGATCAATTCATCTTGCAGCTCGGTCATTTCCTCTTCTGTATCCACGCCTTTGACGCGTTTGTACATTTGGATCTTTTGATAGCCGTCGCTGACATAGGAATCTGGAATGTAGGCATCGACATCAAGGGAAATTTCAATTTCCGGAACCACTTCTTTTTTGACTCCCGACTGGCGTTCGTCGATTGCCTCCTGCAGCATTTGCGAATACAAGTCAAAGCCGACGGAATCAATAAAGCCGTGCTGCTGCGAACCGAGCAGGTTGCCTGCCCCGCGGATCGTCAAATCACGCATGGCGATTTTAAAGCCGGATCCGAGCTCGGTGAATTCCTTAATGGCCATCAGGCGTTTTTCCGCAACATCTGTCAGCACTTTGTCGCGCTGATACATAAAGTAAGCGTAAGCGACACGGCTCGAGCGCCCGACGCGTCCGCGCAATTGATAAAGCTGAGACAAGCCCATGCGATCGGCATTATAGACGATCAAAGTGTTTACGTTCGGAATGTCAATGCCGGTTTCAATGATGGTGGTTGTAACCAGAACATCGTAATCGCCGTCAAGGAATCCCAAAATGACCGATTCCAGTTCGGTTTCGCTCATTTGCCCATGGGCATAGCCGACGCGCGCTTCCGGCACCAATGCTTGAATTTCCTCCACTTTCCGCGTCATATCGTCCACACGGTTATACAAATAAAACACTTGGCCGCCGCGCGCCATTTCGCGTTCGATGGCTTCGCGTACGAGTGCGCCGTTGTGCTCCATAACATAGCTTTGCACCGGGAAACGGTTGGCCGGCGGTGTTTCGATGACAGACAAGTCGCGCACGCCGATCATCGACATATGGAGCGTTCGCGGAATCGGCGTTGCAGTCAGGGTCAGAACATCTACGTTGGTCTTCATTTGCTTAATCTTTTCTTTATGGGTTACGCCAAATCGCTGTTCTTCATCGATGATCAACAATCCAAGGTCTTTGTACTGCATATCTTTCGATAAAATGCGGTGTGTGCCGACAACTACGTCAACTGATCCATTTTTTAAGCCTTTGACGGTTTCGCCCTGCTGTTTTTTGGAACGGAAGCGGCTCATTAAGCCGACCGTAATCGGGTAATCCTTGAACCGCTCGCTCATCGTTTCAAAATGCTGCTGCGCCAATATCGTTGTCGGCACAAGAAAGGCCACTTGTTTGCCGTCCAATACCGCTTTGAACGCCGCGCGGATGGCAACTTCTGTTTTACCGTAACCGACATCGCCGCAGATCAGGCGGTCCATCGGCCGTTCGTTTTCCATGTCGCGCTTTACTTCATTGATCGAGCGCAGTTGATCGACGGTTTCTTCGTAAGGAAATTCCGCTTCAAACTGGCGCTGCATGTCCTGCTCTTCAGAAAACGCAAAACCTCTTAACGCTTCCCGCTCTGCATAAAGCTTGATCAGGTCATCCGCAATGTCCTGAACAGCTGCCGATACTTTCGTGCGGGTTTTCTTCCACTCCGCGCCGCCCATCTTATGCAGTTTTGGCTCTTTTTCTTCAGATGCGATGTATTTTTGAATCAAGTCGATTTTATCGACCGGTACGAATAATTTATCGTCAGCTTTATAGACAATATGGAGATAATCTTTATGGACGCCTCCGCTTTCCAAGGTTTCGATGCCTACAAAACGGCCGATGCCGTGGTGAATGTGGACAATATAATCCCCTGGTTTGATTTCGGAGTAGCTCTTGATGCGCTCGGCATTTGTCAGCTTTTGCGCACGTGTTTTCTTCTTCGGCTGCTGCTTGAACAATTCCGAATCCGTAATGACGGTCAAACGCTGCAGCGGCATCTCAAATCCTGTCGATAATTCCCCATCAACCAAATAGATTTTGCCGCCTTGAATTTCCGTCGAAGGTGAGGCAATCTCCGCTTCCATATCATAATCAGCCAGAACGGCACGCACTTTTTGCATGCGGTCTTCACCCTGTGCCACGATAAAGATTTGGAACTTCCCTAAGGTCCAGCGCTCCATCTCTGCTTTCAGGAGATGCATTTGGCCATGGAAAGATTGCATCGGCTTGCATGAAAAGGCGATGGACTTTTTAACCGATACCATCGGAAATGTCCGTACGAATAAAGACAGGAACGTTACTTTCTGCTCGAGCTTTGCCATCATTTCCCGGAACGTGTAGGTTAACGAGACATCATGAAGAAACTTTCCTTCTTCCAAAAGCGAAACAATCCAATCGCCTTCTTCGCGCTCTAACGTATCCGTCATTTCTTGTATGCGTCCCAGCTCGTCAAAAAAGACCAGTCCATTTCCCGGGAAATAATCGCCTAAAAATGAGGACTGAGTATCGATCAGAGAGGCATATTTCGCCAGCTGCTCCGGCGTTTCGCCTTGTTTCAGCAAATCGATGTCATGCTGGATATGCTGAAGCATCAAAGCTTTCGTATCGTCAGCTTTGATTTTTTTCAAGCTGGCAGCAAGTTTGCCCTCCAACTTCTCTGCCAGTCCGACACGCTGGTCTTTCGACAGCACCAGTTCACTTGCCGGAAGGATGCACAGCGACTGGACTTTCTCCAGCGAACGCTGATCGTCTGCTGAAAACAGCCGCAGTGAATCCACTTCTGTATCGAACAACTCGATACGTACCGGGTGTTCAAAGTTCAGCGGATAAATATCCAAAATTCCTCCGCGAAGCGCAAACTCTCCAGGAGTGGTCACCATAGGCGTACGGGAATAGCCCATCGCCACCAATTTCAAGAGCCACTCGCCTGTATCAAGTTCTTCGCCTTCAGCAATGCGGAGTGTGGCATAGTCCCACTGCTCTTTTGTCGGCAACAGCTTGCGCATCCCTGCTACCGGTGTGATGTAAATCCCTTTTCCAACGCTTTTCATATGATCAAGCGTATCAATGCGGTGAGCCCGCAGTTCCGGCCCTGAAAACGACACCTCTGCAGCAATCAACTCTTCCGCTGGGTAAAGGTGGACTTGCTGTTCACCAACGAGCCTCACCAAGTCGTCGTATACACGCTGTGCATGCAATAAATTCGGTGTCACGATCAACAAAGGGGTTTCCGCTTCCGACCAGATTGTCTGGTAAAAAATCGGCCGCGCGCTGCCGGATAAACCGGAAATCAGCTGATGGTCCTGCCCCTTCTTCAAATCTGCTATAAAGTTTTGTGTATGGGTATCCTCCGAAAAGGTTCGTAATATGTGATTCATCCAACTTCCTCCTTTCAAAAAAACACAGGAAACAGAAAAAAGCTCTGAACGCCAACTGCGTCAAAGCGATTATGCTCCATTAAATTGATTCATTACTTCGAGATAGGGTTTCGACAGCCAGGTTTCGCAAGCTGCCGCACTCCTTTTGATGGCATCCGCCACTTCCGGAATTTCTTCTTTCGAGAAGCGCTGGAGCACGTAATCCGGTACTTTCATGCCTGCCGGCGGACGGCTGATGCCGATGCGCAGCCGGTTGAATTCCTGTGTGCCTAAATGCTGGATCAGTGACTTGATGCCATTATGGCCACCGGCACTGCCTTTTTGGCGCAATCGCAGTTGGCCAGCCGGCAAATCCAAATCATCGTATATGACAATGATGTCTTTCAGCTCGATGCCGTAGTAATCCATCAGCGCACTGACACTCTCGCCCGATAAATTCATGTAAGTCAACGGCTTGAGCAGCATCACTTTGCCTTCAGGACGGTGGCTAATGGAGTACATCCCTTTGAATTTCGCCTGCGTCAACGGAGCATTCCATTGGCTTGCCAAATAATCGACCACTTTAAAGCCGATATTGTGGCGTGTGTCTTCATATGTTTTGCCCGGATTTCCCAAGCCGATAATCAGTTTCATACCCATCTTCCTTTGCTTTTTTCACTGCCTTTTATTTTACCATAATCAATCGCGAAACAAAAAAATAGGGACTGTCTCTCGACAGCCCCTATTTCCCATTCATATTTATGCTTCTTTTTTATCTTCTTCTTCAGAATCTTCGCTGCCAACCACTTCTGGTTCTGCATCTTCTTCAGATACAGTTTCAAGCTCGTCCAATTCTTCCTGTGTACGTGGAGCTGTTGCAGAAACAAGGATAAAATCGTCTTCATCCAAAATTTCATAAGATACAGTTCCGCGGATATCGCCGACTGTGATTGTTTCGCCAATCGCCAGTTCAGTAGTATCAACTTCTAGTGCATCCGGAATATCAGAAGGCTTCACGCGAACATTTACTTCGCGGTTCGGCTGAGTGATAAAGCCGCCTTCTTTTTCGCCTGCTGATTCGCCAGTCAAGTGAACTGCTACAGCCACTTCAAGCTCATCTGACATGTTGATTGCTAAAAAGTCAACGTGCTTGAAGCTGCCTTTTAAAGCGTCCATTTGATAATCGCTCAATACAACATTTGTGCTCTTGCCATCAATTTCAAGGCTGATTACGCCGTTACGTCCAGATTCACGCAAAGTTTTGATCAATTCGATTTCAGATACAGTTACCGGTGTCGTTTCAGTTTTAAAGCCGTAAACTACGCCTGGTACATTTCCTTTCGAACGAAGTTCAGTTAATGCAGAATTCTTGTTGCTGCTTTCTCTTTTTTGTGCGGTCATTTTTACAGTCATTACTTTCAGCCTCCAGTTATATTAAAAAGTACATAATTCTCGATAGGTACATAAACAGTATATACCCTTTTCTTACAATAATGAAACCTATTACACAGAAAGGTGGTTATTCTGATCAATCAAACAGTGTGCTGACAGATTTTTGTTCATGAACACGGACGATTGTTTCAGCTAACAAGCGTGCTACAGACAACTGCTTGATCTTTGGAGATTTCTTTTCTTCAGGCAAGGCGATCGAGTTGGTGATGATCAATTCCTTGATCACTGAATCGTTGATGCGCTGTACAGCAGGACCCGACAGGACAGGGTGTGTACAGCATGCATATACTTCTTTCGCGCCGCTTTCGATCAAAGCGCTGGCAGCGATCGAGATGGTGCCTGCTGTATCGATGATGTCATCAATAATGATGGCTGTTTTGCCTTCTACATTACCGACAATGTTCATGACTTCCGATACGTTCGGACGGGGGCGGCGCTTGTCGATGATCGCAATTGGCGCTTTCAAGCGGTCTGCCATTTTGCGGGCACGGGTTACTCCGCCGTGATCCGGTGAAACGATGATGACATTTTCAAGGTCGATGCCACTTTCATTCAGGAAGTAATCGGAAAGCAAAGGTACAGCTACTAGGTGGTCAATCAAAATATCAAAGAACCCTTGGATTTGAGGAGCGTGCAAATCCAGGACCACTACACGGGTTGCCCCTGCAGTTTCCAAAAGGTTCGCTACTAATTTTGCAGTAATCGGTTCACGTGAACGGGCTTTACGGTCCTGGCGTGCATAACCGTAATAGGGAATTACGACATTGACCGTGCGGGCAGAAGCACGTTTGACAGCATCAATCATGATCAATAGCTCCATCAAGTTTTCATTGACGGGCTGAGAAGTCGATTGCACGATAAATACATCATAACCGCGAATGCTTTCTTCAATATTAATCTGGATTTCACCATCGCTGAAATGTGTGACCGAACTTTTTCCAAGTGGAATGCCTGCGTGTTCCGAAATTTCTTCAGCCAGCGCCTGGTTCGAATTCAATGAAAAGATTTTCAATTTCGAGTTTGCATTTTGATAGCCCATTAGGTGTGAACCCTCCTATTTTTTACCGTTCAATTTGTTTGCGTAGCCTTCTTTATTTTCCTGGCGCGCGCGAGCAATCGCCAATGAATCCTTTGGTACATCTTTTGAAATTGTAGAGCCAGCCGCTACATAAGATCCTTTGCCTACGGTAACCGGTGCAATCAAATTGGAATTGCAGCCGATAAAGGTGTTGTCTTCGATGACGGTCTGGAATTTATTTTTGCCATCATAATTAACCGTGATCGTGCCGCAGCCAATATTGACATCCGTACCCACATGGGCGTCACCAATATAGCTTAAGTGAGAAACTTTGCTGTCGTTTCCGACGGTTGATTTTTTCACTTCGACAAAGTTGCCGATTTTCACATCATTGCCTAATACCGTATCCGGACGGATGTGTGCAAACGGCCCTACAGCTGTATCCGTTCCAATGCTGCTGTTGTGGATCTCTGAACTGCGGATGGTCGTACGGTCACCGATAATGCTGTTGACGATATGGCTGTTCGAAGAAATGACGCAATCTTCTCCAATTTTCGTATCCCCATCAATCGTCACATTCGGATGGATGATGGTATCCGCTCCGATTTCTGCTTGTGCGCTAATATAAGCTGTCGCCGGATCGATAATGGAAACACCGGCTCTCATGTGTTTTTCAGCAATTCGTTTGCGCATCGTGCTTTCTGCTTGGCTCAAAGCTACGCGGTCATTTACACCTAAAGTTTCATCAAAGCTGTCTGTTGCATAAGCTGCAACAATTTCTCCTTGCTTTTGAAGGATTTCAATCACGTCAGGCAAATAATATTCACCTTGAACGTTATCATTGGAAACCAGCTTCAACGCTTCGAACAGCGCTTCGTTATCGAAGCAATACGTGCCTGTATTGATTTCCTTCACTTGCTGCTCTTCTGGGGATGCGTCTTTTTGCTCGACAATCTTCTCGACGATGCCGGCGTTGTTGCGAAGAATCCGCCCGTAGCCTGTCGGGTTGTCAGCGATTGCCGTCAGGATTGTTGCTTTTGCCTGTGTTTCTGCATGCTGGTCAAGAAGTGCCTGCATCGTTTCCGGACGTATTAGCGGTGTATCCCCGCAAACGACCAAAGTTGTTCCAGCAAGTCCCTCGATCAATGAAGCAGTTTGCTGTACGGCGTGAGCCGTTCCCAATTGTTCTGCCTGCAACGCGTATTCACTTTTCTCGCCCAGCTGCTGCTGAACTTTTTCTGCGCCATGGCCAACAACGGTAACAATTTTTTCAACACCGAGTTTCTCGACATTGCGTGTCACGTGCTCAACCATCGGCATGCCGCAAACTGGATGAAGCACTTTGTACAATTTTGACTTCATGCGCGTGCCTTGGCCGGCCGCTAAAATTACTGCATATGTATTCGCCATTCCTTGCCCCTCCACTCCCGGGCTGATAAGTAGCTCATTTCGCCAATCTTATCGGCCATTTATTAATGCTGCTTGTGAAATCCAGTTTTTAAACTGGCTATGTCAATTTAAAAAATCGCTTTTCCTTATTGACTATAGCGGAAAAACCTTGATTTTTCAAGGTTCCAAGGCGTGACAATACCATTACAAAAAAAGTCAAATAAAAAAAGAGCCCATTAAATGTAGAAGGCCCCTTGATTCAGCTCGATTAAACGCTGGCATTTTCCAATACCGTTTCGTTTTCACTTTGCTCATATGCAGTTAAGACAGCTTCTTGAAGCTTGGTGCGTGCACTTGAATTGATCGGATGGGCAATGTCCCGAAATTCTCCATCCGGTGTTCTTTTGCTTGGCATCGCAACAAACAAGCCTTCATTTCCATCGATCACCCGAATATCATGGATGACAAATTCGTTATCCAGCGTGATGGAAGCGATTGCTCTCATTCGGCCATCGGTTTGTACACGTCGTAATCTTACATCTGTTACTTCCATTCTTTCATCCCCCATTCTCTCAGCTGCTATTTTAAACCCTAATTATGGGTATTCGCTAAAAAGGACTAATCTCCTTCATAAATTCCAAAACTTATTAGAAAATTTGCTCAACGAAATAAAAAACTGCAGCCCTGCTCGATTTTAACGAGTTGGTCTGCAGTTCTTTTATTCAAAATCTAGTTCTAGTTGTTCACTTTTGCAATAACTTCGATTTCCACTTTCACGTCTTTTGGCAAACGGGCCACTTCGACAGTCGAACGCGCCGGTTTATGGTCGCCAAAATAAGATGCGTAAATTTCGTTCAATGCTGCAAAATCATTCATATCTTTAATGAAAACAGTTGTCTTGATGACTTCATTGAGAGACGATCCGGCTTCTGCAAGAACGGCTTTCAGGTTTGAAAATACTTGGTGAGTTTGGTCCGAGATGGTGCCTTCAACCAATTCTCCTGTTGCGGTTAGTGGAATTTGACCTGAACTGTAGAGCAGTCCTCCTGAAACCACACCTTGTGAATAGGGTCCAATGGCGGCTGCCGCTTTGTCTGTCGCTACATAATTCATATTAAATTCCTCCATTTTCAAAGTAATTTCCTTCTTCTAGAGCGATGGTGCGTTCTTTTTCGCTGACTTCATGCAATTTGACGAGGGACAGGTACTTTTCTACGAGCCGTTCATCTGAATGTTCCGCCTCTACCAGCACGGCTACACCCGCTAAAGTGCATTCAAACTCTTCCAGCAAATTCTTCATGCCGTTCATCGTCCCTCCGACTTTCATGAAATCGTCGGTGATGAGGACGCGCTGACCGCTTTTCATGCTGCGTTTTGACAGCACCATCGTCTGGATGCGGCGGGAAGAGCCTGAAACGTAATTGATGCTGACAGTAGAGCCTTCTGTAACTTTGCTGTCTCTGCGAACGATAACCACCGGCACATTCAAATGACGGGCAATCGCATGGGCGATTGGAATCCCTTTCGTAGCTACTGTCATGATGACATCAATTTTTTCCTTAGCAAATGCCGTAGCAAATACTTTGCCGACCCGGTTCATCATTTCCGGATTTCCCAATACATCGGTCATGTACAAATAGCCCCCCGGCAACAGCCGATCGGAATGGCTCAGCTCTTCCATGAGATCCGCCATAATAGACTTGATTTCACGAGCTTGGAGTTTAGGAATAAATTTAACGCCGCCCGCTGCTCCGGGAACGGTCATCAGTAAACCAATTCCTTTTTCTTCAAACGTTTCTTTGACAATCCCCAAATCCTCGCTAATGGAAGACTTGGCTGATTGGTAAAGATCCGAGAAATAAGTCAGCGGAATCAATTTATGCGGATGTTCCAATAAAAAATGCGTCATATCGACAAGCCGTTCACTGCGCTTCCACTTCAATACTACCCTCTCCTAAACACGAATGATTTATAGAAAACTTACCATAAATATCCGTATTTAGGCAAGTGGCTCCCGTTCGCCAATCAAGCGTACGGCGTAAACTTCTGAGCAGAAGCCACGTAAGCCATTATAAATGCGCGGGATGCGCGCTTCATTATGCACCAAACCAAAAACTGTTGGTCCGCTGCCGCTCATCAGTACAGCATCTGCACCGAATTTCTTCATCTGTTCTTTAATCTGTTCAACTTCTGGATATAGTTTCAGAGTAACGCTCTCAAGTGCATTGCCCAGGTTGTCACACATGGCCTCATAATCACCTTCGCGGAGAGCTTGAATCATTTCTTCTGTATTTGGATGCTGAGCTGTCCGAACATCGAAGGCTCCATAGACATCGGCTGTCGAGACACCGATTGTCGGTTTCGCCAAAATGACCCAGCAATTCGGCGGAGTCGGCAATTGTTGGATGATCTCACCACGCCCTTTTGCCAACGCTGTGCCCCCGTATACACAAAAAGAAACATCTGAACCGATTTTTGCTCCCAGCTCAGCCAGCTCATCAAGTGTCAGGTTCAATTGCCAAAGTTTGTTCAGCCCTTTTAATGTCGCCGCTGCATCACTGCTGCCTCCAGCAAGGCCGGCAGCAACCGGAATTTTTTTATCAAGCGAAATGATGACACCAGTTTTGATATTAAAGGTATCTTTGATCAATTGCGCTGCCTGGTAAGCGAGGTTGCGGGAATCATTTGGTACAAAGCGATCTGCAGATTGGATATGTATGCCTTTGGCGGTCCCCATCAACCCGATGCGGTCCGACAAATCCACCGTTGTCATGATCATTTCAATTTCGTGGTAATTATCTGGACGTTTATGTAACACATCCAATGTTAAGTTGATCTTGGCAGGCGCTTTTACGTAGAGCATCCCACTGCCTCCTTTTATATTCTAATGAAGACTATTTTAACATACCGTAGGACAATGGAAAGCAAAGTGCCGACAGAAACAAAAAAACTCGCCTTCCGCTTGGATAAGCAGGAGCAAGTTTTTAAAGTAACATATGGATATAATTCAATTATTTCACGACAAGTGCGTCTTCAGTTCCTTCGTACACGGTAATTTCTACCGCTTCAGTTAAGATGTCTGCGTAGCTGTAAGACACGCGTTCAAATGCATGCTCTTCTTGATCTAGCTCAATCACGAACACGGAGTGGTACGTTTCGCGCAGGATTCCGGCACGTTCGACCGTTTTCTTGCGACCTCCGTTTGCCTTTAAAAGCAAGCGTTTTCCTAAATGTAGGTCTAACGACTTTTTAATATCCGCCAAAGTTTTGGGCATTTTGTCTACACCTCACTATAGACAAAATTTTACCATAATATAATAGAATAGTCAAGCAAATTTCTAATTTTATCAGCGACTATCCAGTGCTGTCAATATTTATTTATTCGAAATATCTTCAACCCGAAACAACATGTGCCGAAATTGTAACAGAATCCCGGTTTCACTGGAAATAAGCGTATAATTTATCAGCCAGCAATCCGAATTCCTTGATCGTCAGCGTTTCTCCGCGGCGTGTCGGATCAATTCCCGCTTCTTCCAGCGCTTTCAAAATGAGCTCTTTTTTCTCTTTGCCTAAAGGCATAGCAACTTGAAGGTTGTTCAAAATAGTTTTTCTTCGCTGAACAAAAGACCCTCTCGTAACGCTAAAGAAGAAGTCCTCGTCGATGACTTCCACTTCTGGCACTTCCCGTTTGGTCATGCGAATAACAGCGGAATCAACATTGGGCTGCGGCAGAAATACTGACTTCGGAACAGTTAATGCCATTTCGGCCTGTGTGTAGTACTGAATGGCGATAGACAGCGATCCATAAGCCTTTGTCCCAGGTTTGGCTGTAATGCGCTCAGCAACCTCTTTTTGCAGCATAACGACCATACCGCGAATCGGAAGTTTTTCCAACAGCAGCTTTAAAATAATAGGGGTAGTGACATAGTATGGCAGATTTGCTACGACGACGATGTCATCGTAACCGGCCAATTCACTGTCGATAGCCGCCTGTACATCCGTTTTCAGGATATCGGCGTGAACGATGGAAATATTGTCATATGGAGAAAGTGTATCCTCAAGCACGGGCAATAGACGCTGATCGATTTCAAAAGCCAGCACCTTGCCTGCTTCTCTTGCTAAATGTTCGGTTAACGCACCGATTCCCGGACCGATTTCGATGGCTGCTGAGTTTTTCGTCAATTTTGCCTGTCCGACAATTTTCCGTAAAATATTGGGGTCGATTAAAAAGTTCTGTCCCAAGCTTTTCTTTACTTTTAAATCATACTTCGCCATGATCTGTTGGGTGCGGATGGGTGTGGCGATATCTTTGGTCATTGGTTTTCCTCCTGAGTTAACGCTTGTACCGCTTTGATAAACTGGTCTTTGGATATACCAAACATATGGAGGCGCTTCTGAAGCTGCTTGCCATTGGTATAGCCGATCTGCAGGTCATTGCCGATTTGGATTCGGCGCTGTTTGGCTTGCGGGTGGGCAACAAGCCCTGCATCGATCAAATCTTCCATGGTGATCTCTACAGCACGCTCTTCTTGCAGCGGCGTATAGACAGCTTGCAAGGCTTCACGGATGTCTTCATCACGGGCATGTTCGATTCCCAAGCCTTTGCCGTTTTTGGCAATTGTTTTTTCTTTAGCCAAAAATGCATGCTTCGCTTGAGGCACATGTTCTTCAATAATAGCACGGATACGCCGTCCGGGATAATCAGGATCCGTAAAAACAATGACGCCCCGTTTCTGCTGTGCATGAGCAATCCGCTGCAGCGTCTCTGGCGTTATGGCTGAACCGTTTGTCTCGATTGTATCGGCATTGACTGCGCGCTTGATCGCTACTGTATCGTCTTTTCCTTCAACTACTATAATTTCATTTATCTTCATATATATAGTTCCTCTTTTCAAGCTTCTTATTTATTCTACACGTTTGCAGGCAAACATGTAAAAGGCTTTCCCGGGAACGATCCCAGGAAAGCCTTTGAATGGAATTTACTGTAGATTAGTTAAGAATTCTAACTTTTACTTGTTTGCGTCCGAATGAAATGGCATCGGATTGGCTAGCCATGAACAAATCAATTTTGTTGCCTTTGATTGCTCCGCCTGTGTCGCCTGCAATCGCATTTCCGTATCCTTCAACCCATACTTTAGAGCCTAAAGGAATGACGCTAGGGTCTACTGCAATGACTTTAAGGCCCGGGTTCGTGTGCAAATTGATTCCGGTAGCTGTAATTCCTGAGCAGCCGGTGCAGCTCGCTGTATATGCTGTTGCTGACACGTAAAACTCTTTGCCGCCTGTCGGTTCAGCTTCTGCCGGTGCTGCCTTGGCAGGTTCCGCTTTTGCAGGTGCTGGTGCTTTTTCAGCTGAAGCTGTTTTGACAGCCGCTTTTTCTGCCGGTGCTGCTTGTTGTTTTTCTTGTGCTGGTGCTGTCTGTTTGGCAGGCTCTGCTTTTGCTGCTGGAGCTGCCGCTTTTGCTTGAGTACCGCGCGAAACGCTGGCTACAACAGTTTTTGTACCGACCGCTGTTACTTGTTTAATTGGTTCTTTTACCACTTTTTCGTTTTTAAGGTCACGCTTTACTTCTTTGCCGTTTTCTTTAACCACTTCATAAGTTTTCTCAACTACGCCATTTGTTCCTTTTTGAACAATGTTTTCGCTGCCTTTAAGAAGTGAACTGTCTTTTTTCGTTTCTACTGCGTATTTTACAGAATCCTCGACTATATCGGTGACCTTTTCAACGCGAACCACTTTGACTTCTGAATTCGGAAGGACCAATTCGTCCATTTCGTTCTCCACTCTGTCAAGTTTGCCCACGGTAATTTCATGCTGCTTTAAAAGGTCAGCGACTGTAGTCGAAGTAGACCATACTTTCTTTTCTTCAAGGCCATCCTGAATGGTAACCTCATATGCTTTTTCCACTGAGATCGTTGTTTCTTCATCCACTTGCTCTTCTAATGCCGGTGATACTTTATCATGTTTTGTAAGCTCAACGTTCGCTTTTGCCAATATTTCTGAAACGGTGTTTTCAGTCGTCCAAGCCGAAGTGGCTTCTCCATCAACTGTCACATTGTATTGTTCTGCTGCATCCCATTCAAGAGATAAATCTTCATTGATCGCTGTTTCTTCGGAGTGGCTCAAAAAATCATGTTCTCCAGGTTTGATTTCCTGCTCTTCCAAAAATGCTCCGACTGTTTCTGCATGCGTTCTTACTTCTTCCTGTTCACCATTTGCTGTTACAGATACTGTATTTTTTGTACCTTCGTATATGGCAAAGGTTAAAACCGCCGCGAACAATAACACGGTTGCGATTGTTACCGCCAATGATTTACCTTTGAATAATTTTGATGATTTGGTATTATTTGATTCATTTGACAAAAATAACTCCCCCTTTTTCATTTGAGTGATTATATGGACTCATGTTTGACCTACTAATTGATCAGGATTTCTTAATTTCACTTTTTTTGAGAAAACTTGTAAAACTTTTCAGCATTGTGTGTGGTTGCTTTCGCGACTGCTTCTATTGAAATTCCTTTTAATCGAGCAATCTCTTCTGCCACTAAAGGAACATAAGAGGGTTCGTTTCGTTTCCCCCGATACGGATGCGGCGCTAAATACGGGGCATCTGTTTCGATCATCAGGTGATCAAGTGAAATCAGTTCGGCGACCTCTTTGGGCTTTTTGGCATTTTTAAATGTTACTGGGCCTCCAAGAGAAATCATAAAATTCATGTCTATACTTTCACGGGCCGTTTCAACACTGCCGCTGAAGCAATGCATAACACCGCCTATTTCTTTCGCATTTTCTTCTTTCAGAATTCTCAGGACATCTTCCGTGGCTTCCCGGTTATGGATGATAATTGGCAGCTGCACTTTTTTAGCCAATCGAATCTGCTTGCGGAAAACTTCCTGCTGCACTTCTTTTGGCGATTTGTCCCAGTGGTAATCCAATCCGGTTTCCCCGATTCCGACTACTTTCGGATGAGCTGACAGTTCTTCGATCCACTTCAGGTCTTCCTGAGTACAATCGATGGCATCGACTGGATGCCAACCAATTACTGCGAAGATGAATTCATAGCTCTCGGCCAATTCTATGGCCCGTTCGATCGTTTTTCGGTCGAAGCCGATGACTACCATTTTCTCCACATGGTTTTCTCGTGCACGCTCAATGACTTGTGTAAGGTCCTCATCATATTGGTCTGCATTTAAATGTACATGGGTATCGATAAACATCAATCATTCTCCTCACATTAAGCTTTATTCTAATGGTTCCACCTGTATCTTTCTTCACAGCAACATTACAATTGGGTAACAAAACATGTTAGTTCCATGTCAAAACGATTATTTCAACTGTATTCTTGGGCCGTAAAACCCATGAAAACAAAAAAAGACCCACTTTTCAAAGTGGGTCAAAGCAGGCCTTTTCCAGTAGTGTTATTTTATTTTCGAACCATTCGGGAGCTGTTCAGCGACCGAAGCAAGTGTTAGGAATCCGTCTTTTTCACCCGCTAAAATCATTCCTTGAGAAAGCTCGCCCCGCAATTTCACTGGCTTTAAGTTAGCCACAACGACCACTTTTTTGCCGACCAGCTCAGCGGGTTTGTAATGTTCAGCTATACCAGAAACGACTTGCCGCTGCTCGTACCCCATGTCCAACTGAAGCTTCAGCAGCTTCGATGTTTTCGGAACAGCTTCACAATCTGTCACTGTCGCTACGCGCAAATCCACTTTTGCAAAATCCTCAATTACAATTTCCGGAACATCCGGAACTTCTACAATTGTCGGCTCTTGGACAGCTGGTGCCGCAGTTCCGCGCATTTGATCGCGGATATACGCGACTTCCGGCTCTACTTCCAAGCGCGGAAAGATTGGCGTTCCTTTGGATACCACTTGAGTGCCCGCAGGAATCTGGCTAAAGTTTTGCAGCGTCTCCCAGGCAAGAAACTCTTCTGTCAGCCCAAGCTGTTCGATGATTTGCTTAGGTGCGTTCGGAAGGAACGGCTGTAGCATAACCGCAGTCATGCGCAGGCTTTCTGCTAAATGGGCCATAACCGAAGCCAATTGCTCTTTTTCAGCTTCATCTTTTGCCAGTACCCATGGCTGTGTTTCGTCAATGTATTTATTGGTTCTTGAAATCAATGCCCAAACTTCGCTCAAGACAATGCTGAACTGCATTCTCTCCATATGCTGCTCATAAACTTTCACTGTTTGTGCAGCTACACGTTGCAGCGGCCCATCAAATTCCGTTTGCAGCCCGTTGATTTGCGGCACTGCGCCATCAAAGTATTTATTGATCATCGATACTGTACGGTTCAACAAGTTTCCGAGATCATTCGCCAAATCGAAATTGGTCCGTTCGACAAACGATTCCGGTGAGAAGACACCGTCTGAACCAAATGGCAGCTCACGCAAAAGGAAGTAACGTGTCGCGTCCAAACCGTAGCGCTCAACAAGCATTTCAGGATACACGACATTGCCTTTGGATTTCGACATCTTGCCGTCTTTCATCATGATAAAGCCGTGAGCAAAAACTTTCTTCGGCAGCGGCAAGTCCAACGCCATCAGGAAGATCGGCCAATAGATCGTGTGGAAACGGACGATATCTTTTCCGACCACATGAACATCAGCCGGCCAGTATTTATTGAACAGGGTGTCATCTTCTGAGCCATAGCCAAGTGACGTGATGTAATTCGACAAAGCATCAACCCATACGTAGATAACATGCTTTGGATCTCCCGGAACCGGAATTCCCCAGTCAAAAGAAGTCCGTGAAACTGACAAGTCTTCCAATCCTGGTTTGATGAAGTTATTGATCATTTCGTTCTTGCGCGATTCCGGCTCAATAAATTCTACATTGTTTTCATAGTATTCGAGAAGGCGGCTTGCATATTTTTTCATATTAAAGAAATACGATTCTTCTTTTACTTTATGGACCGGACGTCCACAATCCGGACAGTTTCCGTTATCCAACTGGTTTTCCGTGAAGAACGATTCGCAAGGCGTACAATACCAGCCTTCGTATTCACCTTTATAAATATCGCCATTGTCGAGGAAGGTTTTGAAAATCCGCTCCACGCCTTCTTTGTGGCGATTTTCCGTAGTCCGGATAAAATCATCATACGTGATATCCATTGTTGACCAAACTTGTTTAGCAGCTGAAGCCATGTCATCCACAAACTCCTGTGGTGCCATGCTCGCTTCTTGCGCTTTTTCTTCAATTTTTTGGCCATGTTCGTCCATTCCAGTCAAAAACCGGACATCAAATCCACGCAAACGCTTGTAGCGGACCATTGCATCAGAGGCGACCGTCGTATAGGCCGTTCCAATATGGAATTTTCCGCTTGGGTAATAAATCGGGGTAGTTAAATAAAAGGTCTCTTTGTTAGCAGTCACGAAAAATTCCTCCAGTTTTTTGGTATAGTTCTTATTTTAACGAAGTCCCCTATTTTGTACAATCTTTCAATTCGACAAAGAAGTTTTAAGTAAAAATTCGACATTTTTTGTGCAATCTTAAAATGGCGTTTTTTGTTTTCACACAACTTTGTCAAATTAATGGCGTTCCTAGGCAGAAATCAAAGAAAATTAACAGTAGATGTAAAATTTCATTATGATTTCGATAGTTTTTTATTGACCAAATTGCCAGTAGTTGGTATGATTTATGACAGGAAGTGGTAAATGTCGAATTTTGGCGAATGCATCCGATAAAATATAAGGGGGACTATTATTATGAAATCGACGGGTATTGTTCGAAAAGTGGACGAATTAGGACGTGTGGTAATTCCGATTGAATTACGCCGTACTTTGGGAATCGCAGAAAAAGACGCACTGGAAATTTATGTAGATGACGACAAAATTATCTTGAAAAAGTATTTACCTAATATGACTTGTGCAGTTACAGGCGAAGTATCAGACGACAACATGCAATTGGTTGGCGGAAAATTGATCTTAAGTGCTGAAGGCGCAGAAATGTTGGTAAAAGAGATCCAAAACAACTTGAAGAAGTAAGATAATAAAAACCAGGATGCGTTGGCATCCTGGTTTTTCAGCTTGTTGAGAAACTAAGATTTTATTCGTTTTTACTTAGTTTAGGTTATGTAGTAAAAAAAGAATCTGAAGTTTTTAGGTCCTTCTGCT
>NZ_JAUSWB010000013.1 GCF_030814955.1 Planomicrobium stackebrandtii | reverse complement strand
CAGGATCAAACTCTCCATTATAGAGTAGTGTTGATTGCTCAATACTGCTGGCGTACCGCCGTCTAGATGACGCACGGTTCGCTTGTGATCTGCATGATGCTGATCAGTAAGTTTTGCGCGGGCCGTTTTGCGCGGCCGTTGCGTGTTTGTTGACGTTTTGCTGTTCAGTTTTCAAGGTTCAATTGGTGTGCCGCCGTTTCGTTTATGTTGTTCGTTGTTGCTTGGCGACTTTTATTATATTAAAGCATGTTTATATTCCTGTCAACACTTTCTTGAAAGTTTTTGTCGAAACCGGTTTTTTCCTTCTGTACTCACCACTCCTTTGCCTTATTAACTCCCTTCTCTCACACTGCCATCAGCATTCTCTGGCTACTCAAGCGTATTTTATAAAAATGAAAAACCATTCATCCGCCGGAACAAAGCCAGCGGATAAATGGTTTTATTTTTTGGAAGCTGGCTGCGTTTGCGCTTTTCTTGCTGCGCGCCGCTCTTCCAACTTCTGTCGATCAATATCTGATTGCGCATTGTATTTCGGCAATACCAATAGCTGATACGCATTTACTGCGAGGAATGGGAACAGCAATAAAGTAACCCAGCTGTCGATATTCCCCTCTTCCACCATCAATGCCGGCAGCCATTCCACCGTCGTGATGACAATCATGAAAAATAACGCTGAAATAAATGTATCTTTGTTGGTCCATTTCGCTTTAAAGTAAGCCGTCACCACTCCGGTAACGATTAAAATGGCCAACAAGATTCCATAAAGCCAAACCTGCTCAGTCGTTTCCGCATTTGGTGCGAAACGGAATAAAATCAAATCGGTAATGACCACACCGATGATCAAAAGCTGAACCCAGTTCCATAACCGCAATGTCCGGAAAATATTCATCCCTATTTGGTGCACCGTCAAGTAAGCAAAGAAACACAGCTGGCTGATGATGCTCATCGTTAAGCCGATAATGACCAGCCAGACGAATCCTGCGAGGAATTCTCCCCACTCGCCCGCATTGAACGGTTGAGAAAAGACGTCATCCCAGCGAACGAATAAACCGAGCACTCCTGTGACGACTCCACCAATCAAAAGAGCTTTCAAAAAAAACTTAACCCAATTTCGTATTGTCAATTGAATGCCTCCGTTATTTAAAGTCCTTCTAAGATTGTACCAACCGGCTATTGAAAAATCCATTCACCGCGTGCAACAGATTGTGAACAAAGCTTGAAAGTCAGAGCTTTGTTACTGAATCGCCATATCCTATTGCTAATCACCCATAATAAAAGCCCGGAAACCAGTTAAGGATTCCGGACTGCTTGAGTTTCTATTTTTTATTGGCGAATTGTTTAAGCACTTGCTGCGCAATGTCTTCGTAAATTTTCCCTGTTGGATGCTCTGCCGTATAAACAGATGGCGCAAAGTCTTCTTCGTTCCAATCCGGCTGGCCCAGTGGAATCTGGCCGAGCAACGGCGTCTGCAATTCTTCTGCAAGCTTTGGTCCGCCGCCTTGTCCGAATAAGTATTCTCTCTTACCGGTCTCTTTGCTTTCGAACCACGACATGTTCTCAATAACACCCAATACTTCGTGGTCAGTTTGAAGTGCCATCGCTCCGGCACGCGCCGCGACGAATGCTGCAGTCGGGTGAGGTGTCGTGATGACGATTTCTTTGGAAGCCGGAAGCATTTGGTGGATGTCGAGTGCGACGTCCCCGGTGCCAGGCGGCAGATCCAATAGAAGGTAATCCAAATCTCCCCACTCTACATCACGGAAAAACTGGTCAAGCACTTTGCCGAGCATCGGGCCACGCCAAACGACTGGCATATTGTCTTCCACGAAAAAGCCCATTGAAATGACTTTCACGCCGAAGCGCTCAACCGGAATGATCGTTTGGCCGCGAACGACCGGAGATTTGTCGATGCCCATCATATCCGGCACGCTGAATCCGTAAATATCGGCATCAATCAACCCGACTTTTTTGCCAAGACGCGCCAATGCAATCGCCAAGTTGACAGATACAGTCGATTTGCCGACGCCGCCTTTACCGCTGGCGATTGAAATAAACTCAACTTTGTTGAGTGGGGACAATAGATCTTGTGCTTCTGATTCGTTTGCCGTTCCGCGGAACTGGGCCAGTGCCTCAGGCGGAAGCTCTTCAAAACGGATTCCGACAGATCCTGCTCCCGCCCCTTTCAGGACATCGACAACCTTCATTTGAAGCTGCATTTGTTCAGGTGTGTTGGTTTTGGCAATTGCCAATTTAACGCTGACGTGATTTTTTTCTTCTTTGATCGTTACGGACGTGATGCCGTTTGTTTCAGTCAACGATCTATGTAAAAACGGATCTTCTAGCGTTCCGAGTAATTCGCGCACTTGTACTTCTGTTAACATATCGATACACTCCCTATCAATTTTGCTCACCATAAAGTATAGCACAGCAAATCTTATTTTTAATCTATTCGCGCTTAGAACAAAAATGAAAAAAGCCACTTAACTTCGAGAGGGATTAGAGATCTCGTAAAGTGGCATTTCTTCAATACAATGACTGCAGTGACCAAAAGCTCAACTTACGAATCCAGTTTCAGCATATCGTTTTCATCATAGGTAAAGTCCGGACCCCATGCGACTTCCCAGTAGTAGCCGTCGGGATCTGTAAAGTAACCGGAGTAGCCGCCCCAGAAAACATCTTTCGGTTCTTTGACGACTTTTCCTCCAGCTGCTTTCGCCAGAGCAATCACCTCATCCACCTCTTCTTTATACTTCACATTGTAAGCCAGAGTAATGCCCGAAAATCCGCTGCCGCTTGGCGGATTGTTCTCGTCGATATCTTTTGCCAAATGCTCCAACGGATACAACTCCAGTTTGGTCCCTGATGAATTAAAAAACACAATTTCAGGATTTTCCCCTTTTTCAGCGGTCTCAAAGCCGAGTCCATCCCTGTAAAACTTTACCGACGTTTTCATATCTTTGACACCCAGGCAAATTAAGTTGATTCGATTCATTTCTGCCTCACTCCTTTTGTTTCTTTCTATCTTACCTGTCCAAGTCCTAGTTTGAACATAAAAAAACACTTTCCAAATTTCTTCGGAAAGTGTTTTGTAAACGAAAATCGAAATTAACGTTTTGAGAACTGAGGTGCACGACGTGCTGATTTAAGACCTGGTTTCTTACGTTCTTTCATACGTGGGTCACGTGTTAACAACCCAGCAGATTTCAACGCAGGACGGAATGCAGGGTCTACAGTAAGTAGAGCGCGTGCGATACCGTGACGGATTGCTCCGGCTTGGCCTGTGAATCCACCGCCGTTTACGTTTACAAGGATGTCGTAGCTTCCTAGAGTATCCGTAGCAACTAGTGGCTGTTTGATGATTTGTTGTAATGTTTCGTAAGGAACGTAGTCCGCTACGTCACGTTTGTTGATTGTAATTGTGCCGTTACCCGGTACTAACCGTACGCGAGCTGTTGAGTTTTTACGACGACCTGTTCCAATATATTGAACTTGTGCCAAAGGTGTATCCTCCTCTAATTTACTAATGTATTATCCGCGAAGCTGGTAGTTTTCCGGTGTTTGTGCTTGGTGGTTATGTTCTGGGCCAGCATAGACATGCAGCTTTCTGAACATTTGGCGTCCTAGAGAGTTTTTTGGAAGCATCCCTTTGATAGCCAATTCAAGCATTTTAGTTGGGTATTTTGTGCGCATTTCAAGTGCAGTACGCTGTTTCAATCCACCGCTGTATTGTGTGTGGCGGTAGTAGATTTTGTCTGTAAGCTTTTTCCCTGTAAGGTGAATCTTTTCAGCGTTGATGATGATCACGTGATCACCAGTGTCAACGTTTGGTGTGAATGTTGGTTTGTATTTCCCGCGTAAGATTGAAGCGACTTCAGAAGCTAAACGTCCAAGAGTTTGCCCTTCTGCATCGACAACTAACCATTTACGCTCTACTTCGTGACCCTTAGCCATGAATGTTGTACGCATGTATATTGTCCTCCTAATAAATCGTCTGTTTTTAAATTCTTTTACAGTGTTCCGCTGTTCCGTTTTTTCGTTATCCCTAAACACAAATAACCTTCCGGGGCATATCGTGGGGGTAATGAAAATACCATACATCATGTTATAACGCCAGCGCTAAAAAGTCAAGGGTTTTTCTAAAAACACCAGGAAAAGTTGCTTCAGCTCTTATACATCACGCTTTCCAGGTAAAGTCCGTGCGCTGCCGCTGTTTTTCCGGCAGCATCCCGCTCTGCTGAAGCCACGATTCCGCCAAGCTCTTCCGCTGTTCTTTTGCCGATGCCAACCTCCGTTAATGTCCCTGCAATAATGCGGACCATGTTATACAGGAAGCCGGAACCTTCAATGACCATATGCAGCTCATTGCCATGCTCTTCAAAATCCACGCGCCAAATTGTCCGTACTTTGTCGACCACTGCAGTATTGGCTGCACAAAAGCTTGAGAAATCATGGGTGCCAATCAAAGCTTGTGCAGCCGTTCTCATCGCCTCTACATCAAGCGGCTGCTTGACATGCACCATATAATTGCGTGTGAACGGGCTGATGATCGGGCTGCGGTCCCATTTATAGCGATAGGTTTTGCCGGTCGTATGGTAACGCGCATGAAAAGATGCATCCACTTCTTCAATCGAACTGACCCGGATGTCTTCCGGCAACAGGACATTTAAAGCTTTTAGCCAGCCACTCACAGGAATGGAAAACTCCGTGTCAAAATGAATGACTTGCCCTGTGGCATGCACTTTGGCATCGGTGCGTCCGCTTGCCACGACCTGAACCACTTTGCCTTTGTGGATGGTTTTCAACACTTTCATTAATTCAACTTGAACCGTACGCGACTCCGGCTGCACCTGATAACCTGCAAATCCGGAGCCGTCATAGGAAATGGTCGCTTTTAATCGTTTCATAACTCTCTCTCCTTATACCCGGAAATACCAGAGCATTCCCGCGAGCCCTGCCAGCACCAGCAAACTCAGGCTGTCCACAAAACGCCAGTCCAACTGGCGGTAACGCGTCCTGCCCTCGCCTCCTCGGTAGCCGCGGACTTCCATCGCCGTAGCCAGGTCTTCGGCACGTTTAAAGGCGCTGACGAACAATGGGATCAATAGGGGCACAACTGCCTTGATGCGCTCTTTCATCGGCCCTGAGCCGATATCTGAGCCTCTGGCCATCTGTGCTTTAAGGATCTTGCCCGTCTCGTCCATCAAAGTCGGGATAAACCGCAGGGAAATGGACATCATCAATGCCAATTCATGAACCGGCAGCTTGACGCGTTTGAACGGGCCAAGCAGCACTTCAATGCCATCCGTGATGGAAATCGGCGACGTCGTCAACGTCAGGATGCTGGTGATGAACACCAAGACCAAGAAACGGACTGAGATGAATATCCCTTGCCGCAGCCCTTCTTCGTAAATTTCAATAAAACCGATGTCCAACAGCAAATCGCCTTCCCGCGTAAAGAAAATATGCAGAAAAAAGGTGAAAATCAATAGGATAAAGACCGGTTTCAATCCATTTATCAAGAAATACAGACGAATTTTAGACAGGAAGACCACCAACAACGTGAATCCAAGCAAAATGCCGTAGGTCACCGCACTATTGGCAATAAATACAATGGCGATAAACACAAAGACAAACGAAATTTTCGCGCGCGGATCCATTTGGTGAATGATGGAATTGCCAGGAATAAATCGTCCAAAAATCATTTTCTCCATCATTCGGAATCACGCCCTTCCAATAAAGCCAAAGCGATATTCTTAGCTAAAGCTTCTTCCGTCAAAGAAATGGCACCGAGCTTGATGCCAGCTTTTGCTTCGAACTTCCGCTGCAGACGGATTGTCCGCGGCGGTTCCAAGCGATAGTCTCCTAATTGCTCTTCATTGGAAAAAATCTCTTCAGGCTCTCCAGTGACCACGCAGTGGCCATTGTGCATAATGGCCACACGGTCTGCGTAACGCGCCGCATCTTCCATACTATGCGTCACCAACACCGTCGTCAGGCCTTTTTGGATATGGAGCCGGTGGAACAGGTCCATGATTTCACGGCGGCCGCGTGGATCGAGTCCAGCCGTTGGTTCATCCAGCACCAGAACATCCGGTTCCATTGCCAACACCCCTGCAATAGCGACACGGCGCATTTGCCCGCCCGACAAATCGAACGGGGATTTCGTCAATACTTCTGGAGGCAATCCAAGCTGCTCGACCAGCTCATGTGCGCGGCGGCTTGCCTCTTCTTCCGGAACACCGTAATTCATAGGGCCAAACATAATATCTTTTAAAACCGTTTCATCAAACAGCTGTTGTTCCGGAAATTGAAAGACAATCCCGACTTGGCGGCGGACATCGCGCAAGTTCTTCGCCTTTACACCCGCTTCGATCTTGCGTTCGCCAATCATGACTGATCCTTCGGTCGGCTTTAGCAAAGCATTGAGATGCTGAAGAACTGTCGATTTTCCGGATCCGGTATGTCCAATAATTGCTGTGTAGGAACCAGAAGGAATATGCAAGGACACATCCGTCAACGCCCGTTTTTCAAATGGCGTGTCTTTTGCATAACTGTATCCTACTTCCTGGAGTAATATGTCCATAGGTCATCCACCAATTCATCTTCTGTCATATGTTCCGCTTCAAGCTCGACTCCAGCTTCCCGCAGCAAATGCGTCATGCGCATCGCAAACGGCAAGTCCAATCCCATCGTTGTCAACTGGTTACCGGAAAGAAACACAGCTTCCGGTGTGCCTTCCAACTGCTTGTGTCCTGCATTCATGACCAGGATGCGGTCAGCCATTGCAGCTTCCTCCAAATCATGCGTAATCGAGATGACCGTAAGGCCTGTCGCTCTTCGAAGTTCACGGATGGTTTCGATGACTTCCATGCGCCCTTGCGGATCGAGCATGGAAGTCGCTTCATCCAGTATCAACAGGCGCGGACGGAGTGCAAGAGCACCTGCTATCGCCACACGCTGCTTTTGACCGCCCGATAAATGATGGGGTTCGTGATCGAAATAAGCTTCCATTTTTACCTGGTGCAAAGCTTCTTTGACGCGCAGCACCATTTCTTTATGCGGCACGCCATTGTTTTCCAATGCAAAAGCCACATCGTCCTGAACCGTCGCTCCGACAAATTGATTGTCTGGATTTTGAAAAACCATGCCCATTTGCGAACGGATGTCCCACAGGCTTTCTTCTTCCATCATTCGGCCCATCGCGGACACTTTGCCGGTTTGTGGAAACAATAAGCCATTCATCAATTTAGCGATGGTTGATTTTCCGGAGCCGTTATGGCCTACCAAGGCAATCCATTCCCCGTCTTGAATCGAGAATGATAAATCCTGTACGGCCGGTTTCACCGTTTCGTCCTCTGGCGCATATGTAAATGTCACATTTTCAAATGACAATATGTTCGAATTCATCTCAGCTGACCTCCTCTGACACTTGCTCTGCTATTCTCTACTCTACTGGGTTTCAACAGCTTTTGTAAAACGGTAAATAAATAAAAAAAGCGCGCACCTCATTCAGAGAAATGCGCTTTTCTGTCTCTATGGCTTCCCCGGTTGCTTAAGCCAGGGTTGAATGAGGTGCGTAGAGCTAGACGAGACGCCGCCTTTCGGCTCGCTCATCATAACACTCAGCTTTTCATATTGTCGTATAAATCATAATGCTAAAAGAAGAGGGCTATTGACCCCCTTCGATTGATTAAACCAATTCGATAATAACGATAGGTGCGCCATCTCCGCGACGAGGCCCCATTTTCATAATGCGAGTGTAACCGCCTTGACGGTCAGCGTAACGTGGTGCAACATCATCAAACAATTTCTGCAAAGCATAAGTTGTTGTTTCGTTGCCTTCAGCGTCTGCAGTTGTTACCAACTCACGGCGCATCCATGCTGCTGCTTTACGGCGAGCGTGAAGATCTCCACGTTTACCAAGCGTAATCATTTTTTCTACAGTCGAACGCACTTCTTTCGCACGAGCTTCAGTCGTTTGAATGCGTTCATGTACGATTAAGTCTGTTGTAAGGTCACGTAATAGTGCTTTACGTTGAGAACTTGTACGTTGAAGCTTTCTCATTGAAGTTTCCCTCCTTTGTTGAATAGTTCGGATCCGATCTCAACACTCAGTCTTCTTTACGAAGGCCAAGTCCTAAATCTTCCAACTTCACTTTAACTTCTTCAAGTGATTTGCGTCCGAGGTTGCGTACTTTCATCATGTCGTCTTCTGACTTGCTTGCCAGTTCGTGTACCGTGTTGATACCCGCACGTTTTAAGCAGTTGTAAGATCGAACCGAAAGATCAAGTTCTTCGATAGTCATCTCTAATACTTTTTCTTTTTGGTCTTCTTCTTTTTCAACCATGATTTCAGCCGTTTGTGCCTCATCTGTTAATCCCACGAAGATATTTAAATGCTCAGTAAAAATCTTTGCGCCAAGCGCAATTGCCTCTTTAGGACCAATGCTGCCATCTGTCCAAACATCAAGAGATAATTTGTCGAAATGAGCCAGTTGACCCACACGAGTGTTTTCCACTTGGAAATTAACGCGTGAAACTGGAGTGTAAATAGAGTCAATCGGGATAACGCCGATCGGAAGATCTTCACGTTTGTTCTGATCTGCACGGGCATATCCACGGCCTCTGTTCGCATACATGCGCATACGCAAGTGGCCATTTTTAGCGATTGTTGCAATATATAGATCCGGATTCAGAATTTCCACGTCACTGTCGTGCGTGATATCTGCAGCCGTAACCGTTCCATCACCTTTTACATCAATTTCAATGACTTTTTCTTCGTCAGAGTAAATTTTCAAAGCCAGCTTCTTGATATTCAAAATAATGGTTGCTACATCTTCTTCTACACCTTCAACAGTGGAGAATTCATGCAGTACGCCATCAATTTGAATTGAAGTAACAGCTGCGCCAGGTAAAGATGAAAGTAAGATTCGACGTAAGGAGTTTCCTAAAGTGGTTCCATATCCACGCTCAAGAGGTTCAACAACAAATTTACCGAATTTGGCATTGCTGTCGATCTCAACCGTTTCAATCTTTGGTTTTTCTATTTCGAGCATTCAGTTTACCCTCCTTCAAAACGTCGGTTTTTTTTCGCTTCATCAAAGAATTCGATAGTCACAGACTTTCGCTACGATTCAGAACCCATCCAGTAAGTCGTGATGTTCAAAAATCCCATTCAGATTAACGATTATACGCGACGGCGTTTTGGCGGACGGCAACCGTTGTGAGGTACAGGAGTTACATCTTTAATAGCTGTAACTTCTAGTCCGGCAGCTTGAAGTGCACGGATTGCAGCTTCACGACCTGAACCAGGACCTTTAACTGTAACTTCTAGAGTTTTAAGACCGTGTTCGATTGATGTTTTAGCAGCAGTTTCAGCAGCCATTTGAGCAGCGAAAGGAGTAGATTTACGTGAACCTCTAAATCCTAGAGCCCCTGCACTTGACCATGAAACAGCGTTACCCTGCATATCAGTGATAGTAACGATTGTGTTATTGAATGTTGAGCGGATGTGAGCAATACCAGATTCGATATTCTTTTTCACACGACGCTTACGAGTTTGTTGTTTACGTGCCATGTTAAGAAGAAACCTCCTTTACTGATTATTTTTTCTTGTTAGCTACAGTTTTACGAGGACCCTTACGCGTACGCGCATTGTTCTTCGTATTTTGACCGCGAACAGGTAGTCCACGACGATGGCGGATCCCTCGGAAGCTAGCAATTTCCATCAAGCGTTTGATGTTCATTGAAACTTCACGGCGGAGGTCACCTTCGATTTTGTATTGATCTAATTGTTCACGGATATTGTTCAACTCGTCTTCTGTAAGATCACGAACGCGTGTCTCTTCAGAGATACCAGCAGCAGAAAGAACTTTCTGTGCAGTTGTTTTACCAACACCGAAAATGTATGTTAATGAAATAACAACGCGTTTGTCGCGCGGAATGTCAACACCAGCAATACGTGCCATGTGTGCGATGCACCTCCTTCAAATTAGCCTTGTCTTTGTTTGTGTTTCGGATTTTCACAGATTACCATTACTTTACCGTTTCTGCGAATAACTTTACATTTTTCACAGATCGGTTTTACAGATGGTCTCACTTTCATCTAACCCAACCTCCTTAGTAGTCCGGAGTGCAAAAGATTATTTAAAACGGTATGTGATACGACCGCGTGTTAAATCGTAAGGAGAAAGTTCCACTGTCACTTTATCTCCTGGCAGAATGCGGATGAAATGCATGCGAATCTTGCCTGATACGTGCGCAAGAATCGTATGGCCGTTTTCCAATTCCACTTTAAACATCGCGTTAGGCAAAGTCTCAACGACAGTTCCTTCGATTTCAATTACATCGTCTTTCGCCATCGACCCAGTCTCCCTTCTGTATACAAATCAGGTTCTCATCTTCAAACAGTATTTGCTGATTGAATAGTAATAGTACATTCATTCACAAGAAATGCATGAGTGACATTCGAAAGACATTCTCCGAGTCCCGCAAATACGCGGGCCGGGGTTAATCCGGCAAAGCCAGTCTGTCTCATGTATCCTCGACTGCCCGGACTGCTTTGGATGAGTTCCAAACCCGTTACACAGATGCTTCCACGAAACCCATTATACTAGTTTCGATGCGCAATTGCACTAAAGCGCATTTTGCATCAACTTTCATATCCTGAGTCTTGTTTGCTTTTGCAGCTCTCGAAAATTGAAAATTCATATCTCCGGTGCTCCTTAAAGCCACATGGAGGCAACTAACTGCGCCCGGCGCCGGGGATTAGCCTCGGTCGCCCTTTAGAAGAGCATCAATGTCAGCAAATACTTTTTGGATGTCCTGCTGTCCATCTATATTTTGCAGCACGTTCTTGCTTTCATAGAAATCAAGAAGCGGCTGTGTTTGTTGCATATTTACTTCTAAACGCTTTGTGACGGTTTCAGGCTTATCATCTTCACGCTGGTAGAGTTCTCCGCCATCTTTGTCGCACACTCCAGCTGTTGCCGGCGGGTTAAACACAGTATGGTAAGCAGTTCCACAAACTTTACAGATCCATCGGCCTGTTAAACGTGCAATTAATTCATCTTGTTCGACTTGGATATTTACGACATGCTCGATTCGCTTATCAAGATCGGCCAGAAGAGATTCCAACGCTTCCGCTTGAGGAACTGTTCGTGGAAAGCCGTCTAATAAGAAGCCTTCTTCACAATCCTTTTCGCTTAACCGTTCCCGGACAATGCCGATTGTCACTTCATCAGGCACTAGAGCACCTTGATCCATGAATGATTTAGCTTTCAAGCCCAGCTCCGTTCCGCCTTTTATAGCAGCTCGGAACATGTCACCTGTAGAAATATGAGGGATGTCGTACTTCTTAACAATTTCGTCTGCTTGAGTACCTTTTCCGGCACCCGGTAGACCCATTAATACGATATTCATACGTTTTCCCCCTCAAACAATTGGACAAGAGACGCTTTCACGTCCCTCTAGATCCCACTGATTATTTCATAAAGCCTTTATAATGACGTTTTACAAGCTGAGATTCCAATTGTTTCATCGTTTCAAGTGCTACCCCAACGACAATCAATAGACTTGTTCCGCCGATTTGCGCCGATTGCGGCAAATTCGCAATGTTGATGAAGAAAATCGGTAGAATGGCAATGACTGCAAGGAAGATGGCACCGACAAAAGTCAATCGGTATAACACACTTGTTAAATAATCCTGCGTATTTTTACCCGGACGGATTCCCGGAATATATGCGCCTTGCTTTTTCAAGTTATCCGACACGTTTTCAGGATTAACCTGAATAAATGCGTAGAAGTACGTGAATGCTACGATCAATGCGACATAAATAATCATGCCGACAGGGCGCGTATAATCAAACGTATTCGTAATCGCTTCTGTAAACGCGTTGGCACCAAAGAAAGAAGCAATGGTTTGCGGCGTAATGATAAACGCTACTGCAAAGATTACCGGGATAACTCCGGCCGCGTTCACTTTCAAGGGTAAATGCGTTTGCTGCCCACTTGTTGTCTGACCGCGGCCAGCAACTCGTTTTGCATACTGAATCGGTATTTTACGCAACGCTTGTTGAACGTAAATAACCAAAACCGTAATGGCAACAACAGCTAATGCAAGCAATGCCATAATGGCAATATTCACCGGAAGCTGATCTCCAGCTCCTTGGATCTGCTGTGCATACAATTGATTTACAGCGCCTGGTACTGCAGCGACAATCCCTGCGAAGATGATAATCGAAATACCGTTCCCCACACCTTTTGCCGTAATCTGCTCACCAAGCCACAGTAGAAACGCCGTACCTGCAGTCAATACAATGGCGATGACAACATATGTTGAAATCGTATCATTCTGGATTAAAGAACCGCCGTACATTTGGTTAAATCCATAAGACATACCGATTGCTTGAATAAAGGCAAGAACGATTGTGAAGTAGCGAGTGAATTGAGCAAGTTTCCGTCTTCCGACTTCTCCTTGTTTCGCCCACTCTGCAAATTTCGGTACAACATCCATCTGCAATAATTGCACAATGATTGATGCTGTAATGTATGGCATAATTCCCATTGCTAAAATCGAAAAGTTAGCAAGGGCACCTCCACCGAAAGTATTTAAGAATCCGACCAGACCCATCTGGTCAGTAGCTTGCAAAACCGAAGCATCAACATTCGGTACTGGAACAAAAGTTCCAATACGGAAAATGATGAGCATCAGTAATGTAAAGAATATTTTATTTCGAATATCAGTCACGCGCATAAAATTAGAGATTGTCTGAAACATTAAACCACCTCGGTTTGTCCGCCGGCAGCTTCAATCGCTTCTTTAGCTGATCCAGAGAATTTGTGAGCTTTTACTGTCAATTTCTTTTCTAAGCTACCATTGCCGAGAATTTTGATTCCAGAACGTTCATTGCTCACAATACCTGTTTCAATCAACAATGCAGGTGTAACTTCTGTGCCTTCGTCGAAACGATTTAACACTTCGATGTTTACGACTGCATAGTCTTTACGGTTAATGTTGGTAAATCCACGTTTTGGCAAACGACGGAACAAAGGATTTTGACCACCTTCGAATCCAGGGCGAACACCGCCGCCTGAACGTGCGTTTTGACCTTTATGACCTTTACCTGCTGTTTTACCAGTACCTGAACCGATACCGCGTCCGATACGCTTTCTTGAGCTGCGTGAACCTTCTGCCGGTTTTAATTCATGAAGTTTCATTTGGTTGGCACCTCCTTCTATAGAAATCCGTAATTAAACTTCTTTGATAGTTACTAAGTGAGCGACTTTATCAAGCATTCCGCGAACGGCTGCATTGTCTTGATGCTCAACAGTTTGGTGCATTTTGCGCAATCCCAATGATTGAACAGTTTTACGTTGTGGCGGTTTAGCACCGATCACAGATTTTGTGAGGGTAATTTCCAATTTAGTTGCCATGTGATTTTCCCTCCTATCCTAACAGTTCTTCTATTGATTTGCCGCGAAGTTTTGCAACTTCATCAGCACTTTTCAATTGAGTTAAACCGTTAATAGTTGCACGTACCATGTTGATTGGTGTGCTTGAACCTAGAGATTTAGATAAAATATCTTGTACCCCAGCTAATTCAAGTACCGCACGAACAGGTCCGCCAGCAATTACACCAGTACCCGGAGAAGCAGGTTTGATTAGGATTTGGCCTGCGCCAAAACGACCAATTACTAAGTGTGGAGTTGTACCTTTAACCATTGGTACTTCAATAAGGTTTTTCTTCGCATCTTCGATGGCTTTGCGGATAGCATCTGGAACTTCTTGAGCTTTACCAGTACCAAAACCAACATTGCCATTTCTGTCGCCTACAACAACTAAAGCGGAGAAACGGAAACGACGTCCACCTTTTACAACTTTAGCTACGCGATTGATTGTAACTACGCGTTCTTCAAGTTCAAGTTTGTTTGGATCAATACGACTCATGAAATGTGTCCCTCCTTCTTTTTAAAATTGTAAACCATTTTCGCGTGCAGCTTCTGCTAATGCTTTTACGCGTCCATGATATAAATAACCACCGCGGTCGAAAACAACCGATTTCAAGCCGTTTTCAGTAGCGCGTTTTGCGATTGTTTCGCCGACTTTAGCTGCCGCTTCCACGTTGCCCGTTGATTCTACTGAGAAATCTTTCTCCATAGAAGATGCACTTGCAAGTGTAACGCCATTTGTATCGTCGATCAATTGAGCGTAAATGTATTTATTTGAACGGAATACGTTTAAACGTGGGCGTTGTGCTGTACCCGTAATTTTAGAACGTACGCGTGCATGACGTTTTTTACGAGATGCGTTTTTGTCGAGTTTCGTAATCACTGAGGTCACTCCTTTCAGCCTGCCTAAGCAGCATTATTTACCTGTTTTACCTTCTTTGCGGCGAACTGCTTCTCCTTCGTAACGAATACCTTTGCCTTTATATGGCTCTGGTGGACGCGTTGCGCGGATGTTCGAAGCAAGAGCTCCAACACGTTCTTTATCAATGCCTTTAACAATGACTTTAGTGTTAGCTGGGACTTCAACTGTGATTCCTTCTTCCGGTGTGAATTCTACCGGGTGAGAGTAACCAACGTTAAGAACCAATTTTTGTCCTTGCAATTGAGCACGGTAACCGACACCAACTAGTTCAAGTGAACGTTGGAATCCTTCTGAAACTCCAGTGACCATGTTCGCAAGCAAAGCACGACTTGTACCGTGGTTTGTGCGGTGATCTTTAGAATCTGAAGGACGTGTCAATGTTAGCACGTTTTCTTCTTGTGCGATTGTAATATCTTGGTTAAATGTGCGAGTCAACTCGCCTTTAGGGCCTTTAACAGTTACGGTATTCTTGTCTCCAAGAGTTACGGTAACGTTAGCAGGCACCTCGATTGGTTTTTTACCTACACGTGACATTCTGTTGCACCTCCATTCGCTTGTTGCTTATTACCAAACGTATGCTATGATTTCTCCGCCGATTTGTTTCGCGCGGGCTTCTTTATCAGTTACCAAACCTTGTGATGTTGAGACTAAAGCGATTCCAAGACCGTTTAGTACACGTGGCACCTCATTAGTTTTAGCGTAAACACGTAATCCTGGTTTTGAAATGCGTTTCAATCCAGTAATAACGCGTTCGTTGTTTGCTCCATATTTAAGGAAAATACGGATCATGCCTTGTTTATCATCTTCAACATATTCCACGTCACGAACGAAACCTTCACGCTTAAGGATTTCAGCGATGTCTTTTTTCACATTAGAAGCCGGAAGCTCTAATTTCTCGTGACGAACCATGTTTGCGTTACGAATGCGTGTCAGCATATCTGCAATCGGATCTGTCATTGTCATTACTTTTACCTCCTTCCCAAATTAGGGGATTACCAGCTGGCTTTTTTGACGCCAGGAATTTGTCCCACATATGCAAGTTCACGGAAACAAATACGGCAAAGTTTAAATTTGCGTAATACTGAATGCGGACGTCCGCATCGTTCACAGCGTGTGTACTCTTGTACTTTAAACTTTGGCGTGCGTTTTTGTTTTGCGATCATAGATTTTTTAGCCACGTTTACGCCTCCCTCACGTTTACTTTTGGAACGGCATTCCGAATTGTGTTAATAACTCACGAGCTTCTTCATCAGAGTTCGCAGTTGTTACAATTACGATGTCCATACCGCGTACTTTGTTCACTTTATCATAATCGATTTCAGGGAAGATTAACTGTTCTTTCACGCCAAGTGTGTAGTTGCCGCGTCCGTCGAACGATTTGTTCGATACGCCACGGAAGTCACGTACACGTGGAAGTGAGATAGCAATCAATTTATCCAGGAAGTCATACATACGCTCTCCGCGTAGTGTAACTTTACATCCGATAGGCATACCTTCACGAAGACGGAAGCCAGCGATAGATTTCTTAGCTTTAGTAATGACTGGTTTTTGGCCAGTGATCGTTTGTAATTCTTCAACAGCAGAGTCAAGTGACTTCGTGTTTTGAACAGCTTCGCCTACACCCATGTTGATGACGATTTTGTTTACTTCAGGTGCCTGCATTACCGATTTATATTCAAACTTGCTCACTAGAGCAGGAGTGATTTCATTCACATATTTTTCTTTTAGGCGGTTCATGTGTGTACCTCCCTTCATTCAGGAATTTTATTTATCTAATTTTTCGCCGGATTTTTTTGCAACACGAACTTTTTTACCATCTTCAACCTTATATCCTACACGAGTCGGCTCGCCGGATTTAGGGTCAAGTAACATTACGTTAGAAACGTGAATTGCTGCTTCTTGGCTGACAATTCCACCTTGTGGGCTTGCCTGGTTCGGTTTTGTATGCTTTTTAATGATGTTTACACCTTCAACAAGCACACGGTCTTTCTTAGGTAAAGCAGTCAAAACAACACCTGTTTTGCCTTTGTCTTTGCCTGAGATTACCTTAACTGTATCGCCTTTTTTAACATGCATTCTGTCGCACCTCCTTGGTATGGCACATTGATTTATTAAAGAACTTCAGGAGCAAGTGATACGATTTTCATGAAGCTGTTATCGCGAAGTTCGCGGGCAACAGGTCCGAAAATACGAGTTCCGCGTGGACCTTTGTCGTCACGGATAATGACACATGCATTTTCATCAAATTTGATATAAGTACCGTCTTTACGGCGAGCTCCGCTTTTCGTGCGAACGATGACAGCCTTAACGACTTCACCCTTCTTAACAACGCCACCTGGTGTTGCTTTTTTCACGGTACAAACGATTACGTCACCGATGTTTGCAGTCTTGCGACCAGAACCACCAAGTACTTTAATCGTTAGTACTTCACGAGCACCCGAGTTGTCTGCAACTTTTAAACGACTTTCCTGTTGGATCACTTAGGTAACCTCCCTCCGGAATTTCTTAGGTTCCGAAATTATTTAAATTAAATGATAACCGCTTTTTCTACAATTTCCAATACGCGGAAACGTTTTGTAGCTGATAACGGACGAGTTTCCATGATGCGAACTACGTCGCCCATTTTCGCTTCGTTTAGCTCATCATGAGCTTTATATTTCTTAGAGTATTTTACACGTTTGCCATAGAATGCGTGCTTCTTTTGAGTTTCAACCATTACTGTAACGGTTTTGTCCATTTTGTCAGACACAACACGGCCTGTGTATACTTTGCGTTGGTTACGCTCAGTCATACTTGCAAACCTCCTCTCGATTTATCAGTTATTGCCACTGAGTACTCTTTCGTGAATCACAGTTTTCATACGGGCAATCGCTTTACGTACTTCGCGGATGCGAGCAGTGTTTTCTAATTGACCAGTAGCCAATTGGAAGCGAAGGTTGAAAAGCTCTTCTTTCAGTGATTTCACTTTTTGTTCAATCTCAGCAGTGGTTAGGTCACGGATTTCATTAGCTTTCATTCGATTCACCACCAATTTCTTCGCGTTTGATGAACTTCGTTTTGATCGGAAGTTTGTGAGATGCTAGGCGCAATGCTTCGCGTGCCACTTCTTCAGATACTCCACCAAGTTCGAACATGATTTTACCAGTTTTGACAACGGCTACCCAACCTTCAGGTGAACCTTTACCAGATCCCATACGAACCTCTAGAGGCTTTTTCGTATATGGTTTATGAGGGAAAATTTTGATCCAGACTTTACCGCCACGTTTCATGTAACGAGTCATGGAAATACGTGCTGCTTCGATTTGACGGTTAGTGATCCAAGATGATTCTAGTGCTTGGAGACCAAATTCGCCGAATGCGATTTCTTTACCGCCTTTAGCTTCCCCGCGCATCTTGCCTCGGTGCTCTCTACGATATTTAACGCGTTTAGGCATTAACATATTATTTGCCTCCTTCCTCAGATTTCTTCTTAGTTGGAAGGACTTCACCGCGGTAGATCCATACTTTTACGCCAAGCTTGCCGTAAGTTGTGTCTGCTTCAGCATGCGCATAATCGATATCGGCACGAAGCGTATGGAGCGGAACAGTACCTTCACTGTAGTGTTCAGCACGCGCAATGTCAGCGCCGCCTAGACGTCCAGATACTTGAGTTTTGATTCCTTTAGCGCCAGAACGCATAGTGCGTTGGATCGCTTGTTTTTGTGCACGGCGGAAAGATACTCGGTTTTCCAATTGACGTGCAACACTTTCAGCAACCAATCTTGCATCAAGGTCAGCTCTTTTGATTTCGATAATGTTGATGTGTACACGCTTGCCAGTCATAGAGTTAAGTTGGTTGCGAAGTACTTCTACTTCAGATCCACCTTTACCGATTACCATACCTGGTTTCGCAGTGTGAATAGTTACGTTGACACGGTTTGCAGCGCGCTCAATTTCAATTTTAGAAACTGAAGCTTCTTTCAAACGTGCTTCAACGTATTCACGGATTTTAATATCTTCGTGAAGAAGTGTCGCATAATCTTTCTCAGCGTACCATTTGGATTCCCAATCACGAATGATTCCGATACGCATCCCAATTGGATGTATTTTTTGTCCCACGAATTACCCCTCCTTCTTGTCAGATACCACTAGTGTGATGTGGCTTGTGCGTTTATTAATCGCGCTTGCGCGTCCCATTGCACGTGGACGGAAACGTTTAAGTGTTGGTCCTTCGTCAACGAATACTTCACTGATGACCAAGTCATTCAGATCCATTTCGTAGTTGTGTTCAGCGTTAGCAGCTGCAGATTTCAATAACTTCTCAACAACAATAGATGCTGCTTTCGGAGTGTGGTTCAAAATCGCAACAGCTTCGCCAATTTGCTTGCCTCGAATTAAATCTACAACTAAACGGACTTTACGAGGAGCAATACGTACTGTTCTAGCGACAGCTTTTGCTTGCATAGGGAAATCCTCCTCTCAATTAACGTCTTGTTTTCTTATCGTCTGCACCATGACTAGCGTATTTGCGTGTTGGAGCGAATTCGCCTAGTTTATGGCCCACCATGTCTTCAGTCACGTATACAGGGATGTGCTTACGACCATCGTATACTGCGATTGTTTGTCCGATGAATGTCGGGAAAATTGTAGAACGGCGAGACCAAGTTTTGATCACTTGTTTTTTCTCAGAGTCCTTTTGTGCTTCAACTTTTTTCATAAGATGATCATCAACAAAAGGTCCTTTTTTCAAGCTGCGGCCCATGTGGGATCCTCCCTTCGTGATCGCACCACGGTTCTTTTGGCGAACCGTAGCGGAATCAAATTATTTTTTACGACGACGCACGATAAATTTATCTGATTTGTTCGTTTTCTTGCGTGTTTTGTAACCAAGAGTTGGTTTACCCCAAGGAGACATTGGTGATTTACGTCCGATTGGCGAGCGTCCTTCACCACCACCGTGTGGGTGATCGTTAGGGTTCATTACAGATCCGCGGACTGTTGGGCGATTGCCCTTCCAGCGGTTACGTCCTGCTTTACCAATGTTAATCAATTCGTGCTGCTCATTTCCTACTGCACCGATAGTTGCGCGGCAAGTAGCAAGGATCATGCGAACTTCGCCTGATTGCAAACGAACTGTTACGTATTTTCCTTCTTTACCCAATACTTGAGCTGAAGTTCCTGCAGAACGAACTAGTTGTCCGCCGCCGCCTGGCTTCAATTCGATGTTATGGATTGTAGAACCCATTGGGATGTTTGACAACGGCAAAGCGTTACCCGCCTTGATGTCTGCTTCAATACCTGACATAAGTTGAGTTCCAACTTCGACTCCTTTAGGAGCGAGGATGTAACGTTTCTCACCATCAGCGTAATGAATCAATGCGATGTTCGCAGAACGGTTAGGATCGTACTCAATTGTAGCAACGCGTCCTGGAATGCCATCTTTGTTACGTTTGAAATCGATAACACGGTATTGGCGTTTATGTCCACCACCGTGATGGCGTACAGTTATTTTACCTTGGTTATTACGGCCGCCCTTGCGCTTTACAGGTCGTAAAAGCGATTTTTCAGGTTTGTTCGTAGTGATTTCAGCGAAATCTGAACTCGTCATGTTACGACGACCGTTAGTGGTAGGTTTATATTTTCTTATCCCCACGTTGTTTCCCTCCTTCTTTAATAGTCCTTTAAGAACTTATAAAAATTAAATTTCGAATAGCTCGATGTCTTTAGATTCAGCAGTCAATTTAACAATCGCTTTACGGCGTTTGTTTGTGTATCCTGCGTGTTTGCCCATGCGCTTGAATTTGCCTTTGTAGTTCATGATGTTGACTTTCTCAACTTTCACGCCAAAGATCTCCTGCACTGCTTGTTTAACTTGTGTTTTGTTTGCGCGAGTGTCCACTTCAAAAGTGTACTTTTTCTCTGCCATTACTTCAGACGATTGCTCAGTAATGACTGGACGTTTAATTACATCACGTGCTTCCATTAACTAAGCACCTCCTCAATTTTCTCAATCGCTGCTTTTGTCATAACAATTTTGTCATGTCCAAGCAAGTCTAAAACGTTGATGCCATCTGCTGCTACTACTGTCATTCCGTGAAGGTTACGTGCAGATTTTGCAACGTTCTCATCAAGGTCAGCAGTTACGAACAAAGCTTTTTTGCCAATTGAAAGATCTTGGATCAACTGGTTGAAAGATTTTGTTTTCGGTGCATCAAATGTCAATCCTTCAAGCACCATCAGGTTTTCTCCGATTACTGCAGATGAAAGTGCAGAACGTAGAGCTAAACGACGTACTTTCTTAGGAAGTTTGTAGCTATAGCTACGTGGAGTTGGTCCGAATACGACACCGCCTCCGCGCCATTGTGGTGAACGGATCGACCCTTGACGAGCACGTCCAGTTCCTTTTTGACGCCATGGCTTTTTACCACCACCAGCTACTTCAGAACGGTTTTTTACTTTATGGTTACCTTGACGAAGTGAAGCGCGTTGAGACACTACTGCGTCAAATAACACTGATTCATTTGGTTCGATACCGAATACATAGTCGTTCAATTCGATGTCGCCCACTTGTGAACCTGTTTGATTTAATAAAGCTACTTTAGGCATTCTTGTTTCCTCCTTTCTCTAAAAAATTATTATTTCGCTTTAATTGCCGTTTTAACACGGATCAATGCTTTGCGAGAACCAGGAACATTACCTTTAATAAGAAGCAGGTTACGGTCAAGATCTACTTTCACGATGGAAAGGTTTTGAATCGTAATTGTCGTGCCACCCATTTGACCAGGTAATTTCTTCTGTTTGAATACGCGGTTAGGAGCAACCGGACCCATTGAACCAGGACGACGGTGGTAACGTGAACCGTGACTCATTGGTCCGCGAGATTGTCCGTGGCGTTTAATAACACCTTGGAAACCTTTACCTTTTGTTGTTCCTGTGACATCTACTACATCGCCTTCTGCGAATACATCTACTTTGACTTCTTGACCAATCTCGTAATCAGCTAAGTTTACATTGCGAAGTTCGCGAATGAAGCGCTTAGGAGCAGTGTTCGCTTTTGCTACGTGTCCTTTAGAAGGTTTGTTGGAAAGCTTTTCGCGCTTGTCTTCAAAACCTAATTGGATTGCTTCGTAGCCGTCAACCTCAACTGTTTTCTTTTGAAGTACTACGTTTGGAGCAGCTTCAATAACAGTTACAGGGATTAAATCACCGTTCTCAGCAAAAACTTGCGTCATACCGATTTTTCTACCTAAGATTCCTTTGGTCATGTTGTCACACCTCCTGTGGTTATTTTATGTTTTTCTATTTCGTTTACCGATTAAAGTTTAATTTCAATGTCAACGCCTGACGGTAAATCAAGTTTCATCAACGCATCGACAGTTTGTGGTGTCGGGTTAACGATATCGATTAGACGTTTGTGTGTGCGCATTTCAAATTGCTCACGAGCATCTTTGTACTTATGGACAGCACGCAAGATGGTGTAGACCGATCTTTCAGTCGGCAACGGTATCGGACCCGATACGCTTGCACCTGAACGTTTTGCGGTTTCTACAATTTTCTCGGCAGACTGATCAAGAATTCTGTGATCATATGCTTTTAAACGGATACGAATTTTTTGTTTTGCCATTATTTTCCCTCCTTTTCGCCTATTTTTGATAGACATTCTCCACGAAAATTTTCCAATCACTCGCCATGGCAAAGCGGCCGGGTGTATCGGTAACCTCTCGCTTCATCGCAGTCAAAGACCAACATTCACCATTATACAAAAGAAAAAAGAATTCCGCAAGGCTTTCCACGAAATTCTTTTCAATTCGCTTTTATTAGTATAACAGGATATTTTAGAACATCAAGACATACGATAATAGTCCGAACATTTAGAGCTTAACCCAGCAGCATGACGGCAACCCAACCGAAAATCACCAAGGGAATATTGTAATGAAGGAAGGTTGGAACACATGTGTCCCAGATGTGATTGTGCTGTCCATCGACATTCAGTCCGGCGGTCGGACCAAGCGTAGAGTCGGAGGCTGGCGATCCTGCGTCACCCAATGCGCCTGCCGTACCGATCAAGGCGATGATCGCCATTGTCGAGAATTCGAACTCCAGGCTTAGCGGCACAAATATCGCAGCAATGATCGGAATCGTTGCGAACGAGGAGCCGATGCCCATCGTTACGAACAAACCGACGATAAGCATCGCCAGTGCTGCGAGACCTTTGTTGCCGGCGAACAGATCAGAGACGCTTTCAACAAGCGGCTCGACGGCTCCAGTTGCCTGTATGACCGATGCAAAGCCATTGGCAGTAATCATGACAAAGCCAATGAATGCCATCATGCGCATGCCTTCTGTGAGAACGTCATCAGCTTCGCGCCACTTCATTGCACCAAAGGCGTATAGCACAAGAATTCCGGCAAGTGCGCCGATGATCATCGAGTCTGTCTGAATTTGGGCGATCAGTGCTGCGATCAATGCCGCGATCGTCACGATAACATCTTTTAGTGACGCTGTCTTTTTCACAGTTCCTTCTATAGTAGAAGAAGATTTACGATACTCTCTCGGTTTGCGGTAAGAGATGAACACCGCAATGATCAATCCGACCAATAAGCCGGCTATCGGAATCGCCATCGCTTTCGGGATATCCGCCATATCGATGGTCAGACCCGCAAGCTCCATCTGCGTCGCGACAATCTCATGAAAAATCAGACCAAAGCCATACGGCAATAAAATATAAGGTGCTGTCAGACCAAATGTCAGAACCGCAGCAATCAGCCGGCGGTCAATTCGCAATTCATTTAAAATGTGCAAAATCGGCGGAACCAATAAAGGAATAAAAGCGATGTGGATTGGTATCAAGTTTTGCGAGAAGATGGCCATTGCCAGCAGCGCAATAATGATGAGAGCTTTCGCCAGATTTTCCCGCGTGGCTTCCCCATCTTTATTAACCAGCTTCAAGACGCCAGACACAAGCAGCTCAGGTATGCCCGTGCGCGAAATCGCTACGGCAAATCCTCCGAGCATGGCATAGCTTAGCGCAATGGTCGCACCTGCTCCTAAACCGTCGGTAAATGATGTTAATGTATCGGTAAATGATAATCCACCGCTTAATCCGCCTGCAAGCGCACCGATAAGTAAAGCAAAGACGACATTCACACGCAATAAGCTCAATACGAGCATGACTAAGACAGCGACAACAACTGCATTCATAAATAAACTCTCCTTTAGTTTGCTAAAGCGTTAAAGTACACACTTTAAATTAACAAACCGTGAAATGCTTGTCAACAAGCTATTATTGATTTGGTTAAAGACAAAAAAGTCAAAAAATAAAGACCTTTTACGGTTTACGTAAAAGGTCTTCTTGTTAATCATCTCACCTTGGAGCTTGGTTACTTACATTTTCATCAAGCCCGGCGCGCTCTTTCTTCATAAGCCGCGATATAGGCATCGTATTGGAACGTCAGTGCGATCTCGTCCCAGCCTTTCAAAAGCATTTCTTTCCAGTATGGATCAATATCAAATTCATAGCGTGTGCCGTCCTGGGCTGAGACAGTCTGGTCTTCCAAATTGATTTCCAACTTGAATTCCTGCTGCTGTCCCTTGTCAATCAATTCATTGACTTCCTGATCCTTTAAGCGGATCGGCAAGATGCCGTTTTTTACACAGTTATTATAGAAGATGTCTGCATAGCTGGGAGCGATGACTACGCGGAATCCGTAATCCAAAATCGCCCACGGAGCATGTTCACGAGAAGAACCGCAGCCGAAATTTTCTTGTGCGACCAAAATTTCGGAGCCGTTGAATCGGGGGTCATTCAAAACAAAGTCTTCTACCGGCGTACCATCAGCATGAAAGCGCCAATGATAAAATAAATACTTGCCGAATCCCGTCCGTTCAATACGCTTTAAAAACTCTTTTGAGATGATTTGGTCCGTATCTACATTTTTGCGTTCAAGCGGGGTCAGGACGCTTGAGATTTTATTGATCGGCTTCATCGTTTGGCCTCCTCATTTCTGCCTGTCATAGGGACGGTACGGGCTCTTTCATATAATTACGGACATCAGTTAAGTGGCCTTCAATTGCAGCTGCCGCTGCCATTACAGGGCTTACCAAATGTGTCATTGATCCCGCTCCTTGGCGTCCTTCAAAATTCCGGTTGGACGTGGATGCACAGCGTTCGCCAGCAGGCACCGAATCTTCATTCATCGCCAGACACATGCTGCATCCGGTTTCGCGCCATTCAAAGCCAGCTTCAAGAAACACTCGGTCAAGTCCTTCCTGTTCTGCAGCGCGTTTGACCGTTTCAGATCCAGGAACGACAATCGCCGTAACGGACGGATGCACACTTTTGCCTTTGATGATTTCACTAGCTGCACGCAAATCGCCTAGACGAGCGTTTGTGCAGGAACCGATAAAGACATGCTGAACATCAATCGAAGAAAGCGGCGTTCCTTCTTCCAAATGCATATAGGCCAATGCTTGCTTCAACGCATCTTTATCCGACTGCTTGTCGTAATCCGCGGCGGATGGAACGCGCTCTGCAATGCCTGAACCCATTGAAGGATTCGTACCCCATGTGACGAATGGAGAAATTTCATCTGCATGAATCGTTACTGACGCGTCATACTGCGCGCCTTCGTCTGTTGCAAGAGCCAGCCAACGAGCCGCTTCTTTTTCAAACGCCTCACCTTCAGGCACATGTCTGCGCCCTCTCAAGTATTCCACCGTCGTTTCATCCGGACTGATCAGCCCGGCGCGCGCACCGGCTTCGATCGACATATTGCAGATGGTCATGCGCTCTTCCATCGACAATCCACGGATGGCTTCTCCCGTGTACTCCATGACATGCCCAGTTCCCATATCGATGCCGAACTTCGAAATGATCGCCAAGATGACGTCTTTGGAAGAAACGCCAAAGCCCAGCTTGCCGTCGATCCGCACTTCCATCGTTTTCGGCTTTGATTGCCATAGCGTCTGAGTGGAAAGGACGTGCTCCACTTCACTCGTACCGATGCCGAATGCCAAAGCACCAAAGGCTCCGTGCGTCGAAGTATGGCTGTCGCCGCAGACAATGGTTTTGCCGGGTTGCGTCAAGCCCAGTTCCGGTCCAATAACATGGACGATTCCCTGGTCCGGATGATTAATGCCCGCAAGCGGAACACCAAACTCATCACAGTTATCCTGCAAGGTCTTAATTTGTTTTCGCGAAATGGGATCGGTGATGGTTTCCCGGTTTCGCGTTGGCACGTTATGGTCCATGGTTGCAAAACAAAGATCGGGCCGGCGGGCTTTGCGCCCGTTCAGCCGAAGCCCTTCAAACGCTTGCGGGGATGTCACCTCATGCAATAAATGAAGATCGATGTATAGCAGGTCCGGCTTGCCTTGCTCTTCAAAGACGATATGCTGTTCCCAAATTTTTTCTATAATTGTTTTTGCCATGCGAACCGCTCCTTTCACTTACACATAAGAATACATGATGTGTTCTGATACAAATTCTCTTTCCAGCTCTTCCACAACTTTTGTTACAAATCGATCGGTTGAAACTACGCGTTTTCCTTCTCCAGCAAGATCTCCAGTGCAATACCCATCTTCCAAAACGCCCATGACAGCTTTTTCAATAGCTGCAGCTTCCGTATGCAAGCCAAATGAATGCTTAAGCATCATGGCAGCGGACAAGATGGCAGCAGATGGATTCGCTTTATTTTGTCCTGCGATATCCGGAGCTGAGCCATGTACGGGTTCGTAAAGGCCGAAACCGTCTGAACGGATGCTGGCAGACGGCAGCATGCCAAGTGAACCGGTGATGACTGAAGCTTCATCACTCAAGATGTCACCAAACATGTTCTCTGTGACTACCACATCAAAAGCGCGTGGATCGGTGATCAGTTTCATTGCTGCTGAATCGACCAGCATATGCTCCACTTCGATGTCCGGATAGGCTTTTCTGCGTTCTTCCACTACTTCACGCCATAGTTTGCTGGTTTCCAATACATTGGCTTTGTCGACCGAAGTCACTTTGCCTCTGCGTGTACGGGCGATTTCAAACGCCTGATTGACGATACGCTCGATTTCCTCTCTCGTATAAACCAATGTATCCACCGCTGATTTCTCCGACCGGCGTTTCGGTTCCCCGAAATACAAACCGCTCGTCAATTCGCGGACGATGACCATATCCACTTCTTTCGCCACTTCTTCCTTTAAAGGAGACGAATCCAGCAATGCCGGAACTGCTTTAACCGGACGGATATTTGCGAATAAATCGAAATGCTTCCGGATGTTCAAAAGCCCTTTTTCCGGACGCAGATGGGCAGGATTGCTGTCCCATTTCGTTCCTCCGACCGCACCGAGGAGAATCGCATCGCTCGCATCACAAACATCAATGGTTTGCTGAGGCAGCGGGTTGTCAAATTGATCAACCGCCGTTCCTCCGATTGCCGCATGCTTTAAATGAAAAGTATGTCCATAACGCATTGCGATGGATTGCAGCACTTTTACCGCTGCATCTGTTACTTCTGGTCCGATTCCGTCTCCTGGCAATACCGCTATTGTTTTTTTCATTTTAAATTCCTCCTCTTTCGATCTGTTCTTTCTTACACTGCAGACATTCGGACTTTCTTCCCAACTTGGACAATTTGGCGATTCACTGCATTCAAATACGCTTTTGCTGTTGCTTCCAGAACATCCTGTGCAACGTCTCGGCCTGTAACCGTCTCTCCGTTATAGCTCATATTAATAACTGCTTCGCCTAAGGCATCGCGTCCTTTGCCGATGGATGTTACACGGTAATCCAAAATGTGGACTTTGCCTTCAACAATCCGTTCCAATGTGTTGAAGATCGCTTCAACCGATCCGGCTCCAGTCGCAGCTTCGCTGATCAACTCACCATTCGGGTGATAAGCAGAAGCGGTAGCTGTTGGAATATTAGCTGTACCGTATTGCACCTGCACACTTTCCAGTTTATAAACCGGTGTTTCGGTATCATGGATTTGCTGGTCTGTCAGCAATACGTATAGATCATCTTCTATAATTTCTTTTTTGCGGTCAGCTAATTTCTTAAACTCGATAAATGCATTGTTCAGCTTTTCATCCGTTAAATCAAAGCCCATTTTGACGGCACGATCTTTAAAGGCATGGCGCCCGGAATGTTTGCCAAGCACCAATTCGGTCGCTGCGTCGCCAATCAACTCCGGTGTGATGATTTCATAAGTCAATGGATTTTTCAGCATGCCGTCCTGGTGAATGCCGGATTCGTGGGCAAATGCATTTTTCCCGACCACAGCTTTATTCGGCTGGATCAAGCTTCCTGTCAACTGACTGACCAATTGGCTTGTGCGCTTGATTTCATGAAGGTTGATGCCTGTCTCAATATTAAAGATTTGTTTACGGATATGCAAAGCGACTGCAATTTCTTCAAGTGCGACATTGCCGGCGCGCTCTCCGATACCGTTGATGGTTCCTTCAATTTGAGTGGCACCATTTTCAATCGCAGCCAAAGTGTTGGCTGTCGCCATTCCCAAATCGTTATGGCAATGTGCAGACAGTTTCACTTTTTCGATTCCCGCTACGTTTTCGGTCATGTATTTGAACATGGCTCCGTATTCTTTAGGTGTGGCATATCCCACTGTATCCGGCAGGTTGATGGTTGTGGCTCCTGCTTCAATAACTTTGCGGATAATGTGAGCCAAAAATTCCGGATCTGAACGGGAAGCATCTTCCGCTGACCATTGGACCAACGGGAAGAACTTGCGTGCGTATTTGACGGATTCCACAGCCAATTCAACAACCTGCTCTGGTGTTTTGAATAGTTTCGTTTCCATATGGATGGGTGAAGTAGCCAAAAAGATATGAATATGCGGCTGTTCCGCTCCTTTTAACGCTTCCCATGTCCGGTCAATATCACCTTGCATCGAACGGGCCAGACCCGTTACTATGGAATTCTTCACCGTGCCTGCAATTCGCTGCACAGCGTCAAAGTCCCCTGGAGATGAAGCAGGAAACCCTGATTCGATAATCGTCACTCCCAGACGTTCAAGCTGGCGGGCGATTTCGATTTTCTCTGCAGTATTCAAGTTGATCCCAGCCGACTGTTCTCCGTCCCGTAATGTCGTATCGAAAATATCAATTTGTGACATTGGCAGCCACCTCTTTTTGTTTAGTTTTTTTGCCTTCATTGACGAATGGCATCATGGCACGCAATTCACGTCCAACTTGTTCGATTTGATGAGATTCTTCCGCTTTTTCGATCGCCGTAAATTCCGGGCGGTTCAACTGATTTTCAAGCAACCAGCCTTTTGCGAATTTGCCTGTTTGGATATCTGTCAAAACATCCTTCATGCGGGCTTTTGTATCGGCATCTACAATGCGCGGTCCTGAAACAAAATCTCCCCATTGGGCAGTATCGGAAATTGAATAGCGCATTCCGGACAATCCACCTTCATACATCAAATCAACGATCAGCTTTAATTCGTGCATGCATTCGAAATACGCAAGTTCCGGCTGGTACCCGGCTTCAACCAGTGTTTCGAACCCGGCTTTCACCAATGATGTGACACCGCCGCAAAGGACTGCCTGTTCTCCGAAAAGATCTGTTTCGGTTTCTTCTTTAAATGTTGTTTCCAAAACGCCGGCGCGTGTAGCTCCGATTCCTTTCGCATAAGCAAGAGCTACTTCCTGAGCTTGTCCTGAAACATCTTGATGGATCGCAATCAATCCAGGAACGCCAGCACCCGCTTCGTACGTACGGCGGACAAGATGTCCAGGGCCTTTTGGAGCTACCAGGAATACATCCACATCTTCAGGAGGAACAATCTGGTTAAAGTGAATGTTAAAGCCATGTGCGAAAACAAGTGATTTTCCGGCTGTTAACGAAGGTTTGATTTCTGCGTTGTAGATTTGTGTCTGTTTTTCATCCGGTACTAAGACCATGATGACGTCTGCCGCTTCTGCCGCTTCTTTTACTGTAGCCACTTTCATGCCATCATTTTTAGCCTGATCAAATGATTTACCGGGACGTACTCCAACAATTACATCAAAACCGGATTCCTTTAAGTTTTGAGCATGTGCATGTCCTTGTGAACCATAGCCGATCACCGCGATTGTCTTTCCTTTAAGTACCTGTTCGTTTACGTCTTGGTTATAATACATTTTTGCCATTTTTAATTTCCTCCTCGGGTTTGGGGTTTTATAGGATGTTCAATTGCGGTGTTTGTGCTTTTTGTGTTTCTCTGACAAATGCGGATACTCCGGTTCGGGTCAGCTCTTTCACACCATAAGGCCTCATCAAATCAATAAATGCTTCAATTTTTTCCGGGTCACCTGTTACTTGGAATGTTGTTACATTTTTGCTCATATCGACGACTGTTGCCCGGAACGGTTCAACAATGCTGAGAATTTCGTTTCTCAATGCTGGAGGGACGACTACTTTAACGAGTGCCAGTTCCCTCATCACCATTGCCTTATCGGTAATGTCATTTACTTTAATCACATCAATTTGCTTTTGCAGCTGCTTCAGCAACTGCTCCAGCTTGCCTTTATCTTCTACGTTGACCACAAACGTCATTTTCGACATGCCTGGCTGCTCGGTGTGCCCAACCGAAATGCTTTCGATGTTGAACTGCCGTTTCATCAGCAGCCCCGTCACCCGGTTGAGCACTCCGCTTTGGTTGATTACGGTTGTTGTAATAACTCGTTTCATTCGCCTTTCACTCCGATCATTTCATTCAAGCCCTTGCCAGGCGCAACCATCGGATACACAGATTCCAGCTGCACCACTCGGCAATCAATCAAAACTGGCTCTTCTGAATTAAATGCTTCTGCGAAAACCGCTTCTGCTTCTTCCATCGTTTCCACTTTATAGCCTTTGATGTCATAAGCTCCAGCCAATTTCACGAAATCCGGCTGAACAGGAATCAACGACTGCGAATAACGCCCTTCGTAGAATGTTTCCTGCCACTGCCTTACCATTCCCAGGCTTTGGTTGTTTAAGATGACAATCTTGACTGGAAGCCGCAACTCCTGAAGCAAGGACAGTTCCTGCAGCGTCATTTGGAAACCTGCATCTCCAACAATGGAAATGACCAGTTCCTCGGGTTTTGCCAATTGTGCCCCGATCGCTGCCGGAAAGCCAAAGCCCATTGTGCCAAGGCCTCCTGATGTCACCCAGCTATGCGGATTATTAAAGCGATAATATTGAGCCGCCCACATCTGGTGCTGGCCCACATCAGTGGTTACCACTGCATTTCCTTCAGTCAAACGGTGAATCAGTTCAACCGCCTGCTGCGGAAGAATGCCTTCACGGCCCTTCAGATGATACTGAAGTGGATACTCGGTCTTATCTCCTGATAACTTCGCTAGCCATTCAGCCGTATCCGGACTTCTAAACGGTTGGTCGAGCAGCTGAAGCAGCGCTTCTTTAGCATCCGCCACGATCGGGATTGCCGTCGGAACGTTTTTTCCGATTTCTGCTGGATCGATGTCGATATGGATCACTTGTGCATTTGGTGCGAAGTGAGCAAGATTACCGGTCAGCCGATCATCGAATCGTGCACCGATGTTCAGCAGCACGTCACAATCGCAAATTGCTGTATTTGCAGTATAGGTGCCGTGCATCCCCGCCATTCCAAGGAACAGTTCGTGCTCACCGGAAATGCTTCCAAGTCCCAATAATGTATTGGTGATCGGAATTTGATGCTTTTCAGAAAAGCTTTTCAGCTCTTCTGTTGCTTGGGCAGCCAATATACCTGCTCCTGCTAAAATCAATGGCTTTTTCGCCTGCGACAGGACTTGAGCCGCCTTTTGGATCTGCAGGAAATTCGGGTTGGTTGTTGGCTGATAGCCTGGCAGATAGAGCGCCTCTTCTTCTGTATTGGATAGGAATAGTTCAGTTGCAATATTTTTCGGTACGTCGACCAGAACCGGTCCTGGACGTCCGGTAGAGGCGATGTAGAATGCCTCTTTTATGATTCTTGGCAAATCCGCCACTTTTTTCACTTGATAATTGTGTTTGGTAATCGGTTGTGTAATGCCGATGATATCCGCTTCCTGGAAAGCATCAGTTCCGATTACGGAAGTTGCCACCTGCCCGGTAAAGATGACCAGCGGCAAGGAATCGAGCATGGCATCCGCTATCCCTGTGACTAAGTTCGTTGCACCTGGACCTGACGTTGCTAGTACCACGCCAGGTTTGCCGGATACTCTTGCATATCCTTCGGCTGCATGGATAGCGCCTTGTTCATGTCTGGCCAATATATGGCGTATCGGATTTTTGTGCAAGGCGTCGTAAATTGGCAGTACCGCGCCCCCTGGATATCCAAAAATCATTTCTACACCCTGACTTTTCAAAGATTGTATCAGTACATCTGCACCATTGCCTGTTAGCTGCTGTTTTACTTCTTCTCTAACCTGTACGTTTACTCCCAATCCTTCCGCCTCCTTTTCTCAGTCTCCGGTGGAATAAAAACAAAAAAGCTTTTCCATCCCTACACAAAGAAACATGTTCTTCGCATAGGGATGAAAAAGCTTCATGGTACCACCCTAGTTCACTGCGCAACCGCAGCCTCATGGATAAGCAATGCTTATCCTTTGTTAACGATGGCTCTTAACTTGCAAGTCACCGGGACTACCTAAACAGCCAAAGCTTTTCAGTAATCCACTCAGAGGGGATGTCGCAAATGGTTGTATTGCCGGCTTCCACCTATACCGGCTCTCTGTGAATACAGCTTCCATTTACTTTAACCTCGTCATTGAGTTGAACTAATATTTGATTGAGATATTTGTTGTCTTATACAACATTTAAATGATCGGCATAAACTTTCACACCGTCGTTTTGAACAAGTTCTCTGAATGATTCAAGCAAATCATTTGTAACGGGGCCAGGCTTCCCTTCGCCAATCACTCGGCCGTCTACTTTCACTACCGCAATGACCTCTGCAGCAGTTCCTGTCAAGAATACTTCATCCGCTACATATACGTCGTGTCTTGTAAAAACAGCTTCTTGGATGTCATAGCCTTTTTCAGCAGCTACATCCATGATTGCATTTCGTGTAATTCCTTCAAGTGCTCCAACATACCCTGGAGGTGTCAGCAACTTTTTTTTGCGGACAATGAAAATGTTATCTGCTGAACCCTCGGCTACATACCCTTGATCATTCAACATGAGCGCTTCAGAAACGCCTGCTAAATGAGCTTCGAGCTTCACTAAGATATTGTTCATATAGTTCAATGATTTAACTTTCGGGCTCAGCACATCTGCACGGCTTCTGCGTGTAGCAACCGATACAATTTCGATTCCTGTATCATACATCGCTTTAGGGAACAATGACAAAGGTTCGGCTATTACGATTACGCTGGGATTAGAACAACTGTAAGGATCCAACCCTAAGTTTCCGACTCCTCGTGAAACAATGAGGCGAATATAGGCATCCTTGAACTTATTTTCTCTCAAAGTTTGGACAACAATCTGAGTCATTTCCTCAAAAGTGTGGGGTATCTCGAGCATCACAGATTTTGCTGAATCGTAAAGGCGCTCAAGATGTTCTTCCAGCCGAAAGACATTTCCGTTGTAAGAACGGATTCCTTCAAACACACCATCACCGTATAAAAAACCGTGATCATAAACTGAAATTTTAGCGTCTTCTTTTTTAACGAATTCACCGTTCAAATAAATTACTTGTTCGCTCATGATGTCCACTTCTTTCTCGAAAGTTTTATAATATGCAATATATCGAATTCCGTTTGTGTATTGTAAATTGTTGCTATCATATCGCCTATTCAACAGCGTGTCAATCAACTTCTTGTTACTTTTTCGTTAATTTTGAATATTCTCAAATTATGTATCCGTTTTCATTGTTGCTATTACTAACTTCTAAAGACTTTTTAAAAAGTTTGAATATTTTATGAACAACCGGAATTTTAGAAGTTACATAGCACTCATCCTTTGGTACAACGCAAAAAAAGACCCTGTCTCATTATGAGACAGGGTCTAAAATCAACACTCAGCAGTTATTACTTAGTGATTGTAGCAACAACGCCAGCGCCTACAGTACGTCCACCCTCACGGATAGAGAACTTAGTTCCTTCTTCAAGTGCGATAGGAGAGATTAGAGAAACGATCATTTCGATGTTATCTCCAGGCATAACCATTTCTACACCTTCAGGAAGGTTACAAACACCAGTTACATCAGTTGTACGGAAGTAGAACTGTGGACGGTAGTTTGTGAAGAATGGAGTGTGACGTCCACCCTCTTCTTTTGAAAGAACATAAACTTCAGCTTTGAACTCAGTGTGTGGAGTGATTGTGCCTGGTTTAGCCAATACTTGTCCACGCTGTACGTCGTCACGAGAAACTCCGCGAAGAAGTGCACCAATGTTGTCGCCAGCTTCAGCATAGTCAAGCAATTTACGGAACATTTCTACACCTGTTACAGTAGTAGATTTTGGTTCTTCAGTAAGACCAATGATATCAACGTTATCACCGATTTTGATCTGTCCGCGTTCAACGCGTCCAGTAGCAACCGTACCACGGCCAGTGATTGAGAATACATCCTCAACAGGCATCATGAATGGCTTGTCAGTGTCACGTGGTGGAGTTGGGATATAGCTATCAACTGCATCCATCAATTCAACGATTTTTTCTTCCCATTCTGCTTCGCCTTCAAGAGCTTTAAGAGCAGAACCTTTGATGACAGGAATGTCATCGCCAGGGAAGTCATATTCAGATAGAAGATCGCGCACTTCCATTTCAACTAATTCAAGAAGTTCTTCGTCATCTACCATATCGCATTTGTTCATGAATACTACTAGGTAAGGAACACCAACTTGACGTGAAAGAAGAATGTGCTCACGAGTTTGTGGCATTGGGCCGTCAGCAGCAGATACTACTAAGATTCCGCCGTCCATTTGAGCAGCACCAGTGATCATGTTTTTAACATAATCGGCGTGTCCAGGGCAATCTACGTGTGCATAGTGGCGTGATTCAGTTTCATACTCAACGTGTGAAGTATTGATTGTGATACCGCGCTCTTTTTCTTCAGGTGCGTTGTCGATTTGAGCGTAAGAACGAGCTTCCCCGCCTGATTTTTTAGCAAGAACTGTAGCGATTGCTGCAGTTAAAGTTGTTTTACCATGGTCAACGTGACCAATTGTACCAATATTCGCGTGCGTTTTAGAACGATCAAATTTAGCTTTTCCCATTAGAAAAATCCTCCTCAAAATGTAAGTGAATGTTTGTTTGAAGTGCCGGAATAATAGGGCCCTATTATTCCGTGCATACAAACTATTTATACTTTATTAAAGATCAAAATTCAATTATTGACCTTTATTTTTTTTGATAATTTCTTCAGAAATTGATTTCGGTACTTCTTCATAGTGATCGAAGTGCATTGAGAACACACCACGGCCTTGCGTGTTTGAACGCAATGAAGTCGCATAACCGAACATTTCTGCAAGAGGTACCATAGCACGAACAACTTGCGCGTTTCCGCGAGCGTCCATACCTTCTACACGGCCTCGGCGTGACGTAATGTCACCCATGATATCTCCAAGGTATTCCTCAGGGATAACAACCTCGACGCGCATAATTGGCTCAAGAAGAACCGGTCGTACTTTCGAAATTGCATTTTTAAGTGCCATAGAAGCAGCAACTTTAAATGCCATCTCATTCGAGTCAACATCATGGTAAGATCCGTCGAACAAACGAGCTTTGATATCGATCAATGGATATCCGGCAATAACACCGTTGTCTAGAGAGTCGCGTAGACCCGCTTCAACTGCTGGGATGTATTCACGTGGAACAACACCACCAACGATACCATTTTCAAATTCAAAACCTGCTCCTTCTTCGTTTGGAGAGAACTCGATCCAAACGTGTCCGAACTGTCCGCGTCCACCAGATTGGCGTACGAATTTACCTTCAACTTTAGCAGATTCACGGAATGTCTCACGGTAAGATACCTGAGGAGCACCCACGTTAGCTTCTACGTTGAACTCACGGCGCATACGGTCAACTAAGATATCAAGGTGAAGTTCACCCATACCCGCGATGATTGTTTGGCCAGTTTCCTGGTCAGTGTGCGCACGGAAAGTTGGATCTTCTTCTTGCAATTTCGCAAGGGCTTGACCCATTTTGTCTTGATCCGCTTTTGATTTAGGTTCCACAGAAAGTGAGATAACAGGTTCTGGGAATACCATGCGTTCAAGGATAACCTGATGTTTCTCGTCGCTTAAAGTATCACCAGTCGATGTATCTTTAAGTCCGATAGCAGCAGCAATATCTCCACAATATACTTCAGCGATTTCTTCACGGGAGTTTGCGTGCATTTGGAGGATACGTCCTACGCGCTCACGCTTGCCTTTAGAAGAGTTCTGAACATATGAACCGGATTTAAGAGTTCCAGAATACACACGGAAGAAAGTCAACTTCCCAACATATGGATCTGTCATTACTTTAAACGCAAGCGCTGAGAATGGCTCGTCTTCGCTAGGTTTACGCAATACCTCTTCATCCGAATCTGGAAGAACGCCAGTCATTGGCGGTACATCCAATGGAGATGGTAGGTAATCAATTACTGCATCAAGCATTAATTGAACCCCTTTATTTTTAAATGCAGTTCCGCAAACCACTGGATAAAACTCAACGTCTAGTGTTCCTTTACGGATACCAGCTTTAAGTTCTTCTGTAGTGATCTCTTCCCCACCTAGGTATTTTTCCATCAAGTCTTCATCAAGCTCAGCAACAGCTTCCACTAATTTAGTGTGCCACTCTTCAGCAAGCTCTTTATACTCTTCAGGAATCTCACCTTCTGTAATTTCAGTTCCCAAATCGTTTGCATAGAAGCGTGTGTTCATTTCAACAAGGTCAATAATTGCTGAAAACTCATCTTCTGCGCCGATTGGCAATTGGATCGGGTGAGCATTAGCTTGTAGGCGATCATGCAAAGTGCCTACAGAATAAAGGAAATCAGCACCGATTTTATCCATTTTGTTGATGAATACGATACGTGGAACGCCGTATGTTGTAGCTTGACGCCAAACTGTTTCAGTCTGAGGCTCTACACCTGATTGAGCATCAAGAACAGTAACAGCACCATCAAGTACGCGCAATGAACGTTCAACTTCAACAGTGAAGTCTACGTGTCCTGGAGTATCGATAATGTTAACACGGTGGTTTTTCCATGAAGCAGTTGTAGCAGCAGATGTGATTGTAATTCCACGTTCCTGCTCTTGCTCCATCCAGTCCATTTGAGAAGCACCTTCATGCGTTTCACCAATTTTGTGGATTCTACCAGTGTAGTATAAAATACGCTCCGTAGTAGTCGTTTTACCAGCATCAATGTGTGCCATGATCCCGATATTACGTGTTTTGTCTAAGGAGAACTCTCTAGCCATGTTGTTTTTCTCCTTCCGTTTCGGATTAAGATGTTAAGAACATCTCGAAAGAAATTACCAGCGATAGTGAGCAAACGCTTTGTTTGCTTCCGCCATTTTATGAATATCTTCACGTTTTTTAACAGCTGCTCCAGTGTTGTTGGCAGCATCTAAAATTTCATTAGCCAAACGCTCTTCCATTGTTTTCTCTCCACGAAGACGTGAATAGTTTACAAGGTAGCGAAGACCTAGAGTTGTACGGCGTTCAGGACGAACTTCAACCGGTACCTGATAGTTTGCACCACCAACACGGCGAGCGCGTACTTCAAGAACTGGCATAACGTTAGTCAATGCTTGTTCGTATACTTCAATTGGATCTTTACCGCTGCGCTCTTTAACTAACTCAAACGCTCCGTATAGAATCTTTTGTGAAGTACCTCTTTTTCCGTCAACCATCATTTTATTAATTAAGCGTGTCACCAATTTCGAGTTATAAATTGGATCTGGTAACACGTCACGTTTAGCTACAGGACCTTTACGAGGCATGTATGTTCCTCCTTTCAACGAAATCTCTTCGTTAAGTTAATTTATTATTTTTTTACTTTAGGACGTTTAGTTCCGTATTTAGAACGGCTTTGCATACGGCCGTTTACTCCAGCTGTATCAAGTGCTCCACGTACGATATGGTAACGCACACCCGGTAAATCTTTTACGCGTCCGCCGCGAAGAAGAACTACACTGTGCTCTTGAAGGTTGTGGCCTTCTCCAGGGATGTAAGCATTAACCTCGATTTGGTTAGTCAACCGTACACGAGCATATTTACGCAATGCCGAGTTTGGTTTTTTTGGTGTCATCGTACCAACACGAGTACATACTCCACGTTTTTGCGGTGATGTCACGTTAGTTTGAGACTTTTTAAAGCTGTTGTACCCTTTGTTTAGCGCTGGTGAACCTGATTTCGTGCTCTTTGGTTTACGAGGCTTGTTAACTAATTGGTTAATTGTAGGCATCGATTTTTTCCTCCTCTCAAAAGGTGTTCTAATACCACATATCCAGGTGGTTCATTTTTGGGTAAAAAACAAAGTCTTTGTGTTTTACACAAAAACTGTTATCCAGTAATAGCCACAGCAGCTGCACCGACATTAATGCCATATGCTTTGCCAAGCTTCAATCGTGAATCTGCAAACTCGATCCGAATACCTTTTTCTAAGGCTAGTTGGATAATCTGTTTGGTCATTCGATCGTCCGCGTCTTTTGCCACTATTATCTCTTGGACAATGCCGCTTTTTAATGCTTTTACTGTCTGCTTTGTACCGATGATTATTTCATTCGCCTGTTTTACTTTTTCATTAGACATTTGCATATCCTCCAAAGTGTCAGACCGTTAACCATCAACCCTCAACATATTATCATTCTATGACAATACTGTCAACTGAATTCTTAAAAAATCCCGGGGAGACTGTTAGTAGCTCCCCGGAATCCAAAAATCTCTTTTATGATTCTGTACCGACAATTTCCTGCTTCGCTGCTTTTTCGCTTTGAGCAATCTTAATTTGACGGTAACGCTGCATTCCTGTTCCGGCTGGAACAAGTTTACCGATAATGACGTTCTCTTTCAATCCTAGAAGCTCATCACGTTTTCCTTTGATCGCTGCATCCGTTAAGACGCGAGTCGTTTCCTGGAATGATGCGGCTGATAGGAATGATTCTGTTTCAAGTGAAGCTTTCGTAATCCCTAGAATGACAGGACGGCTTGTTGCTGGCAAGTTGCCTTCCAGCACTGCTTTAACGTTGGCTTCAGTAAATTGGTGAATATCCAAAAGTGAACCTGGAAGCAATTCAGTGTCGCCGGCTTCAATGACACGGACTTTACGGAACATTTGACGAACCATAACTTCTACGTGCTTATCGCCGATTTCTACCCCTTGCATACGGTATACTTTCTGAACTTCTTTCAATAGATATACCTGAACAGCTTGAACATCTTTTACTTGAAGCAATTGTTTCGGATCGATTGAACCATCCGTCAATACTTCGCCGCGAACGATGGCATCATCAACTTGAACCTTGATGCGCGCATTGTACGGAGCTAGATATTTACGTGTTTCAACTTCTCCTTGAATCGTTACTTCTTTCTGGCCTTCGCGAATTTCATCAATTTCAGTAACTGTACCTGTAATTTCAGAAATAACGGCCTGGCCTTTCGGATTACGCGATTCAAATATTTCCTGGATACGCGGAAGACCTTGAGTAATATCGTCTCCTGCAACCCCGCCCGTATGGAATGTACGCATCGTAAGCTGAGTTCCTGGTTCACCGATTGATTGAGCCGCAATAATACCTACTGCTTCGCCCACTTCAACTTCGTCTCCAGTTGCCAAGTTCGTACCGTAGCATTTCTTACAAACGCCGTGTTTTGTATTACATGTAAACGCAGAACGAATTGTTACTTCTTTGATGCCCGCTTCAAGAATAAGGCGGGTCAAATCTTGTGTAATCAATTCATCTTTCGCTACAATTATTTCTTTTGTTTCCGGATGGCGGATTGTTTTCTTAGCATGACGGCCAACGATACGCTCATCAAGCTCTTCAATCACTTCTGTGCCTTCCATCAACGCCCCTACCAGCAGGCCTCTGTCAGTGCCACAGTCATTTTCACGGACAATTGCATCTTGTGCAACATCTACGAGACGACGAGTCAAGTAACCAGAATCGGCTGTTTTAAGTGCTGTATCGGCAAGGCCTTTACGAGCACCGTGAGTAGAGATGAAGTATTCAAGTACGGTCAATCCTTCACGGAAAGAAGATTTAATCGGAAGTTCAATAATGCGCCCAGCCGGGTTGGCCATGAGTCCGCGCATACCAGCAAGCTGTGTAAAGTTGGATGCATTACCACGCGCTCCGGAATCACTCATCATAAAGATTGGATTCAAGTTATCAAGAGATGCCATCAGTTTGCTCTGAATGATATCTTTTGCACTGCTCCAATATGAAATGACGCGTGCATATCGCTCTTCTTCTGTAATCAATCCGCGACGGAATTGCTGCATAACTTTGTCTACGTTTGCTTGTGCATCGACCAGAATCTCTCCCTTGTCCGGAAGAACTACGATATCCGCCACACCAACAGTGATGCCGGCTTGTGTCGAATATTTGAATCCAAGGCTCTTCATGCGATCAAGCATTTTAGAAGTTTCCGTAATATGGAAACGTTTGAATACTTCCGCAATGATTTCCCCAAGAATTTTCTTCTTGAACGGTGTCACAAGTTCAGCTTCTTCGATATGCTTGCGAATATCAGTCGTTGTAGCAACGAAATATTTCGCTGGTGTTTCCACCTGCAGATTGTAATCAGTTGGTTCATTGATATACGGGAATGACTTCGGCAGAATTTCATTGAAAATAATTTTACCGACTGTTGTCAATAAAAGCATTTTGTTTTGTTCTTCTGTGAACGTCGGGTTATTGACGGCTCCAGCTTGAATTGCAATACGAGTATGCAAGTGCACATGGCCTGTTTGATAAGCGATCATGACTTCTTCAGGTCCTGAGAAAGTAGCGCCTTCTCCTGTAGCACCTTTGCGCTCAAGTGTTAAGTAATAGTTTCCTAGAACCATATCCTGAGATGGTGTTACAACAGGTTTTCCGTCTTTTGGATTCAAAATGTTTTGAGCTGCAAGCATCAATAATCTTGCTTCTGCTTGCGCTTCGGATGATAAAGGTACGTGAACAGCCATTTGGTCACCATCGAAATCGGCATTGTATGCAGTACATACAAGCGGATGAAGACGGATCGCTTTACCTTCAACTAGTGTCGGTTCAAATGCCTGGATACCCAGTCTGTGAAGTGTCGGTGCTCGGTTCAATAGAACCGGGTGCTCCTTAATGACATCTTCCAGTACATCCCAAACTTCAGAATGAAGGCGTTCGATTTTGCGTTTTGCGCTCTTGATGTTGTGGGCCAATCCACGTTCAACCAATTCTTTCATGACGAACGGCTTGAACAATTCGATAGCCATACCTTTCGGCAAACCACATTGATACATTTTCAGGTTAGGTCCAACTACGATAACGGAACGGCCTGAGTAATCAACTCGTTTACCAAGAAGGTTCTGACGGAAACGTCCTTGTTTCCCTTTCAGCATATGAGAAAGAGATTTCAATGGACGGTTACCAGGTCCTGTGACCGGACGGCCGCGACGGCCGTTATCGATCAACGCATCAACAGCTTCTTGAAGCATGCGTTTTTCGTTCTGTACGATAATGCTTGGTGCGCCAAGGTCCAACAGACGTTTCAGGCGGTTGTTCCGGTTGATTACGCGGCGATAAAGATCATTTAAATCGGAAGTCGCAAAGCGGCCGCCATCTAATTGAACCATCGGGCGAAGTTCAGGTGGAATAACAGGAAGAACGTCAAGGATCATCCAATCAGGATTGTTTCCTGAATTACGGAATGACTCAACCACTTCAAGGCGTTTGATCGCACGAGTGCGGCGTTGGCCTTGAGCTGTTTTCAACTCTTCTTTTAGGGAATCCGTTTCGCGCTCAAGGTCGATTTCCTGCAATAGGCGTTTGATTGCTTCAGCACCCATGGCAGCTTGGAATTTCTTGCCAAACTTATCACGGTACGCACGGTATTCTTTTTCAGAAAGAAGCTGTTTCTTTTCAAGCGGTGTATCTGCAGGATCGATTACTACATAAGAAGCAAAGTAAATCACTTCTTCAAGTGAGCGTGGAGACATATCCAGGATAAGTCCCATACGGCTCGGAATTCCTTTGAAATACCAGATGTGCGAAACAGGAGCTGCTAATTCAATATGCCCCATGCGTTCGCGGCGAACTTTAGAACGCGTGACTTCAACGCCACAGCGATCGCAGACAACGCCTTTATAACGGACACGCTTGTACTTACCACAATGGCATTCCCAGTCTTTTGTAGGACCGAAAATACGTTCACAGAACAAACCATCTTTTTCAGGTTTCAGTGTACGGTAATTGATTGTTTCTGGCTTTTTGACTTCTCCATAAGACCATGAGCGAATTTTATCGGGTGACGCTAATCCGATTTTCATATACTCAAAATTATTAACATCTATCAAGGAGCCTACCTCCCTTTTGTCTCGAGTTTCTGTACGGCTCTTCCTCGGTAATGGCTAAGTGAATAAATGGAGAACGGCCGATTAAAGCCGTTCGAATCCAATAGTTATCAATCAATTGTTCCGACCGGTGCTTCTGCATCTGCAATCGGCAGGATATTCAATGAATCAGCGGGCTGAAGATCTTCTTCTTCATCCAAATCGCGCAATTCAATTTCTTCATCGTCAATCGTTAACATCTTAACGTCCATACCTAAACTTTGAAGCTCCTTGATCAAAACTTTAAATGATTCCGGCACACTTGGCTCCGGTACACTTTCACCTTTGACAATTGCTTCATAGGTTTTCACGCGTCCGACTACATCATCCGACTTCACCGTTAGGATCTCTTGTAATGTATGTGCAGCACCGTATGCTTCAAGTGCCCATACTTCCATCTCACCAAAACGCTGTCCGCCGAATTGTGCTTTACCACCCAATGGCTGTTGTGTAACCAATGAGTAAGGTCCAGTTGAACGGGCGTGCAATTTATCATCGACCATGTGGGCAAGTTTGATCATGTACATGATTCCTACTGACACACGGTTATCGAATGCTTCACCAGAACGGCCGTCATAAAGAATCGTTTTACCATCGCGTGGCATACCTGACTCTTCCATAGTTTCCAGAACATCTTCTTCATTCGCTCCATCAAATACTGATGAGGCCATATGAATTCCAAGTGAACGGGAAGCCATTCCAAGATGCAGCTCAAGTACCTGACCGATATTCATACGGGATGGTACACCAAGTGGGTTCAACATGATGTCAACCGGTGTGCCGTCTGGCATGAATGGCATATCTTCTTCAGGCAAAATTCTTGAGATAACACCTTTGTTTCCGTGGCGTCCAGCCATTTTATCGCCGACAGAAATTTTACGTTTTTGAACGATATATGCACGCACCAGCTGGTTTACACCCGGTGGCAGTTCGTCTCCATCTTCACGGTTGAAGATTTTAACGTCCAATACAATACCGCCAGCACCGTGAGGCACCCGCAATGAAGTATCGCGCACTTCACGTGCTTTTTCGCCGAAAATTGCATGAAGCAGACGTTCTTCAGCAGTCAATTCCGTAACACCTTTAGGAGTTACTTTACCAACTAGAATATCTCCATCTTTTACTTCAGCACCCACGCGGATAATTCCTCGGTCGTCCAAGTTACGCAATGCGTCTTCCCCAACGTTCGGGATATCGCGCGTAATTTCTTCCGGCCCAAGTTTCGTATCGCGTGAATCGGATTCGTACTCTTCGATATGAACAGAAGTGTAGACGTCGTCTTTCACTAAGCGTTCACTCATAATGATCGCATCTTCATAGTTAAAGCCATCCCAAGTCATGAAGGCAACCAATACGTTTCTTCCTAATGCCATCTCTCCACGTTCCATTGAAGGTCCGTCAGCTAAGATGTCACGTCTCGAAACACGGTCTCCGACTTTAACGATAGGGCGCTGGTTATAACTCGTTCCTTGGTTGGAACGGACGAATTTTTGCAATCTGTATGTGTCAAGGTCGCCTCTGACTTCATTGCCATCCACAACTTCAATGCGGCGGACTGAAATTTCTTTAGCTTCCACATATTCCACAATACCATCATTTTTTGATACTACAGCTGCACCAGAATCGCGTGCTGCCAAGTGCTCCATCCCAGTTCCTACAAAAGGTGCTTCAGGATTTAACAATGGAACCGCTTGACGCTGCATGTTCGCTCCCATTAATGCTCGGTTGGAGTCATCGTTTTCTAGGAACGGAATACAAGCTGTTGCTACAGAAACAACTTGCTTCGGAGAAACATCCATATAGTCGATGCTGCCACGTTTATACACAGTGTTTTCACCGCGGAAACGTGCAACTACGCCTTCTTCGACAAATGAACCATCGTCATTCAGCTTCGAATTGGCCTGAGCCACTACATAGTTATCTTCTTCATCAGCAGTCAAGTAATCAATATGCTCTGTAACTACGCCTGACTCACCATCAACGCGGCGATAAGGAGTTTCAATGAAACCAAACTTATTCACTTTCGCAAATGTTGAGAGCGTATTGATCAAGCCAATGTTCGGGCCCTCAGGCGTTTCAATTGGACACATACGGCCGTAGTGGGAATAGTGAACGTCACGAACTTCAAAGCCTGCGCGTTCACGCGTTAAACCACCGGGCCCAAGCGCCGATAGACGGCGTTTGTGCGTCAATTCAGCTAATGGATTGGTTTGATCCATAAACTGGGAAAGCTGAGAGCTGCCGAAGAATTCTTTAATCGATGCAATAACCGGACGGATATTGATCAATTGCTGAGGAACAATTGCCTGTGTATCATTGATGGACATCCGCTCACGAACCACACGCTCCATACGAGATAAACCGATACGGAATTGGTTTTGAAGCAGTTCACCCACTGAACGCAGACGACGGTTACCAAGATGATCAATATCATCCGTGTTTCCGACACCGTAAAGAAGGTTAAAGAAGCAACTAATAGAAGAAATAATATCAGCCGGTGTTACATGTTTGATTTTATCTTCTATATAAGCATTGCTAATAACCGTAATTTCTTTTTGGTCTTCATTGTTTGGCGCGTAGATTTTGATCGATTGCAAGGTAACTTCACCTTCCAAGACACCACCTACTTGGGAAACAGTATGGAAACCAACTCCGTTTTCCAGGTTTGGAATCAAGCGATCAAGTACACGGCGGTCAATCAATGTGCCAGCTTCAACTAGAATTTCGCCCGTTTCAGGATCTGCCAATGTTTCAGCGATCGTCTGATTGAAAAGACGGTTCTTGATGTGAAGCTTTTTGTTCATTTTATAACGGCCGACATTTGCCAGGTCATAGCGTTTTGGGTCGAAGAAACGTGAATACAATAAGCTCTTCGCGCTTTCAACTGTTGGCGGCTCACCAGGGCGCAGGCGTTCGTAGATTTCAAGAAGCGCTTTTTCTGTGCTCTCTGTGTTATCTTTTTCAAGCGTATTTTGAAGGAATTCGTTGTCTCCAAGCAAATCGATGATTTCCTGGTCAGACCCGAAACCAAGCGCTCTCAAAAGAACCGTTACCGGCAATTTACGCGTGCGGTCAATCCTGACGTACACTACATCTTTCGCATCTGTTTCATATTCCAGCCATGCTCCACGGTTTGGAATAACAGTTGCTCCGAAGCCTTTTTTACCATTTTTATCTGTCTTGTCATGGAAATAAACACTTGGCGAACGAACCAATTGAGAAACGATGACGCGTTCTGCGCCGTTGATGACGAAAGTACCCGTTTCTGTCATTAATGGGAAATCTCCCATGAAGACATCCTGTTCTTTCACTTCATCTGTTTCTTTGTTGTGCAGACGTACTTTAACGCGCAATGGTGCCGCATAAGTTACGTCACGCTCTTTCGATTCATCGACTGGATACTTCGGTTCCGCGAGACTGTAATCAACAAACTCGAGTGATAGATTTCCTGTGAAATCTTCAATCGGCGAGATATCCCGGAACATTTCACGAAGTCCTTCTTCAAGGAACCACTCATAAGATGACGATTGAATTTCAATCAAGTTCGGAAGATCCAGCACTTCACTGATTCTCGAAAAACTTCTGCGTTGACGATGTTGACCGTACTGAACTAGTTGACCTACCAACTTATTCACCCCTCAATAAAACGATTATAGGTCTTTGCGATTTCCACAATATAGTGTATGATATCGAAAAGACAAAAAGAAAACGAGACTAAAAATCAGCCCATTTTCGGTTTACACGTGATTTGCTCTGTCGCCATGCCAAGCCCGAAAAAGGGCAAACGACCTCAAAATAATAAATTTTGCATTTCATTATAATAACACAGCCGTTTTGTCAAGTCAAACTTTTCTGGCCTCAAAAATAAAGTAACCTTTCTTCTTATCGACCACTCTGACTTCTCCGAAAAGCTCTTCCAGTTTCACTTGCGTTGAAGGAGCACCCTGCTTTTTCTGAATAACCACCCACAACGATCCGCCATCCGCTAACTTTTCAGCAGCTTCTTCATAAAAACGAAAAATGGTTTCTTTGCCTGCCCTGATCGGCGGGTTTGTTAAAATTGCAGAAAAATCGGTTGCTTCAACAGCGCCCAAGCCATCACTTTCGTAAATCTGGACATTCGTGACATTATTTTTTTCAACGTTCGTTTTTGCCAGTTCAATGGCTCGTGTATTAACGTCGACCATATGCACTTGATTTCGAGGAAATACTTTTGCAACCGCCATTCCGATGGGGCCGTAGCCGCAGCCAACATCCAGCACCGGTCCATCTATCTCAGCCCGTTCGAATGTCTCAATCAATAAACGCGAACCAAAATCGACTTCACTTTTGCTAAAAACGCCTGTATCGGTCTGGAAGCGAAACTTCTCCCCCCGCAACACGTCTGTCCATTCTCGAGGATTGCTTTTTGTTTGAGGATTTTTAGAATAATAATGTTGAGACATATAAAGTCCTCCTTGCGTTCACCTTATTGCGGGCAAGCTGCCCGTTATGCAAATGAAATTAAAAAGAAGAAAAGCCCGTCGGTATACACTGACGAGCTTTCCTTTCATTTTGATAAAGTCATTAAATTACTTAACTTCTACTCCAGCGCCAACTTCTTCAAGTTTGCCTTTGATTTCTTCGGCTTCTTCTTTAGTAGCGCCTTCTTTGATTGCTTTAGGAGCTTCGTCTACAAGAGCTTTCGCTTCTTTAAGACCAAGACCAGTTACTTCACGTACTGCTTTGATTACTTTGATTTTTGAATCGCCAGCAGAAGTAAGGATTACGTCGAATTCTGTTTGCTCTTCTTCAACAGCAGCGCCGCCGCCAGCAGCAGCAACAGGAGCAGCAGCAGTTACGCCGAACTCTTCTTCGATTGCTTTTACTAGGTCGTTCAATTGAAGAACTGTCATTTCTTTGATTGCGTCTAAGATTTGTTCTTGTGTCATTATAGTTTCCTCCTATTGATAGGTAATATTTTTTGTCGTGCTAGCCGGCTAACTTATTAAGCGCCTTGTTCTTCTTTTTGATCTGCAACTGCTTTTGTTGTAGCTGCAAAGTTGCGGATTGGAGCTTGTAGTACGCTGAGTAGCATAGAAAGCAAACCTTCGCGTGATGGAAGTTCTGCCAATGCTTTTACATCTTCAGCAGATGCAACAGCACCTTCGATGATACCCGCTTTGATTTCAAGCGCATCGTTTGTTTTAGCGAAAGTATTGATGATTCTCGCTGGTGCAACTACATCTTCGTTAGAAAATGCAATGGCGTTTGGTCCTGTAAAGTGTTCGTTGATCGCTTCAAGTCCGTGCATTTCTGTCGCACGGCGAGTCATTGAGTTTTTGTAAACTTTAAACTCAACGCCTGCTTCACGAAGCTGTTTACGAAGTTCTGTTAATTGTGCAACGTTCAATCCACGGTAGTCAACAACTACAACCGAAGCTGCAGCGCCGAACTTATCAGCGATTGTTTGCACGACAACTTTTTTCGTTTCAACTGCTTTGCTCATTTTGGCACCTCCTATAGATTTTTCATTTATACCGTCCATAAGAAAAGCCTCTGGTCCATTACAGACACAGAGGCATAAAATCAGCATCAAAAAGATGTTTACTGAATTCATCATGTCCTCGGCAGGGATAAATTAAGCGGCTTGCGCCCCTGCTGTCTGCGGTACAAATGGGTATTTCACAACTCCGCTAGTATAGCAGAGCAGAAATACGATGTCAATATCTTATTTAGCAACTACTTTAGATGGATCTACTTTAACAGCAGGCCCCATTGTAGTAGTAACGTTTAATGATTTGATGTACGTACCTTTAGCAGAAGCTGGCTTCGCTTTTTGTACTACGTCATAGATTGCTTCCAAGTTTTCAGCAAGTTTGCTGTCATCAAAAGAAACTTTCCCGATTGGCGCATGGATGATACCTGTTTTGTCTGCACGGTATTCCACTTTACCAGCTTTGATTTCCTGAACAGCTTTCGTTACATCAAATGTAACTGTGCCTGTTTTCGGGTTAGGCATTAAGCCTTTTGGCCCTAAAACGCGTCCAAGTTTACCAACTTCACCCATCATGTCAGGAGTTGCAACGATCACGTCGAAGTCAAACCATCCTTGTTGGATTTTTTGGATATATTCAGCGTCGCCTACGAAATCTGCGCCAGCTGCTTCAGCTTCTTTTAGTTTTTCGCCTTTAGCGAAAACCAAAACGCTTTGAGTTTTACCAGTTCCGTTTGGAAGTACTACTGCCCCACGGATTTGCTGATCGTTCTTACGCGTGTCGATTCCTAGACGGAAAGCCACTTCTACTGTAGCGTCAAAGTTCACTGTGCTTGCTTTTTTCGCAAGTTCGATTGCTTCTTTAGCTTCGTATTGTTTTGAACGGTCGATCAATTTTACTGCATCTTGCAGCTTTTTGCCTGTTTTAGCCATTTTAAACGTCCTCCTTGTTGTGGTATAACGGAATGAACCTCCCACGATTAAAGGCTGCGCGGCTCATGATGAACTGCGCAACCCATCCAAAAACAACTGCTAGAATTAGTCTTCGATTGTAATGCCCATACTGCGAGCAGTACCTTCAACCATCAACATTGCAGCTTCTACTGAAGCAGCATTTAGATCTGGCATTTTAGTTTCTGCGATTTCGCGAACTTTGTCGCGTTTCACAGTCGCTACTTTATTGCGGTTCGGTTCGCCTGAACCTGATTCAATACCGGCTGCTACTTTTAATAGAACAGCTGCGGGTGGAGTTTTCGTAATGAATGTAAATGAACGATCTTCAAATACTGAAATCTCAACTGGAATGATCAGTCCTGCTTGATCTGCCGTACGCGCGTTGAACTCTTTACAGAAGCCCATGATGTTAACACCTGCTTGACCCAATGCTGGACCAACCGGTGGCGCTGGATTAGCTTTTGCTGCAGGAATCTGCAATTTTACAACTTTTACAACTTTTTTAGCCACGAAACACACCTCCTTAAGTCCGTGATGTGGTAATAGGGTTTCCCCTCCCACTCAAATATCTGTCTGTCAACGATGTTGATAGAATTAGCTAAATTGTACAGATTGTCCTATGACAGTCTGACCTATGAAATAATACCATTAATAATTCAGAATAGCAAGGGGGATTTATACTTTTTGAACTTGCTCGAAATCCAGTTCCATTTTGGTTTCGCGGCCGAAGATATCAATCGACACTTTAACTTTGCCTTTTGTATCATCAATTTCTTCCACTTTCCCTTGGAAGTTGGCGAATGGCCCTTCCATCACTTCAACTGTATCGGCAACTGCAAAATCGATATCCACTTTGCGTTCTGTCATTCCCATTTGTTTCAGGATAAAATCGACTTCTTCATCTAGCAATGGCGTCGGTTTTGCTCCCCCGCCTGATGAACCGATAAATCCTGTAACTCCTGGTGTGTTTCTGACCACATACCAAGATTCATCTGTCATGATCAACTCAACTAGGACATAGCCTGGGAAAGTTTTGCGCATGACGGTGCGTTTCTTGCCATCTTTAAAATCTGTTTCCTGTTCTTCCGGAATGATGACGCGGAAGATAAGGTCTTCCATACCCATTGTTTCTACACGCTTTTCCAGGTTTGCTTTTACTTTGTTTTCATAACCGGAATACGTATGGACTACATACCAATTTTTCTCCATAATCGTGCGGACTGAACGTCCATCCCTCCTTTTTTACCAAATAAAAAAACCCGTTCTCATAGAATCACGGGCTATTTTTATGCGTTATTCTTGTCGAATGACTTATAGTGCCAAGAACCAACGGAATACTTCCGAGATGCCTGCATCGATTACTGCAAAGAACAGAGCCATGAAAATACAAGTAGAAAGAACAACGATCGTATAACGAGTTAGTTCTTTTCGTTTCGGCCAGCTAACTTTCCGCATTTCCGAAACGACATTTTTAAAGAAACCGCCAATGTTACCCATTGTTTAAAAAACCTCCGAATTTCAAAATCACTCTATATCGTCCGGCATTCAGTTAAAATTCATATCGTTTGTTTATGCACGGTATGCCCATTGCAATGAGCACAGAATTTTTTGAGTTCCAAACGTGTGCTGGATTCCGCTTTCGCAGGAACCGTATAATTGCGGGATGCACATTTCGAGCAGCTTAAAACAATCTTTTTAGCCATGTTATCACCTTATTCAAGTTTACAGCTTTTTCAAGGTTATCACCTTAAAACAGACCTGTCAACCGCATGTCAAGAGCTCGGCATCTCATTGATCTGCAAGTGGCGCTCCAGTTTTCGCTTGACCCGCTGCAAAGCGTTGTCAATCGATTTTACATGGCGCTCCAGCTTTTCCGAAATTTCCTGATAGGATTGGCCGTCCAGGTAGAGCGCCAACACCTCTCGCTCGAGTTCACTTAATACCTCGCCCATTTTCTCTTCCATATACTGAAATTCTTCATTATGAATGATTAAGTCCTCTGGATCGTCCACGCCGTTTCCAGCCAGTACATCCATCAAGGTCCTGTCAGACTCTTCATCATAAATCGGCTTGTCCAGAGAGACATATGAATTCAACGGAATATGCTTTTGGCGTGTCGCCGTTTTAATGGCAGTGATAATCTGCCGGATAATGCATAATTCTGCAAACGCGCGGAAAGAAGACAATTTATCACTTCGGAAATCACGGATCGCCTTGTACAAGCCGATCATGCCTTCCTGGATAATATCTTCCTTATCAGCACCGATCAGAAAATACGACCGGGCTTTCATTCGAACAAAAGGCCGGAATTTGGTAATCAGAAAATCCAATGCTTCCGTGTTGCCACTGTGGACTAAACTGACAAGTTCTTCATCTGTCATGTCGGTGAATCGTTGGGGCTGAACTTGCTCATGATTTTCCACGGGTGATCCCTCCGATTGCGTGAGCCTCGATATGTTCAGTATACAGGAAGAAAAAAATGAGCTCAACCGTTCATTTCAAGCCTCTTCGCCATTTTTCGAAAATTTCCGCTACTTCACCAGACAGCGGTATTTTTGAAATCCCGCGCTGCTCCTGGATTTCTTTTACTTTTTTAGTGATGTTCTCCTGGATTTCAATCATCTCAATTTCCAGTTCCCTCGCTGAAATTCGCAACGCGCCTTTGCCAAAAATAACCCATTGCTCTGTTAAATCCGAAGTGGCCACATAAATCTGGTCACGGCGATTGTTTAAACTGGCTACCAGCTTTTCAATCCGCTCATCTGCCGTTTCGCTTTCTTTTGTAAAAATGACTTCAACATCGTGGTGCAGATTCTTGGCTTCAATGCCCGGAACCAGATGGGCGTCAAACACGATGATGACACGCCAGCCTTTATAGCTCCGGTATTCAGCCATCCGCTCAATTAGCCGGTCCCTGGCATTTGCCAACTTATCTTTTTTTAACTCCTGCAGTTCGACCCAATCACCAATGATATTGTATCCATCAACCAGCAGAATGTTCATGGCATTAAACCAGGGGATTGCGCTTTCTGTAAACTTCGTACATTAACAGGCTTGCTGCTACGGAAGCGTTCAGTGATGTAACGTGGCCGACCATCGGCAATTGGTAGAGAAAATCGCATTTGTCACGCAAAATCCGGCTCATGCCTTTGCCTTCGCTGCCAATAATAACAGCGAGCGGAAGCGCGGCATCCATTCTCCGGTAATCGACCGATTCTTTGGCATCTGTCCCGGCAATCCAAAGGCCGCGCTTTTTCAGCTCATCCACGGTCTGCGACAAATTATTGATGCGTACGACCGGCACATGTTCAATTGCGCCAGTCGAAGCTTTTGCCACGACACCTGTCAGACCAACTGCCCGACGCTTTGGAATAATCAAGCCATGAACACCGATTGCATCGGCTGTTCGCATGATAGAGCCCAAATTATGCGGATCTTCCAGTTCGTCTAAGATTAAGAAAAACGGATCTTCATTTTTTGCTGTCGCCGCATCGAATAAATCATCCAGGCTTGCGTAATTATAAGCAGCAACCGCCGCCGCAATGCCTTGGTGATTGGTATCCGTCAGTCCGTCTATTTTCTTTTTCGGCACCGACTGGACGATGACGCCCTTGTCTTTTGCCAATTGCAGCAACTCGGTGATGCCTTTTTTCTGGACGCCTTCTGCAATCCAGATTTTATTAATGTCCCGGTCTGCACGCAGCGCTTCCAGTACAGGGTTCTTGCCGCCGATTATCTCCGGTGCCAACTCTTCTTCAGTCATTTCAATACGCCTCCCAGCTCTTCGACAATCTCAATCGCATAGGAAATGATTTCGTCCACACGCGCTTGCTCTTCTTTTAAATACAGCCAGCCCAGAACCGCTTCAAAAGCGGTGCTAAAGTTATAGGTCTGAACATCGGTATTTTTTGGAACAGATCCGGACTTGGCATTGCGTCCACGTCTCATAATCGCCAATTCTGGTTCTGTCAGAAAATTTTCTTCGGTCAGCCGCTTCAGGACCATCGCCTGCGCTTTGGCAGAAACGAACGTCGTCGACTGACGGTGCAGGATGTTCGGTTTGGAACGGCCTGAACGCAATAAATGCTCGCGGATAAACTGCTCATAAACGGCGTCGCCCATATAGGCGAGGGCCAATGCATTTAGTTGATCTACATCATTTTTTCGTAAAACGTTCAACTTATTGCCCTCGCTTCCAGCGTGTGCCTTGCGCCGTATCTTCCAAAATGATCTTTTTCTCTTTGAATAAATCACGGATTTCATCAGCACGTGCAAAATCGCGGTTTTTGCGTGCTCTAATCCGCTCTGCCATCAAAGCCTCAACTTCTTCATCCAATAGCTCTTCCTGCTGGCTGAATGGCACACCTAAAACACCGGCCAATTCATCGAATACGGCAATAAAAGTTTCCAACACAATTGTCGCAGTTTGTTTTTCCAATAAATACGTATTCGACAGACGGGACAAGTCAAAAAGACTAGAAATCGCATTTGCTGTATTAAAGTCATCATCCATTGTCTCGATAAACGCTGTTTTAATGGCTTCGATTTTATGGATCCAAATATCAGAATGATCGCCAAGGTCCGCTGAAGTGCCCAAACGATGCTTCAAGTTGCCATAAGCGGTACGCAGCCGCTCCAGCCCTGCAACGGCATCTTCCACCAGCTGCTGAGAATAGTTGATTGGGTGGCGGTAATGGACCGACAGCATAAAGAAGCGCAGCACTTGAGGATCCATTTCTTTCAAGATGTCATTTACCAACACAAAATTATTCAGTGACTTCGACATTTTTTCATTATCAATATTAATATACCCATTATGCATCCAATAACGCGCAAAAGGTTTGCCAGTAAATGCTTCAGATTGAGCAATTTCGTTTTCATGATGCGGGAAAGTCAAATCCTGCCCGCCTGCATGGATATCAATGGTATCGCCTAAATGCTCGCGAGCCATGACCGAGCACTCAATATGCCAGCCCGGACGCCCTTTGCCCCATGGGCTATCCCATGAAATCTCTTTTGGCTTGGCTGTTTTCCACAGCACGAAATCCAGCTCATCTTCTTTTTTATCACCGGTTTCAATGCGTGCCCCAACTTTCAATTCATCAACTGATTGGTGAGACAACTTGCCGTAGCCTGCGAATTTGCGGGTCCGGTAATAGACATCCCCCTGCGACTCGTAGGCGTAGCCTTTTTCAATCAGCGCTTCGATAAACTCGATGATTTGCACCATATGATCTGTTACGCGCGGATGGACATCCGCTTCTGCACAACCAAGCGCTTTCGTATCTTCAAAATAAGCAGCGATAAACCGCTCCGCAATTTCCGGAACTTCCTGGCCGAGTTCATTAGCAGCTTTGATCAATTTATCGTCAACATCCGTAAAGTTTGAGACATATTTCACATCATAGCCCCGGTATTCCAAGTGACGGCGCACCGTATCATAGACGATGACAGGGCGCGCATTGCCGATGTGGATGTAATTGTAAACAGTCGGTCCGCAGACATACATTTTTACTTTTCCTTCTTCTAAAGGAATAAATTCTTCTTTTTGCCGTGATAAAGTATTAAAAATTTGAATGCTCATAAACGTTGTCCTTCTTCCTGTCTGACTTTTTTTAGCTCGTCAATTTCATATTGCAGTCTGGCAATCTTCATTTCCATACTTTCACATTTATCCATGACGGGATCCGGCATATTTTGGTGGTTCAAATCACGCTTCACTTTAACGCCGTTTTGAATCACCACTTTACCCGGAATTCCGACTACCGTTGAATTCATCGGTACGTTCTTCAAGACAACCGACCCCGCTCCAACTTTGGAGTTGGCACCGATGACAATCGACCCCAACACTTTGGCGCCGGTCGCGACCAGGACATTATCTTCCAATGTCGGATGGCGCTTCCCACGTTCTTTTCCGGTACCGCCCAACGTGACCCCTTGGTACAGGGTAACGTTGTCGCCAATCTCACACGTCTCTCCGATAACTACACCCATTCCATGGTCAATAAAAAAACGGCGGCCAATGACGGCGCCTGGATGAATTTCGATTCCGGTGAAAAAACGGCTGATCTGTGAAATAACCCGGGCAATGAAAAATAACTTATTCTTAAAGAAGAAATGCGCCAGACGGTGTGCCCATATGGCATGCAGACCGGAATAGGTCAAGATTACTTCCATGTAACTGCGCGCTGCCGGATCTTGTTCGAAAATGACATCAACGTCATCTTTTAATAACTTAAACATGTCTCTCGCTCCCTTTCTGCTCCAAAATAAAAAACGCCCCTGTCATATAAATGACAGAGACGCATAGTTGCGCGGTTCCACTCTGATTAAAAGGACAATTATGCATCCTTTTCTCTCGAAGGCCCGTAACGCAGGCAAGACGTCTGGTCTACTTGATTCGACTCAGCACTCGGAGAGGCATTTCGATGCAGCAGCGGCCCGGATCCCTTTCAGCCGGTGGGGACCTTCTCTAAAGAGCGTGCTGCATGTACTTCTTCCCGTCAACGTTTTTATTAATGGTAAATTCATTTTACACCGTTAGCGCAGGAAGTCAATGTTACGCACTCGCGTATTGGGAAACGCGGGCAATGGCTTTGTCTTTTCCTAATAGCGAAATGGAATCCGGCAATTCAGGTCCGTGCATTTGTCCGGTGATGACCACGCGGATTGGCATGAACAGGTTTTTGCCTTTATGGCCTGTTGATTTCTGGACTGCTTTGATCGCCGCTTTGATTTCAGCAGGCTCGAAGTTTTCCAAAGAAGCCAATTGCTCTTTAAATGCCGTCATCACTTCAGGAACTTGCTCAGCAGCCAAGATTTCTTTCTCGGCTTCGCCATAAGTTAATTCCTCAGTGAAAAACTGCTCGGAAAGTTCGGTGATTTCTGCACCGTAGCTCATTTGATCGTGATACAACGCAACCAGCTTGTTGGCCCATTCCGCTTGCTCTGGCGTCATTTCTTCCGGCAATCTGCCTGCTTTTTGCAAATGCGGCAGAGACAGCTTCACCACTTCTTCAAGCGGCAATTGTTTAATGTATTGGTTGTTCATCCACATCAATTTTTGCTTATCGAACATCGATGGCGATTTAGACAAGCGCTCCACATCAAAAATGCGGATCAATTCTTCTTTCGAGAATATTTCTTCTTCACCTTCCGGAGACCAGCCAAGAAGCGCAAAGAAATTAAACAGGGCTTCCGGAATATACCCCAGATCTTTATACTGTGAAATAAACTGCAGAATCGACTCGTCACGCTTCGATAATTTCTTGCGGTCTTCGTTGATGATCAAGGTCATGTGGCCGTAGCCTGGATAATCCCAGCCAAATGCGTCGTAAATCATCATTTGTCTAGGAGTGTTTGACAAATGCTCTTCACCGCGGAATACGTGTGAAATTTTCATCAAATGATCGTCGATGACCACAGCAAAATTATACGTCGGGATGCCAGTCGTCTTGACCATCACCCAATCGCCAACATCTTTTGACTCGAATGAAATCGGACCGCGGACCAAATCGTTGAACTCATATGTAACGCCGGCAGGAACCTTTGCACGAATCGTGAACGATTTGCCTGCTGCTTCTTTTTCAGCGACTTCTTCGGCCGTCAAGTTGCGGCAAGTTCCACTATATTGAGGCGCTGCAATACCGGACGCTTTTTGGGCATCACGCTCTGCCTCCAGCTCTTCCGCTGTACAGAAACATTTGTAAGCCAATCCTTTTTCAAGCATTTTTTCTGAATGCTCTTTATAAGTATCCAAGCGCTCCATTTGGCGATAAGGACCGTAATCTCCGCCGATATCAACAGATTCATCATGCTCGATTCCAAGCCATTTCAAATTATCCAGCTGGGACATGACACCTGTCTCAATATTGCGGGCCGTGTCTGTATCTTCAATACGAACGATGAATTTACCGTTATTATGGCGGGCATATAAATAGTTAAATAGGGCTGTACGGGCGCCGCCGATGTGCAGGTGGCCTGTCGGGCTTGGCGCATAACGTACGCGTACTTCTTGTGTCATTTGATTTCCTCCTAAATTTTCGTATATCCTTCTGTTATTCTATCACTCAGGGACATCGAGCGAAACCGGGCGCTTGTTCAATAAAATCACCGCTAATGCAGCGATCCCTTCTTCGCGTCCAGTAAATCCAAGATGCTCGGAAGTGGTCGCCTTGACGTTGACCTGTGAAATATCCGCTTCCAGTAATCCTGCAATTGACTCACGCATTCGTTCAATATAAGGTGCCAATTTCGGCTTTTGAGCAATCACTGTGCAATCAACATTGCCCAGTTCGTAGCCTTGTTCTTTAACATATTTCCAAATATGAGTCAGTAACTTTCGGGAATCGGCGTCTTTAAATTCAGGATCTGTATCTGGAAAATGTTTGCCGATATCGCCTCCGCCAATTGCACCAAGTGCTGCGTCCGTAATGGTATGGAGCAGCACATCTGCGTCAGAATGGCCAAGAAGTCCTCTATCATGCTCTATTTCAATACCGCCTAATATAAAAGGCCGTCCTTCTGCTAACTGGTGTACGTCATACCCTTGTCCAATTCGAATCATTTCTGTTCCTCCTGTAATCGACTCTCCAGAATAGCTCTCCCATAGATCAAGTCATCCGGTGTCGTCATTTTAATATTTTCATACGTGCTCTCAACAATAGCCACAGGATAATTCAAGCGCTCCACGAGCATCGCCTCATCTGTCCCCATAAACCCGTCATTGTGGGCTGCTTGCGCAGCTTTCAAGATCAAAGAATAACGAAAAGCCTGCGGCGTCTGGATCATCCACAATTGATTGCGGTCCACCGTTTCTGAAATGACGCCATTTTCCGCTTTTTTGATGGTGTCTTTGACCGGTACACCGGCAATCGCCGCTCCTGATGCCTGCGCAGTTTCCACCAATCGCTCAATAACTTCCTTATCAATAAAAGGCCTTGCTGCATCGTGAACCAAAACAACGCCACAAGGTGGAATCGCTTCAAGACAGGCTCTGACACTATCCTGTCTTTCGGTCCCCCCTGCAGCGTATCCTTGAACTTTTGTAATATTGTGGCGCGATACATATCCTTCAATCAGTTCCCGCTCCTGCTCTTTTACCGCCAGCCAGATCGCATCGCAATTTGGATCCCGTTGAAAAACTTCTAGCGTATAAAGGAAGATTGGTTTGCCGGAAAGCTCGAGCAACAATTTATTTTTATCTGCTTTCATTCGTTTCCCACTGCCAGCAGCAGGCAAGACGACTGTATAGTTCATTGGATAACATCCTTTATCAATTTGTTGCCGTTTGTTTGCCTTCGCGCGGCTTCGCAAAAATCATCCGCCCTGCAGAAGTCTGCAAAACACTGGTGACTGTGACATTGATCGCCTGACCGATGTATCCTTTGCCATCTTCAATAACAATCATCGTTCCATCATCCAAATAAGCCACACCCTGATTTTGCTCTTTGCCGTCTTTGATGACCACTACATGCATATCTTCTCCTGGGATGACGACAGGTTTAACAGCGTTTGCCAAATCATTGATATTCAGTACAGGAACATTATGAAGTTCACACACTTTATTAAGATTAAAATCATTGGTTACGACTTGGCCGCCCATTTTTTTCGCAGCGCGCATCAATTTCAAATCGACTTCGCTGACTTCATCAAAATTTTCCTCTGTAATCATAATAGCATCCACACGCTCACTTTGAAGCCGTTTCAAAATGTCCAAGCCCCGCCTGCCGCGTGTCCGTTTCAAGGTGTCGGAAGAGTCGGCAATATGCTGCAGCTCAGACAAGACAAATTGCGGCACTACAAAAGTGCCTTCCATGAACCCCGTTGCTGAGATGTCGGCAATCCGACCATCAATGATGACACTTGTATCAAGCAATTTATATGAAGCTTTTTCAATCGGCTCTTCCGGTTCCAGCTTTTTCACTGCTGTGAATTTGGCTGGTGTTAACATGGCTACCATTTCTTCACGCTTTTGGAATCCGACCTGGAACCCTAAGTATCCAAGCACCACAGACAGCACTAACGGCGCCACTGTCGCCACCAACGGAATATCCACAGTACTTAACGCAAAGCCGATTAGGAACGCCACCACAAGGCCAATAATCATTCCCACCGTTCCGAACAGAAGATCCGGCGTTGGTGCGTGAAGCAGCTTCTCTTCCATCCACTTCATAAAATTGATGAGCGAATCTACAAATAATAAAGATAACAGGAAAAAGACAAGAGCACCAACAATTGCAGCTACGTAAGGGTTACTAATCCATGGATTGTCGAGAAGGGGAATAAGTTCAAATGCAGATGGTAATAATAAAATTCCGACGGTCGCACCAATAAGCAAAAACATAATTTGTATAATAGGTCTTAACACACGCTCCACCTCCTTTTTATAATTATACACATTTTAAATCTTAAACGCTCCAATGACCCTTATTTAGAAATAAAAGGAGGCATAATTGCCTCCTTACTGTGGAAAAATCTCTTTTAATGCATCGTTAACACTTTCTACGCCAACCACACGAATCCCTTCAGGATAATCCCAACCGCCTAAATTTGACGCTGGAATAATTGCCCGCTTGAATCCGAGCTTGGCCGCTTCTTGAACGCGCTGTTCAATCCGTGACACGCGCCTTATTTCACCAGTCAAGCCAACTTCTCCAATAATACAATCATAGACATTGGGCGCCTTATCCCGGAAACTCGAGACTATGCTTGCAAGTACTGCCAAATCGATGGCCGGCTCGTCAAGCTTAACCCCACCTGCAACTTTAATATAGGTGTCCTGGGTCTGCATTAACATGCCCGCCCGTTTTTCGAGCACCGCCATCAACAATGACACTCGGTTAACATCGATGCCTGTAGCCATGCGTTTAGGATAGTTAAAACTCGACGGTGTCACCAAGGCCTGGATTTCAACCAGGATTGGACGCGTTCCTTCCATAGAGGCCACGACTGTAGACCCTGCTGCCCCGCTTGACCGTTCCTGGAGGAATAATTCGGACGGATTCAGCACTTCTTTCAATCCGCTTTGAAGCATTTCAAAAATTGCTATTTCATTGGTTGAGCCGAAACGGTTTTTGACACTGCGTAAAATCCGGTAAGTATGATGGCGCTCACCTTCAAAATATAGCACCGTATCTACCATATGCTCCAAAATTCTAGGTCCTGCAATCTGCCCTTCCTTTGTTACATGCCCGACAAGGAATATGGCAATGTTCTTTGTTTTTGCAATCCGCATTAATTCAGCGGTGCTTTCTCGTACCTGAGTCACACTGCCGGGTGCAGAAGTTACTTCAGGATGATGAACTGTCTGAATCGAATCGATAATGACAAAATCAGGAGCCACTTCTTCAATCGTATGATGAATCAACTCAAGATTTGTTTCTGCATAGATGAACAGCTCTGAAGATGAAGCATCCAGACGTTCTGCCCGCAATTTAGTTTGGCGAATAGATTCTTCACCAGAAATATACAATACCCGATTCCCACTATTTGCAAGCATAGCGGAAACTTGTAAAAGCAAAGTCGATTTCCCGATACCCGGATCGCCGCCAATCAGTACCAGTGACCCAGGCACGATGCCGCCTCCAAGCACACGGTTTAATTCACTTAGTTCCGTTTCCACTCGAGGCTCATCCTGTGTTTCAATTGCATTGATTGGCGTCGCTTTTTGAGGAACCGATGCACTGTGCTGAAAAGCACCGCGCGTCCCTTTTGGAGCAGCCACTTCTACTTCTTCAGTCATCGTATTCCATGCTGCACAGCCTGGACATTTCCCCATCCATCTGACTGATTCATAACCACACGACTGACAAATGAATTTCGTTTTTTTCTTAGCCATGTGTACCTCCTAAATAGAAAAAACGCTCGCCGGAGATGGCCTCCGGCGAGCGGAATATTCTTATTGTTTTTCCACTACTACTTCTTTCGCTTCTGCTGTTTCTTTTGTCCGAACGATAAATTCATCGTCCTCCACATCGAAGATAATGCGTTGGCCTGATAAAGCCGTACCTTTTAACAGCTCTTCTGACAACCTGTCTTCTACGTGCTTTTGGAGTGAACGGCGAAGTGGACGCGCCCCATACTCTGGGTCATATCCTTCTTTAGCCACTTTTTCAAGTGCTGCTTCAGTCAACTCCAAATCGATATCTTGCTCTTTCAAGCGATCAACCAACTGTTTCGTCATCAAGTTGACAATCTCTCTCAAGTTCTCTTTTTCAAGAGAATGGAAAACGATCATATCATCCACACGGTTCAAGAACTCTGGACGGAATGCTTTTTTCAACTCAGCAAGCATTTTGCCTTTCATATCTTTGTAGTCCGTTTTTGCATCATCTAAATTGAAACCGACATATTTATTGTATTTCAGTTCTTCCGCACCAACGTTTGAAGTCATGATAATTACTGTGTTGCGGAAATCGACTCTGCGGCCTTTTGAATCTGTTAAGCGGCCATCTTCAAGTACTTGCAATAGAATATTGAATACATCTGGGTGAGCCTTTTCAATTTCATCAAGCAATACTACTGAATAAGGCTTTCTGCGAACTTTCTCTGTTAACTGCCCGCCTTCCTCATAGCCAACATAACCTGGAGGAGAACCGACCAAACGTGAAGTCGAGTGCCTTTCCATGTATTCGGACATATCGATGCGAATCATCGCATCCTCATCACCGAACATGGATTCAGCAAGCGCACGCGCTAACTCTGTTTTACCGACACCGGTAGGACCAAGGAAAATAAACGATCCAATTGGGCGTTTCGGATCTTTCAATCCGGCACGCGCACGGCGAATAGCTTTTGAAATGGAAGTGACGGCTTCATTCTGACCGATAACACGGTTGTGAAGAATAGATTCCAAGTTCAATAATTTATCAGATTCTGTTTGTGCCAGTTTTGAAACTGGAATGCCCGTCCACATGGATACAACTTTCGCAATATCCTCCACTGTTACTTCAGACTCTTCTTTGCCTTGCTTTTCTTTCCATTCTTTTTTCGTTTTATCTAATTGGTTTTGAAGCTTTTGTTCTGCATCACGAAGCGAAGCCGCTTTTTCAAATTCTTGGCTTTGCACCGCTTCATTTTTCTCAGAACGTGCAGCTTCCAAACGAGCTTCCAATTCCTTCAGATCCGGTGGAGTCGTGTAAGAGCGAAGTCTTACTTTAGAGCCTGCTTCATCAATCAAGTCAATCGCTTTATCCGGCAAGAAGCGGTCCGAAATGTAGCGGTCTGACATTTTAGCAGCTGCTTCAATTGCTTCATCGGTAATTTTTACACGATGATGCGCCTCATAGCGATCACGCAAACCTCGGATAATTTGAATCGACTCGTCTACTGAAGGCTCATCCACTTGAATCGGTTGGAACCGGCGTTCAAGCGCTGCATCTTTTTCAATGTATTTGCGGTACTCATCTAACGTCGTCGCACCGATACACTGAAGTTCTCCGCGTGACAATGAAGGTTTTAGAATGTTAGAAGCATCGATTGCCCCTTCAGCTCCACCTGCACCAATTAACGTATGAAGTTCATCGATAAAGAGGATGACATTGCCCGCCTGGCGAATTTCATCCATCACTTTTTTCAAGCGATCTTCAAATTCACCGCGGTATTTTGTTCCTGCAACCACTGTACCCATATCCAGAACCATGACGCGCTTATCACGAAGGGTTTCGGGAATTTCATTGTTAACGATTTGTTGAGCCAAACCTTCAGCAATCGCTGTTTTACCGACACCAGGTTCACCGATCAGTACCGGATTGTTCTTCGTTCTGCGGCTTAATACTTCAATCACACGCGTGATTTCATCACTACGGCCGATAACAGGATCCAATCCGCCTTCTCGGGCAACCTGAGTCAAATCACGGGCCAAACCATCCAAAGTCGGTGTGTTTGCCGAAGCATTCGGGCTTGTGCCTGTAGATGCCTGCTCATTGTTGCCCAGAAGCTGCAACACTTGCTGGCGTGCTTTATTCAAGCTGACACCAGCATTTCCTAACACGCGGGCTGCAACTCCTTCACCTTCGCGAATCAGCGCCAATAGCAAATGCTCTGTACCAATATAGGAATGGCCCAATTTACGGGACTCATCAACTGACAATTCAATAACTTTTTTCGCTCGCGGCGTATAGTGGACTATCGGACCCACATCTTTTTCGCCGACGCCAACAAGTTCTTTAACGCCTTCTTCGATCAATTGTGTGTTCACTTCAATCGCTTCCAAAGCTTTAGCGGCAATACCGCCGCCTTCGCGAATTAAACCTAGAAGAATATGCTCTGTACCGATTGATTCATGTTTCATGCGAATGGCCTCTTCTTGAGCTAACTGAAGAACTTTTTGTGCGCGTTGTGTAAATCGATTAAACATCATGCAAGATCCTCTCCTTCACTATTTATACCTTCTTTATTCAATCGCTCCCGGAACAATTTTGCCCGAGCAAAATCGCGTTCTTTCGGCTGCAGCGGCTTGTCTGCATATTGCTGCAGGAATGCCGGCTGCATAAAAATCATCAATTCATTCAAAATCGACATATCCACATCTTGGATCATCTTTAAATCAATACCCAATCGAACATCTGACAAACAAGTGGCAGCTTCTTCCGTCGTCAACAGTCTCGAATGGGTAAGAATTCCAAGTGACCGATACAAGCGATCTTCCAACACCAGCGGCGAATTTAAAACAATTGCTTCTCGTGCTCTGCGTTCCTGCTGGATAATCTGCTCTGTCATATTCTCCAAATCTTGAAGAATTTCATATTCAGACTTGCCGAGGGTTAATTGGTTTGATATTTGGTAGACATTTCCTAAAGCTTCGCTGCCTTCGCCATAAATACCGCGAACCACCATGCCCAATCTAGAAATCGCAGGAATGATCCGTTGGATTTGATGGGACATCGTCAAAGCCGGTAAATGAAGCATAACCGAAGCCCGCATTCCAGTCCCCACATTGGTGGGGCAACTGGTCAAGTAGCCGTATTTTTCATGAAAAGCATAAGACAAATTTTTCTCTAATAAGGTATCCAACTCATTGGCTATTTTATAGGCATCCTGTAAGTGAAACCCTGATTGAAGACTTTGGATACGCAAATGATCCTCTTCATTGACCATAATACTCAGTTCTTCATTGTCAGACAACAAAACTGAACTGGAGTGTTGGCTATTGGCAAGGTAGGGGCTGATCAAATGCTTTTCCACCAACACTTCTTTTTGCAGCTGCGCAAGTTCTTCAATACTGATATGGCTAAAAGTATAGTCTAACTCATTGCCTTTATCTAATAATACAGAAGAGATTTCCTTATCTACTTTAAGTGCCTCATCTTCCGTAAATGAAAATGGAAACTTGAAATCAGTTAAATTTCTTGCTAATCGAATTCTGGTACTCATTGCAATATCTACATTTTCACCGTCGTTGGCCATCCAGCTGCTTGCCCGAGGTTGGAGAAACCGTTCAACTGCCACTTGAAGCACCCCCCTCAAGCTTTGAACTTAACACTCTCACTTCATCTCTCAGTCTTGCAGCTTCTTCAAAATGTTCCCCATGAATTGATACCTGCATTTGCTTGCGAAGTTCTTCAATCTCTTTTTTTATCTTTAACGTTGTACCATAAGAAGCTGGAATCTTACCAGTGTGTTCTGTATTCCCATTATGGAATCGTTTAAATATTTCATTAAGTTGAGGCGCGAATTCATCGTAACAAGAGGCACATCCGAATTTACCTAATTGCAAAAACTTAGGAAAAGTAAAACCACACGAAGGGCAAGTAACTATTTCCTTTTTGACTGGATTAATGGATGCCTGCGAAGTAGGAAACCAATTTGATAATAACTGATGAATAGCTAGTGGATCCTGCTCAAAAGCAATATTAATGCTATGGTTTTCAGCAGCACAGATATGGCATAAATGAAGCTCAGTTATCTGTCCTTGTTGCTGTTGTTTAACTATCACTGATGCAGAGCGTTCTCCGCATTGATCGCAAATCATCCCTTCACCCCTTTATGTGTTCGATTGATATTTTATTGTGAAGAGCATGGCAATGAGAATGCGCGCTCGGACTTCATCGCGTGTCGGAAGAGGCAAAAGCAGAGTCGCGCGATCTACAGCACTGAGAATCAGTTTTGCTTCTCGTTTAGAAATAATCTCTTCATCCAATAGTCTAAAAACAATATCCTCAGCCATTACCTGCGTAGCACCATGCTCCAAACGTTGGATAACTTCAGCTATGACATCCGACTTTTGATGAAGACGGATTCTCCTAATACGGATATATCCACCGCCACCGCGTTTGCTTTCTACAGAATACCCACGGTCAACAGTGAAGCGCGTGTTAATGACATAGTTTATTTGAGAAGGCACACATTGAAACTTTTCAGCCACTTCGCTGCGCTTAATTTCAATATGATCTCTTTCGCTTAATTCGATAACTTGCTTCAAATAACCTTCTATTACATCCGAAATATTCCGCATCGTCTTCACCTCTTCGCTACATAATATGCCAAAATTGACTTTGACTATATTTGACTTAATTATACACCAAGTTTTTTATAGATATCAAATAGTATGTATCGAAAAATTTCTTCAATAAAAAAGCCTTAAAGCAAATTTTGCTTAAAGACTTCTTTTTTACTCCTGATCTAGTATTCTTTTTACAAAATCCTTAGCATGGCTTGACACTGACTGTGTTTTTTCTTCTGCATATTTTGTTTTCCACTTTATTCCTTCTTGCCAGATTTCGACTGCGTCTCCTACAGAAACATTATGAGTAAAATCAGCTAAAGGAAATGTATACTGCTCTCCACTTTCTTCTGTAGCCTTTAATAATACTGTTCTTTTATCAATAGCCTCTACTTTATATATACCTGGTTTCATAGAACTCACCTCACTCTTGTTTTTCCCATTCTATAACATCTTCAATCCTAATTTTCCTTTCTTTATGAATTTTGCTTTTGTCTTTTCATTTTTTCATACAAAAAAGCCGTTACCGGAATCGGTAACGACTTGTTTTGTTTGGTTGCCCAGCGACGTCTTACTCTCACAGGGGGAGACCCCCAACTACCAT
>NZ_JAUSWB010000012.1 GCF_030814955.1 Planomicrobium stackebrandtii | reverse complement strand
AACTTAAAAAAGACGGCCAAGTGGACATGGAAAGCTGCCGAAATAAGCTAACTTCGACGCTCTCCCAAGGCCAAATCAAGAGCCATACACCGATCACCGCAAAAAAAATAAAGAGGTTTTGGAATGTCCCCATCCCAAAACCTCTTTTGTCTACACTCTGAAGGCAGTCAGCTGAGAGCTGACTGCCTTTTTCTTTTTCCACCATATTAAAAGCAAAAGCGGGAAATTAACGATTTTCCACTTTTTTTGTTGTTGAGTAGCTTGGGCCGCACCGTTTTTCGAGGTTCTTTGGATAAAATTTCATAAAAGTGCTCTTTGCCGGGTCGGCAGACGGCTTTTTTCTGCTGCAGATACCCAGATTTTTTATTTATGGACGTTCAAATGGATTTGTGGTCGTTCGTAGAGATTTGTGGTCGTTCAAATGGATTTGCAGTCGTTCAGTACGATTTGCAGTCGTTCAGCCAGAACTCTCATAAAAAACGTGCACATGGACATGAATCCAAAAGCGAACGGCGAGCTTCTCGAAATCAATGCTTGGGAGCAGTTTCTTCACAATAAGCAAAAGCGGGAAATCACTGATTTCCCGCTTTTGCATAATTGTTCTGTTTGCTTATTGTCCAGACTCTAACGCCCAGCTCTTTGGGTCATAAGCCAACCCAGCGCCGTGGCAAAGAGCGCTACTCTGGGCTGTGCGGCTGGAAACATGCCGCTTCGCCAGATCGTCTTATGCCTGTCGGAGCTGAGCGGGCGCTTCCGCTTTTCCTCTTGTCCAGACTCCGGCAGGCCAGCCCCTCGAGTCGCTTCAGCCTTTCCAGCAATGGCTGAAGAACGCCATTACCGGCAAGGCTTCCAGCGCTTGTCGGGGCTAAACGGCTGCCTTCGCTTTTCGTCATTAATCCACAATAAAGTACCTAGCATCCGGATGAGCGAAAACAATGGCCGAGACCGAAGCTTCGGGATCCATCATATATTCTTCCGTCAGATGGACGCCGATGTCTTCGGGTTTGATGAGATTGAACAGTTTTGCCTGGTCTTCCAGATTCGGGCAGGCCGGGTAGCCGAAGGAGAAACGCTGTCCCTGATATTTTGCGGCAAAGCGCTCGCGCATCGAGAAGTCTGTTGCATCCGGGAATCCCCATTGGTCGCGGATTTCCTGATGGATGCGTTCTGCGAATCCTTCAGCCAGCTCAAGCGCCGTTGCTTGAAGCGCATGGCTTTCCAAAAACTTGCCCTGCTCTTTCAAACGTGTCGCTTCGTCGCGCACACCAAATCCTGCCGTCACTTGCATAAAGGCTACATAATCCATTTCGCCGCTGTCCACAGATTTCAAGTAATCGGACAGGCATAGGAATGGTGGAGCCGATTGGCGTGGGAAGGTAAAGCGTTCGATTTCGGTTTTGGCGTCTTTCGGATCATAGATGACCACATCGTCGCCGTCGCTTTGGGCCGGGAAAAACTGATAAAGCCCGGATGGCTTCAACAGGCCGGAGCCCAGGAAATCGGTAGCCATTTCGTGCAGTTGAACAGCACGCGGATCGCCCTGCGATAGGGTTTTTTCGCTATAGCCTTTCAATCCAAGATGATGGCCGATCAAAGTGCGCATATTCACGTACGGATACAGATGCGCCACTGAATACTCTTTTAGCACATGGCGGCGCAAATCGTTCGGTACATAGACGGGCACATCTTCGCGAACCGTCTTGACCGGCTTCTCGGCAACTGCAACAGCCGGTTTGGCTGCGCGCACGGCTTCAGAGGCCTGGCGTTTTTCCTGCTGGGCATCCAATTCCAACAATAGCTCTGCTTTTCCTGCACCGCTTTGCAGACGGTTGGCCAGATCCAGGCCTTGCATGGCGTCTTTGGCGTAAATGACCGGTCCATCGTATTCCGCTGAAATCTTGGTTTCTGTAAAGCGCCTTGACAGCGCTGCTCCACCCACTAAGATCGGCACATCGATGCCCGCTTCCTTGAAATCCTGTGCGGTGATGACCATCTGCTTGGCTGACTTGACCAGCAAACCGGATAAGCCGATCATATCCGGTTTTTCTTTCCGGATCACTTCGATCAACGTCGCTGGCGTAACTTTAATGCCGACGTCGATTACTTTAAAACCATTGTTGCTCAAGATGATTTCGACCAGGTTTTTGCCGATGTCATGGACATCGCCTTTGACTGTAGCCAGCACAATCTTTCCTTTTCCGGAGTCGTCTTCTTTTTTCTCCATAAACTGTTCCAGGAAGGAAACCGCCGCTTTCATGACGCCTGCGCTTTGCAGCACTTCGGCAACAATCAATTGATTGTCATTGAAAAGCCGGCCCACTTCAGCCATCCCTTTCATCAATGGTCCATTGATGACAGCGAGCGGTTCGTCGTACATTTCCAGTGCTTTTTCCAAATCTGGAATCAAGCCTTCTTTCGTTCCTTCTATAATATAGTAAGCCAACCGGTCAGGCACCGTTTTCGGGATATCGTCCTCGGTCTTTTCTTTTTTCTTGTCGCGGTAGAAAGCCGTGAAATCTGCCAGAGTGGCGTCTGTTGTCGTAAACAGCAATTCATTGGCCATATCGATTTCCTGTTTTGGAATCGATGCATAGCGCTCCAGTTTTTCCGTGTTGACGATGGCGTAATCCAAACCGGCCTGTGTGCAATGGTATAAATAGACCGCATTCAATACTTCACGGCCCACCGGCGGCAAGCCAAACGACACGTTGCTGACGCCTAAAATCGTCAATGCACGCGGCAGCTTTTCTTTGATCAGGCGGATCCCCTCGATAGTTTCCACCGCCGAGCCGATGTATTGCTGATCACCGGTACCGACCGGAAAGACCAGCGGGTCAAAAATAATATCTTCCGGCGCAAGGCCCCATTTGTTTACCAATAAGTCATACGAGCGTTCTGCAATTTCCAGCTTGCGCTCACGCGTGACCGCCATGCCTTCCTCATCGATCGTTCCGACAACAACTGCCGCTCCGTATTTTTTCACGAGCGGCATCACCGCATCAAACCGCTCTTCCCCGTCTTCGAGGTTGATCGAATTGATGATGGCTTTTCCTTGCGAGAATTTCAGCGCCACTTCAATAACTTCTTCATCCGTGGAATCAATGACCAAAGGTACCTTAACTTTTTTGACGACTTCTTTCATGAAATGAGTCATGTCTTCCACTTCATCCCGGTCCGGATTTGCCAAACAGATATCAATGACATGGGCACCGTTTTTCACTTGGGCGCGGGCAATTTCAGATGCCTCTTCAAACTGGCCATCCACAATCAGCCGCTTGAATTTGCGGGAACCAATGACGTTGGTCCGTTCACCGATGAATAGGGGACGCATGGTTTCATCATACTGCAGCGGTTCAATCCCCGACACGACATGGCCGTGGTCGACAGGATCCGGTTTTCTCGGAGGCAGGCCTTCCATTGCTTCACGCACCGCTTTAATATGTGCAGGCGTTGTGCCGCAGCAGCCGCCGACTACGTTCAGCCAGCCTTTATCTGCAAAGCCCCGCAGCTTTTTCGCCAGCGATTCCGGCGTTTCGTGATAATGCCCATCTTCATCCGGCAGGCCCGCGTTCGGATAGCAGCTGACATAGCCGTCCGACAGTTCGGACAGCGACCGGATATGGTCTGTCATAAATTCCGGGCCGGTCGCACAGTTCAAACCGACCGATAAGGGTTTCACGTGCTCAATCGAAATATAAAATGCTTCGATGCTTTGGCCCGCAAGCGTAGTGCCCATCGGTTCGATCGTTCCTGACACCATGATCGGCAATTCAATCCCTGTTTCTTGAAAAGCCTGTTTTATGCCGATTGTTGCCGCTTTGACATTCAGCATGTCCTGGCTTGTTTCCAGCAGGATCAAATCTGCGCCGCCTTCGATCAATGCCTTCGCCTGCACATAGAAGTTTTCCAGCATTTCATCGAATGTGGCACCGCCCGTAACAGACAAGGTTTTTGTCGTCGGCCCAATGGCACCCGCCACAAAACGCGGCCACTCCGGCGTTGAAAAAGCAGCTGCTGCTTTTTTGGCAATTTCTACTCCTCGACGGTTGATTTCCGCTGCCTGGCTGCCGATTCCATACTCATCCAAAACGATTGGCGTACCGCCAAAGGTATTGGTGCAGAGAATATCGGCTCCTGCCTCGAGATAAGCGGTATGGACATCTTCAATAACATCCGGACGGACAATATTCAAATACTCATTGCAGCCGTCGAACTCTTCGCCTCCAAAATCTTCTGGAGAAAGATCGACGTTCTGGATCATCGTTCCCATGGCTCCGTCGATGATCAATATTCTTTTTTCAAGTTGTTGTTCAATAAGATGTTTGGACATGGCTGGGATCGCTCTCTTTCTGTTGATCTAGTTGTCGAATGTAATGAATCAATTCCACGGTCATATCATAACGGACAAACGGGGTGATCAGGTAAATGCCATGGAACAGCTCCGCTGCCGTATCGATCAATTCTTTCGCAATTTGGATGCCTTCTGCTGTTGCGCGATCTTTGTCGTCACCGCATGCGCGCATGCGATCCAGTGCATCATCCGACAGCTTAATGCCCGGCACTTCATTGTGCAGGAATTCGGCACTGCGGATGCTGGTCAGCGGCATGACACCGATAAAGATTGGCGTTTCCAGATGTTTGGTCGCTTCGTGGATTTCAATGATTTTTTCTTTTGTATAAACCGGCTGCGAAATAAAATAATCCGCACCGCTTTCAATTTTCTTTTCAAGTCTTGCGACGGCCCGGTCAAGCACACGGACATTTGGATTGAATGCCGCAGCGACAGAGAAATTGGCTTTTTTCCGCAACGGCTTGCCGGAAAATGAAATGCCTTCATTCAGCTTTTTGATCAGCTGAATTAATTCCATGCTCGACACGTCGTAAACGCTGGTCGCACCCGGGAAATCACCGACTTTGGTCGGATCGCCCGTTACGGCGAGTATATCATGTATGCCGAGCGCATCGAGCCCCATCAAATGCGATTGCAGGCCAATCAGGTTGCGGTCGCGGCATGTGATATGGGCAAGCGCCCGAATGTTTTCCTTATGTTTGAGGATCGAACCCATCGCCATATTGCTGATGCGCGGCGATGCCAGCGAATTGTCCGCCATCGTTACGGCATCGACACCGGCTTCATTTAAAGCTACAGACCCTTCCAAAAACTTGGTGGTATCCAAATGGCGCGGCGTATCCAATTCCACGATGATGGTCCGTTCTGTTTTCGCTTTTTCGTGAAGCGGCTTAACTTCCAATGCTTCCGCTTCACGGATGACGATTGGTTTTCTGGCCGTTACTTCTTTATGGAAGATTGGCGGCAAATTGCCGAGATGCTTTTTCACTGCTTCAATATGCTTTGGCGTTGTGCCGCAGCAGCCGCCAATCAAACGGACGCCTTCTTCTCTCAATAATAAAGCGGCGCGGCCAAAATAATCCGCTTCCGATTCATAGACGATCCGGCCATCTTCTACATCTAGCAGGCTGGCATTCGGATAGGCAGATAAAAACGCTTTGTCAGGCAAAGTGACTTCCTCAAAAGCTTGGATGGTATGGTGGGGGCCGAGACGGCAGTTGACGCCGACGATATCGGCTCCAAGTGTCTCCAATTGATGCAGGGCATCGTTCAACGACATGCCGTTTTGCAGGATGCCCGGTTCATGCATGGACACTTGGGCAATCAGCGGCGTATCGGTGATGCCTTTTAAGTGCTTGACCGTCGCTGCCAGCTCTTCAAAATCGTAGTAGGTTTCCAAAAGCAGTCCGTCCGGGTCTCCTGACAGTAAGTGGCTTGCCTGCTGGTCGACCATGGCAATGATTTCCTGCAGCGTGGCATCGCTTTTCCGGATGCCTCGTATGCCGCCGATGGTGCCGAAAACAAATTGTCCACCCGGCGCTGCCGCACGCTTCGCGATTCCAATGGCGGCTCTGTTGATGTCAGCGACTTGTTCTTCCAAGCCGTAACGGGCAAGCTTCGCTGCATTTGCCCCGTATGTGTTGGTTTGGATGATATCCGCTCCAGCTTTGATGTAGTCCTGGTGGATCTTCTCGATGACTTCCGGACGCTGCAAATTCAGTTCCTCGTTGCAATACTCAATTCCGTAAGAATACAGCAATGTTCCCATAGCGCCATCCGCCGTCAAAATCCTGGTCTTTAATTCGTCTAATAAGCCCATCCTTCTCAACCTCCCATATATACAAAAAAAGCCTTCATGAAAAAGAAGGCTTTACGATATCAAACTCGTTCCTTTTCATCTGCCAGGCAATCTCTTGCCTGCTGGATTTAGCACCTGACCTTTCGGCTGGTTGCTGAAGCTTCATAGGGCCAGTCCCTCGACTTCTCTTGATAAGAATTCACTATTCTGTTTTAAGTATTCTAGATATGGTACCTGTATCTATGAGACAGGTCAACCCAATCTGTCAAAAAACAATGAAATTTCTGTGATATCCCGCAAAAACTTGTGCATTTGGATGATTTACAAACAACAGGCTAAGTTTTTGGATTGAAACGGACATCTGACACGTCAAACTTATACCAAGTGAACGTATCGCCATCTACTAACCAGCTGACCTCCATCTTTACGGGTATCTTCAATCCTTCCACCTTCTGTTGCTCTCTGACGGTGCCGATGCACAGCTGCCGACGCGCTTCTTTGCCGCTGTCTTTGTAGCGCCACGCTTCTATTCTCAGCAATTCACTTTGCTCATTGAAAAAATAGGTAGCGGATCCCGTCAAGCCCTCGTATGTTATCACCGCTTTCGCTGCGTGCGTATCCACGAGCTCCCAAGTGATAAACGGACTGAACACTGCCGACGGGTACCAAACCAACTCCATTAAGTAGCGCAGCAGCGCCGACTCATTGATCTTTTCATTGTCAGCGGTTGTTGTCAGCGGAAAGATGCCCATAAGTTTGATCCGCATACTGGCTTTGCCTGCTACAAAGCTGTCTTTCCCCGTGACAAATAACCCTTTGCCCATTTTCATCTTTGCTGACCAGTGGAATGCAGGCGGGTCGGCAAAGCTCGTTTGTTCAGCTTTCGATGCAGTCCACTCTTTTTGCTCCGGTTTTTGTTTCATCCATCCATGTTGCTTGAGGCTGACACTCGCAATTTGTTCGTGCCCGACAGCACCCATCGCATAAAGCCAATTTTTCACTGGCAGCGGGAGCGACTCAACCATTTCGGCTGTTAGTTTGTTCGAAGTCCTAAGGTCAAAATTCATATCATGCATTTCTTTTTTCTCCATCGCAGACACCCCTTTCACTCACTATACCTTTTTACACAAAATATTATTCTTTTTTAATAAATACTGGACAAATTATTGAAAAAAGAGTATTTTTATATCAAACAGATATGTATCAAAAAGATATAAGGATGTGGAAGGATGGCAAAAGAAAATCACACACAATATGCAATCCTTGGTCTTCTGACTACAGAATGCCGCACCGGCTATTCCATCAAACAAATGATTGACACAAGCTTGAACCATTTTTGGAAAATCAGCTATGGACAAATTTATCCGACATTGAAGTTGCTGGTGGAACAAGGTTATGCCACGGTGGAATCTCAAGTTCAGGAAGGAAAACCGGATAAAAAAGAATATACGATTACCGATGAAGGAAAACGTGTTCTCAAAGAATGGATTCAGCAGCCTATTCAACAGCTCCCGGGTGAAAAAAACGAGTTGCTGCTGAAACTGTTTTTTAGCCGAAATCAGGATGTTCAAGAAACGCTTGATCATTTAGCGGCTTATCGCGAAAAATTGACTGACCGCCTCAACACGTACAAGGGCATTCAAGAGATGATTAATACTCAGTTAATGGATCAGGCTGATGCCCCGTTCTGGCTTCTGACTTTGGATTACGGCATACGGACCACGCTGGCTGCTATTGACTGGTGCGAAGAAACAAAAAAGACCTTAAGTCCATGAGGAGGAAAAACAATGAGCGCAAAAGTCTTTCCCGGAAGATATACTGCTGAAAGCCATGAGGGAATCGTCGTATTTGTCATCGGCATGCGGATCAACAAATGGATAGCTGTGCACAAATGGCTTCCGGTCCTGATGGCCATGCCTCCGATGATTAAGGAGCTTGCGATCCACAAAGAGCTTGGATGCCTGTCTTCTGAGAGTTTTTTCAAGCTTCCGCTCACTTTCATGGTTCAGTACTGGCAATCCGAAGAAGAACTGCACGCCTATTCAAAGGGACAAAATCATATGTCTGCCTGGAAAACCTTCAACCAAAAAGCAAAAAATAATGACGCTGTCGGCATCTATCACGAAACCTACATGATCTCCCCTGGCCACTCAGAATCGATTTACGTCAATATGCCTGAATTTGGTTTAGCCAGAGCGCTTGGTAAAAAAACAATCACTCCAGCCACTTCATCAGCCCGTCAACGACTCCAAAAGCAACAATAGCCTCCATTACAATAAGATAAAAACCCTGTCCGGAATAAAAATTCCGGACAGGGTTTCAAATTAACTCCACAGCAGCCTTGTTTCATTTAAAAAAGGCTCTGCAATTCTTTTATTGGCCGAACATCCGGCTGGCCTTCGTAGCTGGTAAATTCGATTTCCCCGATGCGCATCCCGGCATTATATTCACCAATAACGGTATCCAGCAAAATAAAAGTAGCCGAGATAAATTCATCTTCATTGTCTTCGGTAAAACCTTTGATGTAGAGAGTCAAATTCAATTCATCACTGCCCTTTTCAAACGTACAGAAAATATCGTCCCACCCCAGTTCGATATCGCCGTATGCGACAGAAAATTCTTCGTCATGCGGTTGGCGGAAACCAATAATGGTAAAGTTGCTAAGTGCCGGCGCATTGTCGACCAATTCGATCACATCGTCAAATGCCTCTACAACCCCGTCTGCGCTAATGGTAAATTCACGCTTCCCCGCAACCAGGCTTTCGCCAAACTCAAAAGCCAAATGCCTGTTTACCTTATGCAATTTCTTTTCCAACTGGCTGAAAAGCCTGTCTCGGCCAGACTCATCCAATTCAAAATACGCTGCTTTGTTTTCTGCAAACCATTCCCAGAAAGCCGCCACCTTATTTTTCCTCTTTGGCAACCAATTCATCCTGCTATCCCCTTTGCAACATCATCCGTTTATTTCTATCATAATCATATTTATTAAAAAATGATAGTTCTTTTTATCCATGCTCAAAAGACTACTCATCTGCTGCTTTCATTTCATAAATACGGAATTTCGCCATGGAAATGACACCGAGTACCGGACCGATGCTCAATAAAGCAAACACCCATTTCCAGCCCATGATTTCTTGCACCACGGGAATCATATTGATGGAAAAGATGGTGATCAAAAAGCCGATGCACATCTGGAATGTCAAAGCAGTTCCCAAATAAGGGGCTTCTGCAAATTCTGTGACCGCTGCTGAAAACTGAGCCGAATCGGAAATCACAAACATTCCCCAAACGATCGCTACCGTCAGCGTCAGCCAGACGGCCTGTCCAAATGTAAAGCCGATGATGACCGAACAGCCCGCACTTATTACCAAAGATAGAATGGCCAGCCGCGACCTGCCCAACTTGTCTGCCACTAAGCCACCCAAAACGCAGCCAATTGCTCCGGCAACTCCAATTGAGACAAAAGAAGCAAAAGCAATAATTGCCGGACTGATGTCAGAAGAGGAGGCGGCAAAACTGGCAGCGAGAAAAACTGGCAGCCATGTCCACATCGCATACAATTCCCACATATGGCCGAAATAGCCGTAGTTTGCGAGCATGACAGGTTTATTGTGCAGCACTTGTTTAATCAATTTAAAGGAAAAAACCATTTTCTGTTGAGCAACCGATGCGTCCTTGACGACCCAGTTCATAATAGCAGCCGAAACCAATGCCAGCAATGAACTGACGATGATGACCAATTTCCAATCCACGGAGGAGAAAAAGATGCTGATGAAATGAGGCAAAGACGAGCCTAGGGTCAGCGCAGCGATCAAAATCCCAAGCGCCAATCCTCTTTTTGATGGAAACCATTGCGCCAGCAATTTGACCGCTGTTGGGTACACGCCGGCAAGCGCAACTCCGGTCAATATTCGCAAAGCAATTCCAATGGATGCACTGTCAGCGACCGTCAGCAAACCATTGATGAACGCACCCGCCAATGCGGAAAGCGCAAAAACTTTGCGCGCATTAAAGCGATCTGTAATGCCAAAAGAAACACTCAGCAAGGTGCCGATTATAAAACCGACCGGAACAGATGCCGACAGCCAGGCTTCCGTCCGTTCAGTGAGAAGCCACAGCTCCCTCAATTCCGGCTCCGTCACGCTCGCACTAAACCATAAACTCAGCGCAAACAGCTCCGCCATGGCAATCCAAAATAACGCCGTCCATTTTCCCGCCATCACCCTAATTCCCCTTCCACAAACAAACTACGCCTGATCTTTCTCTTGTCCTTATCATAGAACAGCAAAAGCAAATAAGAAAGAGCCCTTCACCAGCTAACTATTCTGGTGAGGGCTCTGGAACTATAGTTTCTGCAGTAATTTATGCAGCCCGGATTAATGTCGACCATGGACTGCACTTTCTTAGTTTTTAGCTGCTGGCTCTTTCTTGATGGAATCGCCGATTTCCAATGTCGGGACATCAATACTTACCGTGTCCGGATACTTGATGCCGGCTCCAGTGTTTAACGCAACGACGGTTTCTCCATTTTTGATCCAGCCTTCTTTTTGGAGTTGGCGGATTGCTGCAAATACGGCGGCGCCTTCCGGACAAACAAAAGATCCTTCCAGGCGCGCGACTTTTTCCTGCTCATCAAGCATGGTCTGGTCATCAATCGCGATGGCGCAACCCTGTGTCTTATAGATTGCGTCCAGTACAAGAAAGTCACCCAGCGCTTTCGGGACATTGATGCCAAAAGCTTGCGTACTGGAATTTGCCCAGAACTCGGACTCGTGCTTTCCTTCCTGCCATGCTTTGACAATCGGTGCACAGCCGGTCGCCTGAACCGCAACGAGGCGCGGAAGGTCACCTTCCACCCAGCCGAGCTTTTTCAGTTCATTCAAGGCTTTGTAGATGCCGATTAGTCCAACACCGCCGCCCGTCGGGTAGAGGATGACGTCCGGCATCTTCCAATTCATCTGCTCAGCAATTTCCAGCCCCATCGTTTTTTTGCCTTCGATGCGGTACGGCTCTTTTAAGGTCGATACATCATACAAACCAAAATCCTTTACGGCCTGTCCGACAATTTTTCCGGCATCGCTGATCAACCCGTTGACCAAATACAGATTGGCACCGGACAATGCCACTTCGTTGCGGGTGATTTTAGGTGCATCCTTCGGCATCACGATGGTCGACCGGATGCCGGCTTTTGCACCATACAGCGCCCAGGCAGCACCAGCATTGCCATTGGTCGGCATTGCGAACTCTTTTACGCCGACTTCCTTGGCTTTTGAAATTCCGACTGCCGCTCCTCTTGCTTTAAATGTGCCAGTCGGAACAAGGCCTTCATCTTTCATATACAGATTGACGACATCCATATCCTGTCCCAATGTCGGCATTTTAATGAGCGGAGTCATGCCTTCCCCTTGAGAAACCACGTTCGTTTCATTTTCCACTGGAAGCAGTTCATGGTACCTCCATAAGCTGGGTTCCCGCTTCAGCAGATCTTCCGGTTTCCAAGCAGCTTTCAATTTATCCCAATCGTAGTCCACCAGCAGCGGCGAACCGCATGTACACAATTGGTGCTGCTGTTTGGTATCGTAGACAGCCTCGCATTTGGGGCAATAAAGATGGGAAACATAACTGTATGTCAAATTCAACACTCCTCTTTTATTGATGGGCCTGACGTCAAGAGCCCGGAATCGCTCCCGGGCTGCTGAGTGAAACTTATTGGATCTAGCTATGGAAATTTAGTCCGGATGTGACCGGGGCCACATACCCGGCGCGGATGACGAAATCGCCGAAATGCTCGTTTTCCTGACGCTCTTTGGCATATTGGAAAAAGATCGGTTTAAGCGTTGCTAAAATCTCTTCTTCTCCAATATTCTCGCGATACATTTTATTCAAACGGTCGCCCGCAAAGCCCGCGCCCAAATACATATTGTATTTGCCGGGTGCTTTGCCGATAAAGCCGATTTCTCCTAGTGCAGGTCGGGAGCAGCTGTTCGGGCAGCCCGACATGCGGATGATGATTTCTTCATCGCGCAGTCCTGCTTCGTCCAGCGTCTCTTCGATTTTGCCAACAAGCACCGGCAAATAACGCTCGGCTTCAGCCATTGCCAAGCCGCAAGTCGGCAGTGCCACACAAGCCATCGAGTTCTGGCGCAAAGCGGAATTTTCTTTGCCGTCGGTCAGCCCATATTGCTCAACTAAAGCATCAATCTTCGCTTTGTTGTTTTCTGTCACGTTGCTGATGATCAAGTTCTGGTTGGCCGTCAGGCGGAATTCTCCTGTATGGAAATGGGCAATTTCACGCAGCCCAGTCATCAATGGATAGCCGTCGAAATCTTTAACGCGGCCATTTTCAACAAATAAGGTTAGATGCCATTTGCCGTCGCTTTGGATCCAGCCATAGCGGTCGCCGTTGCGGTCGAATTGGAATGGGCGCTCTTGTTCCACTTCCCAGCCAAGGCGCGTATTCAGCTCGGTTCTGATCCAATCGAGCCCCAATCTGTCGACGGTATATTTGAAACGGGCATTTTTCCGGTCTGAACGGTTGCCGTAATCGCGCTGGATGGTAAGGATTTTCTCACCGACTTCGTTGACTTTGTCTGGCGGGCAAAATCCGATGACGCTCGCCAATTGCGGATAGGTGGCCGTATCGCCATGCGTCATGCCCATGCCGCCGCCGACTGTCACATTAAAGCCCTGCAGCTTGCCGTCTTCCAGGATGGCAATAAACCCTAGATCCTGTGAATAGATATCGACGTCATTTGCAGGTGGAATCGCAAAGCCGATTTTAAATTTTCGCGGCAAATAAAGATGCCCGTACATCGGTTCGACAACTTCGCCTTCGTTGCTGTCGACGACTTTTTCTTCGTCCAGCCAAATTTCGTGATAGGCTCTTGTTTTCGGCAGCAAGTGTTCACTTAACGCACGGGAGATTTCGTATACTTCCCCGTGTACATCCGATTGGTACGGATTGGACGTCGACATGACATTGCGGTTAACGTCGCCGCAGGCCGCAATGGTATCCATTAAAGCATGGTTCATTTCCTGGATGGTGCTCTTCATATTCCATTTTAAAATGCCGTGCATCTGAAATGTTTGGCGCGTCGTCAGCTTCAATGTGCCATTGCCATGGGTATTGGCTAAGTTGTCCATCGTCAGCCATTGATGCGGCGTTGCGACTCCTGCCGGCAGGCGGACGCGGATCATGAATTGGTACGCAGGTTCAAGTTTCTGCTGCGCCCGTTCGTTGCGAATATCCCGGTCATCCTGCATATAGCTGCCGTGGAATTTCAGCAGCTTGCCGTCATCATCCGGGATGGAAGCTGTCAAACGTTCGGCGAAGCTTTCCACAAGATTGCCCCGCAAATAATTGGTTCTGTCTTTGATGACCTCCATTTCACTTGGGGGTCCATCGATATCAGTCAAATCTTTGATTTTCATGGTAAGCTCCTTTCGTTGTTAAAGAACTCGCTTCGGGAGGACGCTTTCCGCGGGCACGACTTCCGCCGCTTCCCTCGCTGCGCTCAGTCCAGTGGCTCCAGTTCGTGCTGCCCCCGCAGGAGTCGCCTCCCTACACTCCTTCTTTCATAAATCGTGCAGTTAAGAACATCGAAAAACTAATTGCTGGTTACTCATGTATACCTTCTTAATACACATCCCGCAAATAACGCTTGTCGCTGCGCATTGATGTTAAATACTCTTCCGCTTGTTCCGGGCTCATATTGCCTTCTTGTTCCAGAATAATGGCAAGCGTGGCATGGACATCTTTGGCCATGTATTTTTCATCGCCGCAAACGTAGACATTCGCTCCAGCTTCCAGCCATTGATACAATTCCTGGCTCTTCTCAAGCAGACGATGCTGGACATAAACTTTTTCTTTAGTATCTCGGGAAAAAGCAACGTCCATTTTCGTCAAAACTCCATCCTTGAGCCAGCGCTGCCACTCGGTCTGGTAAAGGAAATCGGTGACGAAATGCTGTTCACCGAAAAACAGCCATGAGTCTCCCTGAGCATCCGTTTCTTCCCGCTCTTCCATGAACGCCCGATAAGGCGCTACGCCTGTTCCGGCGCCGATCATGATAATCGGTGTTTCCGGATTGTCAGGCAATCGGAAATTATTGTTGCTTTGGATGAACACCGGCAAAGTCGCACCGATGTCAGAGCGCTCTGCACATTGTGTCGAGCAGACGCCCGTCCGCTTGCGCCCGTTTGCTTCATAACGCAAAGCTCCAACCGTCAAATGAACTTCATCCGGGTTTGCTTTCGAGCTGCTGGCAATCGAATACAGGCGAACCGGTATTTTGCGCAGTATTTTAATGAATTCAGCTACAGGCACTTGCCACGGACCAAAATCTTCCGTCAAGTCGATCAAGTCTCTTCCATAGATATAAGCCTGCAGCTGTTCTTTGTTTTCTGGTTCCAATAAATTGGCTAGTGCATCACCGTTCGCAAAAGCTGCCGCTTTTTCAAGCAGCGGTTTCGATAAGGTGGTGATTTCAAACGTCGAAATCAATGCGTCGCGCAGTGAACGGGTGTCGCCTTGCTTATTGATGGAGACCGGTTCATCCGGATTCCATCCTGCCGCAGCAATCAATTGATCAACAAGCTGAACTTCGTTTTCTGGAACAATCCCCAAGCTGTCTCCCGGCTCATATTGGAGGCCGGATCCTTCGAGATCAAGTTCGAGGTGGCGGGTTTCTTTATTCGATCCGCGTCCATTCAAATTGATATTTCCCAGAACTTCCGCGTTGAACGGATTGCTGCGGGAATATGCCGGCTGGCTGTCAGATGCAGCTTGCTGACTACCAGGCGCTGCAGCAGCTCCTGGACGATCTGTTTCTCTTTCTTTATTCAAGACACTGAAAACCCCGTCAAACCATTCTCCTGCCAGTTCTTCAAAATCCAAATCGGCATCCACACGCGGATGGATGCGTTTGGCACCCAATTCTTCAAGGCGCTTGTCGAAGTCTTTGCCGGTCTGGCAGAAAAATTCATACGAGCTGTCGCCAAGAGACAAAACAGAAAACCGGACATCATCAAGCTGCGGCGCCCGTTTGCTGTGCAGGAAATCATAGAGGGCAAGGGCATTATCCGGCGGATGGCCGTCCCCATGCGTACTCGTGATGACCAGCAAATCTTCGACTTTTTTCAAGTCCTTCGGTTTAAACTCGTCCATTGGCAGGAGCTTGACCTGGTAGTCTTTGTCCTGCAGTTTTTTCGAAACTCCTTTGGCAACCGATTCGCAGTTGCCTGTGTGGGAACCGACCAAAATGGTGATTTCGCGCGTAGCAACTGGCGCAGTACCTTGCTCCGCATACCACTCCAATCCAGGTTGTTCCTGTACAGCGACTGTGGATGCTGACTGCGATCCGGCCAAATAGCCGTTCAGCCAAATTTTCTGGTTGTCTGTCAGCAATGGCAATAAGCGATTAATAAGCTCTACCTGCTCCTGGTCAAACGGACTGTTCATTGTCTGCAATTGCAAATTGGTTCACCTCAAAATTAGTTTTTTATAGTTTTTATTAAATAAATTTTTCAGTAGGATAGAAGAAGTTACTGCGGATCCGAAAGCGCAGCTGTTTTGCGAAATATCACCACAACTCACTTATTTATCTTCATCCTCTAAAACAGCATCTATACATTCTGTCGGCGGTAGTGATGATCGATTGCCACGATCATGGCACCCATTTTTTGGTGTTCTGGCTGCAGCACATGATGGATGCCATTGCTTTCCAGCTCTTTGGCCGTGACTTTGCCAACCGCTACTGCCAGAACCCGGTCGTTGAAAGCTGCGACCAGCTGTTTTCCTTGATTCGGTTCCGCAAAAATGTTCTTGACCTGAGTTTTGCTGGTAAACACAATGGCGTCCAAAGACTGTTCGATGATGGATTGTTTCAACTGCTCCACTACGAGGGCATCCGGTTTTTCATAGGAATACGGCCGGGACAGGTAAACCGAATGTCCATATTCCTCCAGTATTTCCTTCAACTTATGGTCATCCAAATCGTAAGCCTGTAAAAAGATTCGCTGCGGGCTTTTGCCTTTATATTCTTCATCTAAAGCTGTTAATAGATTGTCCATTGTTCCGTCTTCTGAAACGTGAACCGGGTTTAAGCCATGTTCTTTAATCCATTTCATCGTTTTGCTGCCGCGGACAGCTAACTGAGTTTCTTTCAACTTGTCGATGTAACGCGATTGAAGGCCGATGCCTTCCGCGGAATCTGTTAATGTTCTCGCTCCGATGCCGGTCGTGAAGATGGCCCAGTCGAAATCTTCAGCTAAAAAGTCCGTGATGTTCTGTGCACTGATGTCTTCGTTTAACCGCTGCCTTCCCTGAATTGGAAGAATGACAGGCGTGCCTGACTGCTTTTCAATCAGCACACTGATTTCTTTTGCGGCACGGACTGCTGCCACACCTATTTTCTTTCCGGCCAATCCATTCATATCCAATCTCTCCTTCTATCTTTCACCATACCGGCTGCTGTTTGTTTTGCAGCGCTTCATGGACACGTTCAGCGAGGGCATCCACCATCGATGGATGATCGCCTAAATATCCGCATAATATAATTTGCTGTTCTTTGGTAGACAAACTGTTAATTTTCTTCTGCATTGATTTGACCAAGAGTCCTGTGAACCATAGATAAGGAACAACGAAAATCTGCTTGCTGCCGCTATTGATCGAAGCTTGCAATCCTTCATCAAATGACGGAGCGCTGGCAGCCAAATAACAAACATCGATTTTTGGCACCTTGACTTTCACTGCCAGTTTCGCAGCAATTCCTTCGACCGAGCGGGTGATTTCCGAACTTTTCCCACCACGTCCGACCAGCAGAATTTCCGCTTCAGGCAATCGTTCAACTCCAGTTTCCTGCAGGCGCTCGGCTAGAATTTCTACGAGGCGATCCTGGACACCAAGTGGCTTTCCGTAAGTAAATCGGATATCCGGATAACGCAACACCGATTTTTTAACTTCATCCGGAATGTCTTCGTAATAATGTCCAGCGCTCAGCAGCAATACCGGTACAACCGCAATTGCGGTAGCGCCCTGCTCGGCAAGGCTGTCGATCCCTTCGCCAATATCCGGACTGACCAACTCCAAAAAGCAAGTTTCATGAAGAGCCACATCCACTTTTTGGTGTACCTGCTCCATAAATGCCATCGCTTCCTGGCGTGTTTCTTTGACTCGGCTCCCGTGGCTTACATATAATACAGCCTGCATATCACCATCTCCTCATCCTACATGGGCGGCAAGCTGAAATTGCTTTTCGTCCTGCAGCTGCTCATACCATTGCAATTTGTCTCTCAGACGGACTACTTCTCCCACCACAATCATCGAAGGATTTTCGAAACCTTTTGCATTTTGAATAATATCCTCAAGGGTTCCCGTCACTGTCCGCTGCCGTTCCGTTGTGCCCCATTCAATCAAGGCAATCGGCGTCGACGGCTTCAGACCATGGCGCAGCAATCGGCTACAGATTTCCGGAAGTTTGCTGACACCCATATAGATGCACAGCGTATCCATGCTTTTAACGACATGCTCCCAATATTCATCCTGATCAACGCCCACTTTGCTGACTCCGGAAATAAATGCCACGGATGCACTGTAATCGCGGTGGGTCACTGGAATTCCGGCATAGGCAGGCGCTGCAATGCCGGCTGTAATGCCCGGCACAATTTCAAATGGAATGTTGTGGTCGACCAATGCTTCCGCTTCTTCTCCTCCTCTTCCAAAAACAAAAGGGTCGCCGCCTTTCAGGCGTGTCACCGTCTTGCCCTGCAACGCAAACCGGCACAGCAGTTCATTGATCTCTTGCTGTTTCAACGAATGGTTGTCAGGTCTCTTGCCGCAATAAATCAGTTGCGCATTTTCTTTCGCTTCGTCCAGCAAGTCCTGGTTTATTAAGCGATCATAAAGGATGACATCAGCCTTTTGAATGGCTTTCAGCCCTTTCACTGTAATCAAATCAAGGTCGCCTGGACCTGCACCAACTAAATAAACTTTTTTCATAAGCTTCCTAGACTCCTTTTTTCAACCAGAGAACTGATGATTGCCCCATTTTCTGATCGTTAATATACATCTTTGCCGGCCCAGTTATGTATGCAGGCCACATTCCGTTTTCGCAAAGCCTTTCCATCTTCCGTCGCGGCTGTCTCCATCAGTCGTCACTGCGAACGAGCAATGCTTGCAGCCGATGCTCGGATAGCCTTCGTCGTGCAAAATATTGTATTCAAGTCCGTTCAATTGGATATACTGCCAAACATCGTCCCACGTCCAGTGGATCAGCGGGCAAATCTTCACCGATTTGAACCGGTTGTCCTTGTTGATGAAATCCGTTTTGCTGCGGCTGGCCGACTGCTCTCTTCTCAAACCGGAAATCCAGGCCTGCGCACCGGAAAGTGTTTGTTCGAGCGGTTTGACTTTGCGGATGTCGCAGCATTTATCCGGCTGGCTGTTCCATAGTTCATCGCCGAATTGGCTGGCTTGCTCCTGCAAAGTCAATTCCGGTTTTTTCATCCGGATATTCATGTTTGGATAGCGTTTTTTGACGCGTTCGATCAGTTCATAGGTTTGGTCGAAGTGGACGTCCGTATCCAAGAACACCACTTCCGCATCGCTCTTCACTTTGGATATCAGATCAATCAATACCATGCCTTCGGCTCCGAAGCTGCAGGCATACACAACATCTTCCCCGTAGGAATCGTAGGCCCATTGCAGAATATCAGCAGCACCTTTCAAGAGATCGGTTGGTGCAAGATCCTTGAATGGATCCCCAGTAAATTGCTCGTACGAAACTGCTTGGCTCATCCTATCTTCCTCCTTTTAAAATATGAATTTTTTCTTCTCTCCTGCCAAAGAAGAGTCGAGATCGAAGCTAACCTGCGGAATCTCTGCAACTAAATCTAAATAAAAATCCCTCTCTTCCATATAAAACAAGAAGAGAGGGATCTAATGCGCATTTGCGTCTGCCTGTCTTCTTATCTTCCAGATCCGATTGGGACCTGCTGGAATTGGCACATGATCCCCGGTCAATGACCAAAGCTGTTGCCGAGGCTTCAAAGGGCCAGTCCCTCCACCTCTCACGATAAGAAATACCTTATAAGATTACTAGGTTTTAATATTTGTATAAATACTATAGCAATAGAAGATACCTGTCAATAAAATTCTGAAAATATCATTTACTTACAATACTCGTTTCCATTAATTTACGCTTTCTTTATTCACTAAACTATTCATTCCATCCGGCTGCCAAAAACCATTCATTCGTTAGGCTTTCCTGGTTATAGGAAAATCGGCTTTGATCTTTGGCGGATCGCACCGTACCGCCTGCTGCTTCGACAATTGCCTGCCCAGCGGCCGTGTCCCACTCCATTGTCGGCGCAAAGCGGGGATAATAATCGGCCTTTCCTTCCGCTACCAGACAGAACTTCAGCGAACTGCCGGCCGATACGCTTTCGACCGGATTGCCGCCTTGCAAAGCTTCAATAAAGTCTTCGGTTTCAGCTGACATATGGGAGCGGCTCGTCACAACAGTGATTTTTTCTGAAGCCTTCCTGACAGACAGCGATGTACTTTTTTCACGTAATGCCTCAGCATTTTTGAACTTCGCTTTTGAAGCTTCTGCTATTTTGTAAGCACCGCCGTTTTCTTCACTATAATAAAAAACATCGGTGGCCGGTACGTAAATGGCACCAAGTACCGGATAGTTATCTTCTATTAAAGCAATATTGACGGTAAACTCGCCGTTCTGTTTAATAAATTCCTTCGTGCCATCAAGCGGATCCACCAGCCAAAACCGCTTCCACGTTTTTCGTTCTTTATAAGGGATTTCACTGCCTTCTTCACTCAGGACCGGAATATCGGGAAAGGCCCTCTGTAGCCCGAATTCGATCGCTTGATGCGACCGTTGATCGGCAATTGTCAGCGGCGACTCGTCCGCTTTTGTCTCGATTGCCAGTTCTTTTCCGTAAACTGCCATAATTTCTTTGCCTGCAGACAGGCTGATTTCAAGCAAGATTAGGGGATCAATACTTTTTTCCATTAGCCCAGGTAGCCAGTTTTCTTTAAATACTCAATAATCACTTGTACCGACTCTTCCAAACTCTGCTTGTCGGTTTCAATAATAATTTCGGGATTTACCGGTTCTTCGTACGGTGCGTCAATTCCTGTAAAGCCTTTGATTTCACCAAATCTGGCTTTTTTGTAAAGCCCTTTCGGATCTCGTGTTTCGCAGGTATCGACACTGCACTTCACATAAACTTCGATAAATTCGCCTTCTTCAAGCAAAGCGCGAACTTGATCGCGATCTTCCTGATATGGGGAAATGAACGCGGATAAGGTCAACACACCTGCATCACTCATCAGCTTGCCGACTTCACCGATTCGGCGGATATTTTCCGTACGGTCTTCCGGGCTGAATCCCAGGTTTTTATTCAAACCGTGGCGGACATTGTCGCCATCCAATAGATACGTACGGATTCCAAGTGAGTGGATTTCTTTTTCCAAGGCTACGGAAACCGTCGATTTCCCTGATCCTGATAATCCGGTGAACCACAAGACTCCGCTTTTGTGATTATTCAATTTCTGTCTATCCTGTTTCGTGACACTCGATTCATGCCAGACGATGTTGGTTGATTTGCTCATTTTTTCTCCTCCTAAAACCAGTAATAGTAAACGATTCCGATGGTTACCGACATAACCAGAATGCTGAGCGGTGTGCCTACTTTGACATAATCCATGAATTTATAGCCGCCAGGTCCGTAGACGATCAAGTTGGTCTGATAGCCGATGGGTGTAATAAAGCTGGCTGATGCTGCAATGGTGATAATGACGGCAAAACCCATTGGATCAAGCTGCAGGTTGCTGGCCATTTCAATGCCGATCGGGATCATCAGGACTGCCGCAGCACTATTGGTGATCAATTCTGTAAAAATGCTGGTCAATAAATAAATTAAAATGAGGATCGCCAGCAGTCCGAACGGCTGTCCAACTGCCAACAGCCCGTCCGCCGCCCATTGCGCCAGACCGGTTTTAGTCATTGCAGCACCTACACCAAACGCGCTGGCAATCAGCAGCAGGACATTAAACTGCACATCATTTTTTGCATCGTCCATAGAAACCGACTTGGTCACCAGCAAAATCAGTACCGCTAATGCCATGGCTTTGAACATCGTCAGCCAGCCGACAATGACGAGAGCGATGGCTCCCAATAACACCAGCAAGGAAAACCAGCCGACAAAGCGGCTTTCCTCTAAGGATTTGGGAGTCTTCATAGAAGATACTACATAAAAGTCATTGGATTGCTGGTACTTTTCCACAAATCCGGTTCCAGCGAGCAGCAGCAGGGTATCGCCCGGACGCAGGATGATATCGCCAACTTTGCTTTTGATGCGTTCGTTGTTTCGATGGACTGCCATGACGCCTGCATCATAGCGTGAACGGAATTGAGATTGTTTGATAGTTTTCGACAGCAGCGAAGATTCATGGGAAACAACCGCTTCCGCCAGCTGCGTGTTGCCGTTTTTCAAATCCTCTAGCTGCAAATCAGTTCCGGTCTTCAAGGTCAGCCCTTTTCTTTTTTGCAAATCTGCAATGGTCGCAATAAGTCCTGTAAAAATCAGGCGGTCTCCTGACTGAATAATGGTTTTAGAGCTAACCGATGAAATCCGCGTCTGATCGCGAATGATTTCAATCAAGTACAGTCCTTTTAAATCCCGCAGCTTTGCTTGTTCGACCGTTTGGTTGGTGTGCGGAAACGTTTCTTCCACTACCATTTCAGCAATGTATTTCCGAGAATCTTCAGTAACCTGCTTGCTGAAACCCTTGTTTTCGGGCAACAGCATGTTGCCAATCGTAAATAAATAAATCAAGCCGACAATGGTGATTGGAATGCCGACAATCGCCAATTGAAACAGGGAAAACCCTGGAAGCCCATAATCGATCAGCATGCCGTGCACCACCAGGTTGGTGGAAGTTCCCATCAATGTGATGGTGCCTCCTAAAATCGTGACATACGATAAAGGAATCAACACCTTGGACGGCGCGATATTCCGTTCTTCACACCATTTTTTTAATAGCGGCGTCAATGTCACCACAATGGGTGTGTTATTCAGAAAAGCCGAAATTAACGGCAGCGGAAGAAAAATACGAAACAGGGATCCTTTCAGGCTTTTGCCTTTATTCAGCCAGCCAATCATCATCTGGTCGATCAGGCCATGCTTTTGTACGGTTCCGACAACGATGAACAATAAGGCAATCGTCAGCATTCCGGGATTGGAAAATCCACGCAATGCTTCTTCGGTCGTTAAAATCCCGGACAGCAGCAACACGACCAATGCCGAAAATACGATCATATCCGGACGGGCAATTTCAAAAAGCAATGCACTGACCATAGCGACAATGACAATGAGCACAAAAATCATTTGGACTAACATGGGCAACCATCCTCTAATTAGTTACTGATCACGGTCTCCCGCAAGCCTTTGATGAGCACATCGGCCACTTCCGGACGGGAAAACTGCTTCGGCGGCTTTTCCCCGTTGCGAAGCAATTCACGGACTTTCGTGCCGCTTAAATGAACATGATTTTCTGCGGTATGTGGGCACGTCTTAGCTGTCGCCATGTTTTCACATGCATTGCAGTAGAAGGAATGTTCGAATTTGAAAATTTGAATGCCCAATTCATCTTTAAACTGGCTGATGAATTCCTGCGCTTCGTATGTGCCGTAATAATCGCCGACACCGGCATGATCGCGGCCGACAATAAAATGTGTACAGCCATAATTTTTGCGGACAATGGCGTGAAGAACCGCTTCTTTTGGACCCGCATAGCGCATTGCGGCAGGGTAGATGGCCAGACGCGCCCGGTCTGCAGGATAATAATGTTTTAAAATGACTTGATAACTTTCCATCCGCACTGCCGCTGAAATGTCATCGGATTTCGTTTCACCCACGAGCGGGTTCAGCAAGAGGCCGTCGACCACTTCCAATGCTGCTTTCTGAATATATTCATGTGCGCGATGCACCGGGTTGCGTGTTTGGAAGCCGACAATCGTTTTCCAGCCAAGTTCCTGGAACAGCTGGCGCGTTTCAACCGGATCCAGATGGAATTCCTCGAACTCGCTGTGATCGGGACGATTTAATAAAGTGATTGGCCCTGCTAGATACACATCGCCTCGTTCATATAGTTTTTTCACGCCAGCGTGCGCTTCCTCAGTCGTTCCGTAAATTTTTTCCGCTTCCAGTCGTTTGTCGTACGGATATTTTTCCGCCAGCTGGAGGGTTCCGTAAATGACGCCGTCCTCGCCTTTCAAAGCTATTTCATCGCCGACTTCGTAGCTGTCTGCTTCTTCCGCCGTTACCGACAGCGTGATCGGCACGCTCCAAACGGTGCCATTGCTGAGTCGTGATGTATGCACCACACTTTCATAATCCTTTTGTCCAAGGAAACCAGTCAACGGGCTGAATCCGCCAATGCCAATCAGTTCCAAATCCGAGATCGCCCAATCTGAAATGAATAGAGAGGAAAGTGTTTCTGCATTCTTTAAAGCCTTTTCTCTTTTCGTGCCAGTCACCTGTCTGTTTACCAAATCTCCACCGTGTGCTTTGCTTGTCATGTTATTACCTCCAAGGTTAGTTTTATGTTTTGCGGTTTTCTTCGCAGCCGTTCTGAAACCAAACTTCCAACGCGTTCGAACAAAAAGAAAAGGACCTTCTTCAATTAAGAAGAAGGTCCGAAAAAACAAAACAATCTTCTTATCTTCTAGGCTGGTAAAAGCCTATTGGAGTTAGCACCGTTTCCTTAAAGGAGGGTTGCTGAGACATCAAAGGGCCAATCCCTCCGTCTCTCTTGATAAGAACGTATATTCAATTTTTGATGTTAGTTGTTTGAAATATTTGATTTTACAAAGTATATAATAGACTATTCCGAGTGTCAAACTATGTTTTAAAGTTTTTTCATTTTTTCAAATGGAAAATCCCGCATGCCTAGGATTGAAAGAATAAAGTTATTTGATATGCGAAAATCGGCGGGTTCAACGCAGAAACAGATTTATTTGATAGTATTAGGAGAGTTGAGGAGGCGAAGAAGATGACTGTCATTCCCATCATGATCGATTTGGAAGACAAAAAAGTGGTTGTTGTTGGCGGCGGAAAAATCGCCAAGCGAAAGTTGGATGTGTTGCTGGATAGTGAAGCTGAATTAATCGTCATCAGCCCTAGTGTGACAAAGGAAATAAACTTATGGGCTGAAGAAGAGAAAATTATTTGGAAGCAAAAAGAATTCGAGCCTCAAGATGCAGAAGAAGCTTTTTTGCTGGTTATCGCGACAGACAACCCAACCGTCAATGCAGCTGTACGAAAAGCGGCACCGCCCAATTGCCTGGTTAATGCTTCGGGTGAAGCTGAGTCCGGCAATGTCCATTTTCCCGCTCATTTTAAGAGAGGCAAATTGAGCATTGCTGTTGCCACAGCCGGCGCAAGCCCCATGCTCGCCAAAATGATCAAACAGGAGCTGCAAATGCAATTTGACGAAAGCTATGAACAATACTTGGAGTTTCTTTATAGTGCCAGACAGCTGCTCAAGCAAACGGGTCTGCCAAGGAGCGCCAAAGAAGAATACTTGCGCAACTTCCTGGATCAATCTTTTTTACACCCTGAGATCCAGCAGCAAGCACTCGGCGAATTGCAGCTGCTCGCAAACAAAGCGGGCGATTCCGGACAAGGTTCGAACTGAAAATCTGCTGCACGACAAGCCGGTTCAGCTCGAAAATATGTACTTTAGAATTTCTGAATTGCCGATTTCCCCATTATTCATTTGCTGCTCCGTAAACATCCGTTCCGGTGTGGAAGCCATCTGCAATAACTGTATCCCGCATATTCTCGGCCGTTACCGGAATCGGCGCCAGAAGAATGGATGGCACATCGATCTTGCCGTTGTTAACAGATCTAACGGTAGTGACGGTTTCCCCTTTTGCCATCCTGACAGCCAAAGCAGCTGCTTGTTTGGTTAAAGTCTGGATGGGTTTGTAGACGGTCATTGTCTGTGTTCCACCGACAATCCGCTGTGCGGCTGCAAGTTCTGCATCCTGTCCCGCTACCGGAATTTCCCCTGCTAAGCCTTGTGCTTCCAATGCCTGAATAACTCCGCCCGCAGTCGCGTCATTTGCAGCGATGACCGCATCGATTTGATTGTTGTTCGCAGCGAGCGCTTCAGTCATATTGAGAAATGCTTTTTCCGGCGACCAGTCTTCGGTCCATTGGTCGTAGACAATTTTAATGTCTCCCCGATCGATGGCTGGCTGCAGTACATTAAATACGCCTTTTTTTATCAGGTGAACATTATTGTCGGTCGTTGCCCCTCCAATATAGACGTAATTCCCTTTTGGCACCAGGTCCAAAATCGCCGTTGCCTGCATTTCGCCTACTCGCTCGTTATCGAATGATACGTATAGATCGATATCGGCATTTTTCACCAGACGGTCATAAGCAATAACCTGAATTCCGGCACGGTGCGCAGTATGGACGATTGCCGCTGTCGCCTCTGCGTTATGCGGCACTATAACCAAAAGGTCGATGCCTTGTTGTATCAGCGTTTCAGCCTGCGTAAGCTGCAACGCATCATCGCCGTTGGCTGCTACAATCTCCACTTCGGCACCCAAATCCTCTATTGCTTCCTTGAACAAAGCCTGGTCTTTCAGCCAGCGCTCCTCCTTTAGCGTATCCATGGAAAATCCGATTTTGATGGTCTCTTCATCCACAACCGGTGTTTTTTCGGGAACGGCTTTGCTGACAGTCTCGCCGGCCGTACAGGCAGTAAGCATCAGGCCGATGAATAAAAACAAAACCATATGAATTTTTTTATTCATCGCTGTGATCTTTCCTTTCCGTCAGAAGTGTCCGGCGGTATTCCTTTGGAGAAACCTCATTCATCTTTTTGAACACTTTGCTGAAATAATTCGGCTCATGGTAACCAATTTCAAAGGAGATTTCCTTTAAGCTTTTTTGCGGGTCTCCCAATAGTTTTTTTGCTTTGTCCATACGGCAGGAAGTCAGGAAATCGATGTAATTGATGCCCAGTTTTTCTTTGAACATCTTGCTCAGATAAATCGGACTCAGCTCTACTTTGCGCGCCAGGGCGTCCAATGAAATGTCTTTATGGGAATGATCCATAATATACTGCTTGATCTGATGGATTTTATCCACTTCAAGGCGGTCGTAATGTTCCAGGTAAACCTTTTTTAATCCCTCGATCACTTGAAGTGTTTCGCCAAGCAGCTGCCGATGATCTTTGGCTTGGATCGTGTAATAGGGGATCGTGGCGTCAATGCCCATTTCTCCCATAACCCTCGCGGTGACCCATAAAAATTCAAGTGTTCGCTGCTGGGTCCACAGGATATTGGCTCCTTCCTGCTCGAAGCGCCGGATCAAGTCCATCACCAAGCGGTCGATCGACTCCCATTCTCCTAACCGAATAAAATCGAACAGCCTTTTCTCCTGCTGCTTGACGAAAGCGGCATCGCCCGCTTTTTCAAGAGATGGAACATCAGAGGAGAAACGGTATCTTGCTGGCAGCGACAGATCCATCGTGGCGATCAGAGATTTCTGGTAGGAATTCCGGATATCCTCCAACGATTCACAGACCGGACCCACTCCGACAAACCAGCCATCCTGCCGGTTTTCCGAAATCGACAGGATCGCTTTCACCAACGAAACTGCCTGTGAACGAAACGACTTTTCTGTATTCCGAAAGACGATGATAGGCAATTGGCGGCCATACAACGCCCCTATCCATGCATTTTCAGTTTCGCGAATTTTCTCTTTTACTTGCGCGTACAATTTCTCCAAGCCTTCCGGCACCAGCACCGTCATGACGAACTTTTCTGCAGTCGCCGGTATTTCCAATAAATCCACGAGCAGTTCGATATGGACATCGTGGACATGGTCGAACAGCAATTGAGTAACGATATCGGTTTCTACAATAGCCAAAGCTTTTTGAAAGTCTTCCTGCTGCTGGTGCTGAACAGCGGAAGCCTGTTCTTTTTGGGCTCGCTGCTCCAGCAGTTTGCCAACCGTCGCCACGATTTCTCCGGCTTTGCTCGGTTTCAGCAAATAATCTTTGACACCCAACTTAATTGCCTGACGGGCATAATCAAACGTGTCGAAAGCCGTGACCATGACGAATTGAATATCCCGATTTTCCTGCTGAATTTTTTCTATTGCTTCGAGCCCGGTCATTCCCGGCATCATAATATCCATAAATATCCAGTCCGGTTTCCAGGACTCCGCCAAGTCAATCGCTATTTTGCCGTTTCTCGCCTGTTTGATATCAAAATTGGTATAAGAACCCTGCAAAATAGCCTGCATGCCGTCCCGTTCAATCGGCTCATCATCTACTATCAACAGCTTGATCATGGTTAGTTGTCCCCCTGACTTTCGGCAATTTCAAAATAATTTTGGTTCCTCGCCCTATTTCACTTTCCACAGCCACCAAATCTTCCTTGCCATAAAACAGCTGCAGCCTTTTAACAACATTGGCAAAACCAATGCCGGTTGAATGGCCTTCTGCGGGCACAATTGCACCTTCGAGCAGCTGCTGCCGCTTATCCGAACTCATGCCTTTGCCGTTGTCCTCGATTTCAATCCACACTTCATCTTGTTGATCTTTGATACGGAACCATATATGGCCTCCATCTTCTTCCGGTTCAATCGCATGAATCACTGCATTTTCAATAAGCGGCTGCAGCGTGAGGCCCGGAATCTGCAAATTTAAGCAGCCGGAATCCAGCTCCGTAAAAAACTGCAGCCGATCGCTGAACCGCGCTTTCTGGATTTCCATGTATTGGCGGAGGACAAATTCTTCTTCGGCCAGCGTCACAGCACGGTCCATGCGCTTTAAGTTATAGCGCAGCAAACTGGCAACACTGACCAGCAAGTCGCTGGTTTCTTCAGCGCCATCCAAGTATGCTTTTTTTGATAAAGTATTCAAGGTATTGAAGAGGAAATGAGGATTGATCTGGCTTTGCAGGTTGTGCAATTGGCTTTGCTGAAGCAGCAGCTTGCTGTCCTGCAGCTCCCGTTCCAATTGGGCTTTCTGCTGGATTTCCAAAATCATATCGTTGATATTCCGGCGCATATGATTAAAGGTTTTAGCTAAAAAAGAAATTTCGTCGTTGGAATCCACATAAATTGTCTGATCAAAACGGCCCTTCGCCAATTCGTTCGCCGCTTTCGTCAATTGATGGATCGGCTTGGTGATGCTGAGTGAGAACAAATACGTAAACAGCAATAGCGCCGCTGTGATCAACAGCAGCAGCCAGACTCCCAGTTTTTTTAGTTCCGCCGATTGCTCGATGATTCCCCGGTAAAAGCCTTCGTACGTTTTCAGCTCGGTATCAATAATGGTTAGCGTCATTTCTGAAATATACATGGATATGCGATTAGCTTCCGTAAATTCCGTCAAGGAAGCTTCGGTGTCTCCCTCTTCTTGAAAACTTACGGATCGATCCACTGTTTCTATAAAACTGCTGATGAGGTGGCTGTAATTCGTCAATGCAAATTCATTTTCCACATTCCGCAATCCATAGACCGTCGATTGAACGTCTAAAAGGCGTTCTCTGCTGGCTTGTAGACTAGATTGCGTATCATCTGAGGGCATCAATAAGTAATTATTCAAATCCGTCACCATCTGCTGGCTTTCACTGGTGATTTCATTCATCTCCAAGTAGCGCTGCAAAATGTCATTGTATTGAGTCTGTACTTTTTGATTGTAGAAGGTCAGCGTCAGCCAGATAGCAATCATCATCACGAGCACCACGATTGCCAGCATCCAGATCTTTTTCTGAATTGTATTCATGGCTGAGCTACCGCCCCTTTCACGATACGGATATCTGTCGTATATCCATTGGATTCCAGAGGAACGACTTCATTTCTTAGCCATTGCATCATCAGCTCGACGCTTTGCTCGCCCATCTGCTCGGGCGACTGCTGAATCATTGCATCGAGCTTGCCTTGGTCAAGCAGGGACGCCGTTTCGGATCCATCATCAAATGAATAAAGGTAATAAGGCTCTAATTGGGCACGTCTGCTGATTTCTTTCATCATCGGTCCGACGTGATTGGCATTCAAGGCAATGAATGCCTCGACAGTCGGATGCTGGTTGAGGATATTTTGAGTGGCAGCAACGATTTCTTCATCCGACTTTCCGCTTTCTGCATAAACCGTTGAAATTTCGGCATGCTGCGCCAGACTTTCCGCCACTCCCTGCAGCCGCTGCTGTTGGCTGTATTGCTGCTCGACATCGCCAAGCACCACGACCTGTCCGCTCCCGCCCATCTCTTTAACCAATTGATGTGCCAGCATTTTTCCGGCAGCATAATGATCAGATCCTACAAAAGTTTTGCGCAGGCTCTCTTCTACCGGCACGTCATTGGCAACCGTAATAACAGGAATGCCATAAAACGCGGCTTTCTCTTTCGTTAACACCTTAAACTCTTCTGTATCCAGCCCTTGCACGATCACGCCATCCACTTTGGAGTGCAGAGCGATTTCGATCTGCTTTAAAAAATCCTCACGGTTATTGCCATAGCTTCCCCAAACATCCAAAATCACTCCTTGCTGTTCGGCTTGCGCCGCTGCTCCTGCTCCAACTTTTTCCCAGAAAGGCGTTTCCAGCTCTTGCGTGATTAGTACAAGCCGGTAGCTTTCCTCATCCGCCGGAACTGCGGCAGGCAATTGCCAGTCGGATCGAAACGCGCCTTCTGCCGACCATAAAGTGAAAAATCCAAGAACTGCACAGAGGGAGCAAAGGACGATTATGACTTTTTTTCTCACGGGATTTGGCTCCTTTTTCAGTAGTAAACTCTTCCCATCTTACCACTTGGCTGAAAATTCACAATACAGTTTTTGATGAGCAAAAAGCATCTCCCAAAAAGGAGATGCCACCTTATTCTCTTCGTCTTCCAAACCGCCTAAGCACGCTGACGGCGCGTCATTACATCAAATATCACAGCCGCCGCCAAAACGCCGCCGCGAATCATGTATTGATAGGAAATTCCGGTACCCAAAAGGTTCATCCCGCTGGATAGACAAGCCATAACCACAGCCCCAATGACGGCTCCTGTGACACGTCCCACACCACCTGCCGAAGAAACGCCGCCCACATAAGCAGCTGCAATGGCGTCCAACTCGAACAAAGTACCGGCCGTAGTTGTCGCCGACTGAAGACGTGAAGTAAACAGCAATCCGGACAAGGCTGCCAGCATGCCCATAGAGCCGAACACGATATAAGTGATTTTCTTCACATTAATGCCGCTTAAATGCGCTGCTTCCGGATTACTGCCGACTGCGTAAATATTGCGCCCTAACACAGTCTTTGTCGTCAGGAAATGATAGATGACCACGACCAGCAGCATAATTACCATGGTCCATGAAAATCCGTTATAGCCCGCTAAAATCCAGGTAATGTAGGCAATAACCAAAGAAACCAGCAAAAGCTTGATGAGGAAAATGCCGCTCGACATGACGTCAAACCCATAAGTCATTTTGTTTTTCCGAGTGGAAATTTCACTGTAGATGTATAAGATAATGGCTGCAACGCCGACCAGCAAAGAAAGCAGATGAAGGCCGTTGACCAGCATCAGTGACGGAATAAAACCGTTGCCGATGGCATTAAATTGGTCATTGTTGATGATGATTGTTCCGGTATCTTCCGTGACGTTCAGCAAAGCTCCACGGAAAATGAGCATGCCCGCCAGTGTTGCTACAAAAGCCGGGATCCCAAGCTGGGCAATCAAGAACCCATTGAAACAGCCGATCAAAATCCCAAACAGCAAAATGACGGGAATGGTGATCCAAATGGAAAAACCAAGCTGCGTCATGAAGATGGCCGCGACGGCCCCTAAAAAGCCGGCAACAAAACCTACGGATAAATCGATGTGGCGGATGACGATGACCAACGTCATGCCGACAGCGAGGACAGCAATATAGCCTGCCGAGTCAAGCAAGTTGCTGATGTTCCTGGAAGAAATGAACAGGCCGTCTGTCATGATCGTAAATGTCAGCATGATGACGATCAACGCGATGTACATGCCGTAATCACGGATATTTAGTTTTACGATGGATTTGGCTTCCGTAAATAGATTCATTGTGACTGCCTCCTATTGCGTCGCGAGCTCCATAATGGTCTCTTGAGTCGTTTCTTCAATTGCCAATTCGCCTTTTACCGCACCTTCAGCCATGACGTAGATGCGGTCGCTCATTCCCATAATCTCGCCAAGTTCCGAGGAAATCATGATGATGCTGAGCCCTTCTTTGATCAGTTCGTTCATAATAGTGTAAATTTCGAATTTTGCCCCCACATCAATCCCGCGGGTAGGCTCATCGAGGATGAGAATTCTCGGGCCCGTGAACAGCCATTTGCCGAGCGAGACTTTCTGCTGGTTGCCGCCGCTCAATTTGCCGACAACTTGTTCAAGAGAGCTGGCTTTGATATTGAGCGATTTTTTATATTCTGTTCCGACTTTCACTTCTTCGTTCAAGTTCAGGATGCCTTTTTTGGAAATGCCTTTCATGTGGGCAGCCGAGACATTGATTTTGATGTCCTGTATCAGAAACAGCCCATCGCCTTTGCGGTCTTCCGTCACATAGGCAATGCCCGCTTTGATGGCATCGCTGGTGTGCTTGAAGTTTTTCTTTTCCCCGTGTACTTCCAGCTCTCCTGCGAGCTTGTAGTTTTTAGGATTGCCGAAGATGCTGAGTGCCAGTTCTGTCCGGCCCGATCCCATGAGGCCTGCAATGCCGACGATTTCTCCTTTTTTCACTTCCAGGTTGATGTTCTTTGCCACTTTTCGGCCGAGTTGCGTGTCGTAGGCAGACCAATCTGTCAGCTTTAACACCGTTTCGCCGATTTTCTTGTCCGGCCGTTTCGGATAGATGTCTTCAATTTCACGGCCGACCATATTTTTGATGATGATGCTCTCAGTGATTTCACCTTTTTGCGCATCCAGCGTGCAGATCGTCTTGCCATCCCGCAGCACCGTGGCTTTGTCAGCTATCGAAATCACTTCCTTCAACTTATGTGAAATCATGATGCAGCTGATGCCCTGGCTTTTTAGTTCCTTCAATAAATCCAATAAGTTTTCGCTGTCATTTTCGTTCAAGGCAGCCGTCGGTTCATCGAGAATCAGCAGCTTCACGTCTTTGCTGAGGGCTTTGGCGATTTCAACCAGCTGCTGTTTTCCGACGCCAAGATCCTTAATCAAGGTTTCCGGCGTGACATTCAGTTTTACTTTTTTCAGCATTCGGGTCGCTTGAACGACGGTTTCATTCCAGTCGACAAAAGGCCCTTTTTTGATTTCGTTGCCTGCAAAGATGTTTTCGTATACAGTCAAATCCGGGAACAGGGCAAGCTCTTGATAGATGATGCCGATTCCTGCCCGGACACTGTCATTGATTTCGTTGAACTGCTGGACCTCTCCTTCGAAAACGATGTCTCCTTTATATGTTCCGTAAGGGTAAACACCACTCAGCACTTTCATCAAGGTGGATTTTCCAGCTCCATTTTCACCAATCAGGCAGTGGATTTCTCCCTTTTCGACTTTAAAGCTGACATCGGAGAGGGCCTTGACGCCTGGAAACTCTTTGGTGATATTGTTCATTTCCAAAATATAATCGTTCATGCAATTGCCTCCCTGCTCTAAATACGAGTGAAACGGAAGAACAGCGATAGAAGTTCTATCACTATTTTTCCGCTTCGCCGTACTTTTACTCTAGCCCTGTAAACTCACTTGCTTCGTAATACTCGGAATCAATCAATTCAGCTTTAACGTTTTCCTGGTCGACAACAATGACCGGCGTCTGTTTCGCTTCTACTTCTACCGATCCGTTGTCATAAGTTCCAGTCGTTTCAGGTGTATTGCCGTCCAATACTTCAACCGCCATGCCCATTGCATCTGTAACCAATGAACGAACATCTTTAAAGACCGTCATGGATTGCTTTTCGTCAATAATGTACTGGATCGATGCTTTCTCAGCATCTTGCCCGGTAATCAAATAGCTGGATACCGCACCATCTGAAGCGAATACATCTGCGATCGAACGGGCTGTCCCATCATTCGGCGCAAGAACGGCGACATCGCCTTTCATGTCATCCCCTACAGAAGTCAAATGCGTTTGTGCTTTGTTTTTGGATTCATTCGGATCCCAGTTGGTCGTAACCTGGCCGATAATTTGGCTCAATTGTTCGCGTGACAGGTCTTTTGTATCTTTTAATGCTTCTGCTTCACTGGAGTTGGCTACTTTGAACGTGCCATCCGCGATTTTTGGCTGAAGCACTTCCCATGCTCCCTGGAAGAACAGGAAGGCATTGTTATCTGAAGAAGCTCCTGCATACAAGTAAAGCGGAATATCCGTGCCTTCAGCATTGTCGACCAGGTACTGTGCCTGAGCCGCTCCCACTGCCAAGCTGTCAAATGTTACGTAATAATCGACTGCATCCGTGTCTGTGATTAAACGGTCGTAGGCAATGATGGTCACATCTTCTGCTTTTGCCGCTTCCACTGCAGCTGCAGCTGCTGGTCCATCGTGGGGAGTAATGATCAGGACCTTGATGCCTTTGTTCAATAAAGCATCAACATTTTCTTTTTCTTTTGCTGAAGATCCTTGGCTGAATAGAATTTCGGTCGAATAATCTGAATCTGCCAACGCATCTTTAAAGCGCTGTTCATCCTGAACCCATCTCGGCTCGTCCTTGGTCGGCAATACAATCCCTACGTCGACAGCTGATGAAGATCCTCCTCCACTGGCGTCGCTATTACATCCGGCAGCTACTAGGGCAAATACCACAAGCATCATCAGAAACAGAACACTCTTTAAACTCTTTCTCATTTTTTTCCCTCTCCCTTTGAATAAATTAAGTACTACTTTAGTATAAATTCAGTTTTCTTTAATGAAAGCGCTATCACTAGCACTCTTTTAACATTATCTGTATTTTTTCAACTTTCTCTAACTTTTTTGCACAAAAAAAAGCAGGTCCACTTGCCGATTAACTCGACAGGTGGAACCGCTCTTTTATTTTCTATATTTGATCGCCAGTCCTTTAAGGAAGTTGCGCGCGTAGCGATCGCCGCATTCTTTGTAATTTTTATGGCCAACTTTTCGCAGCAATGCGCCAAGTTCTCCTCTTGTTACAGTCACGCCGGCCAAATCCCAAATTTCCAGGACATCTTCACTGTTCAGCTGCAAAGCGATTTTCACTTTTTTCAGCAGCAGGTTGTTCGAGCGTTCGTTCGTCAAGGCTGGAATCTCAGGCTGCCCAGGTTTAGGCTCCTGACGGCCTCTTTTAAAAATGATCAGGCCATTCAAAAACGACTCAAACAAATGGTCGTCCGCTTTAATGTAGTCTTCGTTAACCGGCTCAGCCCAGATGCTGTCATCGTCTTCCTCATCGCTTTCCGGAGTTTTTGTCAGCACTTTCAGCACTTCTTCTTTGCTCAGTTCCACGCCGCCCAGCTTGAAAATCTCGACCATATCTTTATTTTTTATGTCCAGCGCATAGCGCAGCCGGATTAATAAATCATTGTTATCCATTCTATTTGCCTCCTGTTGATTTCCCGTATTGATGTCTATCCACATTAAATCCAATTCTAATAATAGCACATATTTTCGAGTCCATCAGGCTTACAAATAAACAGCAAAAAAGACAGCTTATATGACTGTCTCGTGGTTTTCCCTATTCTTTATAGCTTTTAATTGCTTGACCTTATCCTGCAGGTCCACAATAATTTCCAGAGACTCATCATCATCTTTTGACTCTTCATAAAAAAACTGCAAATCGCGCTCCATGTCTGCCAAGCGTTCGTTGTAATGCTTGAGTTTCTCGGCAATAAGCAGTCGCTTTGCTTCTTCTACATTCTTCATTTCTTTTTACCTCCGCCTTAAATGACAAAAGCTTCATTTTCTTCAGTATTCCCCTTTTCAAACCTTCTAATCAATTCTTTTTGTCTTTTCTGTGTCTAAAGAAGCAAATAAAAATCGTTTAGTCTCTTATCTTGAACCTTATCACCCAATAACCACTCTGAATCATCCTGCTCACTATTCGTTCATGTTATGGGATATCTCTCCCGGCACTCGCCTGCTATACTGTAAAGTAGCAAATGCAGATGGAGGTTGTGCAACATGAAAAATAACGAGATTCAAACTAAATTTCCGCATGACTTTTTGTTCGGTGCAGCTTCTGCTTCCTACCAAGTAGAAGGTGCCGCCAATGAGGACGGCAAAGGCCCTACTAACTGGGACGTCTTTTCCAAGATTCCCGGTAAAACTTTTGAAGGAACAAATGGCGACATCGCCGTCGATCATTACCACCGCTACAAGGAAGATGTCCGATTAATGGCTGAGATGGGCCTTGAATCGTACCGTTTTTCCGTTTCATGGGCGCGCATTTTGCCTGACGGTGATGGCGAAGTGAATGAAAAAGGCCTGGAATTTTACAACAACCTGATCGACGAATGCCTGAAATACGGCATCGTTCCTTTTGTTACATTATATCACTGGGATTTGCCGCTGGCACTGGAAGAAGATGGCGGCTGGACCAGCAAGCGGACAGCCGAAGCATTCGTCAAATATGCGGAAATCTGTTTCCAATCGTTCGGCGACCGTGTCAAGCATTGGATTACGTTCAATGAAACTGTCATGTTCTGTGGATTGGGCTATTTAAAAGGCGCGCATCCACCGGGCATCCAGAACAATGAAAAGAAATACTTCCAAGCCACGCATAATGTTTTCTACGCGCATGCCAAGGCTGTCGAAGCTTATAAGAAGCTTAAGCAATACGGTGAAATCGGCATTACCCATGTATTCCTTCCGGCTTACAGCGTCGACGGCAACGAAAGCAATTTAGAAGCTGCCCAGCACGCCAATGAATATGAAACGTTCTGGTATTATGATCCGATTTTAAAAGGAGAATACCCGCCGTACGTCGTCAAGCAGCTGGAGGAAAAAGGCTGGACACCCGACTGGACCGACGAAGAGCTGGACACCTTGAGAAGAAATGCCGACAATAATGATTTTATCGGCCTCAACTATTACCAGCCGGTCCGTGTGGAAAAAAACTTCGAAGCGGTTTCGTCCATAGAGCATTCAAGAGAAAGCTCCACACTGGTACCCGGCAGCCCTTCTTTTGACGGCTTCTACCGGACCGTCAAAATGGATGATAAAACTTATACCAAATGGGGCTGGGAGATCTCACCTCAAGGATTTTTGGATGGACTGCATATGTTAAAAGCGCGTTACGGCGACGTCAAAATGTATGTCACTGAAAATGGGCTCGGCGATGAAGACCCGATCATCGACGGAGAAATCGTCGATGTGCCGCGCATTAAATACATCGAAGAACATTTAAAAGTCATCAAACTGGCCATAAGCCAAGGCATCAACCTGAAAGGCTATTATGCCTGGTCGGCTATCGATTTGCTGAGCTGGCTAAACGGCTATAAAAAGCAATATGGCTTTATTTATGTCGACCATAAGGATGGACTGAACCGCAAGAAAAAGCTGTCGTTCCACTGGTACAAAAAAGTGATCGAGACGCGTGGAGAAGAACTATAATTCCAATAATAAAACCAGCAGCTTGCGAAATCAACTGATTTCGCAAGCTGCTGGTTTTTCTTTGGGTCCCTAGTTGTTATTCGCGTTTGATTTCCGCCCGCACTTTTTCGTACATGGCATCGACGCCGATGCCAGTCAACAACGGCACTCCATCAATCACTTTGTCTTTTATGTTATTTGGCACCAAAGTGGTCGACAGCACAACATCGTATTCGTCAATCCGGCCGATTTCATCACTGACTTTCGACTGGTAAATTTTCACTTCCTGGCTCAAGTTATTATCCTTCAGCCATTGCTCGACTTTTCCTTTGACCACAGTCGAAGTGGCAATGCCTGTGCCGCACATAATCAATAGTTTTTTCATTTAATGTCCTCTCCCTCTCCTGTTGCTGCTGTCTGTTTCTGGCGTTTCGGCTTGATTTTATTCTGGTAAATCAGTCCGAACAAGATCAATAACCCCAACCCTATCATGCCGTACCAGCTGAGGATTTTAGGAATCCAAACAAAGATAAAAGTTGTCCAAACCGCTCCATCGATCAACGACGAAATACTGGTGTTCTCGCCCATCTCGAAGTTTGATGCAATGGCAGCATCCGTAAAGAGCGGCGCAATCCATGTAGCGATATAGAAACCAACGCCGATATAAATCGATCCGCCAATTACTGTCCGGATGATATTCCCTCTGAATATCGGTACCATCAAGCAGATCAGGAATGGTATCGAGGCAAGATCGGCAAACGGCAATACGGAATTTCCCGGCAGCAGGACGGCCATAAAAATGGTGATCGGCACTATCAGCAACGCGGAAGACAGCACAGCCGGATGGCCAATCGCCAAAGCGCTGTCCATGCCGATGTAGAGGTCTCTTCCCGGGAAACGTTTTTTGACAAACTCGCCAGCCGCCTCCGAAACCGGTATCAACCCTTCCATCAACAAGGCAACCATTCGTGGAAGCAGCACCATGACGGCACCGGTCTGAATAGACAGCTGGAGGATGCCTGGGATGTCGTATCCTGCCAACACCCCGATCAGGATCCCGATCAACACGCCAATGATGGTAGAGTCGCCCAGAATCCCGAGTCTTTTTTGGATCGATTCCGGATCGGCTTCGAGCTTGTTGAATCCTGGAATCCGGTCAAACACCCAGTTCATCGGCATCGCCACAAAAGCGGACGGCGCCGAGGTTCCATGCGGAAAGGTGATGTTCTGGAACCCGTAAAATTTCTCGATATGCTTGGCCAAGACGTCTGCCATCAAATAAAGCAGCAGCAAGTGAACAATGATGGTCAAGACCCCCAGCCAAAAATCCGAAGTCAACGCGTAGACCAAGGAGCCCGTGAATGCCACGTGCCAAAAATTCCATATGTCGACGTTCAAGGTTTTGGTCAGCCCAAAAGTCAGCAACAGCAAATTGACACCAACGCCAAGGGGAATGGCCAAGCTTCCCAACGACGTGCCGTAAGAAATTGCCGAAGCCGCTGGCCAACCCACATCAATGGTATTCAACTCAAATCCAAAGTTGTCGACCATTGATTGGGCAGCTGGCCCCAAACTGGAAACTAGTAGTCCGATGACCAGGTTTATCCCGACAAACCCAATCCCGACAATGATGCCGGCACGGAGCGCTTTGCCCGGTTTAGTACCCAGCACCAGTGCAAAGATAAAGATTAAAATTGGAAGCAAAACAGAAGCACCAAGATCTACAAACCATTGCAGGAATCCCATCAACTTCACTCCTCGATTTTTGTTGTATTTATCGAAAGAAAAGGGCTATTCAAGCGGTTTTTCAGTGATTTTATACTTTGCCTGCTACTAACTCATTCAGTGCTCCGACACTTTCGATCCGGACCAGCTTCGAGACCATTTCCGGGTCCTGGATCAGTCCCATTAACTTCTGCAGCATTTCAAGTTGGTCATCCGGACTCTTTAACGCAAGCATAAAAATCAGCTGCACATCCACCAGCTTGTCGTCTGTTCCCATCATCAGAAACTGCACGGGTTTCTTCAAACTGGCAAAAGCAACAGTTGATCGATGCACCATGTCGCCATCGGTATGCGGAATCGCCACACCAAAAGGCTCGGTCGGCAACCCCGTCGGATAGGCCACTTCTCTTTTGAGTATGCTCTCGATAAAGCCTTCCTTGACGTAGCCTTGGTCGATTAGCCGGCTTCCCAACAGCTGCAAAACCTGTTCTTTTGAATCTGCTTCCAGTTCTATAATCGCCAGCTCTTCTTCTATTCTCATTAGCCACTCTCCTTTCCTGGTCTCTTTTGTGCTGTTTCGGCAAAAGCAGCAGCTCGGCATATGTATGGCAATGGTGGCATTCAATGTCTGGGAGTTGGAGAGTCTCAGCTTTTACATATGTTCTTATTCAGCACATTTGATATTAACTTCATTATAAAAGCGCTTTCAATGGAAAGCAATAGAGAATACAGAATAGTCCGTTAACTTAATGACAATGATTTAAAAAAGACAATCTGCTTAGCCATGATTTTGACCTAACGGATTGCCTTTTGTTATGCAGATGCTGAAATTCTTGAGGTTTTAACAACTTGGGGTATTGATAATTCAGCTTAGCCTAGAATTGAAAACAATATTGCTCACTCTCCATTAACACAATCTTGTTCAATTCAATAATTACGCCGTTCCATCAAATTGATCCCAATTCCCATACAAACCACTCCGTATAGCAATAAAATTGAAATAGGTTCACTGAGTTCCTGCCAGCTGCGGTCGTATATTGCGACGCCTTTTAACGCATCAAGACCATAAGTGATCGGCAGGATTTTGGATATTGCCAGCAGCATATTGCTGTTGACCAGTTCAATCGGCCAGAAAGCGCCGCCGATCATCGCCATCCCAGTTGCAATAATCGGAACGACTGCCTGAAGCTGCTGCGGCCGGCTAACCAGGCTCATTACGAGCATGCTGAGCGCAACAATCGCAAACGTGTAGCATGCGATGATCAATAAAATAGCTCCAAAACGATCACCGACGTCAAAATTAAACACGTATTTGAATAATACGAAAATCAACACAATCTGGAAATAGCCGATGGTAAAGCTATACGCTAGATGCCCCAGATAAATTTCCCATTTTCCCACCGGAGACAGGATTAAGCGATCCCAGGTGCCGTATTTCTTTTCTTCCACAATTTTCATCAAACTGAACATGATAGTGTAAACCGAGAAAAACAGCGTCATCCCGAATAAGAGCTGCAATTGATTGTCATATCGGAATTCCTCTTTGCCGTCCAGAGTAGCAGTGACTATTTGAAGCGGCGGCTCTTCCATCAAAGCCGCAACTTCGGTCCGTATATCGCTTCCGGCTGTTTGCTGTTCTACTTGCTGGAAACGCAGTTCCTCACGATATTTCCGGTTTAAAAAAGCTTCCAAGACAAAGCGGCTCATATCATCCGCCGCCAGCACAATCCGGTAATTCCCTTCCATAAGGCGCAGCGCTAAGGGCGCGTCTCCGGCTGCCACTGCTTCGCGCACCTCATTTTCATCCATTAATTGAAACTTGAATTCTCCCGCTTCATTAAGTGAAGCGACCCAGTCTTCAGCCTCGGGTGCCGATAGCGAAGCGTCTGCATAAGTTAGGATTGCCGACCTTTCTGCAGGATTATTTCCGGCCAGTAAAGCGACAAATATAATAGTCATCACTAAAAATGACAGCATCATTACGGGAGCCCGGCGAAATCTTTGCCACTGTAATAAAAAGACAGATTTCATGCTTAAGCCTCCCCTTTTCTCGGAAATATCAGCAAGCTTAAAATTAATAGAAGAAATGTAATCAGGAAAACCCGGCTAAGCGGTTCCCACAGCATGCTGATGTCCAAGTTTTGAATCCAAATAAGAAAAGCATTCAAAGACGCGCCATTCGGCGTCCAGCCCCCAAGCTGCTGGACAAAAGCCGGCATGCCTTCCGTCGGTGTAAAACTGCCGCCAAGAAAAGCAAAGACCGTCACGACACCGCCGGCAAAAACCGTCGTAATGGTGTCGTTGTTATAGCGCATCGTCAAAGCGATTAAAAAGGCAGCCAGTGAACCGACACAGATTGCCAAGCTGAAGGCAATCAACAACATGCCCGGCCAAAACGACAGGTCCGTCAAATCGAATGCACCAAATATCAAGGAAGAAAAGAAAAACAATATGCAGAATTGCAGAAACGTGACAAGCGCCGCTGCTATCGCTTTAGCTCCCAGATAGACATAGGGGTGATGGTCCGACAAAAGAATACGGTGAAAAACAAATTGCTGCTTTTCAACATAGGCCATCGCTGAGATGGTTGCACCGACAAACAAGGCAAACATTACTGCCATGCCAATCGTATAATATTGGAACGAACTGATCGGCTCCACAGCTGAAACACTTTCCACACCTCCAAGCAGAGGCTGCGCTTCTTCTGGCACTGCTCCCTCCCCATCCGCCGCTCTGGCAATAGCACTTTCAAAATTCAGCGACCAAACGAATTCCTCCAAAATATCGTGAAAAACTTCTGACTGGGTTGCTGCATAATCCGAAATCAGCAATTCCAGTTCGCTTCCGCCGCCTGCCCCTAACATCATTTTTTGCAGCGCATTAAATGTAAAATCTTCTGGAATGGTGAGGATTGCCACCACTTCTTCTTCTTCCAAAGCGTGCGTTGCCGCTGCACCATCCATTTCCTTTGCAGTCACCAAACTGCTTAAGCTTTCATCGCTTAAAATCTCCTGCAGCATGGAAGAGGGACTGGTTTCTTCGGCAGCCGCCATTATTCCATTTTGCGCGTCTGCAGGCAGGCCTGATTTTCCAAGCTCTTCCGCAAATCGCTGGATTCCCTGTTCTTCATCGTCTTCCTGGACAATGGCCACTTCCATCGATAAGACTTCCGAGTTTCCGCTAAGCAGGCCGCTCAATGCAAACCCCAGAATGGCTATTAAGATGAATGGCATCGCCAAGAGCACAACCAATTCAGTTCGATCGCGAAATAAAACCAGGATGTCTTTTTTAAAAAACGCATACATGGGACTGCCTCCTCAATCTCTCAGTTTTCTGCCTGTCAGATGCAGGAACACGTCTTCCAAGCTAGGCGTCTGGACATTGACATTGATAATTTGAACCTGATGACGTTCGGAAGCCTGAAACACTTTTCCCAGCACCCGGCTGCCTTTTGGAAGAATCAGTTTGATGCCTTTTTCGGTCTCAGTTGCCTGTTTAATCATTTCAAAAGATTGAAGTTCCTTGAAAAACTCAGGATACGGGCGGTCCAGTTCAATCCATACAGTTTCTTCACTCGAAAGAATGCTTTTCAACTCTTCTTTTGTACCGCTGGCAATGATTTTCCCGTGGTCCATAATATAAACGCGGTCGCAAAGGCGCTCCACTTCCTCCATGTAATGGCTCGTGTATAAAACCGTCAATCCTTTTTCCTGATTGAGCTGGCGCACCATCTCCAGAATGTGGCTGCGTGATTGCGGATCGATTCCGACAGTCGGTTCATCCATGATAATCACTTCAGGTTCGTGCATCATAGCCGCAGCAATATTGACGCGGCGCTTCATTCCGCCGGAATAAGTTTTGACAATTTCTTTCTGGCGCTCCATCAATCCGACCAATTCCAACGAGCGCTGGATAGCCGTTTCTAGAGCTTTTCCTGAAAGTCCATAAATCCGTCCAAAGAATTTCAGATTTTCATACGCTGTCAATTCTCCGTAAAGGGCAATTTCCTGCGGCACCACGCCAAGAACCCGCCTCATTTCACTCGGATTTTTAATGACGCTTTTGCCATTCAGCCGAACATCTCCAGACGTCGGTTTCAACAGGGTCGAAATCATGGAAATTGTCGTAGATTTCCCCGCTCCATTCGGTCCAAGCAAACCGACCGATTCTCCCTTATCCAAATACAGGCTGGCCCCTTCCACTGCCGTCTTGCCTTTAAAAACTTTCTTCAGCTCTTCAGTCTCCAGCAAAGTTTCCCTCTCCTTTCAATCTCCGATCCATTAAGCTCAGTGTATGTAAAAAAAGACAGTGTCTCCACTGTCTTGCGTCATCTCTTTCATCTAAAATCATGACCTCCGTCACCTTCACTTACACCAGTCCATGCCGAATGGCGTAAATGGCGATTTGAGTCCGGTCCCGCAGCTCTAGTTTATCCAAAATAATGCTGGTATGGTTTTTCACGGTCCCGACCGACAGCGCCAGTTCATCCGAAATTTCACGATTGCTGCGTCCCTCCCCGATGCGGCATATGATGTCCAGTTCTCTCGGCGTCAAAGATTCATCCACTTTTTGCTTCGCAGGCTGTTTCATCAGTTTAGGAAGAATATTGGCAGCCACATGATCTTCGAGCACAAGTCCGCCATCCAGGCAGCTTCGAATTGAACGGATCAGCTCTGACGTATCTGCATCTTTCAATAAGTAACCTCTCGCACCGCTTTTCAATGATTCAAGTGCATACTCATCATCATTAAATGTAGTCAGCATCAGCACTTTCTGTTTCGGCCAGCGCGATAGGATGATGCGAGTCGCCTCAAGCCCGTCCATCACCGGCATCCGGATATCCATAATGATCAAGTCGAACGAATGCGTTTGGCATAACTCCACTGCTTCTTTGCCGTTTACTGCTTCTCCCGTCACTTGAATAGCTCCATCTGTTTCAATCATCATTTTTAAGCCTTGCCTCACCATTACCTGGTCTTCGGCCAACAACACACGAATCATTCCAAACCACTCTCCTTAACGATTAACGGCAATGACCCTTTGACGATGAATAAACCGTTTTCCGGTCCCGCTTCACATTCCCCGCCAGCCTGCTCAATCCGCTCACGCATTGAAGCTAATCCAAATCCTTCACGAAACGCAGCTGCCTGCACTGTTTTATTGCTTACGGTAAAGCGAAAAATGCTGGACCCAGGCGCTTCAAAGACAATATCCGCTTCACGCGCCTGGCTGTGCCGCATAACATTCGTCAACGCTTCCTGCACTGCCCGGTAAACAATCACCATTTGGTCGTTTCCAAGCGGGGCGGACAAAGCCCCATGCTTCACAGAAAATTGGATGCGAAGAAAACTTTCAGCCTCCAGTTTCCGAATCAATCCAATTATGGCAGTGACCCCTCCAGCCTCATCATGCTTCAAGGTCTTTACGGCGCTGCGCGTTTCCTCCAGGCTTTCTTTTGCCAATGATTTCAAATCCTGCAGATGCTCTGCAGCATCCCCATCTGCTTGCAGCCGAAAAACTTCCAATTGCATCAACAGTGCCGTCAGTTTATGGCCCACAGAATCATGGATGTCTCTGGCAATTTGCGTCCGCTCTTCCTGTCGTGCTGCTTGTTCATCTGTCAGCAAACGCCGTTTCATCTTGCGGTATTCGCTTAACAGGGCTTCATTGCGCTCCTGCAGTTCTTCTTCCAGCACATAGCTCTTCTTGAAAAATATCAATGCCCCGCTCACCACCAAACCGTAAAGCAAAAGAAACAGCGGTGGCCACCCTGCATTTCCAGCTATGCTATGCAGTAAAGCGCCGGCTAATACAACAACACCTATTACGGCAGCAGCTTTTCCTGAAAGGCGGTATACCGCTTTCCCAGCGATAATCGTAAAGACCATGAGTGGAAAAGGATTCAATGCCGATTCTGATTGGGGCCAAAATATTAAAATTGTTAAGATCGCCATCACCAATAAATTCAAAAATGCAATAAACGGATTTCTTCTTACTAAAGGCATCAGGAAAAACAAACCGAAAAATAACGCACTGCCGAGAATATGCAGCGACAATTCATTGATGCCAATAGATAATTGGATCAGCCCCATCGTCCAGGAGGCTCCCAATATCACTAGCCAAAACCAATACGATCGCATGCTCCATTCCCCCACTACTTTAATTTCTTTATATTGTCTCAATCCTACTTGATTTAAAACCGGGCATCATCAAGTTATTTATGGAGGCATACAAAAGATGCTATGTAACCATTTCGGCTTTGAACAGAACTTCTCCTCTTTCCAGGATGACTGAACTTTTTATTGCCTCTATTATAATACGGTCAAAACCAAGCTGGCGGCCTATACAAAAAGCCCGCCTGGATATTCCATTTTTCGGAATACACAGGCGGGCTTTTATTGTATAGATGGCTTTGTCAGTAGTTTCGATGCTGCTATTCAAAGCTCAGCTGTGTTCTGCAGCTTGCACCAAATTCTCTTCTTCCAGCGAAGCCTCGAAGTCATTGAGCAAGGCACGCACTTCATCTGTCGTTTCTGTATACATCAATTGATTTCTCAATTCTCCAACCCCGCGGACTCCGCGGACATAAATTTTAAAGAAACGGCGAAGCGGTTTGAATGAAATCGGTTCGATGTCTGTAGAATATTTGTCGTGAAGATCCAGGTGCAGCCTTAACAGATCAAACAACTCTTTGCTGCTATGCTCTTTTGGTTCTGTCTCAAAAGCGAACGGATTGTGGAAAATCCCGCGTCCGATCATGACGCCATCGATGCCGTATTTATCGGCAAGTTCTTGCCCCGCCTGGCGATCCGGAATATCTCCATTGATCGTTAGCAGTGTATCCGGCGCTATTTCGTCCCGGAGTTTCTTGATTTCCGGAATGAGTTCCCAGTGTGCAGGGACAGCACTCATTTCTTTTTTTGTGCGCAAATGGATCGATAGATTGGCAATGTCCTGCTCCAATACATGAGTCAGCCAGCCTTTCCACTCGTCCACGTCGGTATAGCCGAGGCGTGTCTTGACACTGACAGGCAATCCGCCCGCTTTTGCCGCTTGGATGATCTCAGCGGCGTTATCCGGGTAATTGATCAGCCCGCTGCCTTTTCCTTTGGCTGCGACATTCGGCACAGGGCACCCCATGTTAATGTCGACACCTTTAAAGCCCTGTTTGGCCATTCCGATGCTCATTTCACGGAAATGCTCTGGTTTGTTGCCCCATATGTGAGCCACCATCGGCTGTTCGTCTTCAGTAAACGTCAAACGTCCACGCACGCTAAAAACTGCTTCCGGGTGGCAATAGCTTTCTGTATTCGTAAACTCGGTAAAAAATACATCCGGTCTTGCTGCTTCAGCCACTACATGGCGAAACACGACATTCGTGACATCTTCCATTGGCGCCAACACAAAAAACGGCTTCGGCAAATCACGCCAAAAATTCTCTTTCATATTCCATTTTCAATCCTTTCGTTACGGGATGGAAGGCCAGGCTTTCATCCGAAAATTCTTCTTAGTTTTATCGTGAAAATCAATAATCATTATCTATATCTATAATGCCATCTCATTTTTTCTTAACCTTATACAGTTTACACGAATCGTGCGTTTGTGGAAAGCGGCGGGCTTTAAACATCGGTTCATATGTATAATTGGTACTTGTTTATTTCCCGGGGACAATTTAGTAAATAAGAATACCAAAACGGCAATAAAAAACCTCTCCGCAATTCCCAGAATTGTGGAGAGGTTTTATACTATTGGCAGTTGTTCGACATCAGCTTCTAGTCTTTGAAATGATGTTTCATGCTTTTATCAAGCTGCTCAAATACCTTTTTTACAAGTTCTTTAGGTACCTGTGAATACTGATCTCCCATGCTCACTTCAAACGAACACGACTGTTCTCCGTTCGCTTTTAAATGAGTGGTTATCCCTACACCCATTTCTTGTTCCAACTCTAACAACATTGGTTCTATTTGCTCTTTAGCTTGCTGGAAGTGGACATGGAACATATTTGAAACAGGGACAGCGGGCAATGTGGAAATGCCATAACAAGAATTAAACCATCCAGCAAGTTCCTTCGATTCTTCGAAATACTGCTCCATTTTGTCTACACGCTGATCAAAATAAAAATCGGCTGCGATAATGTAAGGGTACAAACTGATTAAATCACCGCCATGCCGTCTTTTCCAAACTTTTGACTGCTCCGTAAAATCTCGATTCCCCGCTAATATGGCACCAGCAATTCCGCCTATCCCTTTGTATAAAGATAAATAGACACTATCAAACAGCGCACAAACTTCAGCCGCAGTCTTTTGGTAATAAGGCAGAACTTCAAGCAACCGGGCTCCATCTAGATGCAGCCTGATTCGCTTGTCGCGGCAATACTGTGAAATTTTTTCGAGTGTTTCGAAGCTCGGCAATTGCCCGCCGATTTCGCGTTGCGGCAATTCCAGCAGCACAGCCCCTACCCCGTCTTCCATTTTCAGTACATCATCCAAATCGATTACGCGGTCACGATCAGTTAGAAAAACCGATTCAATGTTATGCAATTTTTTTAACCCATCTTCTTCATGAATTTCTAGATGGCTAAGCGGATGGTAAGCTACTTTCTGTAGCCCTTTTTCATCACACCAGATGCGCAAGGCAATTTGCTGGGCCATTGTGCCGCTCGGGAAAAAGACAGCGCTCTCTTTCCCTAATAAGGCAGCCATTTTCTCTTGAAAATCTTCAATCACTTTGCCTTTTCCATACAAATCACTCAGCAACTCGTCATCTACACGGTGAAAAGCTTCTTTCAACACTTGAACATTCCGCGCACCGTGGCCCGTCAACTTGTAAGTGGATTGGTTGTATACGCTTTGCAGTTGACTTAGTTCTCCCATCTTGTAAGCTCCCCTCGAGTTCTGCTGCCTTACCAAGCATAACTTATAAATTTTAGTTTTTTTGAACCCGTGTACGTGTTGGAAGAACTGCTTAGAAAAAGTTATATGTGTTTTTCCCTGAAGTTTTTGCACGATACAATGCCTGGTCAGCATTTTTCAAAAGCGTCTGTAAATCATCCCTGCCATTGACCGGGTACGTGACAATTCCGATGCTTGCAGAAAGTTGATAGTCGGCATCCCATGTACTTAAGCTTTTAAGCACATATTCTGCCTGCTTGCCCATTTCTTCTTGGCTGGATAGGCCGGATAAATGAATGAGGAATTCATCTCCCCCTAATCTGACTGCAAAAGCTTTAGGATGTTCAGCCACATACTGTTGAAGCCTCGAAGCGACTTCCTTCAACACCAAATCCCCCGTATCGTGGCCATGGATATCATTTACTTTTTTAAAGCCATCCAAATCCAAAAAGAATAGCACTCCTGCTGACTTAGAGCCATCTTCAAAAAACTTTGTAAGATAATGTCTGTTGTATAGTTCAGTCAACGAATCTCTATAGGCAAAGCGTTCTAAATACAAATAATACGAGAACATCCTAACGATTCTTTGCAACAATTCGACACTCTTTTTGTCAAACTGACTTTCCTGGTCATGTACCGCACATAATGTTCCAAACCTTTCGCCATTCATCAGAGAAATAGGAATTCCCAAATAAGATCGAACGTTAGCTTCTTCAAGTGCATTTCTTAAATCATCCAAACTGCTTTCTTTCCTAGTATCCTCATAAATCAATGGTTGTTTGTTATCAAAATCGACTCGATTGCAAATCGTTTCGTTCAGATTTACAACCAGTCCTTCGGTAATAAGAATATTAGTATCATTATTTGATAGCTTTAGAATCATTTGCTGCGTATCGCTGAAGGAACTTAAATAAAGTAATTGGTCCGGCAATATTTCTTTTGCCAAATCAAGTACATCGCTACTCAACTCATCAAAATTCTTATACATTTGCAATTCCTGAAATGTTGTTACCATAAAGCACCCCACTTGTTGTCATATTTCACTTTTATCAGTCGATCAGATGTCAGGTAAAAGGCAACAGACTTAAATCTGTTTCGCCATTTTTAGAAAGTTCCATATCTTACTGTATTTCTTAAAGTTTAACATATAAAAAGAAGAATATAGCAAAAAGAAATAAGAGACAAAGCCACTATGGCTTCGCCTCTTACTTCCTACACTTTTTAAATTTCGCTGCGTCAAATCAATAAGCAACCCAGCTTAACCCCGTAGTTCCTTCACCGGCGTGAACTGCCACACAAACACTCAATGAAACAACCGGCACTTTTAAATCTGGAAACTCCTGCAACAGCTCACTCTTCCAGATTTCTGCATCCGGTGCGTTATTGCAGTGAATCACAGCAACTTCCGGTACAGTGCCCCGGTCCATATCCGCGCGAAGCGACAGCACTACCTTTTCTTTAGCTCGCTTATTTAAACGGACTTTTTCTTTCATGACCGGTTTGCCGTCCTCAAAACTGATGACCACTTTAATGTTCAGCAAGTTGCTGACAAATGCCTGTGTTCCCGAAACACGTCCGCTTTTATGCAATTGCTTTAAACTCGAAGGAATAAAAGACAACTTCGATTTAAGCGTCATTTCAGTAATAGCTGCAACTACTTCATCTATACTTTTGCCATTTGCCAACAGCTCCTCACCAGTTTCAATCATTTTCACCATGGGGAAGGAACCAATCTTGGAATCGATTGGATAGACTTTGAAATCGGACATTTTTGCTGCTGCCTGCGCGCTTTCAAACGTTCCTGAAAGCCCACTTGATAAGTGCAGCGCAATGGCAAAATCATATCCTTCTTCTTGAAGCTTTTCATATAAAGAAATCATTTCGCCAATTGCAGGCTGCGAAGTTTTCGGTGAGGCTTTCGCTAAACGTAATTTATCGTAAAACTCTTCTTGTGTAAGATCGATTGATTCCCGAAAAGACCCATCAGCAAAAACAACACTAAGGGGCAGAATGTGTACATTGTGTTTTTGGATAAAAGCCTCATCTAGTTGCGCAGCAGTATCTGTAATCCAAGCGATTTTCTTCATTCAAAACTTCTCCTCTAAATGCAAATTTACTATCAAAGTATGCGGTCTACAGCTAACTTACAGGACAGCTGAATGGTGCGCTAGTGACAGTCGTCACATACGGGAAAAGTTTTAATTCAGTCGACTTGTTTTGAACATATCTAGGGTTTTTCCTTTCATTTGTAGGGAGATGAAGAAAGGAGTTCTAAGAAAAAAGCCTCTTACCAATTCAATAAATTGGTGAGAGGCTTTCAGGATTTAGATTGAATATGGTTTGGTGAAGCATTCTTTAGTCTTTGAAAAATCGAAAACTATAAGAATTTGTTACATCATGCCGCCCATATTTAGGGTGCATATTTTGCCTTTTCATAGGATGTAAAAACTTAGCGCTCTCAAAGGTTTCGGAACTAACTAACTTATAGAGATTCACCAAAACTCAAAAATAAGTTAGCAAATTACAATCTAAGGAGCGATTCTATGAAAACGATCAATTAAAAATTGATTTTTATAAAATTAAATCCTTTTCGATTAAGATTATTCAACTAAACTTCTTTCTTTGAAAAAGATAAATAGGCGATTTTCATCAACACAAAACTAATTAAGCTTATTCCAAATAGCAATATTAATACTGGTAATTGTAAATATAAAAATAAGATGGTGACTATACTAATCGCCATTACCAAAGTATGCAAGGGTCGGGCAATGACAAGGATGAATGCGTGCTTTGGGTACTGCCAAAGCTTTAAATCATAGTGAACAAATACAGAGAAGATATATAATAAACTGAGAAGGTATACGAATACAACAACCACAGTCACACTCATCAAGATTATATAAAGCGTATCCTGATTTATATAGTGTAGTACTTTAAAATCTGTATATAATACTAATCCAATAAACAGCATAATATAACCAACAACATTGGATGCTATGAACTCCGATTTAAATTTATCCCAAAACAGCTTTATAATGGAACCATTGTCTGATTCCATGATAATAAGCCTCATTACCGCAAATAACGCCGCAGTCGCAGGAAAAATCCCTAATATAAATAAACCGAAAAAGGAAAACAATAACCACAACAAGTTTAACAATACTAAATTAAATCCAAGATTTCCTATTCGCATATACCATTGTGTGCCATACATAATTTCATGGACCCCCATTTAAGCTGGCAAAATCGATTCTTCAGCTGATGGCATTAACTTCTTTATCCTATATATTATATGACTTCATCTAAAGTTGGAATAGCAGAAATTGCACCTACTCTTGTACAAACAATCGCACCCACTTTATTGCTTAAATAAGTTATTTTTTTTATCTTCTCAAAGTCCTCCAGAACTTTTTTTGCATCCTTCTCTCTGGCAAGCTGGTACAGCATTGCGCCAACAAATGCATCCCCCGCACCAGTCGAATCTACGGAATCTATCTTAATACTTGGAACTATTTCTTGCTTATGGTAATTAGAAATCAAAGTTCCCTCTTTACCTAGTGTAAGTGCAATTAAACTCGTTCCCATTTGGTGGAGAAGCTGAATTCCGCTCCTAAGATCCTCTGTGCCAGTAATAATCTCTAATTCTTCTTGACTGACTTTTACAAAGTCAGCTAGTGCAACTCCTTGTTTCGTTAACTCTATAAAATGAGTTTTCTTCCCTTTCCAGAGATCTGATCTGTAATTAGGATCAAAAGAAACAAATTGCCCATTTTCTTTTGCCAACTTCATTGTATTTAGGTATGTAGATTGGAACGGTCCTTCCAGTAAAGCGGTTGCAGATCCAAAATGGAGAATGGCAGCTTCTTTTAATTTCTCTTTATCCAACTCTTCTTCCTTCAAAAATGCATCGGCACCTCTGTTAAAAACAAAATCCCTTTCTCCATTCTCCATTAAAGAAACAAAGGCTAGTGTAGTCGGATTAACATTATCGACTACAAGCATGGAAGTATTAACATTTATTTCTTCCAAAGTATTTTTCAGGAATTTTCCGAATGGATCGTTTCCAACTTTTCCACAGAACAATGCAGTTCCACCCAATTTCACTATAGTGGCACATACATTAGCAGGTGCTCCGCCAGCCTGTTTTTCAAAGATATTTCCTTCCACTAAATTATCTCCCGCATCTTTACAATAAAAATCGATTAACAACTCTCCAATACAAACTACAGACGTATGTTCACTCATACTTTTACTCCCCTCGTTAACATGTGAAATATTATAAAAAAGAGGAAACAATCAAATGCTTCCTCTTTTCTAAGTAACTAAACAATATTAAACTTCACATTTTATAATGTTGCATTTTTTGCAGGAATTGCAACATAACCATTCTTAACGGTCATATTTCCACCCTTACTATAAAGTGTTATGCTTTCACAGGTTTCGTCAGGATATACTAAACTCGTTATAGCATAAGCGCCATCATCGATAAAGATTTCTATCGAACATTTATCAATAATCACCCGTAGTTGAACATGATTTCTCTCGCTCATTTTAAGTTCTTGATCCGTTGAAAACATATCGGAAAATTCCACATTTCCAGAATTTCTTCTATTCAATAATATAACGTGATTTAGTGCATCATACTCGATAGTGGTGGTGTGTGCTGTCGTATGATTCAATGTAACACCAAATTGATCCGCATCATTCTTTATATCCAGGAATAAGTCTACATATCGCTCATTCACTTCAATTCTCTTAGGGTTAGAAGGTTCTACTTCATAGTTTTGAATATCTACAGTTCTTTCAAAATAAGAAGTTAGTTCTTCCACAGGGTATTGAATGACTTTATATTTCCCTTCTATGTTCCGAAGACGGAGCTCTCTTGGAATCGTCATCTGATTTCTCCATCCATCCGTAGGCACCACATTGGCATATCTCCAGTTGCTCATCCATCCCAGATAAATCCGACGCCCATCCTCCTCCGGGATATCTGAAAAGCTTACACCAGCATAATTGTCTCTCCCATAGTCTAGCCACCTGATGTCATCATGTTCTGATGTGAAGACAGACCCATTAAAAGCACCAACAAAATACTGTGTGCGCGAGCCCATGTTTGATATTCCATTATCACCGATACTGACGATCAAAATCCACTTTTCTTCTTCTGTATCTTCTGCTTTTAATTTAAATAGATCAGGACATTCCCAAACCCCATCATGGGAACCTACATTATCACCAAACTCACTTTCAAACTCCCAATCTATTAAATTTAATGAAGAATAAAAAGAAATAGTTTGGCTAGTAGCTAATGACATAATCCATTTCTCTGTTTTCTCATCATAAAAGACCTTGGGATCTCGGAAATCACTTTTTGACGCATGAGAAAGTACAGGATTACCCTCATATTTAACCCAAGTTCGTCCATTGTCTTTACTATACGCCAGACTTTGCGTTTGTTTTTGTACGATTTCAGCACTAGCTTCCTGATGGTGCGTAAAAATAGCTACTAAACCTGGCTCATCCGGAAAGAATCCTGTCGTATTATTCCAATCCACCACGGTACTTCCAGAAAAAATAGTTCCGTGCTCATCCGGATATAATGCTATTTCAAGCTCTTCCCAGGCAATCAAGTCCTTGCTGACAGCATGTCCCCAGTGCATTGGGCCCCAAATATTTTCATTGGGATTGTGTTGGTAAAACAAATGATATTCACCTTTAAAATATACTAATCCATTTGGATCGTTTAACCAATTTTTTTTCGTTGTAAAGTGCAAACTAGGTCTGTATTGTAGTATTTCCTGTTTTGTCAATTAGTTCTCCTCCATTACTTAGCAGTACGGTCATAACCTTTTTGTTTAATTTCCAGCCATTCCTGTAAACCAAGACGATCCAGCTCCTCCAGGTATTGGTCCCATTCTTCCTCTACAGTTCCCTTTCCAATCCATTCGGCTTTTTTCCGCTGAATATATGGCAATAAGTCTGCTTCTATTGTAGAAAGACGCTCTAATTCTTCTAAGCTGAAAAATACTTTCGGATATATATTTTCCGCTTTCATATGCGGAACCATGACTTCTTTCATTAAATCCAATCTCTCGGCAGCATCATCTGGCTTTGTCGTGATTTCCCCATAATAACTGTCCAGTATTGCCAATGGTCCTCCAACGGAAGTTCTCTCTCTTAATTCAACAGGTGCAGTTCCTTCTAGACTAAGATGTTTTAACATATTTTGCTCTTCATCAAATTCAAAGATATTTTGCATGTCTTCATCTCCATAAGTACCCCAGTTGTTTTGTACAGATTGATGAGGATCATAGAATTCATCAACCCATTTTGCCGTTAATTCAAGATTTTGGTTGGCACCTGTAACAACCATTTTCGAACGATCAAAACCCATCCCATTTGTTCTGGCAACATTTTTTTGCCCATCCGGACCTTCTAAAGGCGGCATAAGCGCATAATCGTCATTCGATCCTGAAATATTTGCTTTATCCCAGGTAAAATACATACCGTAGCGGCCTTCTTGGCCTTTAGCTACATAAGTAGACCAGTCCTGTTCAAAGGCTTCGATATCAATTAATTCTTCCTTATGCAGTTCATTCATGAAGTTGATAGCTTCTTTGTATCCTTCATCGCTGGATGTCAATTTAACTTCTCCATCATTAGTTACAACTGTGTGATCCCAATTATCACCCAGACCAAACGAGCCAAATAAGAATCCCGGGTCCTGTCCACCGTCATTTATAATAAATGACATAGGAATTGTTTGTCCGCCACCAGCAAGATCATTCTCTTTAAAGGCGATTAGCACTTCTTTTAATTCCTGAGTTGTTTTAGGCATTTCCAGTCCCAATTCTTCCAGCCATGTTACGTTTATCCATGGGAAATTATCTACTGAGTGAATACTTTCTTTTCCTTGTCCTAGTTCCTCTATCCAAGGGAATGCATAGATATTTCCGTCCGGTGCAGTCATCATTTCCTTATACTCTGGAGCTTTTTCCAGAACTGCTTGCAGATTAGGCATGTGATTTTCTATTAATTCGTTCAGTGGAATAATAGCACCATCGTCTGCCAAATTTAATAATTCATAATCACTATAACCAGCATTGCTAATTGCATCTGGCATATCCCCACTAGTCATTGCCAGATTCCTTTTCTCAGCAAATGTTTCACCTGTAAAGTTTCTCCATTCAATTTGAACATTTGTATTCTCTTCCGATCGCTGATTAATCAACTTTTCATTTGGATCTTCAGGTGCTAGAGGCGAACTTTGTGTCATAACCTTCAGTGTCACTTTTTCTTCTAAAGGAAATGCAATGTCAGAAAGTCCATAATCCTCTGACCAAGTATTCTTATCATTGCCGCTACATCCCGAAATTACTGTTCCGATAATCAGCAGCAATGAAGCTGCTTTCAAAACCTTTTTCATAATAATTCCCCACTTTCTTTATTTTAATGAGCCTACCATTACACCTTTTTCGAAATACTTTTGGAAAAAAGGATACATAATCAATAATGGTAAACTTGAAACTACAATAGAAGAATACTTTATCATTTCTGCAATTTTTTGAATCTCAGCTCTTGCAAGCTGATCTGCAATCATGCCAGGCTGCACTTCATTCTGGATAAGAATTTCACGCAATACCAGCTGTAATGGATAGAGTGATTGATCTTCGAGATAAATCATTGCGTTGAAATAAGAATTCCACTGGCCTATAAAAGCATATAAAGCCAGTACAAAAATAATCGGTTTGGACAGTGGCAAGATAATCTTCAAAAATATTTTGAGATCTGAAGCACCATCAATTCTTGCTGCTTCCTTCAGTTCATTTGGCAATCCTTTAAAATATGTTCTGGAAAGTATTATATTCCACACACTGACGGCCCCTGGTAGTATGATTGCCCACGGTGTATTGATCATACCCAACTCTTTAATCAGTAAATATGTAGGGATCATCCCGCCATTGAAAAACATGGTTACAATAAAGAAAAGCATAAATAACTTTTTTCCAGCTAAATTGTCAACGGATAAAGCGTACCCAGCAAGGATGGAAAACAAAACAGAGACTATAGAGAATCCTCCTGCGTACATAATAGAGTTAAGAAAGCCTCTAACGATAGAACCATCCTCGAATATTCTTATATAACCATCAAGCGTCCAGTCATCAGGATTAAGTGATATACCTTTTGTCAGCAAGACATTCGGACTCAGAAAGGAGCCAAACAAAACATACAAAAGTGGAGCAGTAATAATGAGCACAATTAAAATTAAAATGATTTTGTTAATTAAGAGGAGCATTCTATCTGTTTTCGAATTATTTACAAGGTCAATTTTAGATTTCATTGATTGTGCTCCTTTCTAGTAAAGTGTTTCACCATTTAACTTTTTGACAACAGTATTAGCAATTACCAGTAGAAGCAAACTAATAACAGAATTAAACAATCCTACAGCAGCTCCAAATGACCAATCTCCTGCCTGAAGTCCTCTTTTGTATACATAGGTATCAATAATCTCTGAAGCAGGCAAGTTCATGTCAGTTTGAAGTAAATACGCTTTTTCAAAACCAACTCCCATAATTCCGCCAATTGCCAAAATAAATAGGACGGCTATAGTCGGTTTAAGAACTTGAAGATCAATATGAATGATTCTTTGTAAAAGTGAAGCACCATCAATCGTTGCTGCATCATGAAGCTGCGGATCAACATTCGAAAGTGCAGCAACATAGATAATTGATGAAAAACCTGCAACCTGCCAGACACTGGATGCAATGAATACACTTCTGAAATAAGCCGGATCTGTCATAAAGGCAACGGGCTCATCCATAAATAAAGTCAAAAATTCATTAATCGGTCCTGCTGGTGATAAAAAGATAAAGAGCATCCCCGATATGACTACTGTTGAAAGAAAATACGGCGCATAAATAATTAATTGAACATTTTTTTTAACTTTAGCCCTTCTCAGCTGATTTAACATCAGCGCCAAAATAATAGGAATTGGAAACCCGATAAGAAGTTCGAAGGCACTTAATTTTATCGTATTCATGAATATTTGCTGAAAGTTGGGAGATTGCAAAAAATTAATGAAATGATCGAAACCAATCCATTCACTTCCCATAATCCCTTTAATAGGACTGAAATCTTTAAATGCAATTGTAACCCCATACATTGGTATGTAATTAAATATAAATACTAAGACAACAGCTGGTACTAAAAACAAATATAAGACGAAATTTTTTTTAATGTAGTTTTTTCGGCTCTCTTTATTTTTTGTTGCTTGAATGGTTTTCTCTGATACTATTCTAGCCATGATATCCTCCCCCTCCTTAGGCTCCATTAATAAAACGCATTCTATGATTCCATTAACCACTATTAAGTTAACGCTTTCATAGGAGTGTAAAGATACAAAACGTCTATTTTTATAAACATGTCAACCGGTTGACATGTTGTCTTATAAATCTGATTATAGTTAAATTCCCTTTTCATGTCAACCGGTTGACATGAAAAAACAAAAAATTTAAAATATTGACTAATCATGCTTTTTATGTTGTTTCACTTTCGATTAACTTTACTGGTAGCTTCCATTCAATTTTTGATTCCGTCTCACCATTAATTTGTTTCAGTAACAGTTGAACTGCTAAATCTGCAATTTCCTTTACTGGCTGCTGAATCGTACTTAGTTCCGGCAACAGCATTCTGGTTATTTCTGAGCCATCATAGCCGATCACTTTCAAATCAGCAGGTATATTTATGTTCCTTCTTTTTGCTTCTTTCATCACACTTGATGCTATAAGGTCATCACTTGCAAAAATACCATCAATATTTGGGTTCTCATTAAAAATAGTTTCTATAACATTTTCACCTATTACATAACTCTGGGGATAATATTCATTTTCTTTCATTACGTCTTCATAAGCTTCTCTTCTTAAATTTGCAGGAGTTTCCAAAGAAGGAGAACCGTTAATATGAATAATTTTTTTACAACCTTTATCAATTAATAATTGAGTAGCCTTTTTCCCGCCATCATAATTATCACTGGAGACAACCGGAGTATTTTCAGATAAATATCGATCAATACCAACCAATGGGAGTTGCGGGTTGTCATATTCTAGAATCCCTCTGTTATGAGATCCTGCTATAATTCCATCCACCTGGTGTCTTTGCAGCATTTCCAGGTAACTCTTCTCCTTATCTTCACGACCTTCACTGTTGCATAATAATACTTTGTAGCCTAAGGCTTCACTGATATTCTCTAAATGGAAAATCAGTTGTCCATAAAAGGGATTATTTGTAGTTGGAAAAATAAGGCCAATGATAAAGGTCTTATTAATAAAGAGTGACCTAGCTATTTCATTTGGATGATAATTTAACAATTCCATAGCTTCATTTACTTTTTTTCTTGTCTTTTCGCTTATGTACCCCCGATTATTCAACACTCTTGAGACAGTTGTCTTCGAAACACCAGCTTCGTTAGCAACATCATCTAATTTTACTTTTTGATTTACATTTTCGTTTGTATTTTTCACTATTCATCACCTTTACTATCTCTTTGCTAATTCAACTTTATTAACCTATTTGAAATAAATTAGATAAGCCAATCCCGGTGCTATAATACTTGGAAAAATATTTTGCGATTCAAGTGGCATTGCAAGAATAAGTTTCGCTCATTATTCATGTGAACGTATTCATTTCATCATTTTTATATCCTTTGATAAGCACTCCTTAAATAGACCTTACCTTCTTATTCAAAGCTCACAAAACAATGACAGGTTGAAATACTTACATGATAACATGTAATAATAGCCATAAAAATATTTCTTTAAACATAATATCCAAAGAAATGTAACGGTGCAACTTTTTATAAATAGAATTATTCCTTAAATACAACTAACTTTCGGCTTACACTTAAATCGAAGGATAATTTCATTTAAATGAATGAAGATATATTCACAAAACTATCTTCTGATATATAAATGTTGCCTTTCCGTTACTTTTTCATTTAAAAACGAGGTCTGCCATTAGGCAAACCCCATATTATTAATATTATTTAATTGAGCTTACATCATGCCGCCCATGCCGCCCATATCAGGCATTCCGCCCATTGGTGCTGCTGGTTCTGGAATGTCTGCGACAACTGCTTCAGTCGTCAAGAACATGGCTGCAACAGATGCTGCGTTTTGAAGTGCTGAACGCGTAACTTTGGTTGGATCGACGATTCCTTCTTCCACCATGTTGACCCATTGTCCGTTAGCAGCGTTGTAGCCGATGCCAACTTCTTCGGACTTAAGACGGTGAACGATGATCGACCCTTCAAGGCCTGCGTTTGTTGCGATTTGGCGAACTGGCTCTTCAAGTGCACGAAGCACGATGTTGACGCCTGTTGCTACGTCGCCTTCTTGCGTTTCAAGAAGTTCAGCTACTTTGTTGTAGACGTTGACTAGAGCTGTACCACCGCCGGCAACAATTCCTTCTTCTACTGCTGCACGAGTTGAGTTTAATGCATCTTCAATGCGAAGTTTGCGTTCTTTCAACTCAGTTTCCGTAGCTGCTCCGACTTTGATGACTGCAACGCCGCCAGCCAATTTCGCTAAGCGCTCCTGCAATTTCTCTTTGTCGAATTCAGAAGTTGTTTCTTCAAGCTGCGTACGGATCTGTGTTACGCGAGCGACGATGTTTTTCTGGTCGCCGGCACCTTCCACGATGGTTGTGTTTTCTTTCGAAACAACCACTTTTGACGCGCGCCCAAGCTGAGCAATGTTTGTTGTTTTCAATTCAAGACCAAGGTCTTCTGTAATCACTTCTGCGCCCGTAAGTGCAGCGATATCTTCAAGCATTGCTTTGCGGCGGTCACCGAATCCTGGAGCCTTAACAGCTACAGCATTGAACGTTCCGCGCAATTTGTTGACAACCAGTGTTGCCAATGCTTCGCCTTCAACGTCTTCAGCGACGATCAACAATGGCTTGCTTTGCTGAACAACTTGCTCAAGGATTGGCAGGATTTCCTGGATGTTGCCGATTTTCTTGTCTGTAACCAAGATAAACGGGTTCTCAAGAACTGCTTCCATTTTATCTGAATCCGTCACCATGTACGGAGACTGGTATCCACGATCAAACTGCATACCTTCTACAACGTCAAGTTCTGTTGTGAAGCCGCGTGACTCTTCCAATGTGATGACGCCGTCGTTGCCAACGCGCTCCATTGCTTCAGCAATCAGTTTGCCGACTTCTTCGTCGCCGGATGAAATCGCTGCGACTTGTGCAATCGATTCTTTGCCTTCGATCGGCTTGGAAATAGCTTTCAGTTCCGCAAGCGCATTTTCAACGGCCAATTCGATTCCGCGGCGGATGCCGACCGGATTCGCGCCAGCTGTAACGTTTTTCAAACCTTCACGGATCATTGCCTGTGCAAGAACCGTAGCTGTCGTTGTACCGTCACCGGCGATGTCGTTTGTTTTAGAAGCCACTTCCGCAACAAGTTTCGCTCCCATGTTTTCAAAAGCATTTTCCAGTTCGATTTCTTTCGCGATTGTCACACCATCATTGGTGATCAACGGCGAACCGAATTTTTTCTCAAGTACGACGTTGCGCCCTTTTGGCCCAAGCGTCACTTTTACTGCATCTGCTAATTTATCTACGCCTTTCAGCATTAAACTGCGTGCATCTTCACTGAATCGAATATCTTTTGCCATGTTTAGCTTCCTCCTGTGTCGTTGGTTTATTTTAGCCTAAAACTGCTAATATATCGTTTTCACGTAAAATCAAATATTCTTTGCCTTCGTATTTTAATTCAGATCCTGCGTATTTCGAGAAGATGACGCGGTCGCCAGCTTGCACGTCCAATTCTGTGCGCTGCCCGTTTTCACGGATAAGTCCATTTCCTACAGCGATCACATGGCCCTCCTGCGGTTTTTCCTGTGCTGATCCCGGCAAGACGATACCGCTTGACGTTTTTTCTTCCGCTTCGATGAGCTCAATAATTACACGATCTCCTAGTGGTCTTAACAATTGAAACACCCTCCTCAAATTATCTAAATGTTCTCGCTTAGCACTCTCAACCTCTGAGTGCTAACCCAATATCAAGTTTAATAAAATCTTCTGTCTTTTGCAAGCATGAACCATCATGATTTTGATTTCTTTGCGGTTGTCCTTTGAAAGCTCTACAATAGAAGGAGTGCAGATTTACCAGTTTGATTCTTCCTCAACGCTGTTGGTGTGGCTCATGCGCTGCACCAGTAAAACCATCCGTCTCATAGCTTCGTCTAGTCCATAGACGCGACTGCGCAAAGTATTTAGCAAATCTTAAATAGCTAATTCAGCTATAGTAATGAAAGGAATTACATCATGCCTACCAACCAAAAGAAATTTATAGACAACTTTTTAAAAAATGGCAGCTCGTCCAAACCAAAAGCTAAAACAGACAGCGGCTACCGCCCGAAATCCAAAGGCAAAAAAACGCCGTTGTATGTATTATTGATTTTCATTGCCGCACAGCTTTCACCGATCTTGTTTATTGCTCCCTTTTTGAGTTACTTTCAGGGGCAGGGCATGGACCGTGCGACAGCCGGTTCTGCAACTTCAGGCTGGCTGATTTTCCTGACGATGGGCATCGGCCTCCTCATTACCCTCTTCGTCATCTTCCGGGACAAACGCTTTTTTGATATTTGGAAAGGTACGAAATCGTCAGTCTTCATGTCTGTCGTCTGGGGCTTGCTTGGCTTCTTGCTGCTGTTAATTGGGCAATCACTTGCCGCCATGATTGAAATGGCGATTGGCATCGATCCTGGGTCTGAAAACACAGCGTCGCTGGTCACAATTGCTGAAGCAGTGCCGCTCGCCATCGTGGCTATTGTCTTATTCGGCCCGATTCTCGAAGAGTTGGTTTTCCGCCGCGTACTGTTCGGCTCGCTCAACCAAACGACCAATTTCTTTTTCGCGACAGCCATCAGTGCCTTGGTGTTCGCGTTGATCCATTTCGACTTTACGCACTTGCTGCTGTATTTCACTACCGGGTTGATTTTGGCATTTCTCTACCAGAAAACTAAGCGCATCATCACGCCGATCATTGCCCATATCTGTTTGAATGGCTATGTAATGCTCATCCAGCTCAATATGGATACGATTTTGGAATTCCAAAAGCAAATGGAAAATCTGCAATAGGAAAAGCGAAAACGGCCGCTCAGATTCGACAGGTTTAAGGCGAATCAGCGAAGTGGCGTTCTTTGCCACATAGCTGGTTTGGCTTACGTTCCGAGAATTTGGCCGTTGGAGTCTAGACAATAAGAAAAAGCCTTCCACCGAATCCAATCGGCAGAAGGCTTTTTCATTATTCTATTGGCTGTTGCTGCTCTTCAATGATTTGCTGCTGCTCCGCTTTCAGGAACTTGCGGTAGCCGATCTTGGCGATGATGACACTGAATTCGTAAAGGATTATCAACGGAAGCGTCACAATCATGTGTGAGACGATGTCCGGCGGTGTAATGAACGCCGCGATAATCACCAATCCAAGATACGAATACTTGCGGTATTTCGTCATCAGCATCGGTGTAATAATGCCGAGCCTGGTTAGAAACAACATCACTACCGGCAGCTGGAAAATCAATCCGAACGGCAAGGTGATTTGGAACAGAAACTGGAAATATTCGTTGATGCCGATCGTTTCCTGAATATCCATGTTGTCGGAGATACTCAGCATAAATCCGATGACATAAGGAAACAGGATCAAATATGAAAACGCGATGCCTCCCAAAAACAATAGCAGGGAAAACGGAATATAGCTGAGTGTCGCTCTCCGCTCCTTGTCGAGAAGGCCAGGACTGATAAACGCCCAGAACTGATACATGATGAGCGGGGATGTGATAATCAGCGCTAAAATCATGGTGACCTGCATGAAAATTTTCAGCGGATCTGTAATTTTAAATGCGTTCAAGGTAAGATCTCTTGCTTCTTCCGTGTATTGCAAGTATTGAATCAAAGGCTGGGCAATAAAAAAGCTGACAATAAGCGCCAATATAAAGAAAACGACTACAATGGTCAGCCGTTTTCTCAATTCAACTATATGTTCAACTAAAGTCATATCTTTTTCTGTCATCGGACAAACATCCTAACGTATTTCCTTTTGCTCGTCTTTCTTCTTCAGTTCTACTTTTTTATCGTCGTCATCGTCGTCTACAAGTCCTTTTGTGGCGTTTTTGAACTCACGCAGAGACGAGCCGAATGCTTTTCCAAGTTCCGGCAACTTTTTGGGACCGAAAACGAGTAAGGCAACAACACCAATAACGATGATACTCATTGGACCTGGCATATGTGGCACCTCCTGTATTATGGCTCTATTTTACATCATTCGAGCCGGTTTGGCTATTTGGAACGGGCTTGCAAATGTGAAGGTTTTAAGTCAATGCTGCTTAATCTGATAAATCAAACTCTGCAGTTCAACCGACAGATCGATGGTCTGGACACGGATATGGTCGGGCACCGAAATGCGCACCGGTGTAAAATTTAAAATCCCTTTGATATCGGTCTTCGCCAAGCGGTCTGTCACTTCCTGGGCCGATCGCGACGGCACGGTTAAAATGACCAGCTCCACACCATACTCTTTAATTTTCTCTTCAATCTTATCCGGGTGGTACGTATCGATATCACTGATCTTTTCGCCATCCAGCGGACTGTTGGAGTCGAACGCCACAATAATCTTCGTGTTGTGGTTGCGGTGGAAATTATACTTTAGAAATGCACTGCCGAGTCCCCCGACACCGATCAGGGCGACGTTGGTAGCTTCATCCTGATCCAAGGTCTTCCGAAAAAACAGCAGCAGCTCCTGAACGTCATAGCCATAGCCTTTTTTTCCGAGTGCGCCCAAATGTGAAAAATCACGGCGGATGGTAGCAGAATCAATTTTCATCGCTTCACTCAATTCCTGCGAAGAAATCCGTTTCTGTCCGGCATTCGCGAAGTTTTGAAGAAAACGGTAATACAGCGGCAGCCTTTTGGTCGTGGCTTGCGGAATTTTAGATGTCTCGTGTAACATACGCTTTCGCATCCTCCTGAGGTGTTGTCAAATCGCTTTCATCTTACATTAGGAGCCTTGATATGTAAAGGCTTGTGCAATTGCGAACAACCGTCCCATCAGCTACACTTAAAGAGAATAGAGGTGACCTACATGATTGTACTGCAAGTAAACCAAGTCCATAAATCATTTGGCGCGGAAGAAATTCTTTCGGGCGTCAAATTGGAAGTCCAGCACCGTGACCGAGTCGCATTGGTAGGCCGCAACGGCGCTGGAAAATCGACCTTACTGAAAATCATTGCCGGTGAAATGTCCTACGACAGCGGCGACATCAGCATGCCGAAAGATTTGACGATCGGCTATTTGGAACAGCAAACAAATCTCGAATCGGATGCTACCGTCTGGGATGAAATGATGACAATTTTCCATCAGTTCCGCGAACAGGAAGCGACTCTTCGGCGCCTGGAAGCGCAGATGGCTGAACCTGACATATACAATAATCCTGCAGAAAATGACAAGGTCATGAAAGAATACGACCTGTTGCAGCATGAGTTCAAAGATGCAGGCGGCTATCAGTATGAATCGGATACACGGGCTATCCTGCACGGCATGAAATTTTATCCGGACGACTTCGACAAAAAAGTGGTGTCGTTATCAGGCGGGCAGAAAACGCGCTTGATGCTGGCGAAGCATCTGCTCAGCAAGCCCCAGCTGCTGATTCTCGATGAGCCGACCAACCATTTGGACATTGAGACGCTGAGCTGGCTGGAAAACTACTTGAAAAATTACCCGGGTGCTTTGCTGATTGTTTCCCATGACCGCTATTTTCTCGACCAGGTCGTGACGCTGGTTTACGAAGTGTCCCGCCACCGCGTCAAAAAGTATACCGGCAACTACAGCCGCTACTTGGATGAAAAAGCGAAGCAATACGAACTCGACCAAAAGCAATTCGAAAAACAGCAAGGCGAGAAAGCCAAGCTCGAAGATTATGTCCAGCGAAACTTAGCGCGGGCTTCAACGACCAAAATGGCACAAAGCCGCAGAAAAACCCTGCAGAAAACCGATTGGATGGATGCCCCCGACGGCAATGAAAAATCTGCCCGCTTCGGCTTCACTATCGGCAAACAAAGCGGCAACGATGTCTTGAACGTCCAGTCGCTGGAAATCGGTTATACCAGCAAACCGGTTTCCGAAAATATTGCACTCAAATTGTACCGGCAGGAAAGCCTGGCGCTGGTCGGTCCCAACGGCGTCGGCAAATCGACTTTGCTGAAAACCATTATGAAAGAGTTGGAACCGCTCGCAGGTGATATCCATTACGGCACCGGCATCCAGTTTGGCTATTACGACCAGGAACAAGCTAATTTAAAAGGCAATAAGCTGGTGTTGAACGAACTATGGGATGATTACCCCCTTATCAACGAAAAAGACATACGCGGCATCCTGGGACGTTTCCTGTTTACCGGAGATGATGTGCTAAAGCCTGTCTCCACATTATCAGGCGGCGAGAAGGCCCGTGTTGCCCTGGCAAAACTGATGATGCAAAAAGCCAACGTCCTGCTGCTCGATGAGCCGACCAACCATTTGGATCTCGACAGCAAAGAAGTGCTGGAGAATGCATTATTGGACTACCCGGGCACTTTGCTTTTTGTTTCCCATGACCGCTATTTTATGAACCGGATCGCAACAAAAGTCATTGAACTCACACAAGATGGGACGACCGAATATTTGGGGGACTATGATTATTACGTAGAGAAAAAGTTGGAAATCGCTGAACTGAAAGCTCTTGATGAAGCCGGTTCGATTGCTGAAGTGAAAGCTGCTGCTTCCCCCTCTACTTCTCAGATTGATAAAGAAGCAAAAAAGCTGGAACGCCAGCTGGTCCGCCAATCCGAAGAAGTTGAACAGGCGATGGAGAAACTGGATCTGCAGATTGCCGAAATCGAAGACCAATTATGTGAACCGGAAATTTTCCAGGACCACGAACGTGTCCTGCCGCTTCAAAATCAACTGGAAAGTTTGAAATCCGATCACGAACTAACAATGACCCAATGGCTTGAACTGCAGGAAAAAATTGAAAATATTTAATTGGAACCGGCTGTTTGACAGCCGGTTTTTCTATTTCTATATATAGGTCAATAGGAATTTGTAAAATAATTATTTCCACAGATTTCTCCACAATACTTCGCTTGTCTAATCAACTGTCAACAGGCTTATGCACACTATCCACAGATAACTTAAATGTTATCCACATAGTTTTCCACTTATAAGTACACAATATATAGAATTCTCCTCATTTACCCCCTAGTTGTAAACAGTTTATTCACAAATTGTGCATAAGTACAAATGTTCTCTATTGACAGAACAATTATGGTTATCCTTTTAAAGTCTGAATTTTATGTAAAAAAAAGCAAGTAATTTCACACACTTCAGAGGTCCTGAAATAGTGAAAATACTTGCTTCTATTAAATCCATGATGTTAAAGGCATACCTGGTCGTCCATTCATGGCCATATTGCCGTAGAGTCCTTTTTGGTACATGACAGTTCCTGCTGCAGCAATCATTGCCGCATTGTCTGTACATAAAGGCAACGGAGGAATATAAAATGGAATCTCTTTTTCTTTGAATGCTATTTCCAACGAGTGCCGCAATCCTTTGTTCGCTGCGACTCCCCCTGCGGCAATCACTTGACGAACTCCATATTCTTCGGCTGCACGCATCGTTTTCCCAGTGACCACTTCCACTACACTGTTCTGGAACCCGGCTGCCACACTTTCAGGAGCTACGTGTTCCCCGCGCTGTGCGGCATTGTGCATATAGTTCAAAACCGAGGATTTCAATCCACTGAAGCTGAAATCATAAGATCCTTCCTCCAGCCAAATCCGCGGAAACACTACAGCATCGTTACTGGCATGTGCCAACCGATCGATATGCGGACCGCCGGGATAAGGCAAATTCAGCGTACGGGCAACTTTATCATAAGCTTCTCCCGCCGCGTCATCACGTGTTTCACCGATTACGGTAAAATCTCCGTGTTCTTTCATATGGATCAACTCAGTGTGACCACCGGAAATCACCAGGGCAAGAAGCGGAAATTCCATTTCCTGTTCCAACCGGTTTGCGTAAATATGCCCAGCGATATGGTGGACGCCAACCAAAGGCAGTTGGTGCGCAAAGGCAAAAGCTTTTGCTGCGTTGACGCCAATCAGCAAAGCGCCAACTAGACCTGGTCCTTCCGTTACTGCTACTGCATCCAATTGGTGCGGTTCCATTTCCGCCAGCTGCAGCGCTTCTTCAATGACCAAAGTGATTTGTTCCACATGGTGCCTAGAAGCAATCTCTGGGACCACGCCGCCAAAACGTTTATGGCTTTCGATTTGTGAAGCCACCACATTTGAAACGATTTCCTTGCCATTTTTCACAATGGAAGCGGCCGTTTCATCACAGCTTGTTTCAATTCCCAATATATAAATGTCCTTATTCATCAAAATTCACCCACATCACTATGGCATCTTCGTAATTATCCGTATAATACCGCTTACGGATGCCACCATTTTTAAAACCTAACTTCCGATAAAGATTTTGCGCTACGACATTGCTGACACGAGCTTCCAGGGTCATCAATACAGCGCCGTGCGCTTTTGCTGCATCAATTGCCGCCTGCATCAAGCCTTCACCGAGTTTTTTGCCTCGCTGTTCCGGATGGATGGCGATGTTCGTGACATGCGCTTCGTCTATCACCAGCCACATGCCACAGTATCCCACGATGCCCTCATCTGTTTCGGCTATCACGTAATAGGCATGCTCATTGCTGATCATTTCATAGTAAAAAGCGTCTTTCGTCCAAGGCAGGCTAAACGACAAACTCTCTATTTCGTAGACCACTTCGATGTCCGCGATCGTCATCTTTCTATACCTGACTGTTTCATTCATAAGGTTTGGCCTTCTTGCGCTTTATTGTAATTAGCTTCTGCTTCTGTAATGCGTCGATACTCAGGAACAGCATGGTGAACATCACTTTCCAGAGTATCTTGTGCCAGCAAAATCAGATTTGATGCGCGTGGCAGCCGGTTTTGGACTCCACTGAAATGAGCAGCCTCACCCAGTATTTCAATAATTAAAGCTTCATGCAGCGCCACATCAACTCCGGTAAATAATATAGGCAGCCCGAGTTCTTTGGCTTTCAATAGGAAGCTCTTCACATCACTATGCTGATCGGCAGTCACTGGCTCCAGACTGACTCCCTCGTACAAACCAATAAAGGCTGTACCACGGCGAGCGTCCATAATGGGGCAAACAAGCCCATCAAATCCCTGTCCATTTGCAGCCAGAACTTTTAAGCTGGAAACAGGATGCAGCGGAATTTTCAGCGACCACGCCAAAGTTTTGGCGATCGTCAGGCCAATGCGTACGCCCGTATAAGAACCCGGGCCTTCCGCTACTGCAATATGCGTCAAATCGGCAGGCAGTACTTTGGCTTTTTTCATCATTTCCTCTATTGCCGGCATAGCCGTCAGTGAGTGATTGATTTTTAGATTGGATGTTTCTTCTATTAAGACCACACCATCCTCTATTAGCGCAATTGCCAATGGAGAATTTGAGGTATCGATTCCAAGATAGATCATAAGTTTAGCTCCCTGCAAAGTTTTTCATAGCGTCTGCCAATTGGATGCAGTGTGATTTTGCGCGCTTCTTCAGACTGCCGATTAATTGTGATATTTAAGCGCTCTTTTGGCAGGTACTCTTCTATAAATGTTGCCCATTCAATCACAGATACCGCTTCACTGCTGAAAAACTCGTCAAACCCGATATCTTCATCACTGTTCTCTAGACGATAGACATCGAAATGATTCAATTCCAGGCGGCCGGAATATTGCTTTAAGATGGTGAAAGTCGGACTGTTGACCATCCGTTGAATTCCCAGTCCTTTTGCTATGCCTTTGGTAAAGGTTGTTTTGCCGGCACCCAAGTCGCCTTCCAATGTTATCAGATCCCGCGGTTCCAATAATTCTGCCAGTTCGGCCGCAAAAGATTCGGTTTCCTCTGGCGAGTTCAGCGTAATTGTATAAGTCATTTTTCACGTCACCTCGATTGAGTCTTTACATAGTTTAGCGAAATTGCTGTGGTAAATCAAAATATATCGTTTTCGTTCGTCCAGTTGGTTTTATTTTTAATGAAGAACAAAAAAAATAAACACAGCAAGGTCGCTGTGTTCATCATCAAAATTACGGTCCCGACCGGGATCGAACCGGCGATCTCCTGCGTGACAGGCAGGCATGTTAACCGCTACACCACGGGACCAAAAAAAAAAAAATAGACCAGCGACGTCTTACTCTCACAGGGGGAGACCCCCAACTACCATCAGCGCAAAAGAGCTTAACTGCCGTGTTCGGGATGGGAACGGGTGTGGCCT
>NZ_JAUSWB010000011.1 GCF_030814955.1 Planomicrobium stackebrandtii | reverse complement strand
GGCGGGAGCCATCCCCAAAGCGACCGGAGCGATTATTTTCCAACACAAAAAAGACCGCAGACACCTCGAATGAATCGAGTTTGTCTACAGTCTGACCGGAAGCTCTCTAATAGAGCTTCCGGTTTTTTCATTATTTGAATGATGAGGGCAATTGCTTAAACCTTTGCGCTCGCTTTTTGTACGCGGTCTTTCACGCCTACCTTCGCATCAGCCAAGACCATATCTGCGACAATCGGCAAATGATCGGAAACTGCTGTTTCAATAACCGCTACTTGAACGACATCCACTTCGCTATCAGCCAAAATGTAGTCAATTCGCGTCGCCGGCCAGAAAACTTCAGTCGTATCTTTGTTCACATAAGGAGATGGGTATGTGTATGCATCTCCTCTTTTCATTTTCAGGAATGCATCCTGGAAATGCTTGCTCAGCTTTTGCATGTGCACATTTGACGCGGTGGCGTTGAAATCACCTGCGATGATCCGAGGAAAATGGCTTTTCCCTGTAATCGCCAGGATTTCATCAACACTGACAACCAATTCTTCATCTTTTAATGCCAAATGGGTATTGAAGACACTTAAGTAAATCCCATCCACTTCGATAACAGTTTCTAAAATTCCGCGCTGTTCATTGTTGCCAAAAGGGCAATGCACTTGCGTCAACAAATGGTTTTCTACATACTTGATCGGATACTTGCTTAAAATCATATTGCCGTATTGTCGATTCGGCCGTTCCGAATCTTCAGGCGCAAAATTCATATTGGCGCCATAGGCAGCGTACATGCCAAGTCTTTCACTTAGCCACTCCACTTGGTCAACAAACGAACTACGGTCAGAAAAATAGCGGTCAACCTCCTGCAGGGCAACGATGGTAGCACAGGAATCCTCAATGACTTCAGCGGTCTTTTCCAAATCAACTATTCCATCCATCCCTAAACCATGAGCAATGTTAAACGACATGACTTTTACAATCGGTGCCTTCTTGTTCTTCCCGTGCATGCAAACCTCTCCTTTTCGATTAAAACGAATCGTTGGCAGCTGCTTTAATTGGTTTCAGTATACCAAGCTGACAGGAATATGCCATAACAGAGGTGTAAACAATTGTTAATGATTTGTAAACAAGAAAAGCGGAAGCAGCCGTGTAGATTCGACGGGCATAAGACACTCCGGCGAAGCGGCGTTTTTCAGCCGCACAGCCAGACTGGCTTATGTCCCGAGGAGTTGGCCGGTGAAGCTGGACATTAAGAAAAGCGGAAGCAAATCAAGTTAAAAATGAAGACAAACGTCTTTCTCGATTCATATAACTGGGGATAATATAGCTTTTTGCACGTTTGGCCACCTTGCCCACCTTCTTCCAGATTCGATCATAAAAAAATGCAGACCTCCCATTTTGGGCATGTCTGCAGTTTCCTTCTCTCTATTCCTGCTGTGTATAAATGACAATCGCATCGCGCAGGAATTGTGCAGCTCCGGGGTGTGCTTTGTCGTAATACGCAGCAAACCGCTCATCAGCCACATACATTTCGGCAAGTCCCTTGTGCGCTTCTTTGCTGTAGGATGGCCATGTAAAGCCCAGCCATTGGCGATGCAAATCAGCAGTTTGCTGGGCTGCATCGCTTGATGGATCTCCTGTTTTCACAGCATCTGCCAAACTGGCCAATACCCGCTGTTCCAGGCGTGTGAATTCCTGGTATTGCTCTTCACTCATATTCAACATCTTGGCATTGGACTGGTCAACCAATTCGTCGCCATATTCGCTTCGTATTTCACTGCCATACTGCTGTTCGTTGTCATCCACCAGCTTTTGTTTAAAGCCCTCGAATTTTTCTTTATCAGCCATCGTACTCTCTCCTTTTTTTGCAGAAATGGTTTTTTCCACATTGGTAATCAGGAGGTCTAGTTGCATGCGTTTGGCGATTAATTTTTTTCGATGTTCTTCTAAAGCTTCGGCATAGTCGAAATCGGAATCATTGACGATGGTTTTTATTTGTTCGAGCTCCAGTCCAAGTTCGCGGTAAAACAGAATGTGCTGCAGCTTGTCCACTTCCTGCTGACTATAGATCCGGTAACCCGCTGAACTTTTTCTTGCTGGCTTTAACAAATCGATTTCATCGTAGTAGCGCAGGGTCCGCGTGCTGATCCCGGTCAAGTTCCCCAGTTTTTGAATCGTATATTCCATATCTCCACCTCCTGATAAACCCACTATATACCTTGACGTAGCGTCAAGGTCAAGCGGTATCATCAAGTTAATTGCTGTTCGGCAAACTCACGGTAAAGGGAGTGGGAGACAGTCAACTCCCGGTGCGTTCCAATTCCAGTCACATGCCCTTTTTCAATAAAAACAATTTTGTCTGCATCAACGATCGTTGACAGCCGATGGGCAATCACTAAGGTTGTGCGCCCTTCCATCAACCGGCTTAGCGCCTGCTGAACAATGCCCTCTGACTGGCTGTCCAAGCTTGCGGTCGCTTCATCCATCATCAAAATTTTGGGATCGCGCAAAAAGGCTCGTGCAATAGCGATGCGCTGACGCTGGCCGCCTGATAATTTGACGCCGCGCTCTCCAACTTCCGTATCCAGCCCGTCGGCAAAGCTACGGATGAAATCTTCCGCATAAGCCATACGCGCCACCCGCCAAAGCTCTTCAGCTGAAATCGTTTCCGAATCCGGCAAACCATAAGTCAGGTTTTCACGGATGGTGCCCCCCATCATGGCACTTTCCTGTGAAACATAACCAATTTGATCGCGCCATGAAGCGATTGAGATCTCATTGATCGGGATGTTTCCAATTGTAATGTTCCCGGACAGGGGCTCGTAAAATCGCTCGATCAAGCCAAAAACGGTCGTTTTCCCACCGCCGCTCGGTCCTGCAAACGCAATCATTTCTCCCGGCTGAGCTTCGAATGATACATCTGCTAGGACCGGTTCCCCTTTGTCATAAGCAAAGCTCAACCCGTCCAACCGCAACGCTTTACCTGCAATATCCATATCAGGCTTTTGCTGCTGTTCTTCCAGCGGCAGATCGAGTATGCCAATAATGCGTTCTGTTGCGCCTTTGGCTTTTTGAAGCTCTGTAAAAAATCGGGCGAACGTTGCCATTGGGACAATAATTTGGAATAAATACAGGAGAAATGCGACGAGTGAACCTGTTGACATTTCGCCATTTGCTACACGGATTCCGCCATAGCCGATAATCGACACAATAACCACCATGACCACTAAGTACATCAATGGAGCAATCAACGCATAAATTTTCGCTTCTTTCATGCCCAGCGTAAATAATTTGTGAATCCCTTGTACACCTCGGGCTTCTTCTGTAGCTTCTGCTGTCGATGATTTCATTAAACGGATCTCTCCCAGCGTCTGCTGGACATGGCCCGTAAAATGGGCGGTCTCATCCTGCAGGTTCCGAGAAATTTTGGCCATTTGGCGTCCCAGAGGAATCATCACCGCAATTGTCAGCGGCACTGCCAGCATCATAACCAAAGTCATCTTCCAATCCAGAATGACTAAAATAATCACTGCACCAACTATAGAAATAATGCCTGTGACGAATGACGGAAAATGATCCGTGATTAAATTGCGGACGATCCCTGTATCATTGACAACCCGGCTTACCGTTTCTCCGCTCGAATGCTGATCGAAATAACTGACGCGCAAGCGGATCAACTGCGCCCACATCCGTTCTCTCAATCCTGCGACTACCCGCTGACCAACCATGCTCAACAAGTAAATCGAAACGCCATTGATGACTGCTTGGACAATAAAAGCAGCACCTATTCCAGCAATCAATGGTGCACTTAACGAGTCAAAGGAAAAGCCATCCACCAGATTTTTTGTCAATAGCGGAACTACGAGGCCGACAAGCGTAGTGACCAAACTGGCAAGCAGGCCAATAGCCAGCGCCAGCTTCGGAATCTTCAACGATAACAACAGCGAAACAAATGGCTTCAGACCCGTTTCTTTATTCTTCTTTTTCATCGTAAAAGCTCCTGTTCTGTAAGTCGCATTAAGCGAATTTGGCGTAAATGCATGTATCCGTCAAACGCTTGCCGTCTACTGATCGTTCATCATTCCTCAAGATCCCTTCTAATGCAAATCCTAGTTTTTCCGGAATTGCCCGGCTTTTGAGGTTTTCTGCATCGCATTGGATTTCCAGGCGATTGCATTTGAACGTTGTAAAAGCCAGATCGGTCAATGCCGATACAGCCTCCATCATATAACCTTTTCCGGTTGCTCTGGAATCCAGCCAGTAGCCGATCTCCATCTTCGGCACATCCCATTCAATGCTGTGAAAGCCGGTGCTGCCGATAAAACCACCTGTCTCTTTATCAAAAACCAAGTAGCGCAAAACTTCCTTTTTCATAAAACTTAAATGCGATTCCAACTGATTGATTTCCGTATCTTGCGGAGACGGCTCTTCCTGCACAAATCCGAGCCACGGCTTTAAGTCATCAAGGGAAGCGTGAATGGCCTCATTAACAATTTTTCCATCCCCAGGCATAGGCATCCGCAGCAGCAAACGCTTTGTTTTTAGTTCGGTCGGTACTTCCGGCAATTCAATCGTCATATGGCATTCCCCTTTACTCCTATATATTGGACTTTTTTCAGTTTCTAATTTTGCTAGAGATTACGAAGCAGCTACTATTTTCCGGTCACGCGGCAGCCACAGGCCGACTAAGGCAATAATTGGCAGGAATGACACGACCACCATGGTCTCGTAGACACCGATGGAATCCATCAAAATCCCAATGACAACAGCTCCGATTGCGCCCATGCCAAAAGCTAGGCCGACCGTCAAACCGGCCATCGTGCCGATTTTGCTAGGCACGAGTTCCTGCGCATAAACGACCGTAACAGAAAAACTCAGCATGATGAAAAAACCGATCAATGCCAGGAAAATCAAAACGGCGTGCAGTGGCAGGTACGGCAATAAAGCGGCAAGCGGAATCGGAACAACGATCGACAGCAGAATGACATTCTTGCGGCCGATCTTATCTGCCATCGGCCCTCCAAAAAACGTTCCTGCTGCACCGACACCGAGAAACAAGAAAACATACAGCTGCCCTAGCTGAATTGTCAGGCCATAGGACTCAATCAAATGAAAAATATAAAAGCTTGTCATATTGGTCACATAAAAAGAACGAGCAAAAATAATGATCATCAAGAGCGCCAAAGCGATTCCCACCTGTTTTTTCGTCATCTCAGGCAAAGAAGACAACAGCACTTTCTTTACTTTTTGAAGCTTTTCCTGCTCCAGCTGCTGTTTATACCAAATGGAAATTCTCGACAGAATAAAAATACCAAGAGCGGCGACAAACAGGAACAACGCTGCCCCTATTTGCCCAAGCGGCACTAAAATGAAGGCACTGATCAACGGCGCAAGCGCCTGTCCGGAGTTTCCGCCGACCTGGTAAATCGACTGGGACAAACCGCGTTTGGACCCAGCTGCCATATAGGAAACACGCGAGCCTTCGGGATGGAAAACTGCGGAGCCAAGGCCAAGGAAAATGACCGACACCAGAATCATCCAATATTCCGGAGCAAACGCCAGCCCCGCAATTCCGATAAATGAACTGGTCATGCCAAGCGGAAGCGCAAAAGGCATTGGCTTTTTATCGCTGATAAATCCCACAACCGGCTGCAGCACGGACGCTACAATATTCAGCACAAAAGCGATCAAGCCCAATTGCGTAAACGTTAAGCCGAGATCCGCTTCGAGAATTGGAAACATTGCCGGAATTACGGACTGCAAAGAATCGTTCAGCAAATGGCAGCCGCCAATCGCGAACATTACCGGGTATACTGGATTTCCGGCCAGTGAAGAAGAACTTATCGCTTTCGCCATGGTGTAACCTCCGATACGGGTCTATAACTTACAATAATTTCATTATAGAGGAGTTGGCTATCTTTCGTTAACAAAAATAAAAACACCTGCGGGAATTCCCACAGGTGACTGACTAACAGTTTTTATTCGGCTATTACGCAGCTGAAGGTTTCAGCTGCTGCCAGTTTTCCAGGCGTCTGTCTAAAATAAAGTTGCCGAACGGCACGAATGCCGAGATAACGGCACCAACCGAGAAGCGGAACGGCCATTTGTAGATAAATGTCATATAGATGGTTATTAAAATATAGATACTGAACAAGGCTCCGTGAATAGGCCCAACAACGCTGACCGCTTCCGGAAATCCAAAGAAATATTTCAACGGCATCGCAATAAAGAGCAAAATCAATAATGAGCCGCCTTCAAGCAGGCCCATAAAACGAAATGTTCCTAACGCATTCTTAAACATCGACTATCCCTCACAATCTGCTTCCATTATAAAAGCAGGGCCGAACACTGTACAGAGATTACCCGAAAAATCGACGTCCGTTTCATGGCAGCGCACAAATTTTCGACACAAACTTGCCGTTATGTTTTCTTAGCCCAATTTCACGAAAAGAACTTTGAGGTAATCGCCTTCTTTAAATTCCTTCTGCACCCGGAAGTCACTCGGCAATGTAAATTCTTCCACAATGCTGTATTTTCCGCCAAGCTCTTTAAAGGCCTTGTCGATAAACCCTTTGAATTTCTTCATTCCAAAAGAGGCGCTGTTTGTCGAAGCAACAATGACGCCATTTTTTTCCGTGATGGCAATCGCTTCCTTCATCAAGTTCGTGTAATCCTTTGATGTGCTGAACGTGTACTTTTTTGAACGCGCAAAGCTTGGCGGATCCAATATGACTACGTCGAATTTCAATTCTTTCCGCTTGGCGTATTTGAAATAGTTGAACACATCCATGACCAGGATGTCCTGAGTTTCGAAATCGATGCCATTGACGCTGAATTGCTCGATCGTCTTGCTGGAGCTTCTTTTTGCCAAATCGACACTCGTTGTTTTAACCGCCCCACCGAGTGCTGCCGCTACCGAAAAAGCGCCTGTATAGGAAAAGGTGTTGAGCACGGTTTTGCCTTTGGCATATTTCTGCTTGATGGCATTTCGGACATCCCGCTGGTCCAGGAAGATTCCCGTCATTGCCCCGTCGTTCAAGTAAACAGCAAAGTTCACGCCATTTTCTTTGACGATCATTGGAAATTCCCCGCGCTCACCCGTGACGAAGTCATCTTCTTCGATATACTGGCCTTTTGTGTCAAAGCGTTTTTTCTGGTAAATGCCTTTGCAATCGGCCACATTCTGCAACGCCGCAATTACTTGGTCTTTAAAAGTATAGACTCCTTCGCTATACCAGCTGATTAAATAGAATCCATCGTAATAATCGATGATCAAGCCGCCGAAGCCATCGCCTTCGCCATTAAAGACTCGGAAAGCAGTCGTTTCCGAATCGCTGAAAAAAGGCTTCCTGCGGCCAATGGCTGTTGCCAGTTTGCGCTCAATAAAGCCCTGGTCGACAATATCGTTTTCCTCGCGCGTCAATACCCAGCCGTACCCCTTGTTTTGCAGTCCGTAATAGCCTTTTGCCAAAAAGCGGCCCTGCTTATCGACCAGTTTCAAAATGCTTCCTTCGCTTTTCAAAACTTCCGGATTTTCCAAAGCTTCTTTAACAACCAATGGATAGCCCTTGGCGTATTCCGCTTTAAATTTATCGTTTATTTTAATTGAAATTTCCGATTTCATCAGTTCTCATCCTATCTGTAAAACACCATTTTGCTTTATAATTAGTGTATACGATAGCTGATCCGATTCCCAGCCTTGCCATATGAATTTTTCCAAGACTACTTTAGGAGGCTTTGCCATGAGACAGAAATTTCATGTCTACAATATCCTTCTGACCACGGGGGAATACCTGGAGAATATACGCATCGAAGGACCTTTAGAAGACCATTTCTCAGGAGTTGCCGTCAGCCTATTTCCCGTAAAGGACGTTGACGGGAAAACCATGGTCTTGAGTATTTTTCATATCGTCAAAGCGGATTTGATTTCAGTAGAAGAATAAAATGGTTGCCAGCAAGGCAAGAAAAAGACATATTGCTGCAAAAAAAGCGCTTTGCATCTATCATGCAAAGCGCTTTCTCTTTATTCCAGAATCCATTCCCAAGCTTCGTTCATTTCTTCCATTTGGAAATGCTTGACCTTGAGTTTTGGCAGCAATTTTTCCATTTCTGCTAATTGCTCTGTCAAATGAGTAGAGCTGATCACTGCGAATTTATGAAACTGGTTCCAGGCTTCCATATTCACTTGCATGCTTTCTCCAAGACCAGTAAAAGCAGAACCTTCCACTTCGTTTATCACGGCATAAATATTGAACTTGCCTTTGTCCGCAAATTTATCTTGGATGATTTTGTTGATTTTTACTGCATCTTCTTTTGTCGCGGTTCCTTCAAATTCTATTGCAATCGTTTCCGTATCCTTACTTGGCACAAATGATAGCATAATTCTCCTCCTCTGATTTAGTTACTCCAACGGTTCATTCTTTTACCCAGCTCCATGCAAGCTCTATTTCATCCATAAAAAAATGCCGAGCTTGGATGCCGGGAAGAAAGTTAGCCAGGTCCGTCATCGTTTCGAGAAAGCTCTTTTCACTGATGACGGCCAACTTATTGTATTGGCTCCAGTGCTTTATATCGATTTTGGCCTCTTCCAGCAGTGCTCCGGCCGTTGGCATCTTTGCCTGCTCCACTATGGCTAAAGCATTGAATTGCTGATCTTTGGGGAATTGTTCCTCAACTGCCTCTTTCAGCTGAAGCAAGTCTTCTTTTGTCACTGTTTCAGTGATTTTAAAAGCGATTGTTTGCGAATCCTGACTTCGAATAAATGACAGCATGAGGCTATTCCCCCTCCAAATATAGTATTATACTTCTTATTCCCTATTTGGCTTTCAACAAACAGCCACATAGCAAGCTTTTTAAGTTGTTTACTGATATATTGCATGAAATATTTTATTAGCTGTCTGAATTGATGTATAATGGCATTAAACTTGCAGTAAAAAAGGAGCGCTTGCAATGCCAATTCCCATCAATCATTCAAAGCCTGTCCGTGTCTCAGCTAAAGAAAGTGCTTATCTTCAATTGCAGCAGTGGATTATTGACGGCACATTACAGCCTGAAGAAAAATTAGTCGATACGGAACTGGCACAAGCCTTGAGCTTGAGCAGAACCCCGATTCGTGAAGCACTTCAATTATTGGAAGTCCAAGGATTTGTTGAAATGTTTCCGGGCAAAGCAACACGTGTGACGACCATAAAACCAGATGATCTCAAACATCTGCTGCCGCCGCTTGCTGTTTTGCAGGCTCTTTCAGCAGAACTCGCCATCCCCAACCTCGATGAACATATTTTTGGGTTGTTGGAAGAAACCAACCAACGATTTATCGAAGCTATCGATAGACGCGACGGTTTTTCCGCCCTTAAAATCGATCAGGAATTCCATCAAATTATTGTCGATGCCGCACATAACCCATATATCCATTCAATCCTCAGCAGCCTTCAATCTCACGTGAGAAGACAATTTTTCCATCATTCACTCATGTTGACGAAAAGTTCTTACGATGAACATGTACAGATTATCCAAACTTTAAAAGAAAAAGATCCAGAGAAAGTTACAGGACTTATGAAATCCAATTGGGTCCGCACGATAGAAGAGCTGTCAGCCGAAAAGAGTCTGTAAGCTAACAAAAAAAGCTGCATCAAAAGCGAGGGGGCTTTTGATGCAGCTTTTTTATTTGGGAGGCTGGCCCAGTTTTCAAGAAACCAGCCCAAAGTCATTGCGTTTATACGTTGTGCTGTGCAGTCTGAACCTTTACGTTCTTTTTGCTGCGGGCAATGACTGTTGTAATGGCAATGACGATCAACGCTGGCAAGAGCCATCCCAGTCCGTTGCTATAAAGCGGCAGTATAGCTGAATAAAAATCGATAATCGATTGCAGCCATGCCGGATTGGCAATGCCCAATGAAGAAGTGAGGGTTTTCAATCCATCAATGATGCTGATAAAGAAAGTTACGATTATCGTAGACACATAAACCAGCTGTGCATGTCTAAATAACGGAGACAAAAATGCCAGCATGATCAATACGATAGCCAATGGATACAGGAACATCAAAACAGGAATTGAATAAGTAATAATATTCGCAAGCCCTGCATTGGTTACGACCAACGAAAAGACAGAGAAAATAACTACATATGTTTTATAGCTGATTTTCGGTGTCAGTTTATGGAAAAACTCAGCGTTGGCAACCGTTAAACCGATGGCCGTTGTCAAACACGCAAGAATGATGATAACTGCAAGCAAGGTTGCACCAAACGTTCCAAAATAATACTCGGAAGCTCCACTCAAGACAGGACCGCCTGTTTCCATAAGACCCAGTGCGCCCGTACTGGTTGAACCAAGATAGGCAATTCCTGTATAAACAATAGCCAGCAAAGCTGCAGCTACCACACCACTTTTCAAGGTAGCCATCAAGACGCCTTTAGGTGAATTCACACCCAGTTTGCGGACAGCGGAAATTACGATAATACCAAATACTAGAGATGCGAGCGCATCCATGGTGTTATAGCCTTCCGTAAATCCTGTAAAGAATGCACCGCTTGTGTAAGCCGGCTGCGGCGCCTCCTGGCCGCCCATTGGATTCACAAAAGCCGCGACCAATAATACGCCCAAAGTTACCAGAATAGCTGGTGACAGGATCTTTCCGATACTGTCGACCAATTTTGTCGGATTCAATGATACTAACAAAGAAATCCCGAAAAACAAGAGTGAAAATACCATTAAACCAATCGTTGCATTCGCGGTTCCAATAAACGGAGCCACGCCTACTTCATACGAAACCGCACCAGTTCTTGGTAATGCGAAAAAGGGCCCAATTGTTAAGTACAGCAGCGCCGTAAAGACTAAACCGTAAACCGGATGCACACGGCTTGATAAATCCTGCAGATCGTTGCTTTTCGAATAACCGATTGCCAGGATTCCAAGCAAAGGCAAGCCGACACCTGTAATCAAAAATCCGAATATCGCTATCCATACATTCGTTCCTGCATATTGTCCCAGTTGAGCCGGAAAGATTAAGTTTCCTGCTCCAAAAAACAGCGCAAACAACATCATCCCTACTACCGCGTATGACTTAAATGACAACTTACTATCCATTTCTGTTTCCTCCTATAAAATAAAACCAGTGATTTTTTCTTTCTGATGTACAATTTTAATATAATACATTTTCTTTCGAAAAATGTATGCGATATATTGCATAAAGTAATAATACAACATTTACTCTAAAATGCAAGCTTTCTAAAACAAGAATTTTTTAAATTCTGGCTATTTCATGAACTTCTATTTCCATGTTGTTTTCTCAATATAGTATCTATGCTTTCAGATGCATAAATAATCACATCACTACAATTACACATTGCTCTATACCAACGTTATTCAGCCAATAGTATGTCCCCCACAATTAATGCTCTATCCACTGAAAATACATTCCAAATCTTTTCGTCAATATTTCTTTTTTCTTTGGAGGAGTGAAGAATCTGCTCTCGCTTTTCAAATAGAATGCTGTAAAATAGCTTATTATGGAAAGAACAGGGTTTTATCTTATTACTAACCGGAAGGCGGCGTTCATTTTGAAAGTTATTTATATCCTTCTCCAGCTCATCGCCATCACCGGCTTTTATCTATTAGGCGAAGCATTACAGGATTTTTTCAACATTCCACTGCCCGGCAGCATTATCGGCTTCCTGTTGCTTTTTGTTGCACTCTTGCTGAAAATCTATCCGTTAGAGTGGATTGATTCAGGTGCCCATTTTCTGCTTGCTTTTTTATCCCTTTTCTTTATTCCCGCTACTGTTGGCATTGTTGAATACGGCGAGCTATTTTCCGGAAAAGGCATTTTACTGATCCCCATTGTCATGGCCAGTACGTTTCTCGCCATGGCTGCTTCGGGCTGGGTCAGCCAATTTGCGGCCAAAGCCAGCGCTGAACGAAAGGAGCGGTCGTAATCATGGAATTCACTCTTGCTGCCGTTTTTTTCGCCGTATTGACTGTTGCTGTATATTTACTGACCAACTTTATGTATTTAAGATACCGAAAGACCCTATTGAATCCAGTACTTGCTTCCACAGCCATCCTCTCTTCTATTTTAGTGCTTGGCAACATCCCATACGATACCTATATGGAAGGCGGAAGCTGGATTGGTACATTCTTGGGGCCGGCAGTTGTCGCATTGGCAATTCCTCTCTACAAACAGAAAGACCTGCTTTTCGCTAACCTGCTTCCTATCATTTCGGGTATCGCTACAGGCGTCGCAGTTGGCATGGCAAGCGGAATTCTGTTTACGCAGCTGTTCCGCTTTTCAGAAGAGCTGATCCTGACAGTATTGCCGAAATCATTGACGACACCGGTTGCCATGCAAGTCGCCAGTAACCTCGGCGGCATCCCATCACTCGCTGCGGTGTTTGTCATGGTGGCGGGTTTTACCGGCTATATCATCGGTCCAGTCTTTTTGAAATGGCTGCATATTGACTCGGCGATTGGCCGCGGCATCGCCCTTGGCACTTCCGCCCACGGGATGGGTACCGCAAGAGCCTTTGAATATGGGCAGCAGGAAACGTCCATGAGTTCTGTGGCGATGACCTTGAGCGCGGTGCTTGGTGCCTTATTGGGACCTGTAGCTGCTTGGCTGCTGCTTTTGTAAAAATACAAAGAACCCTTTTCCATCTTTCTTGGAAAAGGGTTCTTTGTATGCTTTTCTATCTTCCTATATCCCTGCGGTTAAATCCAATCACGCCAATCATCATCAGAACTGCAGCAACTACAATCAAGATGCCCGCGTTGAGAAAATCCATTTCCTCAATCGGAATTTCAGAGACATAACCATATGGCGTCAGTTTCGCTACCCATTCAGGAAACTGGAACAAACCCCCTAAATAAATCACAAAAAATGAAAAGGCTAAATACAGCCATACCGTACTTGCTGCATTTGGTGCCCAGCCAATCAGCAACATCGCTACCCCAATCATGGCCAGCATTGCTGGTAAATAAGCCAACCCGGCACTATAGAACATACCAAGCGGAAGCTGCTCCTCCATCATGGCATTCCCTACTAAGCCCAGACCAAGTGCCGCTAAGGACAGCATGATAAATCCAGTGACAATGGCCATCGCGAGATAGCTGCCCATCAGTCTATTTCTGGAAACAGCCCGGCTCAAGATATGTTCGAGCCGCCCATTTTTTTCTTCCGTTTTCAGCTTTAGAATTGCCATCAGGACGGGAATCGTTCCGAGTATCGCCATTACCGCCATCAGGACGGGAATGAATTGTTCTGTCAGCGAAAAACCCGCTGATTGAGCAATCATTTGCTGCATCAGATCGATATCTTCAAAAAACGATTCCAGGTCCCCGAGAACGGAACCATAGGAAGCACCGATCAGCAGGATTCCAGCTCCCCAAGCGATCAATCCCGTTCGCTGAAGCCTCAAAGCAAGCCCAAACGGACTAAGAAGTGATTTTGAAGCCTTGCCTTTCCCTGGACGCGAAGGCAGAAAACCAGATCCCAAGTCCCGGATGGAATTGAGATACAAAGCCAAAACCATCAGCAGAAGCGCTCCCGCCACCGTCATCAAAATCGGCCACCAATAGTTATTGACGTAAGCTTCAGACCTCAAAATCCAATTGAGCGGGGAAATCCAAGACAGTGCTTCGTTTGTTACATCCCCGATGGCCCGGATCATATAAGCAAACAGCAAAACCGCAATCGATAAGCCCAGTGTATTTCTGGAATTTGGCGACAGCTGTGCACAGACCGCAGCAACACCTGCAAAAATCATGCCGCTGGCTCCCAAGGCTGAACCATACACCAGCGATCCTTCGAAATCCATACTTTCAATGCCTAAAACAGTCAATGAAAAAGCGGTCAGCAGCGCCAGAACGATATTGGCACCAATCAATACCAGCAAAATCGACAATAGATTCGACAGACGCCCTACCGGCAAAGAGCGAATCATTTCAATGCGTCCATCTTCTTCATCTGTACGGGTGTGGCGCGTCACCAGCAAAATGCTCATCAAGCCGACCACTACTGCTGTCATCAGCAGCATTTCGTGCGCGGTCATGGCTCCAACCGTATAATTGTCCAAGCCGTACCCCGGTCCAACCATCGCTGTCATTGCTGGATTGCGCATAGTTTCAGCCATTGCCTGCCGTTCTTCTGCATTCTGATACAATCCAACAAAAGCCAGAGCGATGATGGCAGAAATAGCGGCAAAAGACAGCAGCCAAATCGGCAGGCGCAAACGGTCGCGGCGCAAAACAAAACGCATCAACGTTCCTGTACCGTCAAAAAGATGTCGGGCCATTAGGATTCGCCTCCTGCTCCTGATTCCACCGCTTGGCCCGTTCCTTCGTAATGGCGCATGAACAGCTCTTCCAAAGTTGGTGGTGAGCTTTCAATGCGGATCACTCCGAACTGGCTGACGTAGCGGATGACTTGATCCACTTCTCCTGCGTCTACCTGAAAAGACAAGGCCTGGCCTTTCTGCTGGATGCCACTGACTCCTTTAAATCCTTCCAGGGCTGGAATCGGCTCTCTCGTTTCCACCAGTAAAATTGTACCCGTTAAATGGCGCAGTTCTTTCAGTGTACCTGTCTCAATGATTCTTCCTTCGCGGATGATGGCTACTTTGTCACAAAGCTTTTCAACTTCAGACAGGATGTGGCTGGAAAGGAGGATGCTTTTCCCCTGTTTCTTTGCTTCGATGACATATTCCTGAAAAACCCGTTCCATCAAAGGATCCAGTCCGGAAGTCGGTTCGTCCAATATATACAGATCAACGTCTGACGAGAGTGCCGCGATCAAAGCCACTTTTTGCCGGTTTCCTTTGGAATAGGTACGGCATTTCTTGGTAGGGTCCAAGTCGAATTTGCGAATCAATTCCTGGCGCCGGTCCAAGTTGCCCCCGCCGCGCAGCTTGATGAACAGATCGATGACTTCACCGCCGGTCAGGTTTGGCCATAAATTGACATCTCCCGGAACATAGGCAACACGTTTGTGGATTTCCACGGCATCTTTCCAGGAATCCTTCCCGAAAATTTCAGCACGCCCTTCCGTAGCCTTTAAAATGCCGAGAAGAATACGCAATGTCGTAGACTTCCCCGATCCATTCGGTCCGATAAACCCATAGACCTCTCCCTCCCCCACCTCAATATTTACTCCGTTTAATGCCGCAAAGTCCCCGAATTTCTTCGTCAGGCCGATCGTTCGCAAAACTGTCATGGATCTCCCTCCTAATTCGTATAGAAGCTTTTTTTGAGAATCTCAATGTATGCATAAAACTCATCCCAGTAAGGTTCAAAATCCAGTTCTGTCATCTTTTTTCCTTGGAGCCTTTGCAAAAGATCCTGCTGATAGCCGTCTACTCCCCAACGAATTAAATTGAATGCTTTATCAACATCCACATCTTTTCGAAAAAGTGTCTTATCAATGCCTTCATACAGCAATGCATATCCTTGCTGCTGCAACTGCTCGTAGCGTTTCTGCAGGTGCGGAGGCAGATCCAGATCTTTTGTCAGCATGACCGTGCCCATAAAATTAAAGACATGCTCGTTCTCCATCTGCGCCTTCATTTTTATTTGGCACGCACCTTCAAGCCGTTTAATAAAATCTGTCTCGTTCTTATCAACCAAACTCAAATAGCCATCGATGATGAAATTCAAGCTGTACTCAATCAGATACTCATACAAATCCTTTTTGTTTTTGAAATAATAAAACAGCATGCCTTTACCGATGCCGGCCTGCTTGACAATTCGATTGGTCGAAGCTTGCCTATAACCTTTTTCAGCAAACTCCATCAATGCCGAATCCAGGATTCTCTTCTGCTTCTCAGGGTCGAGGCTCTCAAATTTCTCCATGCTCATCCCTCTTTCTAATCTTTAGACCTCATTGGTCGACTTTAGAATACAACTTTCGACCATATCGGTCAATTGATTTTATTCAATTTTCGATTATTTCAAATTTCAAGCCAAACCGTTGCCCACGACCCGTGATAATGCTATGTTTTAATTGCCATAATAGTTATAGGAGGAATAGCAATTGAAAAGAATATTTTTTAGAAAAAAAGGACCCATCGTTGCCGGCCTGGTAATGCTGTCGCTTTTAAGTGCCTGTGGTAATGAGGACGATACGGCTTCTGAAGAAACCACCACTGCTTGGGATGAAATACAGGAAGAAGGCAGTTTGACTGTTGCAACATCTGGAACATTATTTCCCACATCTTATCGTGAAGAAGGTTCGGACGAATTGACGGGCTTTGAAGTGGAAGTGGTTCGTCAACTAGGAGAGCGTCTTGAGTTGGAAATCGAATTCACGGAACTTGGCTTTGATGAAATGTTGACATCTGTCCAAACGGGTCAGGTCGACCTTGCCGCCAATGATATTGAAATAACGGAAGACCGCGCAGAGAACTTTATCTTCTCTACACCATTCAAATACTCTTACGGTACCGCAATTGTCCGTTCTGAGGATTTATCAGGCATCGAGACATTGGAAGATCTGGAAGGCAAGAAAGCTGCAGGTGCTTCCACTTCTGTCTACATGGAAACGGCTCGTGAATACGGCGCAGAAGAAGTCGTTTACGACAATGCCACCAACGAAACTTACTTGCGCGATGTCGCTATCGGGCGAACGGACGTCATTTTAAATGATTACTACCTGCAGACTTTGGCGATTGCTGCATTTCCGGAATTGGATATCACCATTCATCCGAATTTAAAATACAGCCCTTCTGAAGTTGGTGTGGTCATGAACAAAGACAACGAAGAATTGGCCGAGAACGTTAATATTGCCATTGAAGAAATGCTGGAAGACGGCACGATCGCTGAAATCTCTGCTGAATTCTTCAACGGTGCTGATGCTACAGAACAAGTCGATATTGAAGAATAAACCAAAAGAAGCCGCTCTCGACTCAGCGGCTTCTTTTTATTTGGGTTGTTCCAACGAGAATCCTCCAGTTAATTGGAGATACTTTCCAATGTAGACTAAATACTTTCCAACAATTTTAAAGTGGCATTCGGAAACGGCTGCTGCCTGCCTTTCCCTAAATCTTTAAAAGCTTTATACTAAATAAAAATAAGTAAGAATAGTCTGTGTATGGGGAGGGGTTTAGATGAACATGACTTTTTCACCGCTGGGTGACCAAGCAATCGTCATCGAGCTTGGCAATGAAATCAATGAACAGACGGAGCAGCAGGTCAGAAAAGTGGCGGCTTTGCTGGAAAGTCGACAACCTAAATGGATGGTTGAATTTATTCCCGCCTTTGTCACGGTAGCGGTCTTTTACGATCCCTGCCTGGCTGTATATGACAAAGTGGAAATGGAACTCGAACGTCTTCTGGCACATCTTGGAGAGGACATCCCTGCTGAATCCAGAACCGTTGAAATTCCGGTTTGCTATGGCGGAAAATTTGGCCCCGACCTGGAATTTGTGGCGCAGCACAACAAGCTGACGCCCCGCGAAGTCATCGACATCCATACCGCCGGCACTTACTCGGTGCATATGATCGGTTTCGCGCCAGGCTTTCCCTTTATTGGGGGGATGTCTGAGAGAATTGCTGCGCCGCGGCGCGATTCCCCCCGGATTCGCATTCCGGAACGGACCGTCGGCATTGCCGGCATGCAGACCGGCGTTTACCCGATCGAAACTCCGGGAGGCTGGCAACTGATCGGCAGGACACCGCTCCGCCTGTTCCGGCCTGAAAATGATCCCCCTACTCTGCTGCTGGCAGGAGACAAGGTGATTTTCAAGGAAATCTCAGAAGACGACTATCACGCATGGGAGGAAGATCCAGATGCTGAAAATCCTTAAAAGCGGACTGCAGACGACGGTCCAGGACTTGGGCCGGACTGGCTTCCAAAAATACGGCGTTATTGCCAGCGGCACCATGGATCCTTACGCACACCGGCTCGCCAATTTACTGGTCGGCAATAACGAACAAGCCGCAACTCTTGAAATCACATTGGCCGGACCTGTGATTGAATTTACCGAAGATGCACTCATTGCTTTATGCGGCGGAGATTTAAGCCCCCAGTTGGATGGCGAAGCCGTGGGAACGTGGCGAACCCTTGCTGTAGCTAAAGGGAAAACCTTGACGTTTGGTGAGCCTCGCATCGGTGCACGCTGTTACTTGGCCATCGCAGGGGGCATTGATTTACCGGCAGTAATGGGCAGCCGGTCGACTTACCTGCGTGCCAGAATCGGCGGGTTTCAAGGGCGCGCCTTGGAAAAAGGCGATGAGCTTCCTATAGGAGATGCCACCCAGCAACAGAGAGCATTGCAGCAACACGGTGAAAACGACTTTGATTGGCAGCTTGCGCCTGCACGTTATTTTGAGGAGCCAGTCATACGGATGATGCCAGGCAGACAATACGATTTATTCGATGAAGACAGCAAAGAGCGGATTTTCAGTGAAGCTTTTATCGTTTCCGCCAACTCGGACCGCATGGGCTACCGGTTGGAGGGTTCCGGCCTTGCCTTGAAAACTCCCGCGGAATTGATCTCGGAAGCAGTGGCTTTTGGCTCTGTCCAGGTTCCCGCGGATGGCAATCCGATTGTTCTGCTGGCTGATCGGCAAACAACCGGCGGCTACCCGAAAATCGGACAGGTTGCCTCTGTCGACCTGCCGCTCATCAGCCAATTAAAGCAAGGACAGCAGCTGCGCTTCAAGAAGATTTCCGTAGCCGATGCCCAACAGCGGTGGATCGAGCAGGAACAATCAATTCACCAAATAAAAGCGGCAATCCAGTTAAAATGGGAGGAATGGACATGAAGCATAAAGTGGATTTGAACTGCGATATGGGAGAAAGTTTCGGTGCTTATAAGATGGGCAATGATGAAGAAATACTGGATTACGTGACGTCAGCGAATATCGCCTGTGGCTTCCACGCCGGAGATCCAGCGACCATGCGCAAAACAGTCAAATTGGCGCTCGAAAAAAATGTCGGCATCGGCGCTCATCCGGGTCTTCAGGATCTGGTCGGCTTTGGCCGGCGAAATATCGCCTTGTCCCCACAGGAAGCTTATGACCTCACCATCTATCAGATTGGAGCCCTATCCGGATTTGTCAAAGCTGAAGGCGGCCACCTGCAGCATGTGAAAGCACATGGCGCTTTGTACAATATGGCGGTGAAAGATGCAGCCTTATCCGAAGCCATTGCAGAAGCTGTTTATAAGATCGATCCTGAACTGGTGCTGTTCGGCTTGTCAGGCAGTGAAATGATCAAAGCCGGCGAAAAAATTGGGCTGCGGACAGCCAATGAAGTGTTCTCAGATCGTACATATCAACCGGACGGGTCACTGACGCCGCGGACCCAAAGCAATGCGTTGATCACCGATCCTCAGATTGCCATCGAGCAGGTAATCCGGATGGTCAAAGAAAATAAAGTGGCAACTGTGGAAAATATCGATGCACAGCTGCTGGCAGAGACGATCTGCATACATGGAGACGGTATTCATGCACTCGAATTTGCCATCCAGATTTCAAAATCTTTGAAAAGAGCCGGTATCGAAATTGTAAAAGTAAGCAAATTTGTTTAATATGAGCGGTTGGGAAAAATGAAGAAGTAATATCTATAATCGCAATGTCTTGTTTGATGTTTTTGCTCACGCAAAAAACCAGTAAAGCCGATTTTTGGCCTTACTGGTTTTTAGAGAAAATAATATTTAAAGCGAAGAGTTGCCCGTTTCCACAAGCTCAGCCGTCTCCTCCGATGCTGCAATACGGGGATCTTGAAGCCAGCAAGCTACAGAATGCCCCGTTTCAGACACCGTATCCCGCGGTGTATACGTGTGGCATACCGCCATCGTATGCGGACACCTGGCCGCAAATGCGCAGCCTTCCCCAAGCGTCGCCAAATTGGGTGGGGAGCCGGCAATCGGCAAAAGCGGCTGCGAGCGGTCTTCACTCAGCTTCGGCATCGATTGCAGCAGTCCCAATGTATAGGGATGCTGAGGGTTGTAAAAAATCTCATCCAAAGTTCCCTGCTCGACAATCTTGCCGCCATACATCACGGCCACGCGATCAGCCATGTTGGCAACCACGCCGAGATCATGGGTAATCAGAATAATCGCAGTATCGGTCTTCTTTTGCAGATCTTTCATCAAATCCAGAATCTGTGCTTGAATGGTGACGTCCAGTGCTGTGGTTGGTTCATCCGCAATCAACACTTTCGGGTTGCAGGCAAGCGCCAGTGCAATAACGACGCGCTGCCTCATGCCTCCGGAAAACTGGTGAGGATAATTATCGAGGCGATTTTCCGCCTGCGGAATTCCGACCAGTTTGAGCATGTCCAATGCCCGCTCACGCGCCTGCGCTTTTGTCAGCTGCTCATGGCGCTGAACACCTTCCATGATCTGTTTGCCGACTTTCATCGTCGGATTCAAAGAAGTCATCGGATCCTGGAAGACCATCGAAATTTCCGATCCCCGCAAATTAGTGACCTGGCGCTTGGTCATCTTCAACAAACTTTCGCCGTTATAGACGATATCGCCTTTGGTCACTTCAGTAGTAGCTGTCGGCAACAGTTGCATGATGGATTTGGCAGTGACCGATTTGCCCGATCCCGACTCTCCGACAATAGCCAAGGTTTCCCCTTTTTTCAAATCAAAGCTTACACCCCGCACCGCTGTCAGTTTGCCGGTTTGGGTTTTAAATGCTACATGCAGGTTATCGACTGTCAAAATGGTGTTGCTCATGGTGTAGCCTCCCCTATTTTCTCATTTTCGGATCTAATGCATCACGCAGTCCGTCACCAAGCAAATTGAAAGAAATCATGATGATGCTGATGACCAAAGCCGGAAAAATCAGCTTATACGGGAAATACCGCATCGACTTGTAGCCATCTTCGATCAATACGCCGAGCGACGCAAGAGGAGCCTGCAAACCGAGGCCGATAAAGCTAAGGAACGCTTCAAAGAAAATAGCGGTCGGGATGGTGAACATGACCGTCACGATAATAGGCCCCATGACATTCGGCAAGAGATGCTTGGAAATCAGCCGTGGATTCGAAGCGCCGAGCGTCCGTGAAGCCAACACGAATTCCTGCCCTTTCAGCTGCAGCACCTGCCCTCGTACTACACGCGCCATGCCAACCCATCCGGTGATAACCATTGCCAGAATAATAGAGGTAATGCCAGGTTCCAGCACCAGTATGAATAGGATGATAACAATCAAATTTGGAATCCCCATGAGAATTTCGATGATCCGCTGCATAACATTGTCAATGCGTCCTCCGTAGAAGGAAGAAATCCCACCGTAGATGACACCAATCACCAGATCCAGAAAGGCTGCCACTAAAGCGATAAACAATGAAATCTGCGTGCCTTTCCAAACCCGCGTCCAAAGATCACGGCCGAATTCATCCGTACCAAACCAATAATTAATTTGGACATCCCGTTCTGCGTATTGATCCACTCCCTGCGAATCCTGGCCATTAAAACCGAGCCATTCCATACCTTGTACTTTTGGCGGCATATTGGAATGGACCAAATTCTGTTCGCGATAGGAAAATTCATTCATGCTGGGACCGATTAACGCTAAAGTAATCAACAGAACAAGCATGATTAAAGAAATCATGGCACCTTTATTTTTGACGAGACGCTGAAAAGCTTCTTTCCAAAATGATACCGAAGGCGTACCGATTTCCTCGCTTTTTCGTTGATCGAGCGGTGCTTTTACAAACAAGTCTGACGGAATTTCGTCATAGGCATATTGATTTTGCGCCTGCAGGTCCTGATGAGGGGGAAGGTGCGGCGTATTTCCTGTCATGCTGATTCCCCCTTATAATTAATGCGTGGATCCAGGAAGCTGTAGATAATATCTACAACAAATACCACTAAAATGAACAAGGCACTGTAGAAAATGGTAATTCCCATGATGACACTGTAATCCAATACAAGAATTGATAATGTGAATTGCTCACCAAGTCCCGGTACCGCAAATATTTTTTCGATAACCAAAGTTCCGGTCATAATAGATACAGCGAGCGGCCCAAGCATAGTGACAACCGGGATCAGCGCATTGCGGATGACGTGCTTGACGATGACCTGGTTTTCTTTCAGCCCCTTTGCTCTGGCCGTGATGATATAATCCTGGCCGATCACTTCGAGCATTTCACTGCGGATAAAGCGGGCAACTGTAGCCGTCACTGTCACTGACAGGGCGATGGACGGCAACAGCGTACTGGAATAGCCTTCCCATAAAGCGACAGGCAGCCATTCCAACTTCACGCCAACATAATATTGGAGCAATGCCGCAAAGACAAATGACGGAATCGACATCCCTAAAACGGCCAAAGTCACAGAGCCGTAATCTAAGATCGAATTGTGCCTTAGGGCAGAAACGATCCCCAAAACAAGACCGATAATTGCCCCGATAACCAAAGCCTGCAGCCCGATGAATGCAGATGGACCGATCCGGTCGCTGATCATGCTTGTGACGGTACGGCCTTCATGTTGGAACGAATAACCCAAATCACCCTGCACCAAATTGCCAATATACTGTATGTATTGGATGGCGACTGGCTGATCCAGTCCGTATTTGGCATTCAAGATTGCCAGCTGGCTTTCGGTCAATTTTTCCGGGTTAGTAAACGGCGTCCCCGGCAGCAGCTGCATCAGGAAAAAAGTCGCTGTTACAATAATGAAAAGCGTAATAAGCATAAAGCCGATCCGCTGCAATAAATAACGTTTCATGCGAACACCTCAGTTCTGTAGGGTGATGAGAAAAGCGCAAGCGCCCGTGTAGCTCTGACGGGCATAAGACAGACCAGCGAAGTGGCGTATTTTCAGCCGCACAACACGAAAAGTGAAAGTGCCTGTTCAGCTCTGACAGGTGTAAGACGATCTGGCGAAGCGGCGTGTTTTCAGCCGCACAGCCAGATTGGCTTACATCCCGAAGAGCTAGGCACTGCAACTGGACAACGGGTTGGCTTATGACCCGAAGAGCTGGGCGCTGGAGTCTGGCCAATAAGAAAAGCGCAAGCTATCAAAAATACGAGGGCATCCGGGAACCGGCTACACCCTCGTATCTATAAGCTGTAAACCTGTCTTCTATTCTTCGATTGTCACCCATTTATAGGAGAATGAAGCTCCTGTTGGGTGCACCAATAGATCTTTAATTTTGCTTCTCATTAAGACTGCTGCGCCCTCCTGGTAAAGCGGTACGATGGCTGCATCTTCTTCCAGCAGGATTTTCTCAATGTCCAGCAGCATTTGATAGCGAGCTTCAAGATCTGTTTCAGTTCGAGCTGATGCTACCAATTCTTCCAATTCGGCATTCGAGTAATCCATGCGGTTAGCTGATCCGCCTTCCAGCCACATATCCAAATAAGTCATCGGATCGCTGTAATCCGGTCCCCATGAAGATAGAGACAAATCGTAATCGATCGCTTTTTCAATTTCCAGACGCTGAGCGAAAGGAACTGCTTTAATATCCAATTTGAATCCTGGAAGGTTGTCTTCCAATTGCGCCTGAATATACTCGGCCACTTTTTTATGGTCTTCAGAATCTGCGATGTTAATGGAGACTGTTACTTCTGTTGCTCCGGTTTCTTCCAAGCCTGTTTCCCAAAGCGCCTGTGCTTCTTCCACTGTGCCTGTGTTAAAGTCTCCGTTCAAGTCACGGAAATCTTCACCTGATGGCGAGTTGAAGAATCCTTTCGGAACCACACCGTTTAATGCTGTAGAACCGTTCTTCAAAATAACATCCGTTAAACTTTCTTTGTCGATTGCCATGTTGACTGCCTGACGAATATTTTTATTGCCCAATACCGGATGGTTATGGTTAAAGCGAAGGAAAATAATTTCCGGCTCTAAAATTGTTTCAAAGTTTTCATCGTCTTTATTCTGGTCAACAGCCTCTGAACTTAAAACAATACGGTCCACTTTGTTTGTTTCATACAAATTGATGCCCGCTGCCGGATCTTTGACTACATAGGCATTGATCGCATCCAGTTGAACAGATTCCGCATCCCAGTAATCTTCGTTCTTCTCGTATTTCCATCCTTGTTCGTGCGTCCAGTCAACCAATGTGAATGGTCCGTTGAATAGGATGTTCTCTGCTTCCAGCGCATACTGGTCGCCTTGCTCTTCAACAAACTTCTGGTTTTGAGGAAGGAAAGTCGGGAATGTCAGCAATGACTGGAACAATGGGTTTGCTGCTTCCAGCGTAACTTCCAGTGTTTTTTCATCGATTGCTTTAACACCCAGGTCTTCTGCATCCATTTCTTCGTTCATGATCGCTTCAGCGTTTTTGATGCCCGCTGTAACAAACATGAAATTATATGGGCTCACATCTTTCATGACGCGCTTCCAGGCATACTCAAAATCCTGTGCCGTAACCGGATCTCCATTACTCCAGTTGGAATCGCGCAATGTAAACGTGTGGACAATCTGGTCTTCACTTTCTGTATGCTCTGTTACTAAAGCTTCAATTGGCTCATTGTTTTCATCTTGGCGGTAAAGCCCTTCGTTGACGTTGTTCAATACCGTAAAGGCAATGCCGTCATGAGCTTTTGTCGAGTCTAAAGTAGGGATATCAGCTGTGGCTGAAATGTTTAATACTTGTCCAGCTTCCCCTTCTGTCTCGGTGGTTTCTTCGCTCGAGCTTTCCGTAGAATTAAAGTTACATCCTGATAAAAATAAAATAAATGCGATCATAATCATTAAAATCTGCGTACTTCTCTTTCTCCCCATTTTCCTACCCCCAATTTTTTTGATTATTCTCTCTTATCATAATTCTTATTGTAAAAATTGGCAACAAGATGTTTAAATTTTCAAACATATATATTTCATGGTAACCTTGAAATACATATGGAAAGGATCGATTTTCATGAATTTCAGAAATACTTTATTGTCGATTTCATTAGGCAGCTCGTTTATTTTGCCTTTCTTCCTATACAAGGAGTGGTCCTTCGCAACATGGTTTGATGCTGTATTTTTGATTGGGCTTTTGCTGATTATGGCCTATTTTGCCATGGTATTGATCGAAGGCCAGTTTTTCACAGCTTTTATCAAAAGCACTCAAAACTTTTTTGCAAAAATAAATAAAAAAGATGGTTTGATTCGGGAAAGTGAAAAACGCACTTCTGATTCGGTAGATTATCGAAAAGAATTCCCAAACAGAAAATCGTTTCTTCAGGTTGGATTGTTTTTTTGCATTGGCAGTTTGCTGATTTCCTCTATCTTGTATTATTTGAATTAGAAAAATTAAAACCGACAAAAAACGGCGATGCCCCTTCTCCGGGCAATGCCGTTTTTACGCAGAATCATGCTAACTCTCTTAACTCCTGCCCAATCGACTCTACAACTTTTTCTAAATAACCGGCACTGTGCGGCACCAAGTCTTTTAAACCAATTGCCCTTTCAAAAAACTTCTTTCTGCCGTCCAGAGTTATCTCAAAGCCTTCAACGTTCACTTTTTCTTTTGTTCCCGTAAATAATGCCGCTAGTGCCTCAAAGTCAACCTTTGCCATGCCGGACACTTCTTCCAGCTGCAACTCAAACCTAAGGTCAATGTTCTCCAAATCCTTATATAAAAAACAGTGGCAGCGCTCATTATCGATAAAACCGGACAACGCTATTTGATCCTTAATGATCCCCATCGGAGTCAGTTCTTCAAATGCCACTCCAATTCCGAGCTCTTCTTGAACTTCCCGGATCCCATCTTCGACTGTTTCGTCCGCTAATAAATGGCCCGCTGCCGTGATATCGAACAGCCCCGGAAAATCTTTCTTTCCATCACTCCGCAGCTGCAGATAGACAACATTTCTGCTGCCCTGCCGTCCCGCAACCCAGCAATGGAAAGTTTCATGCCAATAGCCTTTTTCATGGACAGTTTGGCGGTCAGCGATGCCCTTAGGCGTTCCCTGTTCATCGTAAATGCAAAGTTTCTCAGTCTCCATTTTCATGCCCCTTTTTCTTTTAGCCTAGCAAAAAACCAGCCGATCCTCCTGCTGGCTTCTGTTCATCCCAATAAAGTTTCTTTCAACTACGTATATTGATTAAAGCGGGCATCATCTGGCGCCACGTGCTTGATAAACAGCAGGTCTTCTTCCGTAATGTCCGGAACGAAAAATTCAGTGCCCCAATGCTCCGAGGAGAAAATGTGCTGCTCTCCTTTGCTCAGGAAAACTGAAAACCACTTGAGCTTTTTCTTTCTGCTGACGTGTTGGGTCATCAGGAATTCAGCGATATCCAGCGTCAGAAGACCGGAAAAAATCGTCATGCCCTGCTTTTCGCTGGTATCGAATAACCCAGGCAAGTGGGATGTGAGATCTTCAATTGTTTCCGTTTCTTCATCAAAGCAATGAATTTCAAAAAGATCAGATTTAGCCAGGAAATATTCCATCAGCAGGAGCCAATAATCATAGTTTCCGATAGCCGGCATGCGATCCGTTTCTCGTTCGCCCAGAAATTCGGTAAGTTCAAACTGCAATTGCGTTTTAAGTTCCATGCTCCTTCACCTGCCCTTTTCTCCCTTTAGCGCATTACGGCTCTGCGTTTAAGCGCTCTATCCACCCAGTGACTTCGTGTAAGCCGTCAATTTCTCCATCAGCCTCCAGGCAGCTCCAGTGATAATCTTTTTTCCAGATGGCTTTCATGCCAACTGCTTTTGCAGCCTCAATATCATTCTTCGGATGATCTCCGACATAAACTGCCTCGCCCGGTGACACGCCCAAGCTTGCCAGTGCTTTTAGAAAAATAGCAGCATCCGGTTTAGCCAATCCTTCCCATTCAGAAATAAGAATTTCTTCAAAATAGCCTTCGATTCCCAAAGCCTGAATATTATCCAGCTGAAATTGCCCTCTGCCGTTAGTGATCATCCCTAAGCGGAGAGTTTGCTGGGACAGGTTCTCGAGCATGCTACCTATATCCGAAAACGGTACACAATGATACTTAAAGTTGGATACGTAGTCAGCCAGCAAAGTTTGCCAGTCTATCCCTCTAATGTCCAACTCTTTGGTTAACTGTTGATAAACCCGGTCTTTCCAGACATAGCCTTTGGCATCCAACTCGATAAACCGGTCGATGAAAAGATCTTTCGGTATATGCTGCACGTGTTCAGCTAACCTATTGTACTGATCCTCTATAAATGCAGCCAAGGAGCTGTCCCGATCTAATAAGGTCCCATCCAAATCAAAAATAACGGCTTTGATCATCCCAATTCTCCTATTCCATCATTCGCTGCTTCCCAGATTCAACCGCTGGTAAAATCCCAGTGATTCTTTCAAAAACTCTTTGTCGTAATGCGTTTTATCATGTATTCGTTCTATCCATTCCTCCAGCGTTTCAATCGCGCTGTCGCGATAGAGCCCTGTGCTCGTACTCATAAAACTTTTCCAATTATCGAATTCCCAGTGGACGGTTTCGCTACTTTCCCACAGCCGAACTTCCACCAGCGGTTCCGGATGGATATGGTGCTGGGAATATTCAGCGGCCTCTAGGAAATCTGCCCGTTCAACAGGTTCCATTTCATAGATCTGATTGGACTGTTTGCCGTTAGGCCGATAATAAATGACTTCTACCCCTTTATCCGTTTGCTTTACTTGAACTTCCGCTCCAGGGAAAAACCCTGACAGCCTGCCGCCTTGGAACTCTGGCCGGTCTGCATCCAGCAGGATTGGCTGAATCCACTGGTCGCCCAAATCACATAGAAATCTGCGGCCATCCCGGTCTTCGGCTATAATCGCTGCATGAGCTTGTTCTGTTCCGAGTCCGCTGCCTACCGGGTAAGCTTTGATGCCGGCTCCATCAAACGCTGCCAGCAGCCAAATCGCCAAATCAAAACAATTGCCGGTGATGCCATATTGATCGTGGTGTTGTTTCATCAGCTCCACACTGCGCTGCTTTTGTTCACCTGACCGTTGATAGTACCAAGCTTTCGTTAAGGTCTCCATCGGAAAATCATCAAACTGCCGCCATACGGAAAGCATTTCTTCCGGTGCTTCCATTTTTCCACCTTCCCTTTTTTCGTATGGCTATTACTTCTCTTTTCCTTCCAGAAATTCCTCCTGAACAAAAAAAGAGCGGACCCGGGAGTCTGCTCTTTTCATGAAGTCATGAATCTATTCAAATAAAAAACTTTTTCGTTGGCGGATTTGGTAGTGGTTCAGTTGCTTGAATAACTCTGAAGATGTTCCTTGATCTACAGTAAATTCAACTCCGCATTCCACTATATCTACCCCTGTTGCTTTCCGGACAATAGACCCCTCTAGTAAGAAAGCGCTGTCTAATATTTCAAAGCTGCAACGCACGCTTTCCCCCAAAGGGATATCAAGTGCAGAAGAAAACACTAGCCCTCCGGCGCTGACATCATAAATGTCGACCGGGAAAAAATTGCCTCCATAAATTGAAATCTTTCCATTCAAAGCTTGATTGAAAAAAACCCTAAAAAACTCACGACGATTTTCTGACATTTCACCCTCTCCATCCTTCTTTACATATATAAATTGATAAGCAATCCCTTTATTTCTCCGACTAGATCCAAAGTACCAATTCCTTCTTCTTCATTATTCAATACTTCATCTTGAATTTCAATCATTTTTTTATCAATCACTTTAATGATTTGCTGGGATTTCATTCCCCCGGCTGGATGCTGGCTTTGCTCGTCAGATAAAAGCAAGCCAAAACGGATAGATTCGCCAACAAATTGCTTTACCGCATGCTTATAATTTAATACATTCTCAAGCGTGCGTTGATTGGAGAGTTTCTGTCCTTGTTCGTCCACTCGTCCCATTAATTGGTTTAAAGAATCATTTTGCAGCTTAGATTGGGATTTTTTCATGGCGTTTGAAAAAATTTCACTCGTTTTGTTTCCCGCAACTTGTACTGAAAACCGTTCATTCTGGATATTGCTCTGACTATCAATGCGCAATTACAGCACCCCGTCTTCTTTAAAATTCACTTGTTGTTTGTGGTTCATCTTAACTACGAGCTCCACTTTACCATGATCGGTTTGGAGCACTTTGGCAATTTGTTTGGTAGAAAACCCCTGCCTTGAGAGCTGAATTATTTTCTTTGTCTCCACAGAAGCCTCTTCTGGAATTTCTATTTCTTTAGAACTAGGAGCAAAATTTCCTTCCAAACTTTCGATTCTTTTCGTTAGATGGATTTCACTTTCTTTTACATAGGCGATTAATTTATCATAAAGTTCATCATTTTCTTTTTCAAGCTGCGCCACGAATTCTGCCATACTTTCGTGGACTCCAGTTGGACCTTCATCCATTCGCTGCTTTTTGACTGTTAGCATCAGCAGGACATTCATTAGCAACAGGACAATACTGATTGCCACCAATAGCAATTCCATGATTATCACCCTGGCTCTCTGTTTATTATTTTCATTTCAATAATTGTCGTGCACCGATAATATTGAAGCATGCAAACGCAGCATGGCTTTTGAGTGAAGCTGCGAAACTCTTGATACACTGACACTCAGGATTTCGGCGATTTCGGTTAGTTTCATTTCTTCGAAATAACATAGGGAAACTGTGATTTTTTCCTTTTCCGGCAATCGCTCAATGGCGCGTACCAGCGATTCTTTGGTCATCTGCTCTGACAGGTGGCGCTCGGGTGAATCGACATGGTAATTTCCGAGCCTTCCTTGTTCTTCGAAATTTTCATCGTCCATCGATATCATTGTCGATAAGGCTGCTTCAGAAACTGTTTTATTCAGCTCAGCTTTCGTAATGCCCAAGTATGAACTGACATCTTCATCGGAAACAGAGGTGCTATTCTGCTGCTCCAGCAGAAGATAGGCTTTTTCAATTTTCTTGACTTTATCCCGGACTGAGCGGGGAAGCCAATCACTGGTGCGCAATCCGTCAATGATAGCTCCTTTAATACGCCAAGAAGCGTATGTTTCAAACTTCAAATCCCGTTCGATGTTGAATTTGCTTAGGGCATCAAGCAAGCCTTCATAAGCGTAGCTGCGGACATCGTCTTTTTCCACCGTTTTAGGCAAACTGATCATGAACCGTTGAATCACGTAATCGACCAAAGGAAGATACTGTTCAACCAAGTATTCGCCAGCTTCCGGATCCCGATGTTGTTGCCAATCGCTCCAGCAGGTGAGTTCTTCTTTGGACAACTTATGATTCACCATAATCTTCACCACCATTTCCAAGCGGAAAAGCCGCTCTTATTTAAACAGAATCTTCATAATGAATCCTTTGAGGCCTAATTTGTAAGGGACTGGCAGCTGTAGAAATTCACCGGCCACTTTTCGGATAGCTGCCGCCGACGGGCTGTCCGGATATGCCAGCAAAAGCGGCGTTTGTTTTTTCACCGCTTCTGGTATGCGTGCATCGCTTGGAATGAAACCAAGCGTGCCGATTTCTTTGCCGAGAAACTGCTCCGCTACCTGTTTAAAGTTATCTGCCGTCTGCTGACCTTCGCGTAAGCTGGTAGATTGATTGATCACCAGCTTCATGTGGACGTTCGGGTCTTTGCCATGAACCATCTTAACGACTGAGTAAGCGTCAGTGATTGAAGTTGGTTCAGGGGTCGTCACCAGGATGACGTCGTCAGCAGCTAGGATAAAGCGGAGATTTTCGTAAGATAGACCTGCTCCCGTATCCAGAATGATATAGTCTACTTTTCCCTGCAGCGTGCTCAGTTCTTTAAAAAACTTTTCCAATTTAAGGTCGTCCATCCGAAACAGGTCATTAAATCCGTTGCCTCCTGAGATAAATAACAGGCCATTGGGACCTTCTTCGATAATATCCTGCGCGGCCAGATCTTTTTCGATCATCGTTGCGATCGTTTCCTGCGGTGTCCGGCCCAACAGCACATCGATATTCGCAAAACCAAGGTCAACATCGAATATGAGTACTTTCTTGTTTTGTTCCACCAGGCTCAACGCAAAATTTAACGCAAAGTTGGATTTCCCCACCCCGCCTTTGCCGCTGGTAATGGCCAGAACCCGCGTCTTCCTGATGGTTTTTCGATCAGGTTTTTTTTTTTGCTTTGCCAACATTCTTTCCCTTAATTCATTCGCCTGATCAAGCATGCTTTTCTTCCCCCATTAAAAAATCTGCAACCAATTCAGAAGTGACTGTCAAAATATCGTCCGGAACGTTTTGTCCATTGGCTATGTAGCGGATGGGAATATCGTAATGAAAAATCAGGTTCAGAATGGCTCCCGAAGAGCTTGTTTCGTCTTTTTTGGTTAGCAGCAGTTCGTCCATGGCAATCGACTGGAAATTGTCGATGATTTTTTTCATGTCTTCGTATTTGGCAGTCAGGCTGAGCACTAGGTTAATCTGGACTTTGTTGTCATTCGGCAATAAGCGTTCAAGCTCATCAATATACTGTTTTTGCTGGTAGTTGCGCCCGGCAGTGTCCATCAGAATAATGTCACATTCTGCAAAATCCTCAATCGCATGCTTCAACTCTGCAGCCGAGTCAACTACTTTGACCGGCAGATTCAAAATGCTGCCATAAGTCTTCAATTGCTCAACTGCAGCAATCCGGTATGTATCGGCAGTAATTAAACCTACTTTTTTATCTCTTGTCAGCATATAATCAGCCGCGATTTTGGCGATCGTTGTGGTCTTCCCTACACCTGTCGGACCAATAAAACAAATGATTTCAGGATCTTGAGCAACTTTTGGCGGCTGTTTTTCTTCAATTATGGCAAGGATTTCTTCCCGAGCAGCAGACCATACCTTCTCTAACGTATGGTCAGTCTCGTCATTCAAATTCGAAATGATTTTCGCAATCAATTCCGCTTGGATGTCTTCTGCTACTTCCTGTGCAGTTAAGTGTTTTTTCAATATCTGAAATGTTTCCGGCAGACGGTCTTCAGTCATCTGCTGCATCATGAATTGCTTGATGTTCTTCAACTCGCTGATCAGTTCAGTTGCCGTTTCTTTTGGAACAGCCGGCTGCTTGACAGGCTGTACTTTCGGAAATTCTGCCGGTACGTGTTCCCGTTCACTTTCCCGTGTTGCTATAGGGTCAATCGCTGCTGTCACTTCCAGTTTTTCTTTTTGGAAAAACCCTAAAAAGCCGCCCGTTTTCACTTTTTTTGTATTCAAAATCATAGCGTCCGCGCCTAAATCCCGTTTGATAAGCGGGATTGCCTCTGTCATACTTCCAACAATGTATGTTTTCAGCCTCATGAGATATTAACAACTCCAACACTTTGAATTTCAATCTCCGGTTCCAGCTCATTGTACGAAAGTACTGGCAGATCAGGCGCAAATCGCTCTACAAACTGCCTCATATAAATACGGATGGCAGGAGACGTGAGCAAAATCGGTTGAACACCTGTCTGCTGAAGCTGGGCGGCCTGTTCCGTGATCTTCTGGAAAATTGTCTGGGAAGACTCAGGATCGATGGATAGGAAATTGCCCTGCTCTGTCCGATGCACCGAGTCTGCAAATTTCTTCTCGAGGCTCGCTCCGGCTGTGATCACCTGCAGCGGCTCTCTTTGCGTCGTGTATTGCAGCGTAATTTGCCTTGATAGTGCCTGCCTGACGTATTCCGTCAACAGATCCGTATCTTTTGTCTGCGAGGAGTAATCAGCCAGCGTTTCCAAAATGACCAATAAGTTGCGGATTGATACTTTCTCTTTCAGAAGTTTCATCAATACTTTTTGCACTTCTCCGATCGTCATCAGCTGCGGCACCAATTCCTCCACAACTGCAGGCGCAGTTTCACGCACATTTTCGATCAGCGACTTGACTTCCTGTCTGCCGATCAGCTCATGGGCATGGCGCTTGATCACTTCTGTTAAATGCGTCGAGACTACAGACGGCGGATCGACAATTGCGTAGCCGGCCATTTCGGCTTCTTCTTTCATTTCTTCATTGACCCATAGCGCAGGCATGCCGAAAGCGGGTTCAACCGTTTCGATGCCTTCCACCGCTTCGTCATCAATTCCTGGGCTCATGGCCAAGTAATGGTCAAGCATAATTTCTCCGGATGCTACCCGGTTGCCTTTGATCTTGATGACGTATTCGCTAGGCTGCAGCTGGATATTGTCGCGGATCCGGATAACCGGTACCACGATGCCAAGCTCCATTGCACATTGCCGGCGAATCATGATGACACGGTCCAACAAATCGCCGCCTTGGTTTTTGTCGGCAATTGGGATCAGCCCATAGCCAAATTCAAATTCAATGGCATCGACATGAAGCAGGTCGATAACGCTTTCCGGACTTTTCATTCCTTCCAGCTCTTTCTCGTCCTTGCCTATTTCCACTTCCTGCTTTTCCTCAGAGTTTAATGCTTGCTGCATCCGGAAAGCACCATATGAAATGACACCTGCAATCGGCACCACTAGCAGTGGGCTGATTGGTGTAAATACGGCAAACATTACAAGGGTTGCAGCTACAACATACAGCATTTTAGGATAAGCAAAAAGCTGCTTCGTGATATCCGATCCTAAATTGCCATCCGATACTGCACGCGTTACGACAATACCCATCGCTGTGGAGATCAACAGCGCAGGAATCTGGGAAACCAGACCATCTCCGATGGACAGTAGGGTGAATAGCTCGGCTGCTTCTCCAAATGGCAGTCCGTGGACCATCACTCCGATCAGCAAGCCGCCGATAATGTTAATGATGGTGATGATGATGCCGGCAATGGCGTCGCCTTTGACGAATTTGCTGGCACCGTCCATCGCTCCGTAGAAATCTGCTTCCGAGCTGACTTTTTCGCGCCGATTTTTGGCTTCCTGATCCGAAATCATTCCGGATCCCAGATCAGCATCAATGCTCATTTGCTTGCCGGGCATTGAGTCGAGCGTAAATCGTGCAGCAACTTCTGCCACTCGCTCAGATCCTTTTGTGATAACCAGGAACTGAATGATGACCAGAATCAGGAACACCAAAATCCCAATAATGGCACTGCCGCCAACAACAAATGAACCGAAAGTCTCGATAACTTGTCCAGCTGTCTGTTCGGTCAAAATGGAACGGGTTGTTGATACGTTTAATCCCAAGCGGAACAGTGTAGTCAGCAAAATCAGTGTGGGGAATATAGAAAATTGAAGCGGTTCTCTCGTATTCATTGCCACCAACAGGATGGTTAGGGCAATACTGATATTAATCATGATTAAAATATCTAATAAGAGCGGCGGAAGAGGGATGACCATCATCACAACGATCATGATGACGGCTACCATAATGGCATAATCTCTGATTTTCACGCGGTCCCCTCCTCTTTCCAATTCATCGGATTTTTCCTTTTAGTCGGTAAATATATGCTAAAACCTCTGCCACGGCCAGGAACAATTCTTCCGGCACGGTATCCCCTATTTCAACCTGGGCATACAGCGCACGTGCAAGAGGCTTATTTTCCATCGTCACAATTCCAAGCTCTTTCGCTTTTTCTTTGATTTTTAAGGCCAGATGATCTTTGCCCATCGCGATGATGACCGGAGCCGCCATCGTTTCGGCATCGTACTTGATGGCGATTGCATAATGCGTCGGATTAGTGATCAGCACGTCCGCGCCCGGCAAATCCTGAATCATTCGATTCATGCTCATTTGCCGTTGCTTGTCTTTTATTTTTGATTTGATCAGCGGATCGCCTTCCGCTTTTTTGTATTCGTCTTTAATGTCCTGCTTGGACATCCGTATGCCTTTTTCAAATTCGTATTTCTGGTAAATGTAATCGAGAATGGATAAACACAGCAGGATAATGCCTGCAACCAACCCCATTTGAAACACTAAAGAGCCGATAAAAGATAAGGAATGACTAATGCTTTTTTGAGACAGTAAAAACAATTCTTCCTTGCCAAGCCACAGCACACCAAAGGCAGCGCCTCCGATAATGGCAATCTTCAGCAAGGATTTTCCCAATTCGACCAGGGCACGAGCTGAAAAGATTCGTTTTGCGCCTTTAATCGGATCCATCCGTTCCAACTTTGCCATAATCGGATCCGTCGAAAAGATGGCACCGACCTGAATAAAGTTTCCAAAAAAACCGAAGACTACACCAATCAGCATGATCGGCATCATGAGCAAAAATGCATTCATAGCCATCTGTTCAAACAATGTTCGAATGGTCGCGGGTGTTATTTCCCAGGAAATATATTCAGTAAAGTGGATGCGGTAGATCGCCAAGATCCGGTCCAGCATCCAGCCGCCCAGTGAATTCAGCAGCATGATCCCACCTAATAAAATCATGGCTGCGGCGACTTCAGGGCTTTTGGCTACCTGGCCTTTCCGTTTGGATTCCTGGCGTTTTTGCGGTGTCGCTTTTTCAGTTTTTTCACCGGCAAAAAACTGCAGGTCCAGGGGATACCTTTTCACCACTTACGTTCCTCCTAATAAACTGATCAACTGAGCCATGCTCACCAAAATTTTCTCAAAGAGAATCTGCAGGATGAAGAAGAATACAGGCATGGTCAGAAACAGCATAACAAAGCCGACTAAAATCTTTATCGGCAAGCCAACAGCGAATATATTCAGCTGCGGAACTGTTTTTGCCAGGATGCCAAGTGCAATATCCACCAAAAATAAGGCACCGATGATCGGCAGCGCAATCTGGAGGGCGATCAGGAACATATCTGTGAACAAGCCGGTCATAAATTGAGCGATGTCTTCAGCTTTCACCGAAATCGCCAGACGTTCCACCGGAAACACGCGGAGGCTATGCATGACGCCATCCAGCATCAAATGGTGTCCGTTGGCTGTCAACAGGAACAGGATGGCCACCATGTACTTAAAGTGGCCAATAAGTGGTACTTGTGCACCTGTCTGCGGATCCAGTACATTGGCCATGGAAAAACCCATCTGAAAATCGATGAAGGCACCGGCAATCTGGACTGCGTACAACAGCAGTGCCGCTGTGAATCCAAGCGCCAGTCCCGTACCAAGCTCTTTGATGATTAATAAAATGTAAGAAGAGTCCATTGGAATCGTATCGCCCATCGGCAAGGTCGAAACAGCGACAAACGCCAGAAAAGCAGCGATGCCGATTTTAAATTGCGCCGGTACGCCCCGCATGGAGAAGATCGGGGCAATCAGGAAAAAGCTGCTCAACCGGATGAGCATCAGCAAAAAATAAGGCAGTATGTCAAAAATCATTTCCATGCCCGCTTACCCGATGATTCTTGGCAGCTGCTGAAACAGGTCTCTAGTGTAATCCAGCAGCAATGTCAGCATCCATGGTCCAAAGACTACAAGCGAAATGAAGACTGCCAGTATTTTCGGAATGAACGCCAACGTCTGCTCCTGGATTTGCGTCATTGCCTGGAAGACGCTGACCAATAATCCGACAGCAAGCGCAATCAGCAGCATCGGGGCCGAAATGAGGATAATGGTAAAAATCGATTGTTCGGCTAGTTTGATCACCATATCTGGAGTCATCGTTTTCTTCCCTTCGTCAAAAGCTGACAAGCAGCGATTCGATTATTAAGTACCAGCCGTCCACCAGGACAAACAGCAAAATTTTAAAAGGCAGTGAAATCATCACCGGCGGCAGCATCATCATCCCCATTGCCATCAGCGTACTGGCAACCACCATATCGATGATCAAAAAAGGAATGAAAATAACAAAGCCGATTTGGAATGCGGTTTTCAGTTCACTGATGGCAAATGCCGGAATCAGTGATGTCAAGGGGATTTCCTCAATGCTGTCGGGCTTTTCCAACTCTGCGTATTTAAAGAATAAGGCCAAGTCTTTTTCCCGTGTGTTTTGTGCCATGAATTCCTTTAACGGAAGAATGGCGGTATCCAATGCTTCCTGCTGCTCCATGTCGCCGTCTAAATAGGGCTGCAAGGCCGTTTCATTCATTTCCATCGCAATCGGCGACATGATGAAGAACGTCAGGAACAGTGCCAGGCCAACCAATACCTGGTTCGGTGGCATGGATTGTGTACCGAGTCCGGTCCGGACAAATGACAGCACGATGATGATCCGCGTAAAGCTGGTCATCATGATGAGAATTCCCGGGGCCAGCGACAAAACGGTCAACAGGAAAAATAGCTGTAGAGTCGTTGAGACATCTTCAGGCGATTCTCCGCCAAAATCAATGCCCGGAATATTGATGGATGATAAAATTTCCGGAATCATAGCGGACGCCCTTCCTTGTCGGTCTGTTCTTGTCCGAGCTCATTTTGGAGCTCTTGCTGTTTGGCTTTTTGCTTGTTTAGGCTTTGATGGAAAAGCTGATCAAAACCTTTTTTTTGCGGATTTTTCGAAAAATCCCCGATTTTCTTTTTCGTAAAGTCCAGCAGGTTTTTGGAAAGTGCCGGCTGCTGATGTTCAAAGTCTTTTTCAATGCCGCTAATTTCAGCTGCATCCGAGAATTCTTTGATCAAGGTCACTTCATCACCGACGCCAATCAAGTACATCTGGCCGCCAACTTTCACCAATTGAAGCGATTTGTTGTTGCCAAGAGGCGTACCACCCATCAGCTTGACTGCCTGGTTCGGCTGAAGATTCTTCTGGCGTGCTGCCAAAAACTTGATCAGACCGTAAATCATCGCCACAATTAATAGCGTATAAAGTACCAATTGAACAATGATGCCAGCCAGGCTTTTTTCTTCCACCGGTGCCGTTTCTACCGGATCTGCCGGCGTTTCTTCTTCGGGTTCTTCGTTGTTGAGCCATTCCACGACATTCGGGCTTGCCTGAACAGTCAATGGAACCGACAGTGCACCGAAAAACAAGACTGCCATTAGCAGTGCGATGTATACATTCTTTGATTTGTTCAATTTCGGCAAACTCCTTCTATCAGACATTAACGCAGCTTCGAGATACGCTCCGCTGTACTTAGTACATCTGTGACGCGGACACCGAAATTTTCGTCAATGACTACGACTTCTCCAACTGCGATCAACTTGTTATTGATCAAGATATCGACGGGTTCTCCAGCCAATTTATCCAGTTCGATGATAGATCCCTGTGAAATTTCCAGTATATCTTTGACCACACGTTTTGTACGACCTAGCTCCACAGTAACTTGAAGCGGGATATCCAATAGCATGTTCAGGTTATTCGGTTCCGACGGTGCTGTTTCCGTGTTATCAAAGCTTGAAAATTGGACGTTTTGTACCGTTTGTGTTTCTTGAGTCTGTTGATTTAGCTGTTTGTCTAGATGGCTTTCCGATTGCTTTGGCATTTCACCTATCTCCTTTGTGTCTTCTTCGTCAAACGGTTCAGTTAATATAGCTACCAAAAGTTTCGCTAGTGGCACTGGAAGGCATAGATGAAAACGGATATTCTGCTTGCCGCTAATATTCAGCTGAAATTGGGATTCCGTAAACCATTGCTCTTTCGTGAAATTGGCCAATGGAAAATCTACATTCCGATCGACAACATCTATACCCGATAGAGAATGGGCAATATCTCTTTCCAATAGAGATGACATCGACTGCGCTACGGAGTCGAACATTTTCCCAATCATGCTTTGAACAGCTTGAAATGCTGTTTCGTCTTCTGCATCCTCCAGTCCAGCTTTCAATGCAGCATCTACATCTTTTTTGGAAACGGCAAGAACTTGCATCCCGTTTGCTGCACCTGTATATTCACCAAGTGCAACATAAAACGGTGCACTTACCGAAGCGAAGACATCATCCCTATTGGTGATGGCCAAAGTTGGCGAAGTCACGAAAACCTGTTCAGAAAGCAGCGAAGTCAGTTCAGCGGCTGAACCGCCGAGTGATGCGTTCAGCAATTCGATGATTGCTTCTGTTTCCATTTTCGATAATGAACTTTCAGACATCATCTTTCCTCCCACATTCTTATAATTCAGTAAACCTGCAGTTTCTTCCGAAGAAGGTTGATCAGTCATCATCAAATAGAATTCCTTGAGTTGACACTTCTGTTACCTGTACAGCCATTCGACCTTTTGAAACGCCAGGCTGTGCATAAAATTTCAATTTATTGTCCACCTGGAGCGTGACCGGAGCATCATACGACTCATTCAAACGAATCACATCCCCGTTTTTCAGGTTTAGAAAATCCCCAAGTTCAATCGTCGATTTTCCCAGTACAGCTTTGATTTCCATTTTAGTGCTTTGAAGTTTTTCCTCCAAAGCTTCCATCTCATGTGTTTCAATTGCTTTTTTTTGATTGGCAAGCCAGTGTTTTGCTGACAGCTTCGGCAAAATTTGTTCCAGCACGACATGGGGCAAACAAATATTGATGATGCCTTCCACATTGCCAATTTTCGTTTGCAGCTTGACCAAAATGACCGTTTCATTTGGCGGAGACGTAGTCAGAAATTGCGGATTCACTTCAACCTCCCTGAGTTCTGGAGTCAGCTTCACTACGGACGACCAAGCTTCCTCGAAACAATCCAGTGATTTCGAAAATACACGTTCAATAACGCTGATTTCAATTTCAGTCAACTCACTGTCCTTCTGCAAAAGATTGCCTTGCCCCCCAAGAAGCCGGTCGAACATGACATATACCACATCCGGGGAAAAGCCCATAACCATACTGCCCTGCAGCGGTGCCGCTTCGAAAACTCCCAACATCGATTTTTTCTGGACATTGCGGATAAATTCCTGATAAGAAACTTCTTCTACCGTCTCGACACTAACTTGAACAAAAGCCCGAAGCTGCGCTGAGAAATAAGATGACAATAAGCGGGAAAAGTTCTCATGGATGCGGGATAAGGTACGAATCTGATCTTGTGAGAAACGCAACGCTTTCTTGAAATCGTATGCTTGAACATTTCTTTTTTTGTCGATAACTTTTGGCTCTTGGTTCCCCATTGCCGAAAGGATGGTTTCAATATTTTCATCTGATAAAACATCGGTCAACTTGATTGCCCCCTCATTCGTCCAAGTTCGGCTCATGCAAACGAGGTAAAATGTTCAGTTTCCGGTAATAATCGGTCACTTTGTCCATAACTTCCTCTACGGTTTCCAATACATGGACTTTCTTGCCCGTTGTTAAAGTCACGACGGTATCCGGTGTGGATTCCAACCGTTCAATATAAATAGCATTTAATACAAAAGAAGAGCGATTTAACCTGGTCAATTGAATCATGTCGATTGCTGTTCAAAGCTTAGCCCTGCTCAGCCTGAGCCTCCTCTATTATCGTTTCAAGTTGACTACTTCCTGCAGAAGTTCATCTGAAGTCGTGATTGTCCGTGAATTCGCCTGGAATCCGCGCTGTGCAATGATCATTTCCGTAAACTCTTCCGTTAAGTCAACGTTGGACATTTCAAGCATCCCAGAACCAATTTCTGTATTCTTGTCTGTAGCTGTTTGGATATTCAAGCCGTTTGCACTGGCCATTCCTGTCATCTCATACAAAGAACCGCCAAACTTCCGAAGGCCTGATGGGTTTTCAGGTGCGGAAATCCCAATCTCGGCAATCGTTGTTTCTGTTCCATCAGCTTGTTTTCCAATTACTTCTCCTAAGCGATTGATACTGAAGGAATCGTACTCTGAGACATTGATTGCCTGCTCGTTACTGCTTAAAACATTGTATCCCTGTGCCGTCACTAAATTACCTTCTGCTGTCACAGTAAAATTTCCCGCACGCGTTAAATATTGCCCTTCTCCGTTGGCAGCTTCTGGATCTTGAACAACAAAAAATCCGTCACCCATAATCGAAAGATCTGTTCCAACTCCTGTAGTCATTGCTGATCCTACATTATGGTTTACATTGATCGAAGCCATTGATGAACCTAAACCGATTTGCATGGGATTTGTTCCACCGCTTGATAAATTTTGGCTTAGAAGATCTTGAAAGTTAATCGTACTTTTTTTGTAGCCTATTGTATTAACGTTGGAAATATTATTCCCGATTACATCCAGCTTGGTTTGAAACCCTTTCATTCCTGAAATTCCTGAGTACATTGAACGCAACATTTAATTTTCCCCTTTCAAGAATCATCTTTTGACCGTAATGGGTCAGACGATTTCTTGGTCAATCGTGGCTGCTGTTTGTTTTTCAATCCGTTGAATCGATTCGATTGGCACTTTTACATCCGAGCCTTCAAGCTCAGCGAGCAACTCGCCGTTCTTGCTGGACAAAGCTTTAACAATTCCTTCACCTGAGCCTGTTTCTGACTCCCATTTAACTGATGTGCCGATTAAGTGTGCATAGTCCGCTAATGAAGAACTTCCCTGATTGCTGACAAACTGCGTCATTGTTTTGTTTAAGTTGGTCAGTTGTTCGAGGCTCGTAAACTGAGCCATCTGCCCAATGAATTCCGTGTCTTTCAATGGTTCCATCGGATCCTGGTGCTTCATTTGAGTGACCAGGATTTTCAAGAAAGCATCTTGCCCGAGTGCATTTGTGGCTTCCGTCTTAGCAGCTGGTGCTGCTGGAGCTGCTGCTGCGGTTCCCGTTGTTGCTGTCGAGATGTTCATCAAAACACCCTCTCTTCTATACTGTGTAATCCACTTTCATCAACTGGCCAACCGAAGGCTGCCGTATAGACGCCTTTTCTTCTTCGGGCTGAAAATAGCCATTTTTGTCTCGGTTGGCTGTTCCATTCTTATGCTGTTGCTGGGAAAATCGCTGTTCGGCATGAGATTGCTGTTGGCTGAAAGGCTGCGGCGAACTTTGCTGCAGCACTTCGATTTTTTCAACAGCTACGCCTTGCTGCACCAACGAAGCTCTGAGTTGATTGAGTTGAAGTTCAAGTGCTTCTTTTGCCATCGGTGTGCTTGCCATAATTTGAGCGGCCAGTTTTCCGTTCACTGATGTGAGAAGAATTTCCAGGTGGCCGAGATGTTCCGGAAAAATATTCACGCGCATTTTCATGCCTTCTGCAGTCTCTGCCATGCGCATCGAACTTTTCAGCATACCGCCCAAATCCTCAAGAAGGTTGGATAGCCGGACAAATGGTGCAGCGGGTGGATTTGCTTCTGTCCGCACTTGGTTGCCAGCAGCTTTTACAGCTTCAGCCGTCACGCTAGTGGTTGGCTGGATAGTCGTCTCTTGAGCCGTTTTGCTGTCAGCTGCCACTTTCGGCGACTGAAGTTCCTCGGCACCCTGAAGTTTTACGGATGGCTGAAGTGCAACTTCTTCTGCTTGTAGAGATGTTCCTTGTGTTTCAACAGGGACTTTCGGAAGTTCTTTGACTGGTTTTAAGGTTTCATTTAGAAACCTGGGAATATCATTTACCGATCTGCCCCCTTCAACCGGTAATTCCTGGCCAATCGACTTTCCTTGTTGAGCAGCTAACGTTGCTTGCTGCTCCTTTTCCAGAAGGCCAATCAACTCATCTAGTTGCTTTGAAATTTGAGGTAAATTGATAAGGTTGATGCTGTTTGTTTGTTCAGCTGCTTCTTTAACTACCGAACTTCCTGTGGATTGTGCAGACGCTATGCTTGAGAGAACTTGCAGCTTCTGCTGGATGTTTTCGAGCAACTCAAGCAGTTTGGCGGAAGCAGCTGTGGATTCTGCTAAACTGCCGCTCGTTTGGCTGGGTGCCGTCACGTTAAGCTGTGCATTTCCCGCCTGAAGCTCCTGCAGTTGAAGAATCGCATATTGAAGTTCCTGCTGTTCAGCCGTTTGTTCTTCAACCGGTATTTCCTGTAGGAGCGCCAACAAAGATTCCAGGTTTTCCAGCACACCTTCTGCCGAGGCTTGTTCTTCACTAGGAAGTTCCGCTTCAGTGGTGCCTAATGAAGTCAGCAAAGAAGCAAACAGAGCCTGATCTTGTTGAGCTGGTACAGCCGCTTTTTTTGCAGTCGGGCTTATGGTTTGTGGAAACGATAGTTTCAAAGCTTCCATCTGCTTAACTTCCTTCCGCTAAACTGTTCGCTTTGGCCAAACGATAAAATCGGGTGCTGGCCATTTCGTCAAAAAAGCTTTGCTCAGCCGCTTTGCTTTCTTCTTTGAAATGGTTCAATTTTTGCTGTTTTAAGTTTTCCCAGGTTTTTTCTTCCTGTGCTTTTTTTTGCAGCAAACCTTGAGATGTCGAGACGTTTTTCTGCAAATACTCCAATTCTCTTTTAGAAGAAAGCGATTGATCCTGCAGCTGGTGAATATAGCTTTCCAGCATTCTCAATTCTGAAATATTGACGCCGCTTTGCTGTTTAGTATTTTTCAATTGCTCGATATCGCTTATTTGGCTTTGAATGGCTTTGTTTCGTTGATGGCCCACTTCGTGCTTTTTGATGGCTTCAGCCATTTGGATCTGCGCAAAGCCCTTTTCATTTTCTTTTAAATCCAATATTTTTTGAAATCGAAAGTTGAATTGTGTCAGTTTAAACGCCCCCAAATTGTGCTGATAGCCGCTCTATACTTTCTTCCAGTTTGGCTTTTTCATAAATGTCCTGCTGCAAGTATTCCTTTATCAGTGGATGCGATCGAATCGCATCATCAATCTCTTTGTTTGCGCCACTCTTGTAAGCTCCGATATTAATAAGGTCTTCTGAAGTTTCGTAAGCTGCAAGCAAACGCTTGAATTCCCGTGCTGCCAGCTGATGTTCTTCTGACACGACTTCGTGCATAACGCGGCTGACGCTGGCCATGACGTTGATCGCTGGGAATTGGCCTTTTTGGGCAATTTTACGGTCCAACACGATATGGCCATCCAAAATTCCGCGCACCGCATCGGCAATCGGTTCATTCATGTCGTCGCCATCCACTAAAACGGTGTAGAAAGCAGTAATGGAACCTTTGCTTGAAGTGCCTGAGCGCTCCAGTAATTTTGGCAAGAGGGCAAAGACGCTCGGTGTGTAGCCTTTACTGGTCGGCGGTTCGCCAACAGCCAAGCCAACTTCGCGCTGCGCCATGGCAAATCGCGTAACCGAGTCCATCATCAGCATGACGTTTTTTCCTTGATCCCGGAAATATTCGGCAATTGCTGTTGCCGTAAGTGCTGCTTTAATGCGCTGCATCGGTGTCTGGTCTGAAGTCGCTGCTACTACTACCGACTTTTTTAACCCTTCAGGACCGAGGTCGCGTTCAATAAAATCCCGAACTTCACGCCCTCGTTCCCCGACTAAAGCGATAACGTTGATATCGGCTTCGGTATTGCGGGCAATCATGCCCATTAAGGTACTTTTTCCGACGCCGCTTCCTGCAAATACGCCAACACGCTGGCCTTGGCCAACGGTCAGCAAACCGTCAATCGCACGGACACCGACTTCAAGGGGCTTATCAATCCGCGGACGTTTTAACGGATTTGGTGGTGCGTTGTTCGTGGAATACTTTTTCAATCCGCGCGGCAATAAACTTTCATCAAGCGGCATTCCTGTTCCATCCAGGATTTTCCCTAAAATGGAGGGACCGACTTTGATTTGAAGCGGCCCGCCTGTTGCGACTACTAAGCATCCCGGACCGACTTGCGATAAGTCCTGCAGCGGCATGAGCATAATCCGATTTTCTCTAAAGCCGACCACTTCCGCTTCAATCGGTGGTTCATTGCGGTTTGGATATAACAGGCAAAGCTCGCCGATTTTCGCATTTGGCCCTCTCGATTCAATCGTCAAGCCGATGACCTGAATCACTTTCCCATGCTTTTGAATCGGTTCGATGTCACTCAGCAATTCCAGATACTCATCTTCCCACAGGTTCATCGTTGGTCTTCTCCTCACAATAAGCGAGCAATTGTTTTTTGATTTCATCCAGCTGATTGTCGACCACGGCGTCGTAAGATCCGCTCGCCGTATGAATCCTGCAGCCGCCTGGCGTCAGATTGGCCACTGGAACCAGTTTCAATTCCGAATCAGCTTTAATGTACGTCTTTAGTTCTTCCAAAAATGGAATGATGGTTGGATAGTCTTCAGCAGAAACCTGCATCGTGACGTCTTCCGATTCCTCTACCTGCTTTAATGCATGCTGTATAATGTGCAGCACCTGCTTTGTGTCCTGGCGGAGTTCATTATGAATAATTTTCTCTGCCACTTTGACACTTAATGATAATAAGAAAGGTTCAGCCTGCTGGATAATTCTTGTTTTTTCGTCGTAAGCCGTTTCCAGCAAGTGAGTCATTTCCAGTCGTTTTTCAACACTGTCCTGCTCAGCTTGCTGGAGGCCTTCTGAAAATCCAGCTTGAAATCCTTGCTGCCGTGCTTCTTGCGCCAGTTTTTCAGCATGCTCTAAAGCTTCATGCTGCTTGTCGTGCCACCATTCACTTATTTCCTGCTGTGCCGTTTGCTGATCGTTTAAAATTTGGTTGTGCAATTGTTCCTGGCGAGTTTCCAACTCAGCAATTTCTTGTAGTAATTGCTGGCGTTGCTGCCTTGGATCCTGTTCCTGATTACTGAAAACAGTTTTTTTAGTCTCAATTTTACGAGTCTGGATAATTTTCTTTTCTTTAGAAAGAGACTGTGGAAGACGAATGATGTTAGACAATCATTTCCTCTCCTTCTCCACGCGCTACGTCAATTTCTCCTTTTTCTTCCATGCTTCGGATCAATCCGACGATATTTGTTTGTGCATTCTCTACATCTTTCAGCTTCACTGGCCCCATAACTTCGATTTCTTCACGAATAGCTTCCGCTCTTCGTGTAGACATATTGCGGTAAATACTGTCTTTGACTTCCTCGCTCGCTACTTTAAGTGCAAATGTCAGATCAGCATCGCTCACTTCACGGACAATTCGCTGAACGGAACGAGTTTCCAGATTGACAATATCTTCGAAGACAAACATACGTTTTTTGATTTCCGCAACCAGTTCCACATTATCTTTTTCGAGTTCGGTCAATATGGATTTTTCTGTACCGCGATCAACATTGCTCAACACGCGAACAATCGCTTCAACACCACCGGTAGCAGTATAATCCTGTGATCCTGTAGCAGTCAGCTTCCGCTCTAAAATCTGCTCTACTTGATGGATGACATCCGGAGAAGTGCTTTCCATCAAGGCGATCCGCCTTGCGACTTCCGCTTGTTTGTCACTCGGCAACTCAGACAAAATCTTCGACGATTGCTTAGCATCCAAATAGGACAGCACCAATGCAATCGTTTGGGCCTGTTCGTGCTGCAGAACATTTAAAATCTGGTTTGGATCGGCTTTTCGAGCAAAACTAAATGGTTTTACTTGAAGCCGGTTTGATAGCCGGTTGATGGTGTCCATCGCCTTATCTTTTCCCAGTGCCTGTTCAAGGATATTTCGGGCGTAAACCAAACCACCTTCATTCATATAATCCTGGGCTAGAATCATTTCGTAAAATTCATTAATGACTCTTTCTGTTTGGCTGTTCTTCAACTGTCGAACGTTGGAAATTTCCATGGTTAATTGATCGATTTCCGGCTCTGTCAGTTGCTTAAATATCTCAATCGAGACTTCAGGTCCTAAACCAACCAATAAGATGGCCACTTTCTGAATCCCTGTCAACTCTTGTATTCCTCTAACCATTGGCCACTCTCCTAGTCATCTGCCATCCATGACCGCAACAATTTAGTAAAGTCTTCAGGTCTTCCTTTGGCAAGCTTTTCAATCGTTTTCCGCTTCGGATTCGATCTGGCACTAAACTCAGACAAATCAACTTCTTCTTCAATATTTACTTGGTTTGACTTGGCTAGCGCCTGTTCAAAACCTCCAAAATCATACTCTTCTTCAAATACTACTTCTTTTTTCTTTCTGCGAAGCAATAGCAATACAATGACGATGATCAGTACCAGCACAACTGCTGCGGCAATGACCAGAAGCAGATTGTTCGGTACGCCGGCGAGGAATGTTTCAGCTTGTTCTTCTTCCTCAATATCCGGACGTCCTTGGAATTCAGTTGCAAAAACAGAAATTCGGTCTTCCAGTTCCACTTCGGTTGCAGCAAATTCATTCATGCTCAATGAAGTACTGACAGCATTCTTCAATAGATTACTGATGTCCGTGACATTTTCCTGTGTTAAACTGGCCGGATTTTCCGGAACTGGCGGCTCTACGCCGACATTGATCGTAATGTCATCAATCACATAAGGGCTCATCTCAATTTGCCGGTTAATCCGGTTGACTTCACTGTTGATCCGCTCTTCCGTACGCTCCGACTCGCTGTTTCCAGCACCATCCAAGCCCGGATAATTGGCGACTTCCGTTTCACCGGTTCCTGCTGGATCTTCCACGACCACGCCTTCGCTCGAATAAGTTTCGACGATGCGTTCCACGCTGATATCCAAGCCTTCATTGTTTTCAACATCGACGGGTTCAACCAATTGCTCTTCCCGCTTTTCTTTCGTGAAATCGATGTTTGTCATAACAGAGACAACCACTTTGTCCTGCCCAAGCAATAAGCCGAGCATTTGCTGCAGCTCACGTTGAATATCCTGCTCGATGCCTTTTTGGATTTCGCGATGCTGCTGGTAGACCGACAGATTGGTATCTGCCACGTTGGCATCCTGCACTTCAAACACTTGGCCGTTTTGGTCCATGATCACTACCTGTTCAGCCGGCAAACTTGGAACTGATTTGCTGATCAAGTGATACAAACCGTTAATCTGCTTTTGATCCAATTGCAGCGTCGAATCGCCTTGGATGACAATAGAAGCTGTAGATGTCTGCTCTTCATCCGTGATCCAAACATTTTCTTTCGGCAGTGTAATCATGACATTCGCTTCTGTTACTCCATCGATTTGTTCAATCAAATACGCCAACTCATTTTGCATGGCGTCCCGTTCCACAACATCAAAATGGCGATCGGTCATTCCGAGCCCCATATTTTCGCTGAATATCCCGTAATTCACATTGCCGTTCTTCGGTATCCCCTCCGCAGCCAGGCTGACTTTCAAATCTGCCAAATGCTCTTCAGGTACGCTGATCGTTTTGCCATCGGCCGATACTTCCACCGGAATAGCCTGTTCTTCAATAGCCGTCTTGATTTCGCCCGCTTCTGCTGCTGCCAGATCAGAATACAACACTGAGAAGTTAGTGCGATTATTGAGAAAAACAAAGACAATAATAATAATTAAGGTAAGAAAAAAGGAACCAATAACAGCCCATTTTGTCACAGGAGAAAAACTGGTCCAAGATTCCTTTAACTTCGTTTTATATACTGAAACCTTCTCTTTCATTTACGCATCATACTTGCATTCTCATTACTTCTTGATACGCTTCAACAACCTTATTGCGGACCTGCATCGTCATCTGCAATGACAAACTGGCCTTTTGCGAAGCAATCATGACTTCGTGTACATCCTGTACTTCTCCTGTCACCAATTGGTTGGTCAATTTATCTGATTCATTTTGCGCTTTGCTCACTTCTTTTAGCGCATCTTTGAATATTTCTCCAAATCCTTCAACTTTGTTTTCAGGCTGCACTTTATCGAACAATTGATTTTGAATAAATGGGGGTTGAATCTGGCCTATTTTTTCCATGGGGGGCCTCCTTGATGTTCTATAGTAGATTGTTCTTAATAATCATCGATTTATTTTCCGATCTCCAAAGCTTTCATATACATGCTTTTTGAAGCATTCAACGCAGTGACGTTCGCTTCATAAGAACGGGTTGCAGACATCAGATCCACCATTTCTTTCAGCGGATCAACATTGGAGGTACGAACATAGCCGTCTTCTCCGGCATCCGGATGTTCCGGATCGTAGGACAGGTTAAAAGGGGCGTCATCTTCTCTGATCTCTGATACTTCGACTCCAGATACAGCTGTGTTCCCTCTATTAATAACTGACTGCAGTTGATTGGCAAACGGTGATCCGCCGCTTTGCGACAATTCCACTGTTTTCCGGCGGTACGGGAGCCATTCCCCATCCACCAGCTCGGCGCGATTTGTATTAGCGTTGGCGATGTTGGCGGATACGACGTCCATGCGCATGCGATTGGCCGTCAATCCGGATGCGCTGATATTAAACCCACTGAATAAACTCATTTTTTTATCTCCCTCCATTAATTACTGAGCTGAGACTGTTGAGCTTGCCGTTGACCCGTTCTGTAACAGCGTTATACCATAACTGGTTTTTTGCAAGCTCGGCCATTTCTACATCCATATCGACATTGTTGCCATTATTATTGTATTTTGTTGAATTGTCGGTAAGGATTTCTGTTTTACCAATTGAAGATTCATTGCTAAATGAGAGGTGGCGTTCGTTAGTTTTGTAGCTGGAGAGACTTTGATTGTTTATTGCGGTATCCAAGGCTGCTTGGAAATCGACTTTTTTGCTTTTGTAATTAGCGGTGTCCACATTGGCGATATTCGCCGAGTGCACTCGCTGCCGCAATGTCGATGCTGAAAGGGCTTGTTCCATGGACTCAAGCGACTTAGGGAATATACTCATCGAAAAACTCCTTTTTTTAACATTTAATAGTTAATAAAAATCCACCTTTAAAAAGGTGGATTTTGGTCAAATCTACCATTTTGATGACTCGGCTGCCTTGTACACTGTGTATTTAGGCCCGTAGTTTTGCGTCTTTACCTTTCGAGTAAGTTTGCCATTTTCATAATGATTTTTTATTATTTTATTGTTAAACTCGTTATTTCGTACTATTTTCTAAAATTAATATCAAAGTGATAGTATCATGTTTCTATAATTTTGTATATTTTTCTTTTTAAAAAAATAAAATGATATATTTTCCATATTAATCAATAAGACTCTATTTTTATTCAAGTGTTAATGTTATGCTACGCGATATCTACCATTATGCTAATAAGAAGGAGAAAAAACCTATGTTTCGTGGATTATACACTGCTACATCAGGGATGATGGCCAATAATAGGAATCAACAAATATTGACAAATAACCTATCAAACGCCAATACTCCAGGATTTAAAGGAGACCAAACCGTCTTACGCGCTTTTCCGGATCAGTTGATTACAGCGATCGAGAACGGAAAAAAAGGTACAATAGCCCCACAAAATATTGGGACTTTAACCACGGGCGTATATGCTCAGGAGGGCATCCCTTCTTTTCTTCAAGGTCCATTAAAAGAAACTGGAAATTTGACCGATTTGGTGCTGCTGGATGAACTACTTCCAACAAATCCTGAAACCCAACAAAAAGGATCGATGGTTTTCGCAGTGGCTGCAGAGAATGACGAAGTGCGCTATACAAAAAACGGATCTTTCACTGTAAACACTGAAGGCTTGCTGACCACCAGCGACGGATTTCCCGTCTTAGGCGAAAACCAGCAGCCGATTCAAGTTGGATCAACAGACTTTACTGTTCAGGAAAATGGCCAAATCACTTTAGCCGATGGCACTCAAGGCGATCGCTTATGGATTGGCTATACGGAAAATCCGGACCAATTTGTAAAACAGGGACAAAATTTGTTGCGCTGGGAAGGCAATCCCGAAACCCCTCCTCAATTTGTTGAAAACGAAGCATTGCTCGAGGGCGCAGGCGGTTTTGTAAAACAAGGATTTATCGAACAATCGAATGTTGATTTGACCCGGACGATGACGGACATGATGACAACTTATCGAGGCTTCGAATCAAATCAAAAAGTTATTCAGGCTTATGATCGCAGCATGGAAAAAGCAGTAAATGAAATCGGGCGCGTCTAGGAGGAAGTTATTAGTTGAACATTCAAATGAACACAGCCAGCAACACCATGGGCGAACTGCAAAAAAAGATCGATTTGATCGGCAATAACATTGCCAATGTAAACACCAATGGCTATAAACGCCAAGAAGCCAGTTTTTCAGACGCCCTCGTGCAATCAATTGAAAAACAAGTCGGTCCGCAAAACGAAGTTGGGCGAATTACGCCTTACGGTTTGCGCATCGGTGCCGGCGCGATTTTGTCACAGACAGCTACCCGCAACGAGCAGGGCTCTATCCGCCAAACAGACCGGCCGCTTGATTTTATGATCCAGGGCGAATCGGCTTACTTCCGAGTTGAGTCTGAAGGCAACGCCTTTTATACAAAAGACGGATCTTTCCAAGTCCAGCCGGTGCCAAACTCAAACCAAGTCAGCTTGGTGACGGCCAACGGGGATGCCGTTCTGGGAGCTGATAATCAGCCGATCGTTTTTGATAATGATTATGACACTCTCCAATTAAATGGAGATGGCGCTTTGGAAGTTTCCTTTAAAGATGCAAATAAACAACCGGCTGAAATCCAAATGGGCATTGCCCAAATAGATCGGCCGGACTCTCTTGAAAAAATAGGCGGCAATCTTTTCCGCCTGACTGGCACTGAAGCTGAACAACTTGCCAATGGCAATCTGCAGTTTATCGATTTAGCTCAACAAAATGACGGAACTATCGCCATCAAACAAGGTGCACTTGAAGCATCCAATGTCGAATTGGCTGATGAAATGACCGAATTGATCGCGACGCAGCGTTTGTTCCAATCACAAGGAAGAGCCATTTCATACGCAGATGACATGATGGGCTTGGTTAATACGATTAAAGGATAATGCAAAAAAGCAGGCGCCCCGCGGGGTGCCTGCTTTTTCATTATCTAATTATTTCACTTATCTTAAAAAGTCCATCAAACTCGGCTGGATTATTTTTGATGATGCAGCAAGGCTCGCCTGGTAGACGCTTTCTTCGCTGGTTAGCTTGATGATCGCTTCTGCATAATCGATGTCTTCGACTTTTGACAACATCGATTTGAGTTCCAGATTGCTATCAAGCAGCCGGTTTTCAACGGCTTCTACACGATTCTGCCGCACTCCGTTTTCAGCACCCACTGTCAACAACCGATCTATTCCTGCATCGATTTTATCCAGATCAATGGAATTCCCAGCTTTTAAATCAGTGGATATACTTTGCAATGTTTTGAAAATATTGTTGTCATCTGCTGCCGTTCCAAACAACTCATCAGGCAGAACACTTGATTGGATCTTGATGCCATCCCCGATCGTGAACGTTTTAGCGATTAGGTCTGCAGAATCAGCTGCAAGGTTTCCTTTTTCAGGAAAAGGAAGTTCGCCTGTTTTTTGGCCGTTGAACAATGATTGGCCATTAACTTTAGCATTTGCCAATTGGCGCATCCGCTCTGTCAATTCTTCTATTTCAGCAGCCATTGCCGTCTGATCCAGCTCCGAATAAGTACCATTGTTGCCTTGAACCGCTAATTCTCGCACCCGCTGCATCGCATCCACCATCGAGTCGATATTTTGACCGGTTTCGTTCATCCACAATTTGGCTTCATTCGAATTCCGTTCGAATTGGGTGTTGGCTGCAAGCGTACTTTTTAAGTTCATCGCTTTGCTGACGCCATTCGGATCATCTGATGGGCGGTGAAGCAATTTGCCACTTGCAACTTGGTTATTGATTTTTTCGAAGCGGCTCAAGTTTTGGTTCATATTGCGTATGGAATTCTGGTTAAGCATCTGTTGCGTGACTCTCATGTTTTTCCCCCCACGTTCCTTCTGCTATCAGTTGCCCATTCGGTTAATGATGGTATCCAACATTTGATCCGTCATTGATACTAACCGTGCTGCCGCATTATATGAATGCTGGTACTTGATCAAGTTAGCCATTTCTTCATCCAGCGAAACACCGGTCACTGACTGTCTGCGATTTTCTGTTGCTTGCAATGTTGCTCCGTGATTCGTAACGGAGTTGATTGCTGCTTGGCTCTGTGCACCAAGCTGGCTAACCAGTTTTCGGAAATCACTTTGCGCTGCTTCAGCTGTTTTTCCCGTGGTAGCCGGTTGCTTTAAAGGACTTGCCTCGTAATTAACTTTTAGCTCAGATAGTTTAAAATCTGCGGCATTTCCGATAAATAAAGCCTGATCTTTACCGCCTACAGCCGCCATACTATTAGCTTGTGCAAAATCACTAACCACTTGGTTTAAGTTTTCCTGATAAGCTGTTGCGGTATCCATCGACTGGCTCAATCCAGCCAACTTGCCACCGTACATTTCATTTTCACCAGTACCGGTTTTGTGATCGACTTCAAAAACTTCTTCACCGCTGACCAGTTGCTGGTTATTTGAAGAGAGGCTGATCGAGTAGCTGCCGTTCGATTTTTCGTCTACTTTAATCGACATCAACGTGGATAGTTCTTCCACAAGCGCATCACGTTTATCTTTCAAATCATTTGACTGGCTGCCATCGCGGACAATGCTTTTATTTAATTCTGCGATTTGTTTCAAATAACCGTTCGCTTCAGCAACTGTTTCTTGTGATTGCTGCGTCAATTCGCTTTTCAAACTGTCCATCGATTTGTTCATCGATTGCGCTACTTCGATAAAGCCTTGTGCACGTTCTTTGACCACAGCTTGTGCAGACAAGCTATCCGGCTCGTTGGCCAAATCCTGCCAAGCGCTATTCAATCCATCCATTGCGCTATTCAACCCGCTGTCGCTTGGTTCGTTAACGATTGTTTCCAATCGGTCCAATGTTGTTTGTTTTGCTTGCCACTGTCCGAGTGTTTCGGAATGATCACGAAATTGCTGATCGAGGAAGCGGTCTCTTACACGGGTGATCGAATCGAGATTAACGCCGGTTCCAAGCTGTCCTGTATTCGCCCCTTGGCCTGTCCAAACGTCCAATGACGGCGAAGCACTTGAGTTTACTTGTTGGCGTGAATAGCCTTTTGTGTTGACGTTGGCAATATTCTGTCCAGTTGTCGCAATGCTTGCCTGACCGACGGATAATCCGCGTTTTCCTAATTCTAATCCGTGAAATGATGAAACCATGGTTTTCCCCGCTCTCTTACAATTCCTAGGCTCTTGTATCGAAAAAGCCTTGATTGTTTGTTTGTGGCTTTTGCTGCACTGCCGGCGATTGATAATTGAAATGCTGCTGTTTCGTTTTTGTTACTTGAGTGATCATATGTTGAACAAAGCTCATCGAGTCTTCCAGGATTTTTTCGTTGACTTTGTTTTTCACCTGCAGCTCAGTTAAAAGCATTTGTAACGTTGTCAATTGTGAGTGGAGCTCTTGTTTTACATCTTCATCTGGAATCTGTTCTGCAAACTGGCTGAATGTCAGGCCAGGATGTTCTTCCAATACGTCGGCTACAAGTTGCTGCCGCTCGTCTTCCAATTGGCCTAGCTGTTTGACCAGCTTCGTTTCTTCTTTCACAAGCTCTGTCAGTTCATCGACTTTTCGCTCGATCAACACCGTCTGCTTGCGTTCGGCGTAACGGATAAGCTGTTTTTGTATGCTGATCAATTCGTCCAGCGTGTTTACTACTAAGTTCAGCATCCGCTATCCTCCTCTTTTAAGAGCTCTACTTTATTTATCGAACCAGAATTGATGAACTTTATCTGCTACCTTGCCCGCATCGACCTGGTATTCACCTGATGACACCTGAGCTTTTAGGAGCTGGATCTTTTCTTGTCTTTCAATATCAACATTGGCATTTTTTTCGAACATCGCCTTCGCCTGGTTTGAAATCTGCAGTTCGTCTTCTTTTTGCAGCGACTTTGTTTTGGCGGCCGGAGCCACCTGCAATTTTTGATAAGCTTGAATAAAGGAAGAACCATTCGTTTTGTCAATATTCATTCCTTCACCGCCCTTTAGTTTAGTTTTGTTCTATTATCGTATTTTCCAATATTGTGCGTTGACCTTTGGCCTTACTCGTTTTCTTCCAGTTTCCTCTAAAAACTTATCGTTTTTCATTGTCGCATCGATTTCCAATGAAAAATCCTTAAAACAGTCATCACACAGGATCTGCCTTTTGATTACTTTACCACAATGCTTGCACGGGTAACCCAAATTTGGGAGATCGTCTGCATAAATGCGCCCGTCGCGAATAAAATCGGCAATTTGTTTGACAGAGACATTTGTGGACAAGCTGACATCTTGAATATTCGCAAAGCGATTGGCTTCGATTTTCAGAAATTCGTTCACTATCTTGAATTCCTCTTCGATTTCCTTGTAGCAGTCCAGGCAATAGTCAGTGTAGTCCTTAAGGAATAATGTACCGCAAATTCGGCAATTATCTAGCTGATTTGCTTTCATATCCACTCACCTGACCTTCTCTATAGATTTATATCGGCAGTTTTGCCAAAATGTTTAGCGGAATTTCAATTTTTTCTGCTTTAAAAGCCAATAGCTTTTACAACACTCTTCTTTACTGCATTTTAAATTCTGTCACCAGAACTCGATCCACTTTTCCTTTTTCAAAAACTTCCGATAAGCGAGCAGCAAGTTCTTCTTCAATCAGTGTAATTCCGCTTTCTCCGATCAATTCATCTTTTGTAAAGCTTGCAACGGTCGCAATTACTGCTGCACGCACTTCAGCAGTACGTTTTTCCGCTTCTTCTTTTGTTTCCGTATTACTTAACAGGATATTGAACTGAACAATCCCGAAGTTTCCTGGCGATGCCAGATTTGTCGTGATCACATCGGTGTCGATGCTCATTTCTGCCAACTCTTCAGCGGTTAGCGGTTTTTCCTCTTCTGCTTCGACATCTTTCTGCACGAAGTAAAATGCGGCACCTACGCCCATAACTACTGCAATAATGACAACACCAATGATTTTCTTTAGTTTTCCCATGGTACACCTCTTAATCGTCAGTTTCTTTTTCATAAGGTGAAATCAGCACTTCGACACGGCGATTTTCCGCTCGACCTTCTGGTGTGTCGTTTGCAGCAATCGGATGGTACTCGCTATAGCCGGATGCACTGAATTTCTGCGGTTCCAAATCCTCGTTTTCAAGAAGCAGTTTCATAAAATTGATGGCACGTGCAGAACTCAATTCCCAGTTTGATGGAAATTCCGTTGTCCCCGTCGGAATATTATCTGTATGTCCTTCGATGAAAATCATGCGCGCCGGATCGGAAACCAGCAAATTTGAAATTTCAGCCGCAATCGTCTGTGAACCGCCGATTATATCTGCACTCCCTGATTCGAATAACACACCTTCTTTGATCGTAATCATTAAGCCTTTTGTCGTCATTTCAGTATTGAGACGAGACGCCAAGCCTTTTTCATCAATATACGCTTCAATTTTCGTCTGGAAATCCTGCAATTCCCGCTGATCTTTCGCAGCAAGAATCTCTTCTGGGCTTTCACCTGACGGCGGATCTTCGCTCAATTCGGCGGTCGGTGACGTGTCGAAGCTCTCAACCGGCGCCTGTTCATCCAGTATGCCGGTACCGCCCTGCAACTCGCTATTGAATGATTCGGCGATGGCGTTGAACTTTTCGGCATCCACTTGGCTGGAAGCGAACAGCACGATAAACAGCGCCAAAAGCAGCGTCAAAATATCGGCATAAGGCAAGAGCCAGGCTTCATCGACATGTTCTTCATGCTTTTTTTTACGCTTCAACTTGAACACCGCTTTCTTCTTGAGATTCAAGCATACGGTCTTTCGCCGGCAAATAAGTCAACAGCTTTTCTTCTACAGTCCGGACTGGCAGCCCTTCCTGAACAGCCAGCAAACCTTCTAGCATAATCATTTTTGTTTTGGCTTCTGCTTCGGATTTCCGTTTCAGCTTGTTGGCAAATGGATGCCATAGTACGTAGCCTGAGAAAATCCCGAACAGGGTCGCGATAAACGCGGCGGATATGGATTTACCAAGCAAAGCCACATCGTCCAAGTGGCCAAGTGCAGCAACCAACCCGATAACGGCACCCAGCACACCCAGTGTAGGTGCGTATGTACCTGCCTGCGCAAAAATTTTCGCCCCTAGTTCATGGCGTTCTTCCATCGCAACAATTTCCTCTTCCATCAAATCACGGATCTGTTCCTGTGACTGGCCGTCAACGACCATCTTCAGGCCGCGCTGTAAAAACGGATCTTCTACTTCTTCCGACTTTTCTTCCAATGCCAGCAAGCCTTCTTTTCGTGCCAGCATGGCCCAGCCTGTGAACATCGGTATCAATTCTTTGATGGAGACTTTTTTTTCTTCTCTGAATATCACTTTAAATAAGCTGGGAATCTTTTTTACTTCGTCCATTGGAAACGCAACGAGGATACAGGCGATGGTTCCGGCAAAAATGATTACCAGCGCCGCTGGATTGTATAATGCGATCGGGCTTGATCCCTTCAGGATCATTCCACCAATCAGCACGACAAATCCCAATATGACTCCTATCCATGATGTCTTATCCACGTTTATACCTCATTTCATTTGCATGTATAGTTTGTACTGAGATTTCAAATATGCTTAATATTCTTATGGATATTGCACAAAACAACTCCGCTTTCCTGCGGGCTTGCGCCGAACTAACTCGGGCTCAACGCCCGAGTGGATTTCGGCACTTCGCTATCCCGCGGGAGTCTCCGTTGTTTTGCTCCATATCCTAGTAGTGGAAATCCCCCCGGAAAGCGTCCGCCTGAAATGATTTCCTCTAGTTATCTTGTAAATTAAATTAATAAAAATCCGTTATATTAGATTAATTCTTTTTCGCTAATGCCATAGCTTCTTTCCAGGTGTTGCGCATATCTGTCATGAGTATTACCACTTCTTCCAGCGCTTCTGTGTCGTTTTTCATGTTGGCGTCCAAGAGGCGTGTGTACATGTATTCGTACATTTGGGCCAGCCCGGCTGACATTTCGATTTTCAGGTCTAATGTGACGCGGAGTTCCTGGACGATGTTTTGGGCTTTGATGATGTTGGTGTTTTTTTCTTCAAATTTTTTATCGGCCAGTGCGCGTTTTGCCATTTTCATGAATTTCAGGCTGCCGTTGTACAGCATCAGGGTCAGTTCCTGGGGTGATGCCGTCATTGCTGAGTTTTGCTGGTAAGTCTGGTAAGGATTGATCGTTGCCATGTGTTCTTTTCCCCCTAGCATTTAGTTCCGTTTGTCGATAAATGAACCTTCAGTGGATACGGTCTGATAAGCGCTGCTGTATTTTTTGGATATTTCTTTTGTCTGGGCAATGCGATTGATTTGTGTAAAAAAGGATTGATGTAAGTCGTTGAGCAAGAAGTGAAGCTGTTGATCGATTTCCTTTACTTGCTCAATGATGGACTGCTCTTCGGCTGTCCACTGGAAGTTTTTTTGCTTCATAAAGGTTTCCAGCTGCTTTATGGATTGCTGGCGGCGTTGGAAGATGGTCTCAAGCGATTCAACGCTGCCTTCTTCATTAGCTTCCATCCGTAAATTGATGTCCTTGGCTTTTTTGTAGAGCTCCTGTGTCTGTTCCAGAAAGGCATACATAATTGTTTTTGAGCTCATTACGCGCCACCAAACATGTTCTGCTGCATCCAGGTGCTTTGGGAGTTCATCTGGCTTAGCGCTTTCTCCATTGCCGTGAACTGCTTCCAGTAGCGGTCTTCTACGCGCGTCAGGCGATCCTGCCAGCGGCTGATCTCGTCGTTCATCTGTTTGATCTTTTTGGAAAGTGTGCTGTTGTCGATGGAGCTTGAAGAGCTGCCCGCTTTTTCGCTGAGGTTTTTGACAACATTGTTTAAGGTGTCGTAGACTCTTGCCCCAACACCGTTTCCTGCAGCATCCCGGGTCGTGAACAGCGCCATTACTTCGTCCGGTTTGTCAGTTAGTGCTGCGCTTAGTTTCGCTTCGTCAATAAACAACTTGCCGCCTTCTGTATACGATCCGGTGTTGATGCCAATCTGCGATAAATGATTGATATTGCCTTCTGCAAGTCCGCCTACGCTGTCCATAAAGGCTCTGCGCAGATCTTGCATGGCAGATTTTAATACCGGGTCGTTGCGAAGCAAACCGCTCCGTGCTTTTTCTTCCCATAATTCAATTTCAGTTTCCGTCAGGTCCTTTTTTTGTTCATCAGACAAAGGTTGGAAATCGGGAAAGCGTTTTTCGACGAGCTGCTTCTGCAGGTTCTCGATTGTTTCGTTGTATTTATCGACAAAGTCTTTAATCATGGCCAGTGGTTTTTCAGGATTGGATTGGACGTCGACGATTTCTTCTGCACCAACCTGCAATAGGTTGACTGTTAACCCGTTAACGGTTGTTTGATTAGTTTTTAAATTTTTAATTTCAATGTCATCAAACATGATGGAACCGTCTGTTGCTCCGGTAGCTGTTACTGTTACGGGAGGTGGGTTTGTCGTTTTGTCATTAATAATCTGTTTAGCCAAAGCTGTATTGTCTGTCCCATCTGCATTTGTAAATTTTAGAGAAAAAGCTTGTTCTGTACCCATACCTTTTGTAGCTATGAAGAACCGAGATGTCGTGCTATCAAAACTGGCTCGTAATGCCGGAACTGATGCTGCCGTTAAATCTTGAAGGTTTTTGGCTATATCTGCATAAGTATCTGTGCTTTTAATATCAATCACAATATCGGTTCCTGAACTGTCAATTGTGATTTTTCCAGCTACACCAATTTGATCTGTTGATCTTACAGCGTCACCTGCCGAATTTGCGATTGCATTTGCGGAGTTCAATTTCGCTCCACTCGCCACACTCGTCACTTGCACTTTATAAGAACCGCCCATGGCATTGGCCGTTGTCGCGACCGTGAAACTGTTTGGAGCGGGCGAGGTGGCGCTATAGGAATTGAATGACGACTGAAGACGCAAATTGCTTGCGCTTGTCCGCAGGTTCGACATTGACAGGTTGGTATCCCGGAACGCTTCCTGCTGCCATTCTGTAAAGGTTTTTTGCTGCATTAATTTATCTAAAGGCATTTTTTGGATCTTCATCATGTCTTTGACGATTGATTCTGTATCCATACCTGATGCTAATCCGCCAACGCGCATAATAAGTTCACTCCATTCTTATCGTTTCTCATCCACGATCAGGCCCGCTAAATCGGCCATTGAGGCATACATATCTAAAAATTTCTTATTGGGAATCTCCCGCAACACTTCATCCGTTTTGGAATCAATTACTTGGACATAATAAACTTCTAGCTTTTCATGCAGCTGGAATTTTACATTTGTTGATGTTGGTTCTAAAAATTCGTTCATGCTGTCTACTTTATTTACGATTGCTTCCTTAGTAATGGGTTGATCGGTATTTTCGTTGTTGTATGGTTCAGGAGTGACTGTCTTCTTGGGAACTGCCGGGTTCGACTCGTTAATTTTTGGAAATTGAATAACAGCTGAGTTTGTTACTTCCATAGTAAAACCACTCCTCGTCTTCTTAAAACTTAAATAGAATCTATATAATAGTTATCGGCAGAAAAGCAGATTTTTTTAGTAAAAAAGCAAAAAAAAATAAGGCAGGTCTGTGAAGCACCTGTCTTAGCTTATGTGAGCTTGGAATAATAGTTGCTGACGCCTTGCGTCCAGTGGTTGTTCAATCCTGTTGGATCATTGGCAGCTCCGACCGGCGCGTATTTCGCTCCGATCTTCGCGATGGTGTCTTTGCCTTCATTCAAATAGTTTTGACGCAGGTTGCGGGCCATATCGAAAATGCTATCTTCCACAGAAGCGTAGCTCCGAAGTCCATTCTTGCCCATCATGCCGGCAACATTGTTTTTGTCATTTACAGCGCGTGATGAGCCATTGCCGGTTTCGTGGATGGCGATGGCTGACAGTAGATTGGGATCCAGGTCGTATTTTTTCCCGGCATTGATAAAGTGGGCGGCCGTTCCTTCCAGCTTGCCTTCCAAGGTACTATCCAGCTTAATAAATTGGGTCGGCCGGAATTTCAAGTCACTTGTATCCGTTGCTGCGGTTGGCACTTCTTGTGTGTTGAGCGGCGGGATCGTCAGGGCTGGGTTATAGGAATTGGTTAACGGTGCCGTGAGCGGCGTAGTCAAAGACGGCAATGCAGCCTGAACACCTGTTTGCGGAGCTGTCCCAGCATTCGTTTGTTCCATACTTTCCATCATGGCATTCATCAGCATCGCAAAAAACGTGCTGGGGCTTGTCGAACTGCCGATGGAACTATTGGCGCTGTCGGTTTGGCCTAAAGCAGGCATCGACTTTGCCATAGTAGCGATCGTATTATATAAAAGAAAATTATTAGAAATCGGACTGGTCAATCGGTTCTCACACCCTTTGCTCGAGTTAATCTTGTTTAGTGTACAAGATAATGATTGAAAAAAGAATAGGATAATTGTGGGAGAGAAAACTATTTTTACAATAAAAAAATAGAAAGCCTATGACCTCTTACAGTCATGGACTTTCTAATTGTTTTATCCTCTAATATCTAAACGGCTTCCGATATGAGGCTGAACAGACTGTTCCAACATCTTTACAACATCCTGGCCATTTGTCTCCGCCTGATCGATCGTTTTTTTCATAATCGATACATTCGCTTCTGTCCGGACATTCATTTGGCTCATTGCCATCGATAACGCAGCGATATCCATTGGATTGCCTCCTTATAAAAAAAGGAGCCCAAAATCAGGCTCCTTTTGACTCTTAAGATTAACGCAGCAATTGTAGTACTTGCTGTGGTGCTTGGTTGGCCTGCTTTGCCGCTATGTCTTTCGAACATAGAATAGACTATATCTTCACCCTCGAATTTGAGGGGCTGGGCACTTCGAACGGCGCTTGCCGCCCTACGGATTTCATCGCCATAGCTTTCGCCTTAGACGGTCTATCCTAGTCGTTGAACCTTCCCCAGAGTTTCCTCACAGGAGCTTGGCTGCTGATTATCCATTGGTGCATCCCCGTCATTTTCAGACCGTCACGCCGACCGTTTCCAGTTACGTTGTGGTTGATGGGGCTTTAGGAAGTTCCAGCAATTCACCCAGTTATACTCTAACCCGTTACCCGGTTAGACGCCCTAGAATCAATTATCTCAACAGTTGTAACACTGATTGAGTCATTTGATTGGATTGAGCCAGCATTGCTTGTGATGCTTGTGCAAGAATCGAGTTCTTTGTTTGTTCCATCATTTCTTTCGCCATCGTGCGAACATTTACTTTCATAAATGACTAGACTATATCTTCACCCTCTAGTGTTAGTAGGGGCCGGGCACTTCGGATCGTTCAGTGGTGATGGCCACTGTGTCACCTACGGATTTCATCACCATAGCTTTCGCCTTAGATGGTCTACCCTAGTCGTTGAACCTTCTCCACTCTTTCGAGACAGGAGCTTGGCTGCTGATTGCCCAATCTTTTATTTTTTCGAACCGTCACGTTTGCCGTTTCCAGCTGCGTTGTGGCAATAAAAGCTATCAGGGGTTTCCAGCAATTCACCCGGTCGTAATCTCTGGCTGTTACCGGCCAGGACGACTGTACCTCTGCTCGCTTACGCGGCTTCGGCATAATCAACGTCGCGGATTCTTGATTCCGCAGCTGTTAGGTTTTCAGAAGATGTGTTCAAGTTGTTGATTGTATGATCTAAACGGTTTTGGCTTGCACCAAGTTTTGAACGTTCAGAAGAAACTGCTTCGATTGCGCTATTGATTGTTGTAATTGCAGTATCAGCTGCTCCTTGTGTAGAAACATCAATACCAATCACTCCACCCTCTCCTATAGCAAGAGCAGTTGATTGAGCTACTACAAGTTCACCAGCACCTGCCGCACCATCGTAATAACCAGCAACTCCAGGTTTTGCTGCTGCTGCTTCTGCTGCTAATGCTGCTTTTTCTAAATCTTGATCTGTAGCATCCGCATCTGCAGCTGTTCTAGCTGCCGTTGCTGCTGCTGCTGTTGCTGTTTCTACCTGGGCTGCTGTTGCAAACTCTGCTGTTGCAGTAGCATCTGCTGCATCAGTGTAAGTAATCTCAGTTGCGCTAGTAGCTACATAATCTGTTCCTACTTTAAGTGCATCTGAACGCATATCACCGATTGAGATAGAAAGGTTTTGACCAGAGTTTGCACCAATTTGGAAAGTAGCTTTAAAATCGCCGTTTAACAAATCCTTAGTATTGAATGCAGTATCGTCACCGATTCTTGTGATTTCAGAAGCCAATTCAGTTACTTCTTTTTGGATTTCGTTACGATCTGTATCTGTGTTTGTATCGTTGGCAGATTGAACTGCTAGTTCACGCATACGCTGAAGAATATCTTGAGTTTCATTCAAAGTACCTTCTGCAGTTTGGATCAATGAGATGCCATCTTGTGCGTTTGTCGAAGCCTGCTCAAGTCCGCGAATCTGTCCGCGCATTTTCTCAGAAATTGTAAGACCTGCTGCATCGTCTTTCGCGCTGTTGATGCGAAGTCCTGATGACAATTTCTCCATGCTGTCCATTTGCGCGCTTTGAGCTGAGCCCATTTGTCTGTGTGTGTTAAGTGCTGCGATATTGTGGTTGATGATCATTGTGTATTACCTCCGTGTAATGTTTTTTTGTTTTTTTGTAAGCGCCCAAATCCTTTTGAACTGCCTTACATAAGTTATATCGGAGGGGTTTAACAAATGTTTAGTGTTTTTTGAAAGTTTTTCTTTTTTATTTTTATCCACGTAAAAAGCCTGCAAGATCTGCAGGCTTCGAGTCTATTTCTTCCGCATGCTCAGGAAGTCGCTCAAATTGATGACGTTCGATGTGGCTTGCTTGTTTTCTTCTTGAATCTCCAGGTACACTTCTTTGCGATGGATGGTCACTTGCTTCGGCGCATTGATGCCGATCCGCACCATATCGCCTTCTATAGAGGTAACCGTGATCTCAATGTCGTCATTAACGATGATTGTTTCACCTTTTTTACGTCCCAGTACTAACATCGTTACACCTGCCTTGCAGCGGTGTCGCCACTGTGGAATAAAGCCTGTTTGATCTGGTAGTCTTTGTTGTTCAAGACAATCTGCATGCCGCTTTGCTTCTTATTGTTGATGACAAGCGGCGCTTTCAAGTTCGTCGTCGCTCCGCTGATATCGCCTTTAACCGTCACAGTCGTCAGCACGATAGCATCTGCCGGTTCTTCCAGCTGCAGCCGCTCCACCATTTGCTCTTCCAGCTTGATGTCGTAATCCTGGAAAAACGTAAATGGATCGACCAAGAAGAAGCTAACTTCCACCGCTTCGACTGACTGCAAGAAAAAGAATGGAGATTCCCCTTCTGCGTCCGCTGGGATTAATACGTACTTCTTATATTCTTCAAATCCTGGAATTCCTTTATCAAACGTAATGACACGTTCTTGCCCCAGGTCCACTTCACCGAATTGTTCTGTTTGAACTTTCATGCCCAACTCCCTTTCCTATAACAAAAAAATGCCTCTTAAGATAAAGATATCTCAACAGGCATTTATTAACAATCAATATTTAATTTGCTCCATCTATTGGAAACCATTCAACCCGCATGCTTCTCAATCACTAAATTCTCTTTTAACCGAATCCGCACCAAATCCACAGTGCCATCGATTCCTTTCAGAACAGCCGAAAACTCTTCCAGCCCTACATCAGCAGACGACAGCAATCCTGCTGACATCGGCTGTGCCAATACGCCGCGGCTGATGATGACGTCGCCCCCTTCGCCCTGCCCCTGGATGCGCGCCGCAATGTTGACGGTCCGCCCAAAATAATCGAGACGGTCGTTGGAATTTACGGCAATGGCCGGTCCACTGTACAAGCCGATCCGCAATACGAGTTCTTCATTGGCCGTACGATTGAATTCTGCCAGGTTTTTCTGGATGGCTAAAGCCGCCTTCAGCCCTTCCTCCGGTTTATGGAAGATCGCCATGACGGCGTCGCCGATTGTTTTCACGACGCTGCCGGAATTTGTTTTGATATGTCCGATCAAAAAATCAAAATGATTTCGCACCTGGCCGTAGGCACTGGAATCGCCGATTGTTTCATACAGTAAGGTCGATCCTTTTAAATCGGTAAACAAGATGGTCACGTGATCGATGCCGATTTTCTGGCCCGGCGACAGCACTTCAGAAGAAAACAAATCCCTGAACTCCTGCATCGCTGTGACCTTAGCAGCCGTTACTGCCTGCTTGTTCCAGTCCGAATGTTCCAAAGCGACGACAATGTCTGCACTGCTGGAGTTTGTAATGACAACGTCATCAGAGCCAGAAACCGAATCCTGAGACCAGCCCAAATCTGAATACAAAAGCTGTATCGCTTCCGCATTTTTATCTACAGCCACTCTGTCGTTTGCTTGAAGCACACGCAAACGCAGGGCATCTTCACCCTTAGGAATCGCAAAGCTCGCGGTTTTGCCTTTTTGGATGACCTGCTGCGCTTTGACGTGCGGCGTAATCATCGGGCCGCCGATGCAATAGACTTCAACATAGGCTTGGCGCACCGTTGGATGGATCGAGAAGTTCAGCTCGACAAATTGATCGAAATTGGCATCGTAGTTCACGCCGCACAAATCGCAATGAAATTCCTGTTCCAGCTCAGACAAAGAGTTATGCTCCACTTTTGAAACGCGACAATTCGGACAGATGACGTTCCAGCTGAGGTTCAGCAAGCCAGCTTTTGTGGCGTACAGCAATACGCGCAAGGTGTCATCCAAATCGGCTTTCCATAACCTGGCAAGATTCACCGGCTCGATTTGGGCAACATCGTGATCGCCTTTTTCAGCCAAATACCGGTGCAACAATTCCACATACTCATTCTTAACAGGGGACTTAACAAGCAGACCCGCCAGCCGATCCAGTTCCGGCAGATTGATTTTGGACGTCACCTGTTTTTGCGGCGCTTCGAAAACAGCTGTTGCCCCAGACGCTAAATAATCGTCCAAATAACGCATAATCTTTTTGATTGCTGGCAATCCGGTTGCCCAAATGGCGGCATATCCCAATGGATTGAGCGGCACAAAATCCGCCGTCAGCTTGACCCGCGTCCCACTCTCTCCGTTGTCGAACAGCTCAACTTTCAATGTGTAATGCTTCATCGGCCCCGAAAGATAGCGGCGTTCAACGGTATAGCTGTCGTTTTCCTGCCACTGGAACGGGAACTCCTGCCACGAAATGGGCACGAGCCCCAGCACTTTGGCATGCGCTTCCCGGTAAAAAACTTCCGCTCCGTCTTGTTTCGCCGGACTGAAGTTGACTGGAAACAGGCCGATATACAAGTTCATGCGGTTATTGTCCGCCAGCAGCTGCCATGCGGTTTTACGGTCCAGAGTATATTCTTTTTCAAGCACGTACGTCTTAGCTTTCATGTTGTTCACTCCTAGGAAATCGCGATGGCAATGGCAAGCAAAATGATATGGAAAATCTGGTCCGCCACAATGGACAGCCAACCCTTCTCCGGTCCTTTAGCGGTCTGGACCCGTTGCACCCAAAACATGACAAAGGTTTTGCGGTCCAAAATAATATGGCCGAAAAATATGATGGCCAGTGCCGGCAGGGACAGCCCTCCTGAGAGGATGCCGAGTACGGCAATAACCGCCGTATAAACCGAAACATGCGTCAATAGCGGCAGCCATTTGGTCGCTTTGTATTTGGCCATCCAACTTGTCTGAAGCAGAAAGTCGCCGATCAGATGGCCGATCAATAATACGTCAAACTGATTCATAGCTTGTAGCCTCTTCCTTGTTGTTCTTCATATTGTCCCAATCGGTAATCGCAGTCGGCGAGAATTCCTGCGAATGCATCAACCACTTGGCCGTCGAATAAGGTTTCCCGGCAGCGTATCAGCTCTTCTGCACCTAAACGGAACGACAGCCCTTTGCTGTAAGAACGAGCGGTCGTCATGGCATCAAACGCATCAGCTACACCAACGATTCGGGCGAATAACGGAATGTCCGCACCGGCCAAACCATGCGGATAGCCAGTGCCGTCGAGCCGCTCGTGATGGGACAAGGCAGTTCTAATCGCAGGCACCATGGCGTCTTTCGGTTCCATATTGGATAGGATGTCCGCCCCAATGACCGTGTGCTGCTTGATGGCTGCGAACTCTTCGCCCGTCAGCCCTCCAGGCTTTCGGAGAATAGCATCCGGTATCCCAATTTTCCCGATATCGTGCAGCAATGCCGCTTTATACAGCTCTTCACAGTCATGTGTATCAAGCCCAAGCTTTTGGGCAATCCATAGCGAGTATTTTGCCACCCGCTCTGAATGGCCCGCCGTATAAGGATCGCGCGCGTCCAGCACTTTCGCCAACGTGCGGATCATGCTCAACAGCATGCGCTGCAGTTCATCGTACATTTGGCTGTTGTGGAGCGCCAATGCCGATTGATTGGCGAGTGCCACTGCCAGGCTGATGTCCTGTTCCGAGAAAAAGGCGATGTCCTTTTTATTGAGCAGCTGCAAAGCACCAAGCACGTTGCCTTTGACCGCCAAAGGAACTGTGATCATCGACTCCGTCACAAAACCGCTGGAATGATCGACCCGGTTTGCCCAGTCTGGGTTGGCCGCTACGTTTTCGATCAACTGGGCCTCACCCGTTCCGATCACTTTGCCGACGATGCCTTCGCCCATTGCCAGCTCGATGTTGAGGATTTTCGATGCGGATGCCCCATATGCTGCAACAGCTTTGATCTTTTGCCGGTCTTTGTTCAACACCCATAATGTTCCCGCTTCCGCTCCCACTACCTGCACCATCTGCAGCAGGATGCTTTCGAGAACCTCGCCCATTTCCAAATTGGAATTCAACTGCTTCGAGGCTTCCAGCAAAGTAACCAGTTCTTGAACTTTGGATTCCAAATCCTTTAGTTGCGTCATGAACTTCCTCCGATAGCTTATAATAATCAAAAATGATTTATTTTTATGCTAGTTTTATTGTTTCTTGTCGATCATAGCTCGGAATATACAATTATGCAATATTACCCAGATCGATTTATTTCTTTTTACTCAATTGACATTCATATTAATCAAACAAAAAACCGCAATCTCTCCCATTTCGAGAGATTGCGGTTTTCCTGTTATTCTTTTTCCACCAGCTGCTTTAAATTCTCAAACATCATACTCCAGCCTTCTTTGCTTTGGCTGCTGTATTCTTCGCCGTTTTTTTTGATGTCTTCTTCCGTCCAGCCTTCCTCGTGCGGCACGACAATTTCCTGGACAAACGCCATTTCACAACTGTTTTGCACCATCGAGATCCACACCGTGACCCGGTCTTCCAGGTCGTTAAACTGCGGCATCTTGAAAGAGAACATCAGTTTATGCGGTGGCTTTAATTCCAGATACTCGCCGATTGCCCGGTAATCCACGCCTTCGCGGCGGTCGACGATTTCCCAGGCTCCACCCACGCGCAAGGAATTTTTTGTTGCCTGGTTTGTGTCTTCTTGCGTAAACAGCCATTTCTTCATCAGTTCCGGGTTGGTCCACGCTTCGTAAACTGCTTTGTCACTGGCATTAAAACGCCGTGCCATCGATAAGGTCACTGTAGAAGTCGTCAACTCAATCATCCTTTCCGAATGGAATGAACATACGCCTTGTTGTTGCTTTTACTTTACCTCAGAACGTTTTCTCAGGCAATCCAATCCTCTTTCGGAATATCGGTTGCTTCTTTTCTAATATAGTAACGGCCTTTTGTAGCGATTGCCAAAACAACGGTCAAAATCGATGCTAAAATCAAGGCGAAGAATGCCGCCGTACTTTGCAGGAACGTGCCCATATAGCCGAGTGCTGCGATGGTACCAAGTGCAGTCGGCACTATCAATGCCACAATGCCGACGGGATTCCATTTATACAGGTTTTTCTGCCTTGATTCGTAATAGCCCGGACCGATCTTCAGCCATTTCTTGACGACCAATGCGTCCGTCACCAAAATCGATGCCCAGCTCATGAGCGCAACCCCTTGGAAGGTCATCGCCGTATCTAGATGGTCAACGATGCCCCCTAGCATGAGGATCATCGCAATGACGCCTGCCACCACTACCCAAAACCGGCGGCCCGGCGTAAAGCCGAACATGTTTTCAAAAAAGCTCGACAGGGACAGCGAGCTGCTGTAGATATTGGTGATGTTGATGCGGATTTGCGTCAGCATCGTAAACAGCACACCGCCAAGCCCGAGCAGAACAACAATGTAAATGCCCGGGTTCGATTCGCCGAGCGTTACGCCGAACCAGATGCCGAGGCCGCCCATAACACCAAAACAGAAAATCTGGGGAATAAACCCGATAGCGATCGAGCCTACTTTTAAATCTTTCGGCTTCAGGAAACGCGCATAATCCGAAGCGATCAGCGCAGTCAGTCCCATGATGCCGTGTTGCATACCGATGCACAGCAGCAAGGCTGTTCCACCGATTTGGACGCCTTCAGGCATATAAGTCCAGAAGCTGCCGTCATATTCTGATGTGGTGTTAAAGGCGACGACAATTGCCGCAATCAGGAAAATCGCAAACACGGGCAGCGACCATTTCTGTAATTTATCCAATTGTTTAATGCCGAACCAGTTTAATGGAATGACCACTGAACCAAACACGACAATGAGGAGCCACATGGGGATGGCGGGGAAATAAGCATGGACAGCAGCGACCAGGATCATGCCTTCGAATGCGCAGTACATGATAAAGTTCGATGCGTAGATTAAGGAGGTTAACGAGGCTCCGATGTAACCGAAGCCTCCGCGGGATAGTAAATTGACGTTCATACCGGACTTGGCCGATAAGTAAACAACGATGCTTCCAAGTACGCCTGCGACAATAATGGCATAGATGGCTGAAATGATGGCATTGGCGGCCCCGAACTGCAGCGCCATAACGCTCCCCATCTGGAAATAGAAAATGGCGGTCGCGATGCCAAACGTGATGTTGGTGATGCTCAGCCACCCCATTTTGCGTTCTTCACGCGGGACGCGGTCAAACGTGTAGTCGCCTGTATTTTCATCTCCACGATTTTGTTTCTTTTCGATTAACTCTTGATCTGCAGTAAGATCAGATCTCATCCAATCAATTCCTTTCCTATTCAGTTTTCATTGTCCTTAGGGAATCTTTGCAGGCTTGGCCTTTTCCCGTTCGTTTGCGGAGGCGGGTAGAAGATAATCGTTCTGAAGGTGTAAGGGAGGCGAAAAGCTTACACTTGATTCACGAAAGACAAAAAACAGATTTTTTCCATCCTAGCACAGCTCAGAATGGGAAAAATCTCATCCTTTCCTATTCTAACATAACATTCGCATGAACTGTTGCGCCCCGCCACCGACTCGTTCCAACGGTATAATTTTCAGCCAGTTACTGGGTTGGCCTTTTGATAAGGCTCCCCTTCAGCCTTGCCACATAAAAAAGACATCCCAGCAACAAATGCGGGGATGGCTCCATACTTTAAATCTACCTTAAGCTTTCAAGCGCTTGTTTGACTGTTGCATAGACATCTGCATCCAGCATATCAATTCCGCTGTGGACGATTGTTTGGACGAGGTCCGGCCGCAACCCGGCGATTACGACGTGGATGCCCATCAGTTTGAGTGTCCCGCCAATCTGCCCGATAGACTGCGCAATATGGGCATCAATGGTCAATACACCTGAAAAATCAATCACCACATGATTGACGTTCTTCTCTGCAACTCTCGGGATAACATTGTTCAGGATATGGGCGATGCGGTAGCTATCAATTACGCCGACGAGCGGCAATACCACAACGTCTTCCAGTACAGGCACAATCGGCGCTGACAGGTTGAGCAGCTCCACTTGCTTTTCCGCTTGATACCTTTCCGACAAGCGTTCAAATGCGTAAAAAGTTTCATTCAAACTGATATCCAGGATGGCATTGATGCCCTTGATGGCTTTGGCGCTTTCTGTGACCGACAATCCAAACTTCAGGCTGAGGCGCGTGAAAATCTCCGAGAAGACCTGCCGCGTCACCGGGTAGCGGATGACAATCTCAGAAATTTTTCCGCCAGCAGCCACCTGCATTTCTGCATTTTTTTTGCTCCATTCAATTAGCGATTCGGGAACTTCGATGCGAGTTCCTTCCAGAAGAGACTGCCCGAAAAACCCGATCAGCTCCACGTACATGCAAACAGCCTGCTCTTTTTCCCACTCGGGGATGTTCAGTTCCATCTCCTGTACAACTGATTCGACCACTTCTGCCGACAAGAGGTCGGCGTTTTCACTTATGTATTGGGAAAAGCCTTTTAACGAAGACATCCATTTCACCCTTTTTCTTTATGGTGAATTAATTATACCATTTGGCATGGGGGAGGATAACTACTAAAGAAATATTCCAGTCGAATCTTTATAAAATTTTCCTTTAAGCAACTTAAAACAAAAGTAACGCATACTTTAGCTATTCTAAAAACATTTCATATACACAATTTCGTTGTCATTCACCTTTTATTTAAATTATTTTAAAACATAAAACGCCCCTTCGGATGAAAATCCAAAGGGGCGCTGCTGTAAAACCAGAACCTGGCTTACTATTTATTCGACTGTTACAGATTTCGCAAGGTTACGCGGCTTATCAACGTCACAATCGCGGTGAAGCGCTGCGTAATAGCTGATCAGCTGCATCGGGATGACCGATACAAGCGGTGTCAGCAATTCGTTGACTTTCGGAAGGACCAGGCTGTCGCCTTCTTCCTGCAAGCCTTCCATTGAAATGATGCACGTGTGTGCGCCGCGTGCTGCTACTTCCTTGACGTTTCCACGGATATTCAAGTTAACCGACTCTTGCGTTGCAAGTGCGATAACCGGTGTGCCTTCTTCGATCAACGCGATCGTGCCGTGCTTCAGTTCGCCTCCAGCAAATCCTTCTGCCTGGATGTATGAAATCTCTTTCAATTTCAACGAACCTTCAAGCCCAACGAAATAATCCATGACGCGGCCGATAAAGAAGCAATTGCGTGTTGTAGACAAGTAGTCTGCAGCGATCTGCTCCATCTCTTCTTTCGAATCAACTTGTGACTGAATGGCATTTGCAACGATTCCCAGTTCCTGAACCAAATCAAAGCCGATATCAATGCCGCGAGCTTCTGCTGTTACCGCGCCCAAGATTGACAATACAGCCAACTGCGCTGTGTAGGCTTTTGTTGAAGCAACGGCGATTTCAGGACCTGCGTACAATAATAACGTATGGTCAGATTCACGTGACAACGTAGAACCAGCAACGTTTGTGATGGTCAATGAAGCATGGCCCATCTCTTTGATTTTCACCAAGACTTGGCGGCTGTCCGCTGTTTCTCCTGATTGGGAGATAAAGATGAACAATGGGTTTTCAGAAAGCAAAGGCATGTTATAGCCGAACTCGCTTGAAACATGCACTTCAACCGGAATGCCTGCTAATTTCTCGATATACTCTTTACCGATCAATCCTGCGTGATAGCTTGTTCCAGCGGCAATAATGTGGATGCGGTCAGCAGCCTGCATAGCGTTTAAAATTTCTGGTTTGATGGTCAATTTATCATTTTCGTTCTGGTAGGCTTGAACAATTTTACGGACAACCGCTGGCTGCTCGTCAATTTCTTTCAACATATAGTGAGGGTATGTCCCTTTTTCGATATCGCTCATGTCAATTTCTGCAGTGAATGGCAGGCGGCTTACTGTCTGGCCATCCAATGTCAAAATTTCCACGCTGTCTTTGCGGACGATGACAATTTCCTTATCCATCAATTCAACAAACTGGTCTGTCAATTGAAGCATGGCCATTGCATCAGATGCTACGACGTTAAAATCTTCGCCAAGTCCTACAAGAAGCGGGCTTTTGTTTTTTGCAACAAAAATTGTCTGCTCTTCTTCCGCGTCCAATAATGCAATCGCATATGAACCCTTCAGTAAGGTAAGAGCTTTGCTGAAAGCGTCCTGTGTCGTTAGGCCTTCTTCAACAAATTTGCCGATCAATTGCACGATGATTTCCGTATCTGTGTCCGACTCCATTTCCACGCCAGCCAAGTAATCGCGCTGGATGTGGTGATAGTTTTCAATCACGCCGTTATGAACAATCGTGAAGCGGTCAGATGTATTCTGATGCGGGTGAGCATTTGCACGGTTCGGTTTGCCGTGAGTTGCCCAGCGTGTATGGCCGATTCCAGTAGATCCGGTCACTTCTTCTTCTACAACGCCGCGCAAATCAGCAATGCGGCCTTTTTCTTTAAAGACCGTAACGCCCTTGCCGTTGCGTACAGCAATTCCTGCTGAATCGTAACCGCGGTATTCCAAGCGTTCCAAACCTTTCAATAAAATTTCCTTCGAGTCGTTTTCTCCAATATACCCAACAATTCCACACATAATCTAATTCCTCCATTTTTTAAAAAATCAAAATAAGTGTTTGCCTAATTTCTCAAACACTTCTGCTTGAGCCCATCCATCTTGTTGTCCAATCGATCACTCGACTGTTTTAAGAATGGACATAACGACCGGGCTTCACGGCCGGAAGGTATCCGCCGAAATCTCGATAATCCTTCTCCTCGTCTACTGAAGATGACTGGTCCGTCCGATTTCTTCAGTACAGGCGCTATAATTGTTTTCCTCGCACTAACTACTATCCCCCTTTTGCTGCGGTCATAAACCGACTTTACCATCATACAGCTTTCACACAATCCCGTCAATTAAAGCAGATAGTTATTTAGGTATATGTCATCATATTTTTCCGTTAATTGGTTCTTTTTCCTTTTAATATTATTTACTTTTTCGCATTTGGAAGACCAAATAGTTAGTTGTAAAAAAGTGTCTCTTTCTGTGGATATTCTGCAAAACAGCAGCGCTTTCCTGCGAGCTTGCGAGAGCCTCTGCTGTTTCGCTGCATATCCTACTAATAAATATACTTTTTTCATTTATTATATGTTATACAATGCTTAGAAGAAAGTGTAGAAAGCGGCGACTTCTTCACCAATATAAAAAGTCCGTAAGCAAAGATGCTTACGGACTCCAGATTGCTGTATTTGATTAGTTTAAGCCCATTTCATTGCGCACAACTTCTGCGATGCGTTCTACGTAGTTTTCACAGTTTTCTGCAGAAGCCGCTTCGACCATAACACGTACCAATGGTTCCGTACCGGATGGACGCACAAGTACACGGCCGTTGCCGTTCATTTCCGTCTCAACGTCTTCAATGACAGCTGCCACTTTAGCGTTGTCTGTTACTGCATGTTTATCCGTCACGCGGATATTTACAAGTTTTTGCGGGAAAATCGTCATTTCGGCAGCTAGCTCAGACAACTTCTTGCCCGTAATTTTCATGATATTGACAAGCTGCAAGCCACTCAACAAGCCATCGCCCGTCGTATTGTAATCAAGGAAAATAATATGGCCCGATTGTTCGCCGCCCAAATTATAGCCGTTTTTCTTCATTTCTTCTACTACATAACGGTCGCCGACAGCAGTCTTGTTGCTCTTCATGCCATGGCTTTCCAAGGCTTTATAGAAGCCCATATTGCTCATGACAGTCGAAACCACAGTATCTTTCTTCAAGCGGCCTTCTGAATGCAGGTGCTTGGCGCAAATGTACATAATCTGATCGCCGTCTACGATTTGGCCTTTTTCATCCACCGCAATCAAGCGATCGCCGTCTCCGTCGAAGGCCAATCCGATATCCGCATTTTTAGCGATTACCAGCTCCGCCAATTTTTCAGGATGAGTCGAACCGACTCCAGCATTGATGTTTAAGCCGTTAGGTGAAGCACCCATCGACGTGATGTCTGCATCCAGATCTGCAAATACATGCGTTGCCAGTGTAGACGTTGCCCCGTGTGCACAATCAAGTGCCACATGGATGCCGTCGAATTCTTCATCCACAGTCTGTTTTAAGTACTGCAAGTATTTCTGGCAGCCTTCAAAGTAATCCGTGATGCTTCCGAGGTCGCCGCCGGTCGGGCGCGGCAATAAATCTTCACTGCTGTCTAGCAAGGCTTCAATTTCCGCTTCCTGTGCATCTGACAACTTAAAGCCATCTGAACCGAAGAATTTGATGCCGTTGTCTTCTACAGGATTATGTGAAGCAGAAATCATTACGCCCGCTTCAGCGCTCATAACACGCGTCAAATAAGAAACGCCGGGTGTACTGATAACGCCAAGGCGCATTACTTCTGCTCCTACAGAAAGCAGTCCGGCAGCTAAAGCGCCTTCCAGCATTTCACCTGAAATTCGTGTATCGCGCCCAATGAGCACTTTCGGTTTGTCTTTTGCACTTTTCGTTAAAATATATCCGCCAATGCGCCCTAATTTAAAAGCCAGTTCAGGTGTCAGCTCTGTATTGGCGACTCCCCGTACTCCATCTGTTCCAAAATATTTTCCCATTCTACTTTTCGCTCCTTCAATCATTTGCTTCTGATTGTTTTAGTTAAGCTTTCGCTTTTTTATCATTTCATTGCCATTATGCCTTCAATTATTGTTTATTAGTTTCCAAGATCTTCAGGAACCTGTGCCGATTCATCGACAATCGTTTCTGCTTCCACTGTGACTTGCCCCGGTGATACTGCAGAAGCACCCGAAGGAACTTCCAGCTCTACTTCCACCGTGGTGTCTTCAGCGGTGACGGTAGAAGCGTCCACTTCGACCACATACTCGGTCAGTTCATCGACAACGGTTTCGGGTCCAAAAACGCGGACTTCTTCAGTTGCGGTACTCCAGTCGGTTATGGTAATGCCTGTACGGGCTTCGCCAGTTGGTTCAAGCCTTACCGGCACCATTTTGCTGTATTCGACGACTTCTATATCGACTTCTACTTCCTCAGGTTCAATTTCTGCATTTTCCAGCTTTGTCAAATCTTCTGCTAAGACGCGGACCCGGGCTGCGGTCGTGAAAGATTCCTTCACTCCCTGCTCCCCAGAAACCGTTGCTTTAACAAAGCTGATGGCGTCGATTACACTTTTCGGGCCCGTTACTGTCACGGTTTCCGGATCGACAGCGACACTTTCCAGAATAAAACCATCCGCCAGCATCCGTTCATTTATTTCCGGATCGATGCGGAACTCCTGGGATACCCGCTCTTCAATCACGACGTTAACAAATGCCGGGTCGACCCGGATATTCAATTGTTCAGACAGATTTTCCGTTTGGATCGGGACTTGGTGCTCGCCCATCGGCAAATTGCGCAAATCCACAAACAACGTAAAGTCTTCCAGTTGACGGGCGGTTTGCACCACACTGACAGGACCATTCAAATGCAGATCTGCCGTGCTCGGTACACCGCTGACCATCAGGCTGTTATCGTGATAGACCTCAAGTTCCACATCTTCGATCACTTCTGATGTCCGGCCGGCGTCTGTCGTCCCTGTGGAACTGTCTTCCGCCTGCACGGAAAAGAATAAAAGAAAGGCTAACAGCAGCGCTGTAATGCGCAAAAACCAGCGATTGTCCATCATCTTATCCATTCTTTTTCCCCCTCCAATTCCACCAGGAAGGAGCGACTTCCTGCTGTGCCGCCCCGAACCAGATTCGGCGCAGCTTCACTTCAAAGTCTTCAAGTGATAAATTACGATGCAAATCGCCATTCGCCGTCAAGCTGATGGCGCCTGTTTCTTCTGATACGATAATCGTGATGGCATCGGTCACTTCACTGATGCCGAGAGCTGCACGGTGGCGCGTTCCCAGTTCTTTTGAAATGAATGGACTTTCAGACAGCGGCAAATAGCAGGCAGCCGCCGCAATCCGATTTTTTTGGACAATTACCGCTCCATCGTGCAGCGGCGTATTCGGAATGAACAAATTGATCAGCAGCTCCGACGTAATATCCGAGTTCATCGGAATGCCGGTCTCAATGTATTCGCTCAAACCGGTTTCACGTTCAATCGATACCAATGCCCCAATTCGCCGTTTCGCCATATAGCTGACAGACTTGGACATGGCCTCAATCAGCCGGTTGCGTTCAGACTCTTCATTCAGCGTACTGCTAGAGAACAGTTTGCCGCGGCCGAGCTGTTCCAGTGCACGGCGCAATTCGGGCTGGAAGATGATGATGATGGCCAGAAAGCCCCACTCCAGCACCTGCTGCATGATCCAGCCTAATGTTTCCAGGTTGAGTGCCTGCGTCACGAGGCGGGCAATGATAATGACAAAGATCCCTTTCAGCAACTGAACGGCCTTTGTTCCTTTGATGACAGTGATCAATTTATAAATAACGAACCAAACTAATAAAATATCAATAATATTTCCTAGAAGTTCGAGTGGTGTTTGGTCTGTTAAACTCTCCAAAAAAGGCATCTGCAACCCTCGCTTTTCTACATCTGCATATACATTCAGTATAGCATAAGTGAATTGGGCTTGCCTTCATAGAAAAAACCCATCCTTTAGGAGAGGATGGGTTTACTCTGTAGTTTGGCTGTCGTCTCCATCAAAAATAGCGGCTGCATCTTTAAAGCTGTTTTTAATGGAGTGCCACAACCATTCGAATGCTTTGTCGATTTCCTCAATTTCACCGGTAATGACACCGCTCGATGCCATGTACTGGCCATTGACGATTGTCACGTCCCCTTGAAGCTCGCCTTCCACACGCAGATCGCCATTGCGTACAGTCAAGTCGCCGACTACTGTCTGGCCTTCAGGCACCACAACTGTCTGGCCCTCCACCATCAAATTGGGCTGTTTGGTAAACGAAAACTGCTGATCGTCATTGAAATTTGTAAATAACGCTGCACTCATCAGTATGCAGAAAATTGCTGCAGCTGCCAGCATTGGATGTCTTCTAAACCAGCGCTGGACACCTGCCCGCTGTCTTTCTTTTGGCAGCCTTGCCATGGTCTTTTGGACAAAATCGGAAGGTGCCTGTATATGTGATGCACTTTGGACAAATGCAATGGTTTTGCTTAAGGCCTGATACTGCTTTCTGCAATCGCTGCAGCTTTCCAGGTGTTCTCTTAGTTGTCTTTCATCGCTTGGACTGATATCCCCATCCAGGTAATCGTCCATTAGATGAATTACGTTTTCCGGACACGCATTCATCGCGCTCGCCTCCTACAAATTGCTCAATTGCTTGCGAAGAGCTTCTCGCCCTCGGTGTATACGCGTCTTCACCGTACCCAACGGCAAATCCAGGATTTCACTGATTTCCGCCAGCGGCAATTCTTCAATATACTTTAATACAATAGCGGCACGGTACTTATCTGGCAAGCGGCTGATTTCGTACTGTACCCGCTCCTGAACTTCCATCCGCATCAACTCTTCTTCTGGAAGTTCATCATCATTGGCAATTTTCGAATACATGTTCAAGCCTTCCGTCCCGCGCACTTCAGCATCCAGGTGATAATCCGGCTTTTTCTTGCGGATCCGGTCGATGCACAGATTGGTGGCGATGCGGTACAGCCATGTCGAAAATTTCCGGTTCTGGTCAAACGTGTGGATATTTACATAAGCGCGCATAAAAGCTTCCTGAGCGATATCTTCCGCTTCCTGCTTGTTGCCAAGCATCCGGTAGCAGATCTGATACAACTGGTGTTGGTAAAGCTCCACGATTTCGGCGAATGCGTTCTGATCGCCTTTTAGTACCTTAGCTATTCGTTTATTGACTAACGCATCCATGATCTCATTTCCCTCCGCCTATGCGGCTGTACTTTATATACGTCCCTTGTCTCTAAAAGTTTCATTTATTTTTTCTTATTCTATCGTATCAGACAATACCCAAATAAATCCAACTAAATTTTGTAACGTTTTTCACCGGAAAAAGTTTCCTGTTAAAAGGCATAAAAAAAAACAGGCTTTCGCCTGTCTTTGATTACAGTAATTTTTCGCCGAATAATGAACCGATCAATGCAACCGCTACGTCAGCTGTCCGGTTTTTCTCATCCAAAATCGGATTGACTTCCACAAATTCAGCAGAAGTAATGATGTCTGCATCAAACAGCATTTCCATCGCTAAATGGCTTTCGCGGTAACTGATGCCGCCTGGAACCGGTGTCCCGACGCCCGGTGTGTACATAGGATCGATGCCATCAAGATCCAATGACAGATGGACTGCATCCGTCTTGCGCTCTTCTTTCAAATAGCGGATCGAATCTTCGATCACGGCGTTCATGCCCATTTTGTCGATTTCGTGCATGCTGTAGACGCGGATGCCACGTTCTTTGATCAATTGGCGTTCGCCAGGGTCTACAGAACGTGCACCGATGATCACGATGTTTTCAGGCTTTACTTTTGGTGAATAGCCGCGGATATTCGTCAATTTTTCATGGCCATGTCCGAAACTTGCAGCAAGCGGCATGCCGTGGATATTGCCGGATGGTGAGGTGTCGCTCGTATTCATGTCTGCATGTGCATCATACCAGATAACACCTAAGTTTTCGTGGCGCTCAGAAATCCCAGCCAGTGTACCGATGGCAATGCTGTGGTCGCCTCCCAAAACTAGCGGGAAATTACCGGCCTCCGCCACTTCGAATACTTTATCGCCAAGTGCTTCTGTCGCTTCCGTAATCGCTTTCAAATTACGCAGGTTTGTCGATGTATCGACACTGCCGTCTGCCTGGCCTATTTGGATATCTCCCTCGTCCGAAACTGTGTGCCCCAATTCTTCAATGCGGTCTACGACGCCCGCATAGCGGATAGCGCTTGGCCCCATGTCGACGCCGCGGCGATTTTGTCCGTGGTCCATTGGAACCCCAATAATAGATATGTTTAATTTATTCATTATTTTATACCCCCTTAGCAAGATAGATTCATTGTAACCGCTAAGGTCTCTTTGGCTCAACCGCACAAAATCAGGTATATTTATTCACTTTTTTCGCAAGATCTTTTTTCACTTTCGGCCAATCCCGGTCAATGATTGAATAGACCACCGCGTCTCGCGGCATACCTGTTGAGCGGATGCGTTCATTGCGTAATACGCCTTCTTTGACAGCCCCGATCCGCTCAATGGCCTTCTGTGAGGGAACATTATCAGCATCCGTTTTAAATTGGACTCGAATCATGCCGCGCTCTTCAAAACAATAACTCAGCAATGCCCGTTTAACCGCCGTATTGACATGTGTCCGCTGAGCCGACTGCGCATAAAAAGTGGCACCGATCTCACAGCTTTTATTGGTCTCATCAATTGCATATATGCGTGTTGTTCCAAGAATATCACCCGTTTGGGGGTTTTCCACGGCAAAAATAAGTACATTGGACTGGTTCAAACCTGCTTCCAACCATGCAACCATGTCTTCGAAAACTTCGACTTTGTTGAGCATGTGCTCAAATATTTTCGGAGTATACAAAGCCCATAACGCTTCAAAATCGTCCCTCTTCAATAAACGCAAACGAATGTCATCCGATTCAATAATCATCCCGATCTCTCCTTTTTTAAGTAAAGTATACCGATTGAATGCGCCGCAGAAAATCCTCCTCAAGACGGCCCATCGTTTTTGTCAAAAAATAAGTGGAGACTGCAGGCAAAGAGAATAAGTCGAAATACGCTTCCATCAGTCTCCCTTCCATCAACTCCCGCCGAACCATCGACTTCGGCAAAAACGATGCTCCCAAGCCTTCCTGGATAAACCGTTTGGCAATGTGTGCCTGTGTCACTTTCATGGTTCGGATACCCGGAACACGAAGCCGCAGCTTTCTTAAAAGTTCCTCCCAGAACACCGGGTGATGGTGTGTAAAAAGAACCGAATTCCGCAAGGCCCACTCTACTGAAACTGCCGGGCCGGTTTCATCATCATAGGCATCTCTCGGCAGGATGAAGAGCAAAGGATCATCGTAAACAATGTGTTGAACGATATCTCGCCCAATAGGCGGCATGGCCGAAATTCCCGCTGAAACCTGTTCGGATTCGACCAACGCTTCAATATGCTCAGACTCCTCCACGCGCACCACCAATTCCACTTCCGGATGATCCGCTATAAACGATTTCAGCACATAAGGCAAAATCGTTTCTGCCATCAAAGGAGAAATCGCCAAAATCCATTTTTTCCGGTAACCCTGCGCAAACGAATGAAGTTCTTCGACACTGGTGTCCAGCTGTTCCAGCACGTGTGCAGCCCGCTCTTTAAAATGCCGGCCTTCCTCTGTCAGCGACACACGGTTATGACTGCGCTTGAATAAAGGGAGGCCAAGACTTTCTTCCAGCAACCGAATGTGGACGGTGACGCTCGGCTGCGACATCATTAAGCGTTCTGAAGTCATTCTGAAATTTAAGGTTTCTGCAGCGTCCACGAAGGTTCTTAACCACTGGACTTCCATGACATCCCCCATTTCAATTACTATTCTTAATTGTTTCAATTATATATCTTTAATTTTTTTTATCAAACTGGGAGAGTAAACTAAAGAAAAGGAGGAGTTTTTATGTTTCAGCAAGGATTAAAAGGTGTAGTCGCGGTTCAAACAGCGATTGCTTCCGTAGATGGGGACCGGGGAGAACTGCGCTACCGTGGACAGTTGGTAGAAGACGTTATTCAGGGCAAGTCTTTCGAAGAAACTGCCTACTTTCTTTGGCATGGACAGTGGCCTGATGCTGTGGAACTGAAAAGTTTGCAGCAACAATTGATCGACTCACGCAAACTGCCGGCGCATATTATCGAAATCGCTAAACTGCTTCCAAAAGAAACTTTTTTGATGGATGCTATGCGTACGCTGGTATCGGCATACACACAGGCTGATTTTCAAAGATTGTCCTCAGATGCACAAGCTATTTCACTGACCGCTGCGCTGCCGGTAATGACCGCTCTTTTTTACCGTATTCAAAACGGGCAGGAGCCGATCGACCCAAGAGATGATTTCGGACATACAGCCAACTATCTATGGATGATCAACGGACAGGAGCCGACCAGTGCACAGACCGAAGCTCTTGAAACCTATTTGAAGTTGACCATGGAACACGGCATGAACGCTTCGACATTCGCAGCGCGCGTTACCATCTCGACCGAATCCGACCTTGTCTCTGCAGTGACCTCGGCGCTTGGCACGATGAAAGGTCCACTTCACGGAGGCGCTCCTTCCGGCGTCATCGATCTGCTGGATAGCATGAAAACCGAAGACCGCATCGATGCAGTTATTACGGAAAAACTGGGCCGTGGAGAGAAAATCATGGGCTTTGGCCACCGGGTTTATCGCACAGAAGATCCGCGGTCGGTCATCCTCCGCAAAAAATCCCTGGAGCTCCAGGGAGAAGACCCATGGCTGGATTTGGCGACCGTTGCCGAAACCCGCATCATCAAACAGCTGAACGAACGCAAACCGGGACGCGCGCTTTATACAAATGTAGAATTCTATGCAGCGGCCATTATGCGGTCAATTGCCATGCCGACCGCGCTGTTTACCCCGACATTCAGCATCGCCCGCATCGTCGGATGGACGGCCCATGCGCTGGAGCAGCAAGAGAACAATGTCATTTTCCGCCCACAGTCCGAATACATCGGAAACTAAAAAAAAGCCGTATCCAAGTTAATGGATACGGCTTTTTTACACATGGATAGTACAAATACACATGGAACAATGGAGCCTAGGGGGCTCGAACCCCTGACCTCGTCACTGCCAGCGACGCGCTCTCCCAGCTGAGCTAAGGCCCCGCGCTGAACAGGCGCAAGGAATTTGAAAATGAGCCATGAAGGATTCGAACCTTCGACCCTCTGATTAAAAGTCAGATGCTCTACCAGCTGAGCTAATGGCTCATAGTAAAAATGGCTGGGGTACCTGGATTCGAACCAGGGCATGACGGGATCAAAACCCGTTGCCTTACCGCTTGGCTATACCCCAAACTTAATAAAAACTGGTGGTGGGGGGCAGATTCGAACTGCCGAACCCGAAGGAGCGGATTTACAGTCCGCCGCGTTTAGCCACTTCGCTACCCCACCGTATGCACTTAACGAAAAAATGGTGGAGGATGACGGGATCGAACCGCCGACCCTCTGCTTGTAAGGCAGATGCTCTCCCAGCTGAGCTAATCCTCCATGAAAATTGGTGACCCCTACGGGATTCGAACCCGTGTTACCGCCGTGAAAGGGCGGTGTCTTAACCGCTTGACCAAGGGGCCTTGATTAAAATAAGTATGTTTAACTTTCTGCTTAGAAACTCCTAAAAGAAAACAAAAGCTTCCAACCGGATTCGAACCGGTGACCTCTTCCTTACCATGGAAGCACTCTACCTGCTGAGCTATGGAAGCAAGGTAAAAGAATCATTAGGGACAAAAAAATAAACATAGAATAGCCCAGCGATGTCCTACTCTCACAGGGGGAGACCCCCAACTACCATCGGCGCAAAAGAGCTTAACTGCCGTGTTCGGGATGGGAACGGGTGTGGCCTCTTTGCCA
>NZ_JAUSWB010000010.1 GCF_030814955.1 Planomicrobium stackebrandtii | reverse complement strand
AGATCCCTCAAAGACGATGAGGTAGATAGGTTCGAGGTGGAAGCGTGGCGACACGTGCAGCTGACGAATACTAATCGATCGAGGACTTAACCAAATTTTTTGTATCGTGAAGCGCTTCACCGAACGATCAATGTCGTGTATCCAGTTTTGAGTGAACAAGCACTCAACCACATAGTCCAGTGATGATGGCAAAGAGGCCACACCCGTTCCCATCCCGAACACGGCAGTTAAGCTCTTTTGCGCTGATGGTAGTTGGGGGTCTCCCCCTGTGAGAGTAAGACGTCGCTGGGCAACCAAACAAAACAAGTCGTTACCGATTCCGGTAACGGCTTTTTTGTATAAAAAAATTTATCAAGAAAACATTCGGAAATTTTATAATTTCAAAATGATGGCTCAAAAGTTAAGTTAATTGGAACTCCCCATTCTTTAATATCGAAATAGCTTATGCACTGAAACTGGAGAAGATTATCGATAACTATCTACAGAACTCCAAGACCGCGAACACTTGAAATATCCCATCCGGCGTATAGCCGGATGGGATATTGATAAACTAACCTAAGTTGCGATCAAAGCTTGGTAATTCACACTTCTTTTAGCCAATTGCTTACTATCCTATAAAAGACATGTATGAGCCAATCAATTACATGTTTATTTAAGTGCTGACATTTTGCAGCAGTATGTGCCATATTTCTCTTATCTTCAAATAGGGAAAAGAAATATATAACTTGTCTATTGGCAACTAACTGGCTCAGCTCGGCGTCGCATGTCCACGAACTAGAAGAATGTGCAATAAAAAGATTAGTCTTTCCGGCTTATCTTAGAACTTCAATTCCGGTGATTTTATACAGGACAATCGTCTTGGTTTAAACAAAGCGATTTCAAACTGCCGTTTCTTAAATTCAGCTTATAGAATAAGGAACATCAGCATAACTCAAACGCTGTTAACCTTTGAATTAACCCAGCCGGCTAAAAGCTGGATTTTGGATATCAATAAACCAGTTCTTATCGCCATCAGAGTTTTGTGAAACACATATCTTCATGGCTAGCGACTTGATACTTTAACAAAAAACTTGTTAAGGCAGGAGTTCATGCGAAAAACAAATTTATCTTTTTTACAGAATAAACTGACCTAGCATTTCACAGCAGATACCTGACAAAGCAGCTCCAAGTAGATTAAGGGAATTAGAATTCTCTTTTTAAAAGTGGCTCTTTTGTCATTAGCGCGACTATGGACTAATTAAACCAAGACGAAACAATCGTTCTAGAAACTTCGTTGGGAATCGTGCACAGCAGCAATCGTCTTTGTACATCCATATGTGTCTGGGTTGATTTAAAAAAAAGTAATGTACAGATTTTACTTATGCAAAAAACTATTTAATAGAAAATAAGCTCTATTTTTAATGGAAATTACGCACTTTGTTTATTCATACGGCTCCCAAAATATTTGCATTTTTGCAACCCAAGGCATAAATTGATACAAAAGTTTAGAGGATTGGCGGGATTCCTATATACAGCAAGACTTTCCACGCCTTTTCGCTCTTGCATTCTGTAGAATTTTCCCCTAATATGAAAACTAATTCTTGTAGGAAACTGAAAGATTGAAAGGGTGTAGAGATTGGATGTAAATCCGTGGCTGATGGTGTTGATTATTTTTTCGATCAATATCGTTTACGTAACATTTTTTACAGTGCGAATGATCATGACATTAAAAGGCTATCGCTATTTAGCTGCTGTTGTCAGTATGGTGGAAGTCGTCATCTATATAGTAGGACTTGGATTGGTTCTTGATAATCTAGACCAAATCCAAAACCTGATCGCTTATGCTTTGGGATATGGATCTGGAGTTATCATCGGTTCAAAAATCGAAGAAAAAATGGCTTTAGGCTACATTACGGTAAACGTCATTACCAGCGAAGCTGGGGAATATTTGCCCAAGCAGCTAAGGGAAAAAGGCTATGGCGTTACGGACTGGAACGCCAATGGACGTGATGGCGGACGGCAATCGATGCAAATTTTGACTCCGCGAAAAATGGAATTAAAATTGTATAAAGCTATTCAGGAAATTGATCCGAAAGCTTTTATCATCGCATACGAAGCTAAAACAATACATGGCGGGTTTTGGGTAAAGACAGTGAAAAGGGGCAATTTGTATAAATGAGTAAAAATACGATATGGTTTGAAGTCGAAGAACATGAATCCATCTCTCAATGCCTGGATCGAATGAAAGCATTGGGCTATGCTGCAGTTGGACGAAAAGAAGAGCCCTTGTTTGAAGAAATAAATGGTCAGCCTGTGCCAATCAGGCAAATAGTTAAATTTAAAGGGAGTAAACTGGAACAATAACAAAATATCCCTTATAAATCCGAACGATTAAATGATTGAATAACCTATTGTTCGACTTTATCATTGACGTGCTTTAGCAGGCTTGTTATGATAAATGAGGATACCCCATATATGCAGAAGAATTGGCTTCTGCGTCTCTACCAGGACACCGTAATGTCCGGACTATGCGGGAAAGCAACTTAGTGGATCGTAAAACGAAGGAGGGCTTATCTATGTCCTCATCCATAAATTCGTTTCATGTACAGTCCTTAAGTAAACTGCTTTTCACGTTATGTGAGCAGTTTACTTAAGGGCTTTTTATTTTTTAAAAGGAGAGTGTAATCGATGAACCCGCGAATTGGCATCATTATGGGAAGTACGAGTGATTGGGAAACAATGAAGCATGCGTGTGACGTATTGGATGAGTTGGGATTGACCTATGAAAAGAAAGTGGTTTCAGCACACCGGACACCGGATTTGATGTTCAGCTACGCCGAACAGGCACGTGATCGAGGGCTTCATGTCATTATTGCAGGAGCAGGCGGAGCCGCACATTTGCCAGGCATGGTAGCAGCAAAGACCACATTGCCGGTTATCGGTGTACCTATTCAATCCAAAGCGTTAAACGGCTTGGATTCCTTGTTATCCATCGTTCAGATGCCAGGCGGGGTTCCAGTAGCTACTGTGGCCATCGGCAAAGCAGGCGCTGTAAATGCCGGCTTGCTGGCAGCTCAAATACTCGGTACAGTCGACGAAGCAGCGGCACATGCCTTACAGGAAAGACGTGACCGGACAGCGGCTGCTGTTATAGAAAGTTCAGGTGACTTGGTATGACAAAAACCATTTTGCCGGGCCAAACGATTGGAATTATCGGTGGCGGACAGCTGGGGCGCATGATGGCTCTTGCAGCAAAAGAAGCCGGGTTTAAAATTGCAGTTCTTGATCCGGGAATGGATTCGCCGACCGGCCAAGTAGCCGACATACAGATTGTCGCTCCTTTCAACGATCAGCATGCATTGGAAGAATTAGCTGAAGTGAGTGATGTTATCACTTATGAGTTTGAAAATATCGATGTTGATGGTTTGGCGAAGCTATCAGAAATCGCCTATGTGCCACAAGGAGCCGAATTGATTCGTGTGACACAGGATCGGATTTTTGAGAAGCAAGCCATTTCTGAGGCTGGTGTGATTGTCGCAGACTATATTACAGCTTCTACATTCAAAGAACTAACAGAGAAAAGCAGCAAGCTGCCTCTTCCTTTCGTGGTAAAAACTGCGCGTGGCGGATATGATGGCAAAGGGCAGCAAACTGTTACTTCTATAGATGAACTGCATTTGGCAGAAACGCTATTTGAGAATGGCGAGTGTGTAGCAGAAGCTTTTGTTACTTTCACAAAAGAGATTTCGGTGATCATTCAGCGCAATGTCCACGGAGAAACAGCTATTTTGCCAATCGGCGAAAATATTCACAAAGATCATATTTTGCATGAAACGATTGTACCGGCTCGAATCGGTAAAGAAACGTTCGTTCAAGCCCAGCAAGCAGCTGAGAAAATCGCGGCACATCTGAATATGGTGGGAACGTTGGCGGTGGAAATGTTTGTTTTGGAAAACGGCAGCATCATTGTCAATGAACTGGCTCCGCGCCCGCACAACTCCGGGCATTACTCAATCGAAGCAGCAAACATCTCACAATTTCATCAGCATGTTCGTGCCGTTTGCGGATGGCCGCTGCGACAGCCAAAGTTATGGTCAGACGCAGTAATGGTCAACGTACTGGGCGAACATGTTGCGCCGCTGACTTCGAAAATCGCACAATTTCCGAATTGGTCGATTCATTTATATGGAAAAGACGAAGCGAAGCAGAAACGGAAGATGGGACATGTTACGATATTAACGGAAGACTTAGAGGCGACTTTAAGTGAAATAGAAGCATCCGGCATCTGGCCGGAATAATTGGAGGAACTTACAAATGATCGCACGCTACACACGGCCTGAAATGGGCGCAATTTGGACAGATGAAAACAAATACAATGCATGGCTGGAAGTTGAAATTCTGGCATGTGAAGCTTGGGCTGAAATCGGAGATATCCCTAAAGAAGACGTGGCAAAAATCCGCAAGGGCGCTTCTTTTTCAGTAGACCGCATTTTGGAAATTGAAGAAGAAACACGCCACGATGTGGTAGCTTTCACAAGAGCGGTATCGGAAACACTTGGAGAAGAGCGAAAATGGGTTCATTACGGCTTAACGTCAACAGATGTGGTAGACACAGCTCTTTCATACCTTTTGAAACAAGCAAACGTTATTATCCGTAAAGATTTGACGAACTTCATCGAAATTCTTGCAACTAAAGCAAAAGAACATAAAATGACAGTCATGATGGGCCGGACGCACGGTGTCCATGCAGAGCCAACGACTTTCGGTTTGAAGCTGGCGTTGTGGCACGAGGAAATGAAACGCAACCTGGAACGTTTCGAAGCAGCTGCGGCCTCCATTGAAACAGGCAAAATGTCCGGTGCAGTCGGAACTTATGCCAATATAGATCCGTTTGTGGAAGCTTATGTCTGCAAAGAGTTGGGACTTGCAGCTTCACCGATTTCGACACAAACTTTGCAGCGCGACCGCCATGCACAGTATTTGAGCGTTCTCGCATTGATCGGTTCATCGATTGAAAAATTTGCTACGGAAATCCGTGGACTGCAAAAATCAGAAACGCGTGAAGTAGAGGAATTCTTTGCGAAAGGCCAGAAAGGCTCTTCTGCCATGCCGCATAAACGCAACCCGATTGGTTCTGAAAACATGACAGGGCTTGCCCGTCTGATTCGCGGCTATATGCTGACAGCTTACGAGAATGTTGCACTTTGGCACGAACGCGATATTTCGCATTCATCTGCAGAGCGTGTGATTTTGCCGGACGCGACGATTGCACTGAATTATATGCTGAACCGTTTAGGCAATATCGTCAAAAACTTGACGGTGTTCCCTGAAAACATGAAACGCAATATGGATTCAACGCTTGGCCTGATTTATTCGCAGCGCGTGCTGTTGGCTTTGATCGATAAAGGAATGGCTCGTGAAGAGGCTTACGACACAGTACAGCCTTGTGCGATGGAAGCATGGGAAAACCAGACGCATTTCCGCAAAATCGTGGAAGCGAATGAAACCATTACTTCAAAGTTATCGAAAGAAGAATTGGACGACTGCTTTGATTACAACCATCACCTGCAGCAAGTGGACATGATTTTCGATCGACTTGGACTAAACTAAACGGGGGCTTTTAAAAATGGAAAAAGGTCAGTTATTGTACGAAGGAAAAGCAAAACGCTTGTATGCAACGGACGAACAGGGAATTTTGTGGGTGGAATATAAAGATTCAGCAACGGCTTTCAACGGTGAAAAGAAAGAAGAAATCACCGGAAAAGGCATTTTGAACAATAAAATCACGTCACTGATTTTCACGAAATTGCAGGAAGCGGGCATTGCTTCTCATTTCGTCAAGCAATTGTCTGACCATGAACAATTGGTGCAGAGCGTCAGCATCATTCCATTGGAAGTAGTGGTCCGCAACATTACAGCCGGCAGCATGGCCAAACGCCTGGGGATTGAAGAAGGCGTGGCCATCAGCCGTCCGGTAGTAGAGTTTTATTTGAAAGATGATGAATTAGGCGATCCCTTGATCACAGATGAGCACGTCGGCATGCTGAACTTGGCAACTGCAGAAGAAGTAGCAGAGCTTAAGCAAAAGGCGCGCGAAATCAACAATATTCTGATTGGTTTTTTCAAAGAAGTCGGTGTGGATCTGGTCGATTTCAAGATCGAATTTGGCCGCGACACGGATGGCAACATTCTTCTGGCAGATGAAATTTCGCCGGATACTTGCCGGCTTTGGGATATGGAAACCAAACAAAAGCTTGATAAAGACGTATTCCGCCGCAATCTTGGAAATTTGACTGAAGCGTACGAACTCATTTTAACTCGTCTAGGAGGACAACACTCATGAAAAAAGTAAAAGTATACGTAACATTGCGTGAAAGTGTATTGGACCCACAAGGTTCTGCAGTTATGGGCTCTCTTCATAAAATGGGCTATGGTGAAGTGGAAGACGTACGAATCGGCAAATACCTGGAATTGGTTATCGGAGACAGCGAACGGGATGTGGATGCATTGGTCAACGAGCTGTGCCATCGATTGTTAGCGAACACGGTTATTGAAGATTACCGTTACGAAATTGAGGAGGTTGTCTCGCAATGAAATTCGCAGTGATTGTTTTCCCCGGCTCAAATTGTGACTTGGATATGTATCATGCGGTCAAGGACGAACTAGGTGAAGAAGCGGAATACGTTTGGCATGACTCAAAAGATTTGAGCAGCTATGACGGAATTTTGCTGCCAGGCGGATTTTCATACGGCGATTACCTGCGCTGCGGCGCGATTGCGCAATTTTCTGGTGTCATGGATGAAGTAAGAAAAGCAGCGGAAGCAGGAAAACCGGTTCTTGGAATCTGCAACGGCTTCCAGATCTTGACGGAAGCTGGGCTGTTGCCAGGTGTTCTGCTGCGCAACAAAAACCTGAAGTTCATGTGCCGTACCGTTGGATTGAAAGTTGAGAACAATAACACATTGTTCACCAACGAATACGAACAGGGCCAGGAAATTCAAATTCCAATCGCCCACGGAGAAGGCAATTATTACTGCGACGATGCGACATACACTCACCTCAAGGAAAACAATCAAATCGTCTTTACGTATGCAGATGATTTTAACGGCAGCCGCAACAATATCGCAGGCATCATCAATGACCGCGGAAACGTGCTCGGCATGATGCCCCATCCTGAACGTGCAGTATCCGACTTGATCGGCGGCAAGGATGGATTGGCTTTATTCAGATCAATCGTAAAACAGTGGAGGGAAGCACATGTCAGTCATGCTTGAACCAAATGCTGCTCAGATAAAAGAACAGAAAATTTATCAGCAAATGGGCTTATCGGATGCGGAATTCGCAATGGTCGAAGAAATTTTAGGAAGAACACCGAACTACACGGAAACGGGTTTGTTTTCGGTTATGTGGTCTGAACACTGTTCTTATAAAAATTCAAAACCGGTCCTGGCTAAGTTTCCAACCAAAGGAGAACGTGTCCTGCAGGGACCGGGCGAAGGCGCTGGAATTGTAGACATCGGCGATGGGCAAGCTGTCGTGTTCAAAATGGAATCGCATAACCACCCTTCAGCTATCGAACCTTACCAGGGTGCTGCCACCGGCGTCGGCGGAATTATCCGCGACGTCTTCTCGATGGGCGCACGTCCGATTGCGTTATTGAACTCGCTTCGCTTTGGTGAATTAACCACTCCGCGGGTAAAATACCTGTTTGAAGAAGTGGTAGCCGGCATCGCGGGCTACGGAAACTGCATCGGCATCCCGACAGTCGGCGGGGAAGTCCAGTTTGATGAATCCTATGACGGCAATCCATTGGTCAATGCGATGTGTGTCGGATTGATTAATCACGAAGATATCCAAAAAGGAATCGCCAAAGGCACTGGCAACCCGGTCATGTACGTTGGCGCTAAAACAGGACGTGACGGCATCCACGGAGCGACTTTCGCATCCGAGGAACTGACAGACGGCTCTGATAAAAACCGTCCGGCTGTACAAGTCGGAGATCCATTTATGGAGAAGCTGTTATTGGAAGCTTGCCTTGAGTTAATCAAATCGGATGCGCTGATCGGCATTCAAGACATGGGTGCAGCCGGATTGACTTCATCTTCAGCTGAAATGGCTTCAAAAGCCGGATCCGGCATCGAGATGGATCTCGACCACATTCCACAGCGCGAAACCGGCATGACGGCTTACGAAATGATGCTGTCTGAATCACAGGAGCGCATGCTCATCGTGGTCCAAGCGGGACGCGAGCCTGAAATCGTCGAGTTGTTTGAGAAATACGGATTGGACGCAGTAACTGTCGGCACCGTGACAGACGACTCTACGCTTCGTCTGAAGCATAAAGGGGAAATCGTTGCAGAAGTACCAGTCGATGCGCTTGCAGAAGATGCGCCGGTTTACCACAAGCCTTCAGCAGTCCCTGCTTACTTTACGGAGTTCCAGCAGCTGGACAATGTTGAGCCAAAAGTCTCGGACTACAATGAAACTTTGACGGCGCTACTGAAACAGCCGACCATCGCTTCAAAAGAATGGGTCTACGATCAGTATGACCACCAAGTACGTACGAGCACTGTGGTCAGCCCTGGGTCGGATGCAGCAGTTGTCCGTGTCCGCGGCACCAATAAAGGGCTTGCCATGACGACGGATTGCAACTCGCGCTATATTTATCTGGACCCGGAAACCGGCGGCAAAATCGCAGTAGCGGAAGCGGCGCGCAATGTGGTCGTTTCTGGTGCGAAGCCTCTTGCCATCACCGATTGCCTGAACTTCGGCAATCCGGAGAAACCGGAAATCTTCTGGCAGCTTGAAAAAGCGGCAGACGGCATGTCTGAAGCTTGTACAATCCTGGATTCTCCAGTTATCGGCGGAAACGTCTCGTTATACAATGAAACCAATGGCACCGCCATTTACCCGACGCCGACAATCGGCATGGTCGGACTTGTTGAAGACCTGTCACACGTCACGACGCAAGATGCCAAGAAGCAAGGCGACCTGGTGTATTTGATCGGGGAAAGCTTTACGGAATTTGGCGGCAGTGAACTGCAAAAGATGGTCGAAGGGCGCATTTTCGGCAAAGCGCCAGCGATTGATTTGACAGTGGAAGCAAAGCGCCAACAGGAAATTCTTTCAGCCATCCAACAAGGTCTTATCGCTTCGGCACATGACGTTGCTGAAGGCGGTGTTGCCGTCGCATTGGCTGAAAAAACCTTCGGCAAAGGATTGGGAATGGACGTTACCTTGTCCGGATCAGCGACAACGGCTTTGTTCAGCGAATCGCAATCACGCTTTGTTATGACGGTCAGCCCGGAAAAAGCAGCACAATTCGAAGAAATCGTATCAGATGCCAAGAAAATCGGCCAAGTCACGGGAGACAACTTAGTGATCAACGGTGAAGACGGTACGGCTTGGGTCAACGATTCAGTCGCAACGCTTCGCTCAGCTTGGAAAGGAGCTATCCCATGCTTGCTGAAATCAGAAGCTTAAACGAAGAATGTGGTGTCTTTGGAATATGGGGCCATCCCAACGCAACCCAACTGACCTATTACGGGCTGCACGCTTTGCAGCACCGTGGCCAGGAAGGCGCAGGAATTGTTTCGACAGACGGTGATGCTCTTCGCCCATTGAAAGGCGAAGGCATGGTCAGTGAAGTGTTTACGCCTGAAAAAATAGAAAAAATTGCAGGGCATGGGGCTATTGGCCACGTGCGCTATGCAACAGCGGGGGGCAGCGGCATTGAAAATGTCCAGCCCCTGCTCTTTAATTCGACTACCGGCAGCCTGGCGATTTCACATAACGGCAACCTTGTCAACGCTACTCAGCTAAAAGGCCATCTGGAACGCCAAGGAAGCATTTTTCAAACAACTTCCGATACGGAAGTGCTGGCCCATTTGATCAAAAGAAGCGGCTATGCATCGTTTGAAGAAAAGGCTAAAAATGCCCTGTCTTTGTTGAAGGGGGCATTTGCCTGCGTCATCTTGACAGAGGAAGCGATGTATATTGCCTTGGATCCGAATGGCTTGCGCCCGCTATCCCTTGGGAAACTCGGGGATGCTTGGGTAACGGCCTCGGAAACATGTGCGTTTGATATTGTTGGAGCGGAATTTGTCCGTTCGGTTGAACCAGGTGAGTTTTTGATTGTGACAAAAGACGGCATGCGTGCAGAACGTTTTGCTTATCCGGAAGAGCGGGCGATCTGTACGATGGAATACGTCTATTTCTCCCGTCCGGATTCGGATATCGATGGCATCAATGTCCATACTGCGAGAAAACGCCTCGGCGTCCAATTGGCGAAAGAAGTGCAGATTGAAGCGGATGTGGTAACCGGTGTTCCCGATTCCAGTATTTCGGCAGCAATCGGCTACTCGGAACAAAGCGGCATTCCATATGAATTGGGATTGATCAAAAACCGCTATGTGGGACGGACGTTTATCCAGCCTTCCCAGGATCTTCGCGAACAGGGCGTCAAGATGAAACTGTCGCCAGTCCGCCAAGTGGTAAAAGGCAAACGCGTCATCATGGTGGATGATTCGATCGTCCGCGGCACGACTTCACGGCGCATCGTCAACTTGCTGAAAGAAGCAGGAGCAACAGAAGTGCATGTGGTCATCAGTTCACCGCCCATCAAAAATCCTTGCTTTTACGGCATTGATATCAGCACGGCAGGCGAATTGATCGCCTCTAACAATACAGTGGAAGAAATGCGCGAAATTATCGGTGCGGATTCGCTGACCTTCCTGTCAGTGGACGGGATGGTCCAAAATATCGGACGAACCGATCCTGGATCGAAATGCGGGCATTGCCTGGCTTGTTTTACAGGCGAATACCCGACCAATATTTATCCGGATACAGTATTGCCGCACGAAAAAGAAAAAGTGAAATAAGGGGGAACCGGTGTGTCAAAAGCATATGAAAAAGCAGGCGTCAATATCGAAGCAGGCTATGAAGCGGTCAACCGCATGAAATCCCATGTGGAACGGACAGCGCGCAAAGGAATGCTGGGTGCGTTCGGCGGCTTCGGCGGCATGTTCGATTTATCCGAGCTGAATTTGAAAGAACCGGTTCTTGTTTCCGGGACGGATGGCGTGGGCACGAAATTGAAGCTGGCCTTCATGGCAGACCGCCACGATACAATCGGCATCGATTGCGTCGCAATGTGCGTCAATGACATTGTTGCGCAAGGTGCAGAACCTTTGTTTTTTCTAGACTATATCGCAGTTGGCAAGGCAGTTCCTGAAAAAATTGAACAAATTGTCAAAGGAGTAGCGGACGGCTGCGTTCAGGCAGGCGCTGCATTGATAGGCGGAGAAACGGCTGAAATGCCGGGACTCTATGAAGAAGATGAATACGATATTGCAGGTTTTGCAGTGGGCGCTGCGGAGAAATCCAAAATCGTCACTGGAGAAAAAATCGCAGCGGGCGATGTCCTGATCGGCCTCGCTTCTAGCGGCATTCATTCGAATGGCTATTCGCTGGTGCGCCACATTATCTTTGACCAGAATAACTTGGAGCTCGACCAAAAAGTTGAAGGCTATGAAGCACTTGGTCCGATCGGCGACGTTCTTTTGACGCCGACCAAAATATATGCCAAAGCCGTTGCAGCCATAGGCAATGAAACGGCTATTCACGGCATGGCTCATGTAACAGGCGGAGGTTTTATTGAAAACATTCCACGGATGATGCCGGACGGTTTAGGCGCAGAAATCGCCATCGGCAGCTGGCCGGTGCTTGATATATTCAAGTTGCTGAAGGAAAAAGGGGAACTTGCGGACCGTGACCTGTATTCCGTTTTCAATATGGGCATCGGCTTTGTATTGGCTGTCGCTCATGAAGATGCGGAACAGGTCCTGAAAACGGCTCAAGCAAACGGCGAGCAGGCGTTCCAGATTGGCCGCGTTTCAAGCATCGAAGGCGTTCAATTCGAAGGGGAACAGGACGGCACGTTGAATGAACAATAAACCCAAAATCGCTGTTTTTGCGTCGGGCAATGGTTCTAATTTCCAAGCCATTGCTGATGCGATTGCTGGCGGCAAACTGCAGGCTGAACTTGTGCTTGTTGTCACAGACAAACCGCAAGCCTTTGTCTTGGAGCGTGCGCGTAATGCAGAAGTGGCTTCTTTTGCTTTTGTGCCATCCGAATTCGAATCCAAACAGCATTATGAACAGATGCTGAAAGAGAAACTGCAGGGGCTGGGAGTACAGTGGATCGTGTTGGCGGGCTATATGCGCTTGATTGGTCCGGTTCTGCTGGAAGCTTATGAAAACCGCATTGTCAATATTCATCCTTCGGTCCTTCCTGCTTTTCCAGGCAAAGATGCTATCGGCCAAACAATGGCGGCAGGTGCACAGGAAGCTGGAGTAACGGTGCATTACGTGGACGCCGGCATGGATACGGGCAGCATCATCATGCAGCAGTCGTTTCCAGTTGCGGGACGCGGGCGCGAAGAAGTCGAGCAACAGATCCATCAGATTGAACATGAATTATATCCTGCAGCTTTGCAGCAATTATTCGACCGATAACACTGTCGGTCTTAATCTTTAGGAGGACTATTTGTGAAAAAAAGAGCATTACTTAGTGTATCGGACAAATCAGGGATATTGGAGTTTGCACAGGAGCTGGAAAAAATGGGCTACGAACTCCTGTCGACAGGCGGCACGAAGAAATTTCTTGAAGAAAGCGGCGTTTCCATTACTGCTGTAGATGAAATTACCAAGTTTCCAGAAATTTTAGGCGGCCGAGTAAAAACTTTGCATCCGCTTGTACACGGAGGACTATTGGCTAAGCATGATGATGCCGAGCACCAAAGCCAAATGGCTGAAAACGGCATTTCTCCAATCGATATCGTCTGCGTCAATTTATACCCTTTCCGTGAAACAATCGCCAAACCCGATGTCTCAGTAGATGATGCTATCGAGAACATTGATATTGGTGGACCGACAATGCTGCGTTCTGCTGCAAAAAATCATGCCTACGTCACCGTGATTGTCGATGCAGCCGATTATGCTGGAGTATTGACTGAATTGCACAGTGGACAATCTACCACACCTGAAACAAGACGCCGTCTGGCTGCGAAAGTTTTCCGCCATACTGCTGCTTATGATTCTTATATCTCCAACTATTTGACTGACTTGACGGGCGAGGAATACCCGGACCAATTGACACTTACGTATGAATTGTCCCAAACCCTTCGTTACGGAGAAAATCCTCATCAAAAAGCCGCATTTTACCGCAGCCCGCTTGGGTCGGATTTTTCCATTGCCAATGCCAATCAGCTGCACGGCAAAGAATTATCGTATAACAATATCCAAGACGCCAATGCTGCTCTTCAGATTATCAAGGAATTCAAAATGCCGGCAGCAGTTGCCGTGAAACACATGAACCCATGCGGCGTAGGTACAGGTGAAACCATTGCAGATGCTTTCGGAAAAGCCTATGAAGCCGACTCCACTTCTATTTTTGGCGGCATCGTCGCATTGAACCGTGAAGTGGATGCAGAAACTGCCAAGCAATTGGCGACGATTTTCCTGGAAATAATTATTGCTCCAGCCTTTTCTGATGAAGCAATTGAATTGCTGACACAGAAAAAGAACATCCGTCTTTTGACCATTCCGTTTGACCGCAAAACTACAGACAAATGGAACACGGTTACCGTTGAAGGCGGCTTGTTGATCCAGCAGCCGGATGTTTTCGGTTATGAGGATGCAGACATCCAAATTGCGACAGAACGTCAGCCGACAGCAGCCGAACTTGCTGCACTCAAGCTTGGCTGGAGTGTTGTCAAACACGTTAAATCGAATGCCATTGTCGTATGCAATTCTGAAATGACATTGGGCATCGGTGCGGGCCAGATGAACCGCGTGGGTTCTGCTAAAATCGCGTTGGAGCAAGCCGGCGAAGCAGCACAAGGCGCTATCATGGCATCAGATGCGTTTTTCCCGATGAGCGATACGGTGGAAGCTGCTGCACAGGCAGGCATCAAAGCCATCATTCAGCCGGGCGGCTCCAAAAAAGACCAGGAGTCAATCGATAAAGCGAACGAATACGGAATTGCCATGATCTTTACCGGCGTCCGCCATTTCAAACATTAATCGAGGTGAAGCAAGATGAAAGTACTGGTCATTGGAAGAGGCGGACGGGAACATGCCATTGTACGACAGTTCGCGAAATCTCCGTCCGTCACGAACGTTTTTGCAGCTCCTGGAAATGATGGGATGCGCGAGGATGCTGAAGTAATCGCAATCGATGAAATGGATTTTGCCGGCTTAGCGGACTTTGCCGAGCGGCAGGGAGTGGACTTCAGTTTTGTCGGTCCTGAACAGCCGCTATCCGAAGGAATCGTCGATTTTTTTGAAGCCAAGGGACTCCGGATTTTTGGCCCGTCTAAAGCGGCGGCCCAAATTGAAGGCAGCAAAGCTTTTGCCAAAGAATTGATGAAAAAGTACAAGATTCCGACTGCAGGTTATGAAACTTTTACCGAAGCAGCTGCAGCGATTGCCTTTATCCGGCAGCACGGTGCGCCGATTGTCATCAAGGCGGATGGCCTTGCTGCCGGCAAAGGGGTTGTTGTGGCATTGACGGAAGAGGAAGCCGTCAATGCCGTCAACGACATGCTGGAAGGACAAAAATTTGGTGAATCGGGATCCAAAGTCGTCATCGAGGAATTTTTGGACGGGGAAGAGTTTTCGTTCATGTCTTTTGTCTGCGACGGCCAGATTTATCCGATGGTCATTTCGCAGGACCATAAGCGCGCTTACGATGGCGACCGCGGTCCGAATACCGGCGGCATGGGCGCGTACTCACCGGTACCGCAAATCTCCCAGGCCATCATTGACGAAACTTTTACAGAAATAGTTGAACCGGCTGTCAAAGCGATGGCATCGGAAGGGACACCTTTTGATGGTATTCTCTACACCGGCGTCATTTTGACGGAAAATGGCCCAAAAGTCATTGAGTTCAACGCACGTTTCGGAGATCCGGAAACCCAGGTAGTGCTGCCCCGAATGGCCACCGATTTTGGTTTATTTATCGATACAATTTTAAAAGGACAGCCAGCTCAACTGGAGTGGGACAACCAAGCCGTGCTTGGTGTAGTCATTGCGGCGGACGGCTATCCGGAGACAGTCGAAAAAGGCGCTCTTTTGCCTGATTTGGCGAAGCTTTCAGGAGTCGAAGTGACCCATGCCGGAACAAAGCTGTCCAATGGCAGCTTTGCAGGAAATGGAGGACGTGTGCTCCTCGTTTCCGCAAGCGGAGCTTCTATCCAAAGCGCTCAGAACAAAGTCTATGAACAGCTGGAGACCTTGCATTGGGACGGTTTTTTCTACCGCACAGACATCGGATGGCGTGCAAAATAATTTTATATATGCTATAATCTTAAATGACACAAATTCGACAAGAAGCTGTGTCATTTTTGTTTTATTGCCTGCCCTATAGGCGATAAAAGCCAAAGTTGAGGATTTTCAACAGCCCACGTTTACCTCTATTTAAACTCCAGAATGGCAAACCCGTTACGACCTCAGAAACAAAATCAGCAGGGCATTTAAAATTTGAAAGGAGACAGATTATGAATTGGTATGAAAAATTAAATCAGTATTTTCCAGTTGAAGAAATGAAGTCAAAAGAGCATATGGATGCATTGCTCAAAGAAAAGGGCAGTGTCTACTATAAAGATGAGGGTCCTTATCATGTCTTGATGTATGCAGAATTCCCGAACTTTACCTTTGTCGATTATTTGTTTGTATCGAAAGAATCCCGCGGCATGGGTCTTGGCAAAAAGACCTTGCAGATGCTGAAGGACAAAAACAAGCCGATTATCCTGGAAGTCGAGCCGGTCAACTACGAAGATACGGACACGGAAAAACGTCTGCGTTTTTACGCTCGTGAAGGATTCGAACACGCCTCGTCAATCGGCTATTGCCGACGTTCACTGGCAACCGGTGAAGAGAATTCGATGGAAATTCTTTACTGGACTCCAAGCGGAGAAACAGAAGAGCAGATTTTCGAAGGAATGCAGAAAATGTATCAGGATATCCACACCTATAAGGATGAGCAGTTCTACGGGGAATCATATGATTCCGTTTCAGACGTATTGACCTTCCAGGAGGAAGAGAAAAAAGATGTCTTGAAACCGTTCAGTGATCCGATCAATAATTAATCCTAAATCCACGCATTCGCGTGGATTTTTTGTGTCCTCATTTAACCGGAATGTTCCCGTTTTTTTAGGGGATAACTGTATTTCATTGTATAATTATGCTACGATATTAAGTATTGAAATAGCAGAAAGAAGGTGCCGGCAAATGGTAAATCCTCTATGGAAGAACACCGAGATTCGAAATCAATTAAAGATTGTCACAAAGGAAGTTGCACCGGATCTTGTTTTGACAAATGCAACCTATCTCCACGGAATTTTTAAAAAATGGGTAACAGGGAATATTTGGATATCAAATGACCGCATCGTCTATGCTGGAAAAGAAATGCCGAAAATTGACGCATCTACCGAAGTAGCAGACATGACGGACAAATTTATTGTTCCGGGATACATAGAACCTCATGTTCATCCTTCTCAATTATATAATCCTCAAAGCTTTGCAGATTATGCGGCTCAAGGCGGAACCACCATGTTCCTCTCTGACAACCTAACCTTCTTTTTAGCGCTTGATAATGAGAAAGCGTTTTCATTGCTGGACCAATTGGCGGAGCTGCCGTTCAGTTTTTATTGGTGGACCCGTTTTGATTCGCAGACCGAATTGAATGATGAAGATAAATTATTCACTTCGACTTCAGTGGGAGAATGGCTTGATCGCCAGGATGTATTATTGGGCGGCGAATTGACCGGCTGGCCAAAGCTGATGGCTGGCGATGACCAAATGCTGTATTGGATTCAAAAAGCTAAAATGGGCTTGAAGAAAATCGAAGGGCATTTCCCGGGTGCTTCTGAAAAGACCTTGGCCCGCATGCGTTTGCTTGGAGCCGATGGTGATCATGAAGCGATGACGGTGGATGAAGTTGAAATGCGCCTGCTCCACGGTTACGGCGTAACGCTTCGGCATTCGTCCATTCGTCCGGATCTTCCGGATCTATTAAAAGGGATTGTTGAGCGGGATTTGAATGTCTTTGACAAGCTGATGATGACTACAGACGGCTCAACGCCGGCATTTCATTTGGATGGGGTCATGGACCTGTGCATTAAAATCGCACTGGAAGCGGGTGTACCGCCGATCGATGCCTATATGATGGCCTCTTATAACGTGGCCCGCTATTATAATGTAACCAGCTTGCACGGCCTTATTGCGACAGGCCGCTACGCCAACCTGAACATTCTTGATACACTGGAAAATCCAGTGCCATCAGGAGTTATTTCAAAAGGGGTTTGGCTGAAAAGGGATGGTGAAAAAGTGCAGTCATTGCCGAATATCGATTGGTCCATATTGCCTGACCTTGATATTGACTATGAACTGACAGATGATGATTTCCAGTTTTCGATGCCTTTTGGTATTGAAATGGTAAACGACGTCATCACAAAACCTTATTCAGTAAGTGTGGACAGCCACGACTCCGATTTATCAAAGCTGCATGATGAAAGTTTTTTGATGCTGATTGATAAAAAAGGAAAATGGCGCGTCAATACGCTGATCAAAGGATTTGCGCCGGGATTGGATGGATTTGCGTCCTCGTATACCAACACGGGCGATATTATTCTAATCGGCAAAAGCCGTAAAGATATGTGGATAGCTTTTAATGAACTGAAACGCTTAAAAGGCGGAATCATTCTTGCTGAAAACGGTGAAATCGTGCAAACGCTGCCGCTTCCATATGGAGGCGTGATGTCGGATCTGCCGATGGAACAGTTGATCGAACAGGAAAAAGCGCTGAAGAAAGCGCTCAAAGAACGAGGCTATAAGCACGGCGATGCGGTTTACACGCTGCTGTTTTTACAAGCCACCCACCTGCCGTATGTTCGGGTTACGCAAAAAGGAATTTACGATGTCATGAATAAAAAAATCCTGTTTCCTGCGTTCATGAGGTAGGGCTTATGAAAAACTGGGCGCTCATAATTGGGATCGTAGTTGTGCTCGCGGTTTTTGCCGCAGGATTTTGGCTGATTTTAAAGGAGGACCCTGTCGAAGAGCCATCAATCGATGATGCTTTAACATTTGCTCCTTTTACCGGGGAAGAGGCAGTGCCGCCGGCGAATCGCCGAACTGTTATGGCGGTTATCAATAACCATCCAGATGCCCGTCCGCAGACAGGGCTTAGGGAAGCGGACATCGTTTTTGAAATGATTGCAGAGTACGACATTACGCGGTTTGTCGCGCTTTACCAAAGTGATTTTCCGGATACGTTTGGTCCCATGCGCAGTGCGAGGGAATATTTTGTTGAGCTTGCTGCTGCTTATGATGCTTTTTTTGTGGCTCACGGCTATAGCCCGGATGCCCAAGTGATGCTGGAATCAGGAGTGGTTGATCATGTAAACGGCATCGATCATGACGGTACCCTTTTTGAGCGATCATCTGATCGCATCGCGCCGCATAACTCCTATATCTCTTTGGATAACATTGAAACGGCTATGGAAAATGTGCAGGCTTCTCCCGAATACAGCGGAAACTCGCCTTATCATTTCTCTGGTTCGGCTGGAAATGATAAACTTGAGAAACAGGCTCTTTCGGTAAGAGTGGAGTACGGGACAAATGAGCTGTTTTTCAGTGACTTTACATACGATACCCAATCACATCTTTACAGCCGATCGTCCGGAGGCGTACCGACAACCGATAAAGAGACCCTGGAAACAGTCGAAGTTTCAAATGTTCTGGTTTTTGAAGCGCAGCACCAAACTGTTGATTCCGAAGGGCGGCAGTCAATCGACTTGGCAAGCGGCGGGAATGCCCTGCTTTTCCAGGGCGGCGGTGTGCGTGAGATAGAGTGGAGTTCGATTGACGGCAAGCTTGTGCCGACAGCAGATGGAGAAACGGTGGACTTGGTTCCGGGGAAAACCTGGATCCACATCATTCCCTCTTCTCCCGGCATGGCAAGATCCGTCAGTTATACGCCATGATGATCACAGCAATGAAAGGATGTTGAAGCTGCATGCAAGTTGATAAAATCAGAGGCCATCAGACCGATCAGTTGATCGAAGCTGTGCTGGCCTTGAAGGATAAAGAAGAAGCTTATCGTTTCTTTGATGATCTATGCACAATCAGTGAAATTCAATCGCTGTCACAGCGGCTGGAAGTGGCCCACATGCTTCGCATGAAAAAAACGTACGAAAAAATAAAAAATGAAACAGGTGCAAGCACGGCGACCATTTCCCGTGTCCGCCGTTGCCTGAACTACGGCAATGACGGTTATGATGAAATGCTGGGACGCCTTTATCCTGACGAAAAACCGTTTGAACTGCCAAAAGACTGAACAGAGAACCGACTCTGTTCGGTTTTTTTGTTATAATAAATTGATGATAAATGATGCAAAGTTGGGTGAAACGAGATGGATTTCAAAACATGGCGGCATGTCTTTAAATTAGATCCGGCAAAAGAGATAGCGGATGGACATTTGGAACGAATTTGCAGATCCGGGACTGATGCCATCTTGATTGGCGGCAGCGACAATGTCACACTCGACAATGTCCTTCATTTAACGGAACGGGTGCAAAGCTACGGGCTGCCGATGGTGCTGGAAGTATCAGCCATCGATTCAGTGGCGCCGGGCTTTGACTATTACTTTATCCCGACAGTGCTCAACAGCGATGATCCGAAGTGGATAAAAGGCCTTCATCATCAAGCAATCCGCGAATATGGCGAAATTCTGGACTGGAATGAACTGATTCCGGAAGGCTATTGCATTTTAAATGGAGATTGCAAAGCAGCCAAATTGACTGGCGCGAAAACACAGCTGGCTGCGGATGAGGTTTTGGCTTATGCGCGCCTGGCAGAACATTTTTTCCGGCTGCCTATTTTTTACATGGAGTACAGCGGTGTTTATGGAGACATGAAGCTGGTCCGGAAAGTGAAAGAGGTCCTTGCTGAAACCCGTTTGTTTTACGGCGGCGGCATCGATTCAGCTGACAAAGCGGTCGCGGCGTTAAACGCCGCAGATACCATTGTAGTCGGCAATATTATTTATGAAAATATTGATAAAGCGATTGAAACCGTAGAGGCAGTTGCGGAAACGGCTGACTAATCGTTATAATAATAAGAACGAACGTTCGAGGTGGTGCACAATGGAATTGATAACGAAAAACTTACTGAACGGAATGAACCCGGAACAAGCAGAAGCCGTCAAGACGACTGAGGGGCCTCTATTAATCATGGCAGGGGCGGGATCCGGCAAAACCCGTGTGCTGACGCACAGAATCGCTTATTTGGTGCTGGAAAAACAAGTTTACCCATCCAATATTCTGGCGATTACGTTCACCAATAAGGCAGCACGCGAAATGCGCAACCGGATTGATGGATTACTGGGTCACGGAACAGGCCAGCGCATGTGGGCTTCCACATTTCACTCGATGTGCGTACGGATTTTGCGGCGCGATATCGACCGCTTAGACATGTCGAGAAACTTTTCGATTCTGGATACGACCGACCAATTAACGGTCATTAAGAATGTATTAAAGCAGCAAAACCTGGACCCGAAAAAGTATGAACCCCGAACAATGCTGAATGCCATTTCATCGGCAAAAAACGAATGCATCGATGCAGCGCAGTTTGCGGCGGACATGAATCAGTTTAACCCGTATGAAAAAACGGTATCTGATGTCTACACAGCATACGAAAAGCGGTTGAAGAAAAACCAGTCGCTCGATTTTGATGACTTGATCATGACAACGCTGAATTTGTTCAATACGGTTCCTGAAGTGCTGGAGTTTTACCAAAATAAATTCCATTACATCCATGTGGATGAGTATCAGGATACCAACAATGCCCAGTATCAGCTGGTCCAAAAATTGGCCAGCAAGTTCAAAAATATTTGTGTGGTCGGCGATTCGGATCAGTCAATTTATCGCTGGCGCGGAGCGGACATCACCAACATCCTGTCATTCGAGAAAGATTACCCGAATGCCAAAGTGATCATGCTGGAGCAGAATTATCGCTCGACTAAACGCATTTTGCAGGCGGCGAATGATGTGATTCAAAAAAACACCAGCCGCTATCCGAAAGAACTGCGGACCGACAACGATGAAGGCCCTGCGATTACCTTGCACAAAGCGGGAGATGAGCGTCAGGAAGCACAATTCGTTGTGCAGACCATACAAAGGTTGATGGATGAAGACAATTACAAGACGTCGGATTTTGCCATTCTCTACCGCACCAACGCCCAATCCCGGATTATGGAGGAAATGTTTGTCAAGTCGAATATGTCCTACACGATCGTTGGGGGAACTAAGTTCTATGACCGCAAAGAAATCAAAGACCTGTTGGCGTATTTGCGGCTGATCGCAAACAACGACGACGATTTGTCGCTCGCCCGTGTCATCAATGAACCAAAGCGCGGGATTGGCTCGACTTCTTTTGAGAAGATGGCGCGTTTTGCGATTGAGCAGGACCGCACGATCATGGATTCGCTGCAGGAAGCTGACTTTATGGGGCTGACCCCCAAAACAGCGCAAACCGCCCTGGAATTCCGTACGATGATCGACAGCTTTACGCAAATGCAGGAATATTTGTCGGTTACTGAGCTGGTTGAGGAAGTGTTGAAAAAATCAGGCTACCGCCAGATGCTGCAAATCGACAAAACAATCGAAGGCGAAAGCCGACTTGAAAACCTGGAAGAGTTCCTGTCGGTGACCAAAGCATTCGAAAAGCAAAGCGATGACAAGTCGCTCGTTGCTTTCCTGACAGATTTGGCGCTCATTTCAGATATTGATTCTTTGGATGACGAAGAAGATGCTGATGGACCAATTATCTTGATGACGATGCATGCTGCAAAAGGGCTGGAATTTCCTGTCGTCTTTATTATCGGACTGGAAGAAAACGTCTTTCCGCATGCACGTTCGAATAATGACGACGAAGAATTGGAAGAAGAGCGGCGACTCGCTTACGTCGGGATTACCCGTGCCGAGAAACGTCTGTATTTGACGCATGCATCTTCCCGTACGCTGTTCGGAAAAAGCAATTTCAATATGCCGTCCCGTTTTATTTCGGAGATTTCAGAAGACTTGATCGAACAGACAACGGCGCATCACCGTGCAGGTGCAGCTACCAGCTACAGACAGGCACCAAGACGTGCGGCTGTGGCACGCCCCGGCTATAATCAGTCAGGCGGAGACAAGCTCGGCTGGAAAACCGGTGATCGGGCAACACATAAAAAATGGGGCACCGGAACGGTCGTCAGCGTCAAAGGCGAAGGCGAACAAACCGAACTGGATATTGCATTTCCAAGCCCTGTCGGCATCAAGCGGCTATTGGCCAAATTTGCGCCGATTGAAAAAGTGTAATCGGGAGGAAACCGTATGGATCGCATAAAAGCGGAAGAACGCGTAAACGAATTGAACGAACTGCTTCGGAACTATGGCCATGCTTATTACGTTTTGGATAAGCCGGCTGTTCCGGATGCCATCTACGATCAAATGCTGAACGAATTGATCGACTTGGAAACACTTTACCCTGATTTGGTTTTTCCGGATTCTCCGACCCAGCGCGTCGGTGGAACACCGATTTCGACGGTTGCCAAAGTGACACATGAACGGCCGATGCTCAGCCTATCCAATGTCTTTGGTGAAGAGGATCTGCGCGAATTCGACAAACGGGTTCGCAGCGGCGCAGGCGACGGGATTGAGTATGTCTGTGAGTTGAAGATTGATGGCCTTGCAGTGTCACTCATGTATGAAGACGGGAAATTTGTCAGAGGCGCCACGCGTGGCGACGGACGCATCGGTGAAGACATCACTGTCAACTTGCGGACCATCCAGTCGATTCCACTAAAATTAAAGCAGCCGGCTACACTTGAGGTACGCGGCGAAGTCTTCATGCCGAAAGGATCCTTTCTTGCCTTGAACGAACAGCGGGGCGAGCGGGGTGAGGAGCTTTTTGCCAATCCGCGAAACGCCGCTGCTGGATCGCTGCGCCAATTGGATCCGAAAGTTGCGGCGAGCCGCAACCTGGACGTCTTCATCTATGGAATTGGTGGAGACGGAGAAACTTACAATCTTTCTGAACATGATGAATCGCTCGGTTACCTGTCTGAGCTCGGATTTAAAACCAACGAAGAGCGAAAAGTTTGCACGAGTGTTGAAGAAGTTCTGGCTTATATCGAGAAGTGGACAGAAAACCGCACCAAGCTATCTTATGAAATTGACGGCATCGTCATCAAAGTCAATCGCTTTCTTCATCAGCAGGATCTTGGCTTCACAGCAAAAAGCCCGAAATGGGCCACGGCCTACAAATTCCCTGCCGAAGAAGTGATGACAACGGTTCGCAACATTGAATTGAGTGTTGGCCGTACAGGTGTGGTCACACCGACCGCTATACTGGATCCGGTTTCTGTCGCAGGCACGACTGTCCAACGGGCTTCTTTGCATAACGAAGATTTGATTAAGGAAAAGGATATTCGCATCGGCGACAAAGTTATTATCCGAAAAGCGGGAGACATCATTCCGGAAGTGGTTTCGGCCATCGTTGAGCAGCGGTCAGGGGACGAGTTGCCTTTCGAGATGCCGACCCATTGTCCGGCTTGCGACAGCGAGCTTGTCCGCATCGAAGGAGAAGTCGCTCTTCGCTGCGTTAATCCGCAATGCCCCGCACAAATTACCGAAGGGCTGATTCATTTTGTCTCGCGCAACGCCATGAATATTGACGGGTTGGGCGAAAAAGTCATTGAGCAATTATACCGGGAAGGGCTGATCCGGGACATTTCCGATATTTACAAGTTGACCAAAGAACAGCTGCTCGAGCTGGACCGCATGGGCGACAAATCGGCTTCTAACCTGATTTCGGCCATTGATGCTTCGAGAAGCAATTCTATGGAGAAACTGCTGTTCGGCCTTGGCATCCGCCATGTAGGTGAAAGAGGTGCGCGTATTTTGTCCGAGCATTTCGGTACAATGGAGCAGCTGATCAAAGCATCAAAAGAAGAGCTGGTTGAAATCCACGAAATCGGCGAGAAAATGGCCGATTCCGTCGTTGCTTATTTTGATAATGAAGAAGTTCGGGCATTGATGGAACGTTTGCGTGAGGCTGACGTCAACTTAACATACACCGGCACACGGATTCGCGTGGAAGCAGGAGCCAATGCATTCGCAGGCAAAAAAATCGTATTGACCGGCAAGCTGGAGCAACTGACCCGGCAGGAAGCCAGCGCACAAATCGAAGCGCTTGGCGGCAAACTGTCCGGAAGCGTCAGCAAAAAAACCGACTTGCTGATTGCCGGCGAAGAAGCAGGTTCCAAGCTCGACAAGGCACTGGAGCTGAAGGTGGCCATATGGGACGAAGAACGTCTCGTTGAGGAATTGAACAAATAAGGGGATTTTAACATGAAACGCATATGGTGGATTCCGATCAGCTTGCTGCTGTTAACGGGATGTGTTCCTTCCGGGACCGATGAAGAAACGGAAGTGATAAATGAAGAAGAAGAAGTAGAGACGGCAATCATTCCGAGCATGCAGTTGGATGATCAGTTTTACCGTACACTTCTGCCATATAAAGAAAGCGCCACGAGAGGGAAAATCGTCAATCGCCTAAACTCCCGCTATGATATTACCGAGACTGAAAACGGCTTGCTGCGGTTGTCCCAAAAGCAATTTTCTCCTGATGATTATTACTTCCAGGAAGGCCAAAAAATTACGGATGAAGACGTGACTGCCTGGCTGCAGCGGGTCAGCAAGGACAATCCGGCTGGTTTGAATGCGGCTGATGAACGAACTGCAGCACAAAAAGAGGCGGGCGATCGGGCACCCGCTGAAATACTGGCCCATGTCATTGAACAGAACTATTTAGTGAAGACTGATGAAGAGACAATTCGGCTGGGTGGAATTTCAGTCGGCTTGGCGTTGAATTCGGTGTATTACAGTTCGGAAGATGGAATCTCCTATGAAGAAGAAATTCCACGGGAACAGATTGAAAAAGAAGGCAAGCGAATGGCGGATGAAATCGTCAAGCGACTGCGTGAAAAAGAAGGGCTGGGCGATGTGCCGATTGTTGTTGGGCTCTTCGAGCAAAATTCCCGCAACGCGATGGTGCCCGGCACTTACTTCTCATACGGGGCAGCTCCAGGCGGCCAAGAAGCCGTTGCAAATTGGACGGCAGTGAATGAAGCCTATGTGCTATTCCCGACGGCAGGTACAGATGAACGCTACCGTGATATTGATACGGCATTCCGCAACTTCAAACAGGATGTTGAAATTTACTTTTCCAATTTTACCAGTGTGATCGGCACAGGATTTTATCAGGAAAATGAATTAAAGGAACTTAAGATTGAAATCCCAATTCAGTTTTATGGAGCAGCCGAAGTAATCGGATTTACGCAATATGTAACGGGGCTTGTCGGCGAACATTTCCCTGAAAATGTATTGGTGGAAGTCAGTGTGACCTCCACCAACGGCCCTGAGGCATTGGTGTTGCGAAAAGCTGGGGAAACCGAACCATTTGTTCACATTTATGAATAAATTGCATGAAAACGGGGATGGCCATGCGGCTGTCCCTATTCATTTTTTTAGAAAAATGTTATGATATAGCGTATGTTTACTGAATCCGGAGGTGTATAAAAATGGCGAAAATGACTAAAGAAGAAGTGATCGAAGTCGCTCATTTGGCGAGATTGGCAATTACTGATGAAGAAGCGGAACATTTTGCAGATCAGCTGGAAGCAATTACGAATGCAATGGAATTGCTAAACGAACTGGATACAGAAAATGTTGAACCGACCACTCATGTTTTGCAAATGGTCAACGTATTGCGTGAAGACAAATCCATTCCTGGATTGGACCGCGACTTGGTTTTGAAAAACGTAAAAGAGCACGAAGGCGGACAAGTAAAAGTCCCAACAATCTTAGAGTAGCCGGAAGGAGGAACCATAGATGTCATTGGTGGATAAAACTGCTGCACAATTGCAGGAAATGATACATACAAAAGAAACAACGATTGCTGAATTGACCCAAAAAGCGTTTGACCGCATCGAGGCCCTCGAGCCGAAAGTGGATGCTTTTCTGGCACTGAATAAAGACCGCGCAACACAACAGGCGAAAGAAATGGATGGAGTACCGTTTGCTGAACGCGGACCTTTGTTTGGATTGCCAATCGGAGTAAAAGACAATATCGTAACTGAAGGCCTGGAAACAACGGCTTCGAGCCGGATCCTTGAAGGTTTCAACCCGATCTACAATGCCACTGTGGTGGAAAAGTTAAAAGAAGCCGGAATGGTAACAGTCGGCAAATTGAATATGGATGAATTCGCAATGGGTTCTTCCAATGAAAACTCGTATTACAAAAAAACTAAAAATCCATGGAATCTTGAAACCGTTCCTGGCGGTTCTTCAGGCGGCTCTGCTGCTGCAGTTGCAGCAGGAGAAGTGCCATTCACTTTGGGCTCGGATACCGGCGGATCGATTCGCCAGCCTGCAGCTTTCTGCGGCGTAGTCGGCATGAAGCCGACTTACGGACGGGTTTCCCGTTTCGGCCTGATTGCATACGCTTCTTCATTGGACCAAATTGGGCCAATCACAAGAACGGTAAAAGACAATGCATTGTTATTGAATGCCATTTCCGGGCATGACGATAAAGATTCAACTTCTGCCAACGTGGAAGTACCTGATTTCGCTGCTGCATTGACAGGCGACATTACAGGCTTGCGCATCGGTGTTCCAAAAGAATATTTTGCTGAAGGCGTCGGTGAAGCAGCAAAGCAAGCTGTCCATGATGCATTGAAAGTGCTGGAAGAGCGAGGCGCGATCTGCGAAGAAATCTCGCTGCCGCATTCAAAATACGCCTTGGCTACTTATTATTTGTTGGCTTCGTCTGAAGCATCTTCCAACCTTTCCCGTTTTGACGGAATCCGTTATGGCTACCGTACCGAGAAAGCCGGAAACCTTCTTGAGTTCTACATGAATACCCGTTCTGAAGGATTTGGCGACGAAGTCAAGCGCCGCATAATGCTTGGCACATACGCACTGAGCTCAGGATATTACGATGCTTATTACAAGAAAGCACAAAAAGTCCGTACTTTGATCAAAAAAGACTTTGACGATGCTTTTGAAAAATACGATGTTATTATTGGCCCAACAACGCCGACACCGGCATTCAAAATCGGTGAAATCATCGATGATCCATTGACGATGTACGCCAACGATATTTTGACGATTCCAGTCAACCTTGCAGGCGTGCCGGCAATTTCAATCCCATGTGGATTTGAAAATGGCTTGCCATTGGGGCTGCAGATTATTGGGAAATATTTTGATGAAGAAACGGTATACCGTGTTGCTGATGTATTTGAACAAGCAACTGATTTCCATAAAAAAACTCCTCAAACTTGGGAGGGAGCAGCACAATGAATTTCGAAACGATCATCGGGCTTGAAGTCCACGTTGAATTAAAAACAGAATCGAAAATGTTTTCTCCAGCACCTGCTCATTTTGGTGCTGAACCAAACACCAATACGAATGTCGTTGACCTTGGCTATCCGGGCGTTTTGCCGGTAGTCAACAAGCGTGCAGTAGATTGGGCAATGAAAGCGGCACTGGCATTAAACTGCGAAATTACCCGCCATACCAAGTTCGACCGCAAAAACTATTTCTACCCAGACAATCCGAAAGCTTATCAGATTTCCCAATTTGATCAGCCGATCGGTGAGCATGGCTGGATTGAAATCGAAGTAAAAGGCGAGAAGAAACGCATCGGCATTACGCGCCTTCATATGGAAGAAGATGCTGGGAAACTGACGCACACTGGCAATGGCCATTCATTGGTCGACTTTAACCGGCAAGGCACGCCGTTAATTGAAATCGTTTCAGAGCCGGATATCCGCACAGCTGATGAAGCTTATGCTTATCTGGAAAAAATCAAAGCGATTATTCAATACACGGGTGTTTCCGATGTACGCATGGAAGAAGGATCATTGCGCTGCGACGCAAACATCTCGCTTCGCCCATTCGGCCAGGATGAATTTGGTACGAAGACAGAATTGAAGAACTTGAATTCATTCAACTTTGTCCGCAAAGGCATTGAGCATGAACAGGTTCGCCAGGAGCAGGTGCTGCTTGCAGGTGGAATCATTGAGCAGGAAACACGCCGCTATGACGAATCGACCGGGAAAACCTTGTTGATGCGCATCAAAGAAGGATCTGACGATTATCGTTACTTCCCAGAACCGGATCTAGTCGACATTATCATCGACGATGCTTGGTTAGAGCGTGTCCGTGCTGAAATTCCGGAATTGCCGGATGCCCGTAAAGCCCGCTACGTATCGGAGCTTGGCATGTCTTCTTATGATGCCATGGTACTGACGCTGGCGAAACCGATTTCCGATTTCTTTGAAGCGACGGTAACTGCCGGGGCTGATGCGAAATTGGCATCCAACTGGCTGATGGGCGAAGTATCGGCTTATCTGAACGCTGAGCAAAAAGAGCTGGAAGATACAGCATTGACTCCTGAAGGTTTGGCCGGCATGATCAAACTGATCACAGATGGTACGATTTCATCTAAAATCGCCAAGAAAGTCTTCAAGGAATTGATTGAAAAAGGCGGCGATGCGAACGACATCGTCAAAGCGAAAGGGCTTGTACAGATTTCGGACGAAAACACATTGCGTGAATTTGTCACAACGGCACTCGACAGCAACCCGCAATCGATCGAAGACTTTAAAAACGGCAAAGACCGCGCAATCGGATTCCTTGTCGGGCAAATCATGAAGCAAACAAAAGGGCAGGCGAATCCGCCGCTGCTCAATAAAATCCTTCTTGAAGAAATTGCAAAAAGATAAAAAAAGTTGTAGATAGGCAAAAGGATGGTCCGTTATGGGCCATCCTTTTTTAATGATTGTATGCAGTGAGCGCGTTATTGCGTTGTCGGGAACCAAGCATCGACTAGAGGCGTCATTACTGCGATGGTCATCTTTTCCCATTTCAATTACCGCTGTAAAACATGGTATCTGCATCTCAGCCTTGAAGACTTTGCCGCAGAACAGTAAACTGGTAATAAAGACAAGTTCTGGCTGATGGAATGTGCTTTATTACCCAGCGGCTGCATGACAGTTTAATGGAATATAGAAGGAACAAAAAACTTCCGAGTTGGGAGTGGAAGTCCGAGTTAGCGGCAATGCAGGAAAAGGGAGACGTGATTGTATGATGACGGAGCAGCAGTATTTTGATAATGGCATTACCTTAGAAAGCTATATGGCTCAAATGGAGTCGAACCAGCAAAAGTCCTACAGCATTTATGAAAAGTTCAAGCTTCCGGAAGATTCGGAATTTATGGCTTTGCTGAAAGAAAAAAAACCTCATATCTTGGTCATTACCGAAGACTGGTGCGGAGATGCCATGATGAACAATGCCATCCTGCGAAAAATAACAGATGCGGCTGGTTTAGAAGTCCGTTGCGTATACCGCGATGAAAACCTGGAATTGATGGACCGTTACTTAACAAACAATGGACGTTCAATTCCTAAGTACATCATCCTGTCAGCAGAAGGCACTGTTCTTGGAGATTGGGGGCCAAGAGCGCCTAAAGTCCAGGAGTTTGTCGATGAGAAAAAATCAGTGCTTCCCGAAAAAGGGGATCCGCAATACGAGCTTCACGTAAAAACCGTGATCGGGGAGATTTCGGACGGCTTTGTTTATAAGGAAGATTTTTGGCAAATTGTCTTTGAAGATTTGCGCCAGGCATTTGAAAAAGCGTTAAAATAAAGAGGATGATTTATCCACAAAGGAAACTGGGGCACACTGCCAGGTTTCTTGATGGAAATCGTGTTTTCTTATTTTTTACAGAAAGTCCAGAAAGGCTGAATCTGATGAAACGTGCACGCATTATTTATAACCCAACTTCCGGCCGTGAGCTATTCCGGAAACACCTGCCTGAAGTTTTAGAGAAAATGGAAAAGGCTGGCTATGAAACATCTTGCCATGCGACCACCTGTGAGGGCGATGCAATTCAAGCGGCGACATTTGCTGTTGAGCGAAAGTTTGATTTGGTAATCGCTGTTGGTGGAGACGGTACATTAAATGAAGTTGTTTCAGGCATCGCTAAATTTGAAAACCGTCCTAAAGTCGGCCTTATTCCGATGGGGACGACCAATGACTTTGCCCGTGCCGTCCATATTCCTCGTGATATCACGAAGGCAGTAGACATCATCTTGAAAGGGGAGTCAATCCCCGTGGATATCGGTCTGATGAACGATGACCGCTATTTCATCAATATTGCTGGCGGAGGCAGGCTTACTGAGTTGACCTATGAGGTGCCGAGTAAATTGAAAACAGTGCTTGGCCAAATGGCCTATTATTTGAAAGGCATTGAAATGATTCCTTCGATCCGTTCCTCGCGTGTCCGGATTGAGTACGACGGCCAAATTTTCGATGACAGTGCGATGATGTTTTTGATCGGATTGACCAATTCAGTTGGGGGCTTCGAAAAATTGGCACCGGATGCCAGTATCAATGATGGCAAATTCACATTATTGATTTTAAAAGAGCTGAATATGGCAGAGTTTATCCGCGTGGCTTCTTTAGCATTGCGCGGGGAGCATTTATCAGATCCGCATGTAATTTATGCAAAGGCCAGCAAAATTACGGTAACCACTGAAGAGCGGGTGCTGTTGAATTTGGACGGTGAGTACGGTGGACTGCTGCCGGCCGTGTTCGAAAACTTAGCTGGCCATATAGAAATGTATGTGCCGATTGATTCTTTAAGCGAAAAAGACCGCAAATAAAAAGCTGGAAAACGGAGTCGCTCCGTTTTCCAGCTTTTTATGTTGCATGGACAGATCCTATTGCCTTCATGCTTAAAGAAGTTCGATTGCTGTATCTTGCTCTTCTGCCAGCTGCGGCAGATTTTTAATCGGTTCCCATCGGAACAGCAGTGTAAGGCCATTATCACGGCCTTGGCTTGCGATGGTGTGTTCAAACTGTTCGATCGGATCACCTGTGTATTCAAAATGAAAAATGTTCCGTTCATAAGCTTTGTCCTGATGTTCCGGATAATACGTGTACTTGTGGATTTTGCCGACAAAATCGATTACTTCGCGGGGCAATCCTGTTTCTTCTTTAACCTCTCTGTACAAAGCATCGATTAACAGCTCGTCGTCTTCAATCGTCCCACCGGGTACTTGCAGGCCAACTTCCGGTTCACCTTTGTACTCGAATACAAGCAGTTCACGATTTTCCTCTTCGCCTCTTGTAATATACGCAAATACTTTCCGTTTTGTTCTCATGATGCCTCACCCTTTTTCTTTATTCTATACAGAATACTAAAAATTGAGAAAAATTTCAATTCTTTTTCCTTTAACACTGTCACAGCTTATTCAAAGTTTGGTATAAAAGCAAGGCTTGGGAAGCGTTTTGGAAAGTGGGTTTGATGTACAATAAGAACAAGAGTTGCAGTAAATCACACGCTTCAAAAAAGGAGACGAATAGATTGGAATTTCAAGATCCGGCTTTTCTGAGTCGCATTCTAACGTTATTGACTTTATCATTCCATATTCTTTATGCAACGATCGGCGTAGGTGTCCCTCTCATGATTATGATTGCCCAGTGGGTGGGTATTAAGAAAAAAGATGATCATTATATTTTGCTGGCTCGCCGTTGGGCCAGAGGATTTGTTATTACGGTTGCAGTAGGTGTTGTAACCGGTACAGCGATCGGCTTGCAGTTGTCATTGCTATGGCCGAACTTTATGCAATTGGCCGGTAATGTCATTGCTTTGCCGTTGTTTATGGAAGTTTTCGCATTTTTCTTCGAAGCCATCTTCCTGGGGATTTATCTTTACACATGGGATCGTTTTGAAGATCAGCGGAAGCATTTTCTGTTGCTTATTCCGGTTGCACTGGGTGCAGCCGCGTCATCCGTATTCATCACCATCGTCAACGCCTTTATGAACCAGCCGCAGGGCTTTGAAATACTGAATGGCGAAATGGTCAATGTCAGCCCGCTCTTGGCTATGTTCAGTCCGGCAGTGCCGACCAAAGTGGCGCACGTTATGGCCACAGCATTCATGACCAGCGCTTTTGTGCTGGCATCCATTGCAGCGCTGCGCATGTTGGGCGGCTCGAACCATATTTACCATAAGAAAGCTTTATTCCTGACAATGAAATTGGGACTGGTGTTTGCCATTGCGACAGCCTTAATCGGAGATTTCTCCGGTAAGTATCTTGCAGAATACCAGCCGGAAAAACTGGCTGCTGCTGAGTGGCATTTTGAAACAGAAGAAGATGCAGGTTTGGTCATGTTCGGAATTTTAGACGGCGAAGAAGTAAAGTATGCCATCCGAATTCCTTATGCGCTGAGTATTTTGGCGCACAGCAATCCGTTTGCTGAAGTTACCGGGCTCAATGAATTCCCAGAAGATGAAAGGCCGCCGCTGTGGATCCATTATCTTTTTGATACGATGGTCACCATCGGCATGTGGCTGGCATTCTTCTCCTTTGTCTATGTCGTTGCCGCTTTCCGCAATTGGTCGTTCATCCGGACAAGATGGTTCCGCTGGCTCACAGTGGCGGGAGGGCCATTGGCGCTCATCGCCATTGAGGCAGGATGGTGGTTCACGGAAGTGGGACGCCAGCCTTGGATTCTCAGAGGCCATATGAGGGTAAGTGAAGGAGCAACTACCAGCGGAAACGTAGATCTGATGATTGTGTTGTTTGCTGGTCTGTATATTATTCTCGGTATTGGTACAGCTGTCGTCTTAACCCGGATGTACAAACGCAATCCGGTTGAAAAAGAGTTGGCAGCACGTGAAAATGCCAAAGGCGGTGAAGAAGAATGACATTAGAAATTGTTGGCATATCCGTTCTGTGGCTGTTTCTATATCTGTATGTCATTGTGGCGTCAATCGATTTCGGCGCCGGCTTCTTTAATGCCTACAGCTCTTTTGTCGGCAAGCAGCACATTTTGACAGGGGTCATCCAGCGTTATTTGTCGCCGGTCTGGGAAGTCACCAACGTGTTCTTTGTATTTTTCTTTGTCGGGATCATTGGATTTTTCCCGCAAACCGCTTTTTACTACGGCACGACTTTGTTGGTTCCAGCCAGTCTGGCGCTGATCCTGTTGGCAATCCGCGGTTCTTATTACGCGTTTGCGACCTACGGAGCTAAAATCAATCATAGAGGCTATATTTATATGTACGGCTTGTCTGGACTGTTGCTGCCGGCTGCATTGTCGCCGGTGCTGGCTATGTCAGAAGGCGGCTTTATCCAAATGGAGAACGGCCAGCCTTATCTGGATTACTGGGCGCTGTTCACCAGCCCGTTGATGTGGAGTATTGTGGTCCTGAGCTTAACGGCAGTCCTGTATATTTCAGCTGTGTTTTTGACATGGTATTCCTCAAAAGCCGGTGATGCCAAAGCCACTGATTTGATGCGCAAATATGCGCTGGTTTGGGCGGCTCCTGCCATTATTACAGCCACCGGGATCATATACGAACTGCGCGGCCACAACCCTGAGCATTTCGCGCGCATTCTCGACTTATGGTGGGTATTTGCTGTATCGTTCCTGCTGTTTGCCGGAACGGTCTACCTGATCTGGAAAAAACGCCATTACGGCTGGGCTTTCATTTTGTTGATGGGGCAGTTCTTTACCGCATTTTTCGCATATGGGGCGTCGCATTATCCGTATTTGCTGTATCCGTATTTGACGATCTATGACAGCTTTACAAACGAATCCATGGCAATCGCATTGATCATTGCGTTTATCGCAGGGCTTTGCCTGTTGCTGCCATCGCTTTACTTATTGTTCCGTCTGTTCTTGTTTGATAAAGATTACATCGAAGGCAAATCGGATTACCACGCATAGAGGAGGCATTATTTATGCAGGATTTCATGATATTTTACGCACCATTTTTAGTTTTGTTTGGAGCCATCATTTTTGGTTTCTGGTTCTCACTAAAAGACGGTCCGGTTACGAAAGACCGGGACTAAGAGCGCGTGCAGGCTTTTGCCTGCCGCGTTTTTTTGTTGTATGATAAGTAGATGTGAAATGGAGTGAACTTTTTGAAACCAGTAAATAAAAATGACCGGATTATGGTCCACGTAGAAGACTTGACGCATGACGGTGCAGGTGTAGCAAAAGTAGACGGCTATCCGCTGTTCATCCCGGGAGCTTTGCCGGGAGAAGATGTTTTGGTCCATGTATTAAAAACTTTGAAATCCTATGGCTTTGCCAAGCTAATTGAAATACAGCAGGCCTCACCTTTTCGGGTTACGGCACCCTGTCCGGTATTTGATACGTGCGGCGGCTGCCAGATCCAGCACCTGTCTTACGAGGGGCAGATGACGTTCAAACAGAAATTGGTGCGCGATGCCATTACACGAATCGGCAAGCTGCCGGACGTACCGGTTCATCCGGTGAAAGGCATGGAAGATCCTTGGCGTTACCGCAATAAATCCCAGATTCCGTTTGGCACACAAAATGGCAAAGTGGTGGCTGGATTTTATCAGCCGAGATCGCATGACATTGCAGACACAGACATCTGTCTAATCCAGACACCGGAAGCGGAAGCCATTATGGTGTCGCTGAAAAAGAATTTGGCTGAACTCGGGATCGAACCCTATGAAGAGGCGACGCACCGGGGAATGCTGCGCCATGTAGTTGTTCGGAAAGCCCGGGCGACCGGAGAAATTATGGTAGTCCTGGTGACTAAGAAAAAGAAATTTTCGCAGGCAGCGCGGGCGATTGAGTTGATACAAGCGACCGTGCCGGAAGTGACATCGATTGTCCAGAACATCAACAGTGAAAAAACCAATGTCATTTTTGGTGATGAGACTTTGACGCTATGGGGCAAAGACGTGATAGAAGACCAAATCGGGGATGTCCGTTTTGAAATATCCGCCCGTTCTTTTTATCAGATCAATCCCGAACAGACAGAAGTCTTATATGGTCAAGCGCTCCAATATGCTCAGTTGACCGGCAATGAAACCGTAATCGATGCATATTGCGGCATCGGAACAATTTCTCTGTTTCTCGCCCAGCGTGCTAAATTTGTCATGGGGGTCGAAATTGTCCCGCAGGCTATAGAAGATGCAAAGCGCAATGCAGAGCTGAATGGCTTATCCAATACGCTGTTCGAGGCGGGTCCGGCTGAACAGGTCATACCTCGCTGGTATAAAGAAGGCAAGAAAGCTGACGTATTGGTCGTCGATCCTCCAAGAAAAGGCTGTGACGAACAATTGCTGCGGACCATCCTCAAGCAGCGCCCGACGCGTGTGGTTTATGTGTCTTGCAACCCGGCAACCTTGGCGCGTGATTTGCGCCTACTCGAAGACGGCGGCTATCGCACGAAAGAAGTGCAGCCCGTTGATATGTTCCCGCAATCCACGCATTGTGAAGCGGTGGCTTGGCTGGAGCTGGCATAATGCAACAACCCGATCAGTGATCCATGCTGATCGGGTTGTTTTACTATTTCCGGTTAATAAGTGCCATTTTGATCAAATGAGGGTTTTAACTGAACAGCCTACAGGGTAAAGAAAAGGGAATACTTCTTGAAGGAGAGAACGGATCAATGGAACACATACCCGAATCAAAGTTTACAGATAAACGTGAAACCATCATACAAGGATTGGTTGAACAGAACGTATTTAAGATAAATGGGCGCCAACTATATGAAACTTCACTTTATGAATTAATGAAAACCTATACAGATACTAACCAAGCCGGCTGACTCCGGCTTTTTTCAATGGCTTATATTGAATGGGAGGGAAAACCATGCACAATAAAAAGTTGGAAGAGTATCGCCTTGAGCGACTCGACGAAATGACAATAGCTGATATGCAGGAAGAGATGGACCAAGGCAATTTGACTTCCGAAGAACTGGTGCTGATGTATAAAGAAAATATCTCATTGCGTGACCAACATACACACGCTGTACTTGAGTTGAATCCAGATGCTTTATTGATTGCGCAGGCGCTTGACTTTGAACGCCGCCAAACCGGTCCGCGGTCAAGGCTTCATGGCATTCCAATCTTGCTGAAGGACAATATAGATACTGGGGATAAGATGCATACAAGTGCGGGATCTCTTGCAATGAAGGACCACTATGCACTGTGTGATGCCAAAGTGGCAGAAAAGCTGCGCCAGGGAGGTGCTGTAATTTTGGGGAAAACCAATATGACGGAGTGGGCCAACTTCATGTCGGATAAAATGACCAATGGCTATAGCTCCAGAGGCGGGCAAGTAAAAAATCCTTTTGGTGATTTTGATGTTGGCGGTTCGAGTTCTGGTTCGGCAGCTGCCGTTGCTTCGAATTTGGCAGCGGGAGCAATCGGAACGGAAACCTCCGGATCGATTATTAATCCCGCCGCGCAAAACAGTTTGGTCGGCATTAAACCTACAGTCGGCATGGCCAGCAGGACAGGAATCATTCCACTGTCACACACGCAGGATGTGCCGGGGCCTTTGGCACGAACCGTTGCTGATGCTGTGGCTCTTTTTGAGATCATTGTCGGTTGCGACCCGGAAGACCCCATTACAACTTTTGCAGCACCGTTCGAAGACTATAACTGGAAGCAGCACCTGAAAAAAGATGGTCTGCAAGGTGCGAAGCTAGGAGTAGCAAGAGGGTTATTCAAAAAAATCAACGATGAACAGGCCGTGATATTTGAAAAGGCACTGGAAGCACTGCACGCCAATGGTGCGGAAATTATTGATGGGATCGATTTAGGTGTTGAGCAGGAAGATTTGGGATTTGCGGTGCTGCAGCATGAGTTCAAGGCAAACCTTAACGCCTATTTGGCAAAGTCCAATCCGAACCAGCCGATCCGTTCCATAGAGGATGTCATCGCATTTAATAATAAACACCCGGAAAAAATGCTGAAGTATGGTCAAAATATGCTGGAGCAAGCGAATGGCATGACGGGCATGCTGACAGAGCGGGAATACGTGGAAGCACTTGAACGCAACCGCTTTTTAGCTGCAGAGCCGGGGATGAAGAAAGTGTTAAAAACAATTGGAGTAGACGCTTTGGTACTGCCACAGGATTATGGCTGCAATATCGGTGCATCCGCCGGGTTCCCATCGATTACCGTGCCATTTGGATATTGTGAAAAGGGTGAGCCTTTTGGCCTCACATTTTCAGGCCTGGCGTTTACCGAGCCGTCGTTGATCGAATATGCCTATGCATTCGAACAAGCTGTCAAAGGACGGCGCAAACCATAAAAAAGAGCGAAGCCATTGAGGCTTCGCTCTTTTTTATGCAATGTCAGCTAAATGCTTCCAAATCTGTTCAATCATAATCGACAGCTCAGATTCAATCCGGTTATCATTGGCAAGCGTAGTGAGAACACTTTCAATCAATGCTTTTCGAGGAGTTTCCGCTGCCAGCTCTGCTGCAAGAAATTGCGCGAGCTGTTTTATGTTGTCTTGGTCTTTTAGCTTTTGGGCATACTGTTCCAGCAAGGGAGCGAGCTCTTCTAAAGTGACATCGTCAGCTGAAGCGGCAAGCGGCAGTTTCAGATTGCCAAAAAAAGTATCTTTTGCGGCTATTTGAAGAGCGATGGTCGCCTGCAGTCGGCGGATAACGAAAGAAGAAAGTTTATCTGCCGGCAAATTATCGACAGAAACAAGACGCCACAAGTGAATAAGCTGTTGGACATAACCGTGGACGAATGCCGCATTTTCCAATGCATAGGGCGCTGCTTCTTTGCCGAAAACATCAACGATTCGTGAAGAAATCCATTCCATTTCGAGTGAGTACTGTTTGACAGAAAAGGATTTTAATTCCGGATCCTGTGAATAGAAAATGCTTTCATATAGCGCAAAAAGGTTTTTTTCAAGGTTCAGCTTAATGCGGATGTACAGCTGTTCTGCCAACACCTCCGGATCATTTGCAGACATTCCGACTGCTGCTGCCATCCGCCGCTGCCGGATTTCACTGCCAATGGATTCCATGATTGCCATGAGGCATTCCGATTTGGATCCGAAATAATTGTAAAACGTTCCTTTTGAAACTTTGGCTCCGTCCAGAATGTCCTGAATGGAGGAAGAGTTATAGCCTTTATTGATGAAAAGATCATAAGCTGCATTTAGGATCTGTTGTTTTTTAGGATTCATTTACCTCACCTTTATACCGTTAGTCTATTTTTATTATAACTTGAAAACACTTTCATATCAATGTTTTGAAATAGTCATTACGAAATACTTGAAATAAATATACAGCAGGTATAGAATAATGAAATGGAGAAACAGAAAAAATATAGAGTACCATTTACGGAGGAAGTATTAATATGAAAGAACAGAAAAAAACACCTTATGGCATCATTGCCATTCTCTTTACCGGCGCATTCGTAGCCATCTTTAATCAGACCTTATTAAACATTGCGCTGCCTGAAATCATGCTGGACTTGAATATCGACGCTTCTACGGCGCAATGGCTCGTGACAGGATATATGCTGGTCAACGGGATTTTGATTCCGGCCAGTGCTTTTTTCATTCAGCGCTATTCGAACCGTTCAATTTTTATAGTCGCGATGTCGCTGTTTGCGCTCGGAACATTATTGGCGGCAGTAGCGCCTGTATTCAGCATCCTGCTAGTGGGCAGAATGATTCAAGCTGCCGGTGCAGCATTGATGATGCCATTATTGATGAATGTCATGCTGGCTGCTTTTCCAGTTGAAAAACGCGGATCTGCGATGGGCGTATTCGGATTGGTCATGGTTGTTGCGCCTGCAATCGGGCCGACACTGTCCGGATTTATTGTAGAGCATTACTCATGGCGAGTGCTTTTCTGGATTGTCTTGCCGGTTGCTTTGGTGCCGCTTGCTTTAGGGATTTTCAAATTAAAGAATTTAACATTCCAGAACAGGGAAATATCGCTTGATAAAGCTTCACTGGCACTCTCAAGTTTAGGTTTCGGGGGTGTATTGTATGGATTTAGTTCAGCCGGGACCCTGGGCTGGACCGATCCGGTAGTTGTGGTGACCATTGCGATCGGTATTATTTCACTGATTGTTTTCGGCTTCCGCCAATTGAAACTGGATGAACCTTTATTGGAAATCCGAATTTACAAATACCCGATGTTCGCTTTGTCATCAGCAATCTCAATTGCGTTATCCATGTCGATGTTCTCGGCAATGATCCTGATGCCAATCTATATTCAGACCATTAAAGGCATATCGCCAATCGACTCGGGATTATTGATGCTGCCCGGCGCTTTGGCTATGGGCTTTATGTCTCCGATTACCGGACGGCTGTTCGACCGGTTTGGCGCTAAAGTGCTGGCCATACCTGGTTTGGCCATTGTCGTGATCACGACGTATATGTTCAGCCAATTAAGCTTGGATTCCAGCTACATCAGCATCATGCTGATGTACACATTGCGGATGTTCGGCATTTCGATGGTGATGATGCCGGTTATGACGAACGGCTTGAACACGTTGCCGATAAAATCTTATCCACATGGAACGGCAATCAACAATACATTGCAGCAAGTAGCTGGTGCTGTTGGATCTGCTTTTCTCATCACTATCATGAACACACGTACGGATTCCACAGCACAAACATTGGCAGCAGAAGGGGTTGCTCCTGAAAGCATCATGAACATCGCCATGCTTGACGGCATCAACTTTGCCTTTTTCGTCTCGACGTTTATAGCGTTAGTAGCATTGATCCTGGCTTTCTTTATTAAAAAACCGGTACGTCCGGTAACTGAAACAGAGAAAGAGATCATTTATAGACAACAAGAAGCAACTGAATAATCCAAAAGGCCAGCCCCTAAACAGGCTGGCTTTTTACATGCCAAAAAAGGCGTTAAAACAGCTAATATGGTACACTAAAAGCATTGAAAAAAAGGTGGAATCGCAAATGACTTTTATAAATGAATTAAACCCATTGTGGCAAGAAAAATGGGAAAAGGCTGGATTTGAAGCGGCAATGCCAATTCAGGAACAGATGATTCCAGAGATGCTGGCAGGCAATGATATCGTTGCAGAATCTCCAACGGGATCGGGCAAGACTTTGGCATATGTTCTGCCAATATTGCAGCGGGTCAACCCTGAAAAAAAGGCAATTCAAGCAATGATTGTAGCTCCGTCCCAGGAGCTGTCGATGCAGATCGTCAATGTATTGCGTGAGTGGACAGAAGGAACAGACGTAAGTGTGACGCAATTGATTGGCGGTGCAAACATTCAGCGCCAATTGGATACGCTCAAGAAAAAACCGACCATTGTTGTAGGTACACCCGGACGTCTAAATGAATTGGTGAAAACGAAAAAGCTGAAAATGCACGAAATCCGGATTTTGGTATTGGATGAAGGCGATCAGTTGATGGCGCGTGAACACCGCGGCATTATGAAAGACTTGATTGAAAAAACCCAACACGACCGTCAATTGGTCTTGGTGTCAGCTACGATCACTGAAGAAATCGAGTTGGTGGCGGAACGTTTGATGCAGCATCCGACACGCCTGCAGGTAACTGCGGAGGATCTGCCGATGTTCGGCAAAGTGACGCATTCATTTATCAAAGTGGATGAACGCGACAAGACCGAAATGCTGCGCAGCATTTCGCATATCCCGGGCATGAAGGGATTGGCATTCGTCAATAACCTGGATCAATTGCTGATGAAGGAAAATAAATTAAAATTCCGTGATGCGAAAATTGTCACCCTGCATTCCGAAATGAAAAAAGATGAACGCAAAAAAGCATTGGATGCTTTCCGAAAAGGCGAAGTGGCTGTGTTGATTGCGACAGAAGTAGCGGCGCGCGGATTGGATATTGACCAAGTGACGCATGTCATCCATGTCGATGTTCCGCAAACGGTCGAGCAGTATTTGCATCGCTCTGGCAGAACGGGACGAGCCGGAGCAGACGGCGAAGTGCTGACACTCTTGGCATATTCCGATGAACGCCATTATAAGAAGTTCACAAAAGAACTGCCTTCCAAACCTGTCCAGAAAGTAATCCATGGCGGAAAGCTGATAGAAGGTTCCAGCAAAACCATCGCGGCAAAGGGGAATAAACGATGAATTTCCAAGAAAAGCTTGAACAATATGCCGATTTGACAGTTTCTATAGGGTTAAATGTTCAAAAAGGGCAATTGGTCGTGATCAATACTACGACCGATACGCTGGAATTTACACGGATTGTCGTCAAAAAAGCTTATGAAGCAGGCGCCAAACGAGTCCAGGTCAACTACGAAGATCCAGTCCTGACACGGACACATTTTGAATTGGCGCCGGAAGATGCGTTCAAGGAATATCCGGAATGGTCTGTCGTCCAGCGTGATGAAGTGATCAATACAGGCGGTTCTTTCCTATGGATTGATGCGGAAGATCCAGATTTGTTAACTGGTATTCCGGCGAAACGACTGTCTGATTCGCAAAAGTCTGCCGGAAAAGCATTAGAACGATACCGCCAGGCAGTGGGAACAGATAAAATTGCATGGTCGATTGTAGCCATCCCATCGCCGAAGTGGGCGCAAAAAGTCTTTCCGGATTTATCAGCTGAAAAACAAATGGATGCACTTTGGCAAGCCATTTTTAAAACAGTCCGCATTGGCGAAGGAGATGCAGTCGAGGCCTGGAAAAACCACATCGCTTTATTGGAGCAGCGGGCTAGTCAATTAAACAACAAACGCTACGTGAAATTGCACTACAGCGCACCAGGAACAGATCTGACCATTGAGCTGCCAAATAAGCATATTTGGATGTCAGGCGCGTCAAAAACGCCTCAAGGCAATCCGTTTATTGCCAATATGCCAACAGAGGAAGTTTATACCGTTCCGTTAAAACATGGAGTGGACGGCACGGTCCGCAACACAAAGCCTTTGGTTTACCAAGGGAATGTTATTGATGGCTTTACGCTGACTTTTGAAAAAGGAAAAATTGTTGATGCAAAAGCGGAAACTGGCCAAGAGCTGCTCAGCGAAATGATCAATACGGATGAGGGGGCGGCTTATTTGGGAGAAGTGGCACTGGTACCGGACCATTCGCCAATTTCTGATTCGAACATACTGTTCTACAATACCCTATTCGATGAAAATGCTTCGAATCATTTGGCAATCGGGGATTCTTATCCGACCTGCTACGAAGGGGCACGCGATTTAGAGCGCAAACAACTGGCAGCCATTGGCTTGAATACCTCAATTGTCCATGAAGATTTCATGATTGGCAGCGACAAGATGGATATTGACGGCATTACAGCAGAAGGTTCAAAAGAGCCCATCTTCCGCAACGGAAACTGGGCATTCTAAGAGGTGATTGAAATGAAGAAGTATTGGATTGCGGCAATGACAGGATTTCTGTTATTCAGCGGAACAGTTGCTGCACAGGCAGAGCTTCAAATTCCAGCAGCTTATATCGCCATCGGTGACTCGCTCGCAGCGGGGCAGACACCTGACCGCCAAATAGATGCCGGTTACGCGGATTTGATTGCACAGGAGCTGTCGCGCAATCAGCCTGTTGCGTTTTATTCGAAAAACCTGGCATTTCCGGGCTTTACCACTACGGATGTATTAGAAAGCATTCAAAGTGACGAAGCGCAGGAAGTTCTGTCTTCAGCCAATCTCATCACTGTATCAGCTGGGGCCAATGATTTACTGCGACTGGTGCAGAATGATTCAGCGCAGGGTTCTTTGGTTTTCCAGCAGGTCCAGGTAGACTTTGCACTAAACGAGGCAAGAAAGAACATGGACTTGATTCTGGCAGAGCTTGCTGAACAATCTCCCGATGCAACTGTTTACGTGATGGGTTATTACTTTGCTTATCCGCACGTTCGAGAAAACCAAAAAAATGGGACTGCTAAACAGCTTGATCGGCTTAATAAAATTCTTCAGCGATCGGCTGAAAAGGCAGGGGCTGTTTTTGTATCGGTTGACCAATCATTTGGTTCGAATGCTGTGGATAAAGTTCCGAATCCAGCTGATGTCCATCCGAACACAGCCGGTTATCAGGCGATGGCCAATGCATTTTTCACTGAATACCAGGAAGGCTGGACGGTGGAGGATTTTGAACTGCCGCCTCCGAATCCATTGTCTTTCGAGGAAATCATGGAAGCACAGGACCAGGATGAGCAAGAGGCTTCTGAGAGTAATGATGCCGAAGAAACAGCACAGCGGCCTTCTAGCGACAGCCCAACCGGCTACTTTGCGCTGCGCGAAGCAATGCCTTATATCTAGAAAAGCGGAAGCGCCCGTGTAGCTCTGCCAAGCATAAGACGCGCTGGCGAAGCGGCGTACTTTGCCGCACAACACGAAAAGTGAAAGTGCCTGTTCAGCTCTGACAGGTGTAAGACGATCTGGCGAAGCGGCGTGTATTCAGCCGCATAGCCAGAGTGGCTTACACCCGAAGAGCTAGGCACTGCAACTGGACACCAGGGTTGGCTTATGACCCAAAGAGCTGGGCGCTGAAGTCTGGACAATAAGAAAAGCGGAAGCGCCCGTCTTATGATCAATGAATTGGAGTCTTAATCCATAAAAAAACGTTCCGGCATAGGTATGCCGGAACGTTTTTTATTTTTAGCGTTTTCTGCCACGCGTATCAGGCTGTTGTGGAGCTGATTGTCCAGCTTTGCCTTGTTTTCTTTTATTCAATACTTTACGGATGATCGGGTATGCGATCGGACCGTATTTTATCGCTGATTTCAGTAGTCTTCCAATTGCCATTTAAATCTCTCCATTCATAGGGGTTAGTATATGTTACTTTCCCGAATTCCACAGGATGCAAACCTTTTTAAGCAGATTGTGCATGTGCCAGCAGGATGTCCTTGTATGAGTGGACACTTGATATCAAGACATATTCAGCATTGCCATGCCAATCATCTCCGCTCGGACCAAATTCTATTGCACCTTCGCCGCCAGTTACCGCCGCATAATAGCGGGTATCTGCAGCACCGTGCTGGCCGAATAAAACAGGTTCTTGCTGAGTCGTGTCCAAAATCGCTTTTTGCAAGCTTTGAATATACGGGTTTTCTTTAGTTGTGGTAAGGGCAGGTGTGGAGCCGGAAGCTTTGTACTCCATATCGACATCCAATTTGTCGGCCAAGTCAACCAGCTGGCGAACTATCTCATCTTTATCCTGGCCTGGCATAAAGCGGATATCGTAAGACATTTCACAAATTTCCGGAACGACGTTGTAGCGTTCTCCTGCTTTAATGATAGGCAAGTTGACGGAGGGATGCTCGTAATATTCCGTTGATTCTTTCCGGAAAGGCAGGTCTGCAATTGCCATATGGAACTTCATCGCCGATTCAATCGCATTGATGCCTTCCCATGGCCGGCTGCCGTGAGCAGGCTTGCCTTTGAATGTCATGTCCATCCGCAGAATGCCTTTGGACTGCAGACCGACTTTTAATCCCGTCGGTTCGCCGCAAATGACAAAGTCGCCATGATAACCTTGTTCAACCAGCCATTTGGATGTGTTGCGGCCCCCAATTTCCTCATCGGTGACGATGTGCAGTTGGACAATGCGGTTCAGGTTGGAATTATCGAGCTCGATAAAGGCTTGCATCATCGCTGCCACACCCGCTTTCATGTCTGCGGAGCCGCGTCCGTAAATGCGGTCCTGTTCTTCAACGGGAACAAACTGCTCTTTGTGGCCCGGGACCACGTCTACATGGCCATTCCAAATAATGGTCTCATTGCCTTGCCCTTTAGTGGCTGTCAGCATTTGATAGCCATTATTGTCATGAATCGTAACGGTTTCGCCTTTTTCCTTTAACCAGTCTGCACAAAAAAGAAGAGCTTCATTGGCCCCTTCTTTTGTATCACTTTGAATTTTAATCAGTTCCTTTAACAGTTCAATCATTTTTTCGGCAAGCCCAAACTCCCGGCTGCCTCCACCACCTTTCAAATAGCTTTACTACTGAACTCTTTACCCTGTCAGACTATCTTAAAACAGCCTTGCATTAAAGGGAAGGGTTGTGTACAATACAGGTGAAAGTCAAATATCTGTATACACCACAAGGGGAGCTTTTGCTGAGAGTGAACAAATTGTTCTTACCCTTTGAACCTGTAAGTTAACACTTGCGCAGGGATGTGGATGGAAACCGGCCCTTACAACGGCGCCAGGCTCTGTCCTGGCGCCGTTTTTAATATGGTTTTATTCACGGCCCTTCTGGTGATGTGCATAACACATTAAGGAGGAAGTCATGAGAAATAAAAAAGTTTTGTTAATGATGGAAATCGCCATTTTCGCCGCTCTTGGATTTGTCCTGGATTTCATTTCGTTCCGGATGCCCCAAGGCGGATCTGTCAGCCTGGTGATGATTCCAATTGTATTGATCGCATTCAGAAGAGGAGTCGGTGCAGGAGTACTGACAGGTATTCTTGTAGGGCTGCTGCAGATCGTTTCCGGGTTTATCTCTGTAACGCCGCTGTCGTTTGGATTTGTCGTCATGCAGGTGTTGCTGGACTATCTATTGGCATATGGAGTAGTGGGGCTGGCAGGTGTCATGCGCACAAAATACTTGCAGCATGCGCAAGCCAAGCAAACAGGGAAGATGCTTCTGGTGATTGTGCTGGGGGTACTGATTGCTTCAGCTCTCCGCTATCTAGTTCACGTTGTGACAGGGATCTTGTTCTTCGGCATGTTTGCTGAAGGCAATGTGGTTATCTATTCGGTGATATACAATGCCACTTATATGATTCCGGTATTTTTGCTGGCGGCTTTTGTCTGTGCTGCGCTTTTTGCGGCCGCTCCAAAATTGGTCGATGCAGAAGCTTAAAATTTGGGAGGCTGTCCTTTTGGCAGCCTTCTTTTCTCTGTCCGTTTCCGGAGATTAGTTGAACCGGACTGAGAGCCAGTGATTTAATTTTGTGGTATAATTCTTGAATAGAAAAGCTTGAAAGAAGGGTCATTGATGATAGCAACTAATGAAAAAGATATCGAAATGTTAAAAAAAGCCGGCCAAATGGTGGCTGAAATTCGCGAAGCGATGAAAGCCGCAACCAAAGCGGGCGTTACTACGAAGGAAATTGACGACTTGGGCGGCAAACTGTTTGAAGAGTTGGGCGGCGTCTCCGGTCCAAAATCAGAATATGATTTTCCGGGATTCACATGCATCAGCGTCAATGAAGAAGTGGCCCATGGCATTCCGGGTGACCGCGTGATTCAGGATGGCGATATTGTGAATATCGATGTTTCTGGCTCCTACGAAGGATTTTTCTCTGACACAGGCATCTCATTTGTTGTTGGGGAAGGGCATGCGGATAAAGAAAAAATCTGTGAAGCGGCTGCTTCAGCCTTTGACCGCGCGATGACAAAAGTCAAAGCCGGCGCCAAACTCAACCAAATCGGCAAAGCTGTGGAACGTGAAGCAAAAGAACAAGGCTTGTTCGTCATCAAGAATCTGACCGGGCATGGCATCGGCAAATCACTGCATGAAGCCCCTCAGCACATTTTAAATTATTATGATGCGTGGGAGACGACCATCCTGAAAGAAGGCATGGTGCTGGCAGTAGAGCCGTTTATCTCACAGAAGGCAGAGCATATTATAGAATCAGGTGACGGCTGGACATTCATCACACCGGACCAATCTTTGGTGGCGCAGATCGAACATACCGTTCTCGTTACAAAAGGCGAACCTATCCTACTGACAAAGCTGGATAAATAACAAATTCCATAAACAGACAAAAAAGATCCGGTTTATCCAGCCGGATCTTTTTTGTTTTTCATTTCATAACTAAAGTTTTACCGCATAAAAAAACTGCGGTTCCACTCGTTTTAATCGAGTAGTCCACAGTTTATTGAACTGCCGGTGCAGCTTTTTTCTTGATTAATAAAATACCGGTTAATATGACGCCGCTTAAGAAAATAGAGGCTGTGGTTACCAGCATTTCACTCGTACCGTGCTTGACGGCAATTCCGATAAATGCCCAGATAAAGACCAGTGCAAAAGGAATGTCAAAGTGATGGAAACGGATATGCAGTGCAAGCGCAGTCGCCACTGTCAGCATAATCACTGTCCATAGCTGGTCACTGAGTCCCCAGCCGTTCCAATTATAATAAGTCAGAACAAAACTGATATTGGCAATGGTTGCGACACTGATCCAGCCCATGTTCACTGAAATTGGCAGCCGTTCCGTAAATGTTCTCTCCGAATTGCTGTATTGCAGATAAAGCGCAATCAAGGCTAACAGGTAGCCAAGCATAGCGGCGATTGACCAGGCAAAAAATTCATAATGCCACAACAGCAGCCAGCTGATATTAAAGACGCAGCTTAAAATGAAAAATAAGGCAATCTTGGTTGAGGGGGTCTGTCCCTTTCTTAAGCGCACCCAGAATGCAATGATCCAAACAGCCAGCAAAAGATAAATGATGGACCAAATTGAAAATACATAACCGGCGGGAGTGAACAGCACAAGAAGCCGGTTAGAAATTTCGCCTGTGGTTTGGCCATTCAGCGGCATGGTGTTTGCTAAAGTATTCATGACAATTACTGCGATAAAAGCGATTGTCATAAGCAAAATACGAATCATGCGAAATCCCTCCTTCTTTTTAGTATAACGGTAGCAGTTTCAATCAACAAATATCCTTTTCCAAAAAATTTCCTAAAAATGGCGATAAGGTGAAGTGTTTTATGCGAAGTGGAATATTGTTCCGGTTTCGAAAAGAAAAATGATATACTAAAGGAGCGTTTTTAGAAAATTTAGTTTACCAGGAGGCAGAATCATGACAGTTAACTATCCGGAAGTATGGGATTTGGATACGCTTTTTCCAGGAGGCAGCGAATCACAGGAATTGCGGCTACATATGAACGAAGCAGTAACAAAGCTTTCAGCGTTTGAAGAACTGGTCCACAACTTCAAAGTGCCGGCTGCAAAAGAAGATGCTCAAAAAGTAGCTGACTTGCTTGAACAAATGAGCGGTGTGATGCGGCACCTTAGCCAATCCGGTGCATTTATAGGCTGTCTGATGGCACAGAATACGCAAGATAAAAAAGCCGGGATTTTGGAAAGTGAAGCGTCTTCTCTGTCGGCACGTTTTCAAAACTCGTTCCAAAAAATCCAGCAGGACCTGTCGAAAACAGAAGATGGGGCATGGACAGAGCTGCTCAAAGAAGAATCCTTGCGTGAATTCACCTTTATCTTGAACGAATGGCGCGAAGAAGCAAAAATGCTGCTGTCTGAAAAGGAAGAAAGTTTGATTACGGCTTTAGGCGTTGATGGCTACCATAGCTGGAGCCAGCTATACGATATGCTGGTCGGAGAAATCAATGTCACTGTCAGCGTCGACGGCGAGTCCAAATCGTTATCAGTGGGGCAGGCAAATAACTTAAGCTCCCATAAAGATGCAGCGGTACGCAAGGAATCCTACGAGAAATTGGAGGAGGCTTGGACGGATAAAGAAGAGTTTTTTGCCAAGACGTTAAATTCCATAGCCGGTTTCCGCTTGGAGACTTATAAAAAGCGCGGATGGGACAACCCGCTGCAGGAGCCATTGCATATCAACCGCATGAAGCAGGAAACACTGGACGCCATGTGGGGAGCCATCAGCAGCAACAAACAGCCTTTCGTCGATTATTTGGATCAAAAAGGCAAACTGCTTGGAAAAGATGGACTTGATTGGTATGACGTAGATGCACCGGTAACTGAAAGCACGCAGCAATTTTCTTATCAGGAAGGCGCGGAATTCATACTCAAACAGTTTGGCAAATTCGGCCCTGAACTGGAGCAATTTGCACAGCAGGCATTTGAAAAAGGCTGGATCGAAGCGGAAGACCGTCCAAATAAACGCCCAGGCGGATTTTGCACCGGCTTGCCGTTAAGTGAAGAATCACGCATTTTCATGACTTACAGCGGATCTATGTCCAATGTGGCTACCTTGGCGCATGAACTCGGGCATGCATTCCATACGTATGCGTTGCGCCCTGTCCACTCCTTGAACCGGTCATACGCGATGAACGTAGCTGAAACCGCGTCGACATTCGCTGAAATGATTGTGGCAGATGCGGCTGTTAAAAATGCGCAGTCCAAGGAAGAAAAAATCGCGTTGTTGGAAGATAAAGTCCAGCGCAATGTAGCGTTCTTTATGAACATCCATTCTCGCTTCCTTTTTGAAACCCGTTTCTATGAAGAACGCAAAAAGGGCGTCGTTCCGGCATCCCGATTAAATGAATTGATGGAGCAGGCACAAACAGAAGGATTTGCTGGTGGATTGGCATCAACGCATCCGCATTTCTGGGCATCTAAACTGCATTTTTACATTACGTATGTGCCATTTTATAACTTCCCGTATACGTTCGGCTATTTGTTCTCTTTGAGTGTTTATGCAAAAGCATTGGAAGAAGGAAGCGGCTTTGAAGAAAAATACTTGGCTTTGCTTCGTGATACAGCAGTGATGTCAGCAGAAGACTTGGCAATGAAACATTTGGGCGAAGATATCACGCAGCAGGCTTTCTGGGAAAAAGGAATCGCTTTATGTGTGCAGGATGCCGAAGAATTTATTTCGCTGACTTCTGCTGAGGCCTAATATGAATTTGCTTTTCGAAGGACAGACTTGTTACCTGCGCAGTTTAACCGTCGACGATGCAGAAGAGATGATGGAATTGCTGCTGCGCAACCGGGATTATTGGTCTGTGTACGAACCGCGTCACCGGGACAGTTATTTTTCAGCAGCCGTTCAGCGGGAAAAAATTCGGGAATCGATCTACCAGGCGAGAGAAAATCGGGAGTACAGTGTAGGAATTTTTGAATATGACACGAAAAAACTGATTGGCCACATTTCCGTCTACAGTGTCAAGCGCATGCCTTTTTTAAGTGCATTGGTCGGTTATTCCATTGATGAAGCATATATTGGCAAAGGCATTGCAACAGAAGCGGTAAAACTAATGACTGTTTTCGGTTTTGAAGAGCTTCGCCTCCATCGGATGGAAGCCTATGTTTCACCGGAGAATGAAGGCTCTATACGGGTATTGGAAAAAACCGGATTTCGCCGGGAAGGCTTGCTTAAGGAGTTTCTCTATATCAATGGCGAATGGAAAGACCATTATTACTATGCCATGATTGAGAAAGAATTTTGAAAGGGCAAGGCCACCTATAAAAAATGGTGGAAAGAGATGCAGCGTTGGTTTGAAACGTGAATAAAAGTAGAGGAAGGTGCGTAAAAATGGATAAAGAAAAAATGTTCTCTTATCATAAATGGGCGACACTGGCTTGCTTGGAACATGTTCAAACCTTGGGCGAGGACTTGTATCAGAAAGAAGGAGCAAATTCTTTTGCTTCGATTCATGCGATAGTTGAACACGTGATCGGAGTGGAGAAACTGTGGCTGCTTCGGATGATGGGGGTAGCTAAACCGGCATTTGAGCATTATGAAGTGGAAACAACCCAAAAAGCGATGGAGGCATTTATGCTGCTGCATGCTGAAATGGAATTGTTTTTTGCATCATTGTCGGAAGAGCAGTGGCAGGAAACACTCGATTACCAAAATATGCGTGGAGACGATTTTTCCTCAACACGGGAAGAGATGCTGTTTACCGTTGTCAATCATGCCAGCTACCATAGAGGACAGATTACCTCGTTTCTCCGGCAATTTGGCAAAGAGGGAACGGCCCTCGATTATATTTATTACCAAAAACAAAACCGCTGAGAATTTCTCAGCGGTTTTTGTTTCCGTTAACGACAACATCCAGTTTGCCTGTGGTCGGGTCGATGACCAGGCCATGAACAGGAACCGTGGTGTCGAGCAGAGGGTGGTTGCGGACCATATTGACGCTGTGGGCGACGCTTTCCGTCACATCATCAAATCCGCGGAGCCAGCCTTTCAAATCCACTCCGGAATACTCCATCATATCAATGGTCTTTTCATCTACGCCCCGATGTTTCATCTTTTCCAGCATTTTTTCAGGATTAATGGAAGCCATGCCACAATCGTGGTGTCCGATAATGTAGATTTCATCTGCATTCAACTCGTACACAGCAACAAGCAGGCTGCGCATGATGCCGCCGAATGGGTGGTTGATGACAGCCCCGGCGCTTTTGACGATTTTAATGTCGCCGTTTTTAAAATTCATCGCTTTTGGCAGCATTTCAAACAGGCGCGTATCCATGCATGTCAATATAACAACTTTCTTGTCAGGAAATTTGGTGGTCATAAACTCTTCATAACGCTTTTCCTTCACAAACTCTTCGTTATACTCCAGAATTTCATCTAATAAAGCCATTATGCTTCCCCCTTATTGAGTGATACCTTTTAAGTTTAATCCAAATTTCTGAAAAAGACGAATGGAAATGATAGCTACAAAGAAAATTAGGGGAAAAGTCATTCCTCGGAAGTGTTTTTTGATAACACGATGCTTTTTATAGGAAACGAATATATATTGATGGTTCTCATGCAGCAAGTTTCTACAACTGTAAAACTGAAGACAATGCGATTATCTCGTCATGTCTTCAGTTTTCTTTTATTGTCTATTTTCTTGTGGCACAAATTGGAGTTGCATGGCGCTTGCGCTTTTCTTGTTGTCCAGTTCCAGCAGCCAGCCCCTCGAGTCGCTTCAGCCTTACCAGCAATGGCGAAGACCGCCATTACCGGTAAGGCTTCCAGCGCTTGTCGGGGCTAAACGGCTGCTTGCGCTTTTCTTTGTGTCCCGCTCCAGTGCCCAGCTCTTCGGGTCATAAGCCAGCCCTGGTGTCCAGTTGCAGTGCCTAGCTCTTCGGGATGTAAGCCACTCTGGCTATGCGGCTGAATACACGCCGCTTCGCCAGATCGTCTTACACCTGTCAGAGCTGAACAGGCACTTTCACTTTTCGTGCTGTGCGGCAAAAAGCGCCACTTCGCTGGTCCGTCTTATGCCTGTCAGAGCTAACCGGGCACTTGCGCATTTCTTGTTGTCCAGCTCCAGCAGCCAGCCCCTCGAGTCGCTTCAGCCTTACCAGCAATGGCGAAAACCGCCATTACCGGTAAGGCTTCCAGCGCTTGTCGGGGCTAAACGGCTGCTTCCGCATTTCTTTGTGTCCAGCTCCAGCGCCCAGATTCTAGGGTCATAAGTCACTCTGGCTGTGCGGCTGAAGAACGCCGCACAGCCCGAGCGTCTTATGCCCGTCGAATCTACATGGGCGCTTGCGCATTTCTTGTTGTCCAGCTCCAGCAGTCAGCCCCTCGAGTCGCTTCAGCCTTACCAGCAATGGCGAAGACCGCCATTACCGGTAAGGCTTCCAGCGCTTGTCGGGGCTAAACGGCTGCTTCCGCATTTCTTTGTTACCGGGACATTTTCTCTAATTGCTTAATCATGCCTAGTGACAGGCCTGTTCCGATCGCAACCGATTCGAGAGGCTGCGGGGCAATATGGACTGGGACTGAAATTTCTTTCGACAGCCATTCCTGCATGCCTTTCAGCAAGGCGCCGCCTCCCGAAATGACGACTCCCTGGTCAACCATGTCACCGGACAGTTCAGCCGGGCAATTTTCCAAGGTAGCTCGGATGCATTCTAAAATTGCGGACAATGATTCCTTTAGCGCTTCCTGGGTCTCAAGAGAACTTAATGTGATGGTTTTCGGCAAGCCGCTCATGATATCACGACCTCGGATTTCCATATGCTCCACTTCATGGGGAACTGGCGCATAGCCGATTTCCTTTTTGATATTTTCGGCAGTGCGTTCGCCGATCAGGATATTATAATGCTTGCGGACATATTGGATAATGTCTTCATCCATGCGGTCGCCGGCCACTTTGACAGTGTTTGAAGAAACCACTCCGCCAAATGAGATGATGCCGACTTCTGTAGTGCCGCCCCCTATATCCACAATGACGCTTGCGACCGGTTCGCTTATGGGCAGATCTGCTCCAATAGCGGCCGCTACGGTTTCTTCGATCAAGTGAACAGTTTTAGCACCGCTTTGCTTTACCGCATCGTGGATAGCGCGGCGTTCTACTGTCGTAGCCCCAGAAGGTGTACAAACCATAACATTGGGTTTTCGGTAAGCACTGCCGAGCTGTTTTGCTGCTCTTTGCATGATGATTTTCAAAAGGTCTCTGGTGACATCGAAGTCTGCAATGACTCCGTCTTTTAAGGGGCGGATAACCAGGATGGAATCGGGAGCTTTGCCGAGCATAGCTTTTGCTTCATCTCCAACTGCCAGCACTGCCCGTGTTTTCGCATCCAATGCTACGACAGAAGGCTCGTTTATGATGATGCCTTTTGCTTTTGTATAAACTAATATATTTGCAGTTCCTAAATCGATACCGATATCTATTGCAGAAAACATATATAAATTCCTCCTATGAATAAAGACGCTAACTAGTACGGATTTTACCATTGCCAAAGGGTAAGTGAAAGAGCCGAAGGGACCTAAAGCGCATAGAAATGGATAAAACATTTATTTTTTGTATGGCTTCTGGAGCAGGGAACATAAAAACCGGCTTCAATGAAGAAGCCGGTTTTAGTCGCTTAGTATTTTTTTTCAGGAATAGGGTCTACATGCTCTGCGTCGTGCGGATGCAGCTCTTTCCCAAGAAAGTGTAGAAGCGTAAAGAAAAACAGGAAAATTACGACCATAAAGCCGAGTGTGACAGTAATGCCATAAAACATAATGATAACTCCTCTCTAATCTGTAATTATCAATGTTAAGTATACATGATTTTAGCGGAAAAAATAAGTGTCGAATTATCGATACTTAAAATGCCCAGTTGCCGCCGCGGAAAATTGCCTCGCGCGATCCGTCTTCCATGATTCCGTCAATGTCCATTTCTGAAGAGCCGACCATGAAATCAACATGCGTGATGCTTTGGTTCAAGCCGTTTTTCAACAACTCTTCCTGAGACATCGTCTTTCCGCCTTCAATACAGAATGCGTAAGCGCTTCCGATGGCAAAATGGTTTGATGCATTTTCATCGAACAGGGTGTTATAGAATAAAATATTCGAATCAGAAATCGGTGACTGGTGGGGAACCAATGCCACTTCGCCAAGGAAATGCGATCCTTCGTCGGTTGCAACCAGTTGTTTCAGGACGTCTTCGCCTTGTGCAGCTGTCACGTCAACAATTTTACCGTCTTTGAAGGTAACTTTAAAATCGTCAATGATGTTGCCTCCATAGCTCAATGGCTTCGTACTGGAGACATAGCCGTTTACACCCGTTTTATGCGGTACTGTGAAAACTTCCTCAGTTGGCATGTTCGCCATGAAAGCATCACCTTTTTCATTGATTGATCCGGCTCCACACCATAGGTGGCCTTCTGGAAGAGCGACTTCCAAATCAGTTTTCGGTGATGTGTAATGAAGTTTGGCGTATTTCTTGCCGTTCAAATAATCGACCTTTGTATGAAGCAACTGGTCATGCTCACTCCATGCCTCGATCGGCTGGTCGAGATCTGCACGCACTGCTTTAAAAATCGCATCCCATAACGTATCGACTTGTTGCTCTGCCGGTACATCCGGAAAGACTTTCGCAGCCCATTTTTGGGAAGGAGCTGCAATAACAGTCCAGCTGATTTTATCCGATTGGACGTATTGGCGGTATTTGCTCAATGCCTGCCCAGTCGCTTTTTGGAAAGCAGCAATGCGTTTCGAGTCGATTCCGGCTAAAAGGTCCGGGCTTTGAGATACGACACTGATAAAAGCAGCCCCTTGGTCAGCCAATTGCTCTCGTTCCTGTACTTTCCAGGCCGGATAGTCTGAAAACGAATCTTCTGGCGCCATTTCAAAGCGCAGACGTGAAATAGCATCGTCGTTCCAGTCGACATACACTTGTTTAGCTCCTGTTTCGTAAGCTTTTTTAGTAATCAAACGAACCAGTGGTGCAGCCTCAATTGCAGCAGCAATATAAAGCTGCTGGCCAGGTTGAATATTTACTCCCACTTTTACAGCCAGTTCAGCATAGCGGGTTAACTTTTCATTAAAAGATGTCAAATAAATCTCTCCTCTCATCTCTTCTATAGTAGCAATTTTCAGTCACCCCCTGCAATGTTTTATAACGATATTCGAAATAATATTTCCCTTGCCTTTTTCGTTATAAAAGTTTATGATTTAAACAAATGTTTGAACGGAGGTGTTGAAATGAATCAGAAAGAAGTGGAAGTACTGGAATTGATCCGCCGCAACCCTTATTTATCCCAACAGGAAATGGCGGAACACTTGAATATGTCCAGGCCATCGCTTGCCAACTTTATCTCAAATCTGATGCGTCAAGGAAAGATTTTGGGACGTGCTTATGTATTGCCGGAAGAAAAAACGGTCATTTGCATCGGCGGCGCCAATGTCGACCGGAAATTCCTGATGGACCAGCCTGCTCAGATGGGAACCTCGAATCCCGCATCGGTTTCCGGCAGTGTCGGGGGAGTCGCCAGAAACGTTGCGGAGAATTTGGGACGGCTTGGCCGGTCCGTCAAACTCCTGTCAATTGTCGGTAATGATCCGGAATGGAATTTAATTGAGGCGGCTTCGAGCTCTTTTATGTCGACTGAATTGACAAAAGCCATGGATGGGCTGTCGACAGGGACATATACAGCCATTTTGGAACCGGATGGCGAAATGCTGCTGGCCATGGCGGACATGAAAATTTATGATTCCCTGACCCCGGAATATGTGGCTAAAAATGAAAGTGTCCTATTGTCGGCTGCTTTTCTCGTCATCGATTTAAACAGTCCGTTGGAAACGCTGGAGTATGTTCGGCGACTGGCTTTGATCAATAACATTCCACTGGCAGTTATTCCAGTATCTGCTCCAAAAATGGAGCGGTTGAGCGATAATTTGGCGGGCATAAGCTGGCTGATCCTGAACAGAGATGAAGCAAGCAAATATTTGCAGCGGTCTATTGATTCACTGGATAGCTGGCATCAGGCTGCTGAGCAGCTCTTGGCACGGGGAGCAGAAGCTGTGGTGATCACAGGCGGAAAAGATGGAGCAGTAGCTGGAAATTCTGATGGCATCCGCCATTACCACTCCATGCCAATCGAACAGGTTGCGGATGTAACTGGAGCTGGAGATGCATTTTCCAGTGCTATCATTCACAGCGTGATGGATGGCCAGGAATTTGAGTTAACTATTCAAACGGCTATGGTCAATGCAGCCAAAACATTGGAAAGCAATGCGACAGTGCGTCTTGAATTAAACGCTGCACAACTACAAAAAGAACTGGAGGAATTACAATGACATCAATGATTTCTTATTCAACTGAAGTACAACAGGCAATAGAGGGAAAAAAACCAATCGTGGCGCTCGAATCAACCATCATTTCGCATGGCATGCCTTATCCGCAGAATGTTGAAACGGCCCGCATGGTAGAGCAGATCATCCGTGACAATGGAGCAGTTCCTGCAACCATTGCAATTATGGACGGCAAGATCAAGATCGGTTTGTCTGAAGAAGAATTGGAGTTGCTCGGCAACAGCCCAGGCGTTTCCAAAGTATCGAGAAGAGACATCGGCCAATTGATCGCTACGAAAAAAATCGGAGCAACAACAGTAGCGGCAACGATGATTTGCGCAGAGCTTGCAGGCATTCGTGTTTTCGCTACTGGCGGAATCGGCGGAGTGCACAGGGGGGCTGAGACAACGATGGATATCTCAGCTGATTTGGAAGAACTTTCAAACACTGGAGTCGCAGTCGTTTGTGCAGGAGCGAAGTCGATTTTGGATATCGGCCTGACATTGGAATACTTAGAGACAAAGGGTGTACCCGTCATAGGGTTCCAAACAGATGAAATGCCGGCATTCTATACCCGTTCAAGCGGTTTTGACCTGACGTTCCGCAGCGACGACTCAGCCGAGCTCGCCAAAGTGCTAAAAGCAAAATGGGATCTGGGAATAAAAGGCGGAGCAGTTATCGCCAATCCGATTCCAGCAGAACATGCTTTGGAGGAATCGTTTATCAATGGCATCATCGCTCAAGCAATGGCTGAAGCGAATGACAATGGCATTTCAGGAAAAGAAGTGACGCCATTCCTTTTAGGTAAAGTCAAAGAGCTGACTGAAGGGAAAAGCCTGGTCGCCAATATCGAACTGGTTAAGCATAATGCGAAAGTCGGAGCTCAGCTCGCTGCAGCCTATAACCAACTTTAAGAATAATTTGTGAAAAGAAGTCCATCCATGGGCTTCTTTTTTTGTTGAAGAGGTTTAATGGGTTTTCAGTCTCCTAGAGGTAGGGTAAGGAGAGAGAAGGGGATGAAGCAGATGAAAACTGACGTATTCATCGGCGGGGGTGGAATCGGTGGATTAACGCTGGCATTGAAATTGGTGCAGCGCGGAATCGATGTGGTTCTCGCCGAACGAATGGCTGTTAAAGCTCCTACTTACAAGGGAGAGCTTCTGCAACCAAAAAGTATGCAGATATTTGATGGCCTCGGACTGTACGAACAAATATGTGATCGTTCAAATGAAATTAAAGTACTGGATATGCTTGAACTTTCAAGCACCCTGCAAGTGAAAGACCAGGCATTCATGGATTACAGTGTGCTGCCGGGCAAGTATAATGCAGCATACATGATGCACCACGAAGAATTGAAATCCGTTATTTTAAAAGCAGCTTCAGAATATGAGAACTTTCATTATTTAAAAGGTACTTCCTGCAAAGGCTACGGAGAAAGAACAGCCTTGCTTCAAAAAGGGACAGAGAAATTCGAAGTAGAGGCGCAGTTTTTCTTTGGTGCCGAAGGCAGGTCTTCAGTGACGCGAAAAGCGATGGAAATCGAAGTTAAGCAGACCACCTATAATCATCATTTTCTGACAGTGACGTTTCCGCGTTCCGAAAGTTTTACAGATGGGAAAATCATTTCCACCTACAATCGCTTTTTAGGACTTTTTCCGCTGCCTGACGATCAAGTGCGCAGCGTGTATTTGATTCCGCCTGGGGATTACAAGCAGCTGAAAGAAAAGCCGATCACCCACTTTCATAAATTGTATACCGATTTGGCACCTGCGGTGGATGGGTATGTCCAGCGATTGACGGATTGGAAAAAAATCCAATTGATGATTCCCGTCATGTATCATGCCAACTCCTACGTAAGCGGCAACAAGGCAATTATTGGCGATGCCTGCCACGCTGTCCATCCGATGGCAGGAGAAGGAATGAATATGGCCATTCAGGATGCTGATATTCTGGGTGAATTGGCGGCAGATATGTTCAAACAAGGAAAAATGGATGCCAGTAATTTAAAGTGGTACGAAACTGTGCGCTACAAGCGTGCAGACCATGTAATTCAACTAAGCCATTTGGCGGCGCTTGCCTACTCGTTCCCGTTCAAACCGGTGAGCTATATACGCCAGCGGACATTTGAGCGCATGGAGGAAGATCCAATTCTCCATTTTAAGCAGATGTTGAACGTTTCGGGTCTTGGCATGTGGAAGGAGAATTTCCGTGACCGTTTTATCCAAGGAGGCATTATGCCTGTCCGCATGAAAGATCTGACGGATGACACAAAAGAAATGAAATATTATACACCGGAAGAAGATTATCCATGGAAAGCGGAGGGACTCACATGATCGATGTCATGAAGATGTTTAAAGCAAGAATGTACATGAAACGAAATGAACCTTTTTTATACAGCTGGCACGCATATGTGGGCTACGAATTGGATTTATTTAAAGCCTTCGAACGCCCGGTAACGAAATTTGATGTAGCAGATGCTCTGCAATTGGACGAAGATCTGCTGAACCAATGGGTGAATGTCGGGGTGTCGATTGGCCATTTGAAAGAAGCAGGAAGAGATCGCTACAAAACATGGAACGCTTGGAAACTGCCGAAACCGAAAGGCAATAATTCTTCCGGAGTGCTGCTGAAGGAAATGATGGAGCTGCACATTCCGACATTATTGAGTTATCCGGAGATGATGCGCAAACAGGAACGTCTGCATTTCGATGAAGAAAAGCATGCACCAACCGTTGCTGAAACGAGCCGTTTGTTGGAAGTGCTGGCATTGCCGAAGATGTCCAGGCGCCTAAAAGGGAAAGATGTTGATACCGTATTGGATATCGGCTGTGGAGAAGGCGGTTATATCAAGAAGTTGGCTGAACGTTTTCCGAATACGCATTTCACCGGAATTGAGATTAGCCCTGCTGTAACCGAAGTTGCGAAAAGCCTGACAAGAGATAATCAGAACGTTTCCATTGAAAATGCTGATCTATGGAAATATAAACCTGTCCAACTGCAAGGAATGGTCATGATGAACAACGTCATCCACTATATCGACCTCGAAAAACGCCAGGATCTCTTCACTGAACTGTCCAGCTGGATAAAAGAAGAGGGAATTCTTTCGGTGGTGACGCCGATTGCTGGAGATAGCGATAGCACACCATTCGCCAATGTATTCAACAGCTTCTTCTCATCATTCGACAACCTCTACCGCCTGCCTACGCGCCAAGAGTTAGCCCAGTGGGGAAAACATGCAGGACTCGAATTGCTCAGCCTCCAAACCGTCATAAAAGAAGGCGGCTGGTATATTGTTCAGTATGAAAAGAAAAGCTGAGGCGATCGTTTTGCTCCGACAGACATAAGCAGCACTTCCGAAGCGGCGTATTTTGCCGCACAGGTAGTGCTGCTTATGACCCGAGAACCTGGCTTCTGAAGCTGGACAGAGAAAAGCTGAAGAAGCCGTTAAGGTTTGACAGGCATAAGACAGACCGGCGAAGCGACGTGTTTTAGTCGCACAGACGGGTTGGCTTATGACCCGAGAACCTGGCTTCTGAAGCTGGACAAAGAAATGCCGAAGCGACTCGAGAGACTAGACGCCGAAGCTGGACAAATAAAAGCTAAGGCGACCGTTAAGAAACAAAGTGAAAATATTCGACTCAGCAAAAAAATGCCCTGAAGAAAAATTCCTTCAGGGCATTTCAATTTGTCTTATTTGCGCAAAGAACCAAGTTCCGTTGCGATGGCCTGCATTTCACTTGTACTGAACTTGTCACGTGTTGAGACCATTTCATACAGTTCATGCAAGTCTTCGTACTGTGATGCGTTGAAATGTTCAGCTTTCATTGCGTCGACATTAACCATGCGCAATTTCGCTTTTATTTCTTCAATCATATAGCTGACATTTTCTGGAGATGGTTTTGATAAGTCCATGATAAGTTCCTGCCTTTCAGGTGGATATGCTTTATCATTTCATTATTCAAATGCAATGTCAATTGCCAGCGCGTTCGGCTTCTTTTTCTTCTTTGATTTTGGCGATGATGCGCTTTGTCTCGTAAACAATGACACCGGACAAACCAAGGAGTCCGATCAAGTTCGGGAACGCCATCAGACCGTTCATAACATCAGAGAATGTCCAAACAACATCTAGAGAAACGGTTGCACCGACAAACACCATCAATACGAAAGCGATGCGGTAAACGACAAGCAAAGCCGGGTTTTTAAACAAGTACTGGAAACATTTCTCTCCGTAGTAAGACCAACCGATAATCGTAGAGGAGGCAAAGAAAATCAATCCAATGGCTACAACAATTGGGCCTGCGCCGCCGAGGAATTGTTCAAAAGCGGCTGTTGTCAATGCTGCACCTTCTAAAGATTTGTCTGTATAAAGACCTGACATAACGATTGTGACACCTGTAATTGAACAGATGATGATGGTATCGAAAAACACCTGTGTCATGGAGACCAATGCCTGGCGACCAGGAAGATCCGTGATAGCGGCAGCGGCAGCAATCGGAGCAGATCCAAGCCCTGCTTCGTTGGAGAATACGCCTCGTGCCACACCATAGCGGATAGCGGCACCAATAGCACCACCGACTGCAGCTTCACCAGTAAACGCCGCACTGAAGATTGTAGCAAACGCTCCAGGAATCAGCTCCATATTGAAGATCATAATAATAATTCCAGCGATTATGTAGAAAAGCGCCATGAAAGGAACAAAGTATGAAGTGACGCGGCCGATACTCTTAATGCCGCCAAGCAATACCAATGCTGTGAAGATAGTTAAAATAATTCCGGTAACCCATGTCGGAACGCTGAAAGTATCACGAACAACTGACGCTACGGAGTTTGATTGAGTACCGTTTCCAATTCCAAAGGCGGCAATCGCACCAAAAACAGCGAACATGACAGCAAGCCATTTCTGTTTCAATCCATGCTCAAGATAGTACATCGGTCCGCCAGCCATTTGGCCTCTGGCATCGACTACACGGTATTTGACTGCAAGCACAGCTTCACCATATTTAGTGGCCATTCCGAAAAATGCAGAAAACCACATCCAGAAAACAGCACCCGGTCCACCTAGAATGACCGCTGTTGCGACACCGACTATATTACCGGTTCCGACCGTCGCCGCCATTGCGGTGGAAAGAGCCTGGAAATGACTGATATCCCCTTTAGAAGTTGTATCCGTATTTTTAGTGAAAACCAATTTCAAGGCGTAAGGCAATAGACGGACCTGCAGAACGCCGAGTCGGACAGTTAAGAAAATTCCAGTACCTACTAATAAAATCAATAAAGGCGGTCCCCATACGTAACCGCTGATAGTGCCCAATAGTTCTTCGATCTGTGCCATTGTTTCTCCTCCTTTTCTTAACTTTCCTTTCTTTAAAACCTCCCGTAAGCATAATATTCCGAAATTTTTTCAATATAGTCAAGTTATTTTTAAAAAATAACTTATGCATAAGTGTTTAGAATTTCAAAGATTAGGGAAAATTCCTAACAGATGTGAAAATCTTATTTTATATTGGGAGGAATTTAGGATGAGCCAAAACAAATTAATGACAGGTTTACTAGTAGGAGCAGCAGTGGGGATTATTGTCTCACTACTTGATAAAAACACGAGAAACGATGTTGTGAACAAATCGAAAAAAGCAAGCAGCAGTGCAAAATACTATGCTTCAAATAGAGATGAATTAGTGCAGGCTTTCCAGCAACAAGCTGAAAGAGCACAAAATCTGTATTCACGTATCTCTGAAGATGCTTCTTACGTGGGCAGCAAAGTAAATGAGTTGAAAGATATGACTCCGCAAGTGAAAGAAATGGCATTAGAAACAAAAGAAGCATTTATGGACACTAAAAAGGCAGTTGTAGAAACGAAGGATGATGTCATCTCAGCAGTTAAAGAAGACAACCCGTCTCCAACTTCTTCGTTGACAGATGATAAAGATTCTTCTTCAACATCGAACAACAGCTCATCATCAAGCAATAATTCATCATCAAATAACAACTCATCATCAAGCAACAAATCATCGAGCAACAATTCATCAACATCTAATAACAATGCTGGGAAAAGCAATCAGTCTGGCAACAATTCAAATTCTGGGAATCGGTCATAAGCCGATTACTCCCTCAAAACCTGCAGGACAGCAAAAGGACCAAGACCGTGAGCATGCAGTCAGTTATGATGTGACAACGGGAAAAGGTTTTTTGAAAGAGTTGTTTCAGCGGATTAAAGACGTCGACGTGCCAGGACTTGGAGCACAGTTGGCGTTTTTTTTCCTCTTGTCAATTTTTCCTTTGCTGATTTTCCTGGTAACCCTGTTGCCGTATTTATCTCTATCGCAAGATCAAATTTATAGTTTCATGGAAGAAGTTGTTCCAGCAGAAGTCTATGTACTGATTGAAAGTACTTTGGCAGAAATTTTAACCAGTCAAAACACTGGATTGTTGTCATTTGGTATTTTAGCGACGATTTGGTCGGCAAGCCTTGGTATGGACGCCTTGATCAAGTCTTTGAATCTTTCTTACAAAGTAACAGAAAATCGCCCGCTTCTCATAGCTCGGGGAATGTCGATTTTGATGACCATCCTGTTAATTTTTATTTTGATTGTAGCTTTGGCATTGCCTGTTTTTGGTGAGCAGCTTGGGTTATTGATATTTTCATTCCTGGGTTTGGAAGCAGGATTTCTGACTTTGTGGAGTTCAATTCGCTTTACCATCCCAGCAGTCATCACATTTGTCGCTTGCGCCATCATCTACTGGCTAGCCCCAAATGTAAAGATGAACATTCTGAGCGTTCTGGGAGGCGCCGCATTTGCAGCCATTGGCTGGATAGTGACTTCCTATTTGTTTTCCATCTACATTAGCAATTTCGGTAACTTTTCAGCCACTTATGGCAGTATCGGCGGTGTTATCATCCTGATGCTATGGCTTTATATCTCCGCCATGCTATTGATAATTGGTGGACAAATTAATGCCGTGATGAATGAACGCCGGCATTTCAATAAAAGAAGGCATCCTGAATGATTACCATTCAGGATGCCTTTTTCTATACGTGCCGGTTTAGCATGCGCAAGCCGTTTAAGATGACTAAAATTGTGCTGCCTTCGTGTCCAATGACGCCAATGGGCAGCGTGATGGCTTGAAAAAAGTTGGAAATAATCAAGAGGATGATAATCGAAACAGAAAAAAAGATATTCTGCTTCACAATGCGCTGCATTTTACGGGACAGGCGGATTGAATAGGCAATACGCGACAAATCATTTTTCATGAGGATGACGTCGGCAGTCTCTAAAGCAATATCGGTTCCAGCACCCATTGCGATGCCTGTCGTTGCAGTTGCCAGGGCAGGTGCATCATTTATGCCATCGCCTGTCATGGCCACATACTTATACTTTTCCAATAGTTTTTTCAGCTCATTTACTTTGTCAGCCGGCAGACATTCAGCAATGTAATCATTAACGCCTGTTTCTTTGGCAATCACGGCTGCTGTCTTGCGGTTATCACCCGTCAGCATGATGCAGTAAATGCCTGATTTTTGCAATTCTTCAATTGTTGATTTGGTAATATCACGGACCGTATCCTTTAAGGCCATGGCAGCAAGTATTCCGTGATTATCACGGACAAATGTGACTGTTTTCCCCTGATTGGCCAGTTTAGTCAAAAGACCATTTTCAAATGCTTCTGCCAGGCTTTCATCTACAAACTTTGGCTTTCCGACGAGAAACTTCTCCCGGCCAATAGTTGCTTTCAAACCATTGCCGGGAACATCTTCAATGGCCAAATTCTGCAGCGGAACAATTCCTTTTGAGACAATAAAATCATGGATGGCTTTGGCAAGCGGATGGTTCGATTGAGATTCGATGCCGGCAATTTTCGCCATCGCAAGTTGAGGATCTGCTCCTTTTCGAATGACAAAATCTGTGACTTCCGGCTGGCCCCGCGTCAATGTGCCGGTTTTATCAAAAGCGATAGCTCGTACCACACTCAAATTTTCGAGGTGCATGCCGCCTTTGAAAATAATGCCGCTTTTAGCTCCATTGGAAATGGCGGCAAGCGTGGCAGGCATGATGGAAGCAACTAGCGCACAAGGTGACGCTACGACCAGCAAAACCATTGCGCGGTAAAAGGTTGTATTCCAATCCCAGCCCAAAAGGTAATGCGGCATAAACAGCATAAGCACAAACGTAGCGAGCACCACTTTTACATAACGGCTTTCAAAACGCTCGATAAATTGCTGGGAAGGGGATTTCTCGCTTTGCGCCGATTGAACGAGATCAATAATCTTTTGGAACATGGTTTCAGAGCTGGGCTTGGTCATCACCATGGTGATGGCGCCAGACAAATTCACAGTACCTGCGTAAAGTTCATCTTTTTCATATTTTGAGACAGGAAGTGCTTCTCCGCTGATGGCAGACTCATCTACAGCGCTTTGGCCGATGTGCAAAGCGCCGTCCACTGGTATCCGTTCTCCGGGCTTTACGACGATAAGATCCCCTGTAGCCAGTTCTTCGATTGGGACACGCACCGTCTGCCCTTCTTTAAGCAGCCAAGCAGCTTCAGGCTGGAGTTCCATTAAGGAAGTTATTTCTTTGCGGCTTTTGTTCATCGTATAGGTTTCCAAGGCACCGCTTAAAGAGAAGATGAAAATCAGGATAGCGCCTTCTGTCCAGTAGCCGATGATGGAAGAACCGACTGCTGCTAAAATCATCAAGATTTCAACATTCAGCTGCCGGTCTTCAAGTGTTTTCAGAATGCCGTATTTCGCTTTCGCATAGCCGCCAATCCCGAATGCCAGCAAATAAGTAAAAACCGAATAAGTGAAGTATTGCTGTGTTTCCAAAGTAAAGGCGAGCACAATTAAAATTCCTGAAAAAATCGATGCAATTAATTCGATATGAGTTTTTAAAAATACCATAAGTGCCACCCGGCTTCCTTGGAATTATTGCGGATTTGCAGAAGGAAAAGAATCTACAAAGTGCTAGCAAATCTTGGAGAGGAGCTTAAATATTCTGTATTTATTCTATTTTATCATGGTTACTCCAGACTATGAGAGCAGGGAATGTCTTAATAGAGAACAAAAGAAAAATCCATTGCCGGATAGGCAAAGGATTTTCTGCTTACTGCTCTTCAGTTGGACGATCCTGAAATTGCTTCATCTTGTCATCTAAGTCATCGACCATCGCAATTAAGCGATCAATATCTTCAAGTTCTGTGTTTTCCGGTTCAATAGCATCTAATACTTCTAAAAACATGCTTAAGCGCTGTTTCATATAAGAGACCTGCTGTTCTTTGTTCGTAATGGATTTCCCCAATGGATACACCTCATTTCGCATGTTAATCGTAACGGATAATGGAGACGATTTCAATAACTATAGGTAGAACTAATTATTTTACTAGTTTATTTATTTAGAATATTTACTTAATATAAAGTTTGTGTTAAAGTAGGCTTATTCAACAGAGAGGGGAGGCCGAAGGGAATCAGCGAAACCAAACCACAACATCAGGAATTCCAAAGGAGGCGGTTCGCGCATTTCATCGGTGCCTTAACCGAAAATGGGATTATGAAAGATAACTTAACTGTATATAAAACATAAAGGCTCATCCAAAATCTGAAATCAGATGCGGAATGAGCCTTTTATGATGGCTAACGGATTTCGAAAGTTTCAATGATTTCAATTGAATCCTGAACAGACTGCACCATTGAACAGTTTTTTCGGGTCAGTTCCATAATACGCGGCATTTTTTCTTTGTTGATATTGCCCGCAATGATAAAATGCAAATGGACTTTTTCAACCCGGTCTGCCTCTTCTTTATTGCGCACAATCTCTTTAACCTCGATTTGGATATCTTCAGCAGGCATTCTCATTTTATCAAGCACTTTCCTCATCACTCCGCCGCTGCAAACTGCCAATGAGGAAACCAGTAGTTGATATGGACGAAAGCCATATTCTTCATTACTTGAAATTTCGAGCTTGCCAAAAGGCAGATGCCCCGTAAAGCCATTTTTGTTCATTGAATAATTCATTTGTTAACGCCTCCTTATGTTAGAATTGTATCTGAATTCTTATTAAATACAAAAGAACGTGCTTGTTCGGGGAGGCATCATGAAAAGTTTTTTGAAAAGTGAACGTGGCCGTTTTTGGATTTTGGTGGCCATCGTCTCCATATCCGGTTTTTCGCAAGGGATGCTGCTGCCACTGATTGCGGTTATTTTTGAGCAGGACGGCGTCTCGTCTGCATTGAATGGCTTGAGTGCCACCGGCTTGTATGTAGGAACCTTATTAATTGCACCATTTATGGAACCGCAGCTGCGAAAGTTTGGCTATAAGCCATTGATTTTAGTGGGAGGGGGATTAGTCATCCTGTCCCTTTTGCTTTTTCCCCTGTGGAAATCGGTCTTGTTTTGGTTTGTCCTGCGCATATTGATCGGTATAGGTGACCAGGCGCTGCATTTTTCAACTCAAACCTGGATTACCAGCACGTCGCCGCAGCACCGGCTGGGGCGCAATATCGCCATTTATGGAATGTCGTTCAGCATTGGTTTTGGGGCAGGCCCTCTTTTCGTGCCGATGGTGGAAGTATTTGAAGCATTGCCGTTTATCGTCTCTGGCTTACTGTGTCTGGTCGCCTGGTCGCTGGTGTTCCTGTTAAAAAACGATTTTCCGGAATTTTCAGGAGGCAGTATGACTGCGAAAGGTACATTGGGGCGCTTTAAAGCGGCTTTGATTATAGCATGGGTCGCATTCCTGCCGCCGCTCGGCTATGGTTTTTTGGAAGCCTCGCTCCATGCCATCTATCCAGTCTACGCTTTGCGGCAATCGATAGAAGTAGGCATGGTTTCCATCATGCTCGCTGCTTTTTCCCTAGGTGCGATTGCAACGCAATTGCCGTTGGGGAATTTAAGTGATCGGATTGGCAGAAGAAAAGTGTTGTTGCTGATTTTAGCGGGAGGAGCGGCAACATTTGCAACCGCCAGCTTCTATGAATCTAATGCCTGGCTGACTGTCGGATTATTTGCACTGGCCGGCATGTTTGTCGGATCTACGTTTTCGCTTGGCATTTCTTATATGGCGGACTTAATGCCGAAAGATCTATTGCCCACTGGTAATTTACTGTGCGGCATCGCTTTTAGCATCGGCAGCCTGGCAGGACCGTCGCTGGGCGGATTGTTTATTGAATACTCAGGAGGACTCAGTTTTTTGCTGTTGATTGCAGGGATGCTGCTGCTGATTTTGCTGTTGATCGCCATGAAGGGCAATACGAAGAGGGCAGATGCGATATAGAGTATTCCAACAAAAAAGCTGGACCAGAGAGTAGAATTCTCTGGTCCAGCTTTTCTTTTCCTATTGTCCAGACTCCAGCGCCCAGGCCCTAGGGTCATAAGCCACTCCAGCTGTGCGGCTGAAAACATGCCGCTTCGCCAGCGCGTCTTATGCCCATCGAGGGGCCGCAGGATGCGGGTCAGCTAACCGTTGCGACAGGAAGTCGCGCTTTTAGGTTAGCTACTGCTATTGGCAGCTTGCGCTTTTCTTTGTCCAGACTCCAGCGCCCAGGTCCTAGGGTCATAAGCCACTCCAGCTGTGCGGCTGAAGAAACGCCGCTTCGCCGGAGCATCTTATGCCGGTCGGACCTAAACGGGCGCTTGCGCTTTTCTTTATTGTCCAGACTCCAGCAGCCAGCCCCTCGAGTCGCTTCAGCCTTACCAGCAATGGCAAAGGCCGCCATTACCGGTAAGGCTTCCAGCGCTTGTCGGGGCTAAACGGCTGCTTGCGCTTTTCCTATTTCAACACTAATTTTGTTACGGATTCTACTTGTGCGGTTTGTGGGAACATGTCGACCGGTTGGATATATTCGATCCGGTAGATCTTCGTCAATTGCTGCAAGTCCTTTGCCAATGTGGAAGGGTTGCACGATGTGTAGACAAAGCGTTTCGGTTTTACTTTCAAAATGGTTTCCAATAGCGAATCAGCCAATCCGGTGCGTGGTGGATCAACAGTCAGTACATCAGGAACAAATCCTTCGTTGCTCCAAAGCTCCAGCCATTTTTCGGCTGTGCCGGTTACATATTTTGCCGCATACCCTTGTTTCTTGGCATTTGCTTTTGCATCAACGACACTTTCATGAAGAACATCCATTCCACGGATTTCCTTGGCACTGTCTGCCAGCCAAAGACCGATGGTGCCGACGCCGCAATAAGCATCGACTACTTTTTCCTGCCCAGTCAAATCAGCAGCACGTTTAATTTCATTGTATAGGCGAACGGTCTGTGTCGGGTTGAGTTGGAAAAAAGCACGGGCAGACAAATCGAATGCCAATTCGCCCAGCTCTTCATGGATGGTATCTTTGCCGAATAATGTAATCGTTTCATCTCCGAAAATGAGCGAGGTTTTTTCTTTGTTGATGTTTTGGACGATCGATACCAGATTCGTATCAATTTTTTTCAAACGTTCCAGCAATAATTCTTTTTGTGGAATTTTTGATCGTGTCGTCACCAAAACCAATTGGATTTCGCCGGTTTTGACGCCGGTGCGAACGACAATGGTGCGGATAATGCCTTTCATCGTCTTGCCGTCATAAATCGGCATTTTCAGTTCTTCCAGAATCCGTTTAACAGCATTGGTGATAACTGTCGTGTCAGGATGCTGAACGATGCATTGTTCGATGTCCAGTAGTTGATGGGAACCTTCTGCAAACAAGCCAGCAATGACTTTTGAACCTTTCAGGCGTGTTTGGAACTGGCTTTTATTGCGGTAATGCCACGGATCTTCCATGCCAATGGTTTTCTCGACATGGACTTTCGAGCCTTTCAAGTAACGTTCTAATGCCTGCACAACAAGATCACGTTTTTCGACCAGTTGCTGGTCGTAAGTCATATGCTGCAATTGGCAACCGCCGCAAGCTTCATAAATTGGGCAGGGCGGTGTCTGGCGGTGAGGCGAAGCGGTGCGCATTTTGACGATGCGGGCTTCAGCAAAATTGCGCTTGACCACAGTCACTTGCGCTGTGATTTCCTCTCCCGGCAAAGCTCCCGGTACAAATACCACATTGCGTTTGAAATAGCCAATGCCTTCGCCGTTAATGCCAAGCCGTTTAATCGTCATCGGAAATTTTTGGCCTTCTTCAATAATGGGTTTATCGTTCATGGATATCACGTCCTTCAGTTAATCATCCCCCCATTATAGCCTTATTTGTAGATATCAGCCAGTGCCGATCGTAAATTGGGAAACTTGAACTGGAAACCATGCTGTTCAAGTACGGTAGGCAGGACCCGTTGTCCCTCAAGAACCAATTGGCTTTTATCGCCTAAAGCCGTTTTCAATGCGAATGAGGGGACCGGTATCCAGTGAGGACGACCGAGCGCATGTGCAATTTCTTTGCCGAAATCCTTCATTTGTTTTGGCTGTGGAGCTGCAACATTGAATGCACCGTTCAGCCCATCGTTATCGATCGCAAAAATCAATGCCCGTGCTGTGTCTTTTACATGGATCCATGACAGCCATTGCTTGCCGGAACCAACTGTACCGCCTGCAAAAAGTTTGTATGGCAAAGCCATCAGTGGAAGTGCCCCTTCATCTTTTCCGAGAACAATGCCAAATCGGCCGCACGCTACACGCAAGCCGGCTTCTTCCGCTCTGGCCGCTAGTATCTCCCAGTCGCGAACAGTTTGAGCCAGAAAATCAGAACCTCTGTCGGCGGAAGCTTCTGTATAAGTCACCGTTTCAGACGGCGGATAAATTCCGATGGCGCTGGCATTCACAAGCACTTTCGGTTTTTTCTCAAGTTTATGAAAAATCCGCAGCAATTCGTTAGTGGCATCCATCCGGCTCGAATAAATCAGTTTTTTCTGTTCTTCGCTCCAGCGCCCGTCATTTATGGATGCGCCAGCCAAGTTGACAAAAGCGTCTACGCCTTCCAGCTGTCTTTCAGGAACGGCATCTTTTGTCAGCCATTCGACGTATGTAATTTTATCGGAAGGGGCTTTCGGCTTTCTTGTCAAAATAACTACCTCATCGCCTCTATCCAGCAGCAAACGGGTCAGTTCTCTGCCTACAAATCCAGTACCGCCAGTAATTGCTATTTTCATTTTGACCGCCTCCAGTTTTAGTTGTAGTAATCGGGCACTTGCTCATTATTTATTGGCCATTTGCTGCATAGCTCTTTAAAAATGAACACGATTGTCTTGAACAGCTGCATAGAAAGTAAATATACACATAGCATACCCTTTTAGGCGTAAGGCTATGTGTATATTTGCTTGGAAGGTGTATAATATAAGAAGAAGAGAGGTGCCAGTAAATGCCGATTATTTCAAAAATCACGCAGGGTAAGAAAAACCCTGAAAGGTATAATATCTTTTTTGAAGATAAATATGCTTTTAGCGTGGATGAAGCGGTGCTTGTCAGGCATCAGCTCACAAAAGGGAAAGAGTTGGACCAATGGACCATCGAAGAAATTAATTTCGAAGATGAAGTCCGAAAAGCCTATAACAAAGCGTTGTACTACCTGGGATTCCGCATGCGAAGCGAAGGGGAAGTACGCAAGAAGCTGAAAGAAAAAGAATACGGAGATGCCGTAATAGATGAAGCCATCAAAAAATTGTATACGCATAACTTTCTGGATGACCAGCAATTTTCAGAGGCGCTGATGCGAACGCAAATCAACTCGGGCAAAAAAGGGCCGCGTGCAATCCAGCAGGATATGCAAAAGAGAGGAATTGACAAGCAAATGCAAAAAGACGTTCTGGATTCGTATTCGGAAGAAGAACAATTGGAAGTTGCCAAAGTCCTTGCAGAAAAAATTGCGGCTAAAGAAAAGATGAAAACACCAAGCCAAATCCATCAAAAAATTACTGACACTTTGCTGAGAAAAGGCTATAACTATTCGCTGATCAAACTGGCGATTGAAGATCTGGAGCTTGAAAAAGATGACGATCAATGGACGGAGATTGTCACTGAACAAGGGGATAAATTATGGCGCAAGCACAGCTCAAAGCTGACAGGCTATGATTTAAAGTCAAAAGTGAAACAGGGATTATACCAAAAAGGTTTTCCTGGTGAAGTGATCAATGACTACCTGGATAAAAAGGAGCTTGAAGATGACTGAAGAAAAGCGTTACAGCGACATGACAGAACATGAACTCCGCGGGGAAATTGCGCGCCTAAAAGAAAAAGCCAGAAAAGCTGAACAGCTGGGCATCGTCAATGAGTTTGCGGTGCTGGAGCGAAAAGCTATGATGGCGGCAGCTTATCTTATAGACCCTGCCGATTTTAAAAAAGGCGAAGTATACCGAATTGAAGGAGATCCCAATGTCTATTTTCAGATCGATTACCTAAAAGGCCGATTTGCCTGGGGTTACCGAATGGGCGGAGAAAAACATACGGAAGCGCTGCCGATTTCCATGCTGCGTCCGTTGAAGGAAGGGAAGTAAGCAGATGAAAGAAATTATTGAACAACTGACAATTGAATTATTGGAAAAAAATCCAAATTTAACAGAGGAAAAAGCACGAATCTGGATTGAATTGCTTGCTTCTGATTTTGAATCTTCCTATGCTAAAGCAGGATATGACTACCAGGGAACAGCAGTTGTTGAAAAAGTGATGCGCCAGTGGATTGACAGCTATGGCGATAAAATACACGAATTTGCCAGCACCAATCCTAAGTACGCTCATTTGCTGAAAGACTAATGGAAAAGCGTCAAGGTCCGTTTAACAGCTATCTTAACTGCACTGCTGAACTTTAAGCTTGTTAAGGGTAAAAAAGAAAACGCGCACCCAGGGGTGTGCGTTTTCTAGTTGTGGCTGAAATCCAATTTTTTCCTTAACTTGTCTTCACTGAAAATCCATCCCGTATAGGAATTGATGATTTTGCATTCCTTATCCAAATGGGCGACAGCCACAAACGGATAATAGTCATTGCTGCGGTAACGCAGGTCAATCAGCCGCACTTCGAAAACATCACCATATTCGTTGATTTCCCAACGGTATAAAGGAGAAAATGAAATGAAGGCTGAGATGTTTTTATCCTTCATTGCTGCTTGGATCAGATTGTTTTCAGGCATCTCTTTTTTCATGAATTTATCATAGATATTGATGGTCCGGCCATATGCTCGTCCGACATAATGGTGCTGCTCTGTATTGGCGGCAACACGCCAGTGAAAAAAACGCATCGTCGGTGCCACAAAAACGTCAGTAGCGCCAGGAATGGTATTGCGGACGGCATGTATGATGGCTGCCTGCACTGCAAATCTTGCAATATAATAGAAGAGCATGGCAACGTACAAAATGCCGATGGTCCATACTGGATCTGCACCGAATGCCCAGATTGTCAAAGCTACGACATGTGCACCAAAGATAATAGGATCAAACGTGTTGATGACACCAAGCGCGACCCACCGGTTGGAAATTGGTCTGAGTGCCTGAGTGCCATAGGAATTGAAGATATCGACAAACACATGCATAAAGACAGCCAGGAAAGTCCAGAGCCATAGATGGAGCAAATTGGCTTCAGGGAACACAAGAGATAACGCACCTGCTATCAACAGAGGCCATGTCAGCACTGCGGGAATCGAATGGGTAGCACCACGATGATGCCGGATGTAGACGGCGTTGTCGCGAAGCTTTAAAACGGTGTCAACGTCTGGTGCCAAAGAACCGATGATGACACCGGAAACAACGGCTGTCATGGTGACGGGGTGGCTGGCGACGGCCGGGTCGGCCATTGCAAGGCCGCCTAGGGCAATGCCCATGACAATATGAGTTCCTGTATCCATTGCCTCATCCCCCTCTCTAAAGAAGTAATTTTTATGGGGAACTGAAAAGTTTTGATAAAATAAACTTAATTCCTCATTTACGTATATACCCGAAATGAGACCGAAATAATCAAGCTGAACGGAGGCAAACCTTATTAATATAGAAAAAATGCAATTTCAACATGACTTGATCAGCTGGTTTGCAGCAGAGAAAAGAGATTTGCCATGGAGACGTACGGCAGACCCTTACCAAATCTGGATCTCAGAAATTATGCTGCAGCAAACGCGGGTGGATACGGTTATTCCTTATTATAAACGCTTTATCGAAAAATTTCCCACTTTGAACGACCTGGCAGAAGCCGACGAACAAATCTTGCTGAAACAGTGGGAAGGGCTTGGATATTACTCTCGTGCCCGCAACCTTCAGGCGGGAGTCAAAGAAGTGGCTGAGAATTATGGCGGAATCGTTCCGGATAACCGGAAGGAAATTTCGTCTCTAAAAGGTGTCGGGCCATACACAGCCGGAGCTGTTCTGAGCATAGCTTACGGCGTTCCGGAGCATGCAGTGGACGGCAACGTCATGCGTGTGTTGTCGCGTATCCTACTTATCGAAGAAGACATTGCCAAGCCGAAAACACGGAAAATCTTTGAAGAGGCAGTTACTGAAATTATCAGCCATGAAGATCCTTCTTCATTTAATCAAGGACTCATGGAATTGGGAGCCTTGATCTGCACACCGACTTCACCAAAATGCCTGCTGTGTCCAGTGCGTGAACATTGTGCCGCATTTCACGAAGGCAGGCAGCACGACCTGCCGATCAAAACCAAAGCGAAAAAAACAAAGTCACTTCAGTATGCAATGATCGCTATTCGCAGCAACGACAAACTGCTGATGGAACAGCGTCCAGCAACCGGATTGCTAGCAAATATGTGGCAATTTCCAATGCTGGAAACAGCAGCAGACGTGCTGCCGCTCGAAATCGAAGAGCAGCTTTCGGAAAACTTGAAAGGCATTGTAGACAAAGCGGAAAAAATTACTTCTTTCAAACATGTCTTTTCTCATTTAACATGGAACGTGGATGGCTTTATCGCCGACAGTGAAAATATAGTCGCACCTGAACATATGAGATGGGTGACTGCGGAAGAAATGGATTTATTGCCGATCGCAGGACCGGTCCAAAAAATGAAAACAGCTTTACAGCAAAGAGGAGATGTTTAATGATGGCAGAACAAAAAGTAGCATTGGTGACAGGCAGCAGCAGAGGTCTCGGCAAGGCGATGGCAATCGCTCTTGCCGATCAGGGATACGATATCGTCGTCAATTACGCGCGCAGCAAAACCGCTGCACTTGATACAGTCAAGGAAATCGAAGCAAGAGGGCAAAGAGCGCTATTAGTCCGTGCTAACGTTGGAGATGTCGAGAAACTCCGCGGCATGTTTGAAACCATCAAAGAAGAGTTTGGACGCTTGGATGTTTTCGTATCCAATGCAGCTTCGGGCGTTTTGCGCCCAATCATGGAACTGGAAGAATCGCATTGGGACTGGACCATGAACATCAACGCGAAAGCGATGCTGTTTGGTGCCCAGGAAGCGGCAAAACTGATGGATAAAGGCGGCAAAATCGTCGGCATCAGCTCACTTGGCTCAATTCGTTATTTGGAAAATTATACGACGATAGGAGTTTCAAAAGCAGCGGTAGAGTCCATTACGCGCTATTTGGCTGTTGAACTGGCACCGCTTGGAATTGCCGTCAACACAGTGTCGGGTGGAGCGCTTGATACTGAAGCATTAAAACATTTTCCGAACCGTGAAGATTTATTGAATGATGCCCGTGTCAATACGCCTGCAGGGCGAATGGTTGAAATTGAAGATATGGTAAAAGCGGCGTTATTCCTGATTTCATCTGACTCGGACATGATTCGCGGCCAGACTATTATTGTGGACGGCGGACGTTCGGTCGTCATGTAATCCTTTGGTTCTTCCGCCTTATTGCTGTATGTTTTCAGAATTGATTGATATAATACTGAAATAGCAGATAAACAAAGGCTTAGACAAGAAGGTGGGATAGTACATGGCGATTCCTGCGGAGGGTGAAACAATCCAAATCCACAGTTATAAACACAACGGCCGAATCCACCGTGTCTGGCAGGAAACAACTGTACTGAAAGGTACAAATAATATTGTAATTGGTGCAAACGAACGGACGCTAGTGACAGAATCCGATGGCCGAACCTGGTTGACGCGCGAACCGTCAATCTGTTATTTTCACGCAGAGCATTGGTTCAACATCATTTGTATGCTCCGAGACGACGGTGTTTATTATTATTGCAATGTCAGTTCTCCATTCGTTTATAATAATGGCTCGTTGAAGTACATCGATTATGACTTGGATGTAAAAGTGTTTCCAGACATGTCTTACACGCTGTTGGATGAAGACGAATATGAAGACCATAAGCGGCAAATGGGTTATCCTGAAGTGATTGATCAAATTCTTCACCGAAATGTGGAAAAGCTGATCGGCTGGATCAAACAGCGCAGAGGGCCATTTGCCCAGGACTTTATCGAAGTATGGACGAACCGCTATGAATTTCATAGACTAAACCGGATTCGTGATTAAGATGAAAACCTGTTGCTTGCCAACAGGTTTTTCGTTTTGAATAGAATGGAGTGAAAGCTTTGAGCAGTATGAAACGCTATATGCAATTCGTCAAACCTTATTATTGGCAGATTGCACTGACGATTTTTATCGGGATATTCAAATTCGCTATTCCGCTTTTTATTCCGCTGCTGATCAAAATCGTCATTGATGATATTATCGGAGCGGATGCACTGTCGAATGCAGAAAAGCTGGAGCAGTTGTACTTATGGCTGGGAGGAACAGCCATCGTTTTTTTCCTGCTGCGTCCGCCCATTGAGTATTACCGCCAGTATTATGCACAATACGTCAGCAATAAAATTCTTTATGACATCCGCGGCTACCTTTACGGCCATTTGCAGCGCTTGAGTTTGCGTTATTACGCCAACACGCGGGCAGGGGAAATTATTTCTCGTGTCATTAATGACGTCGAGCAGACCAAAAATTTTGTCATGATCGGCCTGATGAACGTTTGGTTGGATCTCGCAACAATTCTGATTGCCATCATCATCATGCTGACAATGGACGTGTCGTTGACCATCGTTGCTTTGCTGGCATTTCCGTTCTACGCGTTCAGCGTCAAGTATTTCTTTGGCCGGCTTCGCGATTTGACCCGTGAACGTTCGCAGGCTTTGGCTAATGTCCAAAGTTATTTGCATGAGCGTGTGCAGGGCATGAGCATCATCAAAAGTTTTGCGCTTGAGAAGCATGAACAGAAAATTTTTAACGATACAAACGATCAATTTCTGGAAAAAGCAATCGACCATACGAAATGGAATGCCAAAGCATTCGCTGTCGTGAACACGATTACGGATGTCGCGCCACTGCTGGTTATCGGTTATGCGGGTTACCAAGTGATTCAGGGGAATCTGACGCTGGGTACGATGGTGGCTTTCATTGCTTACATTGAACGGCTTTATAATCCACTGCGCCGATTGGTCAATTCTTCAACGACGCTGGTGCAGTCACTTGCCTCTATGGACCGGGTTTTTGAGTTGATCGATGAAGATTACGATGTGACGGATAAAGAAAAAGCGCGTGACTTGAAAGTAGTCGACGGCAAACTGGAATTCCGCAACGTTTCTTTCCATTACAATGATGGCGGTTCGGAAGTGCTGACTGATTTAAACTTTACGGTGAAACCCGGAGAGACGGTTGCTTTTGTCGGAATGAGCGGTGGCGGGAAATCGACCATCGTCTCCTTGATCCCACGATTTTACGATGTAACAAGCGGCGGCATCTATATGGATGACCACGACCTGCGGGATGTGACGACCCATACGTTGCGCGACCAGATCGGTTTGGTTTTGCAGGACTCCATTCTCTTCAGCGACTCTGTAAAAGCCAATATCCTGATGGGGAAACCAGGGGCTACTGATGAAGAAGTAATTGCGGCAGCCAAAGCGGCTAATGCTGACGAATTCATTTCACAGCTGCCTGAAGGCTATGACACGAAAGTTGGAGAGCGCGGCGTGAAATTATCCGGTGGACAAAAACAACGCGTCGCAATTGCGCGCGTGTTCTTGAAAAATCCTCCGATTCTGATTTTGGATGAAGCTACATCCGCTCTGGATCTTGAAAGTGAAGCATTGATTCAGGATTCGTTGGAGCGTTTGGCACATGACCGGACGACACTTATTGTCGCGCACCGTCTTTCTACCATCACTCACGCAGACCAAATACTTGTGATCGACCACGGCAAACTTGCCGAGAGTGGGACACATAACGAATTGATGAAACGGCAGGGCGTTTATTCAAGCCTGTTTCAAGTTCAGCATTTTGATTGAGCATCGAAAGCCTCCAATATTTTGGGGGCTTTTTTCTATGCATCGAGCTTCCAACAAATACAAATAAGATATTGCATTAATAATAATATTACGTATAATTAAAAGAAGGAGAATAATCTGAATCATTTTTTGTGCAAAAGGGGGAGCATCATGAATGAACGTAAAACCATCTTAGACGTTAAAGGTTTGAAAACATCCTTTTTCACAGATGATGGAGAGATACCAGCAGTAGATAATGTAGATTTTCACATACGGGAAGGCGAAGTGCTCGGTATTGTCGGAGAATCCGGATGCGGAAAAAGCGTAACTTCACTGTCGATAATGGGGTTGGTTCCAAGTCCTCCAGGAAAAATCACAGGAGGCGAAATTTTATTTCAGGATAAAGATTTAACCAAACTACCTGAGAAAAAAATGAGGGAAATCCGGGGCAATGATATTGCGATGATTTTCCAGGAGCCAATGACTTCGTTAAATCCATTGTTTACGATTGGCGATCAGCTTCGCGAAGCTATCAAAATCCATAAGAAGGATTGGTCAAAAAAACAGATTCAGGAACGCGGCATTGAAATGATGAAATTGGTGGGCTTGCCCCGGCCGGAAGGGTTGATGAAGGAATATCCGCATCAGCTGTCAGGCGGTATGCGCCAGCGCGTCATGATTGCAATGGCGTTATTGTGCGACCCGAAAGTATTGATTGCGGATGAACCGACGACAGCATTGGATGTAACCATTCAGGCGCAGATTTTGAAATTGATCAAAAATCTGAATGAACGTTTGAATACTGCAGTTTTGTTGATTACCCACGATTTAGGAGTTGTCGCTGAAACCTGTGAACGGGTTGTTGTCATGTATGCGGGCAAAGTGGTTGAAGAAGGGCCGGTCCGTACCATATTTAACGATCCGCAGCACCCTTATACAAGAGGCTTGCTGGAATCGGTTCCGGATATGCGCTTTAAAAAAGAGCGTCTGTATTCGATCCCAGGAAATGTTCCAAAGCCAGGAACAATCAAGACAGGCTGTAAATTTGCAGCGCGCTGTGAATTTGCTTTTGACCGCTGCATAGGAGAAACACCGGAACTGTACCAAACAGCGGAAAATCATCAAACCCGCTGTTTCCTATTCGACCCGAAGGAGGTACAGTCTCATGACAGAACCGTTGTTAAAAGTTGAAGGACTGAAAAAGTATTTTCCGATTAAGTCCGGCATTTTAGGCAGGGTAAACAACCATGTCAAAGCAGTGGATGATGTGTCCTTCACCGTTCAAGAAGGCGAGACTTTGGGAATTGTCGGCGAATCGGGATGTGGAAAGTCGACAACCGGACGCATGCTGATGCGCCTTTTGGAACCGACCGAAGGCACCGTCACTTTCGATGGCCAGGAATTGACCAGCTTGTCAAATCACGATATGCGCAAAGCGCGGCGAGATATTCAGATGGTTTTCCAGGATCCCTACGCGTCATTGAACCCGCGCCATACAATTGAAAAAATCCTGATGGAGCCGCTCAATGTCCATAATATAGGCGATCCGAAAGAACGTAAAAAGAAAGTCCACGAGTTTTTGGAAATAGTCGGCTTGAGCAGCTATCATGCCAAACGCTATCCGCATCAGTTTAGCGGCGGGCAGCGTCAGCGGATCGGCATTGCACGCGCCTTGATGACGAATCCAAAACTGATAATTGCCGATGAACCTGTATCAGCCCTTGATGTATCAATTCAGGCACAAGTTTTGAACTTGATGCAGGATCTGCAAAAAGAGTTGAAGCTGACTTATATTTTCATTGCCCACGATTTAGGAGTGGTTCGCCATATCAGCGACCGCGTAGGGGTCATGTATCTCGGGCAAATGGCGGAGCTTGCCAATACGGAAGACTTGTATGAAAAACCACTGCACCCGTATACACAAGCCTTATTGGCTGCTGTACCGGTACCAGACCCGGAATTCGTGCGGGAAGAAGTCGTAATTACCGGGGATGTTCCAAGCCCGGCAAATCCACCGAGCGGCTGCAGATTCCATACGCGCTGCCCGTTTAAAATGGATGTTTGTTCGCAAGCAGTGCCAATTTTTGCAGAAGTTGAAAAAGGTCATTCTGTTGCTTGCCATCTTTACGAAGAGTGCAGGCCGCAATGATAATAAATAGAAAAAATGGAGGGGTTAATTTGGGAAAGAAAAAGTTCTTATCGTGGGCATTTCTGGTGCTCTTATTAGTATCGACAGCTCTTTATGGCTGTAGTTCTGATGATGCATCAGAAAACGGCGAAAGTGGCAGTGAAGAGGAATCTGCTGAAGAGAAAACATTGATCTTTGGACGTGGAGGCGACTCGGTTTCTCTAGATCCGATTACAGTAACAGACGGTGAATCTTTTAAAGTTACAAAAAACATTTTCGATACACTTGTGAACTTTGGTGAACAGGATACAGAAATTGAACCCGCATTAGCTTCTGAATGGACAGCTTCTGAAGATGGCTTGACGTATACTTTTACATTGGAAGAAGGCATTAAGTTCCATGACGATACTGATTTCAACGCAGAGGCAGTAGTAAAGAACTTTGAACGTTGGGCAGCCGGTGATGGGGAACAATACCCTTACTACGGTTCGATGTTTGGTGGATATGGCGATGACGAAGGACATGTCATCGAATCTGTTGAAGCGACAGGCGACTACGAAGTGGTCTTCACGCTAAAACGCCCACAGGCACCATTCCTTAAAAACCTGGCAATGAGCCCATTCGCCATCGCATCACCAACTGCCTTTGAAGCAGCAGGCGATACGTTCGGCGATAATCCAGTTGGAACAGGTCCATTTGAGTTTGTTGAATGGAAACGCAATGACACCATCACAATTGCAAAATTTGATGATTATTGGGTAGATGGCGAGCCGAAATTGGATCAAGTGGTCTTCCGCGCGATTCCAGATAACTCCGCTCGTTTGAACGCTTTACTATCAGGAGAAATTGATTTGGCAGACGGTATCACACCTTCTGATGGCGCGACAATCGAAGCAGACGAAAATCTTCAATTGTTTGAACGTCCATCTATGAACGTCGGCTACCTTGGCATGACGGTAACACGTGAACCTTTTGATGATCCATTAGTACGTCAGGCGTTTAACCATGCGATCGATAAGCAGGCTCTTGTAGATGCATTTTACGAAGGCCGTGCCGAAGTAGCGAAAAACCCGATTCCTCCGGTAATCAGTGGATATAACGACAGCATTGAAGGTTATGAGTTCGATCCTGAACGTGCAAAAGAATTATTGGCAGAAGCAGGTCTTCCTGACGGCTTTGAAATGGAACTTTATGCAATGCCAGTTCCACGTCCGTATATGCCTGATGGCCAAAAAGTGGCAGAAGCCATTCAAAAGAACTTGGCTGATGTTGGCGTAACTGCTGAAATTGTGTCATTTGAGTGGGCGACTTACCTTGAAAAAGCTGCAAACGGAGAAGCTGATGCATTCCTATTGGGATGGACTGGCGATAACGGCGATGCAGATAACTTCCTTTACGCGTTGCTTGACCAAGACAATGTTGGTACAAACAACTACACGTATTACGAAAACCAAGAACTGCATGATGTCTTAATCCAGGCGCAATCAGAAGTAGACGAAGACCTGAGAAATGAATTGTATATGCAAGCTCAGGAAATCATCCATGAAGATGCTCCATGGGTACCGCTTGCGCATTCTACCCCGCTGCTTGCTGGTGGTAGTAACGTAATCAATTTCAAAGCACATCCAACAGGTTCTGACAAATTGGCTTCAGTAGATTTAGAGTAGGCAATACTCAGGGAGGAAGTCGGATGATTTCCTCCCTTTTTTTCTTCCTGTTATACATATTGCAAGAGATGGAGAGGTGAAGAAGATGCTTCACTATATCGGCAGGCGGCTTCTACAGTTAATCCCGGTTTTACTCGGCATGACATTTATCGTATTTATGATCATCCGCGCAATTCCTGGTGATCCTGCACAAGTCATCCTTGGCCAGCAAGCATCCGAAGAAGCGATAAAAGCATTGCGAACAAATTTGGGATTGGATAATCCTTGGTATATCCAGTACTTTGATTATTTAAAAGGGCTGGTGACAGGCGATCTGGGAGAGTCACTTCGTACACGAACTCCAGTGGTAGATGAAGTATGGCCTTATTTGGCTGCAACAATCGAGCTTTCTTTATTCGCTATTATTATTGCAGTCGTTATCGGAATCAATGCAGGCATCATTTCAGCCTGGTTCCAGAATTCATGGTTCGATTATACGGCAATGATCATTGCGTTGATTGGCGTCTCTATGCCAATCTTCTGGTTGGGATTAATGAACCAATGGATTTTTTCTATTGAAATGGGAATTCTCCCGACCACTGGCCGTGAAAATGTTCGCGATCCCGTGGATGTCATCACGAATTTCTATGTGATTGATACTTTGATTGCAGGAGATTTTGATCAATTAGCTACTGTTTTGAAACACCTTGTATTGCCGGGGACAGCTTTAGCAACGATACCGATGGCAATTATTGCTAGAATGACGCGCTCAAGCATGCTTGAAGTAATGCGTTCAGATTATGTCCGTACAGCCCGTTCAAAAGGCTTGTCAATGTTCTGGGTAGTTTATAAACATGCACTTAAGAACGCCATTATCCCTGTGTTGACAATTATCGGGCTTCAGATGGGACTGCTGCTTGGCGGTGCCATTTTGACAGAAACCATTTTCGGATGGCCAGGAATCGGGCGTTATATCTATGAAGCGATAGGTTTCCGTGATTATCCAGTTATTCAGTCCGGAATTCTGATAGTCGCGTTTATCTTTGTTATGATCAACCTGTTTGTCGATCTGCTGTATGGCTTGGTCGACCCACGCATCAAATATGATTAGGAAGGAGGAGACGTACCTTGGCTGAAACAGCAATCAAACAAGACAAAGCGGAAATGCAGAAAGTCGCTGGCCCCTGGAAAGAGGCGTGGCGCGGTTTCCGCAAAAGCAAAGTAGCGGTTGTCGGAATGGGAATCGTCATATTCTTTATCCTGTTGGCGATTTTCGGTCCGCTATTTACGCCGCAAGGCATCAATGAACAAAACCTGTCTCAACGGCTTATGCCTCCTTCTTCCACAAATTGGATGGGGACAGATGATTTTGGCCGGGATATCTTATCCCGCGTAGTATATGGCGCCAGAATTTCGTTATGGGTCGGATTTTTAGCCGTAATCGGATCGGTCGTAGTGGGAAGTATTTTAGGGATTTTAGCAGGTTATTACGGGCGCTGGGTAGATACAATCATTTCCCGCATCTTTGATATCATGCTGGCATTTCCAAGTATTTTGTTGGCGATTGCGGTTGTATCGGTTCTTGGACCTTCGCTTCGCAACGCATTAATTGCTATTGCAATCATTAACGTGCCGAACTTCGGCCGTTTGATCCGTTCAAAAGTATTGAGCATTAAAGAAGACGAATACATCATGTCGGCAAAAGCAATCGGCATGAAAGACAATCGGATCCTGGTGTCGCATATCCTGCCGAACTCCATGGCACCAGTGATTGTCCAAGGGACACTTGCCATTGCGACCGCTATTATCGAAGCGGCTGCACTGGGATTCCTTGGACTAGGCGCACAAGCTCCGTCACCGGAATGGGGCAAGATGCTGGCAGATTCGCGTTCGTATTTGACCAATGCCCCCTGGACCATGATTTTTCCTGGGGTTGCCATCATGTTGACGGTTCTTGGCTTTAACTTGATGGGTGACGGCTTGCGAGACGCTTTAGATCCGCGAATGAAATCATAAAAAACGTGTGGGGCAATCGCCCCACACGTTTTTTATATGGAATTCTCTAAATCGCTGTCAACTTCTTCTGCATGGTAATTCAAGTAAGCAATGATCAGCAAGTCTAAATGTTCCAGTTGTTCTTCGTAATCCAATATCGCCGATAACACATGCATTAAATGATAGACCGAAAACTCATCATCATTTTCCTCATGCGCTAAATTGATTTCTTTTACAAAAATTGTCATTACCTCGTTGCGTTTCATAATGGCATCTGCCCCCGAACCTTCACTGTGGTCCGGCCGCAGTTTGCCAACGTATTTCATATAAAGCTGCTCATGATAGCTGGCTAAACTTTCCAGTCGTTCTTGGACCATCATATGAAAGTGGTCAGGAAGCTCCATCAATTCATTTTCAAATCGATTCAGGCGCCTCAGAACCTCTAGGCTTTTCTTTGAAGTAGCAATCATTTGGCGGTAAAGCACCAGTTTGCGTGCTTTTGCATATTGTTGCTTCTTGGTGTAGCTGCGCTCTTCCTTATAAAACAAATACCATTGGTCGACTTTCAACAACTTCTCCGTCAGTTTATCGATGTCTTCTTTAACCGATGCATGATCGGATGCATGGCGAATGGAAACACGGATCCAGCGAATCACTTCTTCGCTGACTTCATGAATTGACGTAAAAAGCCGAGTTTCGTATTTCGGCGGGAGAAAGATCATATTGACGACAAAAGCCGATAAAATACCAAGCATGACGGTGCCAATTCTCAGTGAAGCAAATGTCAGGAAGTTGGCGGAATGGGAATCCATGATGATGATGATGGTTACCAAAGTCAAAGGAACGGTATTTTCCAACTTCAGCTTGAGCATAAGCGCTATGGCTAAAATCGCGGCTGCACCAATTGTTAAATAATTGCTGCCGAGCGTCAATACGAAAATAATCGCAATGGCTGCACCAATCAAGTTGCCGTAAATTTGATCAAGCAAAGTCAGGTAAGAGCGATAAATAGAGGGCTGGATAGCAAAAATAGCTGCTACACCCGCAAATACAGGAGAAGGCAATTCCAATAAGTTAGCCAGAAACAGGGCCAAAGAAATGGCCACGCCTGTTTTTAAAATACGTGCACCTAATCTCATTGACTCAAGGACTCCTTCCGGTAAATCTAAGTTTTACTAATTATAACTGTTTAAACGCTTCACGGACGGCTTGGATGGAAACTTCTACATCTTCTTCGGTATGTTCGGTTGTTAAAAACCATGCTTCGTACTTGGAAGGAGCCAGATTGATTCCCTGTTCCAGCATCAGCTTAAAGAAACGGCCAAAGGTTTCTCCGTCAGTTGCTTCAGCTTGTTCATAGTTTTCAACTTTTACGTCAGTAAAGTAGATGGTCAGCGCGCCTTTCAGGCGATTTAAGGTAATGGTCACATCAAATTCCTCGGCAGCGGCCAAGATGCCTTTTTCAAGCTGTGCCCCGAGTTTGTCCATTTTCTCGTAGACCCCTTTTTCACGGAGTACTTCCAAACAGGCGATGCCGGCTTGGATAGAGGCAGGGTTTCCTGCCATTGTGCCAGCTTGGTATGCAGGTCCTAAAGGTGCTACAGTTTCCATGATTTCTTTTTTGCCGCCGTAAGCGCCAATCGGCAGACCGCCGCCAATGATTTTTCCGAGTGCTGTCAGGTCAGGCACTAAGCCGAGCATGTCCTGAGCACCGCCGTAATGGAAGCGGAAAGCCGTGATGACTTCATCATAAACAATCAACGCTCCTTTTTCATGAGCGATGCGATGAACTTCTTCGAGGTAGCCGGGTTTTGGTTCAACAATTCCAAAGTTGCCGACAATCGGTTCGACCAACAGGCAAGCGATTTCCTCGCCCCATCGATCCATTGCTTCCGAGAATGCCTGTGGGTCATTGAATGGGATCGTAATCACTTCTTCTGCGATTGACTTTGGTACGCCTGCTGAATCTGGTGTTCCTAGGGTCGCAGGACCGGAACCGGCAGCGACAAGGACCAAATCGGAATGGCCGTGGTAGCAGCCGGCAAACTTCATGATTTTTGTCCGTCCAGTATAGGCGCGAGCCACCCGGATCGTCGTCATGACCGCTTCTGTTCCGCTATTGACGAAACGCACACGGTCCATGTTCGGCATGGCATCTTTCAACATCTTGGCGAAAGTAATTTCATGGCGTGTCGGAGTGCCGTACAGCAGCCCTGTTTCCGCTGCATGCGTAATTGCCTGTGTAATATGAGGATGCGCATGCCCGGTAATGATGGGGCCATAAGCTGCCAGATAGTCTATGTATTTGTTGCCATCGACGTCCCAAAAATAAGCGCCTTTTCCGCGTTCCATAGCAATGGGGGAGCCTCCGCCTACCGCTTTAAAAGATCTGGATGGGCTGTTGACGCCGCCTACGATATGTTCTAATGCTTCCTTATGGAGCGTCTCTGATGTTGTATGATTCATTGGGTAGAATGCCTCCTATAGATTAATCTATTCCTTATTGTAGACAATGTCGTTCAGAAACGCCAAAGAAATTGAAACTGGAGTCACGGTTCGGTACGATAGAGAGAAGAAAAGGAGTGATGGAGATGACTGCATTGGAAGGTACACACGCACCGGAATTTTCATTAAAGAACGAAGTAGGAGAAACGGTTTCACTAAAAGATTTTTCCGGCAGCAAATACGTGGTTCTTTATTTCTATCCAAAAGATATGACACCTGGCTGTACGACGCAGGCTTGTGATTTCCGGGATGCCCAGGCTGATTTTTCAGCGCTTAATGCAGTGATTCTTGGCGTCAGCGCCGATTCAGAAGATCAGCACAATAAATTCATTGAAAAGCACGGCTTGCCGTTCTCGCTGTTGGTGGACGAAGACCATCAAGTTTCGGAAGATTATGGTGTATGGGTTGAGAAGAATATGTACGGCAAAAAATTCATGGGCATTGAACGTGCGACATACTTGATCGATCCAACAGGAACGGTGGTAAAAGAGTGGCGCAAAGTTAAAGTTCCGAACCACATCCAGGATGTGCTGGAAACATTGAAGACCATCAGCAATCAATAAGAAAGGGGACAATTATGGAAATTCTGTTTACATTCATTCCGAAAGAAGATCAGCAGCAGAGGCTGGAAGCCGAATTTCCACAAGTCGATTTCCATTTCCTCTACAAAGACAAAACGCGTTTGGCGTCTGCCGACATTATTGTCACATACGGGGAAGACTTGACAGCGGAAGACATTGCGGCCGCTGAAAAAGTGCAGTGGATCATGGTGGCCAGTGCCGGCATTGAAAAGCTGCCTCATCAAGCCATCGCAGAACGGGAAATTACCGTATCCAATGTGAAAGGCATCCATAAAATTCCGATGGCTGAATCTGTCTTGGCTCATTTATTATCTTTAAAACGCTCGCTGCCGGCTATTTATGAAAATCAGCGCAGCCGGGATTGGAACAGAAAAATCCGTTCTTCAGAATTGCATGGCTCTACAGCGATCATTCTGGGGCCAGGGGCCATAGGTTCAGAAATCGGGCGTCTGCTGCAGGCGTTCGGGGTCCGTACCATCGGCTGCAACCGTTCCGGAAAGCAAGCTTTGCACATGGACGAAATGGTTTCGTTTGAACACATTTTGGAAAAGCTTCCGCAAGCGGACTATGTTCTGTCAATTTTGCCGAGCACCCATGAGACGAAACAGCTGTTAACAAGCACCCATTTCAAAGCGATGAAAAACACCGCTATTTTTATGAACTTCGGAAGAGGCGACCTGGTTTCAGATGCGGTTCTTCTTGAAGCGCTGCAAAGTGAAGAAATTGCCTATGCGGTTCTGGATGTATTCGAACTGGAGCCGCTGCCAACAGAGCACCCTTATTGGACAATGGACAACGTTGTAGTGTCACCCCATGTCTCCAGCCACTCCGGCAAGTATGTGGAACGTGCACTGGATATCTTTATTCCAAACCTTAAAAAATGGCTCGCCGACCAAACGATTCCGGCAAATTTGGTCAATATGGAAAAGGGGTATTGAGCATGAAGATTTATACGAAAACAGGCGATAAAGGCACCACTTCTTTGGTTTACGGCACAAGGGTCGCAAAAAACGATGCAGTAGTTGAAGCATACGGAACGTGTGACGAAGCGAATTCACTGATCGGCCTGGCAATTGGGCACATGAATGTCGAATTTTTTGAAGAAAAAGAAGCGCTTTGCGAAGTTTTTCACGAAATCCAGACGATTTTATTCCATGTAGGAGCCGAATTGGCTACGCCGAAAGGAAAAGAAGTAAAATGGAAATTGGAAGAACAGGATGTTTTTAAGCTGGAGCAATGGATCGATCAGTATGATGCTGAAGTTCCGCCTCTCAGCAACTTCATCTTGCCAGGGGGACATCCGTCCGGAGCTGCTATTCATGTGGCGCGGACTGTTGTCAGAAGAGCTGAACGTACAGTTTTGTCGATTGGTCCCGATATTTCTCCGAATGTCTTAGCCTACTTAAATCGTTTGTCCGACTTTTTGTTCGTCGCAGCGCGTCTGGTCAATCAGCGTCTTGGACGGAAAGAAAAAGGGCTGCACGAAAAATAAAGAGGATCACACGTGGCAAACGGCGGCACTATAGTGATTTCTTGACATCCACCACTCTCATTAGGTACACTGTTTATAACAATTACAATGTAAGAATATCTATGAAGTGAGGTGCACGGCGATGTCTGAATTAAAATTAAAAGACGCGCTTGATGCTTTGAAGTCTACAGGTGTAAGAATCACACCCCAACGCCACGCGATTTTGGAGTATATGATTCATTCAACAACGCACCCAACAGCGGATGACATTTATCGCGCGCTTGAAAAAACGTTTCCTAATATGAGTGTTGCAACTGTTTATAATAATTTACGCGTGTTTAGAAAAGCGGGGCTGGTAAAAGAATTGACTTACGGAGATTCTTCAAGCCGTTTCGATTTTGTCACACATGATCATTATCATATTATCTGCAACGATTGCGGAAAAATAGTTGATTTTCATTATCCGGGACTGGACGAAGTAGAACATTTAGCTTCCCATGTCACGGGCTTTCAAGTGGATTATCACCGTCTTGAAATTTACGGGACATGCCAGGGATGCTTAGGCAAAACGGCAAAGGCCCAATAGTTTTTATTTAAAGAAGCTTGCCGCAAAATAGCGGTAAGCTTCTTTTTTGCGGATATGAAAAAACATCCAGCGAATTTCAGATTCGCTGGATGTTTTTATTGTTGTGAGCTTTTCTTGTTATAGTCTTGGTTAAACTCTTTTCCTTCAAGAGAACGGTCCATCGTTAAAGGCTCATTGCAATGCATGCAAATATCTACACGGCCCAGCATTTTTGTATGTCTTCCACAATTGGGACATTCCACCGGTACAGTTTTCATAGACAGCAAACCGATCCAGCCATAGACAGCTGTACTTCCGATAATCGCAACAACACCCAGCAGCATGAAAATCACCATAACAATAGGATGATTTCTGAAATAAATGCCGACGTACATGATGACGATTCCGATGAAAATAAGCGCTAATGCAAACGTCCGAATGCGATTGATTTTATTTTTATAAGGTTTCATGGTTTATTTCCTCCTTGCATCCATCATACTATATCATAAATGACCTTAAAAAGTGATATCGGTTTTCAAATGAAGGAATCAGCAATAAATATGTCGAAATAAAGAAAAGCAGAGGCCACTATGTTCGGCTTCAATGTCTGAGAAACAGAGAACGGGGAAACCCCGCAGACCATAGGGAAAGTGAAAACACACTGCAGTTCATTACCATCCACGCTATACACTGTATGGCGGAATGCGATGGAGACAGCAAGGAGTGAAAATTGATGGAACAAATCCTACGACCTATTTACCAGGAACGCGCCAGCCAGGAAAGTACGCTAGGGGTGATTTTGGTGGAAAAAAGAGAAAAAGTCAGCCAGATTACGGATACCTTTGATTCGGTTCTGCTGATTATCACCAAGGAAAACGAAACGCCGGTGTTCACTAAGCATTATACGTATTTAGATAAAAAGGCTGCGATGCATATCGTTACTGAAAAACAACTACATAAATGGCTGCTGCTCGGAACAAACCGGAAAATTGTTGACTGGCTTTTTTACGGCCGTGTCATTTACGATCGCAATGAATTCATGGAAAAGTTGAAAACAGAGCTGAAAGATTATCCCTTCTACGGCCGTAAAATCAAAATGGGCATGGAGTTTGCCAAACTGATCCGCCGCTATATGGAAGGAAAAGTATTTTTTGAAGAAAAAAACTACATGGATGCCTATCACCATATGGTAGAGTCGCTGCATCATCTGGCGCGATTGGCAGTACTTGAAAACGGATTGCCGCCAGAAGTGACGGTCTGGTCTCAGGTCAAACAGATGGAACCCGCCATCTACAAACTATACGAAGAATTGATATCGAGCGATGAGCCGATTGACAAGCGGCTCGAGCTGCTGTTTCTGGCAAGCGAGTTTTATATTCATTCGCGAACGCAGGACGGGGCTCTTCATATAAGGGAAGTCATGGAGAAACAAAGCAGCTGGACAATCCAAGAATTGCATGAACAGGAAGAATTAAAAAATTATTCGTCCAACCTTGAAGTTTTTATTGAATACCTTATAGAGAAAGATCTGATTTTTATAAACGGTGTTACCACTAAAAGCGAAGGGATCTTTCATCGCTATTATTACGTGAAGAACTGAAAAGAGGGTAGTGGTGGATAAGAACTTTTTTGAAGGAAAGATGTAGATTATCCTTTCCTTCAAAATGGTAAGCAAATGTTTTATTTTTAACTAGTAAGTTGAACTAATAATCTTTAATTGGTGTCATCGCTTTTCTGCTCTCATGTTCAAAAGTGACCGTGAAAAATATTAGCTTATAATTTTTGTGCACCTATCTTAGCGCTGGGCTATCCACTGGCATATCGAGTGATTCCCAAAGCTGCATTTGAATTATTATTCTTGAGTTCAGTTTATACAGATGGATAAAACAAAATTGGAAAAGCGAAGAGAACATTCACCCCTCTGACGCTGATGAGTAGATGATTAAGGTGTTCAAAGCTTAAGTATAATATGAAGAAGAAAAAAGAAGCTGCTGTTAAAATCCGTTCATCCGGCTTTTAACAGCAGCTTCTTTTTTCGTAGTGGAAATGATTTTAGGGGCAAAGGAATAATGATTTATTAATATGTTTACTAGTGTAATAAAGATTCTTAAACTTTTTTCGCTTTAATCATTGACATTCTTTGAGGAAATATATTATGATAATACACGTCGCTAAGAGAAATTAAGTTTTTCGCAATAATAAAAAGGCTTGACTCTTTCACTAAACGGTGATAACTTAGAGAAGTTGCTTTTACAGGACGGACGTACTGAACCTTGAAAACTGAACAGCAAAACGTCAACAAACACGCAACGGCCGCGCAAAACGGCCCGCGCAACTTTACTGATCAGCGTAGGCAGATCAC
>NZ_JAUSWB010000009.1 GCF_030814955.1 Planomicrobium stackebrandtii | reverse complement strand
GGTCATAAGCCAACCCAGCTGTGTGGCAAAGAGCGCCACTTCGCTGGTTCGTCTTATGCCTTTCAGAGCTGAACAGGCACTTCCGCTTTTCTTTGCTTATATAACCTTCGCTTCGTTGCGCAGCAAGCCTACCAATTCTGATACCTGGTTGGAGATGTCGCCTTCAAGAATACGGCCAGCCGCTTTTTTCGGCGGCAAATAGATCTCGATTGTTTCTGTTTTTGCTGATACATCATCTTCTTCGATATCCAGATCATCCAATTCCAATTCTTCAAGCGGCTTTTTCTTCGCTTTCATAATTCCTGGAAGTGATGGGTAGCGCGGCTCGTTCAAGCCTTGCTGCGCTGTAACAAGAAGCGGCAATGACGTTTCCAATTCTTCCGCATCCCCTTCGATATCACGGACGATGGTCACTGTTTCGCCTTCAATGCTTAAGCTGGTAATGGTTGTTACGTAGTTAATGCCAAGCAAATCGGCAACACGCGGCCCAACTTGTCCAGATCCACCGTCGATTGCGACGTTACCTGCCAAAATCAAATCAGCTTCTTTGTCTTTCAAGTATTCAGCCAGTATGTACGCAGAAGTAAACTGGTCCATTTCTTCGATATCGTCTTCTGTATTGATCAAGACAGCTTTGTCAGCGCCCATTGCCAGTGCTGTGCGCAACTGTTTTTCTGCTTCTTCATTGCCGATCGTGACAACTGTCACTTCGCCGCCGTGTGCGTCGCGGACTGTAATTGCTTCTTCAATCGCGTACTCATCGTAAGGATTAATGATGAATTCCGCCCCGTCTTCCTGGATTTGTCCACCTGAAACGACGATTTTCTCTTCTGTGTCAAATGTGCGTTTTACCAATACATAAATGTTCATGAACGTAAACCTCCCAAGTATTATTTCCCTTTAAATTGTGCTTCACGTTTCTCCAGAAATGCCTGGATTCCTTCTTTTGCATCTTCTGAAACAAAAACCGTTCCAAAAGATTGTGCTTCAGCGTTTACGCCTTCATGATACGACGCTGGCTTGGCGTACTGCAGCATCTCGATTGCCGCTTTCACAGAAACCGGGCTTTTCTTCGCTATTTTACGGGCGATTGTAAGCGTTTCCGAAAGTAGGTCTTCTTCTGCATAAGCACGATTCGCCAAACCATATTGCGCTGCTTCTGTACCGGAGATCGGATCACTCGTCAACAGCATTTCTGCCGCTTTTGCCGTGCCTACATATCTTGGCAGACGCTGCGTTCCAGCAAATCCAGGGATCAATCCTAATTGAAGCTCCGGTAATCCCAGTTTAGCATTTTCGGTGACAAATCGCATATGGCAACTCATTGCCAATTCCAATCCGCCGCCTAAAGCTGCCCCGTGAATTGCCGCAATAACAGGCTTATGGAAAGTTTCGACGCGTTCAAAAACTTCCTGGCCGCTCGCTGATAGTTTCGAGAACTCTTCTCCAGAAGATACTTGCGTAAATTCCTTGATGTCTGCACCAGCAGAAAAGAACCTGCCTTCTCCGTGCAAGACGATGACGCGAACCTCTTCATCATTTTCAACCTGGTTCAACAATTCATCAACTTCCAAAATGAGTGAACGCGATAGCGCATTTGCCGGCGGACGATTGATCGTCGCCACAGCTACGCCATCTTCTTTTTTCCAGCTAATAAATTCCATCCAATGAGCCCCTCTCTTTAAGCCTGCATGCCTTTCAGCAGCAAACGCTGAACTTGTGGTACGAGTTCGACTAAATCATATTTATGATCATTCATGACCCATGTGGTAATGGTCTCATCCATTGTACCAAAAACCATCTGTCTGGCTAAACGAATATCCATGGCTGCATCAAATTCTCCATCTTCCATGCCTTTAACCAGGATCTTATCCATCAGCTTTAAATATTCCCGCAGGACATTATTGATTTTTATGCGGATTTCATGATTGGACTGCCGCAATTCAAGCTGAGTAACAATTGCCAAATGAATGTCTCCTGCCAATAGCTCGAAGTGGCTTTCAATCATCAGCCCCAGTTTAGTCGAAGCATCCAGATCACGGGAAATGATTTGTTCCAGCTTGCTGACGAACACGCCCATCTTTTCCTGGAATACAGAAATCAGAATGTCTTCCTTGTTTTTAAAATACAAATAAATGGTTCCGTCGGCCACACCAGCCTGTTTGGCTATTTTTGAAACCTGCGCTTGATGATAGCCATTTTCAGCAATGACAATAACTGCCGCATCGATGATTTGTTTATACTTTGGCTTATCTTTTTTTACCATACTGTCACCACCCAAAAAAATATGAAAATATGAATGGCGATTCATTCATATTTTCATATTATAGTTTATTGTATTTAGTGTCAAGTTTTTATCCCTTTATGATGGAATTGCTTCATTCTGTTTGGAGACCTCTTCATCCACAAGCGAGCGGCGCAGAATTTTCCCAACTGCTGTTTTTGGCAATTCTTTGCGGAATTCATAAATGCGCGGCACTTTGAATGACGCCAGATTTTCCCGGCAATGCGTATTCAGTTCTTCTTCTGTTACAGTATAGCCTTCTTTTAGAACAATGTATGCTTTTACCGTTTCTCCGCGATACGGATCGGGAATTCCGGCTACTACACATTCCTGAATCGCTTCGTGTTCATACAGCACTTCTTCAATTTCACGCGGGTAAATATTAAAACCGCCGGCGATGATCATGTCTTTTTTGCGATCGACAATAAAGAAGTTTCCTTCATCGTCCATATAGCCAAGATCTCCGGTCAACAACCAGCCATCAACGATTGTGGCAGCTGTTTCTTCCGGTTTGTTCCAATAGCCTTTCATAACTTGAGGCCCTTTGATGGCAATTTCTCCGATCTCGCCATTTGGAACTGGGTCGGTTGTGCCTGTCTGGAAGATTTTGCAGTCTGTGTCCGGATACGGAAAGCCGATGGAGCCTTTCGTCCGTTTTCCCCAAACCAAATTTGAATGGCTGACAGGTGAAGTTTCCGTCAATCCATAGCCTTCGACCAACTTACCGCCAGTCAGCTTTTCGAATTTCTCCTGGACTTCTGCCGGCAATGGAGCGGAACCGCTAAGGCAAGCTTCAATTGAAGACAAATCGTATTTGGCGATATCTGGATGGTTCATCAACCCAATATAGAGTGTCGGCGCTCCCGGGAAGAGTGTTGGTTTTTGCTTGTTAATGGTTTTTAATGCCGTTTCAGAATCGAATTTTGGTAACAGGACCATTTTATTGCCGAGCATTACGGACAGGATCAATACTGTCGTTAAGCCGTAAACATGGAATAACGGGATGATGCCCATAATCGTCTCTTCGCCTTTTTTGCATTTATACAGCCAGCTGTCGCACATCGTCGCATTGGAAATAATGTTCTTATGCGTCAGCATGACACCTTTCGGAGAACCGGTGGTGCCTCCTGTGTATTGCAGCAAAGCCAAATCTTCCTGGAAATCAAAAGGTGTTTCCACAACAAAAGGCTGTGAAGTCTTCATAATTTCGGTAAACAGGTGATTGACTCCCCGGTGCTCTACTTTAACGGTCATGCCGTACTGCTTTTTCTGGATAAACGGATAGACCAGATTTTTCGGGAAAGTCAGGTAATCCTTTATGCCGGTAATGATGACATTCTCCAAATCCGTTTCCTTGATTACTTTTGAAATTCTTGGGAATAGGATATCCAAACTGATAATTGCCCGCGCCCCTGAATCTTTCATCTGGTAGGCAATTTCCCGTTCCGTATAGAGCGGGTTGGTCATGACAACAACACCGCCAGCATAAAGGATCCCGTAAAAGCTGATCACCGCCTGCGGACAGTTCGGGAGCATAATTGAAACCCTGTCGCCTTTTTTAATCCCTATTTTTTGAAGGTAGTTCGCAAACTTCATGGAGGATTGGTACAGTTCCTCATATGAAAGTTCTTTCCCCATAAAATGGATCGCCACTTTTTGCGGATACTTTTCATAGGCTTTTGTTAAATATTCCTGTACCGGCATACTTGGATAAGTCAGCGTATGCGGGATCTCCGGTGGATAATGGGCTAGCCACGGTTTTTCAGTCATTCTTTAGACCTCCTAAATTTTATTAGAATCGTGCGAATATTCCTATTTTTAATTATAGAGAATAATGACACCGCTTACAAACTTTATTTATATAAGTTGAAGTTATTATGCAAACTGAATGTGCAGGCGTTAGGAATTTTCCTGTTCTTAACAGTTTCGGCCGCTTAGAGCATAGCTTTCGCAATGTTTGGATCTATCCTTGCATCGTTCTTTCACAAGCCAAGTGCAAGGTGCAGAACCCACCTAAGTAAAAAAGCCAGCACAAAGGCTGGCCAGCTTTCTAGAAAATAAACAGGAAGATAACTCCCACTATCAAAAAGATCGCACAAAAGACAAACAAGATTTTAATTAGATTTTCCACTCTATCCAACTCCTATTGAATACTGGCTCCGATGACAAACGACAATCCGACAGAGATGACCATCGAAATGAGGCCGACAGAACGGTTGTCCTGCTCGATTTCGTCATCCACTTTAAACTTGGGCGTTAGGAACTCAAACAGAATATAAGCGAAAATCAGCAAAGTAAAGCCGAATAATCCCCAACCGATCATTTCGAACAGAGAATTATGCTGTTCAATGGAAAAGCGGAAAATATTGGTGACGCCGAAAATTTTTCCGCCTGTCGCCATGGCCACCGACAAATTCCCTTTTTTGATTTGTTCCCAGTTATTATATTTTGTCACCATTTCGAAAATCACCATGGAGACGATCAAACACAATACCACCACACTGAAATAGCCGGCTGACTCGACCAGCGGGTGCGTCCAAAAACCTGTTTCTGTCATTTCTTATACCCCTTTATGGAAACTCACTTTAGTTCGGCGACTGTGACACCCGAACCGCCTTCCCCCGCTTCGCCAAACCGGTAGTTTTTTACACGCGGATGTTTTTTCAAGTATTGCTGAACGCCTTGTCGCAAAGCACCGGTCCCTTTTCCGTGAATAATTGATACTTGATGGTAATTTGATAATAACGCATCATCGAGGTATTTTTCAACACGTGCAAGTGCGTCTTCATAGCGTTCCCCGCGCAAATCAAGTTCCATTTTCACATGGCTGTCACGATCTTTCAAAGTGGCCATAGTCCGTGTTTCTTTTTGCTTTTCCGGTTTAGTGTAAGACAAATCAGATTCTGGCAGCTTCATTTTCAAAATGCCGATTTGAACGATCCATTCATTTTTAGAAACTTTTTCGACCAAAGTCCCTTTTTGTCCGAAGGAAATCACTTTGACTTCGTCATTTGCTTTTAACGGTTTGGCTGCATTGTCTTTGGCTGCTTTTTTCAGGATGCGATTTTGAGGCATAGCATCTTCCAACCGTTTTTTCGCATCGATCAGTTCATGCTCTTTGACCGACGAACTTTGGTTAAATTGCATTTTGCGAAGATCCGATATGACAGCTTCTGCTTCAGCACGTGCTTCGTCGACGATTTTTCGTGCCTTGTCCTTCGCTTTTTCTTCCAGCCGTTCTTTTTGCTGCTCGTATTCTTCCAGCTGCTTCGCCAGCTCTTTTTTCAGCTGTTCTGATTCTGACAGAACTTCTTTTGTCCGCTCCGCGTCCTGTTCCGCCTCGCGACGGCTCTTTTCAAGAGATGCAATCATCGAATCCACTGCTTTGCTGTCGGTTCCGGTAAAGCTCTTCGCATGGTTGATAATATGATCCGGCAGACCAAGGCGTTTCGAAATTTCAAACGCATTGCTTCGGCCGGGAACCCCGATCAGCAGGCGATAGGTCGGACTTAATGTTTCTACGTCAAATTCTACGCTGGCATTCGCCACACCCGGACGGTTATAACCATAGGCTTTCAGTTCCGGATAATGTGTCGTCGCAATCACGCGCGCTCCTCTGCCATGGACTTCGTCCAATAGCGAAATGGCCAGAGCTGCACCTTCCTGCGGATCTGTCCCTGCTCCCAATTCATCGAAAATCACTAGGGAGTTTTCATCGAACTTGGTCAGAATGTCGACAATGTTGACCATATGGGAAGAAAACGTACTCAAGCTTTGCTCGATCGACTGCTCATCGCCGATATCGGCAAAAATCTGGTTGAACACCGACAATTCCGAACCATCAAGTGCAGGCACCGGCAATCCGGCTTGAGCCATCAAAGTCGTTAATCCGACGGTCTTTAAGGTTACTGTCTTCCCGCCTGTATTGGGACCGGTAATGACAATGGCCGTGATGTCCCCGCCAAATTCGATATCGTTCGGCACCACTTCATCTTTTGGAATCAGCGGATGGCGCGCTTTCCGTAAGTTAATATAGCCGTCTGTATTCATCGTCGGTTTAGTGCCTCTATGTGTAGCGCCGTATTTTGCCTTAGCCAGGATCAAGTCGATTTCACCCAGAACTTCAACCAAAAGGAAAAGTTCATGGGCAACTTCCTGCACCTGTGCGGATAACATCAGCAAAATACGGTCAATTTCTTCTTTTTCCTTCATCTTCAACCGGCGAACTTCGTTGTTTGCCTGCACGACGGCGTCCGGTTCAATGAACAATGTCTGCCCTGAAGAAGATTGGTCGTGCACGATGCCCCCGTAATGGCTGCGGTATTCTTGTTTGACCGGAATAACAAAGCGGTCATTGCGAATGGTCACGATGGAATCTGACAGCATTTTCGAAGCATTTTTGCCGCGTACCAAGCTTTCCAGCCGTTCGCGGACACGGCTTTCCTGCGTCCGCAACTGCTGGCGGATGGAACGCAATTCAGAGCTTGCACTGTCCAATACGCCGCCATTGTCATCGATGCAGATGTTGATGGCATGTTCTAAAGCCGTCAAAATCGGCATGGATTGTTTTTTCTCCAGAAAATGCGGAATTTGAATGACCGCTTCTTCCTGGATCGTTTCAAAAAATTGGCGGAGGATGCGGCTTGCGCGAATCGTCGATGATACTTCCATCAGCTCCATCGGGCTCAGACTGCCGCCAATTTGTGCGCGTCGTGCATGCAGGCGAATGTCGAAAATACCGCCCATCGGCACATTGTTTTTCACACGCAAAACTTGCGCACCTTCGTCCATCTGTTCCAATAGCCGATTGACTTCGTTTATATCCGTAGATGGCAAAAGCTTATCCACATGGGCTTTTCCAAGTGATGATGTGCAATACCGTGCGACTTCATCGCGGATTTTATAAAATTCAAGTGTCCTTAATGCTCGTTCTGCGATCATTGAAGAACCTCCTAACGTTTCAAATAAATTAACAGTTGCTCAGTAAAATATTCCCGCCTCCATTGCCTGCAGCGAATTGAGACGATCTATTCTTTATTTCGACTTGCTTATATACGCTTTCAGCTTTTCAAGTGACCATGTATTGACTATTGTATCTTTTTTTAGCCATGCTTTTTGGGCGTGCTTGACGCCGGTTTCCATGACTTCCAGGCCTTCAATGGCATGGGCATCTGTATTGATCGCTACCGGTACGCCTTTTTCCTGTGCCATTACCAAGTACGGTACAGCAAGATCCAAACGGTATGGGCTGGCATTCAATTCGACAATTTTGCCGTATTCTTTTGCCCAATCCAGAATCTGCTCAACATCCGGATCATAGCCGTCACGCTGGCCAACGATCCGTCCGGTTGGATGGGCAATCATGTGGACGTATGGATTTTTCATCGCCGTTAAAATCCGTTCCATGATTTGTTCCTGCGGCTGCTGGAAACTCGAGTGGATGCTGGCAATGACAAAGTCCAGCTGTTTTAGCAAATCGTCGTCAAAATCAAGCGATGCGTCAGGCAAAATATCCATTTCGGTTCCGGACAACACTTCTATTGCCGGATATTGCCCGTTCGTTTCCCGAATCAGGGCATGCTGCTCCTTTAAACGTTCAGGAGTCAGCCCATTTGCCACTTTCAAATATTGTGAGTGGTCAGTGATGACCATGTATTGATAGGATTTAGCCACACAGGCTTCAATCATTTCTTTCAATGAATTGGCACCATCTGACCAGGTGGTATGCATATGCAAATCGCCTTGAATATCCTCAAGCGTTACCAGCTCCGGCAATTCTTCCAGGCGGTCAAGTTCCCGTCCATCTTCACGAACCGACGGTGGAATAAAAGGCAAGCCAAAATGCGCAAAAAACTCAGTTTCGGATTTGAAAGTCGCCACAGTGCCGTCTTCTTGCTCAACGCCGTACTCACTAATTTTCTTTTGCTGTGATTTGGCCAGCTGGCGCATTTTGACATTATGGTCCTTGGATCCGGTAAAATGATGCAGCGCAGTGACAAATTCTTCAGGTGCCACCAAACGGAAATCAACATCAATCGGTTCCAACACATCTACAGTGACTGACACTTTCGTGTTACCAGACGCAATCGTCTCCTGCACCGGCAATGCGGCAAGCAGCTGCTCTTTCACGCGCGCCGGTTCAGACGTTGCGATAATAAAGTCCAGATCCTTGCTGGTTTCTTTAGTCCGCCGGAAACTTCCTGCAACTGAAAACTCGGCGACTTCTGCAATCGTAATCAAAACATCTTCTATAAATGCAACTGTTTCTTCTGTTTTCCAGATCGGCTGTCGGTCCGGCTTGGTCTCAAAATCGTTCAGCTCTTTCAGGATCTTTTCCTCGGATTTCGCCCCAAAGCCTGGAAGCTTCTGAATTTCCTGATTCAGGCACGCAGCTTTTAAAGCTTCCATCGAATCGATCCCCAGTTCTTTATACAACTTGGCGATTTTCTTGCCGCCCATTCCCTGCAGCTTCATCATTGGAACGAGTCCTTTCGGCACTTCTTCCTGCAGCTCTTCCAGAACGGTCGACTTGCCACCATTGATCAGCTCAAGAATAACTTCCCCTGTTCCTTTTCCGATGCCTTTAAGTTTCGTGACGTCCTCAATTTCATCCAGGCTGCGCTGGTCAAGCTCAAGCGCCTGTGCAGCTTTCCGGAACGCCGATACTTTAAACGGGTTTTCCCCTTTGAGTTCCATATATAACGCAATCTTTTCAAGTGTTCTGATGATAATCTTCTTATTCACCAAAAGCCCTCCTCGTTTCGACTAAAAAAACTTCCCTCGTAAGAGAGAAGTTCCTACTACATATAAATATACCACCATTCTTTTACTTTCTCAGAGAAATAAGGCGTATGCTCCAGCATAGACTGGGCAATTCCGGAATTCTCCAATTGGTTTTGCACAACGTCCAATGGAAGCAATGCAAACACATAGATGAAAATAAACAGCAGTATGTAAACTTCAACAAACCCTAAAACCGCACCCAGAATTTTGCTGAAAAATCCAAGCACCGGCAAAAACTTCAAGAAATCAAACATCGACGCAATCAGTTGCAAAGCAAACTTCACCACAAAAAAAATAAGGGCAAACGCCAATAACTGATAGAAAGTCTGATCCAAGTCCAACTGGTCTACAACAAGCGTAAACTGGGAATTTTCATTTACAGATGGGTAAGGAATCCACAGCACAAAGTATTCGGATAAAGGTTTATAGTATTTATAGGCCACGACCAGTGCAATAACAAACCCGATCATATGGATCAGTTGGACAATAAAACCTCTTTTGGCGCCCACAATGATGCCACCGATCAGTAAGATGATTAATAGAATATCAAGCATTCACGTCAACCCTTCAGTTTTTTCAATTCATTTTCTAATTGTTCAACTTGCTCTTTCAGTTTAAGATAGTCATGTACCGCATTTGATGCAGTCAAAACGGCAAGCTTCGCCTGATCCAATGATGGATTTAACGCATTGATCTCCCGCATTTTGCTGTCGACAATCGATGCAACCAATCTCATGTGGCCGGAAGTTTCGGTACCGACCATTTTATAAGTGTTGCCATAGATGTCAACGACTGTGTGAATTTTATGTTGCTCTGACAATGCAATATCCCCCTTTAGAATTCTATAAACCATCATACCATGAACACAAGCCGATTGTGAATCAAAGAAAGGTGACCTGCCCATGTCGAATACTGTACTGAAACTGCCCGAGGAAAGCCTCCTCCAATTGATTTCACATTACGAGAAAAATAAGACCCAAACCAAAAATCCTTATGCCCGTTTCACCGCTAAGTTGACGGACACCGTCGTAACCGTCTACACTTCCGGAAAAGTCATGTTCCAGGGAAACGGCGCGGACCGGGAAGCTGCCAAATGGGGTGAGGTATTGCCAGCTGCCGATAAAACGGTGTCTGCCAAAGGCGACAAGCTGCCCGACGGATTTGCCAAGCTATCGGTCCTGGGATCCGACGAAACCGGCACGGGCGATTTTTTTGGCCCGATCACTGTGGCCGCCTGCTATGTGCCGGCGGATGGAGTCGAGCTTGCGCATGAACTTGGCGTCAAAGATTCCAAGCAGTTGACAGACGCCTGGATGCGCCAAGTAGCTCCTGACCTGAGAGCAGCATTCGCACACAAAGTGCTGACCTTGAAAAACGATAAGTACAACCGAGTCCAAAGACAAGGCTGGTCCCAGGGAAAAATAAAAGCATTGCTGCATAACCAGGCACTTAAACATGTTTTAAACAATATTGCACCCGAAAAACCAGACGCCATCCTGATCGATCAGTTTGCCGAACGCGCCATCTATTACAAGCACATCAAAGAAGAACCCGAAATCATCCGCGAGAACGTCCTGTTCTCCACGAAAGCAGAAGGCCTGCATGTATCGGTCGCCTGCGCATCCATCATCGCCCGCGTCGCGTTTCTTGAAGAAATGGACCGCATGGGTGCGGAAGCTGGAGTTACGCTGCCAAAAGGCGCTGGGAAGATTGTCGATGAAGCAGCAGCGAAGATTTTGCTGAAGCATGGCGAGGAGTATTTGGAGGGGTTGACTAAGGTGCATTTTGCTAATACGGGTAAGGCGAAGGGGTTGGCTGGGAAGCGTCAGCGGTGAAATAATATAAAAAAATGGGGCTGTTTAAAAACCAGCCCCATTTTTTTGTATAGCAGTTTAGTTTGGAATTTCCTTTATCAACAGTTTAGTAAAACCCGCTTCCCCTTTTTCACTGCTGCCAACTTGCCAAAAAGGATTTTCATTTAAATTTACGCTGTTGCTTATTACCTTAGCACCCCCATCCATCTTAAAGGTTTTGGATATGACTCCCCCTCTTAACGTTCCACTGCCAGTGAGTTCGACTGCTGCATTTGGAGCAAAAACTACTGTACCACTAGCTGTACCTTGCGTCCCGCCACTGAACTTCACTGACTGTCCACCTGTAACTAAATGCCCTGTTACCCCAGCCGATCCAACAACTTCTAAATTTGCATCTTTAGCATAAACTGAAGCATTAAACTGAGCGTAGCTGGAACTTTTTATAGTTTTAGGTACACTCGGAGTCTTTGACGGTCCGACATATATAAATAAATTATCTGTATTTTGAGGATTTAAGTTTCCATCAATTTGAATGTTGTCTTTTAGATAAATTGTCAGTTTGCCTTTTCCTTCGACATGCAAATGTCCGCTTCCACTAATATTGTTTACCACAATTGAGCGGTCCTCATTAACTATAAAAGTTAACTTTCTGTTGCTGTTGAATGTAATATTATTTATTTCATAATTTTTATCCAAAATGATTTTATGGTTTTCAACTAAATAACTTGTGATGTTTATATTTTTATCCGAAACAACTTTGTGGTTGCCTACATTCATATTAGGCATGGTTGCAAAGTTTATTGGGAACTCAGGAAATGGTGGCAAAGGATATTCTACAAGTTGGTGCTCTTTTAAGATCGCAGGCTTGTTTTCGTTTATCCACCATGTAGGTGCACTGAATACATTATTTCCAGATGCTACCGGAACAATAATATCACCTTTAACAGAAGGATTCCCTGAAATTTCTATACCTTTAGAGCTGTATTTATTAAGAATTAAGTTGCCTTCTATTGTTCCATTTGACAACAATATTTTATCGTTTGAAAATACTCCTAGATTCGGTGGAAGTGAAATTTGATCGCCTGCGCTGAATGAAACACTAAAATCTCCTCCAACAGTTCGCGTTCGTGTTCCGATTTCTCCTTTAGAGACAATTTCGTACTTACGTTCTTTTAAGTTCTCATCTATTTCCAATAGCTTTACTGTTACTGTAGCAAAAGGAGTCTCTCCACTATTTTCTTCAAATTCATTGATTACTTTACTGTTCAAAATATCCTGTTCTAGTTTAGCAAAGAAATCCTGTTCATTTTGGATAGTTTGCGAATTTGATAGAGAATCTACTAAAGCATCAATATCTGAGAGAACAACAGTAGTTCCACTTTCTGCAATGTAATAAACAGCTTGGTCTTTGCGTTCACTATCTGACAACTTTAATGAATTCATAGTTATCGAGATTAGGCTTATTCCCAAAATAGAAAAAAAAACCAAAATTAATAAAACGATAGGAAGGGTATATCCTACTTCACTTTTGAATAAATATCTGTTTTTTAATAACTTACTCAATAATTACACCTTCTCTAAGGTAAATTTCGGTACTCAGCTTTTGGCTATTACTATTTCCTTCCTTACTCTCTATTTCAATCAATAAAGTTCTATCAATAAAATGAAATGCTAAAACAGCAATATTAGATGCAATGACTTCCTCATCTTTTTTTATTTGTCCATTATCTAGTGAGAAAACTAACTTTTCGTTACTTCCAAGTACTAAATCACCATTCACAATTGAGACTTTGTCAGTCATTCTTATTTCTTTAGTAACCACCTTTGCAATATACCGCATGTCTGTAATTTGTTCTGATCTTGCTGTTTGGTTTTGATACGTTTTATTTCCATTTGAAAATATACTTAGGATAAGAACCATAACGATCCCCCCAATTACTATGACCGCTAACAGTTCAACTAATGTAATGCCCCTTTGTTGTTTAAGAAGTTTTTTCATTGATTGTCCTCTTCCCACACCACAACGTTTTCCATTTTAGCTCTGACAACATTATTTTCTTTTTCTAGTACCTCTACAATTACGTTAATTCTATTAGAAGTCGTATTTTTTATTCGTATACTATACTTCTCAGTTGAATCAGGAATACTTTTTTCATATTTGATCCACTCATTATTAGATGAAGAGACACCCATTCCATATCTTTTATCCATCTCAATTTTTGGTGTATCCACAATAGGTGCTTTCGAAAGTGCTATAATAGATTCCATTTCTTTTTGAGCAAGGTATGTGCTGTCTACAATATTTTCTGAAGTTATATTAGTTTTTGCCCCTTGAGCAAATAAAGTAAAAAAAGAGACCAAAATTAAAGTAATTAAAACAGTTGATGCTAAAACTTCAATTAAGGTCAATCCTTTTTCGGCTTCCAATATTTTTTTCATATAAGCCCTCACTTTAATATAATAGATAAATACTATCACATTTTTTCATTTTTAAGGCTATTCTTCCCTATAAAAAGTAAATTTTTTATACCATCATACTTATTAAATCAAAAAAAGAGAGTGAATCCATTGGACTCACTCTCTTTAGCACTACTATCGAACCAGTTAACTCCTCAACTCTGCTCCAACTTCTGTCAAAGCTGCCAATACTTTTTCATGAGCGTTGATGACTTCTTCATCCGTCAAGGTTTTTTCCGGATCAAAGTAAGTCAAGGAGAAGGCGACTGATTTTTTGCCTTCTTCCATTTTGTCGCCTTCGTACAGGTCAAACACGCGGACATCTTTCAACAGCTTGCCGCCTGCGTTGCGGATAACTGTTTCGATCGTTCCGGCTTCAACAATTTTTGAAAGCACTAATGCCACATCACGGGACATCGACGGATAGCGCGGCACTGGCGTATAGAGCAATGCAGCTGTCTCAATATTCAACAGCAGTGCCAGATTTAACTCCATAACGACCGTCGTTTTCAAGTCACGCTCTTTTTGTTCAGAAGGATGCAACTGACCGATTACCCCGATGCGATGGCCATCAAGCATGATGAAGGCTGTTCTGCCTGGATGCAAATCGTCCATTTGGCCGCGCTCGAACGTCAACTGGACGCCAAGTTTCGTGCCAAGAGTTTCCACAATTCCTTTTAGCACGAAAAAGTCGACTGGCTTTTTCTCGCCTTGCCAGCTGTTGTCGAGCCATAAGCCTGTGATTGCCACCGCTAAATGTTCCTGCTCGTTCAACAATTCGTCGTCGCCTTTCAGGAATACCGAACCGGTTTCATACAAAGCCACCGAATCCATTCTTCTGGCCGTGTTGTACGTGACCGATTCTAAAAGATGCGGCAACAGGCTTTGTCTCAAGATACTGCGTTCTTCACTCATAGGCATCAACAAACGCGTTGTTTCCGTTTCTTCCAAAGCAAATTGCTTCGCCGATTTCTCGGAAGTCAGCGAATAGGTCGTTGCTTGAAGCAATCCAGCACCTTCCAAAAGCGAGCGGACAATGCGGCGTTTGGCCTGATAAGGCGTCAAACCGCCAGGAGTCGTTTCTGCTTCCGGCAAAGTTGCAGGAATTTCATCATAGCCATACAGGCGTGCAATTTCTTCAATCACATCTTCAGGAATCTGGATGTCCTGGCGGCGTGTCGGAACGGAAATGACCAGTTGGCCATTTGCCGCTTCCGTATTGAATTTCAAACGGTTCAGAATATCCCACATGTCTTCAAAGGAAATCTTCATCCCCAGACGGCTGTTAATGAAATCCGGAGAAACTTTAACAATTTTCTCTTCTTTATTCAATTCGTCGAATACCACAGATCCAGCCAATACTTCCCCACCCGCAAGCTCAGAAAGCAATTGCGCTGCGCGCTCTGCAGCCGGGATGACACGGTTTGGATCCACGCCTTTTTCATAGCGTGAACTCGCATCGCTGCGTAGTCCGTGGTCTTTCGAAGTTTGGCGAACAGAACCGGATTCGAAATAAGCAGATTCGATCACTACAGTCGTTGTCGCTTCACTTACTTCTGAGTCCGCGCCGCCCATGACACCGGCAATCGCCACTGGTTTTTCGCCGTTGGTGATGACCAGCTGGTGGCCGGACAGTTTGCGTTCAGCATCGTCCAATGTGGTAATCATTTCTCCTTCTTTTGCGTGGCGAACGGTGATATTGCCCGTTTCCAGCAAGTCGTAGTCAAATGCGTGAAGCGGCTGGCCGTATTCCATCAAAATGTAGTTGGTCACGTCGACCACGTTATTATGCGGACGGACACCAGCTGACATCAAACGCTGCTGCAGCCACATCGGTGACTCCTGCACTTTAATGTTGCGGACAACTTTCGCTACATATAGCGGATTGGCTTCAGGTGCATCAACATTTAATGTCAGCATGGATGCTGCTGTGTCGGATGCTTCTTTGTAGCTGATTTCAGGCAATTTCACTTCTTCAGAAAGAATCGCTCCGACTTCATAAGCCACACCGATCATGCTCATCGCGTCTGCTCGGTTTGGAGTCAATCCCAGTTCCAATACGGTATCGTTCAAATCAAAGTTTGTCAGAACGTCAGAACCGGTTTCCGCGTCTTCCGGCAATACGTATATCCCTTCCGCATAAGCTTTAGGAACAAGTTTGCCTTCAATGCCCAGTTCCTGCAGCGAGCAGATCATGCCGTGCGATTCTTCACCGCGAAGTTTGGCTTTTTTGATCTTGATGTCGCCAGGAAGTTTTGCGCCGGGACGTGCCACTATGACTTTTTGGCCAGCCGCGATGTTCGGTGCGCCGCAAATGATTTGTGTAGTTTCTTCGCCAACATTCACTTGGCAGATTGATAACTTGTCTGCTTCCGGATGCTTGACGCACGATTCAACATAACCAACGACGATATTTGTCATGCCGTGTGACCGGTCAATGACCGCATCCACTTCGATGCCGGAACGCGTTATTTTTTCACCCAGTTCAGCAGGTGGCAATTGTTGAGTGTTTACATAGTCTTTTAACCAGTTAATGGATACGAGCATGTGTTAGTTCCTCCTTAAAGTTCTGTACGTTGGAATTGGGATAAAAAGCGGACATCGTTTGTATAGAAATGACGGATATCCTCGACGCCGTATTTAAGCATGGCAATTCGTTCTGGCCCCATGCCGAAAGCGAATCCAGTCAGGCGTTTCGAATCATAGCCGGCCATTTCAAGAACATTCGGATGCACCATTCCAGCGCCCAGAATTTCAATCCAGCCTGTTTTCTTGCAGACGTTGCAGCCGCTTCCGCCGCATTTAAAGCAGGAAATATCCATTTCAACAGAAGGCTCCGTGAATGGGAAGAAGCTTGGGCGTAGGCGAATTTCACGATCGTCGCCGAACATTTTCTTGGCGAATACGGAAAGTGTCCCTTTAAGATCGCTCATGCGGATATCTTCCCCGATGACCAATCCTTCGATTTGCGTAAATTGATGCGAATGCGTCGCGTCATCGCTGTCGCGGCGGTATACTTTGCCCGGACAAATGATTTTGATCGGTTCGCCGCCTTTTGCTTCCATGGTCCGTGCCTGTACCGGCGATGTATGTGTACGCAGCAAAATGTCTTCAGTTATATAGAAGGAATCCTGCATATCACGCGCCGGATGTCCTTTCGGCAAGTTCAATGCTTCAAAATTATAATAGTCTTTTTCCACTTCCGGGCCTTCTGCCACTTCATAGCCCATCGAAATGAACAAGTCTTCAATTTCTTCCACAACACGCGTCAACGGATGCGGGTTGCCCGTTTTGACGGGACGGCCCGGCAGCGTGATGTCGATTGTTTCGCTTTGCAGCTTCTGATTGATTGCTTCTTCTTCGAGAATGACCATGCGGCCTTCCAGCTGCGTCGTCACTTCTTCACGGACAACGTTAACCAAAGCACCCATTTTCGGACGTTCTTCGGCCGGCAGTTTCCCCATGCCTTTCAATAAATCAGTAATCGGCCCTTTTTTGCCCAAATAAGCCACACGCACGTCATTCAACTCTTTAACGGTCGATGCCGCAGTGATCTTATCCAGTGCCTGTGTTTTCAATTCCTGCAATTGTGCTTCCATTTTTTCTCCTCCTTAGACAGTAAAAAGCCCCGTCCCAGAAAAGGGACGAGGCATTATTCGCGGTACCACCCTAGTTATCGCCAAAAAGCAATCACTCATTTACATAACGGCTCTTCACCGGCCTATCTTTACAGCATTTCTGCTGGTCCCGTCAGGCAGCTCGCGGGGTGAACTTCTGAGGCGTTTACATATCCACACTTCCAGTCAAGGTGCGGAATCTCTGTAATGTAAGGGCGCAACATACTTTTCCCGTTCTTCGCTTTTACTTATTTACTTCTTTATTATACGAAAGTTCACGATTTTTATCAAACTTAGTTTTTCGGCACCAAGCTGTATAGGAGAATACCTGTAGCCACTGCCACATTCAGCGATTCTGCACTGCCATAAAGTGGCACCATCAAATTCTGGTCTGTTTGCTGCAACAAGACCGGATCGACGCCGCTGCCTTCATTGCCGACAATCAATGCAAATTGCTCGTGTGTCTGGGCTTCGTGAACCGGCGTCGAGTTTTGCAGCGCCGTTCCGAAAATTTGGATGCCGCTTGCTTTCGCCTGAGCGGTCCAGTCGATCAGCTCCCCTTTAACGACAGGAATCTGGAAATGCGATCCTTGAGCCGAGCGGACCGTTTTTGGATTAAATGGATCTGCACAGCCTTTTCCCAAGATGACGGCATCAATCCCGCTCGCTGATGCTGTTCGGATCATTGTACCGATGTTGCCGGGATCTTGGACTGCATCAATCATCAGCAGCTTGGTCCACGTCTTTTGTTCGTCTTCCGTAAACTCAGGTTGTGCGCAATGAGCGAAAATCCCTTGGGTATGCTCGGTTTCCGAAATCTCCTTGGCCACTCCGGCCGTTACGGAATATTGAGGAACCCCGTCAACGTCCCAGTCTGCGGGAATGTCTACCCCTTCACGGACGATCAATGATTTGATAAGCTCTTTTTTCTTTAGGGCCTCTTCCGTCAAATGAAAGCCTTCCACCAGGAATTCCGCAAACTTGTCGCGCTCTTTCCGGGTCGTTCCAAGCTTTTTCCAATGCTTGACGAGTGAGTTTTGGTTTGATTCAATTCTTTTCATTACAGGATCACGCCTTTATTTCAGAGTAGTTCCAGTATAGCATACAGAAAAGCGGAAGCGCCCATCTAGCCCCGACAAGCGCTGGAAGCCTTTACGGTAATGGCGTCTTTTGCCATTGCTGGAAAGGCTGAAGCGACCCGAGGGGCTGGACGCTGGAGTCTGGACGCAGCTTAGATTTCCCTCGTGAAGAAATCAAAACCGAGCGCCGTCAATACACCGAATGCCAACGACCAAACCGCTATGCTGATTGTCAGCCAGACAGTTGTGTTCTTTTTGGTCGCGCCTAGCGTCATTCCGATAAATGCTGCAATATGCGTTCCGATCAAAATCGGGCCGAGCATGGCGAGGCCAGGCAATCCGTATTTGTTCCAAATCTGTTTGGCGCGTTCGCTTTTTTTCGAAACGGTTTTGCCTTTCGCTTCCTGGCGTTTGTTGTACCAAAGTTGAAAGCGGTCAAAGCCGATAATCAATGCCAGCACTGTCAACATGTTGCCGACAAAAGCGACCACAATTACCCATAACGGAGATAGTCCCCAGACAATGCCCAATGGAATTACCAATGCAATTTCCAGCCACGGAATAGCGGCCCCTAAAAAGACAAGAAAATATTCATAGATCATTCAACTTCCTCCTTAAAATGCTTTCGGATTTCTACATAATAAATCACGTATTGGATAAGGGCTACCAGCAGAATTCCCCATACGATAAACAGGCGCGGCAACGGGGTGACCATCGCAAAGACTGCCAGCAGCGGCAAACTCCATGACATGAATGTGTAAACCTTTTGAGAGGCTTTTCGTGTGATATACGTCATTCCTTCATCCTGCTCCAAGTATTCAAGCGGACGGATGGAGAAAGGAGAAACTTTTTGAGTTGGATTTTTTCTATTATGGCGCAATAGCTGAAAAATGAAAGTTGCCAGCATTGCCACATAAAGTACAGCTGTACCGACCACGATAAATCCGGCAACTGGTTCCAGTTCAATCATAATGCTTTGTTCGGTATCTGTGTTGACTATTTCAGTTACGGGAGAACTAATGCCGTACGCAAACATTCCCAATACTACTATAAATCCCATCATCCACAACGGATACTGCAAGCGAAAATCATTTTTCATTGCCATCCTCCTCCAGCCAAAATAGTTCGTTGACATTTGTCTGAAGCGACTTTGCAAGCTTCAACGCCAGCGTAATCGAGGGGGAAAATTCCCCTTTTTCAATAAACGCGATCGTCTGGCGCGTAACGTCAACTTGCTTACCCAAATCGCTCTGCGTCAAGCCGTAGCGAGCTCGTAGTTCTTTAACCCGATTCTTGAGCATCCGCTTCATCCTTTCTAATTAAATGTTCGGTTTATATAACATAATGTACATTATACTTAACATTAGGTCAAGTATAGTTAACATGTTTTATTGAGTAGTTAGGGTTTCACACTTTTGTTTGCGGAAAAACTATGGTTGTTTGCGGAATAGCATTCGTTGTTTGCGGGATGTAATGGTTTGTTTGCGGAATACCGGACTTTATTTGCGCAATGCCGCAGTTTGTTTGCAGAACACTAAAAAAAGCTTTTCACCAAAGGCGAAAAGCTAGTTATTCTTTAATCGATATGTCCGGTTACGCAATGAGCCAGTATTTTCAAGATCGAGTGTCGCCAATAGCCGGGAAGCGGTATAAGGAGAGTCCAGGTTGCAAAATTGCCGAAGCTGCCGATTGCTGAGCTGAGTATGAATCAACGAAAAGTATTCTTGGATGGTTTGTTGAAAAGCAGACGAATCCATCGTTTCACACTTTTCACACTTCCATCCTACTTTAGATTTCTTCACCATCGTATGCATTTTACAAGTTACACAAAGGATTCCAGTTTGCAATTCATTGGAATCAATTAAGTAGAGCTGACATAAGGGTTGTCGTTTATAAGGGGTATGAAATTTCCGAAGGAGTTTATCGATTTTGGTTAAATTTTGGTGCGCCGTTTTTGGGGGAAAACTCTGGAGTATGGCAAATAGATGATCGATAAGTTGATAAGTTTTACAGACATTATGAGTTGCTGGCTTACTACTAAACTCACATTGTTTGGACGTAAAAACAACGATGCCATCTACTGGCAATTCAATTTTGTGCTGATTTAAAAATTTTTCAAGAAAACGAATATGCTTATTTAATTGGCTCGTCGGATTTTCCATGACAGTTCGTACGCCTTCCAAATCGATTCTCCAGAATTCACCTGTATGATTATCGAAATGAAGTTGGCCGCTGATGTTTTTGGACTCAATAATTATCACACCGCGTTCTGTCAGCAACAACCCATCCATCTGAACCTTCCACTCGCCGAACGACAAGCAAATATTACGCAGATACCGATGGTTTTCTTCCGGATGGAATTCAACCAACTTCCGGGCGAGTCGATCTTCTCCCCGGCTTCCAGCTGACGCTCTGTACAATTCGACTTGAAGAAATTGGCGTTTCGGATGATTTTCGGGCAGCCGGTATAACAATCTTTCCAGCGACTCCGTTTCTGACAGCAAAACAATCTCTTTTTTACTCATTGAGCACCTCCTTACAGAATAACTAGAGTATAGCATTACGCGATTCTTCTTTCCGTAATATTTTTATTTGATCTCTATCGATTTTCCAAGTTCTTTAATAACCAAAAACTTGAACGGATGCTTTTCGCCAGCGAAAAGCGAAAGTTCAAGTGCTTGTTTGCGGAATACAGGACTTTGTTTGCGGAATACATCGCTTTGTTTGCGGGATATCTCATTTTGTTTGCGGAATAACGAACTTTATTTGCATAATACAACGGGTTGTTTGCAGAATCGTATGAAACACTAAAAAACCCTTTCACAAAAAGCGAAAGGGTTCCAAATTTATTCGAATGTAATGCGCGTGACCGTGTCTTTGTCGAGCTTCTTAATCACTTCAATAATCAGCTTTACTGCGTTTTCGTAATCGTCACGATGCAGGATGCCTGCGTGCGAATGGATATAGCGTGTCGCAACGCCGATCGCCAGGGCAGGAACGCCGTTTGCTGTCAGATGGATAGATCCAGCGTCCGTTCCGCCGCCCGCAATCGTTTCGAATTGATACGGAATGCCAGCTTCTTCAGCTGTATCTACAACCAACTCGCGCAAGCCGCGATGCGAAATCATCGAAGCATCGAACAGCAGCAATTGCGGTCCGTCGCCCATTTTGCTGTTCGACTCTTTGCTGGTGATTCCCGGTGTATCGCCGGCAATGCCAACGTCCACTGCAAAACCGATATCCGGTTGAATTTGAGCCGTTGCCGTCTTGGCACCCCGCAAGCCGATTTCTTCCTGAACCGTACCTACTCCGTACACAACGTTCGGATGGTCGACGCCTTTCAGTCCTTTTAAAACATCGATAGCAATCGCACAGCCGATGCGGTTATCCCAGGCTTTTGCCATTAATAGTTTTTCGTTGTTCATCACGGTGAATTCGAAATATGGTGTGACCATATCGCCTGGTGTGACTCCCCATGATTTCGCTTCTTCACGTGACGATGCACCGATATCAATGAACATGTCTTTAATTTCAACGGGTTTCTTGCGCGCTTCCGGTGACAGGATATGCGGCGGTTTCGAACCGATCACACCTGTAATTTTCTTGCCGCTGCGCGTTGTGATTGTCACTCGCTGCGCCAGCATGACTTGCGACCACCAGCCGCCTACTGTTTGGAACTTCAAAAATCCTTTGTCATCGATTTGGGAAATCATGAATCCGACTTCGTCCAAATGGCCAGCCACCATGATCTTCGGTCCGTCAGCCAAACCTTCTTTTTTTGCAATTAAGCTTCCTAAACCGTCCGTTTCAACCGAATCGGCAAATGGTGCTATGTATTTTTTCATGACTTCACGCGATTGGCGCTCGTTTCCTGGAATGCCGTTCGCATCTGTCAATTCTTTCAACATCAATTGTGTTTCATCCAAATTCGTCATTACTTCGACCTCCTAAATAGTTTATCGCTCACTCAGTATAATAGAATACCGGATAATTATCAAAACATTCGTTTATCAGTAGCCATTGTGCTGCCGATCAAAGTTGGTCTTGTTTTTTTGAATGTAAGCCTCGAGCACCTCATCATAGCTGAACTCCAATGCCAGTGCCAGTCCGCCATAGCAGCTCCAAATATCCACATAGTTCGACATTGAAAAATCTTCAAGAAACTCCTGAATCGCTTTTTGTGTCAGCAGGAACAGCTCCGTCAAATCTTTTTCAGCAATTGCTTCCGGCCATGCTTCCAATGTGTCCAACTTTTTTTCGATGCCAAGCGACAGCAAAAAATGGATTGAATCAACATATTCCTCCAGAATGACTGAACGTTCGGACGGGCCTTTCGTGCTCCAAAACTTGAAACAGCGTGTTTCGTTCGCAAGTTCCGCTAATTCTACTAACAGAGCTAGGCCTTTTCTGCGAAAAACATCTTCACTGATCCCCTGGTTTGATTGAATAAAACGATCCAATTCTGCCTGCATTTCGAACAATTCCTGCAACTTCATAAAAATCTCTCCTTTTATTAGAATAAATCTTGAAACCAAACTACTTTTCACTCGTATAGATATCAGTAGGACTATGTAACTTAGGGGGTAATTCAAATGGCTTTTCTCATACGCCTCATTGTATTGGCATTGATCATCTACTTATTTTACCGATTGATCCGCTATATCGTAGATCCTAAAAGGAAATTGGATGCCGCACTTGAATCGGGAACTTATTATTTTCTCGATGACGTAAAAAATGTTCAAAAAAACTTTTTTATTGCGCTTCGCGGCGTACTATTCGAAGGCGAAAAATACCTGGGTACCACCAAAAACTCTTTCGAAGTTGTCACTATTTTTGTCTGGGTGGAAAAACCAGATCAATTGCAGGGCTTCACGAAAGAAGATTTTCACTTTCTCGAAAAGGAAATTGGGATGAATTATCCGGAGGCGCGCATCAACTGGAAAAATCCGATAGAACGCTTAATGAAACAAGAGGAGCAAACTTAACGTTTAAACACCAAAGAAATTCTGGTAACTCCAAATGAGGATCCCAATATCGAGCATCGCGAGCACCAAAAAACCGATGCGGAAATTGGTATGTTTGGTTTTGTGTCGAAATGCCATCATGCCAAGGTAGGCGCCGATGCCGCCACCGAATATTGCTACAGTCCACAAGTTTTTTTCGGGAATTCGCTGACCCCGGTGCTGTGCCTGATGTTTATCGACTTTCATCATGATAAATGCCATGACGGTCAAAATTGCAAAATAGCCGAAGATAATTAAAAACATAGGTTTTTCCTCCATAAAAAAAGACTGACGAAAAATCGTCAGTCTTTTTGTTTTTCGCTAAACGCCTGAGCATTGCAGCTTTCTAGTTGTGTGATGTCTATGAACTGCAACAAACAGGCGCTTATGCTTTTATTACTTAGTTACTGCGTTTTTAGCTTGGTCAACCAATGCTGTGAATGCAGCTGCATCAGATACAGCGATTTCAGCTAGCATTTTGCGGTTGATGTCGATGCCTGCAACTTTCAATCCGTGCATAAGACGGCTGTATGAAATGTCGTTCAAGCGAGCTGCTGCGTTGATACGTGTGATCCAAAGTCTGCGGAAATCACGTTTTTTGTTGCGACGGTCACGGTAAGCATAGTTACCTGACTTCATCACCTGTTGGTTTGCTACTTTGAAAAGGATGTGCTTTGCACCATAATAACCTTTTGCTAATTTAATGACCTTTTTACGACGCTGGCGCGTCACTGTTCCACCTTTTACGCGTGGCATATCACATTACCTCCTGCTGAATATATAAAATTCGATTTTTTGTTGCATGTCTAAACTTAAGCACCCAGATCATCGGGATTATTAGATAAATGCACGGCTGTGCCTCTTCGTCTAATGCCCGCCCAATCTATACGGACGCTTATGCTTTTCTTATTTCATGTTATAGATTAATGACTTGATGCGTTTCAAGTCGCCTGAAGAAACAAGTTTCCCTTTGCGAAGTTTACGCTTTTGCTTAGTAGATTTGTTTGCAAATAAGTGGCTAGTGTGTGAGCTGTTGCGTCTTACTTTACCAGTACCCGTTTTTTTGAAACGTTTTGACGCACCGCTATGGCTTTTCATTTTCGGCATTTCGAATTCCTCCTAAACAATGATCTCTTATTCTTTTTCGTTGACTGGTGCAAGCATCAAGAACATGCTGCGGCCATCCATTTTAGGGCGCTGTTCAACCGTTGCAACTTCTTTGCACGCTTCTGCGAAACGTTCAAGAACACGTTGTCCGATTTCTTTATGCGTAATCGCACGGCCTTTAAAACGAATAGAAGCTTTCACTTTGTCGCCTTTTTCAAGGAACTTGATTGCATTGCGAAGTTTCGTGTTGAAATCGTGATCGTCAATTGAAGGGCTTAAGCGTACTTCTTTGACGATAATCACTTTCTGATTTTTACGGATTTCACGATCTTTCTTCTGTTGCTCAAACTTGAACTTACCATGGTCCATGATACGAGCAACCGGCGGCTTAGCTTGAGGAGCCACAAGAACAAGATCCAAGTTGACACGAGCTGCAATTTCAAGTGCTTCGTTACGCGTTTTGATGCCAAGTTGTTCACCGTTCTGATCAATAACTCGCAACTCACGTGCACGAATACCTTCATTTACATTAATGTCTTTGCTAATAGTAATCCACCTCCGGATAGTGTCGCGAATAGCTTAAATGTGTGAACCGGCCGAACCGGTTTACAGGGTTCCGATCAAAACAAAAGCGGATGGACCACAGAGGTCCACCCGCAAATATGACAACATGCTTCTTTCTGCATGTAAAAGTCAATCGTGTATACCTGCCAACAATCGGTCGATCAGGTGAGAAGCGGGTGCTCCTGCTTGCACATATAAGTATTCTATAACCTTATTCATAATATCACGTGGCCTAGTGACTGTCAACCGTTCTAGCGAAGTTCGCTGTGGACCAGTTTGACGAAGTCTTCAAAAGGCATGCTTTCGGACTTCTGTTCACCGTATTTCCGGACATTGACAGAACCGTCTTCCAGTTCCTTATCACCGATGACCAGCATGTATGGCACTTTTTGCATTTGTGCTTCACGGATCTTATAGCCAAGCTTTTCGTCGCGCTCGTCAATATCAACACGGATTTTATGAGATTGCAGTTTTTCCTGCAGCTCTTTTGTATAAACACTGTGCGCGTCAAGCGAAACCGGAATCAATTCCACTTGCACTGGTGCAAGCCAAGTCGGGAAAGCTCCTTTGTATTCTTCGATCAGGAACGCAACAAAGCGCTCCATTGTCGAAACAACCCCGCGGTGAATAACGACCGGGCGGTGCTGTTTGCCGTCTTCGCCGATATACGACAAATCAAAACGTTCCGGCAAAAGGAAATCAAGCTGGACAGTCGACAGTGTCTCTTCTTTGCCAAGAGCTGTTTTCACCTGGACATCCACTTTCGGTCCGTAGAATGCGGCTTCGCCTTCAACTTCTGTATAATCGATTTCCAGCTCATCCATCGCTTCTTTCAGCATCGCCTGAGCACGGTTCCACATGGCGTCATCATCAAAGTATTTTTCTTTATCTGCTGGATCACGGTAAGACAAACGGAACGAATAATCTTTGATGTCGAAATCTTTATACACTTCAACCACCAAATTAACAACACGCTTGAATTCATCTTTGATCTGATCGGGACGGACAAAGATGTGAGCGTCATTCAACGTCATCCCACGGACACGCTGCAGCCCTGATAATGCGCCTGACATTTCATAGCGGTGCATCAATCCAAGCTCCGCAATGCGGATCGGCAACTGGCGATACGAATGAATGCCTTGTTTGAAAATCATCATATGGTGCGGGCAGTTCATCGGACGCAAGACCAGTTCTTCGTTGTCCATTTTCATAACCGGGAACATGTCTTCCTGGTAATGATCCCAGTGTCCGCTAGTCTTGTACAATTCTACACTGCCCATTACCGGAGTGTATACATGGTCGTAGCCCAAACGCTCTTCTTTGTCGACGATATAGCGTTCGATGATGCGGCGGATTGTCGCACCTTTTGGCAGCCACATTGGCAAGCCTTGGCCAACCTTTTGGGAGTTCATGAATAAATTCAATTCTTTTCCGATTTTACGGTGGTCGCGTTCTTTTGCTTCTTCCAGCATTTCAAGATGGGCTTTCAAATCTTCTTTTTTGAAAAAGGCAGTTCCGTAGATGCGCTGAAGCATTTTGTTGTCGCTGTTCCCTCTCCAATAAGCACCGGCCACACTCAATAATTTAAACTCTTTCAATTTTCCAGTCGACGGTACATGAATTCCCCGGCAAAGGTCAAAAAAGTCGCCCTGCTCATAAATCGATACTTGGTCATCCTCCGGGATCGCTTCAAGCAGTTCCAATTTGTATGGATCCTCAATTGCCGCAAATCGTTTCTGCGCTTCTGCACGTGTTACGTCGTGGCGAATGATCTCGACGTTTTCGTTGATGATTTGCTTCATTTCTTTTTCAATCAGCGGCAAATCTTCTGAAGTGATCGCTGATTCTGTATCGATGTCATAATAAAAGCCGTTTTCGATAACCGGACCAACTCCAAGTTTGGCATCCGGATACATCCGTTTGATCGCTTGTGCCAATAAATGCGCAGTGCTATGGCGCAATACTTCCAATGCTTCGTCGGATTCAGGAGTGATGATGGCAATTTCCCCATCTTCTTTTAAAGGTGCTCGCAAGTCGAACAGTTGGCCGCCTACTTTGCCGGCCAACGCTTTTTTGCGTAAACCCGGGCTGATTGATTGTGCAATTTCTTCAGTAGTTGTGCCCTGTTCAAACTCTTTTACTGCTCCATCAGGGAATTTTAGTTGAATCATGTCTGCCATGCCAATCTCTCCTTTTAGTTAAATCTGATGAAAATGCCCGTGCCACAGGGTCTGGCCTGGCATTTCCTTTTTTAAACACAAAAAAGCCCCATCCCAAAGGGACGAAGCTTTAGCTCGCGGTTCCACCCTTCTTCTATCCAAAACGGACTATCCGTTTTAAACGAAGCTCTGCATCGGCTAACGGGCCGGTTCCGTCAGCTGCTACTAAGGAGACTGTTCACAGCTGCTGCTCGAAGGCGGTAAGCGGGATTGCCGGTACTTAAGAAGCTTGCAGCCAGGGCTTCTCTCTCTGAAAGTCGTACAAATCCGCTCATGTCCTTGTCAAGGCATGTAAAATCTTGGTTCGATTGTTTTTACTATAAACCGAAATACTGGATAATGCAATAGACTTGCGGTTAATTTCGGCGGTTGCGACCGTCAAGTTTGACCGGTTTGGTCAGAGCCCGAATCCGTTCCATGATGCGTGCAGCTTTCAAATCTTCTTTCTCGCCGCGCTGCGAGTAGGTTAGGTGATACTCCAGCTCGGAATAGCTGAAATTTGACGACATAAATGTCGGCAACTTCTCAGACATCCGGTAATGGAGAATTGTACCCAGCACTTCGTCACGCGTCCAACTCGACATTGCTTCAGCCCCAATGTCGTCAAGCATCAGCACATCCGCCTTTTTGACGTAATCGACTTTTTCCTGCAGCGTCTGGTCACCGATTGCCTGCTTCATTTCCCGCATAAATTCCGGGACGAACACCAGCACTGATTTGACATTGATCTCAGCCAGTTCATTGGCGACAGCACTCAGCAAATAAGACTTGCCGATACCGAATTGTCCATATAGATACAAACCTTTTTCCGGCAAGTTATCGGGTCCGGTTGCTTGATCCAGAAATTCACCGACTGCGCGGAACGCTTCCATGCGGCTGTCATCCAGGTCAAATCCGTCGATTGTCGCTTGCATGACTTCTTTTGGCATATACATGCTGTGAATTAATGAAGATGCATGGCGTTTGTTGTCACTCGCTTCTTTCAGGCGGCATTTCGTATAGGAAATGCCAATGGTTCCGCGCTCTAACACCAAATTGGGCTCAAAGCCTTTCAGGTGGTTGATGCAAGCACCAAAGCTCGGGCATTTATTGCAGTCATGGGATTGATCGATATATTCGTACAGTTTCCCAAGGCCTCTATCGATGGTAGGTGCGTTAATTTCATCAGCATGATTTCCCAGGAATTTTTGGACTCCTGGATGTTCCAGCACTTCTTTGCGCATCTCACTGTACCGCTCAGAAAAAGCAGGCGCATTGACCACACGTTTTAAGGTTTCGCGTATCGGTTCCATTTAACCACCTTTTCCTTTCTTCAGCGCAAGTTTTGCGAGAAGTTTTTGCTTTTCCACTTCCAGGCTTTCGTTTCTCGGTTCTGCTTTGGCGGCGGGTGCATCATTTTTTTTATGGAACCATTCCGGCAGCTTTTCTTCACGCACCGGTTTGCGGTTTCCGTTGCTTGTAAACGGTTTAGCCACAGTCGTAGGTGATCCTTCCGACTTCCATTTCATATATTGCGTGTGCTCAACACGCGCCAGCTCCATCGCTTCTTTAGCGGTTGTTACATTTTTCCGCAGCCAATGCGAAGCAATTTTTTCCACATAAGCTTTGGTCAGTTTCATATCGGTGCGCAGCAGGACATAATGAAGCAGGACATTGACGACTGCCGGCTTCATGCCATGGGTGACAACCAGCTGGTTGGCCAGCTGCACATCCGCCGGCAACGGCTCGTTGCCGTTGGCGATATCCCGCAGCACTTGGATCGGCGGCGCCGTCTCCAAATAAATCAGCAATTCATCCTGTTTCGTTTTTGGCACATCTTCTGTCGCTTTTGGCTCTTCTTTTTGGACTTGCACAAGCTGCGGCGCCGTTGTTGAAACCGTCAGTTTGTAATATTCGGATGCCGATTTTTTCAGGCCTTCTACCGTTAAATTATAATCGTCTTCGATTGCCAATAAGATCACTTTTTGCATTTCCAATGGTCCCCAACTATATAAATAGGCCAGTTTGGAAATAAAGTCCCTGATGGTGGCCGTCAGCACGCGTTTCGGTACCAGCTGCTCAGAAAGTCCTTGGCGCAGCATAGCAAAATCGAATTCTGCATCGGCTTCATAGGCGCCTTGCTTCCGTTCCTGCAAGTCCTGCTTCGCCGATGGATAGCCGGCTTTCGCGTGGACCGGCTGAAAAATATCCGTGAAAGTCCGTGACACTTCTTTAAAATCGTCCGGAACTTCAGAGTGGATCAGAAAACGGTCACGAACCCTGCGATAGGAGGGCTCCCCAATTTTGCTGAACAGGAACATCGACAACAACGGATCCATAAAAAAGGTTTTGGGATCCAATGGAGGACATAGTTCATAAATAAAGCAGCGGTTGCCATCGTCTTTCCGATAGGTTTTCAACAGCCCGATCGCTTCCAGTTGAATCCTTGCTTCAAAAATCTTCGAAATGGGGTTTCCCAATGTGTTCATTAAAGTGTAATGGGTCGCCTCATCACCGGAAGCTTCTCCTTCAGCCCAAAGCGTCAAATAAAACGCGGTGGCTTCAGCGCCAATCATCGGCTGATACAGCAGCGTCAGAAGCTGCCGGTCGTAGTTCGAAAATGGATAAGGCAGACGGATTCGATAAGGGTCGCCAGGCTGCAATTCTTTATAATATGCAGTCATAAGTCACCGCCTTAGTCGATTTTCTTGTCTTCCGGACTTTTGTTCAGCAAATCCTTCAGTTCGTCGATAAAAACGGTAATGTCTTTAAACTGGCGATAGACAGATGCAAAGCGGACATAGGCCACTTCATCAATTGCTGCCAGCCGGTTCATGACCAACTCACCGACTTCTTCGGATTTCACTTCCGGGTTGCCCGCCCGGCGAAGGTCTTTTTCGATCGTAAAGACCACTTCTTCCAATGCTTCAAGAGAAACCGGCCGCTTCTCACAGGCGCGAATTAATCCGCGCAAAACTTTTTCACGGCTGAACTCTTCACGTGAGCCATCTTTTTTGACGACGATCAGCGGCATCTCTTCCACTTTTTCAAAAGTGGTAAAGCGATATCCGCACGATTCACATTCTCTGCGCCTTCTGATTGATTTCATTTCATCTATCGGCCGCGAATCGACAACACGTGTGCCGTTATGTTGGCAAGCTGGACATTTCATTTTGACATCTCCCTAACTTCTCTATCTAGTGTATCTAGTATAACAAAAAACCATCGGGAAAATAGAAAAAGCAGAGGAATTTATCCTCTGCTTTCGTGTTTTTTGTTAAATGGATTATGCTGTTACTGAAACTTTGGATTTTCCAACACTGACTGGACCCATACCGCGCGGAATTTCGACAAGCTCGCTTGAGGTTGACCCTAGCGCTTCTGCGATATACTTTGCTGCTACTGTTGGATCTAAGTCGCCGCAAGTGTAAACATCTACACTGGCGTAGCCGTGTTCCGGGAAACTGTGGATAGTTAAGTGAGATTCAGAAATGATCACAACTCCGCTGACACCTTGTGGCGCGAATTTATGAAAAGCTACCTCTCTTACTTCAGCTCCGGATTTGAGTGCTGCATCAACAAAAGTTTGTTCGATAAAATCCATATCGTTTAATTTGTCAAAATCACACTGCCAAAGTTCTGCAATTACGTGACGTCCCATTGTTTCCATGGTTCGTTTTCCCCCTTTGATATCATTTTGTTTTTTGCGCAAAATATTCAAAGTTGACTACCACGGGGGAAAGTTAGTCCAAAGAGGTCCTAACCCTTTAAGCAGTCATGTGAATAAAAAATCTTACGCTCCTAATTCCGAAATGCACGATGGAAATTCAGAAGTGGTAGCTGTTTTTCAACTACGATTCATAGTATAAAACGTATTTATTGTAAATGCAATAATAATATCTTATTAATCCTGATTTTTTTTCAGTAAATTTTCCATAAAAAAAAACCGCTTCTCCATTTTGAACTGGAGAAACGGGGTGAATAGCCTTATTTAGATACCAGCACCAAAGCATTTGCGACTTTTTTTGTCAGATCAATGACGCGCGCTGAATATCCCCATTCGTTGTCATACCATGCCAGAACTTTTACTTTGCGTTTGCCAATCACCATGGTCGATAACCCATCAACTATGGCAGAATTTGGGTTGCTGTTGAAATCAACAGACACCAGCGGCTCCATTGTCAGGCTTAAAATACCTTCCATGCCATTTTCCGATGCTTCTTCAAAAGCCTGGTTGACTTCCGCAATCGTCACATCCGATTCCAAATCCACCACCAGGTCAACCAGCGATACATTTGGTGTCGGTACCCGCAATGCCATGCCATGCAATTTTCCCTGAAGTTCTGGAATCACCAATGATAGCGCTTTCGCAGCGCCCGTGGAAGTTGGAATGATCGATTGGGCACATGCACGTGCTCGGCGAAGGTCTTTATGCGGATTATCCAAGTTTTGCTGGTCATTCGTGTAGGAATGGATTGTTGTCATCAAGCCGTTTTCAATGCCGAATTTGTCATGCAGCACTTTTACGACCGGCGCCAGGCAATTTGTTGTGCAGCTGGCGTTGGAGATGATGTCATGCTTTTCGATATTTAGCTTGTCTTCGTTGACGCCCATAACAATTGTGATATCTTCTTTTTTGCCAGGTGCTGTCAAAATCACTTTTTTAGCTCCCGCTTCCAAATGCAAAGCCGCTTTATCGCGGGAATTGAATTTTCCAGTTGCTTCAATGACAATGTCAATGCCCAGTTCTTTCCATGGCAGATTCAATGGATCACGTTCACTAACCAATTGAATTCGTTTCCCGTTAACAATTAATGCATCTTCTTCTGAAGATACGTCACCTGCGAAGGTGCCGTGATTTGTGTCATACTTAATCAAATGCGCAAGGGTTTCAGCTGGATAAGTGGCATTGACTGCCGTAATTGTGACGTCATCCATCAGTATCGCCTGTCTGAAAACCATACGGCCAATACGGCCAAATCCGTTAATTGCAATAGAAACTGTCATGTAGGAGTCCTCCGTTTATAATTAAGTTATACTTATCTTTTTAATTTCTTATATAGTATAACACAATTAACAATTTAGAGAACCTTAAAACCAGGATATCTTTTATTCTTTTTCGATGCTCGCCTGCCAGGTGTCCAAAATTCGGTTTAACTGTTTTTTTGTTTCATCCAGTGTGCCGTTGTTGTAGATCACAGCGTCTGCCCCATCTTCTTTTACCGACATCGGCAATTGGGAACCGATGCGTGCCCGTGCCTCCTGTTCAGTAAAGCCATTGCGCTCTACTAATCGGTCGAATTGATTTTCTTCGGTCACACTGACGACCAGAATTTTGTCCACCAAATGCTGCAGGCGGCTCTCGAATAACAGCGGAATATCCATGATGATCGTTTTGAATCCCTGCGCTATAAATTCCTCGCGCTGCCGCAGCATTTCCTTTCGGATGGCGGGATGTATGATATCGTTGAGGATTTTGCGGCTTGCCGGATCATTAAAGATGATCGATCCGACCTTGGCGCGGTCCATTGTCCCATCTTCTTGGATCACTTCTGGCCCGAACGCCTGCACAATTTGCGACAGGGTATCGGAACCGGGTTCTACAACAAGCCGCGCCACAAGATCAGCATCAACGATTGGATAGCCTAAATTTTTCAACATTCCGGATACTGTACTTTTTCCACTGGCAATACTGCCTGTCAGTCCAATGATCATCGTCCATCCTCATTTCTGGCAAGTCGGGCAATATACCGATGCCCGCCCGCCGATTTTCAAGGTTTTTGTTGCGGTGCCGCAAATTACGCAATGCTTTTTCCCATACATGCCAAAACGGTTTTGCATGCTGCCCGATTCGCCATTGATATTGCGGTAATCGGATATTGTGCTGCCGCCTGCTTCGATGCTTTCCAGCAAAATCGCGACGACCGTTTCGAATAATTCCACTTTGCGTTTTTTGCTGATGCGCCCGGCTGACCGCTTTGGATGGATTTTCATTTTAAAAAGCGCTTCTGTTGCATAAATATTGCCGCAGCCGGAAATAATCTGCCCATCCATGATCACTTCCTTGATTGCCTTGTTCTTGTATTTTGGACTTTCTGCCATTACCAAAAAATGATCAAGCGCCACTGCTTCGAAAGGCTCTGGCGCCATCAGCAGCAAAGGCGGAAAATCCCCTTCCTCACGCAATATCCGCATTTCCCCAAAACGCCGAATATCGGAAAATGCCAGTAGGTTGCCGTCGCTTAAGGTCAACACGACATGGACATGGCGCCGGAATTTATCCTCGGGAATAGACTGGAGCTGGTCAACATAAAACCAGGCTCCAGACATCCCTAAATGATTGACCAGCAAAAACTCTTTCTCATTTCGTAATGTAAAGTAAATATATTTGCTGCGCCGTTCGACGCGGATGATTTGTGCACCGACCAAACTTTCGATAAACCGGTCGGCTTCCATCCGCTTGATGATCGCTTCCTTGCCATTTGTTTTCGACACGCGGATGGTATCTGAAACCGCTACTGCCTCAATTTTTTTCCCAATGGACACGGGGCGGATCTGCCGAACGACACCTTCCACTTCTGGAAGTTCAGGCATATCGGTGCCCTCCTGTCATTTAGTATCGTACCAGGTGTCGCCATGTGCGATGTCCACTTTTAATGGAACGCTCAGCTTCACTGCATTCTCCATCACCTCGGGCACCAACTTCATCAATTTATCCAATTCATCGGGCGGTGCCTCGAAAATCAATTCATCGTGCACTTGCAGCAGCATGCGCGTCTGCATGTCCTCGCGCTCAAGGGCTGCATCCATATCAATCATCGCTTTTTTGATGATGTCTGCTGCGCTGCCCTGAATCGGCGTATTCATCGCTGTACGCTCTGCAAAGCTGCGCAAGTTAAAGTTGGAGCTGGTGATGTCCGGCAAATAGCGCCGGCGATTCATCAAAGTCGTAACAAAGCCATCGCGTTTGGCATCCGCCACGATGGTGGTCATATAGGTTTTAACGCCCGGGAAGCTGGCAAAATAACGATCGATAAATGCAGCTGCCTCTTTGCGGGTAATATTCAAGTTTTGCGACAAACCGTAATCGCTGATGCCATAGACAATTCCAAAGTTAACGGCTTTTGCAGCGCGCCGCATATCTCCAGTCACTTCTTCTGCAGGGACGTGGAACACATCACTCGCTGTTGTCGTATGGATATCACGGTCGTCTTTAAAGGCCTGGACGAGGCGCTCGTCTTCCGACATATCCGCCAGGACGCGCAACTCGATCTGGGAATAATCGGCCGCAACCATCACCCAGCCAGGTTCTGATGGGACAAAGGCTTTACGGATTTTACGGCCTTCTTCGAGGCGCACCGGGATGTTCTGCAAGTTCGGGTTTGTCGAACTAAGCCGGCCGGTCGTTGTTAGGGCCTGCTGGAAACGGGTATGAACTTTTCCATCCTTGTGGATTTCCTTCAATAAGCCTTCTATATAAGTGGACAACAGTTTGCCTAACTGGCGGTACAACAGGATATGCGAAATGATTTCATGCTGCCCTTCCAATTTTTCCAGAACATCGGCTGCTGTGGAATAGCCCGTTTTAGTTTTCTTTAAAGGCGGCAATCCCAGGTTTTCAAACAATACTACCCCCAATTGCTTGGGCGAATTGATATTGAATTCCTGTCCCGCCAGGCTGTATATATCCGTCTCGATTTTTTCGAGTTTATGGGACAATTCCTTGCCCATTTCCGATAATTGGTTGCGGTCGACCATCACGCCGAGCGATTCCATCTGTCCAAGCACTGTCGCTAACGGAAGCTCCAGTTTATCGTACAAATCAAACTGTTCGTTTTCTTCGAGTTTTTCCATGACCAATGGGCGCACTTTCCAAATGGTCCGCGCTTTTCTGGCAATGTGCTCGTGGAGAATAACATCTTCCGGCACTTTCTTTTTCGCACCTTTGCCATAAATCTGCTCGTTTGTCGACACATCTGTATAGCCGTATTCCTGGACGATGCTCGCCATATCCGTGTAGGTCAATGATGGATTAACGATATATGCCCCCAGCATCAAGTCGAAGTCTACACCTTTTAGTTCAATGCCGCAGCGCAGGAAAGCTGCTGTCGCTGCTTTGGAATCTGCCATAAACTTTTTCTTCGACGGATCTTTAAACCACGCACGGAATGCCTCTGAATGCTCAACAACATCCATGGGAATCACATAGGTTTCTGTCTCAGTCGCCAAAGAAACCCCAAGCAAATCGCAGCTATGATAATGTTCATCGTACAATTCCAAATGGACTGCCATCTCATCTTTCAGTATAGATGGATCAATGCTTGTCACCACTTCGAACGTCAATTCTTCTTTGACGGTTTCTTCTGCCGTGTACTCCATCTTCTCTAATAGCGATTTAAACGCCAATTCGTTCCACACTTTCACTAATTCGTCCTGGTCTGGTCCGTCATAGCTCAATTCTTCAATTTTGATTTCAATTGGCGCATTGCGTTCGATTGTAGCCAGCTGTTTGGAGATATAGGCAAGGTCTTCATTGGCAACCAGCTTTTCTTTCATCTTGCCTTTTTGCTGCCCAATGGCCGCGTAAACCCCTTCAACTGAACCGTGTGCTGCCAATAGTTTCAGCGCTGTTTTTTCACCTACGCCGGGAACACCCGGAATATTGTCGGAGGCATCGCCCATCAGGCCTTTCATATCGATAATCTGGTCGGGAGTCAGTCCGTATTTCTCTTTAATGTGCTCGACTGTGTATTTTTCAATATCGGTAATGCCTTTGCGCGTGATATATACAGTTGTCGAAGGCGAAGCCAATTGCGTCAAATCTTTATCTCCTGAAATGACCACGACTTCGTCGCCTTCCCGCTCGGCTTCCAGGCTCAACGTCCCGATAATATCATCCGCTTCGTAATTTTCCAATTCGTAGCGTTTGATCCGATACGCATCGATCAGTTTTTTCAAATAAGGAAATTGTTCCGACAGTTCAGGCGGCGTTTTCTGTCGTCCGCCTTTATATTCACTGAATGTTTTGTGGCGGAACGTGGTTTTCCCCGCATCGAAAGCCACAATCATGTGCGTAGGTTTTTCTTCTTCCAATATTCTTTGAAGCATCATGGTAAATCCGTATACAGCATTCGTGTGGATGCCGTTTTCATTGGTCAGCAGCGGCAAGGCAAAAAACGCCCGATACGCCAAACTGTTCCCATCTAATAAAAGTATTTTCTTTGCCACAAAATTACCCCTCTCCATAAAAAAAGCCGTCATTCCCTTTATTTTACCACGCAGGCAAATAGAAGAGAAATGACGGCCGCAGCCTTATTCGAAATTACCGGACAGGATATCCGCATATGGTGAATCAGACGGCAAAATAATGACCGTATCATCCCCAATTGTTTTCTTATAGGATTCCAAAGAACGGTAAAGTTCGTAAAATTCCGGGTCTTTCGAGAAGGATGCGTTGTAGATAATCGCAGCTTCCGATTCACCTTCGGCCTGGATCAATGCAGCTTCTTTCCGGGCAGTCGCAATAACTTCCTGTGCTTCACGGTCAGCCTGTGCTTCGATTTCGCGTTTTTTGGCATCTCCCTGCGACAGATAGTCCTGAGCTGTAGAATCACGCTCGGAAATCATTCGTGTATAGACGGATTGCTCATTTTCTTCCGGCAAGTCGGTCCGCTTCATCCGAACATCCATCACCTGGATGCCGTATTGGTCTTTCTCCAGCAACTCATTCACTTTTGCCGTGACCGTATCGTTCAAACTGCCTCGCGAGGAATTTTCATCATTGATGATTTCGTCATAATCTAACTGCCCAAGCTCTGTCCGAACGACGGAATAGATGAACTCTTCCATCCGCGACTCTGCATTGACAATTGTCCCGGCATTGGAAATGAGATCAAGCGGGTTTACAACATGCCAGACGGCGTAATTGTCGATAATGATGCGCTTTTTGTCTTTTGTGTTGATTTCGGCTTCTGATACATCGTAAGTCATTTGGTAGTTGGGCAAGGTTGTCACGCTTTGAACGAACGGAATTTTCATTTTGATGCCGGGTTCCTCCTGGATTTTCACCACTTCACCAAATTGACGGACTACGCGGTATTCATTTTCCTTGACCACGTAAACACTCGTCAAGACGATAAGCAGCAAGACAAAGGCGACAACCAGTCCGACGATCAGTTTCCAGTATTTCTTGAAGTCGATGGGATCTTTCGGCTCTTTTTTCTTTTTCGGCTTTTCGTATGGATTGTATTTCTTCACTTCTTCTAAGGGTTTATTCGGTTCCATCAGTTGCCGCCCCCTTCTTCATCTGTCGCTTCCTCTTCTACCGCTGGAGGAACGGCTGTCTGCATGCCGTCAAGCGGTAAATATTTCATGGTGCCGCCTTCGTCGTTCATGATGTACAATTTGGCGTTCGGTAGAACCGATTCTAGTGTTTCCATAATAATTCGCTGCTTGGTGACTTCTGGATTGGTTTCATATTCCACGTAAAGCTTGTCAAAAAGTGCGACATCTCCTGTCGCCTGTTGGACACGGGATACTTTCTCGCCCTCGGCACGTGAATTGATGGCTGCTTTCTCACCTAGCGCTTCATTGCGCTTCTGGTTTTCGTATTTTCTGGCTTCGTTGATTTTGGTATTCATCGTTTCCCGGGCATCGGTTACATTCGTGAATGCCGCCCGCACTTCTTCGTTTGGCAATTCCACATCCTGCAGTTTGACAGCCAGGACCGTAATGCCGATATCGTATTTATCAATCAGCGAAGCAAGCAAATCGCGCGTTTCAGCTTCAATTTCCGCTTTTCCGGAAGTCAGCGCATCATCGATCAACGAACTGCCAATGATGGAGCGGATAGATGCTGATGTGGCGTCGTGCAAAATATCCTGCGGGGCTTCTGCATTGAACAGGTATTTTTTAGGATCTGTGATTTTCCATTGGACCACCAGATCGGTGAGGACGATATTTTCATCTCCAGTAATCATTTTGGTTTCCTTATCAAAGGCTACGATCTCGCCTTCTTCATTCTGGTTATAACCGAATTGCAGGCTATAGGTTTCTTTAGAAAGGATTTCCGCTCTTTGTATTGGCCACGGCATCTTAAAATGCAAACCGGCTTCTGTAACGGTTTCATTGGCTACACCGAATGTGACAATGACTGCCTGTTCCGATTCGTCTACTGTATACCAGGAAGTGAAAACTGCAATGAGCAGAAGAATCCCGGCAATAGACAAACCAATCACTGCCAATAATTTTTTAGTCGTCATGATACGTCCCCCTTTTCCTTATTATCCATAATACGGAATAATAGTGAAATAGTTTCATAAAAAAAGAAAAAGAGCCCGGGGAAGGGACTCTTTTTCAAATCATGCGGTTGAAGGGGGTTCTATTAAACCTTAACATCCGAGTATGAAGCTGGTGTTAAGCTTCTGTAAATTTACCATTGATTGTTTTTATATTTTTTATAATAGTTCACCTGACGTGCCAAGAGATAAACTTTGCGCTTGAGGTGCTTGTCCTGTTTATAGAACAGCGGATTGCCGTATTGGCCTTTTTTAATCAAACGCTTGATGTCTTTGAGCACTGCTTTGTTGTTGACAAAATTTCGCAGGACCGCTTTCGGTACGACTGTAAACAAAAAGTCTTCATTTAAATAGGTCACAGGTTTATCGGTCTGGTAAATGAGATCGTCAACAAAATACTCTGCCATATTGTGCCCAAGCGCCGTGACATAATAGCTCGAACGGCCTTGGCGAATGTTCACTTCAAACACTTTAAACTTATTATCGCGTGCATCGTATTTTAAATCGAAGTTCGCAAATCCGTTATAGCCGACAGCTTCCAGGAAATTTTGCAGCTTGACCATCATATCTTTGTCGAAACGTGTGATCAAAGCCGTATAATTGCCTATCGCTGTTACCGTATGCTCCTGCAGGACCACTTGAGCAAAAGTCACCAGCTGCGTTTTTCCTTTTGAATTCGCATAAATAACCGAATCCCACATAAAGGTATCGTCTCCCGGAATATAATCCTGGATGATCAATTCGTCGCGGTAGCCGCCCCCTTTGATTTGCTGGATTACTGTGTGCATCTCTTTCGGGCTTTCGACTTTGTAGACTTTTTGCTGCCCTTCAAACTTGTTTCTGGTGTATTCAATGCCGTTGCTTGGCTTGATGATAACCGGGAACATCATCTCTTCTTCAAAAGGTGCTGCTGAATTGCAGTCATAGAAGAAGGTGGTCGGTGTTTCGATGCCGTGCACTTTGCACAACTCGTAGAAATTTGATTTGACCTGCAGCTGATTCATTAGATCTTCATTGATGTAATTAAAGACGTAATGTTCACGCAGAATCTTAGCATTTTCAATAATGAGGCGAACATAAAGATCATTTGTACCGATCAGCAAGAGGGTTTTTCCAGGAGCTCTGTATTTACGGGCAATATCAATCAAAATATCAGCAAATTGGGCATCTTCAGCAAGACCGGAACGCAGTTCAATGGTTTCGGTGATTGTGCTCAGTGAAGTAAATGATAAATTTTCTTTACCGACTAAAATCGGCTTGATGCCATATGCTTCGTGAAAAGAGATGGCCATGTTGTATGCGTTCATATCTGTACCGATTATAATTGGCAAAAATGGGTGTTTGGTTTCCATACTTTCCTCCTAAATTAACTAGCTAAAGGCAAATAAATGGTGAATGTGGTTCCGACGCCTACTGCGCTGTCGACTTCCACTTTTCCATGATGAGCCTCGATTAAGTGTTTGACAATCGAAAGTCCAAGGCCAGTGCCGCCTGAATTTCTGCTGCGGGCCCGATCGACACGGTAAAAACGTTCAAATAACCGGCCGATTTCTGAGCTTTCAATTCCGATTCCCTGATCTTCCACTTGAATGACAGCTTGATTATCCTTAACAAAAAGCCGGATGGTGATTTCTGTGTTGTTTCCTGAATATGTAACTGCATTGATCAGCAGATTCATGATTACTTGTATTAGGCGATTCGCATCCCCATAAACTGTCACAGGTTTAATTTCGAGTTTCAGCCCGATCGATTTCTCATTGATTTTTGGCTGAATCATTTCCACAGCCCGCTTTATGACAGCTTTCATTTCAGTTGGCTGCGCTTTTACTTCAAATCCGCTTTGTTCTACATTCGATAAATCGAGCAGATCGTTAATGAGCATTTCCAGTCGATTGCTTTCCGTATGGACAATTTCCAAAAATGATAGCAGCGTATCTGTATCTTTGTACGCGCCATCAAGCAGCGTTTCCGAAAAACCTTTAATAGAAGTTACCGGCGTCCGAAGTTCGTGGGACACGTTGGCTACAAAATCTTTGCGTATTTGCTCCAGCCTTTTCAGTTCCGTGATGTCATGAAAAACAATGACGATTCCAAGCCAACGCTGATGCTCTCCTATAACAGGCGCTCCGTAGACATTCAGGTTTTTCAAATTCAATCCTGACATAAATTCAATTTGCGCACGCGAATGCGTTTCAGTCATAAAGACATTTTCGATAAAATCTTCCAGTTCATAGGGTACGTGGATTTCTTTATAGAATTTACCCAGGGTATTTTCTGTAGACAGCTCAAATTCTTCCAAAAACGGTTTATTGACCAGTGAAACAGCCCCTTGCCTGTCAATCATGATCAATGCGCTGCCCATATTTTCAATCAGGGTTTTCAACCGTTCCTGCTCCATCACCCGAACTGCTGTAATTTCCTGCAGGTTGCGGGCCAACACATTGATGGTCCGGCTCAACTCAACACTGGCTTGAGCATTGGATTCCGATGCACGCGCCCGGTAATTCCCTTTGACCAATTCCATCGCCGTCTCCGTAGCATTTTCGATCGGTTTGATGTTCACTTCTATGATCCGGCTGCCGACAATCGCTGAGAATAGAAGAGCAAGGAAAAATGCAAAAAACAATACCAGCCAAATCTCTGTTTTATTTTCAGCATTCGCATAGATCGGCAGGAGTTGATGCACGACAATGAACAAACCTGCCAGCATCATACCGATCCACACCAGCAGGGTGATCAGCAGGCGATGCCGAAAGGACTTCATAAGCTTTTCGGCTCCTCGAATTTATAGCCCAGTCCCCGAATGGTTTTTATGAACGTCGGCTTTCGGCTATTTTCTTCTATCTTATCGCGTAAATGGCTGATGTGGACATCGACAATGCGCGTGTCCCCTGCGAAATCGTATTTCCACACGGCGCTCAGCAGCTGATCCCGGGTCAATACCCGATTTTTATTTTCCATTAAATACACCAGCAATTCAAATTCTTTCGGTGTAAACTCCAGCTGCTCTTTGTTAAGGAAAACTTCAAATCGATCAGGATAAACATCCAACTTGCCGAGAGAAATTGGTGCAGACGAATCCTGCTGAGGAGTAGGAACATTATTCGCTCTTCTCAACACAGCTTTGATGCGTGCGACAACTTCCCGCGGGCTGAATGGTTTGGTCATGTAATCATCCGCACCCAGTTCCAATCCCAATACCTTATCAAATTCATCGCCTTTAGCTGTTAACATGATGATGGGTGTATTAACTTTTTGCTGGCGCAGTGATTTGCAGACTTCTACCCCGTCCATCGACGGCAGCATGAGATCCAGGACAATCAATGATGGATTTTCACTCAAAGCCAAGTCATAACCCTGCTTTCCATCATTGGCAATAATAGTCTCAAAACCTGCTTGAACAAGATTATAGGACAGTAAGGTTGCAATTGAATGTTCATCTTCGATAATCAATATTTTCTTCAGCATTTTACATCCTCCACACTCAGTTTGAAACCCCCATCTCAAACCGCATTAAAAAACATTAATTGCGCGAGCCGTTCAATTTTCTAGAATCCGCAGTGGGTTAGCAGTAATCTGTCCTTGTAGCGCGATTTCACCATTTTCATCAATTCCCTCAACTTTGACGATTATTTCATTGTGCCGGATATCCACTTCGATAACCTCCAACAAAAAATCGATTGTGGCATAATGATGGACAGGCTTTAAAAATTTCAGTTGCTGGCCGTTGATATAAGAGCCGGGACCCGGTATATGCTTGGATACCGCCGAGGTAAGAATTCCCGTCAACATGATAGTTGGCACCACAGGCTTTTCAAAAACCGTCTGCGAAGCAAAATCGTGTTGAATATACAGCGGATTGCTGTCATTTGTCAAACCCAGATAGAGAAGAAGATCTTTGTCTTCAATTTTTTCCGTCAGCTTCAGTTTCTCGCCGATTTTGATTTCTTCCACTGTCCGGCCTAATTTCCGCTTTTTCCCAAGCAACAAACAACATCCCTCCATTTTCTTGATACTCCTATAGTATCAATTTAGCCAATGAAAGTGCAAGCGCCTAAGGTAGCAGTAAAACAGTACGGAACTGCGATATTAAAAAAACGAACAGGGACAATTCCCTGTTCGCCCCTATTATAAATTAAGCCAGCACTTTCATGACGGCTCTTACTGAATCCGCCGATTGGTTCAATAAGGCTTTCTCTTCTTCGTTTAAGCTAATTTCTATAATCTTTTCAATCCCTTTTGCTCCCAGGATAGTTGGCACGCCTAGATAAATGCCGTCTAACCCATACTCGCCTTCTAAATATGCGATGGCTGGCAAAATGCGGCGCTGATCTTTAATGATCGCCTCCGCCATTTCCACGAGTGACGCTGCAGGCGCATAATAAGCTGAACCATTTCCTAAAAGGTTAACGATCTCTGCTCCGCCTTTGCGTGTCCGCGCCACAATTTCATCCAAGCGTCCTTTGGCAATTAAGGTCTCTAGTGGAATGCCACCTGCATAGGAATAACGAACAAGCGGGACCATATCATCGCCATGTCCACCTAATACGAATCCGGTAACATCTTTGACCGATACATCTAATTCTTCTGCGACAAACGTCCGGAACCGGGCAGAGTCTAATACGCCGGATTGCCCAATCACACGCTCTTTTGGAAAACCGGATGCCTGGAAGACGGTATAAGTCATGGCATCGACCGGATTCGTCAATACGATGATTGTCGTATCAGGAGAATATTTCACAATGTCCGCCGTAACAGCTTTCATAACTTTCTGGTTGGTTTGAACCAAGTCATCCCGGCTCATGCCTGGCTTGCGTGCGATTCCTGCTGTGATAATGACCAGGTCTGAGTCTTTGGTGTCTTCATAATTTGAAGTTCCTGTTACACGGGCATCAAACCCCTGGACAGGACCAGCCTCCGCCATATCCAACGCTTTGCCTTTTGCCGGATTTTCCATCGGCGGAATATCCACTATAACCACATCGCCCAATTCTTTTTGAGCCAACAAGAAAGCCGTTGTAGCTCCTGTAAAACCAGAACCGATTACTGAAATCTTTTTGCGTTTGAATGTCATGAAATATCTCTCCTTTTACAGTATTTGAGTTGTTGTATAAAGTTCACTTTCTACAATCGCTCCGGCCGCTTTGAGCACAGTTAGGAGGTTTAATGAATTGAAACCAAGCCTATTTTATCACTGTATTCATGAAAGATATGGAGCACTTTACTGGAGACTCCTGCAGGTAAGCGATGATCATAAAATCAACTTATATAGCCATAAAACTTAGATTTAACTAATAAATGGTACAAAAAAGGAGGGAAAAAATCCCCTCCCTCTCTTTTACTCTTATAGGTTTTTGATCAATTCATCAGCAAACTCAGAGCATTTCACTTCTGTAGCGCCGTCCATTAGACGTGCGAAGTCATAAGTTACAACTTTAGAAGCAATTGTTTTCTCCATAGAGTTTGTGATCATTGTAGCAGCTTCTACCCATCCTAAATGCTCAAGCATCAAGACGCCTGAAAGAAGTAGAGATGATGGGTTCACTTTATCAAGGCCAGCATATTTAGGTGCTGTACCATGAGTTGCTTCAAAAATAGCATGTCCAGTATCGTAGTTGATGTTCGCTCCAGGAGCGATACCAATTCCGCCTACTTGAGCAGCCAAAGCATCAGAGATGTAATCTCCGTTCAAGTTCATTGTTGCAACAACATCGAACTCGCTTGGGCGTGTAAGGATTTGCTGTAGGAAAATATCAGCGATTGAATCTTTAACAAGGATTTTGCCAGCAGCAAGTGCTTCTTCTTGTGCCTTGTTTGCAGCATCTGTTCCTTGCTCATCTTTGATTGCATCATATTGGTTCCATGTGAACACTTTATCGCCAAACTCTTGCTCAGCAACTTCATAGCCCCAGTTTTTGAAAGCTCCTTCAGTGAACTTCATGATGTTCCCTTTATGGACAAGCGTCAATGATTCACGTTTTTCAGTAATAGCATAGTTGATCGCTGCGCGTACTAAGCGTTTTGTTCCTTCTTCTGAAATCGGTTTGATGCCGATACCTGAAGACTCAGGGAAACGGATGTTTTTAACGCCCATTTCATCCTGAAGGAATGAAATCAATTTTTTCACTTCATCAGATCCGTTAGCGTATTCGATGCCCGCATAAATATCTTCTGTGTTTTCACGGAAAATAACCATATCTGTATCTTCAGGGCGTTTAACCGGTGAAGGTACGCCTTCGAAATAACGGACTGGACGCAGGCAAGTGTACAAATCAAGTTCCTGGCGAAGTGCTACGTTCAATGAACGGATACCGCCGCCGATTGGCGTTGTCAAAGGACCTTTGATTGCGATCAAGTATTCACGGATTATATCAAGAGTTTCTTCAGGAAGCCATTCGCCAGTTTCGTCGAACGCTTTTTGTCCTGCAAGTACTTCTTTCCAAACAATTGATTTTTCGCCGTTATAAGCTTTTGTTACTGCTTCTTCTAAAACACGTGAAGCTGCATACCAGATATCCGGTCCTGTTCCATCACCGATAATGTAAGGAATTACTGCATTGTTAGGAACGTTCAAGATACCGTTTTCTACTGAAATTTTTTCGCCGTTAGCCATGTATAATTTCCTCCTGTGGTCAAAGTCATAGGGCTGCACAGAGTGCAAGCCCTATGAGTTATATTTTTTTATAGTAGTAAATTGCGAAAGAATTTTTTATCTTTCCTCAACTGGCACATAAGTCTGCATGCCCGGTCCGATGTAGTCTGCGCGTGGGCGGATCAACCGGTTGTCCGAGTACTGCTCCAAAATGTGGGCCAGCCAGCCGGATGTGCGGGACACCGCAAAGATTGGCGTGAACAGATCGTGTTCGATGTTCAGGCTGTGGTAGACCGATGCCGAATAGAAATCGACGTTCGGCGGCAGGTTTTTCTGGCCCGTGACGATTTCGTCGATCTTCACCGACATCTCGTACCATTTTTCTTCGCCGCGGATCTTCGTTAATTTCTGGGACATGTCGCGCAAATGCTTCGCGCGCGGGTCGCCCTTGCGGTAGACGCGGTGGCCGAAGCCCATGATTTTTTCTTTGTTCGCCAATTTTTCGTTGATGACTTTCTCGACATTGTCGACCGAGCCGATTTCCGTGAGCATCTTCATGACCTGCTCGTTGGCACCGCCATGAAGCGGGCCTTTCAACGCGCCGATGGCTGCGGTGACGCCGGAATACACATCCGACAACGTCGCGACCGCGACACGTGCCGTGAACGTCGAGGCGTTCAATTCGTGGTCTGCGTGCAGCACCAACGCTTTGTTGAACGCTTCTTCTTCAATCGCTTCCGGCAATTCGCCAGACAGCATATAGAGGAAGTTCGCCGCGAAGCTCAAGTCGGTTTTCGGTGCGACCGGCTCTTGTCCGTTGCGGATGCGGCCAAATGCGGTCACCAACGTTGAAATTTTCGCTTGGATCTTGATGGCTTTGCGGTAGTTTGCTTCCGGTTCCATCACTTCAGCTTCTTCGTCGAACAAGCCGAGCATGGAAACCGCAGTGCGAAGCGCCGCCATTGGGTGGACATGCTTGATGTCGTATGTCTTGAAATGATCCAGTACGGCTTGGGGAACGGCCATATTGTCAGCCAACTGCTGTTTCAGTTCCGCCAATTCGTCTGCTTTCGGCAGGCGCTGGTGCCACAATAAGTAAATCACTTCTTCAAAGCTGGCGTTGACAGCCAGGTCATCAATATCGTAGCCGACGTATGTAAGTGTGTCATCAATGATCGAGCTGATGGCGGATTGGGTTGCTACTACACCTTCTAAACCTTTTGACGATGTCATGTAAATCGCTCCTTCTTCAGTCTAATTCATCATTCCAAAAAAAAATGCAGAATGATGTCTCATCTGCGTTTATGAACTTCTGTTTATATTTCCTTACTTAGCCATTATAATCAACTTTGTAGAATTTGTGAATGGAAACGCTTATAGAAATTAAATTTCCTATAAAAATCGATGGAAATACCCGGGATTATCCAACGATAACCCGGGTATTTTTCATCTTTTTATGAATTACTCGATAAATGAATGGCTTATACATTTTCTGGGTTGGACTAAAAAGCATGGTAAAGCCTACAGCATCAGAGATAAACCCTGGTGTCAGCAGCAAGACTCCACCCACCAGAATGAATGCCGCATTCAATAATTGATCTCCAGGAGCCTGGAAACTGTTCATTCCCTCCTGAATATCCCTGAGCGCTTTTAAGCCCTGTTTCTTTGCGAGAAAAGCACCAATCAAACCGGTTGCCACAATAATTGCCATTGTAGCGAAAAACCCAAGCTTGCCACCTGCCCAAATCAGCAAAGCCAACTCAAGAGACGGCACAATAATTAATGCTAGGAAAATCCATTTCATCATTTTGACCGACCTCCTTACTGATTGTTACAGAACACTGGCATGGCCGTGATAAACGATGCCCGATTCTGCATCCATCGTAATATCGTAATTGTTCTTGATAAGCGAAGTCGCTTCTTTGACGCCGACGATAACCGGAATGCCAAGACTCAAGCCGACAACTGCAGCATGGCTTGTCAATCCGCCTTCTTCTGTTATGATGCCAGCACATTTATTGATGGCTGGCATCATGTCACGATCTGTTCCGATTGTTACGATGATTTTGCCTTCCACGTCAACTGCCAGTGCTTCTTCTGCATTTCTGACAACAACTGTTTCTCCGAAAGCGACGGTCTTGCCGATGCCTTGGCCTTTTGCAAGAATGTCTCCGATAACATGAACTTTCATCAAGTTAGTCGTACCGGCTTGTCCAACTGGAACTCCTGCTGTAATCACGACAAGGTCGCCGTGTTTCACATAACCATGCTTCAAGCTCTCATCCACAGCTTTTTCCAGCAATTCATCTGTCGATTCGACTGAAGTCCCGACGATTGGCTGAACGCCCCATACAAGAGACAGCTTGCGTGCTGGCCGATCTGAAGAGGTTACCGCAATAATCGGTGCGCCAGGACGGTATTTTGAAATCATTTTGGCGGTTGTGCCGCTCTCGGTCGGTGCAATAATGGCCTGAACTTTTAAGTTCAATGCCGTATAGGCAACGGCTTGGCCAATCGCTTCTGTCATATTCGACTCTTTTTCTTTTCTTCTTGTCGAAACAATTTGCTTATAATTTAAAGCGGCTTCTGTCGTTTCGGCGATGCGGTGCATCGTTTCAACGGATTCGACCGGATAAATGCCAGCTGCTGTTTCACCCGATAGCATAATCGCATCCGTGCCGTCAAAAATCGCATTGGCGACGTCACTTGCTTCTGCGCGTGTCGGACGCGGGTTGCGCTGCATGGAATCCAGCATCTGTGTAGCCGTAATGACCGGTTTGCCGGCACTGTTGCATTTTTCGATCAGTGATTTTTGGACCAACGGAACTTCTTCCGGCGGAATTTCTACGCCTAAATCGCCACGTGCAACCATTAAGCCATCGGACACCATGATAATATCATCGATATTGTCGACGCCTTCTTGGTTTTCGATTTTCGGAATGATTTGGATATGTGCACCGTTGTTCTTTTCAAGCAAACCGCGGATTTCCATGACATCTGAACTTCTTCTGACAAATGAAGCCGCAACAAAATCAACATTTTGTTCGATGCCAAACAAGATATCCTGCGCATCTTTTTCCGTAATTCCTGGCAGTTGAACCGAAACGCCTGGCACGTTGACGCCTTTTTTGCTTTTCAGAGTTCCCGCATTTTCAACGATGGTATGGATAATGCCCTGTTCTTTGTCCAGGCTTTCAACACGCAATTCGATCAACCCGTCGTCCAACAAGATGATTGATCCTGTTTCGACATCTTCAATCAACTGTTCATAGGTGATGGAGAACCGCTCAGCCGTTCCAAGCACTTCTGTCATGGATACTTCAATTTTCTGGCCCGTGACCAATTCGATGGAGTTGTTCTCCATTTGGTGCGTCCGGATTTCCGGACCTTTTGTATCCAGCAGAATGCCGACAATTTTGCCGGCTTTGTCGGCTGCTTCACGGATGCGTTTGATGCGCAAGGCATGTTCTTCATGGTTTCCGTGTGAAAAATTTAAGCGGGCGACGTTCATTCCCGCTTCGATTAAGCGTTCAAGCAGTTCAGGTGTTTCACTTGCTGGTCCGATTGTGCAGACAATTTTCGTTTTTCTCAATAAACTCACTCCATTTACCATATTAAATTGCTAATTCTTTAGATAAAGTATACAAACTCATATCAGCATTATGCTCAGCAGTAAATGCTTCTGTCATATCATAGTCTACCACCTGATGATTCTTCATGCCAATAGCTCGTCCTCCGCCGCCGTTCAGCAAAACTTCCACTGCACGGGCACCAAACAAACTGCCCAGGACACGGTCCCGCGCTGTCGGAGATCCGCCGCGCTGGATATGGCCAAGCACAGAAACACGCGTTTCGATATCCGCCTTTTCTTTGATCAGGTCAGCCAGCTCGTTGCCGCCCATAACGCCTTCCGCTACGATGATGATGCTGTGGCGCTTGCCGCGGTCGCGCCCTTTTTGCAGACGGTCGATCATCTCATCGATATCATAACTTTCTTCCGGAATCAGAATGGTTTCTGCTCCACCGGCAAGGCCAGCCCACAGTGCCAAATCGCCTGCATCGCGCCCCATTACTTCCACAATGAAAGTCCGCTCATGGCTTGTCGCCGTGTCGCGAATCTTATCGATTGCTTCAATAACAGTATTGAGCGCTGTATCAAATCCGATTGTGTAATCTGTTCCTGGAATATCGTTGTCAATCGTCCCTGGAACGCCGATGCACGGGAACCCTCGTTCAGTCAAAGCCATCGCTCCACGGTATGAACCATCTCCGCCGATAACCACCAATCCTTCAAGTCCTTCTTTTTTCATTTGCTCAATTGCTTTTAATTGGCCTTCGTTGGTGCGGAACTCATCGCAGCGTGCAGAATACAGCTTAGTGCCTCCGCGCTGAATAATATCGCCAACGTCGCCTGCTTCTAATCTTTTGATGTTGCCTTCAATCAATCCCTGATATCCGGAATAAACGCCAGCCACTTCAATGCCGTGGTATATTCCTTTTCGGACAACCGCACGGACAGCCGCGTTCATGCCCGGTGAATCTCCTCCGCTTGTCAATACTCCAATTTTCTTCATAATACCCCTCCTGCAGTCCATTTACTCTGTTTACCTTACCACGCCGAAGCGCTACTGTCAGTCCTTAAAAGCCGTGCAGCATGTTAAGATTTTGTTTCATTTTACTGACCGGTTCCGAAGAAAGGAGACCTGCCGATAACCTTGGAAATTAAAAAGAACCGCCGAGGCGGTTCTCCGTCATTCACTGAATACACCGATGGATTTGAATTTCCGGTAACGCTGATCAACCAGTTCTTCGCCGGACATGCCATTCAATTCTTCCAGTGAGCGTCGGATCGCTTCTGAAATGATTGAGGCTTGTTTTTTCGGATCGTGGTGGGCACCACCGCGAACTTCTGGAATCATGTGTTCAATTATTTTCATTTGCAACAAATCCGGTGCTGTAATTTTCATCGCCTCGGCTGCTGTTTGCGCTAAAGCAGAGTCCTTCCATAAAATAGAAGCCGCCCCTTCCGGAGAGATAACCGAGAATGTCGAGTTCTCCAGCATCAAAATCTGATTGCCGACACCCAGTGCAAGCGCGCCTCCACTTCCTCCTTCACCAATCACAATCGACAACACCGGTACTTCGAGTCCGGCCATTTCCACCAGATTACGGGCAATCGCTTCGCTTTGGCCACGTTCTTCGGCTGCTTTGCCCGGATATGCGCCTTTCGTGTCAATCAGGCAAATAATCGGCCGTTTGAATTTTTCTGCCTGCTTCATCAGGCGCAATGCTTTCCGGTAGCCTTCCGGATGCGGCATGCCAAAATTCCGTCTGACGTTTTCTTTCGTATCCTTGCCGCGCTGGTGGCCGATAATGGTCACGGGCTGCCCGTGGAAAGAGGCAATCCCGCTGACGATAGCAGCATCATCTCCGTACAGGCGATCTCCGTGCATTTCAATGAAATCATTAAAAATCAAGGGAATATAGTCCAGAGTCGTCGGCCGCTCGGGGTGTCGCGCTACCTGGACGCGGTCCCAAGGTTTCATGTTCTCGTAAATTTCTTCTTCAAGTTTAGAGAATCGATCTTCCAACGATTTGATTTCTGAACTCAAGTCTACTTCAGCCGTAGCGGTGTATTCTTTCAACTCTGAAATCTTTGCCCGCAGCTGAATTAAAGGCTCTTCAAAAGGCATAGATTTTTTTCCGTTTTTCTTAGCCATTTGCCACAGCCCCTTTCGTATGTAGACGTACGATAGTCGACAAAGTATTCTGCATTGACGCGCGGTGAACCACTGCATCCAATTGTCCGTGATCCAGCAAAAATTCAGCTGTCTGGAAATCTTCCGGCAACTTTTCACGAACGGTCTGTTCAATAACCCGGCGGCCTGCAAAGCCGATCAACGCTTTTGGCTCTGCGATATTGATGTCGCCGACTGAAGCAAAACTCGCAGAAACTCCGCCAGTTGTTGGATGCGTCAGAACAGATACAAATAACAATCCCTCGTTGCTGTGTCGCTTTAACGCAACGCTGGTTTTCGCCATCTGCATTAAAGACAGCACACCTTCTTGCATACGTGCCCCGCCACTCGCTGTAAAAATGATAAATGGCAATTTGCGGTCTGTAGCCGTTTCAATGGCGCGTGTAATTTTTTCGCCGACAACGGAACCCATCGAACCCATACGAAAATGTGAATCCATCACAGCCAAAACGATGTCCTGTCCTTGTAATTTGCCAGAACCTGTTAATACAGCTTCGTTCAAACCGGTTTTTTCGCTGTCTGCCTGCACTTTCTCTGCATACCCCGGAAAACCGAGTGGATTTTCCGATTTTAAATGGTCATCCATCGACTCAAAGCTTCCTGCATCCAATAAGCCACTGATACGTTCATGCGCAGTCATTTTAAAATGATGGTCGCATTTTGGGCAAACTTTATTGTTTTTTTCCAGATCTTTCGTCAACGTAATTTCCTTGCAGTTCGGGCATTTGGTCATTAAGCCTTCTGGAACATCTTTTGCGGCTTTTGAAGGCATGGTAGCTTCTTTGCTGTCTTTGTTGCGTTTAAAAATATCACGAATAATTGCCATTGCGTATTCTCTCCTTTTGTAGCCATTCGCTCCAAGCCTTAAACTCGCGAATGGCTGTATCTGCGTCTTGCCGCTCAATAGCGGTTAATATATCGTTCATGCGGTCTATTTCTTCTGAAGATACGGTTCCATCATATGGATTGCCGCTGTATTGCTTCAATAAGAACCAGATTTTCAATGACAAGCGGTTGCCTGATAACACCATCAGTTCACGGACAAAATCTTCTCGCTGAAAACTTTCGCCTTCGAGGCGCAGCCGGAAACTGTCCCAGATCTTCATCTGGCTGGCAGCTTCATTTTGGCAAATCTCATGGATAGCTGCCATTTCATGAATTTGGCGCGTTCGCCAAACATCTTCATGTGATTGGTTATCCTGCAGGACGAAAGTTGACAAGACTTCAACCAATTTATGGTTTCTGTAATCAGACAAAAACGTGCCTTCCCCCCTGCGTGTTTCAATCAATCCCAACAACTCCAGGCTGCGCAGCGCTTCCCGCAAAGTTGAACGACCGACCTGCATGGTTTCGGCCAATTCCCTTTCAGATGGAATGCGGTCGCCTGGCTTGATTTTTTCTTGCCGAATCATGTCACGAATGTCCCGTACTATGTCCAAATATCGTTTCGATTGATTCATGGCGGTTCCTCAGTTCCCATTTTTTTGAAAGTGGTCTGGCCACTCATATCCTTTACCTTACAAAAAAAATTGTGCTACGTAAAGAAAAAACTGCTTTTCTTTGAGAAAAGCAGTCAAGTTTCTATCGTTTTGCATATAATAGCCGTTTTTTGATTGCGGTTTTCAACTACCCCGTGGATTTCCAGAATTGCCTGCGGTTCCAAAAGAAGATTGTATTTCGCATACTCTACCGGAAACAGCGTCACGGAAACCGGTCCTGTTTCATCCATCAAAGTCAAAAATGCCATGGCATCCCCTTTTTTTGTTCGGATCCGCTTGATGTCATCAACCATCCCCAAAACAGTTACCGTTTCTCTATCGCCTTTAGTTTTCAGCGATTTCAATTCATGAAAAATTTTCTGGCGACTTTCTTTTTCGCGTTCTATCGGATGCTTGGATAAGTAAAATCCAAGAACATCTTTTTCGTAGTCGAGTTTCAGCGTCTCAGGCATATCTGCTGCCTTGGTGTACTTCGGCTTCATAAAACTGGATCCCATATCATCAAACAATCCGGGATCTTCGGTCGGCTTGACCAATTCAGCGTGCTTGATGGCGCTGTCGAGAGATGCCAATAAAACACTGCGGTCGTGGCCGAACTCGTCGAGTGCACCTGCTTTGATCAGCGGTTCAAACGATTTGCGGTTGAAATGCAAAGCCGAAATGCGTTCAGCAATATTGAACAAACTGCTGAATGGCCCTTCTTCTCTGGCAGCAAGCAGTGCCCTGACCGTTGTTCCCGGAACCCCTTTTATCGCATTCAACCCAATCCGCACCTGCCCTTCTTCTACAGAAAACGAATGGCGGCTTTTTTGAATGGACGGCGGCAGCAACGGAATTTTCTTTTCTTTAATTTCCTGCAGCAGTTGTTTGGTTTTTTCTGTATTGCCGGCACTGTTGGCCAACAAGCCGGTATAGAAATAGACCGGGTAGTGGGCTTTCATATAGCTCAGCTGATAGGAAATCATGCTATAGGCGACAGCATGGCTTTTCGGAAAGCCATAATCCGCGAAACGAACGATCAAATCATAAACTTCCCCTGCTTCCGCTTCGGTAAATCCTTTCTCTTTTGCTCCACCGACAAAGTGCGCCCGCTCTTCATCCAAAATCTCCCGTTTCTTTTTGCTGACGGCTCGGCGCAGCAGATCGGCTTCTCCCAGTGAAAAGCCGGCCATTTTCGCGGCAATGTGCATAATCTGCTCCTGGTAGACGATAACGCCATAGGTCTCACTCAGAATTGGTTCGAGAATCGGATGGACGTATTTCACGGCTTCCTGTTTATGCTTCCGTCTGGCGTACAAAGGAATAAATTCCATGGGACCTGGCCGGAACAGGGCATTGACAGCGACAATGTCGCCAAATGCCGTTGGTTTGATTTGCTGGAGTGCGCGGCGCATCCCATCAGACTCTAATTGGAAGACACCGGTCGTATCGCCCGATGCCAATAGCTTGTAAGTTTTTTCATCTTTGAGCGGAATGCTTCTGTAGTCGATTCGTTTTTTGGTATCCCAATAAATCAGGCTTCGGATCTGCTCCAAAATCGTTAAATTCCGCAGGCCGAGGAAATCCATTTTCAACAAGCCGATTGCTTCTAGTTCCTGCATTGGCCATTGCGTCAAAAAGATGCCTTCGTTTCCCTTTTCGATCGGAACATGTTCAACCAGCGGTGTCGGGCTTAAAATTACACCCGCCGCATGGGTGGAGGCATGGCGCGGCAAGCCTTCCAATTTCAAAGCTGTCTTGAACCAGGATTTGCGCTCTTCCCGTTCCACAATCCAGGCATTCAGAGCCGGAGACTCTTTCAGGGCGGATCGGAGCGTCGTTCCTGGCCGGTTCGGTATCATTTTTGAAATAGCTTCAAGCTCTTCCGCTTCAAAACCGAATACACGGGCCGTATCACGGGCAACCGCTTTAGCCGACAAGGTACCAAATGTAATAATCTGCGCTGTTCGGACCGCACCGTATTTTTTTGCTACATAGTCTACCACTTCGTGGCGTCTATGGTCAGCAAAATCAATGTCGATATCCGGCAATGTGACACGCTCCGGATTTAAAAAGCGCTCAAAAAGCAAACCATGCTCGAGAGGGTCCACATCGGTAATTTTCAATGAATAGGCAACGAGCGAACTGGCCGAAGATCCACGTCCCGGACCTGTCATAATATCCTGGTCTCTGGCATATTTCATGAAATCTGCGACTATCAGGAAATAATCGATAAAGCCCATTGTTCCGATTACTGACAGTTCGTAGTCCAGTCTGTCCTGGTAAAGTTTTGAAAAACCTGGTACCCGATCAGCTAATCCCGTTTTGCACAACTCAGCAATAAAAGCAGCTTTGTCGGTTTCTTGAGCCAACGGAAATACCGGAAGCAGTTGGCGATTCATCGGAATTGCCACCTGGCAGCTTTCCAGCAGATCCGCAGTGCGCTGGAGCCATTCCGGATGATCGGCAAACCAGGATTCGAATTCCGTACGGCTTGGCACGTATGCAAACAGATGCTCAGGCTTCTGCCTTTCCGGATCATTTATCTTCTGCCCTTGGCCGATTGCTGAGGCCACCTCATATGCAAAAGCATCCTGTTCAAACAGATAACGGCTTTCGTGTGTTGCAATTATCGGCAGCTCCATGTTTTCGCAGATTTCAGCAAATGCCGGCTCCTGTTCAGACAGAATTCCGCCTGGCCTGTCAATACTGCCGAACGCTGCCGAGCCAAATAAATCCTTTATGTATTCAAACACCGGTTTGCGGTCCGTCAGCAGCCACTCAAGTTTATTCGGAATAACACAGATCAGGCCTTCCCGGTAAGCTTTCAGCCATTGCTCCGGAATGGACTCTTTTTCCCTTGTGGACAAGGCGCTGGAAATCTTTAAGAGGTTGCTATAGCCTTTATTCGATTGGGCATACAAAACGACCGGGTAGTGCAATTCTTCATACTCGATAAATGCCGAAAGGCCGACCACCCCATGGATGCCGGCACGGCGGCATTCTTCCCAAAATGGAAGAATACCGTATAGTTTAGTGTTGACGATTGCAGCTGAAACGGCTCCTTGTTCCTTTAAATACGGGAAAAGTTGGTCAAGGCGCACCGTACTTTTCAGCAAATCAGCCGATGTGCTTATATGCGGATAAACCATTGCCAACAGACCTCCTCCTTATTTTGCGGCAGCGCAGATTTCAGCAAGGCGCTGAATGACCAGATCGGCTTCCTCCCACGAATAGGCTGTTGCACCGGAAGCCATTGGATGGCCACCGCCTCCGAATTCTTTCGCTAAAGTATTGATGATCGGGCCTTTTGAACGCAGGCGCACCCGGATTTCCGTATCTTCTTCAATTAAAATAACCCAGGCTTTCATGCCTTTGACATTGCCGAGCGAACCCACCAGCAAAGATGTATCGGTTGCCGTCACACTAAATTCCTTTAGGATGTCTTTGGTGATTTTGACATGTGCAGCACCATTTTCATCCATTTTGAAATTTTGGTACATATAACCTTGCAGATGCAATAATTTTCGGTCCATTTCGTACATGCCATTATGCAGTTCATTGCGGTCGAATTCGAATTTGATCAGTTCGCCTGCAATCGCAAATGTTTTTTGCGTCGTACTTGGGAAAAGAAAGCGTCCGGTGTCGCCAATAATTCCCGCATACAGTAAACGAGCTGCCTTTGCGGACAAAGTCCAGCCTTCGTGTTCACTTCCATATGCAAATAGTTCATAAATCAATTCCGAAGCCGAGCTTGCCGTTGTATCAACGGATACAATATCGCCATAAGCATCGTCATTCGGATGATGATCGATTTTAATTAGTTTCGCGCCTGTTTTGTAGCGCTGATCATCGACACGCTCTGTGTTGGCGGTATCGGTCACGATGACCAATGCACCTTCGAAATCCTGATCTTCCACTGCATCAGGAAAATCCAGAAAGTCCATTGTGTAATCATGTGTTCCGGCTGCCAAAATTCGCTTGTCCGGATAATTTTGCTCCAATAAGTATTTTAGGCCGAGCTGAGATCCGTAAGCATCTGGATCCGGACGCACATGGCGGTGAATAATGATGGTGCTGTATTGCTTAATTGTGTCGATGATTTGACTGTTCATTCTCGAGTTCCTCCATTTATAAGGAAATCCATTCGCAATTTTGCTCAATTCTCAGTACAATGATAATGAGTTTTGGAATTCAGGAGGTCCCTATGTTAATATTCGTTGTTTTAATCATTGTATCATTTGTCATTTATTTTTATAACAAAACCAAGCAATTCCGTACGCGCACCGTTTTGCCGATCAGAAAGAAATGGTATGCTGCACGAGCTTCGATGGCGCTGGGAAGTTTTATGGCCTTGTTCGGAATCAACCAGCTGTTCGTATTTCAAAGTGCAATCACGTATATCGTTTCAGCCATTTTTATCGTCCTTGGGCTTGCCCTGGTTTATTACAATTACAAAGCATCACGGCATTATCAGGCATTCCTTGAAGAAGAAGCTGACTTAAATCCTTAAGCAGCTTCTCTCAACAGAATGTTCAGGCAGCAGATCCACTCCCAATCGAGTGAACCTGCTGCCTTTTTGCTGCCTGAAAAAGAGGTAAATTCAGCGATCCAACAATTGGAAGGTCAACATCGCCTTGCCGACAATTTCCTGATCAAGAGATACATCAACTTCAACTTTTGCGGATTTACGGCTAATGTCCAAAATATTGGGACGGACAAACACCAGCGCATCCAGCTGAACCGGTTTTAGAAAGTATATTGATATATTTTCCAACACACTATCTTTGCGGTTTTTTGTTTTTAAAGCCGCTCCTGCCGCTTCTGTGAGAATCATCGTATACGCACCGTGGGAAATCGATCCATAAGCATTGGTCATCTGTGGTGTAACGCGAAATTCCAAAATCAGTTTGTCATTTGACTGCTGTTGAAGCTGGCTTTTGATGATGTCATCGATTGTCTCACCCTGCTGAGGCTGACGTTGGGCAGTTTGTATCGCTTTTAATACATCCTGCCTGCTGATGACGCCTTTCAGCTTGCCGTGGTCATCTGCAACCGGCATTAAATCGATGCCTTCCCAAATCATGCGGTGGCCTGCAGCTGCGACACTCGTCTGCATCGAGACAGTGATGGGATCTTTGGTCATCACTTTTTCCACTAACTCGGAAGGCGGATGCCCAATAACATCCCGTGATGTAATGATACCAACCAGTTTGTTTGAATGATCGACCACAGGAAAACCGCCATGAGTCGTTTGTTCATTCAATTCATGATAGCGTCTGATCGGCTCTTTCAGCGTCAAGTACGCCGTTACTTCCAGTGGAATCAAAATATCTTCTATTAAAAGAATTTCCTTTTTGATCAATTGGTCATAGATCGCCCGGTTGATCATTGTCGCTACCGTGAAGGTATCGTAGCTGGTCGAAATAACCGGCAATTCAAACTCATCCGCGAGTTTCTTTACTCCTTCGGACGCTTCAAATCCACCAGTCACAAGCACGGCTGCTCCCGCACGCAAAGCGTATTCATGGGCTTTATAGCGATTGCCGACAATCAATAAATTGCCCGCTTCCGTATAACGCATCATATCTTCCAGCTGCATCGCACCGATTACGAATTTGTTCAATGATTTATGCAATCCGGCTCTGCCGCCCAATACCTGCCCGTCAACAATGTTAACGATTTCAGCATAAGTCAGCCGCTCGATATTTTCTTTCTTTTTGCGTTCAATCCGAATCGTTCCGACACGTTCAATGGTCGAAACCAATCGCTTTGTTTCCGCTTCTTTGATTGCCCGGTAAGCAGTCCCTTCACTCACTTGAAGCTCCTTGGCAATACGCCGCACCGAAATCTTTTCGCCAACGGCTAATGTCTCAATATAATCCAATATCTGTTCATGTTTAGTCGCCATGATTTCACCCATTCTTTCTGCGTTCATGTACCTAATAGTGTAGCATAATTAATAGAAAAGTGGAGACGGGCGTTCTGCTTCGACAGGCCTATGAACGAGCGGTTGCAGCACGGAACACAACAGTTGTGAAGAAAATAAAAATACCCGAAAAGCCTGAGCTCTCCGAGTATTGCCGCTTAATTATAATTCAATGCTGCCGCCTGGCTGCAGGATGTTAACTTCTGCATTTTTGACTAAGGACTTGAAATGCTCAGGGTCCTGTTTGATTGGCGGGAATGTATTGAAGTGGATGGGCACCACCACTTTCGGCTTTAGCAATTCAACCGCGTAAGCCGCATCTTCCGGCCCCATCGTGAAAAAGTCGCCGATTGGCACAAATGCCACATCAATATCATTCCTTTTGCCAATAATCTCCATATCTCCAAAGACTTCGGTATCACCTGCATGGTAAACTGTTTTGCCTTCTGCTTTAAAGAGGATTCCAGCTGGCATGCCGCCGTAAATCGCTTCCCCTTCTTCTGTTGTATACGAAGAGCTATGAAATGCCTTTGTAAATTTCACCAAACCAAAATCGAATTCATGGGCGCCGCCTAAGTTCATGCCGACTGCGTTGACTCCCTGGCTTCCAAGATAATTGGCGAGTTCGACTGGAGCTACCACTTGCGCATTATTGCTTTTGGCTAATTCAATAGTATCCCCCACATGATCGTTATGGGCATGCGTCAAAAGAATGGCATCCGGCTTTTCATCGGCTGCCTTCAAATCGGTCAATTCGTTGCCATTAATAAATGGATCTATTAAAATCGTGAACTCACCTGTTTTGATTTTTACAACTGAATGGCCGTGATATGAAATATGCATACTATCCCTCCAATGAATTTGTTGATGGTTACTGGAAAAGTTGAACTCATTATTTTTAATGATAGCTATTCTGCTGTGGATATTCCACAAGTGAAAGCTAATAGTTCAACTTACATAGCTGTTTTATACCCTGATTTTTGATATGCTACACATGTAGAGGAGGAATACATATGACTAAAATCAAGCAATTACAAAACTATTTAAAAGAGCAATCGATCGATGCGGCGTTTATTACCGATCCCTTTAACGTCTTTTACGTCAGCGGCTTCCAAAGCAACCCACACGAGCGCCTGCTGGGTGTCATGGTATTCGCTGAAGCCGAACCATTTTTGATCTGTCCGAAAATGGAAATGCCGGATGCAAAAAATGCCGGATGGGCCGGCGAAATTGTCGGCCACGAAGACACGCAAAATTCCATGGAGATCTTACACAATACCGCCCAGTCTCGCGGAATCGATTTGAAAACCATGGCGATTGAAAAAGCGCATATGACAGTTGACCGATATGATGCCATCCTTTCACTATTTGGCTCACTTACAATTGTTCAATTAGACGAGCAGCTGAATGCTATGCGTGTCATTAAGGACGAGGCAGAACTTCAGATTTTGCGTGAAGCGGCGGCATTAGCCGATTACGCCATCGAAGTAGCGGCTAAGACAATCAAAGAAGGCATCACCGAAATTGAAGTGATGACGGAAATCGAATTGGCTTTGAAAAAACGCGGCGTCACCCATATGTCATTCGACACAACTGTATTGGCAGGAGACAAAGCCGCCTCGCCGCATGGCAAGACCGGAGAACGGAAACTGCAAAATGGCGATTTGGTATTATTCGACTTGGGCGTTGTGCATAAAGGATACTGCTCGGATATCACCCGCACCTTAGCGCTTGGAGAACCTGGCAAAGAGCAGAAAGCGGTATACGATATTGTATTGAAGGCTGAAACGGCAGCGCTCGAGGCAGTCAAGCCTGGCGTCACAGCAGCTGAACTGGATCAGATTTCACGCAAAGTCATTACGGATGCCGGATACGGGGAGTATTTCACACACCGCCTCGGCCATGGCCTTGGCATATCGGTACACGAATTCCCTTCTATTCACGGAGCAAATCCGATGACAATGGAAAAAGGAATGGTCTTTACACTGGAACCCGGCATCTATGTTCCTGGAAAAGTCGGTGTCCGCATTGAAGACGATGTAGCAGTTACAGAAGATGGCTACGAAGTATTGACGAAATTCCCGAAAGAACTTCAAATTATCACAAATTAATCGAAAAAAGCGGCACCGGAATCTTTCCGGTGCCGCTTTTTAGCCTAAAATCTCATCAACTGATTTGTACTGCAACCCTTGATCCGCAGCTACCGCTTGATAGGTAACGTGCCCTGCCAGCGTGTTGACCCCTTTTTTCAGCGCCTCATTGTCCCGGACCGCCTGAATAAATCCTTTATTGGCAATTTGGACTGCGTATGGCACCGTTACGTTTGTCAATCCGATAGTCGAAGTTCTTGGAACAGCTCCAGGCATATTCGCCACAGCATAATGGACAACTCCGTGTTTTACATAGGTCGGATCGTCGTGTGTTGTAATGCGGTCGCTGGTCTCAAAAATTCCGCCTTGGTCAATGGCAATATCAACTACAACCGATCTTGGTTTCATCGATTGGATCATTTCCTCCGTCACCAGCTTGGGTGCCTTGGCGCCAGGAATCAATACGGCTCCAATGACCAGGTCCGCTTTTCTGACGGATTCGGCAATATTCAGCGGATTGGACATCAGCGTTTGGACATCCTGTCCGAACTGATCATCCAATTGACGCAGGCGATCCGGATTTAAATCCAAAATTGTGACGCTGGCCCCCATGCCCACAGCCACTTTTGCAGCATTGGTTCCGGCAACGCCAGCACCGATCACACAGACATTGCCGCGTCCCACACCTGGAATACCGCCCAGCAGAATACCGGCGCCTCCATGTATCTTCTCCAGAAATTGCGCCCCGATCTGCGTTGACATCCGTCCTGCCACTTCGCTCATTGGCGTCAGCAAAGGCAGGGAATTATTCGGCAGCTGTACCGTTTCGTAAGCAATGCCCGTCACCTTTGCATCCAGCAGCGCTTGTGTCAATTCTTTTTCCGGCGCCAAATGCAGGTAAGTGAATAAAATCTGCCCTTCGCGGAAATATTGGTATTCTTCCGGTTCCGGCTCTTTCACTTTCATGACCATCTCCTGCGCCCATGCCTCTTCTGCCGTAGCAACAATTTTTGCTCCCGCAGTTCTGTAGTCTTCATCGGCAAATCCAGAACCAAGCCCAGCCCCATTTTCAATAAAGACCTCGTGGCCGTACAGTGTTAAGTTGACTACACCGGCCGGAGTCATCGCAATCCGGTTTTCGTTATTTTTCACTTCTGTCGGTACCCCAATGCGCATCTCGAACCCCCATTTCCAATTAATGATCTGTTAGAATAAAAGAATTTTCTGAAATCATCTATATTTTAACAGAAATAATGGATTTCTGCTCTTATTCGCTACTTTATTACCGGTTATCAACCCATTTAAAAGGGAAAATAGTCGCCATTAATTAGACAAAAAATTCATGAAATTAACTTCAATTTAGCAGGAACTCTGGAACTTATAGCGAATCTCTTAATAGTGAGAGACAAAAGGAGGAATTTAGGATGACATTAAAGTACAGTCAAATTCTAGTTGCAGTCGATGGTTCCAAAGAAGCCGAGTGGGCATTTAAAAAATCGGTGGGGATCGCCAAACGGAACAACGCCACATTAAATTTGGTGAATGTCATCGATACCCGGTCATTTGCTGCTATCGAAGCGTACGACCGCTCGATTGCTGACCGCGCTCAAAAGTTTGCAGAAGATTTACTGGATGACTACAAAAAAGAAGCTTTAGCCGGCGGTGTTGAAAAAGTAAACATCGTAGTCGATTACGGTTCTCCAAAAACGATGATTTCACGTGATTTAGCTCAAAAAGTGGAAGCTGACCTTATTATTTGTGGTGCTACCGGATTGAACGCCGTAGAACGTTTCTTGATCGGCAGTGTTTCGGAACATATTGTCCGTTCCGCTAAATGCGATGTTTTGGTCGTACGCACAGAAGAAGCTCAGGACGATGCACCAAAGGAATACTATTCAGAAGACAAATCAGGCAAGCCTGAAAACTTTTAACCTTCATGGACAGATAAGAATCTGTATTTCGGCAATAGACGTCCGGCAATAAAAGCTGGAGCGCAATGAGTTTTCGCAATATCGACCATCTGAGCTTTTTCGCTTGATGGTCTTTTTTTAGTTAAAGATATAGTAAGCTGCAAAGGAGCTGAAAACATGATCAGTAAAATTGGGCAGGTTATGTTATATGTCAACAATCAAGACGAAGCGGTAGAATTCTGGTCAAAAAAATTGGGGTTTACTGTCGTAGCTGATGAGAATAGCCACGGAATGAGATGGATAGAAATTGCTTCAGCAGAAGGGGCTGAAACGAGCATCATTCTGCATAACAAAGAAACTGTCGCACAGATGTCGCTCGGAGTAAAGTTAGGCACCCCCTCCTTAATGTTTATCACTGAAAATGCTGATAAACTTTATAAGGAGTTTACAAACAAAAACATTACAGTTGGAGACATTATAGACATGCCTTCAGGCAAAGTATTTAATTTTGCGGACAATGAGGACAATTACTTTGCGGTTATGGAAAAATAAGATTCAAACAAAAAATTTGGAGGTCCACTCAGGCCATGCCTAAAAGTTATCTCAAAATAAAGAGGTTTTGGAAGGAGTACATTCCAAAACCTCTTTTGTTTATTGCTCAGCCTTTCCATATTTGTAAAAAGGCTTTTTTAAGATTTGATTTTGATGACAATTTTGCCACGGGCGTGATGGGATTCACTCAGTTCGTGGGCGTCCTTCAGTCCCTGCTCGGTAAACTCAAACACGTGGCCAATCGCAGGCTTTAACTCGCCTGACACGAATAAATGAGCCAATTTTTGCAATTGCTCGCCGTTCGGCTCTAACCAAAAATCACTGGCTTTGACCCCATGTTCTTCAGCTTTTTCTGCAGAAGGCTGGCCGGCAATCGAAATCAGTTTGCCGCCTTTTTTAAGGACTTTGAAGCTTTTGTCCAACACTTCCCCACCCATCGTATCCAGTACTGCATCGAAATTTTCGAGCAGCTCACTAAAGTCCTCTTCACTGTAATTGATCACCCGGTTTGCTCCGAGGGATTTGACCAGTTCATCGTTTTTATCGCTCGCCGTTGTTGCGACATATGCACCGATGCTGTTGGCAATCTGAATGGCCATGCTGCCAACACCGCCTGCTCCGGCATGGATCAGCACCTTGTCCCCTTTTTTCACTTCTGCAAAGCCGACAATGCATTGATAGGCAGTCAGACCAGTCAATGGAATGGCTGCGCCTTGCTCAAAAGTCATACTCTCCGGCATATGGGCCAACAGTTCCATTTCGACAGGAACGAACTCTGCATAAGTTCCTTGTCGAGTGGTAGCCGGTCTGGCGAATACCCGGTCACCAACACTGTAATGTTTGACGTTTTTGCCGACTTCAGCAACGACTCCTGCAGCATCCCAGCCTAGAATGATGGGAAATTCCCACGGCAGCATATCTTTTAAATAGCCTTCACGCAATTTCCAGTCAATAGGATTGATCGAAGTGGCATGGACTTCAACCAGCACTTGATTGTCATTAATGGCCGGTTTTTCCATTTCTCTTTCTTTCAATTGTTCTTTGCCGCCATAATTGTCGATGACTATCGCTTTCATCTCACATCTCCCCTTCCGTATCCGTTATTATCAAATATACCCTTTTGCAGAAATTGTATGCCTTATTGAAATGTAAAGAAAGCTTTAACAGCAGTTATTCCGTTAAGTGTAGAATGGTATCCAATCCCTCTTCAGGATCACACCCTTCGAGCACATAAACTTCTTCAGTTTCAGAGGACAGGATGACCATCGATTCACATTCTCTTGCGACAATCTCCCCGGAACCGTATTGGTCTTCAGTGAAATCTTCCACCGATTCAATAACAGTGCCATCGTATGACAGGTCTTGATAGATAGGGTCTCCTTCTGTTGTGTAGCTGATGATTCTGACCGCGTCCTTTTTTCCATTTTCCATATTTTCATAAAACCTGTATAAGCGTTCTTCATTGGCAACATCACCATGTAAATTTTCGATAATATCACCTTCGCTAAAAGTTTGACGATTGCATGCAGTTGCCGCTAGAAAAACCAACACGATCAACAAAGTTTTTTTCATCCCTATCCCTCCCATCCTTTCTAGATTAGACGCATGTATCGTCCAATAATTACAAAGCGGGCTGCAGATCATTCTCTAAAACAGGATGTTGTCTGGCACACTGTTAATTTTCATTTCCTTAAAGCTGCTTGCTTGTCGGACAATATGTTATTATTAATCCTGTTCGCTTAAAGAGGTTCGCAAACTCCCTCTCTAAAAAACTAAGGAGTGTCTCAAATGAAAAATGAAAAAGCGGTTGTCGTTTTCAGCGGCGGCCAGGACAGCACCACTTGCCTATTTTGGGCAATTAAAAATTTCAAAGAAGTTGCTACGGTGACATTTGATTATGGCCAGCGCCATTCGGCTGAAATCGAATGTGCCCGAAAAATTGCGGAAGAACTTGGCGTCTCATTTAAAGTACTGGATATGAGCTTGATCAACCAGCTGTCTGCAAATGCTTTGACGCGCAACGATATTGAAGTGAACGCCGAAGAAGAAGGCGGACTGCCATCCACTTTTGTGCCAGGCAGAAACCATTTGTTTTTATCTTTTGCAGCCGTGTATGCAGATGCACTCGGCTCCCGGCATTTAATCACAGGCGTCAGCCAAACAGATTTCAGCGGCTACCCGGATTGCCGCGATACTTTTATCCGCTCGTTGAACGTCACGTTGAATTTGGCGATGGACAAACAGTTTATCCTCCATACTCCATTAATGTGGCTGGATAAAGCTGACGTTTGGGAGCTATCTGATACACTGGGCGCCCTCGATTTCGTGCAGGAAAAAACATTGACTTGCTATCACGGCATCCCAAGCACTGGCTGCGGCGAATGCCCGTCCTGCAAATTGCGCAATGAGGGACTTGCCCGGTACCAGGCGAAAAAATCGGCGGGTGCTGTCGAATGATGCAGCAATTTTATCCGACAACTGCCCACGATTTTCAATTTGAGCTGAATAAAGACCTGCATTTTTCTGCAGCGCATTTTATTCCAAGTGAAGATGCCGGAAAATGCCAGGTTATGCACGGCCATACGTATCACCTCAACATCACCATCGCCGGCAATGAGCTCGATGCGACCGGCTTTTTGATTGATTTTAAATTAGTGAAAGAATTGATCCACAAAAAATACGATCACAGCGTATTGAACGACCATCCGGAGTTCGCTGATAAGTTCCCAACCACTGAACTTCTTGCCCAGCAAGTATGGCAATCGATTCAACAAGTTTTGAAAACCAAGAACAACCGCCCGAATTGCCTGCAGGTCATTGTTCGTGAAACACCGACAAGCTACGTGGTATTTCGTCCGCGCAAGGGGGATCTGTCATGAGGATTCCGGTAATGGAAATTTTCGGCCCGACAATACAAGGTGAAGGCATGGTCATGGGTCAAAAAACCATGTTCGTACGTACGGCAGGGTGCGATTATTCCTGTTCCTGGTGCGATTCGAAATTCACCTGGGACGGCACAGGAACCAGCACTTCCAAGCAGCCTGCCGACATAGTTGAAGAGCTCATTCAAATTGGAGGCGCTGCATTTTCACACGTAACCATTTCGGGCGGCAATCCTGCTCTTCATAAAGGCATCGGCGAATTGGTCGAGTTGTGCCATCAGCAGGGCTGGAAAGTGGCTGTTGAAACGCAAGCCTCTATTTGGCAGGACTGGCTGGTGGAAATCGATGACATCACGCTATCACCAAAACCGCCCAGCTCTGGAATGAAGACGGATTTTGCAAAGCTGGACTTGTTTATGGAGAAGTTGCTGCATGCCAATGTCAGCCTAAAAGTCGTCGTTTTTGACCAAGATGATTTTGCCTATGCAGAAGGGCTTCATCAGCGTTATCCAGCGGCCCCATTTTTCTTGCAGACCGGAAACGATGATACCGCTACAACTGATGACGCACAGCTGGTTTCCAACTTGCTGCATCGTTATGAGCAATTAATTGATTACCATATCAGTTCCCCAATCATGAACGATGCTAAGGTGCTGCCGCAATTGCATACGTTGGTATGGGGCAATAAGCGCGGCGTTTGATCTGCGGGACCAAGGGTCAACTTATACAACTTAAGAAATCAGTTTTACGGTTCAATTACCCTGGCCTATAAAATCTTAAAGACCCTGCCCAAACTTATTAAAAAGTTTGGGCAGGGTCTTTTCGAGTTATGCTTTTTTGACAAATTCCGATTTCAGTTTCATGGCTCCAAAGCCATCAATTTTGCAGTCGATGTCATGATCCCCATCGACCAGTCGAATGCTTTTTACTTTCGTACCAATTTTCAAAGTCGATGAACTGCCTTTGACTTTCAGATCTTTGATGACAGTGACTGCATCTCCGTCTTTTAAAGGCGTGCCGTTTGCATCTCGGATAATTTTTTCTGCATCTGTACTTTCGGCTTCAGCAAAGGGGCTCCATTCATGTGCACATTCAGGGCATACCAGCAAGCTGCCGTCTTCGTAAGTGTAGTCAGAGTTGCATTCAGGGCAATTTGGCAAAGTTTCCATTTGTTGTTTTCCTCCAGGCGGCCTTCCGTTGGATCAAGTGCAGACAAGGCCGATCTTTTTCACCAGTATACCAGAGTAAACCGCCGCAAAGCCTGCGTTACTTTACGACCAGCACGGGACAGTTCACTCCATTGACGACTTTATGGCTGACACTCCCCAACATTATTTCAGATAACGCATTTAACCCCCTGCTGCCGATAACGACCAAATCAAAGTTTCCTTCGTTTGCAAGTTCGATGATTGTCGGTGCCGGTCGGCCGTGCAGGATTTTTGTTTTGTAAAAGATTTTTTCGCGCTCCAAAGCTTCTCGAATAGGCTGGATTTTCTTCTTTCGCGACAATTCAAATTCAATTGCCCCGCCGTCATGAAGTTCCTCATGGCTGTCTTCTTTAAAGTCGGAAACGTATACGAGGGTTACTTCAGCCCCTTTAACCAAGGATGCCAATTGTGCAGCTTGATTGCCAGCCCTTGTGGAATTTTCTGAACCGTCTGCGGCCAGTAAAATTGATTTGTACATTTTATCTACTCCCTCGACTGTTTTTTCCAGGGCACGGCGATAAATGGGTCTATATAGAATAATATTCGACCCGTCTGCAAAAATCCCTTTATCAAAAAAGCAGATGATCATAGTGATCATCTGCTTCTTTGTTAATATTATTTGGTTTGTTTAAAGGTCAACGTTTTTCCGGTAAAACCGAATAAAATGGTCAATATCGGCGACAGCAGGCAGAAGAACGCGAACGGCAAGTAATCGAGTGTCGAAACGCCGATGACACCCGTGATGAAGATTCCGCAAACACTCCAAGGCACGAGCGGGTTGACTACAGTTCCCGCATCCTCCATCACCCGGCTCAAGTTTTTGCCGGCAAGCCCTACTTTATCGTACGGTTCTTTAAATGCTTGTCCGGTCAGTAGAATTGAAAGGTACTGCTCACCGATCAGAATGTTGATTCCAATCGCCGTAAATGCAGAAGCTGCAATGACTGACGAGACTTTTTTCAATAGGCTTTCCACTTTTGCCAGCAGGCACTGGACGATGCCCAATTTGAACAGCAGCCCTCCCATACTGAGTGCCAGCAGCACCAACGCCACAGTGAACATCATGCTCTCCATTCCGCCGCGCGTCAGCAGCAAATCAATTTCCTCGATGCCGGTCATGGATACATATCCGCTGAACAGCACCGAGAATATTTCAGAAGCTGTTGAACTTTGATGCAAAAAAGAAATTATGATGGCTGACAGCGAACTAAGTGCCAGCGTCAGCAATGCCGGCAATTTCATGATTGTCAGGATAATGAGCACAATCAGCGGAATGATTGTATACCAGTGGATCATGCCGGTAGCTGACAACCCTTCTTTAAAAGCCGTTACGTCCTGAACACTTGCGCCTGCTGCTTCCGGAGAAAGCAGCACGAACAAAATCAAAGTTATCGCAAAAGCGGGAACCGTCGTCCATCCCATGTTGCGGATGTGTTCAAAAAGATCCACACCGACAATAGCAGAAGATAAGTTTGTAGTATCCGACAACGGCGACATCTTATCGCCGAAAAATGCACCCGACACAATCGCTCCCGCCGTAATCGCCAGTGACAGATCCATCGCAGTCGCCATTCCGATAAAAGCAACGCCGATTGTTGCAACCGTTGTCAGTGAACTGCCGATCGATAATCCAATCAACGATGTCACAACAAAAACGATGGCGTAGAAAAATGTCATGGAAACCAGCGTGAATCCTGTAAAGATGAGTGTCGGAATAGTGCCGCTGATCATCCAGCTGCTGATGAGGATGCCGATGAAGAAAAAGAGAAAGACAGCGCTCATGCCAGCACCCGCTCCTTCAACCAATCCTCTCTCCAGTTCCCGGTAGGACACTTTCTTAAGAAATCCGTAAACGAATAGCAGCAAAATCGAAAACAGGATGGGAATATGCGGAACCGATTCAAAACGGATGATGCTGATACTGATCACCAGAAAAATAGTAACAGTTACAAGTAAAGCTTCCCAAAACCTTGGGGTGATGACCGACTTAATATTGTTCATAATAAACTCTCCTTTTCTCTATAAAAAAGAGAAAACCTCCTGCCCCAATAAAGGGACGAAGGTTTTCTCCGCGTTACCACCCAATTTAATGCCTTAATTGAAGAAAGCATCCACTCTTTTGCGAACCGATCAAAACTGATGGTGTACTTCGTCCAATTTGCTGCCTGAATTCGCACCTGCCATCCAGTCTCTTGCTGCTGCACACAAATTGCCTACTAAATCATCGATCGAGTTAATTATAATATAATTTGATAAATCAGCTCTTTAAAAAGTATATTGAAATAGATTTTATCAGTTCTTCTCGGCAAGTCAATACTTTTCAGGAATATTTTAATTTCACAACATAGGTTTTTGCAAAGTAGTCGTAAAAGGACTGGTTGTTTTTCGTAAAGAAGACCATAAGAATATACAGCAAAATCAATCCGTAGATCAATCCCCCAATGAAATAATCCACTAGCAGCACCTCTCCATCTTCCATATACATCATTCGGTAGGCCATGAAATGGGACAGTTCCCAAGGCAAAAACTTCAATGCAATCCGAAAGGTTGACCGGCAGATAGAGATGGATCGATTATTTTCATCCACCACGCGAATCTGCATTTTTCGTTTGCCGATCGATTGCTTGCCGACTCTTGAATCCGTGATGATAAAATACAGCGAAACAGGCAGCGTCAGCAACAGAAAACCAGCGATCTGAGCGGTAATCTGTGATTCTTGAAACCAGCCCTGTAGTGAAGGCATCAAAAATACAGAAAAAATCAGCAGCACCGCTAGATATGCCAAAATCAACAAGTAATCGACTGCAAAAGCTTTTAAACGAAGCCAAAATCCGGCATACATCAAAACCCTCCTCATTAAACAATCTGCTGTGGCAATGGAATGTTTATTTCTTACACCAATGAGCCGGCCTTGATAGTAAAGCCGGCAATTTAGTGCTGCAGTTTCCTTTTGCTGAATTCAATTGCATTTGTGTCAAATACAGACTGCCGCTCAAATCTGCTCCAGACAAGTCCGCATTTCTTATGTCTGCACCGATAAAATCTGAATTTCTTAAGTCTGCTCTACTCAAATCCGCACCAATCAAATATGTGCCTCTAAACAATGAGCCCTTCATGCCTTTTCCTTGAAATGTTGCACCCATTAAATCTATACCTTGATAATTCGGTCCTTTTTTTCGGATCATTTTTTTATTAAAGCGACCTGATTTGAGCCGGACTTCTTCGCTAACTTGGACCAGCAACTCGTTGATGTTCACACGGTATTGGTGCAAATCTATCGCCAGCAGTCTTTCAGCTGATGCTAAAGTCAATCCATAAATCGCTTTTCTGCTTTTTCGGAGTTCAGTTTCTAATTCCCCTTTGCCATGGCGTTCAATGGCTTGTGTGAGATAGAGCATCATTTCGTGAAGCTGCTGCATAACCGGCAGCACCTGAAACATTTGTTGAGCCGACTGTGGACGGTCTTTCCAGCTTATGCCTCCGAATGTCTGCTGTGATACTTTTTGCCCTGCGCCAAGGCAATCGAACACCGTACATCCGCTATAGCCCGAGAGCCTTAAGTTCCGGTGGATGCCGCAGCAAAAATCATCTTCCAGGTTTTTGCACGGAACGCCTGCTGCTTTGTCGACAGGAAAATCTGAAGAAGCTGTAAATGCCAATGCCACACAGCAAAGGCCAAAACAGTTTGCACAATCTGCTTGAAAGGTGGTGGAGTCATATGCATCCCCTGGGTTTGTTTCCATATTATTCATCCCTTTTTTATTTTTCGAATAGTCAATTTAAAGTATTATACTCCTTTTTTCGCAATGAAAAAAGGCAGGGAATGGATCTCCCTGCCTTTTCGCCAATCTTCCATATGTGTGGTTAGTTGCTCGTTACGTACCCATTTTGCGGCGATTATTGCTGACTTTTTTCGATTGCTGGCTTTTCATCTTTTTGGTCGATAGTGAAGCATTGCCGCCGGATTGTTTGTCCCCAGCCTGGTTTTTCTTAGCTTCCAGCTGGCGTTTTACGGCTTCCTGCAAGCTGACTTTTTTTGGTGTTTCGTTTGATTCAGTCATTGCGCATCCCTCTTTTCATCAAAAAATGGTTCATATGGATGTTTTATAGCCTTAGTATAGCATAAATCGGCTGCTTTATTCTTTGTTTTCTTTAAACCAACCGGTCACCTGCGAAAAGAATTTCGACATGGATTCCGGCTTCGACATATTCGGAACACGCGCCAATAGGACTTCCTTTGGAGCTTTGACACCTTCCTGCTTTTTCTGCAAGACCAGGATCCCTTTTGCATGAGCCGAGTTTTTGAACAAGCTTTCCGGCAATTCCATAACCGATTGGATATGGGCATGTTTTTTCAGGAAGCTGTGCAATTGGCTCGCTTGTGCGGATTCAAACAAGGCTTTTGGTACGATGAAAAACAGATAGCCGCCTTCAGCCGTATGCTTTAACGATTGCTCGATAAACAGATGGTGTGCAAAAGACATGCCTTCGTCTGCTTTCAATTCGTAGGTTCCAGCTGTTTCTTCGTCCGGATAGTAGCCCACCGGCAAATCCGAAACGACGACATCGACCGGATCGATCAATAGGGGCTGCAAAGCGTCCTGCAAATAGAAAGTGATCGGCTGTTCAATCAGATTCCCGGCATTTGAAGCCAGGCGGATCAACAAATCGTCCAGCTCTACGCCTGCTCCCGTTAATCGGCCATCCAAATAGTTCATGACCGTCAGCAGCAGGTTGCCGGTTCCCACAGCCGGATCCAAAATGACAGCTTGCTCTTTTTTCACAAACAGTTCCACCAGGTAGCCGACCAACAACCCAAGCGCATCCGGCGTCATTTGGTGATGCGGCTGGACATGCTCTTTCATGCCTTTCAGTACAGCCAGTTGAAGCGCTTTACGAATATCTTCCTTGCTGGCCCCTGCTTCTGGCTTTATCAAGCCGTCCAACCAATTTTCCGTTGTAGTCAACAAGCTTTCCAGATAAGCATTTTCCTGTTCCTGCTGGATTTTTGTCGTGTGGTTGTCAATAAAATAAAAAGTCTTTTCCATTGTTGAATTCATGCGTTCGCCGTCCTCAATAAGGAAACCCACTCTTTTGAGTGGGTTTCTTGTATTAGTTTGTTAATTCTTTTACTGCCTCTAACGCTTTTTCGTAATCGGGATGATCCGTTCCTTCAGGAACATATTCTACGTACGCAACTTTGTCATTTTGGTCGATAACAAAAATAGAACGGGCCAGTAGGCGAAGTTCCTTCATCGTTACGCCGTATGCTTCACCGAAAGACAAGTCCCGATGATCCGACAAAGTGGTAAGTGCATCAACTTTGTTGATTTCTGTCCAGCGCTTTTGCGCAAACGGCAGATCGGCTGAAATGGTCAACACTGCTACATTGTCGCCTAATGCTGCTGCTTCGTCGCTAAAGCGTTTTGTCTGGTCCGAGCAGACGCCGGTATCCAGTGACGGGACCACACTGATAAGACGAATTTTTCCAGCTGTATCTTTCAGTGTCACCGGGTTCAAGTCTGTCCATAGCACCGAAAAATCTGGAGCCTGATCTCCAACTTTCACTTCTTTATTGGGTAAGGTAACAGGGTTTTTCTTGAATGTGATTTGTACCAATCAAAACGCCTCCCTTTCATAGTATCTTCATCATACTAAAAGGCTCGGGTCTCATGCAACCCAGACCCATCTGGGCGTTTCTTCTGCACCAGCTTGTTTTTGCGGAACGATTCTTCGTGAACCACTGTTGTGTCTGCGATGTAATCATGAATTCCTTGTTTTAACGGGGTAAACCCGACAATCCAGTAAAGCGGCCAAATGGTCACCGATAGAAATCGTCCGACCCATTCGCGGAACAAGAGCGTTGTCCATGATAAATTATCTGACTTCAACGATACTACCCGAATGCCCATAATCATTTTCCCGACAGTCTGTCTGAAGAATTTTGTCATCAGCACAAAATAGCCATAGAAGACGACAGCTGACAAAACGGCATAGGGTGCATACCAAGGGATGCCGCTTGTTTCAATACCGAGAAGCGCAAATACCGGCTTGATCAAAATAGATGTTAGCCCTGCAATGACTAAAAGATCGATCAAGTATGCCCAAAACCGCACCCAAAATCCAGCCGGTTTCCGTTCATAAAACAGGACTTCCTCGTAGCTTGGTGTGTCGGGACGATGTGGTGCGACTTGCACTTCTGCTGGTTTATTCGTTTCGTGGTCTGTCATCATGGTCCCTCCTTATTTATCACCGTATAAATACATCATACGCGGAGAACTGTATTCAGTCAGCATTTTCGTAATCATCTGCGTCTCAATGTCATTGCCGAAGAACGAATTTACTTTCATCGATAACAATGAGCCCAATCCTTCTGAAGCACCGTATTGGAATACTTCTGCATTGCCCAGATCAAAATCGGTCTTTACTTGCTCGATGACGTCTTCTTCAAATCCAAAATCATCTGCCAAGTTGACTTCCACTGCTTGGCGGCCATTCATGACACGGCCATCTGCAACAGCTCTCACTTCATCTTCCGTCATGCCTCTGCCTTCTTCGATAACATCTACAAATGATTCATATGAATCATCCAGCATCTCCTGAAGAAGTGCACGTTCATCTTCTGTCATGTCGCGCGTTGCGCTCATAATATCTTTGTATGGTCCTGACTTGATCGTGACAAAGTCCACACCGTAGCGCTCTGCCAGTTCGCCGTAATTGACGCTTTGCATGATGACCCCGATAGAACCCGTCAAAGTTTCTTCATTTACAAAAATCTTATCTGCGGGTGCAGCAATGTAATAGCCGCCTGATGCTGCCGTCGCTCCCATGGAAACATAAAACGGTTTTTCCGTTTCTTCCTGGATTTCAATAATCTTGTCATAAATCTCAGCTGACTCCACTACTCCGCCGCCCGGTGAATTTACCGTAAGCACGACAGCTTTAACTGAGTCATCCTCTTTGACATTTTCCAATTGTTCCATAAAGAACGAATGGTTATAGCCGGTTGTTCCAAATAGAGACGATGCCTCGCCTGTGTCCTGGATCACTCCGTCCACATTTAAAACTGCTACACGATTATCAAAATCTCCCTCTTCAATAACGACTTCGGAGATGCTTGATTGGGTAGTCGCCATCAAGTCATCGACACCCTCTCCAAATCCACTTTGAAGAAAAGCAAAAGCTGAGTTGATAACCAATGAAATTCCCAATACGGCTGCAGCCACTACTAAAGCGATCCATCTTTTTGTATTCATTTATGCAATTCCCTCCTTGGTTTCTACCTCTTACTATACGGTAAACACTGGCAAATGTTTCATCGAAAAAGGAAATTTAAACCGAAACTTTCCTATTAGCCTTTCGGATTCCGCGAGCCTCCAAAAACTTCGATGAAGTGAACAGCACCAAAGCGCTCCAAATCAGCGAGAAGGAAATGATGTCTATGACAGTAAAAGCTTCTCCGTAGATAAAAACGCCGATCAGCAGCATCAATGAAGGAGCAATATACTGCAGGAATCCAACCATATACAGCGGGATTAACGGGGCTCCGATGGCAAAAAACAGCAGCGGCAAAGCTGTAACCAATCCGCTGGCAATCAGCAGAACATCTGTCGTCAGTCCAGTATGCAAAAAAGATACCTGGTCGATCGACATCAAATAGACATAGTACGCAATCGCGATAGGGAAAACAAACAAAGTTTCGATTGCCAATCCGCGCAATGCATCCAACCGAATGGTTTTCTTGATCAGTCCGTAAAAAGCAAAACTGAACGCCATTCCTAATGCAAGCCATGGCAGGGAGCCAAAAGAGACTGTTAATATCAAAACGCCTGTTGCCGCTAACAGAAAGGCGATTTTAATCGCAGGTGATAACTTTTCTTTCAGGAAAATTGCACCCAGGAGCATGGAAATCAGCGGATTGATGTAATACCCCAAGCTGGTTTCGACAATCCGGTCATGGGAGACTGCATAGACATAAAAAAACCAGTTAGCAGAAATCAGGAACGATGCCAGCATCAATAAGAAAAACTTCTTCTTCGAAGACCACAGCATTTTCAGGTCAAGCCATAACTGACGGCCGCCGTTTATGAGTAAAATAAAACCAAGAGTAAACAAGAAAGACCATATAATTCGTCCTGCCAGAATCTCATCTGCTGGAACATGATCGATCTGCTTCCAAAAAATCGGCATGAACCCCCACAATGTATACGTTAAAATAATGACCAAAACACCTTTTTTAGATTCTGTCATCCTGCATCGCGCACCATTCTTTATATATTTTGTATTTCGAAATAACAGTCTCATTATAGGCTGATGTCGTATATAAAGTAAATAAAGAGAAACTCCCATGAAATGCGTATGCAGCGTAACGAGTGGTTAAAAATAGGACAAAAGAAAAACAGCCGGTCATAGGCTGTACGGGAGCAGTTAAACTCCAGTATCGGCTTGTGACCGGCTGTGCTTATTTATTAAGCTCTTCTTGTTGGCGCAACTCCACACGACGGATTTTCCCGGATGCCGTTTTCGGCAATTCAGTAAGGAAATCGATGGCTCGCGGGTATTTATATGGCGCCGTCAATCCCTTGACGTGGTCCTGGAGATTTTTCACCAATTCATCTGAAGCGGCATGCCCTTCCACTAACACTACAAAGGCTTTGACAATTGTGCCGCGTATTTCGTCAGGTGCACCGATAACGGCACATTCTTGAACCATTGGATGTTTAACCAGTGCATCTTCCACTTCAAACGGGCCGATTGTGTATCCGGACGAAATGATAATATCGTCTCCACGGCCTTCAAACCAAAAATAGCCGTCAGCGTCTTTTGAAGCTTTGTCGCCTGTAACATAATAGTCCCCGCGGAACTGCATCCTGGTGCGCTCCGGATCCTTGAAATATTCTTTGAACAGGGCGGGCGTCTCAACGTGGACGGCGATGTCTCCCACTTCTCCAGCCGCACATGGTTCACCAAAATCATTGATGATTTCCACCCGGTTTCCTGGCGTTGGTTTGCCCATTGAGCCAATGCGGGCATCCATTCCTTTCATTACACCGACCAGCAAAGTATTTTCCGTTTGGCCATAGCCGTCGCGCACCTCAAGACCAAAATGTTCCTGGAAGACATTGATCACTTCCGCATTGAGCGGTTCACCAGCCGACACGGCGCTGTGCAGTGCGGACAAGTCGTATTTTGCTAAATCCTTTTGCTTCGCCATTATGCGGTATTCTGTAGGGGTGCAGCACAGCACGTTGATGTTGCGGGTTTCCAGCAGTTCCAAATACACGGCCGGATCAAACTTGCCATTATAGACAAAACCGGTGGCTCCGCTTCCCAACGTTGCCAGAAACGGACTCCAGATCCACTTCTGCCATCCTGGGCTCGCTGTCGCCCACACCACGTCTCCTTCTTTCGCTCCGAGCCAATGTTCAGCGGACGTACGCAGATGCGCGTATGCCCAGCCGTGGCTGTGTACGGCGCCTTTAGGATTGCCGGTGGTTCCTGACGTATAGGAAAGAAAGGCCATGCTTTCTTTTTTGGTCGGTGCTGCTATGTATTCGGTGGACGCGGATGCCATTTCATCCAACAAGGAAATCCAAGAATCATCGGATCGGCCGATGACAAACTTAACGACATTAGCCATTTCCTTGACATCATTAAATTGATCCATAAACGGTTCGTAAGCAATTACCGCCTTGGCATCACTGTGGTTCAAGCGATAGGCAATGTCTTTTGCACGAAGCATTTCAGAACTTGGAATGACGGCCAATCCTGCTTTTAAAGCACCAATATACGCAACATATGCTTCAATCAAGCGAGGCACCATCACCAGCACGACATCGCCCTTTACAAGACCGGCTTTTTCAAAGCTATTGGCTGCGCGGTTTGCACGCTGCATCAATTCGTCATAGGTAACCTGCTGCTTTTCACCTTTATCATTTTCCCAGAGGATTGCAAGCTTCCCATCCCCATTTGCATATCGCTCGATTTCTTCTACCAGATTATACGAATCCGGCGCTATCAGTTCTTCTCGTTTCACAGTGGTTTCCTCCTTGCAGATAAGCTGATTATTATACTCCTATCATTATACAGGAAGAGTTTAAGTATTCATATTATTTCATATAGTTGAACTATTAAGTGGAGTGGAGTTATAGGAACGAGCTCACTACAGGTGGAAGCTTTCCGCAGGCAATCAAACAGGAATAGGAAGCGGCACTTTTTTTCAGTCTTCACTCATAGATAAGAAATGATTTCTCCTGAAATTCATATAAGAAGCCCAAACTTTCATGTAGAGAAGCAAGACGATGAGGTAGCCTCATCAATTCCCTCCAGTAGAAACATGAAACAATTTGTTCCATGCAGTCGGCTAATGGTCATCGCCATTCTGATGTGCTCGTCTCTGCTTGGACCACCCGGATTATTGAACTAGGCAGGCTATTTGGTGCTTGCTGAAATTATTATTTTTTTCTGGCTGCGGACAGTAAATGTGGTTATTTGGATAGTATTTTTGGAGTTTAGACAGTATTTGGAGTGGAATGGACTGTATATTGCTCAATTTGGACTGTATATCCAAATAATTGTAAAAAAAGCAGTGTATTGATGCTGATTCTAGAACTGAGGTGCGATCTTGGGTGTTTGAGGTGGGGAAAATGGTCCGCGAGGTGCGGTTATCGCCATTTGAGGTGCGGTCGCAATAAAATCAATCAAAAAAAGAGCCGCCCATGATAGGCTGCTCGACATTTACAATAAATCTTCAAATTGGCTTACTTTAACGCGCGGGAACTTGATAATTTCCCGCTCTGCCACCGCTTCTTCAATAAACTCATCAAATGATACAAAGTTTTCGTAGTACTCTACTTTTTCAAGCTTTGGTTTGGTTTTTGGGTTTGCTGGCGTAAAAATCGTGCAGCAATCTTCGAAAGGACGGATGGAAATGTCATATGTTCCGATCTGTTGGGCCGTCTCGATGATTTCCAGTTTATCGGTTGCGATTAGTGGACGTAGAATCGGTGTGTTTGTCACCGCATTAATCGCCTGCAGGCTTTCCAAAGTTTGGCTCGCTACCTGCCCCAAGCTTTCGCCTGTTATAATGGCGCGGCAATTGGTCTCAGCCATTACCAAATCTGCGACGCGCATCATCATCCGGCGCGTTGAAGTCATCGTGATATTGTCCGGCACTTGCTTATGCACTTCCTGCTGAAGCTTGGTGAACGGGATAATGTGCAGATTGACGGATGAACCAAACTGCGAAAGTTTTTCAGCCAAGTCGAACACTTTTTCCTTGGCGCGGTCATTGGTAAAGGGCGGACTAAAAAAATGAATCAGTTCCAGCCGGACGCCCCGTTTTAGCATATGATAGCCGGCAACCGGACTGTCCAAACCGCCCGACAGCATCAATAGGGCCTTGCCGCCGGCTCCTACAGGCAAGCCGCCAGCCCCTTGAATAACCTCTGCCATCATATAAACCGCTTCTTCCCGCACTTCCACTTTCAAGTCTATTTCCGGATCTTTCATCTGGACTTTTAAATCCGGAAAAATTCTCAGAACATGAGAGCTGAGTTCTTTCATGATTTCCGGTTTTTCATGCGGAAATTCTTTGAATGGCCGTTTTACGGATACTTTAAAGCTTTTATCGGTATCCTGGATTTTGGCGATGATTGCTTCTGCTGCTCCTTTCATGGCTTCAAGGTCCAATTCACAGGCAGTTACCGGGCTGAACGATTGGATGCCGAAAACATGCGGCAAGCGTTCAATCACTTGCGCCAAATCCTGTTCGCTGTCTGATGTGATGAACATCCGGTCGCGTTCCGCTTTGATCTGCAGGCTTTCCAAATCGGCAAACGTCTGTCTTACATTGTCGCGCAGCCGTCCAATAAACGAACTGCGGTTTTTGCCTTTTGTTGATAACTCGCCGTAGCGCACGAGGATTTGATTGGTTTTCATAGTGGGTTAAACTCCTTTTATGGTGCGGTAGACCCGCTGAAATGCGCTTTGCAGCGCCATAATGTCCTGTTCTTCAGTAAACGCTCCAAAACTGATTCGCATGACGCCATCCTTGAATTCACGCGGCAAGCCAATTGCCCCAATGACATGGCTCGTGTCGCCGCTTTTTGATGAACAGGCGCTGGAAGTGGAAACGATGACCGACTCTTTTTGCAAACCTGATACGAGGATTTCGCCCCTTATCCCTTTTACCGCTATGGCCAAAATATGTGGAGCCGCTCCTGTAGGGCTGACGATTTTAACGCCTTTGAATTCTGAAAAAAACTCACGCAGCTGTTGGTTCCACTCTTGGTGCAATGGATTTGGCTGTGCCAATCTCAGCGCTTTCGCTAAAGCGACTGCGTTGGGGACGGAAACAGTGCCGCTCCGGATTCCAGATTCCTGGCCACCGCCAAACTGAATCGCCTGCAGCTCGACACCGGAATATGCCAGTAGCCCGTTGCCCTTTAATCCGTGAATCTTATGGCCCGACACAGACAATAAATCAGGCATGGCAGTGGGATCAAGCTCCAGCTTGCCGATACTTTGAACAGCATCTACGTGAAACAAGATGCGCCGCTCTTTCAGCATGGCCGCAATTTCCGCAATGGGATGGATCGTGCCAATTTCATTGTTGACGTGCATGAGCGATACCAGAATCGTATCGCTTTTAAGAGAATTCATCAACTCAGCGACATCGATCGCTCCTGACCGGCTGACTGGAAGACGCGTTACGCTAAAGCCTTCCTGTTCCAATGCTGCCAAGCTGTTCAAGACGGAAGGATGTTCTGTTGCAGCTGTGACAATATGTTTGCCACGGTGCTGATAGCTTCTGGCGGTGCCGATCAATGCCAGATTGTTTGCCTCAGTTCCGCCGGATGTAAAAACAATCTTTTCCATGTGCAGTTTCTCTTTCAATTGGCTGCGTGCAGTTTCCAGCAGGTCTTCTGCCTGGTTTCCCCATACATGAAGTGATGCTGGATTGGCGTAAAAGCGCTCATTAGCTGCGACAAAGGCATCAAGCACTTCTTTTCTGGGACGAGTTGTCGCGCTGTTGTCCAAATAAATCATGTTCCACCTCCGAAAAGAAAACCACCAGCTCATTCGCTGGTGGTTTACATTTTGTTTTTTAAATGCGCCATGCGTCTTCTTTGACCAGTACTTCAATGCGCTTCATCGAACCAGGCTCAAAGTTTTCAACTGCAGTCGCAGCTTCTTCCAGTGCTTTAGTATAGCGAAGCTGGCGGAACGATTCTTCCGCTCCTTCAAGCTTGGCATCCAACTCCAGGTTGGATTTGCGGTAACGGTTGCCGTATTGGATGATTCGTTCAATCAACAGCACGTTTTCAACCATTTCAACAGCTTTTGCATGGACTTCATCTATGCTTTTCTCAGCTTGCTCTAAGTAGTTATGCACCAATTTAATATTCAGTGGCACTTCACGCAAAGTCTGCATCGTAACGAAAAGATGTTCTTCTGCTTCTTCGAGCCGGACATCCATATCTTCCGGAATTCCAGGAATGTTGGCTTTATGCAGAACGCGATCTGTTTCCTGCAATTTGCGTTTTAATTGTTCGACTTTCGCACGTGCATTATTTTCTTCAATGCGCAGGCTCTTCAATGCCGTCATGAAATCAATTTGCGTTGAGTCCACAATCGACAGGTCTTCCCGAATATGAAGCAATTCTTCCTGAAGGCTTGAATACGCTGATTGGTCTTCTTCCAGGCGTGAACGCAGCAAATCGTAGCGTTTGGCCAATTGCTCCATTTTTTCCATACAGGATTTTGGAATGGCAGCTTCGCTTTCGCTGATCTTGTAGCTATGCTGAACATACCTGCATTCTTCTTCCATTTCCTTCGTGTCGCGTGCCACAACTTCCAAGTGGCGTTCTGTATCCACACGGAAATCATCAACATAATGCTTGGCTTCCACTTCTTTTTCCAGAAGCTCATAAAACGAGTCAATCCGGTCTTTCATTTTTTCAACGGCAATTTTCGTTTGTTCAATCTCGAGCTGTGCTATGTTCACTTTCAGCACTTCCAGCTCCTCTTCTATCTCATCCAATTGAAGCGTCAACTCCAAATGACCAAGGTAGTAAGACTGCTCTTCCATTTCGTTCTTGCCTTGGCGCAATTCAGCAATATAGGAAGGGATTTTCGTCTGAACGTCCGCCAATAAAGGTGGAATATCATCAACCAGCAAAAATGCTTGTTCGCCTTCAGTTGACAAACTGATCACTATTTCGCGGGCTTTTAAGTAATTGCCTTCATTGGTCAATTTCTCATATTCATCAAACATTGGAATGAAAGATTCAAGTCTTTTTTCCAGCGGTCCTGCAGCAGCACCATAAGAATGCTGATGAGCCAGCAGATTTTTGCGGGCACGGCGGTACTTTTCCTGAATCAAATCAATTTCGCTGCGATTTTTTTCTTCGCTGCCGATCAATTCTTCCAGTTCCACCAGAATCGTGTTCATCTGTTGATCGACATTGTCGATTTTCACTTCCGTATCCTGTTCAAGCTTTGTCGCTTTGCTGAATCGGAAACGGTTGATCGCTTCTTCAGCGTCATATAAGGAAGCATCTATTTTTGGAATATGCACATCCATGATTTCTGTCCATACGTTGCGCCAGCGTTCAAACATTTCTTCCGTCTGGCCGTTCATGTTCAATTGTTTTACTTTTGTCAGTTCTTCAAGTATCGGTTTATTTTGTATTTGCAGTTTTAACTGTTCCAAGCGCTCAATTTCAGCCAGATGTTTTTTGCGAAACATAAAGCCGATGATCATTATCGCTAATAGAATGATGACCGCAATGATGATATACTCCATCATAAGTCACATAGCCCCCTGTTCCAAAATCACATTACCAGTTATACGTAAATGTATTCATGATTCTTTTATTTTAACATGTATTCTACTCTTATGTTTGCGAAATTAGAAGAAAAGCGATTATATTTTTTAATAAACAGAAATGAGGGTAACTTTATGAAACGAGATGGTCATATTCATACACATTTTTGTCCTCACGGGACAAAAGACTCAACGGAACTTTATATTGAAAAAGCAATAAAGTCCGGCTTTACGGATATTTCTTTTACGGAACACGCGCCGCTCCCCTCTAATTTTACAGACCCTACTCCAATGAAGGACAGCAGCATGCGTTTAGAACAGCTTTCACCTTATATGCGTGAAATTAATCGCCTAAAGGCTGCTTACCAGCAGGATATCCGTATCCGGGTTGGCTTGGAAATCGACTTTATTGCTGGATATGAAAAAGAAATAAAGTTTTTTTTAGATGAAATTGGCCCCTCTCTCGACGACGCCATTTTGTCCGTTCATTTCCTCAAAGTCGGCAATCAGTATTACTGTGCCGATTACAGCAAAGAAGTTTTTGCCGAACTGGCTGATGCCAGTGGTTCTGTCGAGGCCGCCTATAAGCTTTATTATGATACCGTGAAAGCTTCCATACAGGCAGACTTGGGACAATTCAAACCTAAGCGGATCGGCCATCCGACTTTGATCCATAAATTTCAATTGGCGCATGGCGAGACAATAGATGACAGTCCGCAGGTTCAGCACGTTCTGCAGTCCATGAAGAAAGCCGGCTGCGAGCTGGATGTTAACGGAGCCGGCTTTTCAAAACCCGATTGCCTGGAAGCATATCCGCCGCTCTCTTTCATCGAATATGCTAAATCTCTGGGCATCCCGCTGGTCTTCGGCTCCGACGCTCATAATGTCAATGGCTTGCATAAGCATTACGAGAAATTTTATACTTATCTAAGTTGAATGGTTTCTGCAGATCAAGTTTATCCAAAACAAAAAATGAAATGAGGTTATACAATTGTTTACACAAACAGATTACAGCGGCAGCCGCTTAGATCAATACAAGATGCTATCGAAGCAATTGGATGCATTGCTGGAAGGCGAAAAAAATAGCATTGCCAACTTGAGCAACGCCTCTTCTTTGCTCAATCAATTTCTTGAACGCACAAACTGGGTCGGCTTTTACTTGATGGAAGACGGAGAACTTGTGCTCGGTCCTTTCCAAGGTCTTCCGGCATGTGTACGGATTCCCGTCGGCAAAGGGGTTTGCGGCACAGCTGTTGCAGATAAGAAGACTATGCTGGTAGAAGACGTTCAAGCATTTCCTGGCCACATTGCCTGCGATGCGGCTTCCCGTTCTGAAATCGTCATTCCGCTTATGAAAGAAGATCAGGTGATCGGTGTCCTGGATATCGACAGCCCAGAGCTGAGCCGTTTTACAGAAGAAGACCAACAAGGTCTTGAACTTTTTACTGAAGTTTTAATGAAGCATCTTTAAAACAGCAAGACCCGGAACTCGAAATTCGAGTTCCGGGTCTTTTTTTCAAACCATTGCCTATTATATTTCCTGCAGTTTCGGTTTTACTTGTTCAAACGCTTTGGTTAAATCCTCAATCAAGTCGTCCGGATGCTCTAATCCGACTGACAGCCGCACTAAAGAGTCGCTGATGCCCATGGCCTTCCGTTTTTCCTCGGGCACAACCGCGTGGGTCATCGTCGCCGGATGCTGAATCAATGTTTCTGCATCCCCTAAACTCACCGCAATCTTGATGAGCGATAAAGCATTTAGGAATGCTTGTGCTTCTTTTTTTCCCCCACTGATTTCAAAAGAGATCAACCCGCCTCCTTGCCGCATTTGCTGCTTGGCAATTCTAACTTGCGGATGCCCATCATCGTATGGATAATAAATCTTCTCTACCATTGCTTGTTGTTCCAAAAAGCTAAGCACGGTTTTAGCATTGGCAACATGCCGGTCCATCCGCACATGCAAGGTTTTCAGCCCTCTCAGCAATAGCCACGCGTCAAAAGGCGACATGATGCCGCCCACGTCTTTTTGCACCGTCATCCGGATATGCTGCATTTCTTCCGAGTCACGTCCTACCAAAATTCCTCCAACCACATCCCCATGGCCATTCAAGTATTTGGTTGCACTGTGCAATACAAAATCCGCGCCCATCCGCAACGGATTTTGCAGATATGGCGAACAGAAAGTGTTATCTACCACCACTCGAAGATTGCGTCTTCTCGCTACCGCCATCACTGCCTCTAAATCAACCAGTTCCATCGTCGGGTTGATCGGCGTTTCCACATAGATGCAAACCGTTTCCGGCCTGATCGCCCGCTCGACTTCCTGTTCGGTTGTCATGGAAACAAGATCATGTGTGATCCCGTACTTTTCTTCCATAATTCCAAGCAAGCCATACGTACAGCCGTAAATTCCTCTCGAGCAGAGAACGTGATCACCAGCTTTGGTCAAATAAATCAAAATGGCGCTGACCGCAGCCATGCCCGATCCGAAAGCCAGTGCACCTTCGCCCCCTTCAATCTCTGTCATCCGTTCCTCCAGCACGCGAACTGTCGGATTGCCAAGCCGTGAATAAATATTGCCTTCACACCTTCCTGCAAACCGATCTTCCCCTTGTTCTGCATTGGCAAAAGAATACGTTGAAGTTTGATACAACGGTGTGACCAGGCTGTCTTGATGGCCAGCACTGTCATAGCCTTTGTGGATCACCGCTGTTTCAAGATGCATGCGTTTCCCTGTCATAAAATTCACCCCTTAACCAAAATAGAAAGCGCTTACATTATTACCTAATTTCATTCTACCTTGAACGATATAAAAAAGGAAGCCGCCACTTTCTAAACGTATCTGCGGATCTTTGTTGACTTGAGTGTTCGAAATCGGTTATACTATGCTTTGTGTAAAATAATCGCAGCAGTTGTATGTGCGTGTTCGTCCATTTTATTCCTCATAAGGAAAGCGTAAGCGCCCATTCAGATTCGAGAGGCGTAAGACGGTCCGGTGAAGCGGCTTGTTTTCAACCGCATAGCCGTAGTGGCTTACGACCCGAGAATCTGGGTGCTGAAGGCTAGACAAGCAGGTGTATCGTGTAACTCTTTGGCTGCTGAGCGAAGGTACAAGAATATAAAATGGCTTGCAGCATGAATGCATCTGGTTTTTATTTTACTCTAAAAACCAAAAACAGAGGAGGAGACTTATATGTCTCGTTATACAGGTCCATCATGGAAACTGTCACGCCGTTTGGGAATTTCTCTTACAGGCACAGGTAAAGAATTAGAAAAACGCCCTTACGCACCAGGTCAACACGGTGCTAACCAACGCAGAAAAGTTTCTGAATATGGTTTGCAACTACAAGAAAAACAAAAACTACGGTTCATGTACGGAGTTAACGAACGCCAGTTCAAAACTTTGTTCAACAAAGCCGGTAAAATGCCTGGTAAGCACGGTGAAAACTTCATGATCCTTCTTGAAGCTCGCCTTGATAACGTTGTTTATCGTTTAGGCCTTGCGCGCACTCGTCGCCAAGCTCGCCAAATCGTAAACCACGGCCACATCCTTGTTGATGGCAAACGCGTTGACATTCCGTCATTCAGCGTGAAACCAGGACAAACAATTGCTTTCCGTGAAAAATCAAACAACCTTGATGTAGTAAACGAAGCAATCGAAGTAAGCAACTTCGTTCCTGAATACGTAACTATCGATACTGATAGCAAAACAGGAACATTCGTACGCCTTCCAGAGCGCAGCGAATTGTCTGCTGAAATCAACGAACAATTGATCGTTGAGTACTACTCACGTTAATTTAAAATTTTCGTGAATGGTAGTTTCGAAAACCCTCAAAACCTTGTTCATTCAATGGTTTTGAGGGTTTTTTGTTTGCGCTTTTTCAGGAGGCTTATTTCTAGTTCTGCAAACAAACTACCGGATTGCGCAAACAACTTTCTTCATAGCGCAAACAAACTGCATTATTCTGCAAATAAAATGCAGATTCTGCAAACAAGTAGAGCTTTTCCGCAAACAAACGAGTGAAATGATAAAAACACACGATTCTTCTTAAATTGCACTTCAATAAAAGCCGTTATTCGCACAAAGCGTGTGGCAAATCGGTTCAGCCTAAGTTCCAACAAAAAATCCCGGGAGCCACGCAGCTCCCGGGATTCTCACTGTATTCAATTACTCAGACCAAGTGGACTCTGTGGTGCTTCAGCGCTTGGGCGATTGTGTTGTAGACTTCAATGTCGACAAATTTGATGCCAAGCTGCACGGCTGTTTGCGCAATGACAGGGCTGATTCCGGATAGCGCCACTCGCACCCCGATAATTTCCAATCCTTTAATCAATTGAAAAACCTGCTGGGCAACCATTGTGTCGATCAACGGAACACCCGACAAATCGATAAACAGTTTTTCCAGATTGTGCTTAGAGCTTTGTGCCAATGCTTTTTCAAACATAATTTCTGCCCGGTGCGGCGTAATTTCGCCGATCAATGGCAGCATGCCGGTTTTTTCAGCCAGCAAAATAACCGGAGCACTCATTTCGATAATCATTTGCTGCTGCGAATTCATACGCTCCTCGGCAGCTTTCGAATTTTTGTCCGTAAACTCAACAATGACTTTGCTGATGGTCTCAACAACTGCTTTTGTCCATTGAATCAGCTTTTCTTGGCTAATTTGTTCTTTATTAGTTAAAACATACTCTCCGATTTCATCCAAATATTGCTGCTGTGTCCGAAAAAACTCTTCTATGACTTCCACAATCGGTGTATCAAGATGGGCATCATCTTTTGCAATTGTTTCAATCCAATCTTGAAAGCCCGTTTTAAACTCATTGCTGTCTTTTTCGAACATGGCGCAAAAGCGAAGATGGAATTCGTGATTTTGTTTTTTTAACAAATCCACTTTTTCCGGATCGGTCAAACCGTAAACGCCAGCTTTACTTTTATCTAATGAACGATACCAATCCTCAGTCATTTTCCAGGTCCGTGTGCTTAAGTGTTCAAACAAATCTTGGTCTTTCAACATTTAACAGCCATTGCATCCAATCGGCAAATAATCTTTGCATCATTTAACATTGCAAGATTTTGCCGCCTATTTCGCAATAGCTTCCACCCCGCTCTCGCTTAGTAATTTCACTCTCGTTATTCACTGGAGTGCATTAATTTCCATTTACTCTTCTCACTATGCTTACCCAATTTTATACAGATTAAACTCTAGTTGTTGCTTTGCCGTCCCTCTTTTCATAGGAATCGGACAGGAAGCGGACATTTTAAAGTGTGCTGTCTTTATCATACTTGGTTTAAACTATTTCATCAATCGACATTAATGTTTTCTGCATACATGGTAAACTGGAATAAACGGAGGTGGAACTGGATGCGAATAGTTTCAATTTGCCCAAGCAATACGGAATTACTGGCATTTTTGGATGCCGAACATTTACTGGTCGGCATAGATGATTATTCTGATTGGCCGAAAGAAATCACGGCATTGCCAAAGTTGGGGCCTGATTTATCGATCCGCATGGACGAACTGGAAGCTTTAAAACCTGATTTGGTTCTGGCATCACTGAGTGTGCCGGGAATGGAAAAAAACGTGGATGAACTGATTCGAAGAAAAATTCCTCATCTTGTTTTAAATCCCCAAACTCTGGACGACATTGGGGAGGACCTCTTGAAAGTAGCCGGTGCCTGCGGAATAAATGCTGCAGCTATCCACGCCGAGTACATGGATGTGATTGAAGAAATCAAAACAAGAGGACAGCAAGCGGCAACGCGCCCTTCCCTCTACTGGGAATGGTGGCCAAAGCCGGTCTTCACTCCAGGAAACATCAATTGGCTGTCAGAAATCAGCCGCATGATTGGCGCCCGCAACTCTTTTGATGATACGGATTCCGCCAATATCCAAACTGATTGGGCCGATGTACTGAAACGGCAGCCTGATTATATTCTCCTCGCCTGGGTTGGCGTTTTAACCGCCAAAGTCAAGCCGGAACTTGTCAAAAAACGTCCCGGGTGGACTGATATGAAAGCCATCGACCATGTACATGTTATGGAAGAAGAATTGTATTGCCGTCCTTCTCCCCGTCTGATTGAAGGAGCTATCCGGCTAGGCAAACTGATTCATCCCTCACAATTCGAGGACATGCAGTTGCCGCGTTTCATTAAAGAGAAGCAAGTTTGATTAAGCAAAAAGAATGACAGCAACATCAACTATTCTCCATTCTGATAACCCAAAAAGCCGTCCAATCCAGGACGGCTTTTTTGTTCCACTATTCCAAACTGCACGCGAGCTTGGTCGCTGCTCCATACTTTCTACATTAAAAGCAGCTTACTGAAATTGCACCATATGGTATTTCTTTTTGCCCCGGCGGATAATGGCAAAAGCATCTTCCAACCGATCTTTTTCATCGACAATATATTCCAGATTACTCACTTTTTCGCCATTCACAGAAATCGCGCCATTGGCAACGTCTTCCCGCGCCTGTCTTTTCGATGAAGAAATTCCGGCTTCCACTATCAAGTCAACAATGGATTTGCTTTCTTTAGCCATTTCCACCGAAGGCACATCCTTAAAAGCAGCTTTCATTTCTTCTGCAGACAAGGCTTTCAAGTCACCGCTGAACAAAGCTTTGGTAATGCGCTGTGCATCAGCAAGCGCTTCTTCGCCATGAATCAGTTTCGTCATTTCTTCGGCCAATGTTTTTTGGGCTTTGCGCAAATGCGCTTCTGTTTGGACTGCTGCTTCCAACGCTTCAATTTCTTCACGGTTGATGAATGTGAATATCTTCAAGTATTTGATCACATCAGCATCTGCTGCATTGATCCAAAACTGGTAAAACTCATACGGCGTCGTCTTTTTCGGATCCAGCCAAACAGCTCCGCCAGCCGACTTGCCGAATTTCGTGCCATCCGCTTTTGTTACAAGCGGGATGGTAATGCCAAACGCTTTGGATTCCTCGTCATGCGTTTTGCGAATCATTTCAAGGCCAGACGTAATATTGCCCCATTGATCGGATCCACCGATCTGGATGCGGCAATTGTGGTGGTTGTATAAATGGTTGAAATCGATCGCTTGGATAATGGTGTAGGAAAACTCTGTAAACGAGATGCCGGTCTCGAGCCGTGAAGCGACTGAATCCTTGGCAAGCATGTAATTTACCGAAATCAATTTGCCGTAGTCGCGCAGGAATTCAATGACGCTCATTTGTCCGATCCAGTCCTGATTGTTTACCATTTTTGCCCCGTTCTCGGATTGGAAATCAAAAATCTGTTCCATCTGAACTTTGATGCCTTCAACATTGCGGTCGATCTGCTCAGTTGTCTGCAGCTGGCGTTCTTCGTTTCTGCCTGATGGGTCGCCGATCATGCCGGTGGCTCCTCCGACCAATAAAATCGGCTGGTGTCCGTGCATTTGAAAGCGGCGCAATGTCAACAGCGGAACAATGTGTCCAATGTGCATGCTGTCTGCCGTCGGATCCACTCCGCAGTATAAAGAGATTTTCTGCTCATCAAGCAGCTTCTCCATTCCTTCTTCGTCTGTCTGCTGGTAGAGCAAACCACGCCATTGTAAATCCTCAATCAATTCGTTAGCCATTCCAATTCCTCCTTAAAATTATAACGCCTTGAGAGCCGGCAAAAACCACATAAAAAAGCCCCTGCATGAAATATCATGCAGGGACGCAATTGCGCGGTACCACCCAGCTTGGAGAATAGTTCTCCCTCTCATCATGTGCCAAACGGGGCACTTCCGTAAACTCCAGACCTGTAATTCGGTTTGTGTATTTTGACCGGTTTGCACCACCCACCGGCTCTCTGAAACAAAATCGCACGACCTACTTCGGACCCTTCAACGTTTTGAATATGAAATATACTAGTAGTTTACTTTATTATTTAACATTGTCAATAAGTTTAGATGGAATTATAAGAATATGATATACTATAAAGGATTTTAGGAGGGCGATAACGTGCGTGAAAAAATTAAAAATTGGATAGGTAAGGCTGAAGATACAACCGATAGATGGACTTCAACAAAATGGTTCAAACGCATGAGCATAACGACAGGGGTCATTTGGAATTTAGCATTGATCCTGGCCATTGTTTTGGTTACAGGCGGAGTTTTCGCCGCATCTGTCGGGGCCGGCTATTTCGCTTCGCTAGTGGACGAACAAGAGCTCCGCACCGAAGATGAAATGCTCAGTGAAATCTACAGCTTTGAAGAAACGTCCGAACTGTATTTTGACAATGAAGTATATCTTGGAAAGCTTCAGACCGATTTGGAGCGTGAAGTCACAACATTGGACAACGTTTCCACCTACGCAAAAGATGCAGTTTTGGCTACAGAAGATGAATATTTTCTTGAACACGAAGGAATCGTGCCAAAAGCGATACTTCGCGGCCTTTTTCAGGATGTCTCGAATTCAGACAGCCAAACAGGCGGCTCCACTTTAACACAGCAATTGATCAAAAATCAGATTCTGACAAATGAAGTATCCTACGAGCGAAAAGCAAAAGAAATCCTTCTTGCGATGCGCCTGGAAAAATTCATGACAAAAAATGAGATCATGCAGGCTTACTTGAATATTGTTCCTTACGGCAGAATTTCTTCCGGCGCCCATATCGCCGGCATTGAAACCGCATCAAAAGGAATATTCAACGTATCAGCAAGCGAACTGAACTTGGCGCAGGCGGCATTTGTTGCCGGCATCCCTAAAGCTCCGTATAGTTATACTCCGTATGTTGAAGGCGGGGACCTAAAAGACGAAGCAGGATTGAAACCGGGTCTTGATCGGATGAAAACCGTTCTTTACCGAATGAAAGAAACCGAATATATCACACAGCAGGAATACGATGAAGCTATTGCATACGACCTTGTGGCTGATTTCCGTCAAAACGAATCTCGTTCTTATTCCGACTTTCCATTTGTGACAGTCGAAATAGAAAAGCGTGCATCCCGGATCATCATGGATGTATTAGCGGAACAGAATGGCATCGATCCTGCAACACTTGAAGAAAACGATAAATTATATGAAGAATATGCAATTCTTGCAGACCGTGCAGTCCGTTCAAACGGCTACCGAATCCACTCTACTATTGATAAAGAAGTTTACCAAGCACAGGAAGAAGCCCAAAAATCCTATGAATCATATGGTACTACTGTAGGAGGCACAGGGTTGAACGACGCTGGAGAAACTGTCGACAAGCAGTTCCCTGTTCAGGTCGGCAGCATAATGATCGAAAACGGAACCGGACGCATCATCAGTTTCGTAGGCGGCCGTGATCATGAAACCGAGAACTTGAATCATGCCACTTCTGCCTACCGCTCGATGGGTTCTACTGTAAAACCATTATTGGTATACGGCCCTGCAATTGAGTTGGGTCAGATTGGTGCGGGCTCTCCTCTCGTTGATGTCAAGTTCGAGCACATGGACGGTGATACAATGTGGGAACCTACAAACTTTGTCCCAACAAGTGAGCAAGGCATCATGCCTGCCCGTGATGCTTTGGCACAGTCCCAAAACTTGCCTACACTTCGCCTATTTGCGCAGATTCAACAGCAAATGCCCATCCAGTATATGATGAACGCTGGATTCACGCGTGTTGAAGAAGCTGAGAACAATAATTATTCTTCTGCTCTTGGCGGAGGAATCGAAGCATCTGTAGAAGAAATTACGAACGGTTATGCAATGATTGGAAACAGCGGACAATATGTAGAAACTACTATGATCGACAAAATTGAAGACGCGGACGGCAATGTCATTTATGAGCATGAAGCAGAAGCACAGGAAGTATTTTCACCGGCGACTTCCTATGTGCTGACAGATATGCTGCGGGATGTCTTTAATACGGATCGCGGAACGGCAAACCGCGCCAATAATTTATTGAATTTCAATGCTGACTTTGCCGGTAAAACAGGTACTACACAAAGTACAACGGATGTTTGGTTAGTTGGCTACAACCCGAATGTCACCATGGGTGTATGGCTAGGCTATGATTCTGAGGAATTTACGCTGTCACGCTTTGAAAATCGTGATTTGCCGGCTTCTCTTCGCGTCAACCAAGTATGGGCGCGTTTGATGAATGCTGGTTATGATGCCAGTCCTGACCTGGTCGGGACTGCAGAGGAGTTCGAACAGCCTGAAGGAGTCGTCACAGAAGCATTTTGTGGGATTTCTGGACTAGCTCCGGGCAGCGCCTGCCAAGATGCTGGACTTGTTCGTTCGGATTTGTTTAACGCCGAAGCAATGACACCAACAGAAGCAGACGACAGCTTAACAAGCGGTTCGTTTACTACAATTAATGGCAAACGCTATGCCGCTTTATCCAACACGCCAAGCGAGTTTGTCTCAGGCGGCGGCATCGCTGTGTCAGAAAAATACATCGATCGTATGATGGCTCCATTCGGTGGAGACGCCGGCAAGCTGTTCCCTGGCAATTCAAAATTCTCTTCGGTTGTTTCAGGAGCTACTTTCGATGCAGACGGCTCTTCACCTGGAGGAGTCCGGACTGCCATTAGCGGCAATTCCATCACCTGGACCGACTCAGGTTCGAATGATGTAGTTGGATACCGGGTTTACAGAGGCGGTTCACGTGTCGCTTCCATCTCAGAAGCAAGAGGCAATTCGTACTCTGCTTCTGGACCAGGAAGTTATACAGTAGTAGCGGTAGACATTACGGGCAGACAATCGGCTGCCTCAAACACTGTCAGCATCGCTGCACCAAGACCTGAACCGGAACCTGAACCGGAACCGACGCCGCCACCTGAAGCTCCGCCGGAAGAGGAACCGGAAGAAAGAGAACCTGAACCGGAAGCAACTCCACCGGCTGAAGAGGAAGCAGAAACTCCTCCTGCCGCTGAAGAAGAGGAAGCTCCGCCGGAAGAAGAACCCGCAGAAGAAACTGAAGAGCCGGTCGAAGAAGAACCTGCTCCAGAAGAACCTGAGGAACCGGAAGAACCTGAAGAGCCTGCTGAAGAAGATGCAGCTTAACACAGGTAAAGCCCGATTCGCCTAGTTGGCGAATCGGGCTTTTTCCATTGCAAAAAAAAGCGGTTGGATAAATATCCTGCCGCTTTTCAGTATCAATCTTCCATTGTAGACAAATCGCCTGTCGGCAAATCCAACTCCCAAGCTTTCAAAACTCGGCGCATAATTTTCCCGCTTCGAGTTTTTGGAAGCTTATCTTTAAACTCTATTTCACGGGGAGCTGCATGGGCAGCCAGCCCTTTTTTGACGAATTGCTGAATATCCTGCACCAATTCCTCTGACGGCTCATATCCATCAACCAACGCAACAAATGCTTTAATGATTTCACCGCGGACAGGATCCGGCTTGCCGATCACGCCTGCTTCTGCAACTGCTGGATGTTCCAGCAATTTGCTTTCTACTTCGAACGGTCCAACGCGTTCACCAGAAGTCATGATGACATCATCTACCCGTCCTTGGAACCAGAAATAGCCTTCTTCGTCCATATAAGCTGAATCTCCTGAAACATACCACTTATCCTTCAGGAAATAGGAATCGTATTTTGCCGGATTGTTCCAGATCTGGCGCATCATCGACGGCCATCCTTTTTCAATCGCCAAGTTGCCCATTTGATTCGGCGGCAGTTCATTGCCCTGGTCATCGACAATTGCGACTTTGATGCCCGGCACCGGTTTGCCCATAGAGCCTGGCTTTATGTCCATCGACGGATAGTTGCAGATGGTTTGTGCACCTGTTTCTGTCATCCACCACGTATCGTGGATGCGTTTATCAAAAACTTGAGCTCCCCATCTGACCACTTCGGGATTTAACGGTTCCCCTACTGACAGTACATGGCGGAGAGTCGATAAATCGTAATCCTTCACTAAGGCATCGCCTGCTCCCATAAGCATGCGGAATGCAGTCGGTGCGCTGTACCAAACAGTCACGCCAAAATCTTCGATTGCTTTATACCAGCCATCCGGAGAAAATCGGCCCCCTAGAATGACAGTGGTGACCCCATTCAGCCACGGCGAGAATACACCATATGCCGTTCCGGTTACCCAACCCGGATCTGCCGTGCACCAGTAAATATCGGTTTCATTAAAATCCAAAACCCATTTGCCCGTCTGGTATTGCTGCACCATTGCATATTGGGCATGCAAAACACCTTTTGGCTTGCCAGTAGAACCCGACGTATAATGCAGTACTAAGCCGTCTTCTTTATCAAGCCATTCGGGTTCAAACTTATCGGAACTGTTCGGCAAATGCTTCATCACATCAATATGGGCTTCCCGCTCTTCAATGTTTTCTCCCACCAGGTAAATAGTTTCCAACTTAGGCAAACGGTCAAATGGCACGCGCTCCAGCAGCTCTGGTGTCGTGATGATTGATTTTGCTTCGCTGTCATCAAGACGGTCGTAAATAGCCCCTTCCATAAATGCTTCAAATAACGGCCCTACAATCAGCCCCTTTTTCAGCGCTCCAAACATCAAGAAATACAATTCGGGAGAACGCGGCATGAAAATAAAGATCCGGTCTCCTTTTTTCAGATTCGAAGTCGATTCGAGCAAGTTTGCTGCACGGTTGGTCATGCGCTTCATTTCGTAAAATGTATAAGATTCATTTCTGTTCTGATCTTTATAATAAAGCGCGACTTTGTTTTTTCGGTAGGAGTCGGCATGCCGGTCAATCGCTTCATGAGCCATATTGACTTTGCCGCTTTCATACCAACTAAACTCCTTCTCAACTTCTGCCCAATCGAAGCTGGCGGCAATTTCTTCATAATTATGTAATTGATGATTTCCTTGTCGTGCTGGTAACGCTTCCACTTTCATCCTGATCACCCTTTCGCATTGATTACTTTATATTCTACAACATTGCCACAAATGATTGCGAATTATTTTAACTTTTTAGAAAATATAGCTTATTTCACCAGCTTTTTTCCAAATGGCCTTTTCGTTCATGTATACTATAGCTAATTGTATCCTACAGGTGGTGAAATGATGGAACATAAAAAAACGTACAACTCCGTGGAACTGGAAACTCAGCACGGCACTTTAATCATTGAAGGCCCTATTCCCGGAAAAGAATTGAGCGAAATGGATTTTCATGAAGACCTGGTTGCATTCAGGCCGCCCGCTCAGCAGCACAAGGCTATTTCGGAAATTGCGGACTTGCCAGAGGGCCGAATTTTAATTGCCCGGGAAGGCAACACGATCGTGGGCTATGTTACATTCCTTTATCCTGATCCCCTTGAACGCTGGTCGGAAGGAAAAATGGACAACCTGATCGAACTTGGAGCGATCGAAGTCATTCCCAAGTACAGAGGCAGCGGCGTCGGCAAAACCTTGCTTAAGGTGTCGATGCAGGACGATGCCTTTGAGGATTTTATCGTCATTACAACCGAGTATTATTGGCACTGGGATTTAAAAGGTACAGGTTTGAATGTATGGGAATACCGTAAAATCATGGAGAAAATGATGCAGGCTGGCGGGCTGGAATACTACGCTACCGACGATCCGGAAATCAGCTCGCACCCGGCAAACTGCCTGATGGCCAAAATTGGCAGCCGCGTTGACAATGAATCGATCCAAAAGTTCGATCAGCTGCGATTTATGAATCGTTATATGTATTGAGTTAACACAAAAGGGGTGTTCTTATGTTAGTGGAAGAAATTATGAAAACCGATGTCCATACGCTGAGATCTGATCAAACAGTTCAGGATGTTATGCATCTATTCAAAGAACAGCGTATTCGCCACGCACCAGTCGTTGATGATGGCAAAGTGGTGGGCATCGTCACAGACCGCGATTTAAAAGATGCGGTTCCTTCAAGATTCACTGTTGCGCCAAAAGGCGAGCCTTATAAAAAGAATGTTTCAGAAATTATGACGCCCAACCCAATAACTGCCCACCCTCTCGACTTTGTAGAAGAAGTGGCGATGATTTTTTATGAACAGAAGATCGGCTGCATTCCCGTTGTCAGCAATGACAAGCTTATCGGATTCCTGACAGAAACAGATCTTTTGTATACGTTTATCGAACTGACCGGCGCACACCAGCCCGGTTCGCAAATTGAAGTGCGTGTAAAAAACCGATCCGGTATCCTGTACGAAGTTTCGAAAGTATTTCATCAGCAGAACGTCAATGTGCTGAGTGTCCTCGTTTACCCCGACAGAGAAAACAGCAGCAACAAAGTTCTTGTTTTCCGCGTTCAGACGATGAACCCACTCGCCATCATAAACGACCTGCGTAAAGAAGGATTCGATGTCCTATGGCCAAGCATGCCTCAAGTGAACGAATGAAACATGCGGTATTCATCTTTTCAGAAGATCAATTGGGGTATAAATTTTCTGAAACTCATCCTTTTAACCAGAAAAGGCTCGTTTTGACCATTGATTTATTAAAAAAAATGAATGCGCTTCCAGATGATTTAATTGTTCCTGCGAGGATTGCCACTGATGAAGAATTATTGCTTGCCCACGATGAGCGCTATATCGATATTGTCAAAAAGGCAAGCCGCGGCGAAGTGACACCGGAAGCCGGCGAAAGCTACGGCATCGGCACTGAAGATACGCCAATTTTTGAAAATATGCACGAAGCCAGTGCCCGGCTCGTCGGGGGAACATTGACGGCTGTCGATTATGTCATGGAAGGCAAAGCACAGCATGCGCTAAATTTGGGCGGCGGCCTTCACCACGGCTTCCGAGGCAAAGCATCCGGCTTTTGCATATACAACGATAGCTCGGTCGCCATCAATTACCTGAAAACCAAATACAATGCCCGTGTGCTGTATATTGACACCGATGCGCATCATGGCGATGGAGTTCAATGGAGTTTTTACGATGATCCCGATGTCTGCACTGTCTCGATCCATGAAACGGGCCGCTATCTCTTTCCGGGGACTGGCAATATCAATGAACGCGGCAGTGGCCAAGGATACGGCACTTCTTTCAACTTTCCGATCGATGCGTTTACAGAAGATGAATCTTTTCTCGAAATCTACCGTACATCCATGAAAGAAATTATCGAATTCTTTAAGCCGGATGTCATCCTAACGCAGAACGGAGCAGACGCCCATTATTTGGACCCTCTGACCCATTTATACGGGACTATGAATATTTACAAGGAAATACCCAGAATCGCTCACGAACTCGCTCATGAGTATTGTGAGGGCCGCTGGATAGCCGTTGGCGGCGGCGGGTATGATATTTGGCGGGTTGTCCCCCGTGCGTGGTCTCTCATTTGGCTGGAAATGAACAATTTCCCAATCCCTTCCGGCAAATTGCCCGAATCCTGGATAGAACAATGGCAGCCGGAATCACCGGTCAAATTGATCGATACGTGGGAAGATCCACCGAATATGTATCAAGCCATTCCCCGTAAATCAGAAATTACCGATAAAAATCTTCAAATGCTTAACAAAGCTTTATACATGATTCGCAACAATTAAAAGAATACAAGCAGAAAACAGTGCCAACGGGAATAATTCCATTGGCTCTGCAGCTTTACTAATAGAAATTAAAATAGAAATTAAAAAATAAGTTGTTTATATTGAACAATCAACTGCGGAAAACGACAAAAGCTGACTGGATTTTCATCCAGTCAGCTTTTGCAATTACTATTTAAGCGGAATTCGCTATTAATCGTTTTTGGTCGATTGTCTTTCTTCGATGCGGTATGGAAGAATGACTTGTTTTTCTTCAATTTCTTCATTGTTCATATACTTTGTCAATAAACGCATAGAGACCGCACCAATATCATACAGCGGGAATGCGACAGATGTCAGCATTGGGCGTGCCATGCGCGCCAGCTTGGAATTTTCATAGCTGATGACTTCTGCATCTGAAGGTATTTTTTTACCCTGTTCTTCCAAACCATGTATTACCCCGATTGACATCTCATCGTTGCTGACAAAATAAGCTGTCGGCTCGAATGGCGCCAAAGTTTGAACTGACTCCATTCCTTCATCGTAAGAATTGTTGCATTCCACGACCAAATTCTCATCATAATCGATTCCTGCATCCGCCAAAGCCTCTTTATAAGCTTTCAACTTGTATTCTTTGTTAATCATTGACGTTAACGGACCTGAAACAAAAGCAATTTTCTTATGGCCATTTTCAATAAACTTCTTAACAGCCTCATAAGCAGCACCGTAATAGTCAATGTTAACCGAAGCAATCGCTGCAGATTCGTCAATTGAACCCGCCAGGACGATTGGTGTTGGAGAACGTTCCATTTCATAAAGAAGTTCAGTTGAAATTACATCACTCATAAAGACAATTCCATCTACTTGTTTTCCGAGCATTGTCTCCAATAACTGAAGTTCCTTATTTTGGTTCTGATCCGAGTTCGATAAAATGATGTTGTAGCGGTACATTGTAGCGATATCTTCAATTCCACGGGCCAATTCAGCATACATGCTATTGGAAATATCGGGTATGATGACGCCGACCGTCGTTGTCTTCTTGCTTGCAAGTCCACGAGCAACAGCATTTGGACGATAGCCCAATTCTTCTATTACTTTCAGTACTTTCTTTCTTGTGGCAGGTTTTACGTTTTGATTGGCATTCACTACACGTGACACAGTAGCCATCGAAACGTTCGCCTCTCTTGCCACATCGTATATCGTAACGGTCATTGTGCGCCCTCCTTTTCCAGTCTTTCTCTAATCATACGACAAATTCTTCAATAATATCAACTAAAAAAAGAAAAGCCGGAGTTTATCCGGCTTTTCAAGCTTATATTTTCAATTCATACTGTTTCATGAATTTCATTAATGCATCGTAGTATTCATCGAATTGGCCTAAATCCATTTGCTGTTGAGCATCGGATAATGCTACTGCCGGATCCGGATGAACCTCAGCCATTACGCCATCTGCTCCAATTGCGATCGCAGCTTTAGCTGCTGGCAGCAATAGGTCACGGCGGCCTGTTGAGTGAGTCACGTCAACAAATACCGGAAGATGCGTTTCTTGTTTCAAGATTGGCACTGCAGAAATATCAAGTGTGTTGCGAGTCGCTTTTTCGTATGTGCGGATACCGCGTTCACAGAGGATGATGTTTTCATTTCCTGAAGCGATAATGTATTCAGCTGCGTTGATGAATTCTTCAATAGTTGCCGACATACCGCGCTTCAATAGAACCGGTTTGTTGATCGAACCCACTGCTTTCAGCAATTCAAAGTTTTGCATGTTGCGAGCTCCGACTTGGACCACATCTACATAATCAAGAGCAGCTTCGAGATGTCCTGGCGTTACGATTTCTGAAACAACAGCTAGATTGTACTGGTCCGCAGCTTTTTTCAGCATTTTCAAACCATCTAATCCAAGACCTTGGAAATCGTAAGGCGATGTACGCGGCTTGTAAGCTCCACCACGGATCATTTTCAAACCTTTTGCTCCAATAGCTTCTGCAACTTTTGAAACTTGCTCTTGTGATTCTACTGCACATGGACCGAAGATGAATGAAGGATCACCAGCACCGACTTGTTCACCGTTAATAGTGATAACAGTATCTTCGGCTTTCTTTTTACGTGAAACCAATAATGCTTTACGTGTATCTTCTTCTTGCATATTCAAGGCCGATTTGAAGATTTCTTTGAAAATATGATCAACAGTCTTCTGTTCTAACGGACCGTCATTATTATCTTTCAGCAAGTTCAGCATGTGGCGTTCCCGCAACGGATCGTAACGGTCAACTCCTTGCTTTTCTTTCAATTTTCCGATGTCTTGGATAACGGAAGCTCTCTCATTGATCAGAGACAGAATCTGCAGGTTGACTGCGTCCACTTTTTCTCTTAGTTGCTCTAACTCTAAATTACTCATTCTATAACTTCCCCTTTCGCGAATTACCTTTTGCAGGTGACTCATATTATCATGATAGGACTATTATAAGCAAACAATTCGGGAAAGTCACGGAAAATATTTTAGCGCTTCAACGCGCTAAAGTGTTTTTTAAACAAAAAAAGCCGAAGCACCAAGGCTTCGGCTTTTTCTCAGGCAATAAATTCCTGCATAGATTGTCTTTTAATCTTGTTATGGGAAGCGTGCCAGTCTACTTTTTGACTCGTAAAATGGAACAATTGGGGCGATTCATGCTTAATACCCGTTATCTCTTCAATTGCTTGAGAGAATTCGCGATCTTCCTGTACCACTAGATACAAAAAGATTTGGTTGGGATGCAACGAGCAATATTCGTTAAACTCATTCCACGCTTCAGCTGATACCGGACATGTACTGCTATGCTTAAACAGCCAATAATGCTGATTATGCCCCACTGCCTGTTTTAAACTGTCCAGACTGTTCACTTGCACTAAGTTTTTCATCTAAACCGCTCCCAGATTAATTCTTTTTGTTGAAGTTGTTGCTAGTAGACGAGCTGTTGCTTGATGCATTTGATGATGATTTGTTGCTGTTGTTGCTGTTATTGCTGTTGTTGCTGTTGTTGCTTGAATTTGACGACTTATTGCTGTTGTTGTTGCTGCTGGTCGTATTTGGACCTTTGCTTGAATTTGCTGTGTTGCTGTTCGTGCTGCTGCCTGTGCTGCCAGCTGTTGATGAAGTTGAATCTGATTTCTTTTCTTCCTTAACTTCTTCAACCGCTTCTTTTAAGGCATTGGCAGTAGAAGTGAATGCGTCAGAACCTTTATTGTCTGATTTGTTCGGAGTGTTTTGAACAGTTGAATGGATGTCGATTGACTCTTCTCCTTCTGAAGAAGCAGTGCCATCGTCCATAGGCGAGTTTCCGCCTTTCAGGTTTTTCACTTTATCAACCACTTTAGTGGACTGGTCTTTTAATTGCTGCGCAAAGCCAGCTGAATCATCATTAGACGAATCCGACTGCTGAGACGCTTTTTCTTTCAGCGTAGTAGCTTGCGTCTTTAAATCAGCCTGGAATTCTTTGCCGGATTTAGGTGCCAGGAATAATGCAGCGGCAGCTCCAACAATCCCGCCTACTAAAATTCCAACTAGGAAACTTGAGCCTCCACCTGATTCTTCGTAATCGTAAAGATCGTCGTAGCGGTTAGAAGCTCCGTATGACTGTGGTACATAATCGCTCTGCTGATAATTCTGGCCGCTGTTCTGGCCGCCTTGCGAATAGTAATCCTTGTTATACTGTGAATCGTTGAAGTTGGATTGATTGTAATAATCTTTGTTTTTGCTCATTAATATTACCTCCGTTTAATTTTAGTAGTAAAACTGATCTTAATATTGTTCGTTATGCGGTAATTTCTTTTGCTCTGGTACTGGTGCATATGCTGCATTTGCACGAGTTTCATAAATTTTGCGTTCGTTCCATTTGTCACGGATACCCATGACTACGTTGCCCCATTGTACTACTTGAGCAATCTTGTCTTCATTCTGTTCGACCTGGACACCGACTTTTGAAGTGATGCTGCGAACTGTAGAGTTCAGATCAGTAACAGAGTTGCCGACGCCTTTCACTGCGTCTACGACACCATTCAACTTTTCTGACTTTACTTGAATGTCTTCAGCAAGTTCATTTGTTTTATGCAAAAGATTCGTCGTTTCCAACGTTACCCCCTGCAACTGATTTTCAAGACCAGCTACGGTGCCTGAAACTTCTTTCAATGTGTTTTTCAACGAATTTAATGTGATTGCCAACGCTACGCATAGAACTAAGAATCCAATAGCGGCTACGATCGCGGCAATGTAAAGCAAGATTTGCCAATCCATCCTGTTTCCTCCTTTTAGCGAATTATGTTATATCCTTTTTCTACCCTTGATGAGTTTGGATTAAACACGGTCTCTATATATTATTCAACAAAAACAATTAAATTCCTGCATAAAAAAACAGTTTAACCCGAAAGTTAAACTGTTTCTCCTGCATTTAATTCATTTTCGAATGCTTCCTGGAATTTGGTGACATCTCCTGCGCCCATAAACAGATACACGGCATTGCCATGCTGTCTCAAAGATCCTACTTCGTCCAATACCAACAACCGGCTGCCATCAATTTTCTCTGCCAAGTCCTGTATTTTTAAGGTTCCGGCTTTCTCACGGGCAGAGCCGAAAATGTCGCACAAGTATACATGATCCGCTTCAGTAAGGCAATCCGCGAATTCCTGCAAAAATGTCTGTGTACGCGTGAACGTATGCGGTTGGAAAATCGCAATAAGTTCCCGCTCCGGATATTTCTGGCGAGCAGATTGAAGAGTTGCACGGATTTCTGTCGGGTGGTGTGCATAGTCATCAATTAAAATGCGGTCACCGATCGATGTTTGGGTAAAGCGCCGCTTAACGCCTTCAAAGTCTTCGAACTGCTGCTGGATAATATCCGCTGGAATGTTTTCGTAATGACACAATGAAATTACAGCCAAAGCATTCAGAGTGGCATGATCGCCAAACATCGGAATCGTGAACGTATGAAAAAACTCATTGCGGATGACTACATCGAAAGTCGTTCCGGCTGTCGTCTTCACTACATTTCTCGCCTGGAAATCGTTTTCTTCACCAAATCCGTAATAAACAACAGGAATTGGCGCTTGAATTTGCTGAAGGTGTTCATCATCTCCGCAAGCAATGATGCATTTTTTCACTTGCTGAGCCATTTCTTCAAACGCCTTAAAAACGTCATCGATTCCTGTGAAATAATCCGGATGATCATAATCGATATTAGTCATAATAGCGTAATCTGGATGGTAGGCAAGAAAGTGGCGGCGGTATTCACAGGCTTCTGCCACGAAGAAATGAGAATCTGCCTGGCCGACGCCGGTTCCGTCACCGATTAAATAAGACACGGGCTTGTATCCTTCCAGTACATGAGCCATTAAGCCCGTAGTAGAAGTTTTGCCATGCGCTCCCGTAATGGCGACCGAAACATATTGCTTCATCAAATCACCTAAAAACTGGTGGTAACGAATAATGGTCGCACCTAATTCACGCGCTTTGACCAATTCAGGATGATCATCGCCAAATGCATTTCCTGCAACAATGGTCATATCTGTTTTGATATTGTTGGCGTCAAACGGCAAGATAGTTATGCCTCTGTCCCGAAGCCGGTCTTCAGTGAAAAAATGCTGTCCGATATCTGAACCTTGAACGTGTTTGCCCATATCATGCATGATTTGCGCAAGTGGACTCATACCAGAACCTTTAATTCCGGTAAAATGTAAAACTGTCATAAATGAACCTCCTGTGGGAGCTGAAAATTAGTCTACACAAATCGCCAGGCGAGATCTGTAGCTGATGAAGATAAACATAATGTAATATTATATCATATATTTACTACTGGTTGAAATGAGCCAGTATTCTTTATATTCAATCGATCTATCCGAAATCTTAATGAAACACTTCTTCAATATCGGTTTCTGTGATCAATACCGAACGGGCTTTGCTGCCGTTCTGCTCGGAAATAAAACCATGCTGCTCAATTAGATCCATCAATCGGGCTGCACGATTATAGCCGATATGGAACTTCCGTTGCAGGAGAGAAGTCGATGCGCTGCCCTGTACCATAATAAAACGGCATGCCTCTTCAAACAAGTCATCCTGTTCACCCGGAGATTCGCTTCGCTTGATCAATTCCTCTTCTTTAAAAAAGTATTCAGGCTCCCCTTGCTGCCTCACATGCTCAATGACTTTTTCAATTTCATCATCGGTTACAAATGTGCCCTGCAATCGGCTAGGTGCTGACATCCCGTTGCCAAGATACAGCATGTCCCCTCTTCCGAGAAGGCGCTCCGCTCCTTGAGAATCAAGGATAGTTCGGCTGTCCACTTGTGATGAAACGGAAAACGCAATGCGCGTTGGAATATTGGATTTAATCAATCCCGTAATGACATCAACAGACGGACGCTGCGTCGCAATTACCAGATGGATTCCGCAAGCACGGGCTTTTTGTGCAATGCGGCAAATTGAGTCTTCAACATCGGAAGGTGACATCATCATCAAGTCCGCCAACTCATCTATAACAATCAAAATATACGGAAGATGCTGCGCAAAATCCCCTTTGTCTTTTACCAGCTTATTATACCGGCTGATATCGCGGACACCGCTATGGGCGAATAATTGGTAGCGGCGCTCCATTTCTTCAACGGCCCACTTCAGCGATGCAGTTGCCGCTTTGACATCTGTGATGACCGGGCTGACAAGATGTGGTATGTGATTATATGGCGCCAGCTCAACCATTTTTGGATCGATCAGCAGCAATTTTAGATCTCTCGGTGATGATTTGTACAGCAGGCTGACCAATAATGAATTGATGCAGACAGATTTTCCAGAGCCCGTAGCTCCTGCGATTAAGCCGTGCGGCATTTTTCGCAAATCCAATGTCACCGGTTTGCCTGTCAAATCCAGTCCAAGTGCTGCTTCTAATGGAGAATCTGAATCCTGGAATACAGGACTGTTGATTATTTCTGAAATTCTCACAGCACGGCTCGTGCGATTTGGAATTTCAATGCCTATGGAGCTTTTGCCGGGAATCGGGGCTTGAATCCGAATATCCCGAGCAGCCAAAGCCAATTTCAAATCATCCGCCAAATTGCGGATTTTGCTGACTTTGATGCCTTGGGCAACCTTTAACTCAAATTGTGTAACGGCAGGCCCTTGGACCGTACTGAGAATTTCGGCTTTGATCTGGAAATAAGACAAAGCTTCGATCAGTCGGACTCCCTGTTCTTCCATCCACTCTTCGTCTTTCCGATCGTTTTCGGGTGCCATCAAATATTCCAACTGCGGCAATTCGTAGGCTTTGGACTCGCCACTAGCCACCAAATTCAGCGAAATTGGTGGCTGTTCAGCTGAATCTGCCGTTTTTTTTTCCGCACTTTCAGCCGGAACTTCGGCCACTTCACGAATTGGTGCGGCAACTGGCTGTGATTTAGCTTTGTTTTTCAATAGTTCCTTGTCTGACTTGAGCATCAAAACATTGAACGGCACGGTTTTTTCACGCTTCGGCTCATATTGTGATTTTGTTTTTGTATCCACTTTCCATGCAGTAGATGACGGGATTTCCGGATTTGTGTCGTTTTGCAGCTCACGCTCTGTTTCCGGTTCCTTTTCTTCCTCAAACGCCAGGTCAGTCTCCCATTCTGGTTCTTGCTGCAGTTCCGGATCTGAATCTAGTTCTGATTCCGGTTCCGGCTCTGTTTCATTTACAGAAGCCCATTCTTTGTTGTCTGCAATTTCCATTGCTGAAGATTCTATATGTACCTGGCTTGTTTCGGTTGTATTTTTTTCCGTTTCAATTTCCGGAGTTTCAGCCTTTTTCACTTCAGGCGTTTCAACTGAAGGAGGTTCTTCAATTTCCGGCATATCTTGTGTTGTTTCATGAACAGGCTGCTGTACTGCTGGCTCTTTATCAAAAATTGGTGCGAACTCGTGTTCAATTACAGGTCTTGGTTTATGCCAGCCAGCTCTTGCTCTTTCTTGGATCGCTTCATCATGCAGTTCACGGTTGTATTTACTTTCTCTTTCTTCGGTCATTTTTTGGGTTGGTGCAGGGCGTGCCGTGTTATAGCCATAAACCGATGACACGGAACGGCTTGGTTCGAAACGGCGTGCCGTATTGACAGGCAGTTCTGCAGCTTTACGTTTTGCAGCTGCTGCCGAAGGGCGTACGGGTGCCTCTTTTGGCCCCATAATCGGTTTTCCAGCAGGAAGTTCAGACTCTTTCCGAAGAATCTCTCTTTCCCGCTCATCAAAAATCGGCATCTTAGGACGGATTTCTGCGCGTTTTACATCATGGATAAAATCGTCTTTTTCTTCATCCGGAATTACCGGAAAGCGAAAAGGCGCTTTTTCTTTTTTTGCTGCCGGGGGTGGCGTTTCATAGATGGCCTCTTCTTCGACTTCGTCAGCATCATCTGTGAACATGCGGTTCCATACGTTTTTAATCCAGCTCATTTCGCGTCACGCCTTTACTTGGAAAGCTGAACCGATTTCTGCATCTTCAGGCAGCACAAAAATGCCTTTTTCCTGAGGTGCATCCGGCAAAGCCAATTCTTTTGCTGAACAGATCATACCGGACGATGCCACTCCCCGAAGTTCCGCATCACGTATGACCATTCCTGAAGGCATAACAGCTCCTACTTTTGCCACAACCACTTTTTGCCCTTGTTCGACGTTTGGCGCACCACAGACAATCTGCAGTTGCTCTCCGCCGACAGAAACCTGGCAGACATTCAATTTATCGGCATTTGGATGCTTTTCTTTTGCTTCCACAAAGCCCACGACAAATTTCGGTGAGAAATCCACTTCCAATGTAATATCAATATCGTTTTTCGCAAGAGCGTTCTGCAAAGAAGTCACAAGCCCTTCTGACAGTTCAACTTGCTCCCCTTCCGGAAGCTCTGTGTAGCTTGAAGCATTGAATAAATTGAACCCGGCAATTGTGCCGTTTTCATCTTTAATTAATGTTACGTCTCCCGATTGCTCAGGATGGATTTTTTCAGGAGTTTCTGTTTGCAGTTGAACCAGCAGCACATCGCCAATTCCCTGCTTATTATAGAATACATTCATTTTTTATCGTTCTCCTCATTAGGTCTATTTTTAGCCATGATGAAAATTGGCTCGAGTTCGTCATTTTCATAAATGAACGACAAGGAAGTGATCGGCACTTTGCCATTCGTAAAGAAATGCATGGCCATTTGTGCAAGCACATCGTATCCCGTTTCATTTTGGATATCACCAATGATCAATACGTCCTGGTGGGGCACGGATACGGTCATATCTCCGGTAATTTTTGCTTTCATTTCTTTCAGGAAAGATTCATTTAAAATTCGTGAAGCGTCATAGCCGTCATTTTCGTTGAGAAAATAAAAAATATTGCCGGCAACATGGTCTTCTTTTACAGCAGTTTTCAATTTTTTCACTTGAAACTTCGCAATTTCCTTAATCTGCTCTTCTGACAGACTTAATGAATTTAACACATTTTCGTCAATTAAGCGATAGGTAGTGCCAGCATCCAAAGCAAAATAGATGCGTGTTTCGGCGGTATGGTCAGCGGTAATGAACCGGTGGCCTTCGTTGGATTCGATTGGAAAAGAAGTTGAGCGAATGACAGGGAAAATTTGTTCGGTTGATTTCATTTCACCTTTTGCTTCCCGTTCCATTGCATCGAACGTTTCCGTGATTGTATAGACGATCTCCTGGATTGCTGCATCGCCATTCGCTTCGAATCGGTTGATCACTTGCGGCAAGGAGATGCTGATGCCTTTGCCGATTTCCTGATGTCGGATATGTGCTGTGTCGTTTTCCCGGTCATAGCGCCATTCCAATTGGCGGCTTGGCATCCGCTCTCTAAGTATATTAAAAAGTTCAGTAGATTTCATCGTTGTTTTGGCCTCGCTTTCATAAATAAACGGTTCGGCCTAGTCTAGGCGAACCGTTTTTATTGTTATTTTGGCAAATTCGAAATAAATCCTTCGATCTCTGCTTGTGTCTTTCGATCCTTGCTGACAAAACGTCCCGTTTCCTGGCCATGTGCATAAGCAAGAAAGCTCGGAATGCCGTAGACATTCTGCTCAATGCACAAATCAATAAACTGGTCGCGATCCACCGATACAAAAGTATGATCTGGAAATGCTTTTTGGACTTCAGGCATGACAGGATCAATGACACGGCAATCCGGACACCATCCGGCTGTAAACATAAAGATTGCGGCAGATTCTTTGGTCAGTTCATGAAATTCCTCAGTTGTTTGCAAGTTTCTCATTAAAGTAATCTCCTATTCATCGCTATCGATTGAACGGACCGTTTTCATCATCCAGTCCATATTTTGTGGGATTTGGTTTTCTGTTGTTACAGTCGTCAATTTAACACCACCGGCGCTGACTACGAGCTCCAACTGGTCTTCTGCAATCTCTTCTACTGTCGCAAATCCAAAACGGCCGTTTTGCTGAAACGTTTCATCCACTACCCAAAGCTGTTCGGAATCCTCTTTTTGAAGATCATAGAAAAAAGTGCTGGCAGCTCCTTCGTTAGGATTGATGAGTAAAGCAAAAGAATCGCTGCCTTTTGTGATTAAGCTATCAGAGCCATCCGATGGTTCTTCAATATTATAGCCACTCGGAACATACAAATTGGTTTGTCCGACTGTTTCGTTGGTATTTTCCGGCTCTTCTTCAAACGCGCCTTGCGCATTTTCAATTCCTTTTACAATCTGCTCTTCTGGTGTTGCGTTGCAGGCAGCCAACAAACCTGCCAGCAAAAGCAGCATAAAAATTAATCCATACCGAGGCACACTTTTTCCCCCTTACATTACTGCTCCTTATTTTAAAGGTGTTTACATGGACATGCAACTTAATCGCTGTCCCGTTGGTATTGCCCAATCAACAATTTGACGACATGGCTGAACATTTCACCCCGATTGACGAAACCGTCTGTCAGGATTCCGACTGCGCCTTTATGGTGGCGGATTCCGATTTCATTGGCATAGTCGTCCATGACAGGTCCGAGTTCAATGCCCTTATGGAGGCCTTCTGCAATCTCGGATGGCAATGGAATCTGAGCTCCAGCAGCTGTATATAAGCGCCCATCCTGAGTTGCTAAAGCACCCCAGTTGCACAGATAAAGAATCCCTTCCATTTCGTAGACACCGCCCTCCAAGCCAACAGCAAAATCAAAATCCCCTAAAGCATTTTTGGCCCTGTTTACTGCACCTTGACGCGTTTCCTGCTGCGAGAAAGGCTGCGCTGACACTTCCGATTCGGCATCTACAGCAGATAAATCGACTGTCCACTCCATGTTCGTAAGCACGCTTGATACGGCATTGATTTTCGCAGGATTTTTTGAGGCAATTGCTGCACGAATTTTTTTCATCTCCACTGTTCCTTTCCAAAAAAAAGAGCCCGCAGGCACTTTTTAGACATTTTGTTTGATGGTCTCAAGCGTCGTTCGGTCAGTCGCTTTCACTAGTTTCGTCAATAGCTCTTTAGCTGCTGCATAATCATCTGTGTGGATAATTGATGACGATGTATGGATATAGCGGGAACAGATTCCAATGACTGAACTTGGAACTCCTTCGTTCGTGGTGTGCACACGTCCAGCATCTGTGCCGCCCTGCGAGACGAAATATTGATAAGGAATGTTATGTGTTTCAGCAGTATCCAGGATAAATTCACGCATGCCGCGGTGGGTCACCATGCTTTTATCGAGAATGCGCAATAGGGTTCCTTGGCCCAGCTGGCCGAATTCGTTTTTGTCGCCTGTTGCATCATTAGCCGGGCTGGCATCAAGAGCAAAAAACAGATCCGGTTTGATCATTGTGGCAGCCGTTTGGGCACCGCGCAAACCAACTTCTTCCATAACTGTCGCACCGGAAAATAATTGATTCGGCAACTTTTCATCTTTCAGTTCTTTCAGGAGTTCAATGGCCAGTCCGCAGCCATAGCGATTATCCCAAGCTTTGGCCATGATTTTCTTTTCATTGGCCATCGGTGTAAAGGGGCTGTAAGGCACGATTTGCTGGCCGGGACGGATGCCCATCGCCAGCGCATCTTGTTTATCGTCTGCTCCAACATCAATTAGCATGTTCTTGATCTCCATCGGTTTGCTGCGAAGTTCTTCGCTCAGCAGATGAGGAGGAATCGAGCCGATAACGCCTGGAATTGCGTTTTCACCAGCAATGATTTCAACGCGTGTAGCCAGCATCACCTGGTTCCACCAGCCGCCCAAAGTCTGGAATCGGAGCATGCCGTTATCGGTAATTTGGGTTACCATGAATCCCACTTCATCCATATGGCCCGCTACCATAATGCGCGGTCCATCCTGCTGGCCATCTTTTACGCCGAAGATGCTTCCCAGGTTGTCTTGAATAAGATGGTCGGATACTTTTTCAAGCTCCTGCCGCATAAATTTCCGGACTGCATGTTCACTGCCTGGCGCTCCCGGCAATTCCGTTAAGGTTTTAAACATTTCACGTGTTTCAGCATTCATATCAAAATTCCTCCTATGTAAGTAGCAATGGCTTCCGCGAGCCTGGCAGCTTGCGAAAATCATTAGTTTGGCTGGTAACATACTTTTTTATACGCCGTTAGGATCCTAATTTCTTATCTTTATTCACACAATAACTTACCTACATTCAGTTTAGAGCTTTTATCAGATAATTTCCAGTTTTATATTTCGTTTTTCGAAAGAATACCATCTTTAATGCTATCATTTCGCCCTTCAAAATATTTATGGTACAATTTATCCAGTAATTAGAGGAGGGATTTTAGTGAATAATCGTGATTTGCTTATTGGATTTGCTACCGGTGTAGCAGCAACTTATTTGGTAAAAGAATTGTATGATCGCAAGGAAAAACTATACCCGGCAGACGACGTACTAAAAGAAGTTAAATCTGCATTTAAAGAAGAAGGTCCCATTGATGGCTCTTGGATTTTCATGAAAACCGAGCCATACAAGCAGCACGCCTTATCGACTGAGGTTTATAAAGGCGGCATCACTCGCCACAAGGAAGACGAACTTCAGCAATTTGAATTTTTGGCTGATGCCTTCACTGGCGCAGTCATTGAAGTAAAACAGGTGTAAAAAAAAGGAGCCCCTCGGCTCCTTTTTTTTACACCATTTTTTCCTTGTGTACAAGCGACTCAACAATTTCTTTGCCATCTGCACTCCACTTTAGGATGCGGTAGTAAGCGTCATGGTAAAAACTAAAGTAATAGCCATTTTCCAGAGCTTCCTTCATCAGCTTTTCTTTTGCGTAGATGGAGTCCATCGGATAATCGTCAAATGCCAATACCCATAATGGGTTCTGGTGAGCATGTGTTGGCATAATGTCTGCCATATGCAGTATGGTTTCATTGCCGCTGGCCAATTTGATGACACTATGGCCATCCGAATGGCCGCCGGTATGGATTAGCGTAATAGCATCAAACAAAATTTTCTCGCCTTCAAAAGTTTCGACTTGTCCGACAATCGGTTCCCAATTTTCTTTCCAGTATGTGTTGCGTGACCGGATATTCGGATGCTGCATTTCATTCCATTCGACTGCGGATACATGAATTTTTGCATTCGGAAATACCGATACCAGCTCGTCGCCTTGCCATTTTGTCAAACCGGCTGCATGGTCTCCGTGAAGGTGGGTCATCAGAATTGTATCAATATCTTCAACGGTCAAATCGAGCTCCGCCAAATCCTTTTCAACCCGCGACTGTTCGGAAACCCCTAAATTACGCAGTTGGCGATCTGTCAATTTGCCATCGCCCAACCCACTGTCGATCAAGATATTGTGCCCTTCAAATTGAACTAATATCGGATGTGTCGGCAATTCGATTTGATTTTTTTCATTGGCCGGATAACGCTTTGACCAAATGACTTTTGGCACTACTCCAAACATCGTGCCGCCATCCAGAAAAGTCGTTCCCCCATCAAGCCAGGTTAAAACCATGTCGTGAAATTGAAATTTCTGCATTCCCTTTTCCCCCTTGTCATGATCAGCTAACTGAAAACTGTGCTTCCATCCGGTAAATCGGCTGGCCTTTTTTCGAAAATTTCTCTTCGTATTCGGTCATGATGTTCCATTCGGGTTCATTGTCATGAAGATCCAATGAGACCTCTTTCAATAACATACCATACTCAGAAATGCTCGTAAGCGAATATTCAAAGAGTTTGCGGTTATCGGTTTTGAAATGAACTTCTCCATTTTCCGGCAATACCGCTTCATAAAGCTCCAAGAAAGATTCGTGCGTCAAACGGCGCTTGGCGTGGCGCTTTTTTGGCCACGGATCCGAGAAGTTCAGGTATAGCCTGTCCACTTCGCCTTTGTCGAAATATTCGGCAATTTTTTTGGCATTGACTTTCAAAAGCCGCAGGTTAGGTATGCCGTGCTCTTCTTCCAACACAGTTTCCAGTGCCGTTACAATCACACTGTCGAAAAGCTCGATTCCGATGTAATTGATATGCGGATTGGCTTTTGCCATTCCAATGATAAAACGGCCTTTGCCGGTTCCTGCTTCGATGTGGAGCGGGTGTTTATTGCCGAAGACTTCCTGCCATTTACCTTTTTTCTGCTCTGGGTCCGGAATTACAATTTCCGGATGCGTATCGATTAAATCTGCTGCCCATGGTTTAAAACGTGATCTCATGTTTCATCCTCTTTCTATTCCTTTAGTATATTGATTTCCAATCATACTGGCTGACCGAATAAACGACCATTTCGTTTGGAAGGCTCATACCGGCATCATCACCATCGATATGCCGGCAAACCGGCTTGTCAGTCGATAGCCTGAATTCCGTGCTGCTCATCTGGCTGACCTCTTTAAAACGTGTATGTGCTCCGCTGAATACCGTACCAAAAACCAGCAATAGTTTCAAACGTGAAATTTGGTGGACGACCGTCAATTCAAGCAATCCATCGTCTGTTATTGATGCAGGGGAAATTCGCATGCCTCCTCCAAAATAGGGCTGATTGCTGACCGTGGCCAACCAGACATCGCTGTAAGTGATCCACTTGCCATCGACTTCCACGGACAAAGTGAATTTTTCGAACTTCAAAAACGTCCTGACGACATACAGAACATAGACCAGTTTGCCAATGCCCAGTTGATTCAGTTTTTTCTTACTGGCTGACCGGTTGACGGCGATGGTGATCTCTGCGTCAAAGCCGATCCCTGAGCTGCTGACAAACTGAAAACCGGCGCCATCAATAAGTTGCGCCAAGTCTTCTCTACGATATACAGGATTTAAAAGAAATTTTTCAATTGCCCGTGCGTCCTTGAATGTGCCATAAGCTCTTGTGAAATCATTGCCGGACCCTGCTGCTACGGAGCCGACAATCAGCTCTTTGGCACCGGTCGCGCCGGCGACAATTTCACGCAACGTGCCATCTCCGCCAAATCCGATCAACAAGGCAGATTCCTGCCGTTCCCGGTAGCCAGCCGCAATTTCAGCAGCATGGCCCGAAAAGCGCGTCGTGACCTGTTCGAACGGAAAGTTGACAGTTTTAACAAAACGGTGCCATTTTTTTAACGCTCTGCCGTTGCCCGCTACGGGATTGATGATAAATACTATTTTCATAAGCACTCGCCTACCGTCTTTTGCTATTCAACATCTTTTTCCAACACATAATTCGCTATCTTTCGATAACGAGGATTTTCCTTTGGCGCAATTTGGAACAGTGAGAACTCCGTTACTTCGAATTGCATCTTGCCGATCGAAAACTGCGGTTCGCCAGGAGCACCGCCAGCCCATTTGCTGGCCAATGTAATGTGGGGGATAAATTCTTTCGGGTCTGGCCGGATCTGCAGCGGTTCAAGAGACTCCAGTACCTGCCGCTGAAGCCCCTGCAGCTCTTCGCTGTTTTCCAGCGAAGCATAAATGATACGGGGTGTTGAGGGGTTTCCGAACGCCTTTATGCCATCAACTGCCAAGCTGAACGGCGGTTGCTTGATACTGGACAGCAATTTTTCAGCCCGGCCGATTTCATCGTATACATCTTCTCCGATAAACAGCAGCGTGATGTGCATGTCCTGTGGAGGTGTTTGCCTTTTATGGCTTTGCATATTCCATGAGCGGCGCTCTTCATCCAGTTTTTCCGAAATTGCAGAGGGAATCTTTATCCCAATAAAATAATGTGGCTTCATTGTCATCACCTGGTTTCAGTTTACCATGTGCGCAGACACAAAAAAATAGTGATTGGCCGGAGCCAATCACTTTTCTTTTGAACCTTCTGAGATTATGATTTCACGCCTACCCCAATTCGTGCTTCAAAAGCGGACTGCAGTTTGCGGGTCAATTCCCCCGGTACGCCCTGTCCGATTTTTTGGCTGCCAATCTCAATAACAGGCATTACTTCTGTAGTCGTTGAAGACATGAAAAATTCATCCATTTCGAGTGCCTGTGTTTTTGTAAAGGCTGTTTCCTCTACTGGAATGTCCAGCTCTTTGCACAGCTCCAGAATAACTCTTCTCGTGATGCCGTTCAAAATGAGGTTATTGGCCGGATGAGTATAAAGAGTGCCGTTTTTAATGCCGTACATATTTGATGAACAGCCTTCTGTTACGGTTTCACCACGATGCAGAATGGCTTCGAAAAAGCCTTCTTCGGTAGCTTCCTGTTTTGCCAGCACGTTGCCGAGCAAGTTCAAGCTCTTGATGTCGCAGCGAAGCCAGCGGATATCCTCGATAAACTTGGCTTTTACTCCTGACTTCATGCTTGCGACCGGACGCTCTACTGATTTGGTGTTGCCTGTAATGACGGGCTCCGCCTGAGTCGGGAACTGATGCTGGCGTTCTGCAGCACCGCGTGTGATCTGAACATAAACTTGGCCATTGTTGATATTATTCATTTCAACAAAATCATACATCATTTTATGGAACACGTCTTTTGTATGAGGAATGACGATTTTGATTTTATCCGCGCTCTCATAAAAACGGTCGATATGTTCTTTAGCCGTAAACAAATTGCCGTCATATACACGAATCACTTCATAAATCCCGTCCCCAAACTGGTAGCCGCGATCTTCCTTCGAAATCACCAAGTCTTCTTCACGAATAAACTCTCCATTGTGCAATATCAAATCCATATCCATTCCCTCTTTCCTCATTTTTTGCAAGCCAATTGATAAATCGCTTCTGCGTAAATCGCAGTCGCTTTAATTAAATTGTCGATGTCGACAAATTCATCCGCTTGATGCGCAACATCCGGTTCGCCAGGAAACAGCATTCCGAATGCTACACCTTTATCCAATACGCGCGCATAGGTGCCTCCACCAATCGCAAGTAAATCTGCTTTGTTGCCGGTCTGCGTTTCATATGCGCTTTGCAGCGTTTTGATGAACGGATCGTTTTCGTCCACATAATGAGGAGGAGAATTGGACGCAATGTCCAGTACGAAATCCTTCAACTGATAGGCAGCCATCTTTTCTTTGAATGGGTAACTTACAGAATAACGCATGCTGACAGTAATCATAGCGGTTTTCTTTTTCTCGAAACGAATAATTCCGGCATTGAACGTTGTTTCTCCGGATTGATCATCTGCGAAATCAAGGCCCAGTTTGCGTCCCCGTGAATCCTGGTAGAACGTATCGGCGACAAATTCCACAAACTTTTGGCCATCGCCTTCTAAACGGTCTTTCAAGAACAATGCCAGCAGAACTCCGGCATTAATGCCGTTTTCCGGTTCCATCGCATGAGCCGACTTGCCATTCAAGGTCAATTCAGTCGAAGCGTTGTGCTGCTCCACGACACCGGTCACCTTGTGCTTCAAGCAAAATTCTTTAAAATCCTCTTGCCATTCTGCCAGCTGCCCATCTAAAATTGCAGTTGCCTTATCGGGCACCATATTGGTCCGATGTCCAGCTATAAACGATTCAAGGATCGCATCCTCATGCATCGAGAACGTTGAAAAATTCAGGCTGGCAATTCCTTTTTCAGCATTGATGATAGGGAAATCTGCATCCGGCGCAAATGCGGCTGCAGGCATTTCTTCTGTCTCGAAATAGCGGTCCATACAGCGGAAGCCGCTTTCTTCATCCGTACCGATAATCAGACGCACCCGCTTCGTGAATTCCATATCCAAATCCTTCAGCATGTTCAACGCGGTCCATGCAGCAATAGTCGGACCTTTGTCGTCGATGGCCCCACGGCCGTAGAGGCGGCCGTCCTGAATCTCTCCGCCGAACGGGTCTTTTGTCCAACCTTCACCTGCCGGCACAACATCTACATGCCCTAAAATGCCGAGCAGCTCTTCACCCTGCCCGATTTCCAGGTGCCCTGCAACATCTCCAACGTTTTTCACCGAATACCCTTGTGCTCTTCCTTTTTGCAAAAACCAATCCAATGCCTGCTTGACTTCTTTTCCAAAAGGAGCTGTTGGCGTTGTTTCTTCGCTTAATACGCTGGGAATCGCCACTAATTCCTGCAATTCACTCAGCATGGTGTTCTTGCGTTTCTTTGCTTCTAACAGCCAATCCATGTTTCACACTCCTTTTTGTTATGGCTATTGTACACCTTTTTTCAGGAAATTAAAGAATTTGACGGTAATTAACACAAAAAATTCTGTCTTTCTATTGTTATTTTTTCGTAAAAATAAAGGAAAATCCTAGAATTCGAGATGTTTTTCCGCTATAATCAAATTGTCAGACTAGTTAGATTGACACATCTTTTTAGGAAAAGGGGCTGTCTTTGGCATCTATCATTAACCGGCTGTATAAACCTCAGCACATCGTCCGCTAGTCTTTGCCAATGGGAAAAAAGATGAAGGAGTGGTTCTATTATCATGAAACCTACAACCGATCGCATGCTCATTCGAATAAAAGATATGTATAAGTACATTCTCGAAAATGGGACTGTAACGACGCAAGATCTTGTCGACGAATTCGGCATCACTCCTCGCACCATTCAAAGAGATTTGAATGTGTTAGCCTTTAACGACTTGGTGACCAGCCCAACTCGAGGCAAATGGACAACGACGCAACGAAAAGTGAAAATGACGTCCTAAAAAGATTTCCTAAACAAAGAAAATGACCGCAGCTATGCGGTCATTTTCTTTGTTTTAAACTGGTTACTTCCTCTTCCGTCAAATGGCGGTATTCTCCGAGTCCAAGCTCCGGATCAAGGCTTAACGGTCCCATCGACAAGCGCTTCAAGTAAACCACCCGTTTGCCGACACTTTCAAACATCCGCTTGACCTGGTGGAACTTGCCTTCGGTGATGGTCAATTCAATTTTGGAAACAGGACCGCTTTCAAGAATGTTCAAGATGGCCGGTTTCGTTACGTAGCCATCGTCCAGCTCCACGCCCTTTTCGAACGCCTTGCCATCCTCTTCTGTAACTAGCCCCTCAATCAGCGCATAATACGTTTTGTCCACGTGCTTTTTGGGCGACAATAGTTCATGTGCCAGTTTGCCGTCATTCGTCAGCAACAGAAACCCTTCGGTATCCTTATCCAAGCGCCCTACAGGGAACGGCTCGAAATGCCGCTCTTGTTCGTCCAGCAGATCGATGACCGTCTGATCGTACTTATCTTCTGTTGCTGAAATGACGTCCTGCGGTTTATTCATCAGCAAGTAGATAAACTCGGTATAGGCAACAGCTTCCCCACCCACCAGCACGATGTCGGCATGTTCGTCGACGTGCACTTTTGGATCGCGGACGACTTCGCCGTTCACTTCCACTGCTTTTGTCTTCAGCAGGATTTTCACTTCTTTTCTGGAGCCGTAGCCCATATTGGAAAGGAATTTATCTATGCGCATTGTGCCACTCCTAAAAACCGAATTTCCGGGAAATTCTTGTTATTTTCGAGCCCAGCAACTTCTGTGCCAACCCGGTCTTCAAGCCAAGGTAACCGTAAACGATTGCCCCGACACCGCCGACCAGAATAATACGCAGCAATGACAGGAATTTATTGTCCATGCCAATAAACAGATCCAATCCTGAAAGAGCAAGGTAAACTGCACCTGCCATGATCAAGTTCAAGATGACGATCAGGATGACGCGTCTGCCGACCATCTGCGAACGGTAGTTCATGGTTTTGACGATGACCAGCATGTTCATGCCGATAGCTGCCACATACCCGATGATCGTTGCCGCAATTGCCCCGTCTGTTTCAAAACGCTCAATCAGCGGGGTGTTCAAAATCGCTTTCAACAGGAGTCCGGTAGACAAGTTGATAATGATCCACTTTTGTTTGTTGATGCCCTGCAGGATTGAAGCCGTTACCGGAAAAGCTGCAAACAAGATAGCAACCGGCAAGTAATGCGCTAAAATTTCAGAACCTACATCACTGACTTCGTAGAACACATGGTACAACTCATCAGACAGCATCGTCATGCCGATCACCGCTGGCAATGTCAAAAACAGCATAACCTGTATCGATTGATCGAGTGTCCGTGACACTTGAAGATGTTCATTGCGCGTAAAGTGTTTGGTGATCAGCGGAATCAATGCCATTGAAAAACCGGTGGCCAGCATAACTGGAATCATCACCAGTTTATGGGCAGTCAAGTTCAGAATTCCAAGCAAGTCGATATCCGAGACATTGCCGCCGGAACTCATTGCCCGGTTAAAGGTCATCAAATCGACAAATTGGAACAAAGGATTGGCAATTCCAAGGAAAATGACCGGAACCGCATAAACCAAAATTTCTTTGTACATATCACGTAATTTTACGTCGTAGGATTCAACAGAATTTGCCAACAGGCGATTGTACTCTGGTTTTTTCTTTTTCCAGAAATAGCCTAATGTGACAATTCCGCCGAGCGCTCCGATTGCCGCTGACAATACAGCGAATTGAATCGCCGTTTTCGGTGTGCCGTCAAATAGATAAATGACCGCAAAAGCTCCGCCCAACAGGAAAATGATGCGGACAATCTGCTCGACCAGCTGCGAAACAGCCGTCGGCATCATGTAATTATAACCTTGGAAAAATCCTCTCCAAAGACTCATGAATGGTACGACAATCAGCGCAAAGCTGACCCAGCGAATCGCTTCTGTGACATCTCCAACTGAATAAATCCGTTCATCTTCAGAAATGGTGATGCGGGCAAGCGGTTCGGCAAAGAGGTAAAGCAGCAGAAAAGAAACAAAGCCGGTGATCATCATCGTCAGCAATCCTGACTTTAACAACCGCCTCCCTGTCTCATAATCTCCAAGGGAATTGTATTTGGCGGTAAATTTCGAGAATGCGATCGGAGCTCCTGAAATGGCCAGCGCCAGCATCAGGTTATACGGTATGTATGCGTATTGATAAAGACCGATATTGTCTTCTCCCACCATGCTGTAGAACGGGATGATATAAATAACTCCAAGGATTTTCGATAGAAACAAACCCAATGTTAAGATGGCTGTACCTTTGATTAATGACGACATTTTGCACTTCCTGACTTGTTCATGATAAAAGCAATCTACACGATAGTTTACACCTATAGAAGAAATTACTCAACGTGTTTCGCCTCATCGTGTATACTGAGAGAAAAACGAAAGCGAGTTCTTATTTTATGTATGACGTTATAATCATCGGCGGGGGTCCCTCCGGTTTAATGGCTTCGATTGCCGCAGCTTCCAACAACCAAAAGGTTTTACTGATTGAAAAAGGAAAGAAACTAGGAAAAAAATTAATTATTTCCGGCGGTGGCCGCTGCAACGTGACCAACCGTCTGCCTCTTGACGAAATTGTGAAACATATTCCAGGGAACGGCCGATTTCTCCACAGCCCGTTTTCCGTATTCAATAACGAAGACATCATTTCCTTTTTCGAAGGTCTTGGCGTTGCTTTAAAGGAAGAAGACCATGGACGAATGTTCCCGGTATCAAACCGGGCACAGGACGTGGCGGAAGCCATGTTCAAAGAAATGGATCGGCTGAATGTTGCGGTGCTGCTCGACTCACCCGTCAAAAAACTATTGATGACCGACGAGCACATAACGGGTGTCCGGCTCCATACCGGCGAAGAGTACACAGCTAAAGCAATCGTGGTAGCAGTCGGCGGCAAGGCCGTACCGCAAACCGGTTCTACCGGGGACGGCTATCCGTGGGCGGAAAAAGCAGGGCACACAGTCACTGACCTCTATCCGACCGAGGTACCGCTGCTGTCGAAAGAACCGTTTATCGTCAGCCGGGAACTTCAGGGACTGGCGCTGCGTGATCCGGCTGTGACGGTCCTGAACAAAAAAGGCAAAGTGCTGGTGACGCATCAAATGGATATGCTGTTTACCCATTTCGGATTGAGCGGCCCGGCTGTTTTGCGCTGCAGCCAGTACGTTGTCAAGGAAATGAAAAAAAATGGCGGTGCGCCTGTTGAAATGCGCATCAACTCTTTGCCGGATGAAAATGCTGAATCCGCTTTTCAGCTGCTCAATAAAATGATGAAAGACGAACCGAAAAAATCGGTTAAAAACGTTTGGAAAAGTCTCGCCCAGGAGCGGTGGCTGCTGTTTCTTCTAGATCGCGCAGACATTAATCCCCAAATAACCGGTGCGGAACTGCCAAGCGACAAGGTCCGTGCATTTGCGCAACAGTTGACGGCCTTTGCCATGTTCGTAAACGGTACACAGCCGATCGAAAAAGCGTTCGTCACAGGCGGCGGGGTTTCCATCAAAGAAATTGAGCCGAAAACGATGGCTTCCAAAAAGAAACCCGGCTTGTATTTCTGCGGTGAAATTCTGGATATCCATGGCTATACAGGTGGCTATAATATCACTTCTGCACTGGTGACCGGCAACGTCGCTGGCCAAAGTGCAGCAAGATTTGCGAAGGAAAGCCCTATAGAAAGCGGAGTTTAAGCGCCATGGACAACAAAACCGATTTTATTCTGCTGCTTGTCTATTTCCTGCCATTGCTGATCATTTTCGGCGCCTTGCTGATCGGACGCGCTTTTGATAAAAACAAGAAAAAATGATGCTTTCCAAATTCCGCTCTGTTCATCAACTCTTTTGAGGCTGTTCGGAGCAGTTTATATAGTGATCATTCTTAAGTTCAACTTATATCGCCTAATATTGATTGACCAAAAAGAGCCAGACTGAAGAATTCCAGTCTGACTCTTTTTATTATTTATAATCCGCTTTTCTTTTTAGCCTACAACAATATTGACCAATTTCCCTGGAATGACGATGACTTTGCGTACTTGTTTGCCATCTGCAGCTTTTTGGACATGTTCGTCCGCAAGTGCTGCCGCTTCCAATTGTTCTTTTGTGCTGTCTTTAGCAACAGTCAGCTTGGTTTTCACTTTGCCGTTCACTTGCACCACAACTTCCACGACATCGTCGACCAGTTTCGACTCGTCGTACTGCGGCCAGTTTTCATATGCGACTGACCCATCATGGCCCAATTTCTCCCATAGCTCTTCTGCCACGTGAGGTGCGATTGGCGACATTAGTTTTACGAAACCTTCTACATATTCTTTTGGAATCGAATCGACTTTGTAGCCTTCGTTAATGAACACCATCATTTGTGAAATCGCTGTGTTGAAGCGCAGCCCTTCAAAATCGTCCGTCACTTTCTTAACCGTCTGGTGATAAATTTTCTCCAGTTTGCCATCGTTGGCACCGGTGACTTTCGGACTCATTTGCTCGCCATCCATCAATAGGCGCCAGACGCGGTCCAGGAAGCGGCGAGAGCCGTCCAAACCGTTTGTCGACCAGGCAATCGAAGCTTCTAAAGGACCCATGAACATTTCGTACATGCGCAATGTATCTGCTCCGTGGCTTTCAATGATTTGGTCCGGATTGACGACATTGCCTTTTGATTTTGACATCTTCTCATTGCCTTCACCCAGAATCATCCCTTGGTTGAACAGCTTCTGGAATGGCTCTTTTGTCGATACCACACCGATATCATAAAGCACTTTATGCCAGAAACGCGCATACAATAAATGAAGCACGGCATGTTCTGCACCACCGATATAAACATCAACCGGCAGCCAGCGTTTCAAGAGTTCCGGATCAGCCAGCATTTCATCATTGGTTGGATCGATAAAGCGCAAGTAATACCAGCAGCTTCCTGCCCATTGCGGCATCGTGTTGGTTTCGCGGCGCCCTTTCATGCCGGTTTCAGGATGGACAATATTGACCCATTCGTCGATATTGGCAAGCGGTGATTCGCCTGTGCCGCTCGGTTTGATGTCTGTCGTTACCGGCAGCATCAACGGCAAGTCTTTATCTTCGACCGGTGTCATCGTGCCGTCTTCCCAGTGGATAATTGGAATCGGCTCGCCCCAGTAACGCTGGCGGCTGAACAGCCAGTCACGCAAACGATATGTGATTTTCTTTTCGCCGACTTGTTTGTCAATCAACCAGTTGATGGCTTTTTCAATGGCTTCTTTCTTGTTCAAACCGTTCAGGAAATCAGAATTGATCAATTCGCCGTCGCCTGCATATGCTTCTTCTTCAATATTGCCGCCTGAAACAACTTCCACAATCGGCAATTCAAATTGCTTGGCAAATTCGTAATCGCGTTCGTCATGAGCCGGAACTGCCATGATCGCACCTGTTCCGTAAGTTGCCAAAACATAATCAGCAATCCAAATCGGCATTTTTTCGCCGCTTGCTGGATTGGTCGCATAGGCACCCGTGAAAACGCCAGATTTGTCTTTCGCCAAATCGGTGCGCTCCAAATCACTTTTCGTCTTGACGTCATCAATGTATTTTTCAACAGCCTGTTTTTGCTCAGCCGTCGTGATGCCAGCCACCAATTTATGCTCAGGAGCAAGGACTGCATAAGTCGCGCCAAAAATCGTATCGGGACGTGTCGTGAATGCACGGAAGGAATGTTCCGTATCAGCTACCTGGAATTCCAGTTCCGCCCCTTCCGATTTGCCGATCCAGTTGCGTTGCATGTCTTTCAAGCTTTCCGGCCAATCCAATTCATCCAAATCTTCAAGCAAGCGATCTGCATACTCAGTGATGCGCAGCACCCATTGGCGCATTGGACGGCGTTCAACCCGATGTCCGCCGCGTTCTGATTTGCCGTCAATTACTTCTTCGTTTGCCAGAACTGTTCCAAGTGCCGGGCACCAGTTAACGGCCACTTCGTCAACATAAGCAAGGCCTTTATTATACAACTGGATAAAGATCCATTGCGTCCATTTATAGTAAGAAGGATCTGTCGTGTTTATTTCACGGTCCCAGTCATAAGAAAATCCAAGTTCCTGAATTTGCCGCTTGAACGTCGCGATGTTTTTAGCAGTAAATTCTGCCGGATCGTTTCCGGTATCCAGTGCATACTGCTCTGCCGGAAGACCAAATGCATCCCAGCCCATCGGATGAAGAACGTTAAAGCCCTGCATGCGTTTTACACGGCTCAAAATATCCGTCGCAGTGTAGCCTTCCGGATGCCCGACATGAAGGCCGGCGCCTGATGGATATGGGAACATATCCAATGCATAGAATTTTGGTTTCGATGGATCATCCACCATTTTGAACGTTTTGTTGTCTTGCCAATACTTCTGCCATTTCTTCTCCACTGTCTTGTGCTTGAATGTCATTTTCCAGTTCCTCCTCAAAAATAAAAACTCCCGTCCCTCATAAATAAGGGACGGGAGTTTTCCCGCGGTACCACCCAAATTAGCGATCGCTCGCTCAACTTGATTCCTTAACGCGGAAAACGGTGTATCTTACTTGGTTTCACATACACGGACTCCAAGGCGAGTTCACTTGTGCGTTTTGCCGGCTTGCACCACGCGCCGGCTCTCTGTGGAAAACACACAACCTACTAGTCCTCTTCACTGTCATTGGTTATTGACTCTATTTTAGACGAACCGCTGTTTTTTGGCAATAGCCTATGAGACTTTAACGTTTTCCGTATTTAACGGCGCATCGGTGGAGTCGATAATATCCTGAACCGTAAAACCCTCGAATACTTCTGTCAGCACAAGTCCCGCATCTGTCACTTCGATGACAGCACGTTCCGTGATGATTTTGTTGACTACAGCTTTGCCGGTCAGCGGCAAGTCGCATTGCTTTTTGATTTTGGCCGAACCGTCTTTGGAAACATGGTCCATAATAACAATGACTTTTTTAGCGCCATGGACCAAATCCATTGCACCGCCCATGCCTTTGATCATTTTCCCTGGGATCATCCAGTTTGCCAAGTCGCCGTTTTCAGCTACTTCCATGCCGCCAAGAATCGCCACATCGATGTGCCCCCCGCGGATCATCGCAAATGACTCCGCACTTGTAAAGAATGCAGACCCAGGAATTGTTGTGACGGTTTCTTTTCCAGCATTGATCAAGTCCGGATCTACTTGGTCTTCTGTCGGGTAGGGTCCAATTCCCAAAAGTCCGTTTTCTGATTGAAGCACAACACTTTTGTTGTCGGAAATAAAATTGGCTACCAAAGTCGGCATGCCGATCCCCAGGTTGACGTAATCGCCATCTTTAATTTCTTTTTCGGCTCGCCTTGCAATTCGTTCTCTCACTAATTGTTTGTCCACGATTTTCTCCACCCTTCCTAAACAGTGCGCGTCGTTAGACGTTCGATGCGTTTTTCCTGCGTTGCTTGAAGCAAGCCTTGAACGTAGATGCTTGGCGTTTGTACATGGTTCGGATCGATCGCACCGATCTCCACGACTTCTTCCACTTCAGCAATGGTGATTTTGCCAGCGGCAGCAGCAAGCGGATTAAAATTCTGTGCCGTCTTGTTGTACACCAAATTGCCCATCTTATCTGCCTTATGCGCCCGTACGAGTGCAAAGTCTGCTTTTAAGGCATGCTCAAGAACATACTCTTTGCCATCAAATTCACGGATTTCTTTGCCTTCCGCTACAGTTGTCCCGACGCCAGCTGGTGTAAAGAAAGCCGGAATCCCTGCTCCGCCTGCGCGCATTTTTTCAGCAAGTGTTCCTTGCGGCGTCAGTTCCACTTCGATTTCGCCCGACAGCACCTGGCGCTCGAACTCTTTGTTTTCGCCTACGTATGAACCAATCATTTTTTTAATTTGTTTATTTTTTAATAACAAGCCCAATCCCCATTCGTCCACTCCACAGTTATTGGAAATGACGGTCAGATCGGTAACCCCTTTATCAACCAGTGCTAAAATCAATTGCTCAGGTATTCCCACTAATCCGAACCCGCCTACCATAATCGTAGCGCCGTCCTGGATCTGTTCAACTGCTTCTTTTGCAGAACTGTAAATCGGTTTCATTCCATTATGCCCCCTCTGCCTTATCAACTGAAAAATTGATTACTAAAACGCTTCCATTTCAATTTAAACAAACTATTGATGTAAACGCAATATTCTTAAAAAATAGGGTTTGAATTGCCTGGGATTGTGGGCAGTTTTGTCTGCATGCTACACTATTAACAGAGGAGTTGTTTGGAGTGAATACAGAATTTCCTTTTTCATCTGATGGAAAACGCTACTATACATGGAATCGCCACTTGCGCGATCATTTTGGCTTTAAGGTGATGAAAATTGCACTGGACGCAGGCTTTGATTGCCCGAATCGGGACGGCACGGTCGCACATGGCGGCTGCACTTTCTGCAGCGTCGCGGGTTCCGGTGATTTTGCAGGAGACCGAGTCGATCCGATTCCCGAGCAGTTCGACAAAATAAAAGAAAAAATGCACCGCAAATGGAAAGACGCGAAATACATGGCTTATTTCCAGGCTTATACCAATACACATGCTCCCTTGCCGGTCATCAAGGAAAAATTTGAAGCAGCGCTTGAGCAGGAAAACGTCATCGGCTTAAGCATTGCGACACGCCCCGACTGCCTGCCAGACGATGTGGTCGATTACTTGGCGGAGCTGAACGAACGGACCTATCTGTGGGTGGAACTTGGACTTCAAACCGTTCACGAGCGGACAGCGCTGCTGGTCAACCGAGCCCATGATTTTGAAAGCTATGTTGAAGGCGTTACGAAGCTGCGTAAGCGTGGCATCCGTGTTTGTACCCACATCATCAACGGCTTGCCGCTCGAAGACCGGGACATGATGATGGAAACTGCCCGTGAAGTGGCCAAGCTTGATGTCCAGGGCATTAAAATTCACTTGCTTCATCTATTGAAAGGCACACCGATGGTCAAACAGTATGAAAAAGGCATGGTCGAGTTTCTGGAAAAACAGGAATACATCAATTTGGTAGCCGATCAACTTGAAGTGCTGCCGCCTGAAATGGTAGTCCAGCGCATCACCGGCGACGGCCCCATTGACTTGATGATTGGCCCCATGTGGAGCGCCAATAAATGGGACGTCTTAAACGGCATCGATGCCGAACTGGAACGCCGCGGAAGCTGGCAAGGGAAAATGTCTGCTGGGAGCGTGGCTCGATGACTTTGCAGCGTGTTTTGCCGTATACAAAGTTTTTGCTTGAACAAGCCATTTCGCCGGGAGACTCCGTAGTGGACGGTACAGCGGGGAATGGCCATGACACCCACTTTCTTGCCGGGTTGACCGGTGCGTCAGGGAAAGTTTTTGCTTTTGATATTCAGGAAGAAGCGATCCGGGCAACTGCTGAACGGGTCAACGGATTTCAGCATGTTGAACTTGTTCACGACAGCCATGCTAAAATTAAGGAATACGTGTCCTCTTCGATATCTGCTGCTGTTTTCAATCTGGGGTATCTGCCTAAAGGCGACCACAGCATCATCACCAAAGCGCAAAGCACATTGGCGGCTCTTGAACAATGTTTGGAGCTTCTGCAAGTTAAAGGTTTGCTGCTCGTCGTCGTCTACAGCGGCCATGACGGCGGCAGCGAAGAACGGGATGCGGTCTTGAAATTTGTTTCTGCACTGCCGCAAAAATCCTTCGACGTCTTAAAATACGAATTTATCAATCAACAGCATTCTCCGCCTTTTCTGTTGGCGGTTGAAAAAAAGCAGCCGCACCAATAAAAAACGCGTAAAGGAGCAGCTGTTCCTTTACGCGTTTTCTTTTTGAAAAAGTACGGATCATTGAAGATTCCAGCTCCGGTCAGATTGAAAACTCTGCTGATAGCTCAACAGTTCCGCGTTGCACATGGCAGCATATGCTTCAGATTCTTTTGCAGATTCAACGGCTTCAGCTACTGAAGCATCCACACGCTCTCCGGTATCCAATGCCTCCAGTAAAATTAGAGCTGCCTCGATGCGGTAAAGAACTGCTCCTTCAAAATATAATTTATAGTCATGGAGATGCTGGGCGTACTCTGTGACGCTTTTAAATTCCACGTGTCTAATATGGTCCAATAGCGACTCATACTTCTGTTGGATCTTTTCCAGATGGACAGATAGCGATTGCTTGCTCACCCCTTCAGGATTAGCAACAAACCTTCCCCAATGCTTTTCCCATACTTCATTGAACTTGCTGTTCATTTCATTAATTTCCAGCCAGGCATAGTTCAAAGAGTGTTCCTGTTTTCCCAGAACGGCATGAGCGATCTGCGGCTCATGAAAATCAGCTGAAGGTACCTCAACATCAGCTGGATCCTCTAGTTTAAGGGTCACCATGTGCCATTGTTCTTCTTCTAAATGAGACAGAAATTTTTCTATCAACTCATTTCTTATAGCTTCCAGTTCCTCCGCTCTGCTGATATCAATCTCTTCAACTTGCTCTTTTTCTTGAAAGTTCACAAATTTGCTTGCCGGCTCATCTTGTTCTGTCTTTTCTTCTGGAGTATGGATGCGCTCAAGATTTCCTTCAACTTCCAAACAACCTCCCAACAAAAAGCATGCCAGCATGAAATTGCCCGCCATAATGGCGCGGCCATCCGTTCGATTTTGCCTGATCATGTAATCAACCTTCTTCCACAGGTTGTTTTTACGCAATTCCACTGCCTGATCAGCACTAAAGCTCCTTTCCTATTATTATGCTGCATCTCTCATATACAAAACCAACACGCGTCAATTATGTACTATTTTTTAAAAAATATTAACATTATTTCAATACCATCTTTTCCCTTTTTTAAAACCTATATGAGACATTAAATGAAAGTGATGAAAAGCTAAAAAATATCTCTTTTCAGATACAACTTTAACAGCAAAACGAAGCCGATCTCTTACTGCAGAAGATCGGCTTCACATACATCAAGTTGTTGGTTTTATACCTTCAATAGTTTTGCGTTGATGGCGACTATAACTGTGCTCAAACTCATGAAAACTGCACCGATTGCCGGGCTCAAGACAATTCCCCAAGGCGCCAGCACACCTGCAGCCAGTGGGATGGCAAAAATGTTGTAGCCTGTTGCCCACCATAAATTCTGGACCAGCTTTCGGTAAGTTTTTTTGGACAGGTCAATCAGTGTGACAACATCATTGGGATTGCTTTTCACAAGCACCACGTCGGCCGTTTCAATCGCTACGTCTGTTCCAGCTCCAATTGCGATACCAAGATCTGCTGTTGCTAGCGCCGGTGCATCGTTGACTCCATCCCCCGTCATCGCCACTTTCCAGCCTTTGCCTTTGATTTTTATGATGTGATTGGCTTTGTCATCCGGCAATACTTCCGCGTAAACTTCATCGATTCCGACTTGTTTGGCTACCCAATCGGCGACTTTCCGATTGTCTCCTGTCAGCATAATCGATTGAATGCCTTTTGCCTTTAAAGCAGCCACTGCCTCTTTCGCAGTATCCCGAACAATATCCGCCAAGGCAATCATTCCAACCAGCCGGTCTTCCACGAGAACGAAGACGACTGTCTTCCCTTCTTCTGACAACTTATTAAACCGGTTGTGATTGTAGCTTAAGTCATTGCTATTCACATAACCTGGGCTGACTACATTGACTTTTTGTCCATCCACAGTGCCTTGGATGCCTTTGCCGGTAATCGATTCGAAATCACTTACTCTGCCAATTGAAACATTTTGATGTTTGGCAGAAGCGACGATGCCTGCCGCAATCGGATGTTCCGAATTTTGTTCGATAGCCGCTGCCAGCTGCAACAGTTCTTCGTTGGCATAGCGGCTTTCAGAGAAGATATCGGTGACCCCAAACTCGCCTTTTGTAAGAGTTCCGGTTTTATCAAATACCACAGCATCTAAATTCCTTGCTCCTTCAAAGTTTGCACGATCCCGGATCAGCAGGCCTTGTCTAGCAGAAATGGATGTCGAGACGGCAACAACCAATGGCGCCGCCAGACCTAAGGCATGGGGACATGTAATAACCATGACCGTAACCATTCGCTCAATGGCAATATCAAACGAGTACCCCAATGCCAGCCAAGCGAATAAAGTGATAAACCCTGCCGCCAACGCTATATAAAAGAGCCATTTGGCTGCACGATTTGTCAGATCCTGAGTTTTGGATTTAGATTCCTGTGCTTCTTTGACCATCGTGATGACCTGGGATAGATAGGATTCTTTCCCTGTTTTCTCCACTCTGATAATAAGAGAGCCTTCTTTGTTCACCGATCCTCCGATAACATCATCGCTGACTGATTTATCAACAGGGACGGACTCCCCGGTCAGCATCGATTCATCGATGGTTGACGTTCCCTCCAGGATCACTCCATCTACTGGAATTTTTTCGCCCGGTTTTACTAGAACCCGGTCCATGTTCCGGATCTGAGACAAGGGCACTTCCTGGACTTGGTCGTCTTCATCCAATTTGTGCGCTTCGCTCGGCATTAGTTTCACCAGCTGTTCCAACGCATTGGAGGCACCCATTATGGAACGCATTTCAATCCAATGACCGAGCAGCATGATGACGACAAGTGTTGCCAGTTCCCAGTAAAGCTGATTGCCAGCCCACCCGAAAACCACCAATGTACTGTAGCTATAAGCAATTGTGATGGCCAAAGCGATTAATGTCATCATGCCGGGATTTTTGTCTTTCAGCTCATTGATGCCCCCGGTTAAAAATGGCCAGCCTCCGTAGAAAAATACAACGCTCGATAAAGCAAATAAAATATACAAATCGTTTTCAAAACGCCAGTCGACTCCCATGAAGTGCTGAATCATTGGAGACAGTGCCAAAATCGGAATGGTAAGAACCAACGACACAAAAAAGCGCTTTTTGAAATCTTCTACCATGTCGCCATGGCCGTGGTGCTCATGAGGAGTATGCTCTTCAGGTTCAGAATAACCCTCTGCTTCTTGAAACGTAGGCATGTCGTGATGCTCGTTCTGATGATGATCACTTTTGTTTTTTTCCAATGGGACCCCTCCCTTTTTCACTTTTCAGATTTTTATTTTATTATAAAATCAAATTATCGAGAATGTATGCAGAACTTTTTGCTGTCAGACCTTAATTGCCACAGTCAAAGCCCATATACTTCGATTTGTTCTCATGCTCTCCTGTTATGGAATGTTTCCATTAAAAAAAGAGCCCATTGAGAGCTCTTTCCTCATTTTTATTATTTCACAATTAATACTGGGCAATTTGCACGTTTCACTACTTTATGGCTGACGCTGCCCAACACCATTTCCTGTAATCCATTCAACCCGCGGCTGCCGATAACCAGGATATCGAATTTTTCCTTATTGGCAAATTCAACAATTGTCGGCCCCGGTGTTCCGTGAAGAACTTCCACTTTGTATTTCACATCTCCAGCTGCCAAGGTTTCTTCGATCGGCTGAAGTTTTTTTCTGCGCTTCAAATCCAATTCCATCGAACTGCCGCTGTGCAGCACTTCATTTTTTGAATTATCATAGTCTGCGACAAAAACAATTGTCACCTGAGATTCTGCAGACCCTGACGCTAGTTTGACCGCTTCTTTTGCTGCGCGTTCCGAGTGGTCTGAGCCGTCAACGGCCAGCAATATTTGATTATACATATTCAAACACTCCTTTTTCCTGATTAATGGGTTGGCAATTTGGCATTGCCGCTTTTGAAGATCGCCAGCTGATCGATCAACTTTTGACTTCCTGTATCCAAACCGATAATTTCCACGTTATTGCGGTTTTCCCTGAACTTCAAGACAACTCGGTCAACTGCACCAACACCAGAATCATCCCAAATATGCGCCTCGGTGAAATCGATGATAATCTTTTGTCCTTCCACTTCATAATCGAATTTCTCAAGAAAATCTTCTACAGATGCGAAGAACAATTGTCCCACCACTTCGTAATGTGTACCTTCCAGCAATTTCTTATTCACTTTGATTTTTGATATTTTCGCGACAAAGAATATTGCGCTCAATAAAACACCTGCCAATACACCAATAGATAAGTCATGCGTGTACACTACAATGGCCACTGTCGCGAGCATGACAATCGAATCGGCCTTTGGTGCTTTTTTTAGGTAGGTGAAAGATGACCAGTCAAAAGTGCCGATAGAAACCATGATCATGATTCCGACCAGGACCGGCATCGGAATCTGTATGACTACATTTCCTAAGACGATGATCAGAAACATAAGAAATACTCCAGCAACTAAAGCGGAAAGCCTTCCGCGCCCGCCAGACTTGACGTTGATGATTGATTGGCCAATCATGGCACATCCCGCCATTCCGCCGAAAAATCCGGTAACGAAGTTGGCAATGCCTTGTCCTCTGGATTCTTTATTCTTATCGCTTGGGGTGCCTGTCATGTCATCAACAATATTGGCTGTCAATAACGATTCCAGCAATCCGACCACTGCCAACGCCAATGAATAAGGCAAAATGATCATCAAAGTTTCCAGGTTTGCCGGCACATCCGGCAATAGGAATGTCGGCAAAGTCTGGCTGATGGTCCCTAAATCCCCCACTGTCCGCAAGTCGAACCCAGCGTAAATGGCAGCTGCCGTCAACACTACCAATGCGATCAGCGGAGCTGGAACCGCTCTAAAGAACCGGGGAACGATGTAGACAATTGCCAGCGTAATGGCGACAAAAACATAAGTTAAATTATTGATGCCGACAAAATGCGGCACTTGAGCCATGAAAATCAAAATGGCGAGTGCATTGACAAAGCCAATCATAACGGCGCGTGGAATAAATTTCATAATCTTTGCCACTTTAAAAACACCAAAAATAATTTGGATAACTCCTGTTAAAATTGTGGCCGCTAGTAAATATTCCAGTCCATGATCCCGCACAAGCGGCACCATTAATAGAGCCATGGCTCCTGTTGCCGCAGATATCATTCCCGGGCGGCCGCCCACGAATGCAATGATTACCGCGATGCTGAACGATGCATATAATCCCACCATTGGGTTGACACCCGCGATGATGGAAAATGCGATGGCTTCTGGAATCAAAGCCAAGGCGACAACAATTCCCGCAAGAATATCTCCCCTGACATTTCCGAACCATTGAGTTTTAATTTTTTTCCACACAGTATCTTTCCCCTCAGACTCTATAATTTTTATGGCTTTTAACTCTCATAAAAGCCGCGCTTTTTTACAATGGCATTAGTGTATCACCAAATTCCCCAAAATAGAACCTTTTTGGAACTTTTTTTGTTGATGTATGTTATGATGGTTACAATCAATTATGTAAGGGGATTTTTAAGTGTTGATAGGATATGCAAGACCAAGCATCGAAGATCCGGATTGCAAAATCCAGCAAGCGCTTTTGAAAAATACTGGCTGTGCGGAAGTTTTTATAGAAACACACGCCTCTCCAAAAAAACGGGAGCAGCTTCACAATTTATTGGCAAAGGCGGCTTTTGGCGATAAAATCGTGGTTTCTAAACTTTATACATTTGCAGATTCTACCAGGCATTTAGTGGAGCTATTAGATAAACTCGAAACCGCAGGGACTTCCCTCTTTTCAATACATGAAAGCATCGATACAAATCACGGCCAGCAATATGCGTTCACTAAAATTCTTCACTGTTTGGCTGAATTCCAACGTGATGCCATCAGTGAGAAAACCAAGGCCGGCCTGTCTGTCGCCAAAGAAAAAGGGGCAGTCTCTGGCCGTCCGCGCAAACCGGACGAAAATGTAAAAAAAGCAATTGAAATGTACAACAGCAAACAATACAGTTTAGCTGAAATCAAGGAAAAGACCGGCATCAGCAAATCCACTTTATACCGCTATTTGGAATATTAATGCTTGGCGTTCCTCCAAAAGGAGATTTTACATGTTAAATAAAAAATGGCCAAAACACACCCTCCTGGCAATTGCCATCATCGCCACCTGGTTCAAAACTTATATTACTTATCAAACTGGCTTTTCAATCACAATTGATAATGTTATGCAGGAAGCCATTCTGTTTCTCAGTCCGCTAAGTCTGCTTCTTTTCTTATATGGATTATCTTTATTCTTTAAGAAACAAAAGAACAAAAATCGGTATTTGCTGCTGATGACCCTCGTTACTTCTATTATTTTGTATGGCAACGTCGCTTTCTACAGATTTTTCAGCGACTTTATTACATTGCCCGTGCTGTTTCAAACTGATAATTTCGGGGATCTTGGTTCAAGTGCTGCAGCAACTATTTATCCGACGGACCTTCTATACTTCAGTGACTTTATCCTGTTGCTGGCGGCAGTTAAGTTTATAAAAATTCAGGAAGATAACAAGGAATCCCGAAGCAGCCATCGGCGAGCCTATTTCATTCTTTCCGGCGCCGTGTTATTTCTGAATCTTGGATTGGCTGAAGCAGAACGCCCACAATTGTTGACACGCAGTTTTGATCGGGAAATGCTGGTTAAAAACCTTGGCATGTACAACTATCATTTATACGATATTTACGTTCAGTCCAGATCCCAAGCACAGCGGGCATTTGCAGATGGTTCCGAACTAACCGATGTCCACAACTATGTTCGAGCCAACCAAGTTGAACCGTCTGAAGAAATGTTTGGAATAGCAGAAGGCAAGAACTTAATTGTCGTAACTTTGGAATCGATGCAGAGCTTTACCATCAATGAGCAAATGAACGGACAAACCATCACCCCATTTCTTAACGAGCTGACGGAGGACGAAGACACGGTTTATTTCCCAAACTTCTACCATCAGACAGGACTCGGCAAAACTTCCGATTCTGAATTTCTGCTTGAAAACTCCCTCTACCCGCTAAGCGGTGGAGCTGTGTTCTTCACGCACGGTGGAAACACTTATAATTCAATGGCTGAAAAACTTGGCAACCAAGGATATGCGACAAATGTCCAGCACGCCAACAACAAAAGTTTTTGGAATCGCGACATGATGTATGAATCCTTGGGCATCGATGAATTTCTCGATATTCAAAGCTATAGTGTTGGTGAAGGCCAGGCAGTCAACTGGGGCATGAAAGACATACCGTTTTTTGAACAGTCTGTTGCCCATATGGCTGAAATGCCGCAGCCATTCTACAGCCGGTTAATCACGTTGACCAATCATTTTCCCTTTACTTTGGACGAAGAAGACAAGCTGATCGATGAATTCGACTCCAACTCAGGTACTCTTAACCGCTTTTTCCAGACAAGCCGCTATCTGGACGAAGCCGTTAAAGAATTATTTGATGATCTGAAAGAACAAGGTCTTTACGAAAATTCGATTATCGTCATGTATGGGGATCATTACGGCATCTCAGAAAACCATAACGAAGCAATGGCCCAATACCTTGGAAAAGAAATCACGCCTTACGAATCGGCACAGCTTCAGCGGGTTCCCTTCTTCGTGCATATTCCAGGATCAGGCAAGGGCCATGTCAATGAAGAAATTGGCGGACAGGTCGATATGCGCCCAACCATCCTCAATTTGATGGGCGTAGAATCAGATACGGATATGCAGTTTGGCAGTGATTTGTTTTCCAATGAACGTGATGAATTCGCTATTTTCCGTGACGGACGTTTTGTTACTGACGATTACGTTTATGCCGGAAGTACCTGTTACGAAAACGGTTCTGGCCAGCCGGTTGAGCAGGAGCTGTGTGTTCCTTTTGCAGATCAGGCTTTAACAGAATTAAATTACTCAGAAAGAGTCATTAATGGAGATCTGCTCCGATTTTACGATGAAGAAACTGGCCAATTGCTTGATGCAGATCAATAAGAAAAAGGAAGACCAACTGCCCAATAGCAGCTGGTCTTCCTTTTTTATGTTTAACAACTACAATGTAAGCCTTACGCTTCCAGTTCTCTCTTCTTCTTAATACTGATCAGAGCGCCTACCAAAACAATTCCCAACAACACTGTCCAGAAAATCAGTTTCCACTCTGTTGAATGCGCAAAGTCGTATGGCAAAATTCCAAGCTTTTCGTGTGACAGTGTCAGTACTGTCAATTTGACGCCTACCCAGCCGACAATTACAAATGCGGTAGTCTCCAATTGAGGATAATCTGCCAGCAGCTTGACGAACTTGTGGGCTGCAAATCGCATAATGATGATACCGACTAAACCGCCAGCAAGCATGACGCCAAACTGTCCACCATTAATTCCGCCGATTTCCATGTTGCCAAGATGCGGCAGCGTCATTGCCAAGGCAACTGCAGCGAGCATTGAATCGACCGCAAAAGCGATATCCGCCAGTTCAACCTTCAACACCGTCATCCAGAACCCTGAGCCTTTTGTGGATTCCGGTTCGATTGTATGTTCTTTTCCTTTTCGCTGATCGTAAATATGCTTAAAAGCAATAAACAATAAATATGCGGCTCCCAAAGCTTGGATCTGCCATACGTCAACCAGCAGCGTAATCATGAACAAGGCCGCAAAACGGAAGACAAAAGCTCCGAGCAATCCATAAAACAACGCTTTTTTCTGCTGCTCTTTCGGCAAGTGTTTCACCATGACTGCCATGACTACCGCGTTATCCGCAGCGAGCAATCCTTCCAATGCCACTAATACCAGCAACACCCATACATATTCCAATAAAATTGCTTCCATCTTTCATCATCCTCCTATTTTTTGCCAACAAAAAAGACCCTTGCCTAATTAAAGGCAAAGGTCTCGCTAAGCAAATTTCTGCTATCACAACCGATGGCTACGAACCATGTAATGACGATTGTGAAATAGGTTTCCCTAAAGCTACTCCCCTTTGACGTGAAGTCAAAAGTATATTTCGTTGTATAAATAGAATAACATGAAGCGGCCTTTTGGGGAACTAAAAATTCGTCCGAATTGTGAATTATTTTATTTATTTCAAGTTTTTACAATTTTAGTTATGCCAGTTGCTACTTCCATTTCAATAATCCGTTTAAATCTTTGAAAATATAATCCGGCTCCAATCCAAGCTCTTCTTTCGGTAAGTTTTTACGGTTGATCCAAGCCGTTTGAAACCCGAAATTTTTAGCACCTGAAATGTCCCAGCCGTTTGATGACATAAACAGAACTTCGTGTTTTTCAATACCGAATTTCTCCCATGCATATTCATAAGATGCAGGCGCAGGCTTAAACTGTTTGACTTCATCGATGCTGATAATGCGTGAAAATAAATCAGTCAATCCGGCATTCTCGATCAAAGGATCCAGCATATCGTGGGAGCCGTTGGAAAATACCACTAAATTCTTATCTTCCAATTGAGCAAGAACTGCCTCAACTTCCATATATAGCGGCAAATGGAGATAGGCTTCGAGCAACAGCTGTTCGTTCTGTTCGCTGCTCTGCAGACCATTTTCTTTTAGGGTATATTTCAATGCCTGGTGTGTAATGGAGTAGAGTGTGTCATAGTTCCCCATCAGCTGGCGCAGCATAAAGTATTCAACTTGTTTGGTTCTCCAAGTTTGGCTGATCTTCTCACCGCAGCCCGGATAGAGATCCTCGCATTCTTTTTTGATCGCCGTTACATCAAACAATGTTCCGTAAACATCGAAAACAAAAGCTTTGATAGAATTGTCCATTTTACACCCTCCTTTGGCGGTTTACTTTAAAGAAAGCCTGATTCATCTTATACCCCAAATTCAAGAGGCTAGTCAGACCTGCAGAAATTGGCAAGACAACCGGTGCACCACATTCAATCAGCAAGACCGAATTTCCTATGTTTTACCTGACCCCAGCCAAAACAAAAAGAGCCCAATCGCGAGCTCCATTTGTCTACCTATCAAAATAACTATTGGGAAGCAGAAACAAACTATTCTGCCCACTTTAATTACCATTCTAAAAATCAGTCTTGATGAAAAATGCGTTTGAGTGATTCTTTTAATTGTGGTTTCACCATGATGATCGGGCGTACAGCAGTCGCTTGGGCCTCTGCTTCCTCAACCGTATCAGCTTTGCCAAGTGCCAATAGCGTACCGACAGCTACAGTACCGGCCCGGTTGCTGCCTCCTGCGCAGTGGAAATAGACTTTCTTGCCTCCATTATAGGCATCCACTACTTGATCGATGGCTTTTTTAATCGACTCGTCCTGCTGCTCATCCGAATCATCCACTATCGGACTGTGGACACGGACATAATCATATTCGCCTTCTGCTGCTTCTGCACGCAAGTCAATCACTACATCAATGTTTTCAGTAGCTGCTGCGGCTCTTGCATCGGCTGCGCCACCAATAAAAATGCGGTCTTTTACTAACTCCTGATATTCTTTAGTCATGTCGTTTCCTCCAATCTTGGATTTTCCGTTGCTCCTGGTAATTTCATTTTCCTATTTGCCTGTTTCCGCAAATTGACGAATCCGCTCTCCAATTTCATCACGGACGTTTTGGAAGACCGTCCATTTTTCTTCATCCGATCCTTCTGCTTTCGCCGGATCGGTAAATCCCCAATGATCGCGTTTGACGTGCGGCGGTGTCATCGGACATTTGTCCGCCGCATCGCCGCAAAGCGTTACGACAAAGTCGGCATTGTTCAAGATTTCCAAGTCAATGATGTCGGAAGTTTGACCCGAAATGTCGATATTCACCTCGTTCATGGCTTTTACGGCATTCGGATTCAGTCCGTGCGCTTCAATGCCCGCACTCAAGACCTGCCACTCATCCCCAAGAATTTGTTTTCCCCAGCCTTCTGCCATCTGGCTGCGGCATGAATTGCCAGTGCAGAGAAAATATAATGTTTTTTTCGTCATTAGAAAAAACTCCTTTTTCTTTTACATTTATTTTTACAGAACTAATAACCATAGATACAACCCAACGAGAGTCGCAATCAGCGTTGGAACCGTTAAGATAATACCGACCTTGAAATACGTCCCCCATGAGATTTTCACACCTTTTACCGACAACACGTGAAGCCACAGCAAAGTAGCGAGTGAGCCGATTGGCGTGATTTTCGGACCAAGATCCGATCCGATGATGTTCGCATAAATCAACGCTTCGCGAATGGTTCCGGTTGTTTGCGTTTCGGAAATCGCCAAGGCATTGATCATCACAGTCGGCATGTTATTCATGATGGACGATAGGATGGCTGCAATAAAGCCCATGGACATCGTCGCCACAAACAAGCCTTGATCTGCAGCGGTCTGAATAACATCTGCTAAAATACTGGTCAACCCGACATTTCGAAGTCCGTAGACCACGACGTACATGCCAAGTGAAAAGAAGACAATCGCCCATGGTGCCCCGCGCAAAATGATCCGCGTGCGGACAGCCGGACTCTTCTGTGCCATCAGCAAGAAGAAGATGGCGATGATGCCGGCTACGATGGAAACCGGTACACCAATAAATTCACTTGAGAAATAGCCGATAAGCAGTACCGCAAGAATCACCCATGACAGGCGGAACATCTTGTGATCCTTGATAGCATCAACCGGTTTTTTCAAGTTTGTGACATCGTAGTTTTTCGGGATGTCTTTGCGGAAAAATAAATACAGCACCAAAATACTGGAAACTAAAGCAAATAGATTCGGAACAATCATCCGGGATGCATATTCCACAAATCCAATGCCGAAAAAGTCGGCCGAAACGATGTTTACCAAGTTACTGACGACCAACGGCAGCGACGTCGTATCCGCTATAAATCCGCTGGCGATGATAAACGGGAAAATCATTTTTTCCGAGAAGTTCAAGTTCCGGACCATTGCCAGAACAATCGGTGTTAAAATCAGCGCTGCTCCATCATTGGCAAACAAGGCTGCCACAAACGCACCGAGAATGCTGACAAAGACAAACATGCGCAATCCGTTTCCTTTGGCGATTCGCGCCATATGTAAGGCTGCCCACTCGAAAAATCCGATTTCATCCAGAATCAACGAGATGATGATGATGGCGATAAAAGCCAGTGTTGCATTCCATACGATTCCTACTACATCTCCTACATCTTGAAAATCGACTACCCCCACCAATAAGGCAAGTATTGCACCGCCAATCGCTGACCACCCAATCGAAAGATTGCGCGGCTGCCAAATGACGAGTACAAGCGTAAGAAGGAAAATCACCGATGCTAAAACCACTTGTAACATGTAATTCCCTCCATTATCTGCAACTAATTCGCAAACCTTGTTTTTCTAATTCCTGGATCCGCTCGTCCTGGCTTGGAATAAATGCCAGAATATGCAACACCATTTCATACATCGTACTGTCTGCATTCAGCGAATAAAAAATCCACTGCCCTTTTCGGTTTTCCTTCACCAATCCGACATCGCGCAACTTCCTCAAATGCTGGCTGATGGCTGGCTGTGTAATGTTAAAGATTTCTACAAATTCGCAGACACAGCACTCATTCTTTTCAAGCAGCTTCATCATGGACAATCGGGTTTTGTCTCCCAGAAGCTTCAACACGGTGCTCGCTTGTTCGATTTCAATTTCCTTCGCTTTTACTTCCATCTTTTCTTTCACCTCATTCATTGGATTCTTTTAAAGCTATAGAATTTCTTTTATTGCTGCTGTTGAAACTTACAATATCATATCAGCATATGCTTATATGTTCAAGAGCATATGCTAAAATAAGCCTTATAACTTAATGGGCAACTAGAATATGAAAATATTTCTTAAAGACAGACATCCAATCCACAAAAATTTTGTTGCATGTGCAACAAAATAATGATATATTCTTCTTAATTATTTTTATTGTATTTGCAACTAAACTGCAAAAGAGGAGATTCTATGAAAGAGATACTGCGTGAAATCGGCATGATAGCGAGAGCTCTGGATTCCATCAGCAACATCGAATTCAAGGAGTTCGATTTGACCAAAGGACAGTATTTGTACATTGTGCGGATTTGTGAACATCCGGGAATTATCCATGCACAATTGCTGGATATGATCAAAGTGGATCGTTCCACCGCTACCCGTGCACTTCAAAAGCTTGAAGCAAACGGGTTTATCGAAAAAAAAGATGATCCATACAACAAAAAAACCAAAGGGCTTTTTCCTACTGAAAAAGCGAATGCGGTCTACCCTTTTATCAAAAGAGAAAATGCCCATTCAGACGAGGTGGCTTTAAGCGGCTTATCTGAAGAAGAAAAAGAAAACGCATTTTCGCTTTTGCAGCGCATTCGAAACAATGTCGAAAAGGACTGGGAATCCGTAAAAAAAGGCAACAAGCGAGACTATTAAAGGAGCGGCGATCTTTATGACAACAATTATAAAAAAGTGTACATCTGAAGACCTGCACGAACTTCAAATTATCAGTATCGAGACATATACTGAAACGTTCAAAGAGCACAACACGCCTGAAAACCTTGCTGCTTATTTGGAACAAGCATACCCCCTCGACAAACTCGAAAGGGAACTCGGCATCCCATCTTCCGATTTCTTTTTTATTTATTCTGGCGAGCATATTGCTGGATATCTGAAACTCAATACAGACGAAGCTCAGACAGAACCAATGGGTGGGGATGCATTGGAAGTTGAACGGATTTATGTAAGAAAAGCTTTTCAAAAGTTAGGAATTGGCAAGCAACTGTTAAACAAAGCAATTGAAATGGCACAGCAACAAAACAAAAAAACGATCTGGCTCGGTGTCTGGGAAAACAACGACAATGCGCTAGCATTTTATCGTAAAAAAGGATTTGTCCAGACAGGATCGCATTCTTTTTATATGGGTGATGATGAGCAAACGGATTTGCTCATGGCTAAGACACTTTAAAACGCATATCTGAAAGGTGGATGTTTATGTTTATTCCAAAATATTTTAAGGTCAGCGATTTTGAAGAAATCACAGATTTTGTTCAGCAAAACTCGTTCGCAACACTTGTTACTACCAAAAAAGGAAAACCCATTGCGACCCACCTCCCGCTTCAATTGAAAAAACAAGGTGAAGATTATTTCATAACCGGGCATATGGCATACGGAAATCCCCAGTGGCGAACATTTGAAACTTCTGAAGAAGTACTCATCATGTTCCAGGGGCCTCATGCATATATCTCTTCTTCCTGGTATGAACAGGAAAACGTTCCAACCTGGAACTACCAGGCTGTCCATCTCTATGGCACCGCACAACTTATGTCAGAAGAAGAATTAAAACAGGATTTAACGAACTTAATGCAAAAATACGAGAGCCATCGTGAAAATCCGGTTCTGTGGGACACGTTGTCCCCCTCACTGCTGGAAAAGGAGCTAAAAGGCATCGTCGGATTCAAGATTCCGGTGAGAGAAGTTCAAGCTGCATACAAAATGAGCCAAAACCGAAACGAAACGGATTACAAGAACATCATCGATCGCTTGCAGGAAGAAGAAAATCCAACTTCAAAGCAAGTCGCTGATGAGATGGCCAGAAACTCTAAAAATCCGTTTTAAGTTTTCAATTCTTCATCCGGCAGCAATCGAACAAGTTGGTTGAAGTATTTCGCCAAAGCTTGTACAATACAAAGTAATTGCATATCTGAAATGTTTTCTAGGGTTCCGCAGCATCTACGCTGGCCTGGTCCGAGAGAAAACTCACAGCTCTGCTGTGTCACGGAAGGACAAAAGCCTGGGAGAAACTGTTTTTTACAGTTCTCCCGGGCTTTTTTATTTCTATATAAGTTGAATTTAAGAACCCTTATTTTTAGAACCGCTTTGAACATGGCTTTTGCAAGCTCTTGGCAGCTGATTTGCGGAATATCAGCTTATGAATATCTTGAGTTCAACTTATATACATACAACAAGGAGGAATTTAGAGTGAATTCAAATTGGGTGAAAGTAATACTTGCTGCGGTTTTTGAAGTGGTTTGGGTCATTGGCTTAAAACATGCTGATGGGTTTTGGGATTGGACAATTACAGTCATCGCAATTGTCATCAGTTTCACGGTCATGATCATGGCAGGCCGTAAGTTGCCGGTCGGAACGGTTTATGCGGTTTTTGTTGGACTTGGGACAGCAGGAACAGTTCTATCTGAAATCATCTTCTTTAACGAGCCGTTCAGTGCAGCCAAACTTCTGTTGGTCGGCGTTTTGTTGGCAGGCGTCATCGGCTTGAAATTAGTAACGAAAGATCCGATTTCTGAAGGAGGAAGAGTATAATGGCGTGGACAGCATTGGTTTTGGCAGGCGTATTTGAAATGTTCGGTGTGGCAATGATCAATAAGCTGCATCAGGACCGCAATTGGCAGTCTCTTTTATTGTTGCTTATTGGCTTTGGTGCAAGCTTTATCTTTTTGGCTTATGCCATGGAAACCCTGGCCATGGGAACAGCTTACGCCATTTGGACTGGAATCGGAGCATCCGGCGGTGCTATACTCGGCATGCTTTTCTACAATGAATCCAAGGATTGGAGGCGAATCCTCTTTATTGCCATGGTGTTGGGTTCAGCAGTTGGGTTGAAACTGGTTTCTTGAACCACAAACCCTCTATCCTTTAATTTATGAATTATAAGAAGCCAGAAACTTGCAGCTAAGTTTCTCGCTTCTTATTTGATATTGCCATTTCTCTCGAAATCTCATCGTTGTCGAATTCCAAATAGGTTAAATCAGTTTCACGTTATTTCTAGTGCCAACTTCCCTAGATAATGTTTCTGTAATGCCAGATGAGCAGCAGATGCATTTTCCAACGAAAAGGATTCATCTATATGCGCTTTTACATTCCCCATCTTTACATGGTCGGTAAACCTGCTAATTATATCCCCATCAGGCTCTCCATTAAATGCAGTCACTTTGATTTTTTCACTAGTCGGCAGTGGATAAACACCATTTGGATAGGCAGCTCTGCCTCCAGGTTTCATCGACTGCATAATTGTTTTGGTTATTTCTCCACCGGCAGTGAAAAGAGCTGCATCAAACCCTTCAGGTTCAACTGCTTTTGCCGCAGACAGAAGATCGTTTCTGTAACCATCCGCAATATTCTCTATACCAAGCTTTCGTACCATCTCGACTCCATCAGCTCCCGATGCAACGGCCAAAACTTTGGCGCCGATTTGTTTGGCAAGCTGCACAGCAATATGCCCCACTCCGCCGCTGGCACCAAAAATCATAACGGATTCATCCCTTTTTACTTGTAAGATATCTTCCAGTCCGCGCAGCGCGGTTATTCCTGCTCCTGAAATAACACCAGCTTCCTCAACACTTATACTTGGTGGAATATGAGTTACATATTTTTGCTCGAGAGCAGCAAACTCGGCATAAAAACCGCCTTTAGGATTCAGAAATCCTATCCCCATCACTTTATCTCCTAGTTCAAACCCCTTCACACTTTTCCCTTTCGAAACAATAGTCCCTGAACATTCAGACCCTAATACATACGGAAAATTCGCTTCCATTTTCAACATCTTTGCATATCCGCCTTGTCTTTCAAAAATATCCCATTGACCGACCCCTGCAACTTCAACTTTTATCAATACATCATGATCATCTACTTGGGGTATTGGAATCCATTCTGTCACCAGCTGGTTTTCATCTCCGAACTCGTGCAAGACAGCCGCTTTCATAAAATTTTTACCCATATTTAAATTGCTATCCATCATTCCACCTCCGCTTGTATTTGCTTATTTTCTATTTTAAGCTAATAACATGACAATACATGTCATTATTAAAGGAGAAATGATCATGTCCAAAACAAAAGTACTATTCGATTTGATTCTCTTCGTAAACTCGAAACGCGTATTTGTAGCACAAGATGTGGCAAACGAATTTGGTGTTTCAATAAGAACTGCACACAGATACTTGCTTGAATTAACTGAAATGGGCATTCCCCTTTATACTGAACCTGGACGCAATGGTGGTTACCGGTTATTGCATGATAGAGTGCTGCCGCCAGTCATTTTTGACGAGAACGAAGCATTTTCCATCTTTTTTGCTTTTCAGGCTTTAAGGAATTTAAAGTCATTGCCTTTTGAGGTCAATGTCGACTCTGTTACAAGAAAGTTATATGCTAATCTTCCAAACGATGCCAAGAAAAAAGTCGTTCGGCTAGATGAGGTACTTTTATTTGAAACAAAAAACAGAAACCTTCCCTCCCCTTTTTTGAAGGAAATTATCAATGCCTCAGCTGAAAATCAGCTACTAAAAATAGAGTACTATTCGAAAACCAAAACCACCGTAAAGGATGTAACTCCTTTGGGCGTTTATGCGAATGACGGTCTTTGGTATATGCCTGCCGCGGATGTAAGCCTCGGAGAAATCCGACTTTATCGAGTTGATAGAATCGTTTCTATGGAGAACACACATAAAAACGTATATACCGGAACTGATTTAAAATCATGGCTGAGAAGTCAGCATAACCAGGAATCCAAAAGTTCCATAAAATTGCATGCAGAATTGACACGTGAAGGAATGAGGCAATGCAGCGGAGAGCCTTGGCTGGAAACACACATCACAAAGGTAGATGATGATCACGGTTATATAGAAGCAACTATAAGCAGAACTGAAATTGAATATGTTTCGAGGTACTTTTTCCAGCTAGGCACTTCCGTAAAAATTATCGAACCCCCAGAAATTATAGCTAGTATCTGCAATCTTTCACGTGAAATAATTGATCAGTACACATAATTTTACTGACCCTTAGCTTTTGCCCGAATGATCCATGTCGATAATTGTCGAGCACGCTATATAAAAAAAAGACAGCAGGCAGAATTCGTTGCCATGCTGTCTCTACTGGTTTTTGAAGGACGTCCGCCCTTTTTTCGGTCTTTCTCTGCTGCCATAATTTTTTCGATGGCTATATTTCAAAAAACTCTTCCATATTTTATTGCCTGCGTTTCAGTGATTCAATGTCATCCACTAATGCACGCACATGTTCCACCTTAGTAGACCAGCTGGTGCAGAACCTGACGACGCTTTCGGTTTCATTTACTTTTTCCCAAGTATGGAATGCATATTTTTTGCTTAATTTTTCTATCTCATCGTTTCTGAGGATAGGAAATTGCTGATTGGTTTTGGAATCATATTTCATTTCAAATCCATTGTTTTCAAAAGCTGCTCGAATGGTTATTGCCGCATCCACTGCGTGTTTGGACAACTCCATGTACAAACCATCTTGAAAAAGTGTTTCAAACTGGATTCCCAGTATCCGTCCTTTAGCCAAAAGTCCGCCTCTTTGTTTGATCATGTAGCGGAAATCTTTTTTCAAAGCTGGATTTGTGATCACTACAGCTTCTCCAAACAATGCACCAATCTTTGTTCCCCCAATATAAAACACATCACAAAGTCTGGCAACATCGGCTAATGTTAAGTCGCTGCCTTCTGAAGCCAACCCGTATCCCAGTCTGGCGCCATCCATCATTAAGATTAACTCACAATCAAGGCACACCTTCCGCAACTCTTCCAACTCTGTTCTGCTGTAGGTTGTACCCAATTCTGTTGGATTGGATAGGTAGACCATGGCCGGCTGGACAATGTGTTCGTGAGTAGGATCATTCCAATGCTCTTCATGTACCCGCCTAACTTGTTCTGCGTGAATTTTTCCATCTTCACTCGGCAAAATAAGGACTTTATGGCCCGTCGCTTCTATAGCACCCGTTTCATGAACGGCAATATGGCCCGAATGTGCAGAAATGACACCTTGATGGGGCCGCAAAACAGAAGCGATTAAAATCGTATTTGTTTGCGTACCCCCTACCAGGAAATGGACATCTGCTGATGGCGCATCACAGGCATCTTTTATTAACATTTTGGCTCGTTCACTATATTCATCCATGCCATAGCCTGCGCTTTGTTCTTCGTTTGTTTCCAGTAGCCGTTCCAAAATTCTTCTATGTGCTCCTTCTGCATAGTCATTCTCAAATCGTATCAATCTCTATTCCCCCTTCTGCTGATCTTCATTTATGTTCTAACTCTATTAAACCGCATTTTCTTTTAGCCACCAAATGAAAGCACTAAACTCCTGAACATACAAAGTGCTGCAACTCCTGCACTCCTTTTTAAAAAATGGTTAATAACCTTCTGCTTTATTTCTGCATATTATTCATTATTTGATTAAAATGAGCCAGTGGCTGCCGCCTTGACATTCCTGGATATGCGCCTTACAATCAATATATGAACATATGCTCATATATTGATAATTGATTTTCTACTATTCCATTTGGAGGTGCACGGCCGATGAATAAGGATTTTAAAAAAGATGAAAATTTCTTTCTAAATAAACACCCTTTGGATGAGGAAACCTTGTTTCTCGTGTCCCAAACGTTCAAGGCATTGAGCGATCCGACACGGATTCGCATTTTAAATTTGCTTTGTATTGCTGAACACTCAGTTAATGAACTGGCTGAAAAACTAGATCTGGGACAATCCACCGTGTCCCATCAACTGCGCTTTTTAAAACAATTGCGTTTAGTCAAATACAGAAGAGCCGGAACCACCCTGTACTATTCAAAAGACGATGACCATATTATGAATTTGCTGAATCAGGCCATTGAGCACGCAACCCATAATTAAGCTTGGGTTGATGTGCCAATCAAATTACAGTTGACTCTATTAACTTTAGAAGTTGCGAGGAGGGCTTATGATGGCACATGATCATAATCATGACCACACGCATGGAGCAAACAAAAAAGTTTTGAAGATTTCATTTTTAATCATTACCAGTTACATGATTGTTGAGGCCATCGGTGGTTTTTTAACAAACAGTTTGGCTCTTTTATCCGATGCCGGCCATATGCTGAGCGATTCTATTTCATTGGCAATTGCTCTTATTGCATTCAAGCTGGCTGAAAAAGCTGCTAATCATAGCAAAACATACGGCTACAAGCGGTTCGAGATCTTAGCGTCAGCCATAAATGGGGTGACCTTAATAGCGATTGCCGGTTATATTTTTTATGAAGCTACTGAGCGTTTTGCAAACCCGCCAGAAGTTGCCACTACCGGAATGCTCATTATTAGCGTCATTGGGCTGGCAGTAAATATTGTTGTTGCCTGGATTATGATGCGCGGCGGGGATACCCACGAAAACCTGAACATGCGCGGTGCTTATTTGCATGTTTTAAGCGACATGCTGGGCTCTGTTGGCGCCATTGCAGCTGCGCTGCTGATCATATTCTTTGGCTGGGGATGGGCAGACCCAGCGGCAAGTGTGATTGTAGCAGTCCTTGTTCTAAGAAGCGGTTATTTTGTGACCAAAGCCGCTGTACATGTTTTGATGGAAGGAACTCCGCACAACGTTGATGTAAATGATATCCTTGAAACCATCAGCATGACAAAAGGAATCCAAGGCATTCACGATCTTCACATCTGGTCCATCACCAGTGGGATGAATGCCCTGTCCTGCCATGCAGTGGTAGATAACCAATTAACTATTGCTGAAAGCGAACACATTTTGCACAACCTTGAACACAGCCTTGAACATAAAGGGATATCTCACGTGACAATTCAAATGGAAACAAGGGCACATCAACACAACGACTCTATTCTTTGTACGGCTAAAAATGAACCATTGCACAACCATTCCCATTAAATTGATAACAATTAAAAATAGGCTCTTTTTAAGTTAGCTTCATGTATCGTAACTTACCATCTCTTAAAACAAATAATTTACTCCAAAAAAAACGCCAATAGGAACCTCCTATTGGCGTTTCTGCATTTCTTCCGCTACTAACTGGAAAGTTTTTAGTTTGTCATTAAAGTCATAGGCAGATGACACCAGCATCACTTCGTCTGCTCCGTACTCGGCTGCCAATACCTCCAATCGGTCCACAACTTGGTCCGGAGTCCCCACAACCATCCGCCGACGGTTTTCAGCGACCAGCAACTTTTCAAATTTGGAATATGGATAGGCCATTGCTGTCTCGGGCGGCGGTGTACCTTTGGATGGCATGCCCTGTGCTCCCATGCACAGAGAAAGGTCCATCGAGGAAGCCACGCGTTCTGCCTCCTCGGGCGTTTCCTGGCAGACGACAAATATCGCAAAGCCTACATGCGGCTTGCTTTCCTTATGGGGCTTAAAGTGTTTACGGTATTCTTGCGCAAACTGTTGTCCGCCTTCGCCGTTGATGAAATGCGCAAACATATACGGCAGCCCTTTTTCTGCCGCTAACTTTGCTGAGTTTTCGCTCGAGCCGAGCATCCAGATTGGCGGGCTGTGCTTAGTTACCGGGGTCGCTTTCATGCCGTAATACGGATGTTCTTCAGGAATTGAATCCGTCAAATACATGCGAAGATCGTCGATTTGCGCAGGAAACTGGCTCGTATCACGCTTTTTCCCCTCATTTAACGCATAAGAAGCGCGTGGCATTCCTCCTGGTGCTCGGCCGACTCCTGCATCAATTCTATTTGGATACAAAGCTTCCAGCAGTTTGAAGTTTTCCGCAATTTTAAAAGCGGCATAATGCGGCAGCATAACACCGCCAGAACCGAGGCGAATGCTTTTCGTCACCGCACCGAGATGTGCAATCAGCACTTCCGGAGAAGAGCCGGCCAACGTCGCCGCGTCGTGATGCTCTGACACCCAAAACCGTGTGTAACCCCATCGTTCGGCTTTTTGTGCGAGGATCGCTGTCTGTTTAAGGGCTTCCTGCGGCGAGCTGCCTTCTGAAATGGGTGATTGGTCGAGCACGCTATAGGTTAATGCCATTGTCGTTCTCTCCTTTATCCCGCTTTAACGGGCAGTAAGGCTCTCCCTCCTTTGAGCGGGAGATCCACTGACCGTAAAAGTCCGATTGGATCAACTAACAATCAGCGGGAATAACCTCCACTGATTGAAGTTTCTCTTTATTCCTCAATCAAGTACCCGACCGAACGCAAGACGGTGTGAATAAATCCTTGCGTCGCCAAAAACACTTCCTCTTTTTCGGGCTCCTGAAAAATGTCATGGTAACAGAATTTCCATTCTTTGTAGCTGAACTCGGTGAGCTGCTGCTTCAACAGCCATTGGCGGGCAGTTTCTTTTTCGGTGATTGCATCCCGCTCTGCCGTGTGCAGATAGGTCGGAATCTGCGGATACACTTCGACAGCCGCAGCTGTTTCTTTCATATAGCTCTGCAATTCTTTAAACCACGATGCAGTGATGACAGTATGATAATTCTTGTTTTCGGCTTCCTGGTCAAGAGTGAACTGGCTTCTCGTCAGATCACGCAGCGTGATTTCGTGGTCCATTTTCCTGCGTCCGGATAGTTGGGCAACCCCTGGAAATGCATTGGGCGCTTTTGGCGGCAACTTCTTTAACTGCAGCCACGGAGACGTAAAGATGGCTCCGGCTACATTGAATTTGCGGTTGCCAAGAATATTCATGGTGATAGTGGCGCCGAGTCCATGGGCAATAACAAATACCGGCAGATCGTTTTCCGATGACAGCTTCAGCATATCATGCACTGCCTGCTCGTAGACATCAAACGATTCGCGGTGCACATTGTCGGCTCCCGCGTTTTTGCCATGGCCTGGCAAATCCCCCATATAGACATGAAATCCAGCCGATCGCCATTTTTCGATTTGCCACGCATAGCGCAAATGCTGTTCATACGCACTGTGAACCAGCACGACTACAGCCTTTGCCGTTCCTTCTGCCTGCCATTTCCACATAGTCCAACTTCCTTTCTATCGCTCATCACTAGTTGAGGCTGCATTTCGATTTGACGTTTTGATTTCATTTGTTACGATTATAGAATATCTTATCTTTTTTAAAGGAGCTTTGCCATGATTTATCCATTTAAAGACAAATTTCCCCAAATTGACCCATCTGTTTTTATCGCAGACTATACAACCATTTCCGGTGATGTGACGATTGGTGCTGAGTCGTCTGTTTGGTTTAATACGGTAATTCGCGGTGACGTCTCTCCAACCATTATCGGCAATAAAGTGAATATCCAGGATCTTTGCATGCTGCACCAAAGCCCGGGTAAAACATTGCTGCTGGAAGACGAAGTAACAATTGGCCATCAAGTGACCCTCCACAGCTGCACCATTCGAAAAGGGGCATTGGTTGGCATGGGCTCAATCATTCTTGACGGTGCCGAAGTCGGAGAAGGCGCATTTATCGGTGCCGGCAGCCTGGTTCCGCCTGGTAAAGTGATCCCACCCGGCATGCTCGCTCTTGGACGCCCTGCGAAAGTCGTCCGGGAACTGCGTGATGATGACAAGGTGGACATGGAACGGATTGTTCGTGAATATGCTGAAAAAGGCGCTTATTACAAATCGCTTCAAAAAGAATAGCACGCAAAAAAAGGACGGCCCGGCAGTGATGCCCGGTCGTCCTTTTCCATTCTACAAAAGATTAAATGCCGGCTTCAACGCCAGCTTGTTCTTTCAAAATTGCTGCTTTGTCTGTGCGCTCCCAAGGAAGATCAACATCCGTACGTCCAAAATGGCCGTAGGCTGCAGTCTGCTTATAGATCGGACGGCGAAGATCAAGCATCTTGATGATTCCAGCAGGACGCAAATCAAAGTTCGCGCGTACCAAATCGTCTAGTTTGTCTTCATCTACAACGCCTGTGCCGAATGTATCAAAAGCGATTGATACAGGATGTGCTACACCGATTGCATATGCCAGTTGCACTTCACATTTGTCTGCAAGGCCAGCAGCTACGATATTTTTCGCTACATAACGAGCTGCATAAGCTGCTGAACGGTCAACTTTTGTCGCGTCTTTACCGGAAAATGCGCCGCCGCCGTGGCGTGCATAGCCACCGTAAGTATCTACGATGATTTTGCGGCCAGTCAAGCCTGCATCTCCCTGAGGTCCGCCAATAACGAAACGCCCCGTTGGGTTAATAAAGTATTTTGTATCTTCATCGATCCATTTCGCCGGAACGACTTCTTTAATAACATACTCTTTGATGTTGCGCTGGATTTGCTCCAGTGTTACTTCCGGATGATGCTGAGTCGAAATAACAATCGTGTCCACACGAAGCGGTTTGTTGTTTTCGTCATACTCAACAGTCACCTGCGTTTTGCCATCCGGACGCAAGTATGGAAGAATTTCTTCTTTGCGTACTTCTGCTAAACGGCGTGCCAATTTATGTGCCAATGAAATCGGCAATGGCATCAATTCTTCTGTTTCATTGTTGGCGTATCCGAACATCAACCCTTGGTCGCCGGCTCCGATATCATCCAATTCTTTATCTGTCATTTGGCCTTCACGCGATTCAAGCGCCACGTTGACTCCTGCAGCGATATCCGGTGATTGCTCATCGATTGCTGTAAGAACAGCACTTGTTTCTGAGTCGAAACCATATTTAGCTCGTGTATACCCAATTTCTCTAACCGTTTGTCTAACGACTTTCGGGATATCCACATACGTTGAAGTGGTGATTTCTCCGGCTACTAGAACCAGTCCTGTCGTTACGGTCGTTTCGCACGCAACACGCGCGTTTGGATCCTCGGTCAAGATTGCATCCAAAATAGCATCTGAGATTTGGTCACAAATTTTATCCGGATGTCCTTCTGTTACTGATTCTGATGTAAATAATCGACGGTTTTTCAAAAAATGTTCCTCCTTATATCCTGCGAGATTGCTCTCGAAATTGATACGGTACTCGTTTCCCATGTCAAGTCCGTTCCAGACAAAATCCAGATTGAACTTCAAGCCGTTTGTGGCCTTTCACACGAGGATTAAGGGCATTCCATAAGAAAAGCGCAAGCGCCCGTGTAGATTCGACGGGCATAAGACGATCTGGCGAAGCGGCGTGTTTTTGCCGCACAGAAAGAAAAGTGAAAGTGCCTGTTCAGCTCTGACAGGCATAAGGCAGACCAGCGAAGTGGCGATTTTTGCCACACAGCTGGGTTGACTTATGACCCGAAGAGCTAGGTACTTGCAACTGGCCCGCCAGAGTGGCTTATGATCCAGAGAATCTGGGTGCTGGAGTCTGGAGAAAGATATATTGCTTCTCCAGCTTCGCTCAAGCTAACAAATGTATGTTCTTATAGACATAAAAAAATCCCTTCACTCATACATTAATGAGGAAAGGAGAATCATCATAAGCACCTTTCACTCTTATCATCCAAGGCCTGTGCGCCTTGCTTCAGGTTTGGCACCATCACTGCAATAGCAGCAGGTTGCCGGGTTTCATAGGGCCTGTCCCCTCCACCAGCTCGGAATAAGAGTATCCGTTCAATTTTTCATCATACGGAAATAGTACTGGGATGTCAACATTTTTTACAAATTAAATAAATTATATTGAGTTAGCTGCTACCCGTTTCCAACAAAAAATGCTGCACTTTCCACAGACATCTTTATTTAAGTGGAACTAATGATTTTCGGCTGCTGATATTCCGCTGATTTGCTCTATATCTTTTATAAAATGATGTCCCTTTAACTTCAATTTAACATATGAAAACTATTCGCACGACGGCCGTATAAAGACAGCAAACTTAAACTCTGAGTATACCCTATATAGCTTATTTACCTGAAGAATCCTACCTCATATAGAGGTCTAGACAATATTTTTTGATTTCCGAAGTGGATTAGTATAGACTAATAAACCTAATGTGTTATACTAATGAACGAATATACATCCTCCCCATCGCCATGGGAATAATAGAAAAGGAAGGTACATATATATGACTTCAGTGAACTTTGCAAACGATTTAAAGGATCTTTTAACTGGCCAAAATGTACATGTTCAATTATCAGTGCCACAACTAGTGGAAGCAGCAACATCCCGCGGAGAAGCGGTTTTGACTCGGGAAGGCGCTGTAAAAGCGGAAACAGGAAAATATACTGGCCGCTCACCGAAAGACAAATACATGGTGGAAGAAGAAAGCTCAAAAAACAAAGTCGACTGGGGCAATGTAAACCGTCCGATTTCCAGCGAAGTGTTTGAAAAACTCTACGCTAAAGTGATTAAGCACCTAAAAGAAAAAGATGCTCTTTTCGTTTTCAAAGGATTTGCCGGAGCAGACCACGAATCACGTGTGCCAATCCAAACAATCAATGAATATGCTTGGCACAACTTGTTTGCCCACCAATTGTTCATCCGTCCATCGGCTGAAGAGCTAAAGGCGCATGAAGCTGAATTCACTGTGGTTTATGCCCCTACATTTATGGCAGACCCTGCAGTTGACGGTACGGCGTCAGAAACATTCATCATCGTATCAATGGAGCAGCGCATTATTTTGATCGGCGGAACTGAGTACGCTGGCGAAATGAAAAAATCGATCTTCTCTATTATGAACTACTTGTTGCCGGAAAGAGGCATTCTTCCGATGCATTGTTCAGCAAACGTAGGCCAAGATGGCGATGTGACTTTGTTTTTCGGCTTGTCCGGTACAGGCAAAACGACCTTGTCAGCTGACGGAGACCGCAAGCTGATCGGTGACGACGAGCATGGCTGGTCTGATAATGGCGTCTTCAACATCGAAGGCGGCTGCTATGCAAAAACCATCAACCTATCACGTGAAAACGAACCACAAATCTATGACGCAATCCGTTTCGGTTCGGTTTTGGAAAACGTAGTTGTTGATCCGGATACACGCATACCGGATTACGACGACGGTTCATTGACTGAAAACACACGTGCCGCCTACCCAATGCAGGCAATTGACAATATTGTAGACCCTTCAGTTGCGGGCCATCCAAAAACGATTGTTTTCTTGACTGCGGATGCTTTCGGCGTATTGCCTCCAATCAGCAAGCTGACAAAAGAACAGGCAATGTATCACTTCTTAAGCGGTTATACTTCTAAATTGGCTGGTACAGAACGTGGAATCACTTCACCTGAAGCTACGTTCTCCACTTGCTTTGGTTCACCATTCCTGCCGTTGCACGCAACGGTATATGCTGAAATGCTCGGCAATAAAATTGATGAGCACGACGTTCAAGTCTTTCTTGTCAACACCGGCTGGACTGGTGGAGTTTACGGAGTCGGCAGCCGCATGAAGCTTTCTTACACTCGCACAATGGTCCGCGCTGCTATCAAAGGCGAATTGAATGACGTTCCGACTGAAAAAGAAGCTATCTTCGGCCTTGAAATTCCAGTACAAGTACCTGGTGTACCAGCTGATGTATTAAACCCACGCCACGCATGGGCAGATAAAGAAGCATACGATTCAAAAGCTGTAGAATTAGCACAAAAATTCCAGGAAAACTTCCAGAAGTTTGGAACTGTCGCACCTGAAATCACGACGCTTGGTGGACCACTTCAAAAATAAGCATCCCTTAAAGCCCGTTCGGAGTAAAATCCGAACGGGCTTTTTTTGTTTTATTGAGGAAACAGATTTCGCTGTTCTAACTTTCTTTAACTCTCATCCACTGACAAATTGCTTTGACCGTTTTACGATTTGCTGCTGGCGGAAAAAAGTGCGTATAATCCGGAAAGTACCAAGTTTCATATTGCTGGCCGTTAAGTTCTAAGGCTTCTTCCAACAGATAGGCCTGGGCAGGATAGACATTTTCATCGCGCAGCCCGTGGATAATCAGCATCGGCGCACTGCTTTCATCGATCCGCATTAACGGATTGCGCTCTTCGTATGCGCCAAGCGCTGTATTTGGTGTGCCGCCGTATAGCCGCTTCATCATGCGCCGCATATCCGGCCGTTCTTTATAGGTCAGTACCGTGTCTGTAACTCCAGCCCAGGTGACAAGCGACGTGACATCCCGACGCAGAATTGCAGTCCACAGCGCCATAATGCCGCCTCTTGAAAATGCCAGCAAATGCACTTTCTCATTGCTGTAATTTTTCAACACATCTACAGCGTGAACTGCATCCCAGCGATCGGCACCGGCAAATTCATCTCGCCCTTCCCCGCCACGATTGCCTCTGTAATACGGGGCAAACACCACAAAGCCTTGCGCAGCAAACTGTGCAATACGGGCTGGGCGAACCATTCCAATGGATTGAATACCGCCTCTTAAATACAAGATGCCGCTATAGTTTCCCAGTTCTTTCGGTTCTGCAAGCATTCCTTTGACCTTCAATCCTTCTGACCAATAAACAATTTCCGTTAAGCGGACATGGGGATTGGGTGAAGGAAAGTGTTTTTTCGATTTAATCGTTCCATTTTCCAAGCTGCTTCACCTTCTCTAAAATTGTCCTCATTCCTGCATCTTTCATTAGGAAACTGAACTCGTCGCCCAGCTCCAGCTTTTCCATTAAGACAATCCCTTCTGTTTCAAGAAGCGGAATATTGTCCACCTTTTCCACTGCTCCGGCAAAAACGGTTTTGCAGAACGGTTTTGCCGAATTCACCACATACTCCGCAAACCATTCCAGCTCTTTTACATGAGCACCGGTTTCTTCATATACTTCCCGTTTTGCAGCCTCTTGCAAACTTTCACCTGCTTCTACTTTGCCTCCTGGAAATTCTAGGCCGCGTGCACGGTGCCGGGTCAGCACCCACTTTCCGTTATATTGGCAAATAACCAATACATGCCTGCTTTCTAAAGAAAAGCTGTTTTTTTCAAATGATAGTTCACATGGATATCCGTTAAGATCCTGATACTGCATTTTTCCACCTCTATGCATAAGAAAAGCGTACACTAAATTTCAGTGTACGCTTGTATAACTCTATTTTACTTCTTTTCGCCAAGAAATGCTGATAACATCCAAGAATGTTTTTCAAGGTTTTGATGGACAGCATTCAGCATATCCTCTGTCATGTCATCGCCATCTGCAGCAGCTAATTCCATACCCTTCTTCAAGGATTTCATGATTTTGTCGTAGTCGCTGACAATTGTATCGACCATATCTTCTGCCGATTCCTTGCTACTTGCTTCATCAATGACTGACAGCTTGAGCTGTTCTTTCATTGTCGCAACGGGTTTCCCGCCCAACGCCAACAAACGCTCAGCGATTTCATCCATGTGAAGGGTTGCTTCGTTATACAATTCCTCAAACTTCACGTGCAACGTAAAGAACGACGGCCCTTTCACATACCAATGAAAATTATGTAATTTTGTATAGGCAACTGACCATGTCGCCACTTGAACGTTCAATTCTTGGTTTAATTCTTTTGACATTTCCAATCACACTCCAATTATTTTGATAAGTTCTTATACTTTATTTATACCTCTAATCCACCTACAATAAACATACGAAGTATTTCATCCGAAAAGAGCTGACCGACCATGAAGACAGCGCTACTGAAAGTTTTCCGCTTTTATCAGCGGTTCATATCTCCTTTATCGCCCCCGAGCTGCCGATTTTATCCGACTTGCTCCCATTATGGCATCGAGGCTGTAGAAAAGCACGGCGCATTAAAAGGAGGATATTTGGCAGTTAAACGCATCCTAAGCTGTCACCCTTTCAATAAAGGCGGAATCGATTTTGTTCCGGAAGAATGGCCACCCAAAAAATAATTGGTGGTTTTTCTTGTGTTTTTTCGAATCATCCTGTAGTATTCAACTAGTCATTAAAACGTAACGATTACATTTTGGAGGGTTAACATGAAAAAGATTTTATTGCCAGTATCCTTAATTTTACTATTAGCCGCTTGCGGCGATACAAGTGAAGAAGCACAAAGTGTCGATGAGAATCCTGAAAAGCTGCAGGTCTTTACGACGGTTTATCCGCTGACTTATTTCACTGAACGCATCGCTGGCGATTTGGTTGATGTGCAGTCGATTTATCCGGCTGGCTCAAACGAACACACTTTTGAACCGACCCAGCAGGAGATGATCGGGCTGGCAGACGCAGACTTGATGTTTTCGATTGGGCTTGGCCTGGAAGGATTTATTGACAGTGCAAAAGAAACGCTGCAAAATGAAAATGTCGAGTTTGTAGCCACTGCTGATCAAATTTCAGACGAAGAGCTGGAAGCTGCACTTGGTCATGAAGAAGAAGCCCATGAAGAGGAAGCCCATGGAGATGAAGCCCATGAAGAGGAAGCTCATGAAGAAGAAGCCCATGGAGATGAAGCTCATGAAGAAGAAGCTCATGAAGAAGAAGCTCATGAAGAAGAAGCTCATGAAGAAGCCGGCAGCCACGATGGCCATGATCACGGTTCGACAGATCCTCATGTGTGGATGTCTCCGGTGCTGAGCGAAAAACTGGCAGAGTCAATTAAGAATTCATTAGCGGAAGCAGATCCGGAAAATGCAGAAACCTACGAAAGCAATTTTACGGAATTGGTGGTAGAACTGGAAACTTTGGATCGTTCTTTCGAGGCTTTGTCTGACCGTGTTGCCAAAGATACTTTCTTTGTTTCCCATGCGGCTTTCAGTTATTTGTCAGAGCCTTATGGCTTTGAGCAAGTTGCGATTGCCGGATTAAACAGCCAGGACGAACCTTCGCAAAAAGAATTGACAGAAATTGTGGATCAGGCAAAAGAGGAAAATGTCGAGTATATCGTCTTTGAACAAAACGTTTCCTCCAACCTGACGGAAGTTATCCAAAACGAAGTAGGTGCCGAAGCAATTGAAATGCACAATCTCGGTGTTCTAACGCAGGATAATATTGATAATGAAGAAACTTATTTCACATTGATGGAAAAAAACTTGCAAGTGCTTGAAACGATATTAAAATAAAAAGCACATTTAAAAAGCAATGCAGCTGTAACTCGCTGCATTGCTTTTTGTTTCCCAAAAAACCTATCATTTATTTTCCATCCGTTAATTTGATTAGCCGCTTTGTCAAAAACTGCCGCCAGTCATCCGCCAGTTCTTCTGCTTCTAGCACTTTAACAATTCCATCTATATCTTTTGGCCTATGGAAATTAATTTCATTCGCATAGAGAACGGATACTTGCTGGACATTTTTTGCCACTGGCCGAATAGTTGAATCACCTCTGATCATGCCTTCTTCAAGTACACGACATAAGTAACCGGTATACCCCGTTTTCACCATCTCTTTCAGCAACGGCTTCATAGCAAGCCGTCTGTCGATGGTGTTGCAAGGAACTCTCCCTTGGGTCACTTGGATGACCGCTTCTCCAATTTGGAAAATATCACCAATACAAATGTCTCGCTCCAGCATATTCGTTACCGTCAGGTTTTCTCCAAAAGCAGCACGAGGCAGTTGGGTTTCAAAATGGCCATTCCAGTGTTCGTAATGTTCGTGTGGATAAATACACACAGCGCGTTCCGGTCCCCCGTGATGCTTTAAATCCGCAACCCCATCTCCAAAGAAACCGTCTTTGCTTAAAAATGCTTCCTGAACTTGCTGTTTTCGAATAGCCGTTTTCATTTCCTTGCCGTTTCCGTATGCCATGTTTTCAGGCAATCCGACAGCAAAGTTTTTGATAACTGCCTTCTCGGAATTTCTCACATGCCACCCCACCTTTTTATCAATGTGCAAAATTCAACCAACATCTCTTTACTTGAATTCATAATCAGTCTTCCAGTATTTCTTTTAAAAACTTTTCACGGTGATCAAGAAAATATTTAGTAATCCGATAATGATCTGTCTCTTCATAATCGATTTCTTCAATAAAATCCCCATCAAAACTTAGTATTTTGGCGTCTGGATAACCCAAGAGAATAGGCGAATGAGTGGCGATAATGAATTGGCAATCTTCTTCTGCCGTCATGTCTTTTAAAATTCGTAAAAAAGTTAACTGGCGCTGTGGAGATAAAGCCGCTTCCGGCTCATCCAACAAATACAAGGCACGTCCGTTAAAGCGATTTAAGAACAACGATAAAAACGATTCCCCATGAGATTGCTTATGCAGAGAACGGCCGCCATATGATTGAAAGCCATCTTCGTCAACGTCTTCAAGATGAGTGGCAAAATGATAAAAAGATTCTGCCCGCATAAAAAAACCATTCGTCACTTTCGGCATCCACGAGAGCCGGAGGTAATCACCCAGTACAGACTCTGATGCATGCACTCTATACATATTATTGCGGCCGCCCCCTGCTGTATTAAATCCGCATTTATCCGCAATCCCTTCTAGCAGCGTAGATTTGCCCGATCCATTCTCTCCGACAAAAAAAGTGACCGCATTACTCAAATCCAATTGCTCTAAACTATTGATCGAAGGAACAGTAAATGGATATTCCCCAAAATCTTCAACATCCTGTTTCATTAAACTGATCCGATTTAGAAACACCAGCTCACCTCCTTGCCGATTGTTTTCTTCAATCTATAAAACAGCTACACCAACTTCCAAGAAACGTTAAAACTCATAGGTATACAACCCATATAATTTTTATTCATTGTCTCACATAATCTTCCAACTGGAAACAACTCTTCCAACTTTTTTTCATTTTATGCAAAAAGCCTGAACCGGAAAGATTCAGACCACTCGGTAACCAATTCCCGATTGAGTGCTCAAAAGGATGGTACCATTTTCCACCGTAATTTCCGGATCGATAATGTCCTTTTCCCAAAAATGCTGAGAGGCTGAAAAATCACCAGGATAAACAATTCCAGGCAAAGAAGCCAACGCCAAATTATGGGCTTTGGATACGCCGAATTCAATCATGCCGCCGACCCACATCCCAATGGAATGCGTCTGGCATAACCTAACCACTTTCAAGGTTTCGGTCCATCCGCCAAGCCGGCTCATTTTCAATACCACAATGTCGCCTGCTTGCTGATCAATCATCTGCTGAACATCTTCCAGACAGGCAATGCTTTCGTCCAGGCAGATTTTGGTCTTGAGTTCTTTTTTTGCTTTTGCATGCAATGCCCACTGCCGCTCCCCAAAAGGCTGTTCAATCAGTGTAAAGCCGATTTCATCAAATGCCATCAACCGGTCAAAACTGTCCTCTTGAAAGCTGCCATTCGCATCCGCAAAAAACTGCAGTTCCGGATAAGCAGCGACCACTGAATTTAACAGCGCAACCTCCATATGCGGATGGACTTTTATTTTAACGCGTCTATAGCCGGAGTGGGCAGCCAGTGCTACCTGCTCCTCAATCTTTAAAGGATCTGCCGCCACCACGATTCCTGCGGGAATAGGCTGCTGAGAGCCCCCTACAAACTTCCATAGCGGCTCCCTTTGCTGTTTGGCGAATAAGTCCCATATCGCCATTTCAATGGCGGCTTTTGCCATTCTGTTGCCTTTGACAGCAACAAACAAATCCCAAACTTCTTCTGGATTCTCAAATGTTTTATTCGCAAGCAGAGGTACGAGAATCTGCTGCAGCACGAAACGGCAGCTTGTGATAGTTTCCTCGGTATACCAGGGCGTTTCAAATGCCACACATTCACCGGAGCCGACATGTCCCTTATCTCCCGTAACAGAAACCACAATCACTTCCCGCTCGTCAACTTGCTGCAGCACCGTCTTAAACGGCGATCGCAGCGGCTGCCGGACTGTTTTTAATTGGATGTCCCGGATTGTTACAGCCATGTTCTCAGCTCTCTTCTCAAGAGTTTGTTCGATGCATTGCGCGGCAGCGCCTCGACAAATGACAGCCTTTTGGGCACTTTGTAAGGCGCGATTTGCTCCCGGCAGTATGTTAAGAGCTCGTCCGCTGTCGCTTTTTTGTTTAGCACCACGAATGCTACAGGAACCTCTCCCCACTTCTCGCTTGCTGCACCACAAACCCCTGCTTCACGTATAGCCGGATGGGACAACAAGACTTTCTCAATTTCAGCCGGATAAACATTTTCCCCGCCCGAAACGATCAAATCTGAACGCCGGTCCACGACGTATAAAAAGCCTTCAGCATCCAAGTAGCCAATGTCTCCCGTATGGAGCCAGCCGTCTTCCTGTGCATTCCGATCGTTAAACCTGCCAATATAGCCGGGCGTCACTTGAGGACCGCGAATGAGGATTTCGCCAGTGTCTCCTGGTTTTTGCGTATCATCTATTTTTACCTCATACAAAAATAGCGGCTTTCCGGAAGAACCCATTTTCCGCTCCGCATCTGCCGATTGCAAAGTTGTGGTCTGCGAGGATGTTTCCGTCATTCCATAAGTTTGCAAAACCGGAATTCCACATTTCTCAGCCCGCTTAATGTAAGCAACCGGAATCGGTCCACCACCAGCAAGAACCGCTTTAAAACCAGTAGAAGCATGCGATCGAGATTCTTCCACATGGCTCAAAATACGCTCCAGCATGACCCCGACCACTGACATATGGGTCACCGTTCCCTTGCAAATTTCCTCGGCACTGCGCTCCGCATCAAACTTCTCATAGAGACGCACACCCATGCCATAAATCAGCGATCTCATTAAAATTGAAAAGCCGCTGATGTGAAATAACGGGACAGAACAGAGCCACACATCGTCAGGTGCAATTCCGATGTTAAGCGCCGAAGATACCGCACTTGAAAAATGGTTTTCGGCTGTTTGCCGGACGCCTTTAGGATGTCCGGTAGTTCCGGATGTATACATAATTGAAATGGTGCGGTCCTGCTGCCACTGTTGTTGCGGTTCGAAGCCAACCGCAACTGCTGCATCAATTTCACTGAATAAAATCACTCTGGAAGATGCCACTTTATCCTTCAAAGGATCAGCCACCAAAATATACTCCACTCCGGAATCATCGATTTGATACGCCAGTTCAGCGGTCGCCAGCCGTTCATTCAGCATAACCATTTCACAGCCCACATGAAGGCAGCCGTACATGACAAAAACAAACTCAGGATTCGACTTTGCCAGAATCGCTACACGCGAATCCGCTGTTATGCCAAGTGCAGTCAGTTTACCGGCATATTCAAGTGCCAGATCATTAATCTCTGAAAAGGTCCATTGCTCTTCCTGGAACGACAAGGCCATACGGTCTCCGCTCAAATAACTCCGCTGGCTCAACCAGTTCGGATAGTTCATCTAAAAATCCTTTCTTCAAAAAAAGCTGTCCCTCTGAGAGGACAGCTTTCAATTATTCGATAATCACGGAAAACGCGGGAATTGGCCAAAGTCCGGTTTGCGTTTTTCTTTGAACGCATCGCGGCCTTCTTTTGCTTCATCTGTTGTGTAATACAAAAGCGTAGCATCTCCAGCCATCTGCTGCAATCCAGCAAGGCCATCTGTGTCGGCATTCATTGCTGCTTTGACGAAACGCAGTGCAGTCGGGCTCATTTCAAGCATTTCCTGGCACCATTGAACCGTCTCGTCTTCCAATTGGTCAAGAGGCACCACTGTGTTGACCAGACCCATATCCAATGCTTCCTGTGCATCATATTGACGGCATAGGTACCAAATTTCACGGGCTTTTTTATGTCCAATGATGCGAGCCAGGTAACCTGAACCGTAACCAGCGTCAAACGAACCGACGCGCGGTCCTGTTTGGCCGAAACGTGCGTTGTCTGCAGCAATCGTCAAGTCACAAACCACATGCAAAACGTGTCCGCCGCCGATTGCGTATCCCGCAACCATTGCGATGACCGGTTTTGGAATAACACGGATCAAACGCTGAAGGTCAAGAACGTTCAAACGCGGAATTTCATCTTCTCCAACATAGCCGCCATGTCCGCGCACGGATTGGTCGCCGCCTGAACAGAAAGCTTTCTCGCCTTCGCCAGTCAAAACAATGACGCCTACATCTGCATTATCGCGTGCACGTGAAAATGCATCGATCAATTCATGAACTGTTTTCGGACGGAATGCGTTGCGCACTTCCGGACGATTGATGGTGATTTTCGCAATGCCGTTAAAAATTTCATACTTGATATCTTCATATGTACGTTCTGTAATCCACTCGCGTGTCATGATTTTCCTCCTTGATAGTTCAAACTTAAATACTCTCTTACTATTGTAGCAAATTCAACAGGTTTTTCCACATGTATTGCATGCCCTGCATCGATAGTTTTGTGAACAGCGTTTGGCAATAGCTTCATCATCTCTGCGGCAATCGCCTCAAACTTCTCATCCAACCGCCCCGTCACCAATAAAACCGGCATGTCCAACTCTGCCAGCCGTCCCCAATAGGATGCTTGTGCACCGGTTCCCATGCCCCTTAGGCTGTTTGCAAGCCCAACCGGATTCTGTGCCAAACGCTCTTCACGAATGTTCCGTTTCAATGAATCTGGCAGGGATTTCTGGCTGTCAAACAACGGGATTTTTTCCCAGCGGCCAACAAAATTTTCTATCCCACCAGCAACAATCCGTTCTGCCAGTCCCTCGTCACGCGTCCGGCGTTCCTGCCGCTCCGTTTCACTCCGAAGTCCAGGAGAAGCACTTTCCAAGACCAGTGCTTTGATTCGCCCTGGAAATCTGCAAGCATAAGCCAGTGCTGTCCTGCCGCCCATCGAATAGCCGACAAGCGTCAGCCGTTCCAAATCCAATTGCTCAAACAAAGCATCCAGATCTTCCAGCTGCTGTTCCATTGAATAAGACTCAACTGTTTCCGGACAATCCGTTTCGCCATGGCCTATCAAATCGATCAGAACGATTTTTGATTCATCCCAAGCTTCAATAACGGGCTGCCAACTTTTGGTGCTGCCGGTAAAGCCATGTATAAAGACAACCGTTTCCTGTTTGTTTCCGTTAATTATTTCAAGATGATAGCGGGTTCCACTAATAGCCAACTTCATTGCTTGGCCAGCTCCCCGTCTAATCGGCTCCATAATTTACGGTGTGTTGCGACATTGTGCTGCCGGTCCGTAAATACTTCAATGATTTTCACAGCTTTGTCTTTTGGCTGATCCAACGCCTGGGCTAAATGTTCTGCCGTTTCCACTGCAACATATTGCGCGTCGTACATTTTTGCAGCGGCACTGAATGTCAGTCCTGTTGGCGTGCCGAACAAGTCCTCAAAATAACGTTCTTCCTGAGACTGCGGCAAATAAGAGAAGATCCCTCCCCCATCGTTATTCATGATGACAATCGTCAAATCCGTCGCCTGCATTTTGGACGCAATCAATCCGTTCATGTCATGCAGGAATGACAGATCACCGATATATAAATACGCTGGACGCTGTTTTGCTGCCTGAACGCCAAATGCCGTCGATACCACTCCGTCAATGCCATTTGCACCGCGGTTGGCATAAATCATCACATCCCGCTCGGTCGTTTTAAAGAATGTATCAACATCACGGATGGGCATGCTGCTGCCGACAATCAGGTCGCAAGCTTCCAGTTTTCCAAAAAATACCTTTGCCAGGACGCCTTCGTCCAGCTCTTCCTGGCAATGGCGGCTGACCACTTCCCAGTAGAGAGCCGAAGCAGCTGTCCATTTTTCAAGGTACGTACTCACTCGCTTCGTTTCTAACGGCATCTGCCATAAAGCATTTGCGGATGACTGAATGTGATGCGTAGCCAGCGATTGGGCATCCCGTAACATCGGACTTTCGTCAAACACTACATAAACTTCCGGTTTTACTCCAGCCAAGAACAAGTTCAGCGGCTTTGAAACCGGCTGTGGACCAATTCTGATTACCACTTCAGGGACGGCCTCCGCCTTGAATGTTTCATTTTTCAATAAGGCATCATAAGAATCAATGATTAAATGCTTTGCTTCTGGAGGAATGTTACCTCGTAGATTAGACAAAGGATCCGCAAGTACCGGCCAATCGAGCTTTTGGATAAAGTTCCAGAATTCTGCCGGCACCTGAGCTGTCATTTCTCCAACAACCAGCAAACCTTTTTCTTTTTCCATCAAGTTCTGCAGAAATTCCTGGCTGCTAGGCGATAAACTCATTTCGCCACCGAAATGAGCGATTTCACCAAGACTTTCATAAGCCTGTTCAAAATCGATGCGCAAAGGTTCGCGGAACGGCACATTAACATGTACCGGCCCTTTCGGTTCACTGCTGGCACTTTGGACAGAGCGATGCAGATGGCGAGTCAAGAATGCCAATTGGTTTTCCGTCTCTGGCATCGGCAAGTCTGTTGCCCATTTCACATGTGACCCGAACAAATTGACCTGGTTGATGGCTTGCGGTGCTCCGACCTCCCTTAGCTCATGCGGCCGATCTGCCGTTACGACGATCAACGGCACTCGTGCATAATACGCTTCAACGATTGCCGGAAAATAATTTGCCGCCGCAGTGCCGGATGTACACAATAGCATGACTGGTCTACCGGAAGCCTTCGCCATGCCGAGAGCAAAATAGGCCGCTGAACGTTCATCGATCTGCCGATAAACGGTAAGGCCCTCTTGTTTCATACAAGCATACGCAAGCGGAGTGGACCGGGACCCTGGACTGATTACAGCATTCACCACTCCCAGACCCACCAGCGAATGGGTAAATGCAGATACATATTCTGTTAACGCTTTACGACTCGTCACTCCATTGACCTCCCAATGCCCGAAGCATCGGTCTAAACTTAACCCATGTCTCGTCATACTCTGATTCAGGCGTGGAATCTGCTACAATTCCGCCGCCTGCATACAAATAAGCTTTTTCGCCGTCTAATAAGGCCGACCGGATCGCGACTGCAAACTCGCCGTCTCCTTTGGCATCAATCCAACCGACTGGTGCCGCGTAGTAGCCGCGGTTCATTGCTTCGTAGTCACGGATCAGCTCCAAAGCCTTTAATTTCGGTTCCCCGCCAAGCGCCGGCGTCGGGTGAAGAACCTCCACCAAATCAAACAAAGTAGAGCCAGAATTTAATTCACCTTCAACCGGTGTATACAAATGTTGAATGTCTCTAATTTTCATCAGCTTTGGCAACTTGGGAACGATCGTCCGGCTGCAATTTGCTTCAAATACTTCACTGATCATCTTGACGACATATTGATGTTCTGCGCGATTTTTTGGATCTTTTAACAAGGCTTCACCAAGTTCGGTATCCTTCTCGACTGTTTTCCCTCTTGGAGTAGAGCCGGCTAAACAAGTCGAGAGCGCTTTCCGGTCTTCCACTTTTACTAACCGTTCAGGTGTTGCACCAAAGAAAAACTGTTCTTCCGCTTCCAAACCAAACAAGAAGCTTTCAGGCTGTTCATTGGAAACTTGATACAAAGCAGCAGCTGGAGATAGCTTCTGTGCATATTCCAGCTTTAAGGTGCGCGCAATAACGACTTTCTCTACCCTTTCAGCTTTGATGATATCTGTAACCTGTTGAATAGATCCCAAGTATTCTTCTTTTCTAAGCTCTGTTCGCCCAATCGCCTGAGGTTTATCGTATTTATCCACTTCCGTTACTTGAGCAGCGTGGATCAGTTTGTCGCGCTCTTTACGCATCGCATCAAACTCTGCAAAGCTTTCTTGCTGGTCAGTGATAAAATGGATGCTGACAAAAGCCTGCTCACCTTTTAAAATCAACTGAAAAGTCGGTACTGCAAAATAAGCCTGTGGAAATCTTGTCCATTCACTCGGCTTGTTATTTAAAGGGTCGAATGAGAACCCGCCAAAAAGAACGGGTTGTACAGAACTTTCTTCGTTAACGATCTGGCGGCATAAACTTTTCCAATCTTCCTTTATTTTTTCGAATCGTCCTGTTGATTTGTTTGTAGACAGGACATGGGCATGGCCAATCCCAACGAGTGTAAAGGTCTTTTCACGATTTTGCCAATACATGCGTTTTCCCGCGTATTCATCTCCTCCAGCTTCAAAAAATGCCAAAGCAGACATGCGGGTTACTTCAATTGTTTCAGTATAAAAACGGTAGCCCTCGTAATGGCTTTCCGCAGATTGCTGGGTCGATGAAGACGATTCTGAATTCACCTGATTACCTCCGTTTTAAGACAAGCGTCTCGTTTATTCCACTCACTGTTTTACTTTTTAATCTCTATCCTCTATCATACTCTTTTCTGCTAAAATCAGCACATCATTTGCTGTATTCCCTGCTATTTTGAAGTACAATGAACAGTGGAAAGAATTAAAGGAGAGATAGATATGACACAATCACTACAAGCTGACAGCGGATGGCGCGTCTGGTGGCAGCTGACCCGGCCCCACACCTTAACTGCATCCTTCGCTCCTGTTTTCCTGGGAACAATGATCGCTTTACACTATTCCCCGATAGACTGGATTTTATTCCTGGCGATGCTTGTCGCAAGTTTGTTGATTCAAGCAGCCACCAATATGTTCAACGAGTACTATGATTTCGCGAGAGGCCTCGACAATGAAAATTCTGTCGGCATCGGCGGCGCAATCGTTCGAAACGGTGTGAAACCAAAAACCGTTTTGGCTTTAGCTTTAGTATTTTATGGAATCGCCGCGGTCATCGGGCTCTACATTTGTTCACAAACCAGCTGGTGGCTTTTGGTCGTTGGCGCAGTGGCGATGATGATCGGTTACCTATATACCGGTGGACCTTATCCTATTGCTTATACCCCTTTTGGCGAACTTTTTTCCGGAGTGGTAATGGGCTATCTGATTGTCATCATCGCCTTCTACATTCAAACCGGATTAGTTACGCTGGAAGCTTCTTTGCTTGCTGTGCCAAGCACTTTGCTGGTAGCAGCAATTATGTTGTCCAATAACATCCGTGACATTGTCGGTGACGAGGAAAGCGGCCGCAAAACATTAGCAATCTTAGTCAAAAGACCTGGTGCCGTCAACATTCTGATGTCGTTCTTCATCCTTGCCTATGCCTGGATCGTAATTCTTGTCGTTTCAGGAATGTTGACGCCGTGGGCTTTATTGGTTTTCCTCAGTGTCCTGAAACCCATTAAAGTAGTTAAGATCTTTAAACGCTTCACTGAACCGCTGAAAGTGATGCCGGCGATGAAAGATACAGGCAAAACGAATACATTTGTCGCTTTTTTACTCGGAATCGGTTTGTTGATTGATTATCTTCTATAAATACTGTGAAAAAAAGGGATCCCTATGGAATCCCTTTTTTGTTTGAATAATACTATGTTGAAATCTAAGCATGCGTTATAGTAGATGAATAATTGAAAGGTGCATTTTTAGGAGGTTACAAAGTGAAACCCATTTTGATCGGCATTATAGCTGCTTTTTTCTTTGCTTTTACTTTTGTCTTGAACGCCACGATGGAAGCAGGCGGTGGAAGTTGGATCTGGAGTGCTTCTCTGCGCTATATTTTCATGATTCCCTTTTTACTGATCATTGTCCTTTCACGAAAAAACTTAAAGCCTCTACTACAGGAAATGGGCAGAAACAAAAGGGCTTGGCTAGTATGGAGCTTTGTAGGATTCGGCTTGTTTTACACACCTCTATGTTTTGCCGCCGCTTATTCTCCAGGCTGGCTCATTGCAGGAACGTGGCAAATCACTATTATCGCAGGTACCCTTTTGGCCCCGTTGTTCCTAATCACAATATATAGCAAGAAGGAGACAGTCCAGATCAGAGGAAAGATCCCTTTAAGAGGGCTGTTAGTTTCATTGATCATATTAGCTGGTGTCAGTTTAATGCAGCTAGAGCATGTGGCAGCCGTTTCTTCAGCAACATTGTGGTTCGGTTTTATTCCGGTTATCGTTGCTGCTTTCGCATATCCGTTGGGCAACAGAAAAATGATGGACATATGCGGCGGCCGGTTGGATGCTTATCAACGTGTTCTGGGGATGACTTTAGCAAGCCTGCCTTTTTGGCTGATATTGTCTTTTTATGGCTTGCTGACTGTTGGTGGTCCTACGGCTTCTCAAAGCTTTCAAACTTTAATCGTCGCAATCAGTTCAGGAGTCATTGCTACCGTGCTTTTCTTTAAAGCCACCGACTTGGTCAGAGGAAATATGCAGAAGCTAGGCGCTGTTGAAGCCACTCAATCGATGGAAGTTTTGTTTGCTTTGATAGGAGAAATTCTTTTTCTATCCATTGCTTTGCCTTCTGTTCTATCAATATTCGGCATTTTGCTCGTGATGTTTGGTATGATGCTTCACAGCTATATTTCTGTTAGAACGAAAAAAAGTGTCATGCAATTGAATGCATGACACTTTTTCATAATGACCCCTACGGGATTCGAACCCGTGTTACCGCCGTGAAAGGGCGGTGTCTTAACCGCTTGACCAAGGGGCCTAATACTGGCGGAGAAGGAGGGATTTGAACCCTCGCGCCGGTTGCCCGACCTACACCCTTAGCAGGGGCGCCTCTTCAGCCACTTGAGTACTTCCCCAGTATGGCTCCGAAGGTAGGACTCGAACCTACGACCATCGCATTAACAGTGCGGTGCTCTACCACTGAGCTACTTCGGAATGGTGGGCCTAAATGGACTCGAACCATCGACCTCACGCTTATCAGGCGTGCGCTCTAACCAGCTGAGCTATAGGCCCATATGTATAAATTATGGAGCGGGTGAAGGGAATCGAACCCTCATCATCAGCTTGGAAGGCTGAGGTTTTACCACTAAACTACACCCGCAAAAAATGGTGGGTCAGGACGGAATCGAACCGCCGACACTTAGAGCTTCAATCTAATGCTCTACCGACTGAGCTACTGACCCACAACTTTGAAAAAAATGGCGGTCCCGACCGGGATCGAACCGGCGATCTCCTGCGTGACAGGCAGGCATGTTAACCGCTACACCACGGGACCATTTGGTTGCGGGGGCAGGATTTGAACCTGCGACCTTTGGGTTATGAGCCCAACGAGCTACCGAACTGCTCCACCCCGCGATAATAATATAGGTAATGACTTCTTGCACAATCTTTAATAAAAATTGTCCACACATTTTAAAAATAATGGAGGAGGAAGAGGGATTCGAACCCCCGCGGGATTTGACTCCCCTGTCGGTTTTCAAGACCGATCCCTTCAGCCAAACTTGGGTATTCCTCCGTGATAATATATAAATGGTGGACCTTGCAGGACTCGAACCTGCGACCGGACGGTTATGAGCCGTCTGCTCTAACCAACTGAGCTAAAGGTCCTAAAAAAGTGGCGGCAGAGGGGATCGAACCCCCGACCTTACGGGTATGAACCGTACGCTCTAGCCAGCTGAGCTACGCCGCCAGGATCTTTATTTATATAGTTGGTGGAGCCTAGCGGGATCGAACCGCTGACCTCCTGCGTGCAAGGCAGGCGCTCTCCCAGCTGAGCTAAGGCCCCATTGTTTGGTCGGGAAGACAGGATTCGAACCTGCGACCCCTTGGTCCCAAACCAAGTGCTCTACCAAGCTGAGCTACTTCCCGAACTTGAATTGCTGAGGTAAAAATATGGCGCGCCCGAGAGGACTCGAACCTCTAACCGCTTGATTCGTAGTCAAGTACTCTATCCAATTGAGCTACGGGCGCATAAAAATGATTCAGTTGGTTTTGCCTAAATGGTGCCGAGGACCGGAATCGAACCGGTACGGTAGTCACCTACCGCAGGATTTTAAGTCCTGTGCGTCTGCCAGTTCCGCCACCCCGGCCTGGGGTCGGTATCTTGTGCAAAAAAATATGGAGCGGAAGACGAGGTTCGAACTCGCGACCTCCACCTTGGCAAGGTGGCGTTCTACCACTGAACTACTTCCGCAAAAATGGTGCGGGTGAAGGGAGTCGAACCCCCACGCCCGAAGGCGCTAGATCCTAAGTCTAGTGCGTCTGCCAGTTCCGCCACACCCGCGTGGCAATTATGCAATTAAAAAATGGTGAGCCATGAAGGATTCGAACCTTCGACCCTCTGATTAAAAGTCAGATGCTCTACCAGCTGAGCTAATGGCTCATGTACATGAGTGGTGCCGGAGAAAGGACTTGAACCCTCAACCTACTGATTACAAGTCAGTTGCTCTACCAGTTGAGCTACTCCGGCGAAAGAGTGAAAAAATGGTGGAGGATGACGGGATCGAACCGCCGACCCTCTGCTTGTAAGGCAGATGCTCTCCCAGCTGAGCTAATCCTCCGATAAGTATTGCCCAGCGACGTCCTACTCTCACAGGGGGAGACCCCCAACTACCATCGGCGCAAAAGAGCTTAACTGCCGTGTTCGGGATGGGAACGGGTGTGGCCTCTTTGCCATCATCACTGGACTATTTGGTTTTGAAAGACAAGATTGATTATACCAATCTCACAGGTTTTTACAAGCTTTTTCTGACAAAAACTTTTCCTTGTTCTTTCAAAACTGGATACACGACATTGATCGTTCGGTGAAGCGGTTCACATACATAAAGTTTGGTTAAGTCCTCGATCGATTAGTATTCGTCAGCTGCACGTGTCGCCACGCTTCCACCTCGAACCTATCTACCTCATCGTCTTTGAGGGATCT
>NZ_JAUSWB010000008.1 GCF_030814955.1 Planomicrobium stackebrandtii | reverse complement strand
TAGCAGAAGGACCTAAAAACTTCAGATTCTTTTTTTACTACATAACCTAAACTAAGTAAAAACGAATAAAATCTTAGTTTCTCAACAAGCTGAAAACCGCCTGGATTGGAATCCAGGCGGTTTTTTTAGTCTTAAACCCAGCCACGGAAGCGTGAAGCTTCAGCAGTTCTGCGGGCGCCGACCATATAAGCTGCCAAGCGCATGTCGATATTGCGTGTAATGGCAACGTTGTAGACATTTTCAAATGCATCTACAAGTTTTTTGTTGAGTTTTTCGTCTACTTCTTCCTGCGTCCAGTAATAACCTTGGTTATTTTGCACCCATTCGAAGTAGGAAACCGTAACTCCACCAGAACTTGCCAGAACATCCGGAACCAAAAGGATTCCACGGTCTGTCAGCATCTTAGTGGCTTCAGCAGTCGTCGGACCGTTTGCTGCTTCGACAACGATAGAAGCTTTAATATCATTGGCGTTTTCCTCTGTAATTTGGTTCGCGATCGCTGCAGGTACCAGAATATCGCAGTCCAATTCAAAGAGTTCTTTGTTTGTAATGGTGTTATCAAACAATGTTGTAACCGTTCCAAAGCTATCACGGCGGTCCAATAAATAATCGATATCCAAACCATCTGGATCATGGAGAGCGCCGTATGCATCTGAGATCCCGACTACTTTTGCTCCAGCATCGTGCAGGAACTTCGCAAGGAAGCTTCCTGCATTACCAAAACCTTGAATAACAACGCGTGCCCCCTGCATATCCAGGCCGCGTTTTTTGGCAGCTTCATTAATACAGATGGTGACACCTTGAGCCGTTGCTTTGTCTCGGCCCTGGGAACCGCCAAGAACAATCGGCTTGCCCGTAATAAAGCCTGGAGAGTTGAATTCATCAATTTTGCTGTATTCATCGTACATCCATGCCATAATCTGTGAGTTTGTAAAGACATCCGGTGCTGGGATGTCTTTGTTCGGTCCGACAATCTGGCTGATTGCACGAACATACCCACGGCTCAATTTTTCGATTTCATGCATGGACATTTCGCGTGGATCGCAGATAATGCCGCCTTTGGCTCCGCCATAAGGCAATTCCACAATTCCACATTTTAATGTCATCCACATAGATAAAGCAATCACTTCATCACGATTTACATCCGGATGAAAACGGACTCCACCTTTTGTCGGCCCCACTGCATCACTGTGTTGAGCACGGTAACCTGTAAAGACTTTTGTTTTGCCATCATCCATCCGCACCGGAATGCGCACTTCCAAGATCCGCATTGGTTCTTTTAGAAGTTCGTACATCGCATCTTCGTATCCAAGCTTATCCAATGCAGTTTTAATAACATTCTGCGTAGACGTCAACAAGTTCAAGTTTTCAGCCATTGTATTAGTTCGCCTCTTTTTATTTAGTAATTACTCAGCATCTAGTGTAACACAGGTCAAGATTTATGTGCCACGAGAATGTTATTTAGAGAATACTTTTTGAATGCGCTCGATTGCCCAATCCAATTCTTCTTTTGAAATGATTAATGGAGGAGCAAAACGGATGACCGTGTCATGCGTTTCTTTGCACAGAAGACCCAATTCTTTTAATTGTTCGCAATATGGTCTTGCTGCTTCCGTCAATTCCATGCCGATGAACAAACCGCGGCCTCTGACTTCTTTTACTGAAGGGTGGTCGATTTCACGCAATTTCGCCATGAAGTATTCTCCAAGTTCCTGAGAGCGGTCTGAAAGCTTCTCATCAAGCAGCACTTCCATAGAAGCAACTGATACTGCACAAGCAAGTGGATTTCCGCCAAAAGTTGAACCGTGTGAACCTGGGTTGAATACGCCAAGTACAGACTTATCTGCTACTACGCAAGAAATCGGGAATACCCCGCCGCCTAGCGCTTTGCCCAGGATGTACATATCTGGATTGACATCTTCCCATTCGCAGGCAAACATTTTTCCAGTACGGGCAAGCCCGCATTGGATTTCATCAGCAATGAAAAGAACATTGTTTTCGCGGCAAAGTTCTCTCGCAGCTTTAAGGAAACCTTGTGGAGGCATAATGATTCCTGCTTCACCTTGTATTGGTTCGATCAAGAATGCAGCTGTATTTGGCGTAATAGCATTTTTCAATGCTTCCAAATCACCAAAAGGAACCAAGTTGATGCCAGGAAGCATTGGCCCGAAGCCTTTGCGGTATTCAGGATCTGATGACAAAGAAACAGCTGTCATGGTGCGGCCGTGAAAGTTGCCGTCGCACGCAATAATTTCTGCCTGGTTTTCAGCAACACCCTTAACGTCGTAAGCCCAGCGGCGAGCCGCTTTAATAGCCGTCTCTACAGCTTCAGCGCCTGTATTCATCGGCAATGCCATTTCTTTGCCGGAAATGTCGCAGATCATTTGGTACCAAGGAGCCAATTTGTCATTGTGGAATGCACGTGAAGTCAAAGTAACACGATCCGCCTGGTCTTTTAATGCCTGGATGATTTTCGGGTGGCGATGTCCCTGATTAACAGCTGAATAAGCTGATAGCATGTCCATGAATTTATTGCCTTCCGGATCTTTTACCCAAACTCCTTCTGCTTCTGTAATGACGATTGGCAGTGGGTGATAGTTGTTTGCCCCGTATTTTTCTGTTTGTTCAATGATTGCTTGTGTTTGTGTCATGTAATTTCCTCCTTTTTTTAAAAAAAGGCAGACCTCCGTCTGCCCTTTAGTGAATTATTATACCATTTTATGATTGATTAATACATTTCAGAAGTGGTTTTTGCTTGCATGTGAAGACCGATATAATCCGGTCCGCCTGCTTTTGAATCTGTTCCGGACATGTTGAATCCGCCAAATGACTGATATCCAACAATCGCGCCGGTACAGCCGCGGTTAAAGTAAAGGTTTCCTACGTGGAAATCTTCACGGGCTTTTTCAAGGTTCGCACGGTTGTTTGTGATAACTCCGCCAGTCAAGCCGTATTCTGTGTTGTTAGCGATTTCGATTGCATGGTCAAAATCTTTCGCTTTGGTGATTCCGACAACAGGTCCAAAGATTTCTTCCTGCATAACGCGTGCATTTGGATCAAGGTCAGCGAAAACGGTCGGGTTAACAAAATAACCTTTCGAATCGTCCCCGTCTCCACCAGCAACCAAACGGCCTTCTTGTTTGCCGATTTCGATATAGCTCATGATTTTCTTGTATGAGTTGCCGTCTATAACCGGCCCCATGTAGTTTGACTGATCAACCGGATCGCCGATCGTCAATTCTTTCGTCAATTCAATTACGCGTTCCACTACAGTATCATAGACATCTTCAACGATGACTGCACGTGATCCAGCTGAACATTTCTGTCCGCTAAAGCCGAATGCCGATTTTACAATCGATTGTGCAGCAAGCTCAAGATCCGCTTCCTTGTCCACAACCATTGTGTTCTTGCCACCCATTTCAGCAATCAGGCGTTTCATCCAAACTTGTCCTTCGTTCACTTTTGAAGAGCGTTCTGCAATGCGCAGGCCGACTTCTTTGGAACCAGTAAATGAGATAAAGCGTGTGTTCGCGTGATCTACCAAGTAATCCCCAACTTCAGAGCCTGGTCCTGGAATGTAGTTGACAACACCCGGCGGCATGCCCGCTTCTTCAAGAACTTCAATGAATTTATAAGCTACAACCGGTGTAGTTGAAGCTGGCTTCAATAGAACCGTGTTTCCTGCAACCATCGCAGCAACTGTTGTTCCAGCCATGATCGCAAAGGCAAAGTTCCAAGGTGAAATGACGACGCCTACACCCAATGGAATATAGTCGTAGCGATTGTCTTCGCCTGGACGGCTTTCCACTGGCATGCCATCTTTCAGGCGCAGCATTTGGCGAGCGTAATATTCCAGGAAATCGATGGCTTCTGCAGTATCAGCATCTGCCTCGTTCCATGGCTTGCCAGCTTCTTTTGTCAAAAGTGCCGAGAATTCGTGCTTGCGGCGACGGACAATCGCAGCTGCTCTCATCAAAACATCAGCGCGAATTTCAGGTTTTACTTTTTTCCATGTTTTAAAAGCTTTATCAGCTGATTGCATTGCCTGCTCAGCCAATTCTTTTGTTGATTTTGACACGCGGCCAATTAGTTCTTCTTTATTTGAAGGGTTAAACGAAACAATTTTATCTTCAGTGGTGATGCGTTCGCCACCAATAATCAATGGATAGTCTTGACCCAGGTATGCTTCAACTGTTTTCAAGCCCTCCAGAAAGTCTGTGCGGTTTTTGTCAATCGAGAAATCTGTGAATGGTTCATGTTTGTAGGGAATCATGTAAATCCTCCTTGAGTTTTAAGTAAGCGCAAAAAAAATTTGCACTTTATAACTGCTTCCATATATAATAATGCAAAAGATTGTTGCATAATTCAAGTGTTTTTATTTAAAAAGTCAAAATAATTTTGGAGTGAACAGCTTGAAACCGGAAAAAATCGATTTATCGCCGTTCTATAAATTTGCTGGAGAGCATGTCGCCATTGGGATTCATGCCATCGACCTCAAAGGAAAGACCATTCTTTACAATAAAAAAATGAGGGAAATTGAAGGATTTGATTTTGAGGAGCTGGCAGATCGGTCGCTGCTAGAGATGTTCCGTTTCGACCAGCATGAGAGCACCCTGCTGCAGGTTCTGCAAAGCGGGACACCTGTTTTTAATGTCAAACAAACGTATTGGAACCGCAAAGGACAGGAAATCACCACCATCAATGATACGTATCCTGTCCGCGATGAAGGAATATTGCTGGGGGCGATCGAATTATCGCGCGACGTCACCACCCTTGAAAAAGTGATTTATCAGCCGCTCCGAAAATACGACGAGCCCATCACCTTTTCGACCATTACCGCAGTTTCCAAAAGCATGAAAAAAGTGATTGCTATAGCCGAAAAAGCGGCGACTGCAAAATTGCCGGTGCTGCTGGTAGGTGAATCGGGAACCGGCAAGGAATTGATCGCCGAGGCGATCCACTGGGCGCATTCTTCCGACCGGCAAATGTATACCCTTTACTGCCACGGAACGGACGGTTCTATCATAGATCAACTGGGAGAAGATATAAAAAAAATCGGCGACGGTACGATTTACTGTGAACGAATCGATCTGCTGCCGCTTTCTCTGCAGGAGCAATTGCTGGAAATGGCCGAGGAAGGCTCACGCGGCATTACGTATTTTATCGCCAGCGTCGGCGATGACCCGGTTGAATTGATCGCTTCGAATAAGTTACTGAAGGATCTGTATTACTTCTTTTCATCGATGACCATCAAGGTTGAGCCGCTGCGCTATAGAAAAGAAGACATTCTGCCGTTTGTAAACGATTATTTTTCCCGCCATCGGATGAAAGTCGGTTCGGTCGTCCGCGGCTTGGACAAAGAAGTAACGGATCTGCTGCATGCCTATAACTGGCCGGGAAATTTAAAAGAACTTGAATTGCTGCTCGATGAGACTACTTCCATGCTGACGACACAGGAAATCGTTACTGTCGATATGCTGCCTCATCACTTTAAGATGAAAAGCGAATTAAAAGGAGCTCTCAAGCCCGAGGATTTTATCGTTCAATCCAATACAGAGCTTTTGCCTTTGGAGGAATATCTGTTCGAAGCTGAAATGTATTATTTGCAAAAGGCGATGGACCTGCATGGCGGCAATGTAACGAAAGCCGCTGCTGCTCTTGGCATGAGCCGCCAAAATTTGCAGTACCGGCTGCGGAAAATCAAAAAAAACGAAGCGCAGACATGATGTCCGCGCTTCGTTTTTCTGTTTTCTTACTGCCCAGAGCGCTTGATCCACTCTTGCATTTTGTCTTTCAACGAATTGAATCCTTCAGAATCACTTTCGTTAACGTGTGATTGAAGAGATTGTTTTGGCTTTTCAGTTCTTTGAGCTGCTGGTGGCTGCTCTTGAAGCGCGCGGATTGACAAGCTGATTTTTTTAGATTTTTCATCAACTTCCAATACTTTCACGTCAACTTCTTGTCCTACTGCCAAATACTCACTTACTTCTTTTACGTAACCGTGAGTGATTTCTGAAATGTGGACCAATCCTTGTGTTTGGTCGTCTAAAGCTACGAATGCACCGTATGGCTGGATTCCTGTTACTTTACCTGAAACCGTATCGCCTGTTTGGTATGTTTTTGTCATGTTTACCCGCTCCTAGTCATATCTAATTGTCCTGTACACCTATTGGCATCTGTATATTATAGCACAGGTATATGCTGAGAGCAAAATCAGTAATTATTTAAGCCTGTCATCCGCCATCCGTCCGCGGTTTCTTCCATGAAAAACATGTCCTGAATCAGGCTGCCCGAAGATCCGGCCGCGTACTTTATTTCAGCAGCGCCCCTCAGACCGGCAGCCATATCCGGATTGAAATGGGTTCTGAAAATTATTTGCTCTATCTCGGAAAATGGCTGAAAGTTGTGCAACTCCAAAAAAGAACTCAGCTCATCATCTGTCCAGCCGGTTTCAGCCATCAGTTTTTTCATCGTGCCAATATCCTTGTTATCGGCAGCTTTGAAAAATACGCCTGCTACTTCTCCGGCTGGTGTTTCAACTGGCAACTGGCTCTGAGATCCGCCCGATACTGATGCATATAGTGAATTGATCCGTTGCCTAAACTGCTGATCTTCTCCAGGCAAATTATAACTATTATATCGTTGGTAGTCGATTTGCCAAATCCGGTCTTTTTCCGTGACCAGCAGCACATCTAATCGCTCAAGAAATTCATCCGAACCTACTTGCGGATAAATATAAACCTTGTCTTTGACGCGCTGTCTATAAAAATCCACAGAGAGTTCAATCCAATTTGCGTTTTCCGTCAACTCAGGTATCGGCTGCCACTCTTCCTGAAACACCTGAAGCGCCGGTTTTATCGGACTGTCCGCAAACAAATGCCAAAGTGTCTCCCGGTCATCCAGTTTATTAGCGTAATGATACAGAAACAGCACATCAAGAGGCGGTACCCCTGCCAAAACCTGCAGGTCATAGGAAGCTTTGAATGATTCATACAAAGGCTCGACGCGGCTATAGTCAAAATCCTGCAAGTCGACAAATTCATCCTCAATCACCAAATTGCCATTTGGCAGCTTGTCCGCGAGTTCTCCTGACTTTTCCATTTCCAAAGCATCCGATAAATCATCGAATTCCAATTCATCGTATTGTTTCGAAGTCGTCCAACCGCTCGCTTCCATTTCTTCCAGAATCGGCAGCATCAAATAAGCCATCGGATTGGAAAGAGACACACCACTCCAGGCAGTGCGGTACTCTAATTGAACTTTGCCCTCTTCGTTAAAAACCGGGGAGTTGCCGCTTCCTTTTATTAACTGCCAAAAGGTTTGCAGATAAGCTACTTCCACTTTATCAAACAAGGAAGCAGGTCCTCCTTCTTCCAATAAGGCTTGTTCCATAGTAATTAAATGCTGGGGGATCGTATTCAACGGCACCAAAAAGCCGCTGCTGTCAAAATAAGGTTCGGCACTTAACAAATTCAAATACTGCCAGGCATACGGGTCATTCGCAATCGGCTGTTGCTGGTTTAAGACATTAACGTCACGCACCGTTCTGAACCGGTTGCCGTTTGGATGCACGACTGCGAATAAGTTGTATTCGGGCAGTGCCTCCACAACCAAGCGCAGTTTGTCGGGGAAACTTTCCGTTTGGGCAAGCAGCTTTTCCGGAGACAGTTGATCCATCACAATCGTTGACTCTAGTTCCTGCCGGTATTCCAACAGAATACTGTCCGCAAATATACGCAGTTCATCGGTCTTGGCCGCATAGTCTTGCAAAAAAGCTTCCACTTCGCTGCTCCGCATCGGATTCGGTCCCGATAAGGACTGGGCCATGCCGCGCGGAGTTTCGGCCATTCGGAAAAGGCGGTCAACTTCCTCTTGCATTCTCACTGGATCCTCTTTTAATGATTCAAGTGCTGCTTCACCGAAAACCTTCTCCATTTCACCATCTGCCAACTTGACATAGTCGAGCGCATTATATTGCTGCTCGGTCATCCCCAATCGCTGTGGTGAAGTTTTTTTGATCATGTCGTATTGGCTGCGCCAGTCTGCCACCATTTCGTCAGTTACTGTGTCCGCCTGCTGAAATTCTGTGGTGCCCGAATTTCGTGCCTGCTGATCATTGACAGAAAAACTGATGCCGATGACTGCTGCCAGAAAAAGGCCGGCTGCACCTAATACAACTGCCTTTTTTTTCTGTACGCGCGGCGGAGCGGCAGTTAATGGAATGAGTTCAGCAGCCAGGAGCCTGTTCTCGGCTTTTTGAACATTTTGCCCCAACGATGAAGGCAACATCAAACGCTGGTAGGATTTTTGAAGCATCCCCAATCGCTGCACCACTTGCGACTCTTGCAAGTGCAGCCGGGTCTGCAACTCCTGCACCCCTTGTTTCTTCAACTCCAATAATTGTTGCTCTGATTCTTCTGTAATTGTCATGATATCCGATAAGGAAACTTCGTGAAAATAAAATAAAATCAGAGATATTCGTTGATCCAACTCGAGTTTTTGCAGCTCCTCATGCAATTCCTGGTCTTCCTGAAAACCAAGAATCCGGCGATATGCTTTGCCTTCCTGCGGAATGGATAGAGTTGTCGCATGCTGAACCATCCACTTAAAAAGTTGGCGTTTTGCCTGCTCGGCTGTGACTTGCTCCAGTTGTTTATGCAATTGCTGGAAACCGAGCTGTTGAAAAGCCGGTAGGTCTTCGTAGGAAACACCCAGTTGATAAGCAAAGCGGCCCATTTCCGGCTGAATGCTCTCGGCCCATGTATAAAAAGCGGAGCTGTCCCCTTTTTGTGCCTGTTTGTATAAATCAGTCAAAGAAGTCATTGCCCCACCTCTCCATTAGTCGGAATAATCATTCTATTATACTTACTGATTGTTATACGGTCCAATCTCTCCAGCGTTTCAAATTCTGCTATTTTTTTTAGTGCTGCTCGTGTAAAATGAGGAAATCTATATGAAATAGGAGTGATGAAGTTGAAGAAACGTGAACAATGGAGTTCCAAATTAGGCTTTGTTCTTGCAGCAGCAGGAAGTGCCATCGGCCTCGGCGCCATTTGGAAGTTCCCATACGAAACCGGCGCAAATGGAGGCAGCGTGTTTATCTTGCTGTTTATCATCAGCACTGTGGCCATCGGTTTGCCAATCCTGCTTGCTGAATTTGTCATCGGCCGCAGAGGCCAGGCGGATGCTGTCAGCGGATTGAAAAAACAAGCACCCGGCAAGCCTTGGTATTTAATCGGATGGTCTGGATTTATCTTTTCATTTCTGATTTTGTCTTTTTACAGCGTTGTCGGCGGTTGGGTCTTATCTTACCTGGGCCGCTCTATCCTGTTCCAGCTGTCCGATTTGGGAGACGCTGAATTTGCCGAGCTTTTCACCGGCATTATTACCAACCCGTGGGAAGTTCTGCTTGCACAAGCCGCTTTCATGGGATTGACAATTTGGATCGTTCAAGGCGGCATCAAAGGCGGCATTGAACGTGCCAGCAAAATTATGATGCCTGCTTTATTGATTTTCTTTGTGGTGCTGATGGTCCGTTCGTTAACACTTGATGGCGCCATGGAAGGCGTCCGCTTTATGTTTGTTCCGGACTGGTCTTTCTTTAACTTTGAGACAGCCCTCATTGCACTTGGGCAAGCCTTCTTCTCGCTGAGCGTCGGTGTTGCAGGGATGATCACTTATGCCTCTTATCTGTCAAAATCGGAAAATCTGACACGTTCATCTGTCAGCGTCGTGTCACTGAATATCGTGATTTCGATTATGGCAGGCTTGATCATCTTCCCAGCGGTTTTCGCTTTGGGGTATACACCCGATCAAGGTCCCGGACTGGTATTCATCATTTTGCCGGCTATTTTTGATCAGCTGTTCATGGGTGAATTCCTGATGATCATTTTCTTTGTCCTGTTGCTGTTTGCAACTTTGACTTCCTCCATCTCCATGTTGGAGATTACCGTTTCCATCGGGGTCAAAAGCAAGTATGATCGCCGCCGCCGTGTCGCATTGATTTTCGGCCTGATGATTTTCATCGTCGGAATTCCAAGCGCCTTGTCTTTCGGCGTCATGCCGCAGGAAATCTTCTTCGGCTTTACGTTCTTCGATTTTGTCGACACGTTGACCAGCCGGATCGGATTGCCGCTTGGTGCCCTATTCACTGCGTTGTTCGCAGGCTATGTCCTGACAAAAGAAGATGCACACAATGAGCTGTCACAGCAGAAAGTATGGGTGGATGTTTGGCGCGTGCTGGTTCGCTACGTTGCACCTGTTGCGATCATCGTAGTCTTTATCCAAGGAATCATTGCTATTTTTTGAGCTAACTGTTCGAAAGATGCCATAACTTATCCTACCGAAAAATATCTGTGCGTGATAGTATATAAATAGAAGAAAGTTCCATATTGTGAAGGAGTGCATGAATTTGAAAAACGAATTACACACCCAATTAAAAGCGCTTCGCGAAGAGCGCAACTTATCGTTAGATGAACTGGCCTTAAAGACAAGAATTGGTGTTGCCAAGCTTCAAGCCTATGAAAGCGGCGAAGAAGTCCCATCCAATTCAACCATTCTTATTCTTTCAAATGCATTGGAAGTGCCTGCTTCCAATCTGGTAGATGGTTTAGAATCAAAATAAATCTATAAAAAAGAGCTGTCGGCGAAAATTCGCCGACAGCTCTTTTTGTATGTCTCAGATAATATGCTTCGCTTCGTACTTGAGCGCAATCAGTTTGTAAGAAATCTCAACGCATTGTTCCAGTGGAATCCATTTTTTAAATGAACTTTCATAGATGCTTTGAATCTTTTTTGCCAGTTCTGATGGATGGTCCAGAACATGCAATTGATCGACCACTTTGCCAATTTCTTTATCGTATAACTCTGAGCCGATGGCAAAAGGATCCCATTCTTCCATAACTGTCCCTGCTCTTCTGTTCATTTCATTTGTCTCCATGTTTTTTCACCTAACATTTCTCCAGCGTTAAGAGCTATAATAGCACATACACAAAAAAACAAAAGCAGAAGAACCCGGTGTAAAAGGTTTTTCTGCAATCTGTTTATTGTTCCAGAATTTCGATGGAATCGATCGTTACATCATTAACCGGCTTTTCCTGCACAGTTTCAACCGCTGCGATGGAATCCACTATATCCATGCCTTCAATTACCTGGCCGAATACAGTATGGGCACCGTCAAGCCAAAATGCGCCGCCCTGCTCCAAGTACGCTTGTTGAATTTCTTCCGGGTATTCAACAGTCAAATCTTCTTCGTTGACTGTTGTTGGTCCCTGTACGATGAAGAACTGGCTGCCATTGGTGCCAGGTCCGGCATTTGCCATTGACAATGCACCGCGAATATTAAATAGATGGTCATGAAATTCGTCTTCAAATGGTGCACCATAGATGCTTTCGCCACCGCCACCCGTTCCAGTAGGGTCTCCTGTTTGAAGCATAAAGTCTTCAATGATCCGGTGGAAAGTCAATCCATCATAGTAGCCTTCTTCTGCATGTGTCAAAAAGTTTTCTACGGCTTTTGGCGCGATATCCGGAAACAGCTTGATCTGCATGGTTCCCATGGATGTCGTGAGCTCAACAAGCGCTTCGTTGTCGGCAACTTCCGTTGACAATTGAGGATAGCCTTCAACTTCCACCGCTTCGCTTTTCGTTTGTTCGGGTGTTTCTTCAGTCTCTGTCTCCGCTTCTTGCCCTGAGCATGCGCCCAGGAATAAGGCCAATAAAATTGGTGTCATTATTATTTTTTTCATCTTTTTCACCCCGCCTTATTTTAGCATAGAATTTTTTTGAATTCACTGGTAAGTTTTAGTGCTTTTTTCGTGTGGCGAAATAATATATAATAAGAACAGATGCTCCTTTTAGAAAGAAGGGTTCCTTATGGATACTCAGAAAAAGAATTTCTTTATTATCATGTTCACCAATTTCCTGGTTGCCGGCAGCACCACTATGATTATGCCATTCTTATCTCTTTATATTGAATCGCTTGGCAATTTTTCTGACGAGTATGTACAGCGCTGGTCCGGACTTGTTTTTGGCGTCACTTTTGTGGCTGCATTGATCATGTCTCCTATTTGGGGACGCATTGCCGACAAATATGGCTTTAAGCCGATATTAATCATTAACGGATTCGGCATCGCCATCAGCATCTTCTTGATGGGAACCGCCGACTCTGTTTCAGAGCTGTTCATGATTCGCCTATTCATGGGTGTCGTAACCGGGTTTATTCCAACATCCTTGGCTTTTGTCAGTTCTCAAACCCCTAAGGAAACAGCCGGGAAAACACTTGGTACACTGCAAATGGGCAGTGTCTCAGGTACGCTTTTCGGACCTGTAATCGGCGGATTAATGGCTGATGCTTTTGGTTTCGAATATACTTTCCTGATTACAGCGAGCATCATTGCCGTTGCTGCCTTGTTCGTCGTATTCGGTCTGCACGAAATCAAACGGGTGAAATTGAAAGATGCCCACGTCTATGCACCGAAAACAATTGTCAGTGGGATATTAAGCCACCGCTTAATGCTCAATGTCATGATCATCACAGCACTGATCCAAATCGGCAATTTCAGCATCCAGCCTCTGTTGTCTCTGTACGTGGCAGAATTGACCGAAAGCACTGCCCAAGTGGCATTTCTTGCAGGAATTACATTTAGTGCCACTGGCGTCGGCAATCTGCTGTTTGCCCGCCGCTGGGGAAGACTGGGGGATTCGATCGGCTACGAAAAAGTCCTTGGCTTTCTGCTGCTGCTTGCTTTTGTTTTTATCATCCCCCAAGCTTTCGTCACCGAGCTTTGGCAACTGATCGCTTTGCGCTTGTTGTTCGGCATTGCAGTCGGCGGAATGATCCCGACGACTACCGCCCTGATGCGGCGGGAAGCGCCCATCGAAATTCAAGGAGAAATTATGGGTTACAACACCAGCTTCCGCTTTCTTGGAAACATTATCGGCCCGATGTTCGGCGGGATTGTAAGCGGGTTTATCGGCATCTCTTCGGTTTTCATCGTAACCGGCGTGCTGTTTGTCGTCGCTTTTGCTTTCCTTCGGTATACATTAGCCAAACCGCCGCAGGATTTTGAAGATGTCCTGCTTGAACAGGAATTGAAGAACATGTAGAAAAACCCGGTTTTCGACTGAAAATCGGGTTTTTTCCTGCTTTAATCCAAATTCACAAAATTAACTTAATTGGGTTTCTTCCTATCTTAAAAGCATGCAGAAACATGAATAGAATCACTTCCTTCGGTGGATGAACGATGCAAATCCACTCCATTTGCGTTATAATTTCTAATTAGAAACTCATCACGTTTACGCTGGAAGGAGGATTCATTTGTCATTTGTATTTTTAATCTTTTTACCTTTGCTTGCAGCGCTGTTTATTCCGCTGCTGTTTAAGAAAGTAGGAAAGATCCATACAGGCTGGTTTGTTTTGGCCGTGCCCGTCATCCTATTCATTTACTACGCTTCATTGCTGCCCACAACCATCGATGGAGGCAACTTGGTTTCTGAATTCCAATGGATCCCTTCACTTGATATCGCGTTTGTCGCGTATATCGATGGATTGAGCCTGCTGTTCACCTTGCTGATTACAGGCATTGGAGCTTTAGTGGTGCTGTACTCCATTTTTTACTTGGACAAGCACCGTGAACAATTACATAATTTCTATGTTTATTTATTAATGTTTATGACGGCGATGCTCGGCATTGTCCAAAGTGACCACTTGATCACTCTATATCTTTTCTGGGAATTGACATCCATTTCATCTTTCCTATTGATCGGTTATTGGTACACCCGCGACCGTTCAAGGTTTGGTGCATTGAAATCCATGATGATCACCGTTTTCGGGGGACTGATGATGCTTGGGGGCTTTGTGCTGCTGAGTATTATGGGCAATACATATTCGATACGCGAATTGATCACGCTGGCACCGGAAATGGCCACGCATGATTTCTTTATTTGGGCTCTTGTTTTAGTGCTGCTTGGCGCATTCACCAAATCTGCACAATTCCCATTCTATATCTGGCTTCCAGATGCAATGGAAGCGCCTACTCCGGTAAGTGCCTACCTGCATTCTGCAACCATGGTAAAAGCAGGTCTATACCTGGTGGCACGACTGACCCCCGTTTTCGCTATCTCAGGAACATGGATGTGGCTCGTTGCCGGAGTCGGACTGTTTACGATGTTCTGGGGCTCATTCTTTGCCTTGAAACAAAAAGACTTGAAAGGTATCCTGGCATTTTCGACAGTTTCTCAGCTTGGCCTGATCATGTCCTTGCTTGGGGCTTCTGCCGCTGGCTATCACATTGATAATATTGCGGAAACCACGTTTATGTATGCCGGATTCGCCGCGATTTTCCATTTGATCAACCATGCTGTCTTTAAAGGGAGCTTGTTCATGATTGCCGGCATCATCGACCACGAAACCGGCACGCGTGACATCCGTAAACTTGGCGGGTTGATGAGCTTGATGCCAATCAGTTTCACCGTAGCCATGATCGGCGCGTTCTCTATGGCGGGCTTGCCACCATTCGGCGGCTTCCTGAGTAAAGAGATGTTCCTGACAGCCATGCTGTCACTGACAGATTTCGACTTGTTCTCTATGGATGTCTGGGGCATTCTTTTCCCTGTCGTCGCTTGGCTCGGATCAGTTTTCACATTCATTTACAGCTTCTATTTTGTGTTCCACACGTTTGCCGGCAAGCACAAGCCGAAGCAATTGCCGAAGCCGGCACATGAAGCGCCAATTGGCATGCTGATTTCACCTGTGTTTCTTGCCATTCTGGTTATCGTTATTTTCTTTATCCCAAATCGCGTTGGAGATTGGCTCGTAAAACCAGCCGTCATGGCGATTCAGCCTTTCCTTTACAATTCACCATCAGAAGTGGATGTTCATGTATCCGCTTGGCACGGCTTTAATACCGAGCTCTTTATGACTCTTGGCATTTTTGCGGTTGGTGGATTGATGTTCTGGACCCTGCACAAATGGCAAAAGAGTTACGATCGCTTCCCAGATGCCATTTCGTTAAACGCTCTTTATGATAACTTGATGTTCTTAAGCGATGATGGTGCGAACCGCTTTTCCATGCTGTATATGACGGGCTTTATCCGCTCTTACTTGGTGTATATGTTTAGTTTCGTGATCTTCATCCTCCTCGGCACTCTCTACTTGACCGAGGCGTTTGCAGTCGACTTCACCAACTTGGCACCAGTTGGCTTTTATGAAATTGTCATTCTGGTCGCCCTGGTTGGTTCAACACTGACCATTCTGGTTTCAAAATCGAGGCTCACTTCGATTATTGCCTTAGGGGCAGTTGGCTATTCTGTCGCTTTGTTCTTTGTCATTTTCCGGGCACCGGACTTAGCATTGACCCAACTGGTAATCGAAACTATTTCTGTTGCGTTGTTCTTGCTGGCGTTTTATCATCTGCCGCAGATCAGCCGGAAAGAAGAGCGCATGCCCTTCCGCCTTGGCAATGCAGTGGTTGCGGTGGGGGTCGGCATCACCATGACGCTAATTGCCCTGTCATCCCATTCACAGAAAGCTATGCCTTCCATTTCTGAGTTTTACAAAGAAACGGTCTATACTGAAGCAGGCGGCGGAAATATCGTCAACGTTATCTTGGTTGATTACCGTGGATTTGATACATTGTTTGAAATTGCAGTGCTCGGTATTGCCGGCATTGGCATTATTGCGATGATCAAATTGCGCTTGTCCAAAAAGGAGGGTCAGCATGAAAACAAATGATGTTATGCTTCAAACGGCCACAAAAGTAGTGACCTTCATCATTTTGATGTTTGCTGTCCATATTTTCTTTGCAGGGCATTATACACCGGGCGGCGGATTTGTCGGCGGGCTATTGACTACCAGTGCCATCGTACTGCTGATGCTTTCTTTTGACCTTGAAACAGTCAAAAAAATTCTACCGTTCAATTATGTGACGATGACAGCAGTCGGTTTATTGCTCGCGCTTGCGACAGCTGCTGCATCCATCATCTTTGATGTCCCTTTTTTCACCCATGCTTATGATTACTTTGATTTACCGCTTTTCGGTGAAACTTCCCTGCATTCGGCTATGTTGTTCGATGCAGGCGTTTACCTGGTTGTTGTCGGTGTAACGATGACCATTATTCAAACGATTGGAGAGGATGAATAATGGAAATAATTATGTCCGTTGCCATTGGCTTTCTCTTTATGGCAGCTGTTTACTTGATGCTTTCAAAAAGCTTGATCCGCATTATTATCGGCACTGGGCTGCTGAGCCATGGCGCCCACCTTTTGTTATTGACTATGGGAGGCCTTGGAGGTAATTCACCTCCCGTTGTGGCTGATGGGGTCAGTATCAGCGATTACGCAGATCCCCTGCCCCAAGCATTGATTTTGACTGCGATTGTCATTTCATTTGCCGTTACATCATTTTTCCTTGTGCTCGCGTACCGTTCTTATCAGGAGCTCGGTACCGACAATATGGACTTGCTGAGAGGAACTGAAGATCATGAGTAATTTACTTCTATTTCCGATCATCATTCCGTTGTTTTTTGCTGTTATCCTGATGATTTTCCCGAAACGCCTGAAACTGCAACGCATTTTTGCGGTTATCGGAGCAGGAGTAACCTTAATTTCTGCAATCGTTCTGCTCGCAAAAGTTGATGCAGATGGCGTGCAGGCTGTAACACTTGGCAGCTGGCCGGCACCTTTTGGCATTTCCATGGTCTCGGATCCGCTGTCGGCCCTGTTAGTTGTCACTTCTTCAATTATTACGTTGTTCGTCGTCTTCTACAGCTTTCCATCGATTGGCGTGAAGCGCGAACAGTCTTATTACTATCCGGCTGTATTATTCCTGATGGTCGGAGTTAACGGTGCCTTTACGACTGGTGATATTTTCAACTTGTTCGTATTCGTCGAAGTGCTGCTGATGGCTTCCTATACATTGATTGTCCACGGCGGAGAAAAGCCGCAGCTTCGTGAATCGATCAAGTACTTGCTGGTGAACATCATTTCATCCGCTTTGTTTGTAGCAGCTGTCGCTTTTCTTTACTCGGTTACTGGAACCTTGAATATGGCCGATCTCGCAGTGAAGATTCCACAAATTGAAGAAACGGGCATCTTGACCGTCATTGCCGTGATGTTCCTGGTTGTCTTTGGTTTTAAAGCCGCAATCTTCCCTTTGTATTTCTGGCTGCCCGGCTCTTATTACGCACCGCCGATTCCGATATTGGCACTGTTCGGTGCATTGCTGACAAAAGTCGGCGTCTATGCAATCATGCGTACATACACATTGTTCTTCACGATGAATGTCGGCTTTACCCATGAATTGCTTGGAATTATAGCCATCCTGACCATTCTTGCCGGCTGCGTTGGCGCACTTGCTTATTTCGATGTCAAAAAAATTATCATTTATAACATCATTATTGCCGTCGGAGTTATTCTGTTCGGCATCGCTCAGTTAAATCAGCCGGGAGTTGATGGGTCCATTTTCTATCTGCTCCATGATATGCTGATCAAAGCTGCCCTGTTCTTCCTGGTTGGGATTGTTGCCGTATTGTTTGGCACAACCGATCTTCGGAAGATGGGTGGACTGATCAAGACTTATCCGGTTCTTGGCTGGACTTATCTGGTTGCAGCATTTGGGCTGGCGGGAATTCCGCCGCTCAGCGGATTCCCAGGAAAACTGCTGATTGTTCAAGGTGGATTTGAAGGCCCGCAATTCTGGGGCAGTATTGTCATTCTTGCAACGAGCCTTATTGTGCTGCTGAGTGCGGTGCGCATTTTCATCTATGCTTTTTGGGGAGAACCGGTTGAAACCGTCCCATTGAAAGGATCAGTCTTTAATCAAATGTTCATACCGACAGTAATCCTTGTTGCCATTACCGTGGTATTCGGGGTCGGCGCGGAACTCTTCATGCCGTTCATTTCAGGCGCGGGTGAAGTGCTGCTGAATCCATCCATCTATATTGATGCGGTCTTAAAGGAGTAGCTGACACATGGCTCTACAAATCTTATTGAATTTCTTCCTGGCCGTTGTCTGGATGTTCATGACCGTTTCCTTCAGTCCCGCTGGATTCGCAATCGGCTTTATCATCGGCCTTGGCATTATTATCCTGATGCGCCGGTTCTTTTCATACCGGCTCTACACTTCAAGGGCATGGGCTATCATCTCGCTGTTCCTGCTGTTCCTTAAGGAACTCTTTCTGTCGAGCATCCAGGTGTTGCGGATTGTCATCAAACCGAACATGAACTTGAAACCGGCAATTTTCGAATTGGAAACCGAGCTCAAAGAGGATTGGGAAATTACTTTGCTGTCCGCTTTGATTACTCTGACACCGGGAACACTGGTAGTCGGCATTTCAGACGATCAGAAAAGGCTCTATATCCATGCGCTCGACTTTGACGACATAGAAGAAGCTGTCAGTTCAATCAAAGAAACATTTGAGCGGGCCATTCTGGAGGTGAGCCGACCATGATGATGTTTTACTGGATTTCACTTATTATTGTCAGCATAGGCTTCACGGGGCTCCTATTCCGGCTTGTTAAAGGTCCAACCATCGCCGACCGGGTAGTAGCGCTGGATGCCATCGGAATTTCTCTCGTCTCTATTGTCGCCTTGCTGTCCTTAATAACCGAGACTGAATACTTCCTGGAAATTATCCTGCTGTTAAGTATTCTTTCCTTTATTGGAACCATTGCTTTTGCCAAATTCCTTGAGAGAGGAGAGATTTTCGATCGAAACGACAATCGTTAATATCCTCATCATCTTATTAATGAGTACAGGCGTCATTTTCAGCCTTGTTACCGCCTTAGGGCTTATCCGCTTGCCGGATGTTTATACGCGTACTCACGCCGCCTCCAAGAGCTCGACACTGGGTGTACTCTGTGTATTGACCGCAACCTTTATTCACTTTTGGCTAATCGAAGGCATCTTCAATACACAAATGATCGTCGCCATTGCGTTTTTGTTCATTACAGCTCCTGTAGGAGGACACATGATTGGACGGGCTGCCTACATGTCCGGCATCAAAGTCGCTGAAGAAACCGTGCGCGATGACATGGAGGGCGCTTTAAAAGAACGAAAGAAAAGATTGATGGACAATAAAACAACTGAACAATAAAAACAGCCTGCAGGCACATTGCCTGCAGGCTGTTTTTTTATGTTATTGCTCGTCTGCCATTTTTTCAATCAGCATGGCCAAGGTTCTGACCATTGCGCCAGTGCCGCCTTTTGGTCCGAGATCATGAGGGCCTTCTGCGTCTGAAGTTCCGGCAATGTCCAAATGAATCCAAGGTGTATCCCCCGCAAATTCCCCAACAAATCCACCGCCAAAAATCATATGGCCATCCCGTCCCGGCGAATTGTTCAAGTCTGCGACATTGCTTTTCCGGATGCGCTTTTTATCGCTTTCCGTCAAAGGCAATCGCCAGACAAATTCACCGCTTTCCAGAGAAGCTTCCAGGAAAGTTTCGAAGAACGCTTCGTCATTGGTCAATGCACCGGTTTTGTCTTTGCCTAAAGCGACAATAACGCCCCCTGTCAACGTCGCCACATCCACAATACGGGTTGCGCCCAATTGCTTCGCGTAGCTGACGGAATCTGCCAAGACGAGTCTGCCTTCCGCATCTGTATTAAGGATTTCAATGGTTTTACCGCTCATGGACGTAATGACATCATCCGGTTTAAAGGCATTGCCCGAAATCATATTGTCCGTTGCCGCAATAACTGCCAGCACATTTTTCTCCGGCTGCAGTTCTCCGATGATTCTCATGGCGCCAAGTACCGCGGCAGCACCGCCCATATCGCCTTTCATGCCCACAATGCCGTCTTTCGGCTTGATAGAGTAGCCGCCGGTGTCAAACGTTACTCCTTTTCCGACAAGCGCTAAGGGGTCTTCAAAGCCTTCTGTCGCTTTGTATTTCAAGACAATCACACGCGGTTCTTCAATAGAGCCCTGGTTGACTGCCAGAATAGCGCCCATTCCCAGCTCTTCAATCTCCGCTTTCCCTAAAATATCCGTTTCAAAACCGTAAGTTTCACCGAGTTCCCGTGCATACTCGCCCATTGCAGTCGCAGTCAGGATGTTTGCCGGCATATTGACAAGAGTCCGTGCTTCATTGACCGACTGTCCGAAAACTGAACCAACGATTGCAGCAGACTCCACATCTTCCAAAGCCTCTTCCACTAAGAAGGTCAATGATTCCAAGTCGACCTGAGTTTCATTGGACGTGGTCTTGTAATCATCAAAGCTATAGCTGCCCATTGTGATGCCTTCCGCGGCCAAGAACGCAACATCTTCTGCTGTAATGCGGTCGTTCTCGAACGACTCCATATAGACAGCTGCATGCTTTATTTTTTTCTTCGCCAATTCTTTGCCGGCTAACCCGAAGCAAGAACGAAGATCTTCTTCGGTCAATTTTTTGCGGTCATTCAAGCCAACAAATAATACGCGTGGAATACTTCCAGAAAGTGTTGGATAGGTAATTAAAGACTTTAGATCAAATGACAAGTCCTGCTTGACCCAGCTTTCCAATTTGCCATCAAAGCGCTCAGCGAATCCGCTCCACCCTTTGCAGTTTTCCGGATGCCGGCTCAAGCCAACAATGAGGATTTCGGCTCCGCTGTCCTGTGAATGCTGCTGTAATTTGATTTGCATAAAATTCCTCCTTTTTGCGTTCTCTTCAAGTGTAGCATGTAATCCGGATTCCGAGTAGTTCGTGTTACGAAGGAATTAACAGCCATCGTAATTTTTCCGTCTATGATATACTATGAGAACATATTTAGACAGAAAGGCTGTTGCTCCCTATGGAAATTTTCTCTAATCTTCCCCTTATGATCGCTTTGTTCGCCATCGTGTTTGCGCAGTTTGTTAAGATTCCCATTCAATATGCTGTAACGCGTGAACTTGACTGGAAGCTTTTTTCCTCAACCGGAGGCATGCCGAGCTCCCATTCGGCTGCTGTAACATCATTAACTACTGCAGTAGCGTTTGAGCATGGCGTCTCCTCCACTATATTTGCTGTATCGACCATGTTTGCCGTCATCACCATGTACGATGCCACTGGCGTCCGCTTTCAAGCAGGACAGCAAGCCTTGACCATCAATAAAATGCGGCAGGACATCTACCTTTTCATGGATGAGACAAGAAAATGGCCGCAGAAAAAAGAAGAGGAAAAGATTCAGGAATTGAAGACATTGCTTGGCCACAAACCAAGTGAAGTCTTTATGGGTGCGCTAACAGGCATTGCGATTTCCTTCATCTTTTATGGGATGCTAAGATAACTAAAAAATCGCCGATCCGGAAGACCGGATCGGCGATTTTTCATTAAAACATTTGATAACCCATTTTCCGCAGGATTTTCATGACAAAACCCGAAGTGATTGCGCCTGCCCAGCCAGCAAGCAATACAGCGATATCACTGCCTGTCATAGAAGTGATGGTGTCTCCCAGCATTGAGAAAGACTCACCCGGATTCGTGAAATAATCGAAAAAGCCCACATCGTCCACGACCAGCAGGATGACGATCGGATACACAACAGCCATCAGCCACGTCATGCGAAGCAGCATATTCAAAAGAAAGCCGATTCCGAAAAACATAACATAAAAAAGCAGCATGGAAATAATCAATTGCACAATTGTAAATGAACTGTTCATGAACTCTAACCTCCGTTATTCCTTTCATCAGTTTACCCGAAAAAACAAAGGCTTTCAATCCAGCAGAACAGAGTTCATCGCTTTGTCACTTATGATGGAAAAGCACAAACAATACCACTCCAAGATTCTCTGCAAACAAAAAGGAAGCGAACGGCGGTGTTCCCTCCGTTTGCTTCCTTTTGAACAAAATAAAAGAATCATCATTTAAAACCCGTTTATGGGGTATGTGTCTGAAGAGATCAATCCAGGGGATGACTCTAACCATTTCCACTCTTTTTCGCCAATTCCTTAACCATTAAACTATGTGGATCGTGAACAGTGAATGATGCAGGTTGTCTTGAGTCTGTATACGCACTTTCAACTGTGTTAAAGGAAGTTAAAAAAGCCCGTTTTTTCGAAATACTGCCATGTTATTTTTTGCCGGAACCTGAACAGCAGGAGCACGTTTCTGAACCGCCCAGCCGTAATTGAAAATAGCCTTGACCTGAGCAATATGGGCATTTATTGACGTTTTTTACTTTTTTAAAGATCGTCATCCGAAACACCTCCTTCTGTTCTTGTTTGTAATATTCTGATAATATAACACGCAAGGTTTTAAAGCGCAACTAAAAAGAATAAGTTAACGGCATCAATATATGTTGAACTAAAGAATCTAGCTTTTACCCAACGCTTCGGACGCTTTGGGCATAGCTCCCGCAAGAAGCCAGGCAAAGAGCGCCAGTCTTCTTGCTTCGCCTAGCCCTTGGGCGCTTCGGCGCTAAGAGATAGGGTGAATTCGAAGTGAGCCTTTGTTTTCTCCCTGTAATCATAAAGGATATGGAGCAAATCAGCGGAGACTCCCAAGGGAACAGCGCAGCGATGCAACGACATACAAGAAATCCACTCGGGCCAAAAGCCCGAGTTAGTCCGGCGCAAGCCCTTGGCAGCTGGCACAGCGACGTCCTGTCGCGCCAGCTGCATGACCCGCATCCTGCGGACCCGAAAGCGGAGCTGATTGGTGGAATATCAACAGGTGAAGATCATTAGTTCAACTTATATAATTTTCTCTTTTATAATTTAATCTCTACTTTTTAAAAAATAGTTTATAGTCCGAATAACCGAAAACTTCGCCCGGATCCACATCCTCAATCGGTTCCAATCCTTCTTCCAGTACATAGGAAGCCATTTCACGCAGCATTACAGAAGCCTCTTTGTCATTTGACAACTCTGCTGGAGGCAGCCATTCCACCTCGTACAGCTCAGACAGTTGCGCAATGATAGGCTGTTCTTCATTGTTCGCTTTTAACAGAAAAATTGCCATGTTGTCGCTAATTTCCTCGCGAATTACGCCAGAGCGAAAACCGATCATTTCTATCAACTCGCAATCAACGCCAGTTTCTTCTTTCACTTCCCTCAGCACAGCCTGATCAACTGTTTCGTTTCCATGAACAAATCCCGCAGGAAGCGACCACTTCCCATGCAAACCGCCATACCTTTTTTTGACTACAAGCCATTGGCCTTTGGAGTTCACCACAAGCCCGGCTGCACCGAGCCAAACATTCCCTCGTTTTGATGCCATAAGTTTTGTCTCCTTTTGTGATGAATCACAATTTCCCAATCGCTCATCTTAAAGCATTTTGTCTACAAAAAAAGCTCCCCGCTAAGGGAGCTTTGCATCGTCCAGCTTACAGAACGTTAAATTTACCTTTTTTCAGTACCAACATTGGTCCACCAATCATGAACAATGCGCGGTTATCAATCATTTTCTTCATGAACGACGCCCGTTTGCCAGTCACTTTTTTGCCGAATACAACGCCAATAGCGTCGTCATCGCCAAGTGAGCAGACAGTTCCTTTAAGGTCCGGAACAAACTCAACAGTTGTTTCACCGCTCATTAACGATTTCAAGTTCTTCGCTACGTTTTCACCTTGCTGCATAGCAATCTGTGCAGTTGGCGGATACGGACGGTTCGTTTCTTCGTTGATCATCAATGCGCAGTCACCAATGATGAAAACATCATCGTACCCTGGCGCACGCAAATCTTTGTCGACTTTAACGCGGGCACGCATGTTTTCGATTGGAGTCGCTTCAATCAAGCGGTTGCCGCGGACACCAGCAGCCCAAACAACTGTACCGGCTTTGATAAAGTCAAAATGATCATCGCCTTTTTTGATCTTAACGCCTTCAGGAGTTGCTTCTACAACCGGTGTGCCGATTGAGAATTCGATACCTTTGGACTCTAAATGGCTTACCGCATAGTTGACAAGCTCCGGATCGAAGCCAGGCAATACCATAGGTGCAGCCTCTACACAGACAACGCGCACTTTTTCGCGCGGTACATCAAACTCTTTGCATAGCTCGGGTACACGGTTAGCCAGTTCCCCAAGAAACTCAATGCCAGTGAATCCAGCTCCGCCAACAATAATTGTCAAACGGCTATCGTCTTTTACCGGTTCTGCAGACCAAGTTGCAAATTGGAATTCGATATGTTCCCGGATATAACGGGCAGCTTTTACGTTGGCAATTGACAAAGCGTATTTATCAAGGCCTTCAATACCAAACGTTTCACCTTCAAAACCAAGTGCAATGACAATGTAATCATATGTAAATTCGCCATTGTCGGTTGAAACTTTTTTACCTACTACATCAATTGCTTCTACAGTTGCCTGCACAAATTTCACTTTGACGCCGTCGATAACATCTTTGATATCATAACGCACTTGCTCTGAAAGCAATGTGCCTGCAGCAGCCTCATGAAGCCATGTGCTTTCGTAATGGTATTCGTTTTTATTGATCAATGTAATGTCCGCAGCATCTGTGCCAAGAACTTTTTGCAAGTTTACTACAGTAGTCAATCCACCGTAACCTGCTCCTAATACTAATATTGACGGTCTTTTCAACACAATCGCAACCACCTTCAAGTCATTTTTTAATCGAATATCGACAAAGCGGTCAAACCTTGGCGCACCGATAAACATCTACCTTCTATATTAGACCTAATACCTCATGATTTCAACCGAGTAATGCGTTTAGCGGCATTTATCCCCAACAAAAAAAGCCGGTTTGTGACCGACTGTTAACAATTTTCCGGTGTACCCGCTTTTTTTGCTGTACGGAATGAAGTTCCGCAGCCGCATGATGCGATGGCATTCGGATTTTCGATGGTAAATCCGCCGCCCATCAGCGACTGCTTGTAATCAACAACCGTTCCTTTTAAAATGGGGGCATCTTCTTTCGCGATCAGAACCGGGATCCCGAACTGCTCATAAAGATCGTCCGCTTCGCCTTTGTCCTTTTCAAATCCCATTCCATATGTTAATCCGCTGCAACCGCCGCCTTTAACAGCAACGCGCAAAAAGGATCCTTCTTCTTCGTTATGGCGCATCATCTCTTTTACTTGAAATGAAGCAGCTTCTGTAATTTCAACAACTTCTGTCAATTAAATCACCTTCCTATAGGGATTATCATAGCAATTGTTTCCACTATTATTCAAGCCGTCCACCTTCAAACAACTACATAAGTTAGACAGACTATTTTAATAAAGAATATTTTGCATGGGTATTCTTCAAAATAGCTCTGCTTCCATCCAGGAGCTGTGCTCAAAGCAACTGAAGCAACATACAAAAGTACGTACTTAGTTCAGCTCATATTAATGTTATTTATACAGAAAAAGGGACCTGAAAAGGTCCCTTGGCATTAAAATACTTGTTCTACTTCTACTATGCCAGGAACTTCTTCCACTAACGCGCGTTCAATCCCTGCTTTTAATGTAATTGTCGAACTTGGGCAGCTTCCGCATGCACCGAGCAGACGAAGTTTTACGATTCCGTCTTCTACATCAACAAGTTCGCAGTCTCCCCCGTCACGCAAAAGGAATGGACGCAATTTATCTAAGACTTCCATTACTTGATCTTCAATCAAAGCTTCAGTCATTTATATCGACTCCTTTCATTATAATCATTATAATGTGATTAGAGAGAAAAAGCCACTAATGAATTTATAGGAGGACCAAATTATGCAGAAAGAATTATCCATTGAAGTCTATGGAACCGATGTAATCTGCGCAAGCTGCGTCAACGCGCCATCTTCCATCGATACTTATGAATGGCTGGAAGCTGCCATCTCAAGAAAATACAAGGATCAGCCATTTTCAATTACCTATATCGATATTGAGAAACCTATGGCACTCGAGCACCAGAAGGATTATGCACAGCGCATTTTGGATGACGAATTTTTTTATCCGCTTGTTTTGATCGAAGGAGAAGTGGTTGGCGAAGGCTATGTCCAATTAAAGCCCGTATACCGTGAACTTGAAAAACATGGATTTACTGATGTGAAATAGAAAAAGCGCTCAATGATGAGCGCTTTTTTTGTTAGCCATTATGCCATTTATACATCCACAATACGCCTGATTTCATCAAACGGGCGATGCGTCCGGTTACGGTGCGATCTGCTAAATATGCGAAGCCCTGTTTTTTGCCGAGAGAGCCAAGGAAGCCTTTCAGCTTAATTTCTGGCATGGTTTCTGGCAGTTCCTCGCCTTTCCATGTTGCTTTCAATACTTTGACAATCTGTTCTGCTTGTTCTTCCGCCAACTGTGCAGACGGCGCCATTGGCAATGCAGCACAATCACCAACTACGTAAACATGTTCGTCGTCCGGCAACTGATGGTACTGGTTGATGACAATTCGTCCGCTGCTGTCGCTGGCAAGCCCCAGGTCCCGCACTGGCTTGACCGGTTGGATACCCGCTGTCCAAACAACGGCATCTACCGGAATCGTTTCTTCATGGTTATAAAGCATGTTTGGTTCAACTTGTGTGATATTCGAATTGGATACCACATCGACGTTGTTATTTTCAAACCATTTTCGGACAAAATTACTCAAGCGTTCAGGAAAATCACGCAAGATACGAGGGCTGCGGTCAAACAGCTTGATATTCAAGTCTTTCCGGCTTTCCCGCAGTTCACTGGCCAATTCAATCCCGCTGAGTCCAGCTCCTACAACACCCACGACTGCGCCAGCTGGCAAGCCAAGCAAAGCCTGATAAGTCGCGCGTGACTTGCCGATGGTCTGGATGCTGTATGTGAATTCATCAGCTCCGGGCACACTGTGGTACTTGTCTTCGCAGCCAAGACCAATGACCAGGTCATCATAAGCAATGCGGTCGCCATTCTCCATGAAAATGCATTTTTCCTGGAGCCCGATTTCCAGTATTTCACCGTTTACTACCTTCAAGCGCTCGTGTTCCGGGAATGGGACACGCACGTCATGATCTGACTCGGTACCGGCAGCTAAGGCATAGAATTCCGTCTTCATGCTGTGAAAAGGGGTTCGGTCAATTAAAATTATTTCGGTATCCTGTGGAAGGCTGGCTGGCAATAAGCGAAGCAAAATTCGCATATTGCCGTATCCGCCTCCAAGTAAGACTAATTTTCGCATAAATATCTCCTTTAAATTTCGTCTGTCTCATCAATTTCTCACATATGAGTATAGCTGATTGTGATAACTTTCACAATGCTTTAGCCAGAAATCAATTAATTGACTCTGGCTTCGAAAAAAGGTAGGATTTCGTTGTAGTGAGGTGACTTAGAATGAAACCGATTGTTGAATTTTGCATCAGTAATATTGCCAATGGCGCACAAGATTCTTTTGAAAAACTCGAACGGGATCCCAATCTCGATGTTTTGGAATACGGCTGTTTAAGCTATTGCACAAAATGTTCCGAGTCTCTATATGCCCTGGTCAACGGGGAAATCGTCGAAGCAGAATCCACTGATGAACTGACAAAAAAAGTCTACGAATTCATAGAAGAAAACCCGTTATTTTAAGCCGTTGAAAAACGGCTTTTTTTTTGTTTAAAAATTAATCGTAAAATGAAGATTCTCTGCTAAGCTTTGCTCATACTTCCCAAAACTTAAGATTTTCAATCGCAAAGCTGGGCGGCTGTTCTTTTTCCAGCACCGTTTCCATTCGAGTGACGCCAGTGTTGACATGGATCGTATCGATTCCAAAGCGTATTCCTGCCTGGATATCGGTATCGTAATTATCCCCGATCATCACCATTTCGCTTTTTTCTAGACCCGATTCATACTGAATCGCATCAAGCATATGGATTTCCGGTTTGCCGATATAAACTGGATCCACATCGGTCGAAGCCGCTACCAAGGCCGTAAAAGCGCCGTTTCCCGGCAAAAATCCTTTTTCTGAAGGAAAAGCCAGATCTTGATTGGTCGACAGGAAGACCGCCCCTTTTCGGATTTCCAGACAAGCTGCGGCCAGTTTTTCGTAAGTTATGTTGCGGTCGATTCCCATCAGCACAATGCCCGCATCTTCCTCTACCCGCTCGATCCCTTCCTGGCGCAACGCCTGATCCAAACCGTCCGACCCAATCATGTAAACCGATCGTTCGGAATACCAGCGTTTGATATATTTGGCAGCAGCAATTGCTGAAGACATGATGCGCTCTTTTTTTGCATCGATTCCGAAACCGGCCAGTTTGGCCTTTAATTGCTGCTGCGTCATGGATGCATTATTCGTAACGAAATACGGTTCGATCTCTTTCAGCTGCAGGCGTTTGACAAAGGCAGCCGCCTCTTCAACCGGTTCTGTACCACGGTAGATCGTGCCATCCAAATCCAAACAATAGGCACCATACGTTTTTTTAATGGTCATCGTTTGCCTCCGGAATAAATGCCGAAACCGGTCCCAGTTCATGAACAAGATAATGTTCTACTTTTGGTCCGAACGCTTTCAATGATTCCAGGTTGTTGTCGATTGCAGCTGTAATCGCCTGTTGATCTACTTTCATAAACTCACGAACCAGCATTTTCCGTAATGCAATTACTTGCTTTAATGGCTGATCCATCTCTTTTGTGATCACTTGTTCATCTACTAGTATATCGATGATATCGTCGTAGCTGCCCGGGTCCCGCATGATGAATCCGTCAATCATCGAGTTTCCGACATCAATGATCGACTCGATAATATTTGCACCTATACGCTCCAATGCCAACTGTTCGCCAAATGAAGTCCATTGTTGCTGGCCTTCATAATATTCCAATAAAGAATTCATGTACCCAATCGTTTCTGTAATGTTGCTGCGGTCAATAAAATACATAAAAATACCCTCCAATAGGCGTTTGAAAATCTTCGTTTTCTTTCTTTATCATATCATAATGCATGAAAAAACCCCCGGCGGATCAAATGTCCGCTTCGGGAGTCTGTTGTTCGGGTTCTTCAATCGGGGGAGCTGCTTTTCCAACTTTCTTTATCACAAAATAAGCACAGCCAAAATTGCAATACTCGTATAGATAGTCCTGCAGTGTGCTAATTTTGGTATCATATGTCGCCTTGTGGTTGGTGTCTTCAAAAAAGCCTTTTAACCGCAACTGCCCGTAGCCCCAGTCGCCTAAAATATAATCGTATTTTGACAGGATTTCACTAAAACGGGCGGTAATCGCCTCTTCCTGAAATCCTTCGCGGTAATCGATTAATATATCATAATTCCACTGATCCAATGTGATCAATTTTCTCACCATCCATTAGCTGTTAGTAGCAGCTGCTTGCACTTCTCCGAGGCGCTGACGCTCTTTGGCAGCTGCATTGACTTGTTCGTCCGCATGATAGCTGCTTCGGACTAGAGGGCCTGCCTGGCAATGCGAAAACCCTTTAGTCATCGCGATCTCCCAGAATTCCTTGAATTCTTTTGGCGAATAATATTTTTGTACGTTTAAATGTTTTTTCGTAGGCTGGAGATATTGGCCGATTGTCATGATATCAACATCATTTGCGCGCAGGTCATCCATGACTTCGATAATTTCTTCCTTTGTTTCGCCCAAGCCGATCATCAGCGATGATTTAGTCGGAATCTCGGGATGCAGTTCTTTTGAGCGCTTCAACAGCTCCAATGAGCGGTCATATTTAGCACGCGCTCTGACTCTTGGTGTCAGGCGGCGCACCGTTTCTATATTATGATTTAAAATGTCCGGTTTTGCATCCATCAGCCGTTCCAGATTTTCATAGACTCCACCCATATCAGAAGGCAGGACTTCGATCGTTGTAAACGGATTGGCTCGCTTGATTGCCCGGATTGTTTCAGCAAATACAGCCGATCCTCCATCTTTCAAATCATCCCGTGCAACGGCAGTGATAACTGCATGCTTCAAATTCATCATTTTCACAGAAGCTGCAACACGTTCAGGCTCCTGCAGATCCAACTCGTTCGGTAATCCCGTTTTCACTGCACAAAACCGGCAGGCTCTCGTGCAGACAGCTCCAAGAATCATAAACGTAGCAGTTCTTCGGGTGCCCCAGCACTCATGGATATTGGGGCATCTCGCTTCTTCACAGACCGTGTTCAGATTGTTTTCCCGCATCATTTTCTTTAAATCCGTATAGTTTTCATTGGTGTTTAGTTTGATTTTTAACCAATCGGGCTTTCTGAGATGTTCTTGTTTAGTTGCCACGCACATCGTCCCCTATCTATCTGATTTATGTATGGAATCCAATTCTATTCCAAATGTATCATAAAGACTAGTTCCTAACAAGTTCGCCTCTCTCTTTAAAAGCATAGAAAAGCCCGGAAACTAGACGTTTCCGGGCTCGTAAATTATACGTTATTAGCAGCGTCTCTCGCTTTGTTCTTTTTGCTGCTGCTGACCGCATGTATGATGCTTGCAGCCAGGCCACCCCAAATGATGACCATACCGATAATCATGACGACTATTGAACTTACAGACATATGAAGCTCCCCCTTTTAGTTGCGTTCGTCATATTCTCCCTGATCTTTATGCCATTTTCCAAGTGAGAACAGAATTCCGAAAATTATTGCCGCCCCAGCGACTGCCACACCACCTGATAAGGTAAACATGTCGGAATACCCTTCATAGTTGCCGGTCTCCGTCTCAAACTCTTGTAGAATGTTCAGTTTCAATAAGCCGAACATCATATAACCCAATACGATTGGTGTGATAATGCCAAGACTGAATTTCCACCACGCACCCAAATGAATATCGGAGATTTCGTTCGCATGGCCTTTGAGCAAGTCCGCTTTGCGGAAGACCCAAACAACCAGTAGAACTTCCACTAAACCGATTGCCGCAACACCGAATTGGTTGATGAAGTAATCTGCCAAATCCAGGAAGTACAAACCGCCTTGTGTGGCGAATAGGATTGAAATTAAAGCAGCCAGGCCGCCGCCGAAGAGCACTGATTTATTGCGGGAAATACCGAACTTCTCTGAGAAACCAGCAACATAAGTTTCAGTGATTGAAATCAATGAAGTTAATCCTGCCAATGTCAGCGACAAGAAGAACATTGCCCCAAACAGGCCATTGAATCCCGGGAACTCGTTGATGATCTGCGGAAATACCACAAAAGCAAGTCCGACTCCGGCTGTAGCAACATCACTAACCGCGACACCTTGCTGAGCCGCCATGAATCCAAGTGCTGCAAATATTCCGATACCCGCCAATAACTCAAATGCCGAATTGGCAAAGCCTGTAATAAAGGCGTTGTTGGTGATATCCGATTTTTTCGGCAGATAACTTGAATACGTGATCATGATCGCAAATGCTACAGACAAACTGAAGAATATATGTCCATAGGCTGCAACCCATACCGATGGATCCATTATGGCATCAAAGTTCGGCTGGAAGAACGCTTCCAAACCTACCAATGCACCGTCTAATGTCACAGCACGAACAACGACTGCGAAGAAGATAATTACCAAAGTCGGGATGAAAATCCGATTGGCCATCTCAATTCCTTTTTTGACCCCTGCCAGCAGAATACCCAGCGTGATGATCCATACTAACGCAAGCGGGATAAATACGCCCCATACAATCCCGCCAGTTTGTCCTGGTTGAACTGTCAGCTGCAAAAAGTCATTGAATAGGAAGTCCTGTGTATCTGTACCCCATGCCTGATTGAAAGAAAATATAGTATAGCGCATTGCCCAGGCGATAATTACGGCATAGTACACAGATATGACAAAGGACACAAATACTGCCCACCAACCAAGCCATTCCAATTTTTTGCCGCCCATTCTGAAGAATGACAACGGTGCTGAGCCACGGTACTTATGGCCAATTGTAAATTCCAAAATCAGAATCGGAATTCCCGCAGTCAATAATGCAAATAGATATGGTATGAAAAATGCACCCCCGCCATTTTCATATGCAACATATGGAAAGCGCCATATGTTCCCAAGACCTACTGCAGAACCCACAGCTGCCATAATAAAGCCGGCACGTGTACCCCATTGCGAACGTTCCATCTCTCTTCCCCCTTTGTGTTATCCCATTTTATTTACATAAAAATAGGAATTTTGTTTGTTTTCAGATTATTAATTAATCTAAAAATAGTATACCGAGAGGCTTCCCCAAAGTAAAGACGAATTCGTAATATATTTCAAAAAAACTATTGCGGCAAAAGTAAAAAGGCAGAGAATTAGCTTCTCTGTCCCCTTTTCATTGTGCATTTTGTTGTTTTTCAATAATAGTTGTCCGTTGTGACCAGACGATAAAGAGCACAGCAAGCACCACTATGACTACGCATAATGAGATCAATAATGAGCCAGTATAACCTATGACAATATACCCTATCGCAGCAATACCGGCTGCTGTCAACGCATAGGGGATCTGCGTTAAGACATGGTCCATATGGTTGCTCCCTGCTCCTGTAGATGATAGGATTGTCGTATCAGAAATCGGTGAGCAATGATCTCCGAATACAGCTCCTGCCAAAACTGCTGATAAAGCAGGAAGCAGCAAGGATGGCTCAGCTTCGATCATAATTGTTCCTGCAATCGGCAACAGAATACCGAATGATCCCCATGAAGTTCCCGTTGAGAAAGCCATGATTCCAGCTAACACAAACAATAGGACCGGCAAAATGGCTGTCGGTACATTGCCTTCAGAAACAACATTTGCCAAATATGCTCCTGTTTCGAGCGATCCGATCAATGATGTCAGTGACCACGCAAAAATCAAAATCAGCACCGCACCCATCATGGATTTAATGCCTGCCCAAATGCCTTTGCCGATCCAACCAACATTTGCTGTTTTGTTCTTTTTAATTTGCATCGCATAAAGGATGATTGACGTCAATGCTCCCAAAACACCGCCTGTGAGCAATGAAGCTGGAACATCCGTGTTCTCAAAAATCAACCAGATATCAAAGACTTGGCCAGCATTCTGGTAGCCGGTCCAAATCATCGCACCTACTGTTCCGACGATCAACAGCAGAATCGGAAGCAATAAATCTCTAACATGTCCATAAGAATGAGATGGGAAATCTTCCTTCATTTCACCAGGGATTGTTTTATTAGGATCGAAAAGCTGCCCCTTGGAAATTGCCAATACTTCGTGTTTTTTCATTTCGCCAAAGTCGACATCGCGGACTGCGACAAAAAAGACAATGGCCAGTGAAGCGACGACGTAGAAGTTCATCGGTGCCATCCATAAGAAGGCTTCCAGCGCGGAATATTCCACAAAGGTCTGCCCGGCTAAGATGGTAGCGATAATGCCGATGATGGCCGCCCCCCAGCTCGATACTGGTGAAACCACACAAACAGGTGCAGCAGTTGAATCGATAAAGTAAGCAAGTTTCGCACGCGAAATTTTGTACCGATCTGTGATGGGACGTGCAACTTGTCCCACCGCCAAAGCGTTGAAATAATCATCAATAAAGATGACGATTCCAAGGGCCACTGTTAAAACTTTTGCCCCTCTCCGTGACTTGATGCGTGTCGAAGCCCACTCTGCGAAAGCATGGCTTCCTCCAGACAAGCTGACGAAAGCTGTAATGATGCCCAGCAATAAAAGAAATAGAATGATAAAGACATTATAGGCATTAAAGCCTCCGTCCCAAAAAATAATTGCAAATGATGCTACAAGCTCCTGCAAGGCTTCAACCGGTGCAAACCATGTCAGGATAACAGCCGCTGCGACAATACCAGTACCCAACGACAACAGCACACGGCGGGTCAACAGTACCATGACGATTGCAATGATTGGCGGCAAAATCGAAAAAATCGTATTCTCCATAAAATTTCCTCCTTATTTTTGATGGGTGAAAAATGAGAAAAAAAGGCTGACCTCTCCAGTTGGATAAGTCAGCCTTCTACAATTCGTCTGTGCGTTAAAACGTCAAACAACCCTGTAGCTCTCCATTCAAGCCTCAGCCTGAATGACAGTGACATTCTTCTTCAGAATGACCCCAATCCATTTCCTGTGACCCAGGAAACGGATTTCGGCAAAACTTCCTTTCAGATGCGTTCCACGCGGTCAAACTCGCGCATCCTACTGATCAGTCCTGCAGCCTCTACCCACCATTATTTATTTCATTGTTAGCATAGCCCAAAATCCAGACAAAATCAAATGCCTATTTACTCTGAACATTCCTTCTATTTCAAGGCTTTGCTGTGAAAATACTGGCTAAAAACATCCCGCAAAAACTCCGGCATAAAGTAAGTTTTGGCAGCCCGTTTCAAGCTCGGGAAAAAATAGCCGAACGTCAGCATATCCAGTGTAATCAACCGGTAAGTTTGATCGTGCACCGCCAATTGTCCATTGATGTAAAAGCGGTGGTCGATGATCTCCATGTTAAAATGAAGCATCTTTCCGAACACGACACCACGGAACCCCATGCCTTTTAATTCAAGCTGCGGCCATTCTGAGTTCAGGGACTGCAAGTAAATCTCTTTTAACTCTGCTCCGCTTAATTCAACGAGGCAGGGGTTGATCGGATGAGGCAGCATCTTGTGAAAGTCGTAGCGAGTCAAGTCGCCTTTTGGCATATCTTCCATGAAAATCCCGGCATTGAACAAGGCGCAGTCAGCTTCTGAAAATTCCAGCATTGCGCGTCCAAACAAAGTTCCAAGCTCCGAATCTTTAAACCATTCCGCTTTCAAAGTTTTCGTGCTGTGAAACACCAGTTCTCCCATCTGCTTTTTCCCCTGCTCCACCAAAAATTCATCAAATCCATCTTCTGTTTCTTGAAGACGGGAAGTCTCGATAAGCCGTGCCGAAGATTTTTCAAAGCTGCTCTCAACTGCAATATGGCCAATATAAAATCCAAACTTGCCGGCAGCTCCCAACAGTGTATCCCCTTGCCACTTTCCTTCGTGGAATATGTGGTGGGTGTGGGCTCCCAAAATAATATTGATGTTAGGACATAGATCCACCAATAACTCGTCTTCCTTAATGCCCAGATGCGACAGGCAGACGATTAGGTCTGTCTCATCTTTTATTTCTTCTACTGCTTGGATGATCGACTCTTTTGCATCCGTAACTTGCCACCCCAGTTTCCGGTAAAACGGGGTAAATTCTGCAGTCGCTCCCACCAGCCCGATGCGCACTCCATTTTTTGCCTGTATTATATAATGAGGCTTAGCCCAAATTGGCCGATTGCCTTCCAAGTCGAATAAATTCGATACCACCACTTCAAAATCAGCTTGGACATACAAGTCATTCAATTCTTCTTTTGACAGTGTGATCCCTTCATTATTGCCGATTGTCACAGCGTCGTATTCCGCTTCGTTCAACAACTGGACATTGCCTTTTCCGGCTGTGCCTTCTGTAAAGGGATGCGAACGGTCTGCATGGTCGCCGACATCCAAAATCAGGCAGATATCGCCTTCTTCCTCATGCCATCTTTTGCGTTCAGCTAAAAAAGACTTGATGCGCGGCCAGTTCGCGAAATGACTATGCAAATCATTGGTATGATAAATATGAATAGTTTGGTTCATGATAACACCTCTTTAAGAACTGAATATTCCTTCGTAAATTGATCGCAGCCCCAATACCAGGAGTACAATCCGCAAAATTACCACCAGCATTTCCGAATCGAGGCGTTTGTTTAAGTTGGCGCCGATCTTTGCACCGATGTAAGCACCCGGAACTACTGCAATCGTATAAATCCACGGCACATGACCCAGTGAAATATGAGTAACCGAGTTGACAAGTGCCGACAAAAAAACCATGAACATCGAAGTGCCGATCGCCACGTGGGGCGGAAATAAAAATAACAGAATCATAGCTGGCACAATAATCGATCCGCCGCCTATGCCAAAAAGCCCGGAAGCAAAACCCACAAAAAATGTCAGCAGCAAAGCGAACCAAATGGGATAGCCATAAATATATTGTTTTCCCTGTGCGTCCGTAAATGTCGTTTTGCGTCCGTTATTGACAAACCAAAAGACAGCTTTTAGATGATCACGCAACATCAACAGCAAGGATAGCAAAACGAGAAGAATGCCGAAATACAGATTGAAAGTGGGCAAGTCGAGGTTTTTATTGACGAAAGCGCCGATGACCGTTCCTGGTGCACTGCCTGCAAAGAAAATGAGTCCACTTTTATAATCCACTGTCCGAACTTTCATATAAGCCAAAGTAGAGGACAGTCCTGTGAAAATCATCATTACAACAGACAAGCCGACAATCTTTTGTGGGGATAGTTCAGGAAAAAAAGCGAAGCTGGTGCCGAGAAACAACAAGGCCGGCACCAATATAACTCCCCCACCCAGCCCTATCAAAGCACCAACAACGCCGGAAACTACTCCGACAAGCGCCATGATCAAGAAAACCATTAAAATCCTCCTTCAAACAAATCCATCTGTTTGGGAGAAAGCCCATCAAACGATAATCCGTTCATTTTTTGAAACTCTTTGGCATTTCCTGCTGCATGGCCGCCTGAATTATTATTAAAGATAACATAGACATTCTCTGTAGTGTCGGCCAACGCCTCGACTGCGCGGCTGATTTCCTCGAGCTCTTCTTTGTTGTAATCATAAAGATAGCGAACTTCCCGCCAGTTCTGTCCGTGTCCCGGGTTCAACCAGCCATGGACATTGCGCCCGTGAATCCGCAGCAGCACTTTATCTTTTCTTGAAGAAACTGGAACCATGGGAATTGAGCCGTCCCCAGCCTGCGGTTCGTCACAAACGGAATGGATCAGATTGTTGTCCCGCAGGAAATCCAATGTTTTTTCGCTCATCCCATTGGCATACCAGGACTGATGGCGAAACTCTATCGCTAAATCGAATTCTGTAAGGCGCCCGGTAATTTCCCTAAGTTGGTCGACATTATCCTTCTGGCAATCAAACCATGGCGGAAACTGCAGCAGTACCATTGCAAGCTTGCCTTCTTCTTTCAACGGACGGACAGATTTGCAGAATGCTTCAAACATATCATCACGCGACTCAAATGGATTTTCTCCACGCTGATGGCCAGTCATCCCTTGATAGGCTTTTACCACAAACTGAAAATTTTCGGGTGTCTCCGCAATCCACTTCCGGATATTCCGTTCAGGCTGAACCGCGTAAAACGAGGAATCCAGCTCGACAATCGGAAAATGAGCGCCATAATCAATCAACTTCTCTGTCTTTTTTGAGCCTGGGCTATAGACATCCGGATGGTCTCCCCAACCCGTCAATCCTACATAAATCATCGTCCCGCCTCCAATTATCGTTATTATTTTATGATAGCATAGAAAAAATAGAACGTCTTTTTTAAAGAGAAATCCTTTAAAGCAACTGATATTTTATAGGTGAAATATTTTTAAAGGAACAAGACAGCTGCTTCTGCCGCCTCCCTTCTTTGGACTGTGCTACAATTTTTATAAAGCGTAAGGAGATGCCAGGATGAGGAAAAAAACATGGGATCATAAAGGAATCATCGTGAAATTCGAGGCGAACCGCAATGATGACTTGGCTATTCCAATGGCCGCTTATATGCGCCACCAGTTTGACTTTCTGGGCATTAAAACTCCTTTGCGGAAAGCGTTGCTGAGGGAGCAATTTCTGGAGTACCAGCTGCCAGACCCAGGGGAAATATCAGAAGAGGTATGGAAACTCTATAACCTGACAGAACGGGAATACCAATATGCGGCAATTGCTTTGTTGGAAAAAATGAAAAAGCAGTTAACCATAGAGGACTTGCCTTTTCTACAGGAACTCATTGAAAGCAAGTCCTGGTGGGACAGCGTTGATTCGATCGCTCCACGAACACTTGGCCATGTCATTGGAACGGACCGGGCTGCGGGTAGGGCAGCCATGTTTGCCTGGTCTGAATCCCCGAATATGTGGACTAATCGAGCAGCAATTCTTCATCAACTAAAATACAAACAACAGACAGATACAACAGGACTGTCTCATATCATTTTGCAGCACGCCACATCCTCTGAGTTCTTCATCCAAAAATCCATTGGCTGGGCGCTGCGCGAATACGCTAAAACAGATGCTGATTGGGTGCAGTCTTTTATTTTTAAAAATTCTATAATGCCTCTCAGCAAACGGGAAGCACTGAAAAATATTAAAAATAGCCTTTAGCATACCTTGTGCATGCTAAAGGCTATTTCACTTACCCTCTTAAATTTCATTTCATCAGTTTAAAATATTCCGCCAAGCCCTTTGCCGCCGCCAATGACAGATTTCGCTGATTCCATCAATTCTTTCTTTTCAGTTGCGTCAATTTCTCCATCCTCGTGGGCTTGTTTGGCTTGTTCCATAACTTCTTTGGCTTGCCCTAAATCTGCGTTGCTGAGTTTTTCTTTCAATGCATCAAATTTTTGACTCATGTTCAGCATACCTCCTTGAATTTTATGTTCCTAATTCTTATACCCTTTGCAAGAACAATAAAACTACAAGGATCCCCAAATGATCTTAACTGAAAAACTGTAGCGGCCCATGTTTCCGAATTAAGCAATATTCACAAAAACAGCCCTTGGCATGAGAATATCCACGCCAAGGGCTGTTTCCTGATTTTATTAACCGATAGAGCCTTCCATTTCGAACTTGATCAAACGGTTCATTTCCACCGCATATTCCATTGGAAGTTCTTTCGTGAATGGCTCGATAAAGCCCATTACGATCATTTCTGTTGCTTCCTGCTCTGAAACGCCACGGCTCATCAAGTAGAACAATTGCTCTTCAGATACTTTTGAAACTTTCGCTTCGTGTTCCAAAGAAACGTTATCGTTTAAGATTTCGTTGTATGGAATTGTATCTGAAGTTGATTGGTTGTCCATGATCAGCGTGTCACATTCAATGTTTGAACGTGCGCCATCCGCTTTGCGTCCAAAATGAACCATCCCGCGGTATGAAACTTTACCGCCTTGTTTCGAAATGGATTTCGAAACAATGGATGAAGATGTGTTTGGAGCCAAGTGAATCATTTTCGCTCCTGCATCCTGGTGTTGGCCTTTGCCGGCAATAGCGATTGACAGGGTCATACCGCGAGCGCCTTCACCTTTCAAGTAAACAGCTGGGTATTTCATTGTCACTTTCGAACCAATGTTGCCATCGATCCATTCCATTGTGCCGTTAGCGTCAACAAATGCACGCTTCGTCACAAGGTTAAAGACATTGTTTGCCCAGTTTTGAATCGTTGTGTAGCGGCAATAAGCATCTTTTTTCACGATGATTTCCACCACAGCTGAGTGAAGTGAATTCGTCGTGTAAACAGGAGCTGTACAGCCTTCTACATAGTGGACGCTTGCGCCTTCATCAACAATGATGAGAGTACGCTCAAACTGACCCATGTTTTCTGAGTTGATGCGGAAGTAAGCCTGAAGCGGAGATTCCACTTTGATGCCTTTAGGCACATAGATGAATGATCCACCAGACCAAACCGCTGTGTTCAACGCAGCGAACTTATTATCAGCTGCCGGAATAACCGACTGCCAATATTCTTTGAAAAGGTCTTCGTTTTCACGAAGCGCCGCACCAGTATCTTTAAAGACAATTCCCATGTCTTCCAATTCGACTTTCATGTTGTGGTAAACCACTTCAGATTCATATTGAGCCGATACGCCAGCCAAATACTTTTGCTCTGCTTCTGGAATCCCCAATTTGTCGAATGTGCGTTTGATTTCTTCAGGAACTTCATCCCATGAAGTTTGGCTCGCTTCTGATGGTTTTACGTAATACGTAATTTCATCAAAGTTCAACGAACTTAAATCGCCGCCCCATTGTGGCATCGGCATTGAATAAAACAATTTCAATGCTTTCAGACGGGAATTCAACATCCATTCCGGTTCTTCTTTAATTTTCGAGATTTCTCTTACAATTCCTTCAGTCAGGCCACGTTTAGATCTGAAAACTGAAACATCCTTGTCGTGAAACCCATATTTATAATCACCGATTTCTGGCATTTGTTTCGCCATCGTCGTTCCTCCGTTCTCTGTTACGATTTTTCTTCGTTTTGTACGCCTTTTTCCATGGCTTTCCATGCTAAAGTCGCACATTTGATACGGGCTGGAAACTGTGAGACGCCTTGTAATGCTTCAATATCGCCAAGGTCGATTGAATCATCGTAGTCCTTGCCGAGCATCATATCTGAAAAGATGCCGGAAAGTTTTAATGCCGTATCAATTTCCTGTCCCTTGACAGCTTGCGTCATCATAGATGCAGAAGCCATTGAAATCGAACATCCTTCACCGTCAAACTTCGCATCTTTGACAATGCCGTCCTCGACCTGCAAAGTCAAGTGGATGCGGTCTCCGCAGGTCGGGTTGTTCATCTCAATATTGACGCTGTTATCTTCAATCGTCCCTTTGTTGCGGGGCGTTTTATAATGATCCATAATAACACGGCGGTATAATTGGTCTAAGTTATTAGAAGACATCGTTGAAATACTCCTTTGCCGAACGCAGACCTTCTACCAAGCGGTCAACATCTGACTCGCCATTGTATAAGTAGAAGCTCGCGCGTGCTGTAGCTGTAACTTCCAGCCATTTCATCAAAGGCTGAGCGCAGTGATGGCCTGCACGAACTGCAATGCCGCTCATATCAAGAACGGTTGCGACGTCGTGCGGATGAACATCGTTCAAGTTGAACGTGACAATTCCAGCCCGCTGCTGCGGATCAGCCGGACCATAAATTTCCAGTCCTTCAATACTGCTCATTTTTTCCATTGCATAGGCAGCCATTTGATGTTCATGCTTTTCAATTTCATTTAAACCGATTTCGTTCAGGAAATCTATAGCTGCACCCAATCCCACAGCGCCTGCGATAATCGGTGTACCGCCTTCGAATTTCCAAGGCAGCTCTTTCCAGGTTGAATCGTATAATCCGACAAAGTCGATCATTTCTCCGCCAAACTCTACCGGTTCCATATTGTTCAATAATTCCTTTTTGCCATAAAGTACGCCGATCCCTGTAGGACCGCACATTTTGTGGCCGGAAAAGGCGAAGAAATCACAGTCAAGCTGCTGAACATCTATTTTCAGATGGGGCGCAGCCTGAGCTCCGTCCACTACCATCACCGCTCCATTTTCATGGGCGATCTGTGCAACTTCCTTAACAGGATTCATGGTGCCAAGAACGTTCGAGACGTAAACCATTGAAACGATTTTTGTCCGTTCCGTTACGGCTGCGCGAACCTGTTCCAAAGAAATCGTGCCGTCTTTTTCCAACTCTACATATTTCAAAATGGCACCGCGTTCTTTCGCTAATTGCTGCCATGGAATAATATTGGAATGATGTTCCATATAGGTAATGACAATTTCATCGCCTTCATCTACATTGGCTCTGCCGTAGCTTTGCGCAACGAGGTTGATAGCAGTTGTTGTCCCCCGCAGGAAGATCGTTTCTTCTGTTGAATTGGCGTTAATGAATTTCCGGACTTTTTCACGGGCGCCTTCGTATTTTTCAGTTGCACGGTTGCCGAGCGTATGAACGCCCCGGTGCACATTGGAATTGTCCAGTTCATAGTAATTCGATAATGCTTCAATTACCTGAACTGGTTTTTGTGAAGTTGCAGCGCTGTCCAGATAAACAAGCGGATGCCCGTTTATTTCTTGGTTGAGAATCGGAAAATAGCTTTTTATCTCTTGGTTGATCATTAGCGGACTTTCCTTTCGATAACCTCCGTCAATTGCTTTTTAACGCCTTCGATTGGCAATACACGAACGACCGGTGCCAAGAAACCGTGAATAACAAGACGTTCAGCTTCCTGTTTTGTGATGCCGCGGCTCATCAAATAGTACAATTGAAGCGGATCTACGCGTCCGACTGAAGCAGCATGTCCCGCTGTTACATCATCTTCGTCGATTAAAAGAATCGGGTTAGCGTCACCGCGCGCTTTTTCACTTAGCATTAAGACGCGTGATTCCTGAACAGCGTTTGATCTTGTTGCACCATGTTCGATTTTGCCGATGCCGTTAAAGATGGCGGAGGCTGAATCTTTCATCACACCGTGTTTTAAGATAAACCCTTCGGAATCTTTGCCCCAATGGACAACTTGAGTCGTAAAGTTTTGTTTTTGCGACCCGCGTCCTACTACAACGCTTTTCGTATCGCCATAAGAATTATCGCCGATTAGATTTGTCGTGTTTTCGGAAATTGTGTCGCTATCGTTCATCATACCCAATGCCCATTCAATCCGTGCATCACGAGCTGCTCTGCCGCGCCGGTTTACATACGTAATAAAACCTTCTGCCAATGTATCTACTGCGCCATACGTAATTTGTGCATTGTCTTCAGCAAATACTTCGGAAACAATATTAGCCAATCCGTTTGCATGTGGGACAGTTGAGAAATAGTTTTCGACATAAGTCACTTTACTGCTCGTATCCGCAACCACGATCACATGGTTGAACAACGAAGCTTCAGCGTCATCATGATAAAAAACCACTTGCACAGGTTCTTCTACTACAACATTTTTCGGAACATAAAGGAATGCGCCGCCGTTCATCAACGCCGCATTCAACGCTGTCAATTTATGCTCATCTGTTTTCACGCCGTTTGTCATAAAGTATTTTTTGACCAAATCGCCGTGTTCACGAAGAGCAGTGAAAATATCCGTCAAAATAACGCCTTGAGCTGCAAGTTCCTCGGAAACGCGTGAAAATGCAGGAGTGTTATTGTGCTGGATATAAAGGTTTTTTTGCTTCAAATCCACGATGGACTTAATATCTTCAGTCAAATCTTCAATAGAATCGAAGACTGAACTTTGTACTGTATGCACTGGAAATTCAGTAAAGTTCCAGCTAAGAATTTTGGTTTTGTCTGGTTTTGGCAGCGGCAAAGTTTGCGCTTCACCAAACGAACGAAGACGAAGCTCAGTAAACCATGAAGGTTCACCATTCATTTCTGAAAAAGAGCGCACGTCCTGCTCGGTCATTTTTGAATTTGTTTCAACCGTCATGCTAGTCTCTCCCTTCAATTATGCTTGTCCTACAGTCTCGTCTTCAATGCCAAGTTCCACTTTGATCCAGTCATAGCCTTCAGATTCAAGTTTGTGGGAAAGTTCTTCTCCACCTGATTTTACGACGCGTCCCTGCATCATTACATGGACATGGTCCGGCGTAATATAGTTCAGCAAACGCTGGTAATGAGTAATAATCAGGCAGCCGAAGTTTTCGCTTCTCATTTGGTTGATGCCTTCTGAAACAACTTTCAATGCATCGATATCCAATCCGGAGTCAATTTCATCAAGGATGGCGATTTTCGGTTGGATCATCATCAACTGAAGGATTTCGTTGCGTTTCTTTTCTCCGCCTGAAAAACCTTCGTTCAAGTAACGCTGTGCCATTTCTTGCTCCATATCAAGCACTTCCATCTTTTTATCCAATTCGCGGATAAATTTCATCAAAGAAATCTCATCGCCTTCTTCGCGGCGTGCATTCATTGCAGAACGCATAAAGTCAGCATTGGTTACACCAGAAATTTCGCTTGGGTATTGCATACCAAGGAAAAGGCCAGCACGTGCGCGTTCGTCAACTTCCATTTCCAGAACGTCTTCGCCGTCCAAAGTAATAGAGCCTTGAGTGACTTCATATTTAGGATGGCCCATGATAGCTGAAGCTAAAGTAGATTTCCCAGTACCGTTAGGCCCCATGATTGCATGTATTTCACCTGTATTAATTGTTAAGTCTACACCCTTTAAAATCTCTTTGTCTTCGATTTTAACGTGTAAATCTTTAATGACCAAAGTTGACATGTAAATACCTCCATAAAGTTAATGTTGAATGGCAAACCATTCTTAATTAGTATCATTCTAATCTTAACCGATATCCATCCTACTGGCAAATCATTAAACTGTCTTTAAAGCTGCAGCAAATCATTTTAAAATACTGCATTTCTCAGTTGTTTTCAAAACTGCGGCATGATAACTGTCATGGTTTTATATTTTCAATAAATGATCTCTAATTGAGAAACTGTATCAATAAAAAACCAGCATCCGTGGATGCTGGTTTGCTTTTATATGTTAGTCTCGATGAATCTGCCGTTCGATTTGGCTGGCTACTTTTTGGCCTAGCTGATAATCCTGTTCACGGCGCTGTTCGACTTCAAGTATTTTGTCAGGGTCATTTTGATACTCGTCAATTCCGAAACCATGTGCGTTTCTGAATGCCTGTTCCATTTTCTCCGTCTTTTCAATTCCGTTCGATTCGATATTGAACCATTCCTTTCAATCTGTGGGTTTTTGAAGTTTACTTCACTATTATACCCCACGTAATATCAAATAAACATATAAATTGTCTAATTAGTCTGAAAATAGAACTATCGTCTTATACTTCTTTTCTACATATCTTGGCTCTAATTTACTTTGGATACTAGGCTCTTGCCGATATTCTGCTAGCTGACTCCGCACATATGATTTTCAAATTTTGCTCATTTTGAACCATTTAAAAACTAATTCGTTAAATCACCATAAGAACAATCAAAAACCCCTGACAATTGCTTGTCAGGGGTTCGCTTTATTTATTGTGATACTTCATTGTAAATACTCGATTCAGCCAAATCTTGCTCTACAAGCAATTCGTTCAACATTGCATCTGCTTCTCCGAATTTTTCGATAGCTGCTTCAAATGATGCATCTTTCGTCAATTCTTCAGCTTTCATTTCATAGGATTCCTGCATTGCAGCAAATGCTGACTCAATCGTTTCCTGCTGTTCTTCCAATGGTGCTGGAATTTCTATTGAATCAATAGCGCCTGCTGATTCTTCAGCAGAAGCAATTGCTGCATCTTTCATCGCCTGCAGTTCATCGCCTTCTGGCAATGTATCTTCTGCCTGGTTCATCTCGAATGCATTCAAGTCACCATCAACTGCATTGATCGTATTCGGTATTGACATATAAAACTTCATCAATTCCTGTTTAACTTCTTTGCTGTCATCCGAACCTTCGGAACCTGCAGTTGCTTCCGCCGGCTCCGCTGCTTCTTCTTCTCCGCAGGCAGTCAATAAAAATGCCGCTGATAAACCAATCGCCCATAATTTCTTCATGATGTTTCCCCCTATTGTGTAATATCTTCGCTATAATAGCACAGAAATTACCAATAGAATAGACCTTTTGAAATAGCCATAATTGGTCGAATCGTCCAATTATTCCAAACTTTTGCGGCCATTGGTGAAACGGTCGACAATATGCGCTAAAGCACCATCTCCGGTTACGTTTGCGGCAGTACCAAAGCTGTCCTGTGCCATATAAAGAGCAATCATCAAGGCAACCATCGTGGCATCAAATCCAAGCATGACTTCCAGCAACCCGATAGCTGCCATAACGGCGCCGCCCGGAACTCCTGGTGCTGCAATCATCGTCACCCCCAACATTAAGATGAAGGGGAAGAAACTGCCGAATGTCGGTACTCCGCCTGTCAGCAACATAACACCAATGGCACATGAGACTAGCGTAATTGTACTGCCGGATAAATGGATTGTCGCAAACAATGGAACTGTGAAGTCTGCTACCCGCTCATTGGCCCCGGATTTGCGCGCTTGGCGCAATGTGACCGGGATAGTTGCTGCAGAAGATTGAGTCCCAAGTGCCGTGAAATAAGCCGGCATCATAGTTTTCAGGATTGCCAAAGGATTTTTCCCTTTCAAAACCCCAGCTGCTGAGTATTGCAGCAACAGCATGGTCCAGTGAAGAATGATGATGATCACAAATACGATAGCAAATAATGATAAAATCTCAAACACTGCTCCGCCATAAGCCATATTGGCAAAAATACCAAAGATGTGGAATGGCAGAAGAGGAATGATGACGTAGGAAATTGTTTTTTCGATAATCGCCTGGAACTCATCAAAGAATGAAGCCATCGTTTTGCTCCCTGTCGATGCCATCCCAATACCCAGCAGGAAAGCCAAAATCAATGCAGACATTACGCCAAAAACAGGCGGCATATCTAGCGCGATAAAAGTCGCTGCCAAAGCATTTTCCGGATCTTCCATACTGCTTAAAGAGCCTTCAGTCATGACATTAGGCAGTACCGCCATTGCAACGAAGAAAGCTAACGTCCCTGCGGCAATGGTAGACGCATAAGCGACTCCAGTTGCCATTCCCAGCAGCTTGCCAGATCCTTTTCCTAATTTCGCAATTCCTGGAGCAATAAATCCGAGAATGATCAACGGTACGACAAAGTTTAAGAAGTTACCAAAAAGCGTGGTAAATGTTGCAAATACCCGCACCAAACCTTCTGGTGCAATCAATCCAATTAGCACCCCTAAAATAATTGCCACAATAATACGCGGCAGCAAACCAAAACTGAATTTCATGAACATGTCCCCCTCATATGAACAAATGCTTGTTTTATATTATTCAAAAGTAGCACAGACCCTCTTAGAATGTAAGGTATACAAGAAAACGCGAAATATTTTTATTATTTGAACAAAATAAAAAAGCATCCACGAGGGATGCTTTTATCATATTGGATTATTCAACTGGTACGACAGAGCCGCCCCATTCTTCCAGGATAAAGTCTTTGATTTCCTGAGATTTCAATACTTCTACTAATGCAGTGATGTTTTCGTTTTCTTCATCACCTGCACGCACAGTAATAATATTTACATATGGCGAATCAGAAGATTCTATTGCAATTGAATCTTCTAGAGGGCTGATGCCAGCATCAATTGCATAGTTGGAGTTGATCAAGACTGCATCTCCTTCACCCGATTCATACAATTGAACAAGTAAAGCTGCTTCATAGTCTGGCTCAAGCTGTAAATTTTTCGGATTTTCAACAATATCACTCACTTCAGCCGATGTTTTATCTACACCTTCTGCCAATGTGATTAAGCCTTCTACCTCAAGCAGCGATAAAATACGACCCTGCTCCGATACCGAGTTGCTCATCAAAATGGTTGCATCTTGTGGTAGTTCATCAAGAGAAGCATATTTTTGTGAATAAACACCGATTGGTTCAATATGAATCCCTCCAGCATTTTCAAACTCATAACCATTATCAGCTATTTGAGTCTCTAAGTATGGCACCGTTTGGAAATAGTTGGCATCAATTTCACCAGACTCTAAATCTTTATTTGGCAGGATATAATCCTGATACGTTTCGATTTCTAAGTCAATTCCTTGTTCTTCAAGCATAGGCTTCGCTTTTTCTAAAATTTCAGCGTGAGGCACGTTAGAAGCTCCTACGCGTAATGTTGCAGATTCTTCTTCGCTCGCTCCACCGTTTCCGCATCCTGCTAGTACTAATGCTGTTAACGCTGTTCCTACTACAAATTTCTTCATCTTAATCTCTCCCTTTAGTGTGTTATTTATAGAACGGAAAATCCGTTTTTACCGTTTGTCAGCTTTAATTGTGACTAAATCACCAATATATTGAATGATAAAGACAATAATTAAAATTAAGATTGTTGCCATCAATGTGACGTCTTCACGACTTCGTTGGAAGCCATCTAGGAAAGCAAGTGTACCAAGACCACCTGCGCCGATAATTCCTGCCATGGCTGTATAGCCAACTAATGCGATAGCCGTAACTGTAATACCAGAGATTAACGCGGGTTTCGATTCTGGTAATAATACTTTCCAAATAATTGTGCCAGTTGTCGCGCCCATTGACCGAGCTGCTTCAATGACGCCTTTATCGATTTCTTTTAACGCGATCAAGACCATTCGCGCATAAAATGGAGCTGAACCAATTATCAATGCCGGTAAAGCTGCATTAGGTCCACGAATTGTTCCCATAAGTAATAATGTTAATGGGATTAATAGAATGATTAAAATGATAAATGGAATCGAGCGGAATATGTTGACGAATGCGCCAGTTAACCAATTGACCACTTTGTTTGCCCATAATTGCTTAGGCGCTGTCAAAAACAACAGAATCCCAAGTGCTAACCCAATAATAAATGTAAATAAAGTCGATATCGTCGTCATGTAAAGTGTTTCAAGAGTGGCTTCCCACATGCTGTCCCAGTCTACGTTCGGGAATAATGATTCAATCATTGTGCATCACCTCCGCTTGGACATCTTCTAAACGAAGGAATGCCAGTGCTTCTTCAATTTCTGCTGCTGAGCCTTTTAACTGCAAAATCAGCGTGCCGTAAGCTCCTCGCTGCGTGTGCGAGATATTGCCTTGGACAATGTTAACTTCGACAGAATGGCTGCGTATCAATTTTGTCAGGATTGGCTGCTCGGTTTGATCGCCGACAAAAACCAATTTTACCAGTTCACCTGTCGGATACAATTCCCGCAGATGTTTGATGGTTTCCTGTGAATCACCGGAATCGGTCACTTGTGCTACAAAACGCTTAGTGATTTCTTCTTTCGGTGATTGGAAAACATTCAAGACGTCGCCGAGTTCAACAACCCGGCCGCCTTCCATGACTGCCACACGGTGGCAAATTTTTCGGATGACATGCATTTCATGCGTAATCAGTACAATTGTCAATCCCAAACGCTTGTTGATATCCACCAGCAAATCCAGGATGGCATCAGTAGTTTCCGGGTCGAGTGCAGACGTTGCTTCGTCACATAACAGGACTTCCGGATCGTTTGCCAATGCACGGGCGATGCCAACGCGCTGTTTTTGCCCCCCTGAAAGTTCCGAAGGATAAGCATTTTCACGGCCAGTCAAGCCGACCAGCTCGATCAGCTCCTGAACCCGTTTGCCCCGCTGTGCTTTTGACACTCCGGCGATCTCCAGTGGAAACTCAATGTTTTCTTTTACTGTACGGGACCACAGCAAGTTGAAATGCTGAAAAATCATGCTGACCTTTTGGCGGGCCTTGCGCAATTCTCCGCCTTTGATCGCTGTAATGGTCTGTCCGTTAATTTCCACTGTGCCTGAAGTTGGTTTTTCCAGACCGTTCAACAACCGGATCAACGTACTTTTACCAGCACCACTGTATCCGATAATGCCGAATATCTCACCGTCAGAAATGGATAAATCGACTCCGTCAACAGCTGTAAGAACTGCCTTACCCGTATCGAATTTTTTCGTTACTTTTTTTAACTCAATCATTTCTTGAACACCCCTACATCCTAAAAATAAAAAACCCTTCCGCGCAGAACTGAGCAGAAGGGCAAACGTATATTATACGGAAACCAATCTCTCATCTTCCAAAGCTTTCGCTTCGTGTGATTTGGCACCATTTCATTTTCATGACGGTTGCCGGGCTTCATAGGGCACTTCCCTCCACCACTCTTAATAAGAGTTTTGATATGAAATTTTTTATCAGAATCTCAATTTACCATGACGTGCTAAATTCGTCAACAGATTTCAACTTGTCATATAAATTTGGGACCGATTGGAAAGCATAAATTTTTTCCTTGATTTTGCCATCTTCTGTAATCAGCAGGCACGGCACACTTTCTACTTGGTATAAGCCCGCGATTTCCTGAACATAATTTAAGTTTGCTTTGCCTATCTGCAGATCAGGCAACAATTCGGTAACCACAGTCAGCATCTTTGAAGCTACTTGGCAAGTTCCGCACATCGGCGTATATAAATAAAACGCGGTGATGTGATTGGTATTTTTTTCTTTGATCCATTCTTTATGTGTCCATTCCTTCATCTTCTTCATCCCTCTATCAATAGCTTATTGACCTGGACATTCGCTGCGATGAGCACATCCATCAAGATACGGAGTGGCGTTGCAGCAACTTCCTTGTAGCTCCGGTTGACATAAAAATGGCGGGCTTCCGGAAATTCACGTTTAACCAGCTTCCGCAATTTTTCTCCTGAGGAGTCTGCGTCTACTAGTATAATGATGTCCTGGCCTTCATACGGCAACAGTAATTCTTCCAGTCTCGATGCACTTACTGTACCATTTGTGCAAAGAATCGTCACGGGTTCTGCAATGAGCGGTGCAATCCTCGACTTATCGCTGATTCCCTCGACCACGATCACCTTTCCCATAAACACTCACCCCATCGAATATAGAATAAGAAAAGTCCTGTTATTCAACTATACTAATTTAGGCTGAACTTTCAAGAAAAGCAGCTTGATACCGAATAGCTGGTTATCATTCTTTTGAGTACACCCGCAGATTCGTTTGTCATCTTAAAAATAACAATGATTTCAGCTTTCGTCTATTTTCTCATCTTATTGGAAGCATCAGGAGAAACTTGAACAAAAAAAAGCGCCAAAAAATCGGCGCTTTCCGGGACTACTCATTGATCATTTCTTTGTATTGGTCTGCAGTCATCAATTCGTTGACTTCTTCTTCTGAAGGGGCTTCGATAACCACCATCCAAGCCTGTTCGTAAGGTGACTCATTGACGAATTCCGGGCTGTCTTCAAGCTCAGAGTTTACCTCAACCACTTTGCCGCTAATAGGCGCATATAATTCCGAAACCGTTTTAACGGATTCAACGCTGCCGAAAGGCTGGTCTTTTTTCAATTCGTCGCCGACTTGCGGAAGCTCGACAAAAACGATATCTCCCAATTCAGCCTGTGCAAAATGGGTGATTCCGATACGTGCATTGCCGTCTTCGATTTTGACCCATTCATGTTCTTTTGAATAACGAAGTTCTGCTGGTGTACTCATCTTGACCCCTCCAAATTATGTAGTCTATTCAATTTCAGTTTGACATAAACAGCTGTGAAACACAAGATGACGCGATGTCTCTACAACCAGGTATTTTGATATTCCGCTTCTTTAAAACCAAGTGTCACCCGTTTGCCGTCCCATGCGAGCGGCCGTTTGATTAGCATACCATCTGAAGCCAGAAGCTCCAATTGCTGCTGTTCGGTCATGTTTGACAACTTGTCTTTCAGGCTTAGCGAGCGATAGACCAAACCGCTCGTATTAAAAAACTTTTTCAATTCCAAACCGCTTGCCTGATAGATCTCAGTCAACTGTTCTTTTGTTGGCGGACTTTCTGCAATGTGGACTTCGTTGTATTCCACATTATTCTGTTCCAGCCAGCTTTTCGCTTTGCGGCAAGTCGTGCATTTTGGATATGCGTAATACGTAATCAATTTAGAACCCCCTTTTTTTCAAGCTTACCAAAAAGAACGCGGGGGGTCGACGAATAAAAAAACAGGGGCTGTCCCAAAAGGGGCTGACGTCCATTCCAGCGGACGCTTTCCGCGGGCTTGCGCCGAACTAACTTGGGCTAAACGCCCGAGTGGATTTCGGCACTGCGCTACCCCGCAGGAGTCGCCGCTTCCATTCCCGTCAGCTCATTTAAAAACCGGCAAAGAAAAGAATTGCTTTTCTTTGCCGGTTTTATATTTTGTAGTTATGAGACAGCCCCTGTTTTTATACTCTATTAAACGACGTATTTCTCGACGTCGATCAGTTTGACAGCCGCTTCGCGTTTTTTCGCAATGACGTTGTAAGGCGTTGAACGAGTCAATTTGCGCAATGCTGAAAGCATCATTCGCTGGTTGTCTCCTTCGATCGCCGCGATCAATGTTTCTTTAGCATCCTTCTCTATCTGATCAAATGCTTCCTGGCAGTAAATCTGAGTGTAGAGAAGTTTCTGCTTGGCTTTTTCTTCACCTGATGCAGCAATCGCCTTTTCTGTACGCAAGACTACTGATTCCATCGCAAAGACGTTGCTGACGATGTCTGCGATGTTAACAAGCACTTCCTGCTCCGCTTCCAATTTCGTACCGTAAGTCTGAGCCGCAAGCCCGGCTGCAAGCAATGCAATTTTCTTGGCATTTTTCACCAGGTATTTTTCCTGAGCCAATGCTTCTGTACCTACTTCTTCCGGCATCATCATCAACAGCTCTTCTTGAAGCTGCTGCGCATGCTGCAACAACGGCAGTTCGCCTTTCATTGCTTTACGCAATAGAGTTCCCGGAACAAGCAGGCGGTTGATTTCATTGGTTCCTTCAAAAATACGGTTGATGCGTGAATCGCGGTAAATGCGCTCGATTTCGTATTCCTGCATAAAGCCATAGCCCCCGTGCAATTGGACGCCTTCGTCCACGATATAATCCAATGTTTCTGTACCGAAGAATTTATTGAGTGAACATTCCACTGCGAATTCAGCAATCGAGTCAGCAACCAACTTGCCGTCTGCATGCTGCTCATCCGTAAATCCGCTCATGCGGTCTTCGAACAACCCAACTGTGCGGTAAACCGAACTTTCAACGGCATATAGTTTAGAAGCCATTGTCGCCAATTTCTCGCGCGTCAAGTTGAATGAAGAAATCGGCGTCTTGAACTGCTGGCGCTGATTTGTATAAGGAATCGTCAATTCCATGGCGCGCTTGGAAGCACCAATTGTGCCGACTCCCAATTTGTAGCGGCCGATGTTCAGGATGTTAAACGCAATAATATGGCCGCGACCTGCTTCGCCCAACAGGTTTTCCACAGGAACTTCAGCGTCCTGCAAGACCAATGTCCGTGTAGAAGAAGATTTAATGCCCATTTTCTTTTCTTCCGGCCCAACAGATACGCCAGGGAATTCGCGTTCTACGATAAAGGCCGAGAATTTGTCACCGTCAATTTTTGCATAAACCACGAAGACATCCGCAAATCCGGCATTAGTAATCCATTGCTTCTCGCCGTTCAAGACGTAATGCGTTCCTGCTTCGTTCAGTTTGGCTACTGTTTTCGCACCAAGTGCATCCGATCCTGAGCTCGGCTCCGTCAATGCGTATGCTGCAATCATCTCGCCTGTCGCCAAGCGCGGCAGATAGCTTTGTTTTTGTTCTTCATTGCCGAAAAGGACGATTGGCAATGAACCGATGCCAACATGTGCGCCGTGAGTGATCGAGAAGCCGCCTGCTTTAGACATTTTTTCAGCAATCAATGCAGAAGCGATTTTATCCAACCCTAAGCCGCCGTATTGTTCCGGAACGTCTGCGCCCAAAAGGCCAAGTTCTCCAGCTGTTTTCAACAAACGGACCGAATGCTCAAACTCATGGTTTTCCAAGTTTTCAACGACCGGCATCACTTCTGTATTGACGTAATCCTCCGTCGTCTTGGCAATCATTTTTTGCTCTTCCGTGAAATCTTCCGGTGTGAACACACGTGACAGATCCGCATCTTCGATTAAGAAACTGCCGCCTTTGATCAATGTTTTTGATTGTTCCATTTTGTATTCCTCCTATTTTGTAATTGCTTATATGAATATGCTTTAAGTTGCGCTAAAGAATTATCATTTTTAATCCGCTTCGGTCGCTTTGGGCATGGCTCCCGCAAAAAGCCAGGTAAAGTACACCTGTCTTCTTGCTTCGCCTAGCCCTTGGACGCGCCGGCGCTAGTAGTCACATCTCTAAATAAAATCCTCTAATTCTTCACTCTCTAATAGAGTGCAGTTCGAAACTAAGAAGAATGAGCGGAAGGCGGCGACTCCTGGGGGATCAGCGCTAGCTGCATGACCCGCATCCTGCGGGCCCGAAAGCGTCCGCCTGAAGCGATTTCTTCAGACCTACTCTACTCTTTAGTTCTTGAAATCTATTTCTACAGCATTTCAAAGACGCCTGCTGCGCCCATTCCGCCACCGATGCACATGGTGACGACGCCAAACTGTTTGCCTTGGCGTTTTAATTCGCTCATCATGCGAATTGTCAGGATTGAGCCGGTCGCACCCAGCGGATGGCCAAGTGCAATGGCTCCTCCGTTGAAGTTGACTTTGTCGATATCCAAACCAAGCGTGCGGATGACACCAAGCGATTGGGATGCGAACGCTTCGTTCAATTCCCAGACGTCAATGTCGTCGATTGTTAATCCAGCCAATTTCAAAGCTTTTGGAATTGCGACAACAGGACCGATTCCCATGACTTCCGGAGGTACGCCGCCTGTTGCGAATGAACGGAATTTAGCGATGGGCTTTAACCCAAGTGCTTCTGCTTTTTCACGGTCCATCACGAGCAAAGCACCAGCGCCATCAGAAGTTTGTGAAGAGTTTCCGGCGGTAACTGATCCGCGTGCCGAGAAGGCAGAGCGCAATTTGTTCAAGGTTTGAATGCTGGTGCCGTGGCGTACGCCTTCATCCATTTCGAACATAAAGGATTTCTCCTGGTATTTGTTGTTTTCATCGACGTATCGTTTTGTCACTTCGACCGGAACTACTTCTTCATTGAAGTGGCCGGCTGCAATGGCCGCTGCCGCTTTTTCATGCGAGCGGACTGAAAATGCATCCTGGTCTTCACGGCTGATGCCGTATTGGGTCGCCACTTGTTCTGCCGTATGGCCCATGCTCATATAGTATTGTGGTGCCGTTTCAGCTAATTTTGCATTGGGGCGGATGACGTTGCCCATCATCGGCACCATGCTCATCGACTCCACACCGCCTGCAATAATTGCTTCCGCTGAACCGACCATGATGCGCTCAGCTGCGTAGGCGATTGACTGCAAACCTGACGAGCAAAAACGGTTGACGGTTACGGCAGAAACCGTATCCGGCAATCCTGCAAGTGCTCCGATATTGCGGGCGATGTTCATGCCCTGCTCTGCTTCCGGCATGGCACAGCCCATGATCAAATCATCAATTGGCCCATCGTATCCGCCTGCCCGCTGTAGCGTTTCTCTGACAACCAACGCCCCGAAATCATCCGGACGAACAGTTGCCAAAGAACCTCTTCCCGCTTTTCCGACCGGTGTTCGAGCACTGGCCACGATTACTGCTTCACGCATGTAAATTTCCTCCTTTTATCATCAACGATTAATTGCGTAACGGTTTTCCTTTGACCAGCATATGCTGCATGCGCTGCTGGGTTTTCGGTTCAGCCACTAGGCTTAAAAATGCTTGGCGTTCAAGGTCAAGCAAGTACTGCTCATCCACTTTTGTGCCATATGGAACTTTTCCGCCTGACAGGACAAACGCCAGTTTTTTAGCGATTTTCAAGTCGTATTCACTGATATAGCCAGAAATGAACATGCCTTCTGCACCCAATAACAGGGTCGCGTAGCCAGGTTCGCCGGTGACTGGCACTTTTTCACGCAAAGGCGCTTGGTAGCCATTTTCATAGAGCGACAGAGCCGCTTGTTTTGCATCATAAATCAAGTGATCGCTGTTAACGCTGATGCCATCTACGAAGTTGAGGAAGTTGGTTTCACGTGCTTCTTCTGCTGAAGTCGAGACTTTGGCCATCGCAATCGATTCGAAGACTTTGCTGGCAATGTTCTGGTAGTCCACGGTCACGCCGTGCGGCAAGCCTTTCAGCTGCTTCATATAAAGTTCTTTGTTTCCGCCGCCGCCGGGAATCAGCCCAACGCCCGCTTCCACTAATCCCATGTAGGTTTCCATTGAAGCCTGGATGTGCGCAGCCGGCAATGCCACTTCTGCTCCGCCTCCAAGCGACATGCCAAACGGCGCCGCTACAACTGGTTTATTGCTGTATTTGATCTTCATCATGGCATTTTGGAAGGTTTTAATTGTAAAATCCAGTTCAAAAATATTGTCGTCTTGTGCTTCCATCAGGATCATGCCGAGGTTTGCACCCACGCAGAAGTTTTTGCCCTGGTTCCCGATAACAAGCCCTTTGAAGTTTTTCTCTACTTCGTCCACTGCAAAATTGATCATTTGCATAATGTCCATGCCGATGGCGTTTGAGCGGGAATGGAATTCCAGCAAGGCAATTCCGTCGCCAAGATCAATCAGGCTTGCACCTGAATTCGATTTGATGACGCCATGTTTTTTCTTATAGCGCTTCAAGTCGATGACTTTTTCATTGACCGGGACGGGCTGGTAGCTCGTACCGTCAAAGAAATGCAAATCACCATTTTCTTCTTTATAGAAGGTTTCGTTTCCGCTGTCGATCAAAGCCTGCACAAATGCCGGAACCGGATGCCCCTCCTGCTTCATCATCTCTACTGACTTTTTGACGCCGATTGCGTCCCACGTTTCAAACGGCCCTTGTTCCCAGCCAAAGCCCCATTTCATGGCATTGTCGATAGCCACGATGTCGTCTGCAATTTCTCCAGTCAGTTCGGCCGAATAGCGCAATGTTGGAGCGAGTATGCTCCAAAGCAGCTCCCCCGTCCGGTCTTCTGCATAGACAAGCGTTTTCATTTTAGCTGCCAGGCCTTTTTGCTGCTTGGCCATTTCCTGTGAAGGCGTTTTCAATTTACCAGCTGCGCGGTACTCCAAGGTTTCTGGATCCAGCTCTAAAATCTCTTTATCTTTTTTCAAGAAGAATCCTTGTCCTGATTTCGCTCCGAGCCAACCATTTTGAACCATCGTGGCCATGAATTCCGGTGCTTTAAACACTTGCTGTTCCTCACCCGAAGTTTGGTCATAGACATTTTTTGCTACGTGCATAAACGTATCGAGCCCAACAACATCCAAAGTTCGGAAAGTTGCAGATTTTGGACGGCCGATCAGTGGCCCTGTTGCCGAGTCCACTTCGCCGATTGAATAGCCGCGCGCCATCATTTCACGCAAGGTCACCAATAATCCATATGTGCCGATCCGGTTAGCGATAAAGTTTGGTGTATCTTTGGCGATAACGACGCCTTTGCCTAAACGGTCTTCTCCGAATGCTGTCATAAACTCTACCACTTCCGGGGCAGTAGTATTCGCAGGAATCACTTCCAGCAGTTTCAAATAACGAGGTGGATTGAAAAAGTGGGTTCCCAGGAAATGCTTGCTGAAATCTTCTGAGCGCCCTTCTACCATTGCGTTAATGCTGATGCCTGATGTATTGGAAGAAACAATGGTGCCGTCTTTTCTGACGCCATCGATTTTTTCATATAAGGATTTTTTTACGTCAAGATTTTCCACAATGACTTCAATGATCCAGTCGACATCTTTTAGATTGTTCAAGTCGTCTTCCAGATTGCCTGGTGTGATCAATTGAAGATTCTTTTTCGCTGTTAGTGGAGCCGGCTTCTGCTTAAGCAGTTTCTGGATAGAACCAGCTGCAATCCGATTGCGCACTGCTTTGTCTTCAAGAGTTGCGCCTTTTGCCTGTTCTTCCTTAGTCAATTCACGCGGGACAATATCAAGCAATAGTACAGGTATTCCAATATTTGCAAGGTGCGCTGCAATTCCCGAACCCATAACACCCGAACCGAGTACAGCCGCTTTTCTAATTTGGTAAGCCACTAGCAAACCCTCCTTGAATTTTTGAATGAATACTCATTCATTTTTTAATTAAAAAAAATAGAACGTTCTCTATGTCCTTAGTGTAAGTTATATTTTCTTTTTTCGCAATATTTAATCGTTAAAAATTCCCTTAAATTTTCAGGAACAAATTCTTTGCGATTTAGCCAAAGCACGGTAAACTGAAAGAGAACCTATAAGGAGGCAATACAAATGAAATCAATCGTTACAAACGAACAATTCACTGAAGTTATAAATGGTACACAACCGGTAATCGTGAAATTCCAAGCTGGCTGGTGCCCAGATTGTACGCGCATGGATATGTTCATCGACCCGATCATCGAAGAATTCAGCCAATATCAATGGGTTGATGTCAACCGCGACGAGCTGCCAGACCTTGCTGAAAAATATGACGTTATGGGCATACCGAGCCTGCTAATCTTTAAAGACGGCGAAAAAACAGCTCATCTTCACAGTGCCAACGCTAAATCACCCGAATCAGTAACTGAGTTTTTGAACGACCAAAACGAGTAGGCGCCCGCCTGCTCCTTTTTTTCGCTCCAAATAAATTGAGTTGTTCCGGGATGGCCAATGATATTAGGCTGCCCGCCTCATCTATCCGAAGGGATAGCTAGGTCTACTCAATTTGCACTTCCCTATTACTAACTACTCCGGAGGTATATAAATGGATTCACAGCAAGAAATAAAAGAGTTAAAAGAGCAAGTAGTATATTACGAAAAACTGATTAAGAATATGTCAGCCCCTATCATCCCATCAATTGTTCCAAGAACCATTCTAGTGCCAATCGCCGGTTTTATTTTTCAGGACCGTTTTGATATGATCCGCAGCAAGGTTTTAAAGTATGCGGAAAAGCACCGGGATACAGAACGCGTTGTCTTCGACTTTACGGGTGTGACGACGGACGATATCGCCGAATTTGACTATAACGGATTGGCCAGTGAATTAAGCCAACTAAATTCCGCTTTGGGCTTGATGGGACTGCGTGCAATTTATGCAGGCTTTAACCCGCTCTTTGTACGTGAGATCGTCCATGCCGGAATTCAGGTGGAGCTGGAAGTATATACGACTTTCCGAATTGCTTTGCAGCAACTGCTTACTGAAAATGATCAATTGCTGTCCAAACGTTAAGGCTGTTTACATTCAGGAGGTGGCTGCAATGAAGAAACTGATTGCTTTTCAAGGACTGTCCCAGCACGATGAAGCTATCCTCAAAAAATACCGATCTTCTGCCTGTGGACCTGTTACTGCGGCGTCCATTCTCCAGTTTCACGAAGGGCTGGAAATCGGCACCGATCAGCTGTACCGGCTGCTTGGCGCGACACCAATCGGCTTGTTTACCTGGAGGCTGCTCAGGAACTTCCACAAAATTGCCGGACCACGCTATGAGGCAAAAAAAGTTCGGACCATCGAAGAAGTGAAGGAAGAATTATTAGCGGGTCGGCCGCTTGCCATGAAGTTCGACCGGTATTTCACCCTTCAATGGTTTTCGAAGCCGGCTTACAGCTACCATTGGGTGCCACTGATCGGCTTTAAGCAGGAAGATGGCGATTTGCTCCTCTATATTCATGACAACGGACAAAAAAACCGCCCCAGCAAAATGCGGACGGTTTCTTATTTGGAAAATCGTAAAGTGCTGACCTTTGTGAAGATTATGCCCAAGGATCGGCAGTGACGCCAACATCTTTCTCCAGTTGTTTGGCAAGCAGCAGCAATTGCTGGTCACGGCACAATTGAATATGATCTTGGGTGTAGGAAGAAACCGCCAGTTTCTCCAAAGGCACCTCCAACTGGATGTCACATTTGATGACAGCCAGTTTTTTTGATAGCAGCAGCATTTCTTTATGCTCATCAATTTTCTTTTTCTGCGCGGGTTTTAACTCATCTAGGGCGTCGAGGACACCGTCAGTTGAACCGTAGTTTTGAATGAGCTGCAGCGCGGTCTTCGGCCCTATCCCTTTGACTCCCGGATAGCCATCACTTGGATCGCCCATGAATGCTTTGACATCCGCGAATTGTGCAGGCTGTATGCCATATTCTTCAACGAACCGCGCTTCTGTGTAAACATCGTAAACATGAAATCCTTTTTTCATGAATGCAATATTGACCGAAGGCGTCAGCAGCTGAAGCATATCCTTATCACCGGTAATAATCGTGAAATCCACCTGGTCCTGCCATTGCTTGGTGAAAGAGCCGATAAAATCATCCGCTTCAATCCCAGCTTCGCCGTAATTTTTCCAGCCAAGCTGCTCGGAAACCAATTGGGCCAGATCAAACTGGTGCACCATGTCTTCTGGAGGTGCCGGACGGTTTGCTTTATAGCCGTCAAACAGGTCTGTTCGGAACGTCCGTGCTCCCATATCCCAGCAAACTGCCATGTGAGTCGGCTTCATCATTGTTTTAGCGGCCAGTACGTGTCTAGCAAATCCCTGTACGCCATTTGTTGCCAAACCTTCAGTCGTCCGGAAATATTGTCCGACAGCCGATGTTGCGAAAAATGACCGGAACAGCAGCGCCATTCCATCCACTAATAATACGTGCGGTTTTTCCATGCTCCAAATCCTCCATCCTGTTTTGCCTGACATCCATTATACCGCTTTTCCAATGAAAAAACCGCCGAAGCGGCGGTTTTAACGTTTGCGTTTTATAGCTTTGTATTCGATATTTAATGCTTTGTAGAAAGATGCCATCATCAGCAGCATGATGATCGAGAACGGGAACGCCGCAATGATCAGCACGGTCTGCAATGTATCAAGCCCGCCAGTTGACAATAAGATAACAGCGATTGCCGATTGGGCAATCCCCCATGTCAATTTCACTGAATTTTGCGGATGCAACGAACCGCCTGTTGTCTGCATTCCAAGAACAAATGTCGCAGAATCGGCAGAAGTGACGAAGAACGTTGTAATCAGGAAAATCGCAATGACTGACAGCATAACCCCTAGAGGCAATTCAGCAAACACCGCGAACAATGTCTCTTCAGTCAACAATCCGGTTAAATCCACACCGCTGTTTTGTACGTCGATCGCCGTCGTACCGAAAGCAGCGAACCAAAGAAAGCTGATAAAGGTCGGAATCATCAGGACGCCTAATAGGAATTGGCGAATTGTCCGTCCTCTGGAAACACGTGCAATGAAAATACCAACGAATGGTGCCCAAGATATCCACCAAGCCCAATAGAAGATGGTCCATCCATCGATCCAGGCGCGGTTTTCACCATCAATAGGACCTGCACGGAAACTCATCTCAACCAGGTTCTGGAAGTACGTGCCGATTGTATCGGTGAACATGTTCATAATCAATAGGGTTGGTCCAAGGATAATAACCGCCAGAAGCAAGACTACTGCCAGCACCATATTGGTGTTGGACAGATACTTGATCCCTTTGCTCAATCCAGACCAAGCCGAAATCATGAACAGGACCGTTACAATGGCGATAATGACCAATTGAACGATGAAATTGTCTCCTGGTATGCCGTCAAATAAGAAAGCCAGGCCGCCATTGATTTGAATAGCGCCAAAACCTAAGGTAGTTGCGACACCGACAACTGTTGCAAAAACAGCGATAACGTCGACGAGCGTTCCCCATGGCCCTTTCATCTTGTCACCGAATAAAGGTTTCAAAGTTGCGGAAACCAATCCGGGTTCCCCTTTTCGGAACTGGGAATAAGCAAGTGCCAACGCTACTACAGCGTAAATAGCCCATGCATGAATTCCCCAGTGGAAAAAGCTGAAACGCATTGATTCACGCATTGCTTCTGCGCTTCCAGGTTCTGCAGTTGCCGGGTCAATCGCAAAATGCGACAACGGTTCTGCTGCTCCCCAGAACACCAGACCGATTCCCATTCCTGCTGAAAACAGCATGGCAATCCATGTCCCGAATGAAAACTCGGGCTTGTCTGTGTCTTTGCCTAATTTAATTTGCCCCATCGGACTGATAAGGAAAAATAGGCAGAATAAAACCATGATGGAAACTATTAATAAATAATACCATCCAAACGAAGTTGTCAGGAATGATTCTATATTCCCGGTAACTTCTGCAAAATTATCGGGTGCAAATGCGCCATAGCCAATGGCCAATAATACGAGTGCAAGAGCAATCCAAAAAACATTGGTTACTTTCTTCATATAGTACCCCTCCTTTTTCTTTTTGTTCCGCTTCAACGCCCAGCAAGACCCCCACTTTTTATAGCGGGAGCCCCCTGACCGTTAATGACCGAATTGATCAACTAAAAACCAGCGGCGAATGAAGAACCCCACTGAACTGAAGTTTCTCTTTATCACAAGTGTAAAGGATACGGAAAATTTCCTGTCCTGTCAAACCTGCTGTCCCTAAAAAACCTTGGGAAAATCCAAAAATAATTTTACTGAAAATTCTACATACTGATGCACTTATTGTTCGGACCAACCAATTCGTTTTCTTCTAGAAAACGAATTTTGCGACGAGACCGCTGCAGACAGACACTTCGCAGTCATACGGCTTAATTTTCTCTGGTTCAGCCTTTTTTTCGCTAAGCAGCATGGAATCACTGTATAAACTGTACAAGTCCGGTCTTCGGAACTTTTAAAATTAAATTTTATTTATCTATCAGTAACGGAAGAAATTAAAGATAATTGAACAGAACTGTTATATGCCCAAATATTAGGGTAGCTTAAAAATATACAGCAAACCAAAACTTACCCTTGGGCTTTTCATTTACCCCGTCAAACTTGTGAGGAGGCTGCCATGACATTGACTCATCGACGCGAAAAAACGATCCTGCTGATAAAGGTATTGTCTTACTTTTCTTTGTTCCTCTTGTTGTACTATATGATTTACAATTTAAAAATTTTTCCGGGAGTTCTTGATTACAGTGAAACGGAAACACGGTTTGCCCTGCAGATCGGTTATTTTAACCAAGAAAATTATCGGTTCAGCAAGGAGTTATGGGATACGGGCGACCAATTGCGGTTTGCCTTGCTGAAAAATGAAATCGATTTTATCCACAATATTCTGCAAGTCATTGTTTTTGCAGTTCCAGTTTGGCTGTTTTTGTTTTTGGAGCGTCACCATATTTCTTTTTTCTCGATCAGCCCTCGTTTGAAAACCTTGGTTTTTGCAGCACTTCCGCTCGCCGCGTTGCTTTGCCTTATCTACCTTTACATTATAAAGGTGGATGAAGTAACCCAACAAATTTATCGAATAGTTTAATTTGGACAGAAAAAAACCAGATCCGAGGGGGATCTGGTTTTTTCTATTTATAGATTGATTGTAACATCTGCATCTTCACGAAGCTCCGCGACCAAAGTTTGGACAGCTTCTCCTTCTTTTTGCACTCTAAGCTGTTCTTCAAGCTCAGGTTTTACTTCTTCGAACGCTGGAAGAGCTTCACCACCGGCCTCTTCTTGCTGAGCCTGTGCTTCATCATAAAATGTCTGAAGTTCTTCATCTGTTGGATTGATTTCGCCGGTCTCGCTTGCAACCAGTTGATCTACTTTAACTTGTGCTTCTACCTGCTCCATCACTTCATCTTCAGAGACACCCTGCTCTTCAAGTGCAGCCAAAAACTCCTCTGATGATTCAAGTCCGTTTTGCTGGGAAAGTTCTTCTAAAGTTGTGTTGATCTGTTCTTCTGATGCAGTAATTTCCTGGTTTTCAGTTTCTTGAACAAGCAATTCCTGGGCGACTAAGCTTTCCGCCACCTGCTCTTTTAACTGAGCCTGGTCAACTTCCTGTCCAGACATTTGTGACTGCATAGCCATCTGCTGGAATTGTCCCGTATAAGCCGATTCAAATTCCGCTTTCTCGATTGCTTCGCCATTTACTTCAGCGACTACATCCGGAATGCCTTCCAAATCAGGCTCCGGCATTTCCGGCTGTTCCGCCGTTTCGCCTTCCTCATCTGTTGCAACTTCCTCTTGCGGCGTCTCTTCACCAGTTGTTTCTTCTGCAGTATCATCTCCACAAGCAGCTAGTGCTAACATGGATCCTCCAAGCGCTATTGTCAAAAACCATTTTTTAATCATGGGTAGTCTCCCTTCAAACATAATGTCCGTTATTGTAGCATACTCAATCCAACTGTAAAAACATAAACCATTGGCGGACATCGTAAAGGGACAAAAATACTATGGTTTCTTCGCTGTATATCAACGTTTCATCCATTTAAATTTGCTAAAAAACACATCGGCACTATTTTGTTGATTTAAGTAAAAACTATAGTATCCAAAGAAAATCTGGAATTTCTTGAACAGTAGCATAGAATAAACTAGGCACTTGGCAGCCAGCAAACTACTGCATTTTGCTGCGCTCACATTAGACTGCCGATTCTCCACTGCGATCCATTTCCAGCAAGCAGCCTGTGGACGAAATGATCAGCATATAGTGAATAGCTCCACTGTCAATTTTAGGGAAGTTTTATCACATTCTGAAAACAAGTTTTGCTTTTCCATACTTCCGGCAAATGGTGGATTTCATCATTTATTCTTATCCATTGCCCTTAACACCTTTCGAACACCCAGTTAATACTTTTTCACCATAGTAATAAACTCGGCCGCAGCATTACTGAATCGCTTATCTAAAGTGAAACCCAGTTTTTCATAAAGACGAATGGCCCTTTTGTTGAATGCAGCAACAGTCAGCCGAACCGGCAGCTGATGATGAGTTTCTTCTATAGAATGGAGGATGAATAGACCAAATTCCTCGCCATTCCCTTTGCCGACAAGCGCTGGATTCATCCCCAATCCCACATCAATACACTGCTCTTTATAAACTTCATACCGGTTTCCGGACGGCACTTGGGCACTTTCTCCGGTGCAGAAAAAGCCGACAGTTTCTTCCTTTTCGTTCAAAACTGTGAAATATGCTTTATTGAGTAACTCTGCCAACTCCGAGTCACAGGACTCATTATTATAGAAATCATAGGGAGGTTCGTATTGCCAACTCAAGATTTCTTGCGCTGTCTCTTTATTCATTTCCGCTTTTAGCAGCTTCATGTCCGACGCTCCCCGTCTTTAGTTCCATTAACCAGCCCGCTCCGCACTTCACTTTTTTCGCTTTAACAAATCCGCATTTTTCATAGCACCGGATGGCTCTGGCATTGGAAATATCCGGATCTAAAACGATGATATCTGCTCCAGTCTGTTGGTATAAATTCGTGAGAAATTTGGTAATCATAAGCGTACCTAAACCTTGGTTATGGTATTGTTCAGCACCGAGAAACTGATCGATGCCGTAAACATGCAGGGTGTCTTGATACCCAAACTCTTTTTGTGCTTCTCTAGTTATTCGATAGTATTGAATAAAACCTATAGGTTCCTTTTCCAGTTCTACTATGTATGGATAGATTGGAACATCCCCGGTTATTCTCGGCCCGTATTTGCGTTGAACTTGTTCCAGTGTAAAGGGAGCGTTAACATCCCCAAAGAATTCCAAAACTGCTGGCGTGCTTAACCACCGAGCCATAATTTTATAGTCGTTGTGGGACATTTTTCGGATTGTTACATTATCAGTAGGTATCGGGTTCATCTCCCCTGCTTGAGCAATTGATCTGTAATGGCATCAATTGATAACGCCCCATCTATTTCTACATCAGAATTCGGCTTTATCGTATGGAGCATTTCCAGATAAGCACGTCTTCCTTTGTGCGCATAATGCTCCAGTTGAAGCAGGATTTCAGCAGCGGAACTTTCTGCAAAGTCTCTTTTCATTCGGCGCGCTAATGCAAGGTCTAACGGCGTATCAATAAATACAGCTAGATCGATGAAGCTACTTATCTGGTCATGCTGATAGGCAAATGGAAAATCCATAATAATGTAATCGAGAGGTTCTTCCAGCAAGCTTTTGAGATCTTTGAGAAGTGGTGTTAAATTCCATTCACTGGAATTAGCGCCATCGTCGACCCATTTCAAAATATCATCTGGCCCTTCAAAATCATAATCATCAAAATAAAGAGCTTTGGAATTTCCAAATTGCTGCGTTAGCCGGTTAACAATCGTCGTTTTCCCTCCTCCCGATACACTCGCTATTGAAATGACAAAAGGCAAACTTTTTTTCATTGGATCACTCCTGTTTGTGATTTTAATGGTCAGTTTTTCAAGACATATGAACATTGAAACTATTATTTTATTTCGTTTACAATACACTTGGTCAATCAGCCATACTGATTTCTAACAAAATTTTAGTCAGTAATTTAACTCCGTACACATGCTTTTTTTATGAAAAATTAATAGTTCTAATAGTGGTGCCGTAATGCTATCAAACTTTTTTTGATCATCTATTGAAATCCACGCAACATCAATAATGTCTCTGTTCGCCATAAGACTAGAATCCAAGTTGATATTGCCGCCTGTGATCTCTGCAACGAAAGTATATTTATCGTCTTTACTAAAAAGCAATTTTTTAACAACAACATCGTATCCTGTTTCTTCTTTTACTTCTCTAATACAAGCTTCTTCAGGAGTTTCCCCCTCTTCTATCCCGCCGCCAGGAAAGTTTTATACAATATCTCCTCTTTGTACATATTGCCGGACCATTAAAATTTTATTTTCTTGCAACACCAGTGCCTGTGAAATCATATGCTCAACTCCATTAAAAATTTCGGGTTAGATATTTTGGCTGATTGTTTTTAGGGGTACTATTGTTAGCTACTTTGAAATTCAATTTTTCTATAGTCGTTTGAAAAATACCCATGAACGAAACTATAAAAACAAACAAAAAACCCATTATCAAATGATTGATAAATAAGCATTATTTAGCCCATTGCCACTTTACATATCGCCATCAAACAAAAGAGATTTTAAGAAGTTGCTGCAAATCACTATCCATAGTGAAAACAGAACTTTGATTCACTACTTTATTGAACAGTACTTTTAGTTTTTCAGAAGACTTCTTTAAACTACCAATACTATTTTTTTCGGGATATGTTGTTAAGTATTCATTTTTAAAGGCTGTATCTAGCGTATCATAAGCTTTAAACTGGTGTAGCTTCTTCTTTTCGTTCATCACTTGAAGATGCAGAGTATAGGTACGCATTGTCTCAAGCATGTTAAGTGCGTAGATTATGTTATTTCTCCTAAGGGCTTTGTCTAAACTCATAGCACAGTAAACAAACTCAAATTGTACATCAAATCCAACTTCATACTTTACTGGTACTTTTTCGAGTTCCTCTTGTTCAATATTCATTTTTTCAGATACTAGTCCCGTTTTATCAACAATTACTTTCCATAAAGGCGACTTCACTGATAATAATTCTTTAGGGACAATGGAGACATTAAACTCCAACTGATTTTCCAGAAATATAATAAGAAGAAAGATTTCTTTACTGAATTGTTTTTCTTTTATATAGACCGGATTAAACTCCTCAAATAACTGATGAACAGTATTTTTAACCATTACTGCATCCTCTACCCTCGGTGTAGCAACCATCAAATCTATATCAGAAAATTCATCACTAAATCCAACTACTCCAGAGCCTATCTGGACGACACCTTCCACTAGACTTAAAGATTCCAATTTAACTATGGTATTATCAAAAAAAATTCTTCTTTCTTCTGAAGTATACATACTTCACCCTCCACGACAATTGAATATTTAAATTCTTTTTTCCAAATTCTCACAAAAAATCAAGACTCACTTCTGTGGTTATTCGTTGCATAAAACCTATAAATCCCCACCAGATTACGCTCGACTCCTTTGCTGCCTTTCCACTCTTTGTACTTCTGAGGCAGTACAAAGGAAGAAACAAAATCTTCTATAGAAATATTTGTTTCATGCGCGCATTTTGCGGCGTTTGTTAACATAGATATGTATTGAATCATGGTGTCGATTTTTTTGGTGTCTCCAACTTCTCCATGCCCAGGCATGAGTATGTGAATATCCATTTTCTTAGTCTCCTGCAATGTGCTTAAAAACTCTTCTGGCTGTATAATTGGCAGATGCAATTTTTCGGTTACTATATCCCCCATAAAGGCCGCTTTTTCTTGCGGAACATATAAAAATGTATCACTCGGCGAATGCCCTCCCCCTAGGCAGTACAACTCTACATGCCGCTCCGATCCGTAAATGACTAACTTTTTTTCAAAAGTAAGATTAGGAATTACAAGTTGTAAAGTGGGCAGTTCAGCTAACAACTTCTCCATTTCCGCCAATTGATTGGTTAAGCTTTGCTTAATTACTTCTTTTTCCTCTGCTAAAATCTGTAACTTTAAATTTTCTAGAAATTGTTGAAATTCCTTAAGTTCGGTATCGACATCCATTATTGCGTTCTTTTCTCTGATCCAGTTTTTAGTTAACTCCGTAGAAATAATAATCTCTTCTTTAAAAACTTGATTTCCAAAAATATGATCGCTATGGTAATGGCTATTGACAAGATATTTCACTTTTTTTCCAGTAAGTCCTTCAGCTTGCTTCCTGAGTTCTTGAGCTGCAGATGGAGTATTGAACGAATCAAATATAAGCAACTCAGTTCCTAAATCAACAAATCCTGCGTTGCTCAAGGCGCCGGTACCCGCTTTTGCGATTGCTGCAAATACTCCATTAGCTATCTTGTTCAAATTAAAATATTCAGTATGGACTAAGGTTTCCATTTTCATAAGTACCCCCATTATGCAGCTTTTAAAATTTCCATTCATCAAATTGATTTTTTTAAAAACTTAGAATTCCATCTTCAATTAGTTTAAAAGAAAATTATTCCTTTTAATTACTATATCGAACTACTATATTTAAATCCAATTAATTTCCAGAATATTATAGTATAATGAAAATACTTGATTGTTTATAACAATCGAAAGCTTGAAAGTGAATTGTTCCCCTTGATGAAGCAATATTATTCAAACAGAGAAGGCAAATGGAAGAAAAAAGAATTAATCGAGTCTGAAGATTTATGAGGACAATAATAATTGAAACTTTTAAAGGAGATATTTGCGGCAATGATTAAAGGATTATATGAGGCACATTTGCCCGTCAGCGACTTAGACCGTTCCATTCAATTTTATGAAGGTCTCGGATTGGAGTTCGATCATTGTATCGAAGGACGCGTAGCATTCCTATGGATTGAAAAAGAAAAAAGCTGGTTGGGTTTATGGCAAACGGAAAAAGTCGAACTGGACTATCATCCTTCTATTCGGCACATCGCTTTTCAAGTGGAATTGGAGGACTTAAAGATTTCAATCGCCTGGCTCAAAGATAAAGGAATTTCAGCAAGAAAGGCTTTTGGTTTTGAACCGACTGAGCCTTTTGTGATGCCAAATGATGGATATGGACATGCAAAAGTACATTTTGATGATCCTGATGGAAACAGTCTGGAGTTTATTTGTAAAGTGGAAAAGAACAATCCTGACTTGAATGAAAATATGTACTGGAGTGATTGGGAAAAGTTTAACCAATCTTCTTAGAAGAGTTCTTGAGACTTATATATGGAGGCAGGGAAAAGAATGCTAAACATTGGAAGTTCAATACGAGAAAGGAACGTAAGTTATTATGAATATGGGGATGTAAAGAATCCGACCATTGTTTGCCTGCATGGGCTTGCCGGGAATAGTTTCTATAGTTTTGGTGAACTGGTTCCTTATTTAAAAGAGAAATTCCATATAATTATTATAGACAGCCCAGGTCACGGAAAGACTCCCCCATTTGCACAAGAAGAGCAATATTTGTTTTCGAATTTGGCTGCATGGCTTCATTATGTAATAGGAGAAATTGTTACAGGGTCTTTTTATATTTTGGGGCATTCCTGGGGAGCAGATGCTGCTCTGCATTTCACCCGCTTTTATCCCGACAAGGTGTTGGGACTTATTCTGCTTGATGGCGGCTTTACTTTTCCACAAAACCAACCTGAAATGACGTTTGATTATGCCTACTCCGGCTGGAATAATTATATGGAGCAATCGGTATTTACAGAGGAGACAGAAATTCCCAGAGAGTATCAGACTTATACAAACCAATGGAATTCCACTAAAGAACAGTATGCGGCTTCTCTCTTCCATCAACGGCAAGACGGAAAATTTGAATTAGTGGCATCAAAATTTACTGTATTAGCTATTATAAAAGCTTTCTTTAAAGAACCTTTCGCTGAAACCTATCCCTTCATCAAGGTGCCGACACTTCTGATTTATGCTGAACAACCAAAAAGCTTAGAAACAGCAAGAACTAAAGGCATTCTACAGCTACGAGAAACCATTAAAGATATAACAGCAATAGCCATTCCTGATTCTTTCCATATGCTTCAATGGGATAAGCCTGAACAGACTGCCTCTCTCGTTATAAATTGGGTAAATGAAAAAATGTAATTTAAAAATGTTAAAATAACCAGTTTATTTTATCAAACAAAGTTCACTTACCTGCTTCATTATGAATCCTTCTATTTCTAAAAAAACTATGTAGCGCCATTGCGAACAGGGCTACTGCTAATAAGGTAAAGCCTACTCCACTTCCTGTTTCCTGATCCACATAACTCTGATAAGCGTATAATATCATTGTGATAGAAGAAATTAACAAAAGGCAGATGATCAGTGGATGAATTTTAACTTTCCCAATAAAACTTACTCCTCCCTTGATACTATAAAATCACATGATTATAGATGGTTCTAGAATTAAAATGCTTTTTCTTTCGGAGAACTGGCTGTCTTGTACATTATCATCGCACTAAAGTAAAAAATAGGTGCAGCAAATTTTATATCGATAACTTCTAAATTCGTATCATCAAGAAATTCATTTATTTTCCGGTCTATACTTTTTTCGCTGTATCCATAGAAAGTTTTAACTCTCACTCAAAACATCCCCTTTTGATTTTTTATACTAACTATACGGTTGTGGACTTTTTAGGTTTCATCTTTATTAATTGGCTGTATCGGCTTGGCTTTTTAGATAAGCTTTAGACACCATTCTTTAAGCAAATGTTTCAATCATGGAAACAGAATGAAAGTCAGTTAAAGAAACCGGAATCCGCTTACTAATCCTTCATCCTTTCCATGGGCATAAGTTACTTTACGTTTTCTACATTTGCTGTATTCCATTTATAGCTTAAAATTACTTATGTATTAACCTAATTATAAATTTAGGTCATTTGTCTTTTTATTTCTTTTTTCTCAAATAAGTCAATCTTTACTCTTCCATCTAAAGGGAAAATCCATTATAGTATTCTTATTATGGAAAACAGTAGCGTTTCCATCTTCAAATTAAACCATACTAAAAAAACACTTTGACTAAGGACTTTATATGAAATAAAACTAAATCTGATTTAGGGTAATCTGTTGCAGACAGTAGCGCTGCTAACAAAGCCGAAAAGCATCTATAAAGATGCTTTTCGGCTTTTTTCTGTTCTTAAACTTAGTTGAAGAGAAGGAGTGCATACGAATGACTTACTTTGTTGACCACTTAAAAAAACTGATTCATCGCCGGCATTTTACAGGGGATGCCTGCGAATTCATGTCTACACCCGTCGATGAAAGAGAATTTACGGATTCACACACATATATTCATCAATTAAAAGAGCACAATGCTTACAGTCCATGCCCCAACTGTCGATCCTTTCAGCGTTTAACAGAACAAGTTAAATTGCAAGATTGACATTACTCGATAATAAAAAACTAAAATGAGAACCGCTCACCTACTGTTAAAAAACTATGACAGCAGGTTGGCGGTTCTTCATCACTAGAACTTCTAAAGTAGGAACCATTCACTCACACAGCAGTAGAACTGCATACTATTATATTAACGATTTCCTCGATAATATATAGGAAGCTTTGAACAAGTCATCCTCCAGTTTAGTTAAGGAGAATTCCTCACTTCTTCGCTTATGTCCCTTTAGGTTCTAGGAAAAACACGATATAGCCTATATCAGCTTCAAAATTCCAATCCAGAAAAGTTTCACTGATGCGCCGGTTCAATACCGCCTCTAATTGAACCTCACCCAGCATTCGATGCTCCAGCGGACGTTTGCATAATTTCAGCTCTTCTTCATAGCCGTTTTTAATCAATTCCTTTTCAATCTGTACTAAAATCTCAGAACGGCGGACTAATAGGACCCTATCGCTTAGCCAATACGTCTCTACACGGCCAGGCACTTTTTCCGCCTTACGGCTTGCCTCTTCCATCTCTTTCTTAAATTTCTGTTCCATCTTGTCATCTGTCCATTTTCCGACTTCTCGATCCTCTTCCATGACACCGACGATCATGCCAGTCTCTTTTAACAGGTCCCAATCGGCATATAGCTCTTTAACTTCAAGCGCAGCCACGTCCTTCATCCCTTGGATGATTTCTTGCTTCAAGTCGACCATCATCAAATCCCTGTTTTCCAATACACGTTTCAATTCATTTTGCTTCACCAGAAGCCGCTCTGTCGGTGCAAGGAGACCACGGAAATGGATGGTGACAAAAGAACGGTTGATGGTGACATAGACCGATGTGGGCCCTTTTCCGAAATGTTTGCGAAATATGCCGGAGACATAGCCTCCGATTTCAGCTTGGGGCGTTTTTTCCTTTGTCATCAAATCATCTCCTTTTTTTGAATAAATGCTTATTGGCACGAACTCGATTATACAGGAAGAAATGTATCCTGCATCGCCTAATTTAGTTTTGCTTCCATAATCAAGACCATATAAGCTTTGTCCTCTTCAAAATTCCAATCGACAAATATGTCGCTTATTTCATGTTTTACTACAGGCTCCAGCTTTAAGAAGTCCAACACGCGATGTTCGAGTGGCCGTTTAGCCAACCTCAATTCTTCAACTACCCCATTTTTAATCAGTTCTTTTTCAATTTCAACCATGAGCCCCCTCCGCTCAATCAATAGCACGGTGTCATCCAACCAATAACTTTCGATGGTTTCAGGTGCTTTTTGTGCTATTTTACTGATCCTGATGACTATCTCATGTATAGCTTCTTTGCTTACGTCATTGGGATAAATCAAAGATGCTGGATCTACTTCTGTATCCAACACCACTATCAGCAGGCCGCTCTCCTTTTCAAAGTTCCAGTCTGCGTAGATTTCCTTCACGCCACATCCTGTGATCGCAGCCAACTCCTGAAACATTTCTGGTTTGACTCCGTTAAGCAAAAGATCTCTTGTCTGGCCAACCCGCTTGAGTTCCTTTCTTTTTATGAGATTCTTTTCACCCGGAAGTAAAAAACCCATAAGATGTATCGCAATAAAAGGATTTCGGATGGCTGCATCCACGGAAAGAGGGGTTTCGCCAAACTGGCGCTGTAAAAAAGAAGAGATAAAATCTTCAATTTCCATTTGGACTGTTTTATCGTTGGTCATAGTTCAAGCTCCCTTTAGGCGTTTTTTTAATGGTGTGGTCACGGCTGCCGACCCATAAGCAGCTGCCCTCCTAACTAAAATCAACCTTACTTTGGCTTTCAAATTCAGCAAAACAATACGGTTGTATAGGTTGATTACCCTGACAGTCCTGGAATGAACCTCTTAATTACGGAAGTGGCGTCTATTCCAAATCAAAGATTGATTATTATACGCTGATTCCATTTTTGTTCGAGTAGTTAGAAACTAATCGATGAAGAAGTATTAGCTGACATGTGCAAAACTAGATGTCATACGTATCTATCATATACTATGGATTAAAGTTATTTGATATTGTATGTAGTTTCATAACAACCAAAAAACGCCAAAACCAGTAAAGGTTTTGACGTTTTTTATCTCACTATAGAGTCGAACCCGCGTCCAGAAAATCCGCTACTTGAGCGTCTACGCATGTAGCTTACTTAGGAAAGTTACATGCCTCAATCACTGAGACTTACAGCCGCAAAGGTTTTAGGCATTTCCATACTTATTTATTTGACTGTTTTACTTACCATGTAGCATAGCCTATTAACGGTCTTAGTCCAAAGCTCTTTTAATTTTTTGTATATATCAACTGATTTCAAAATAAAAAAAGAACCGTCAGTTTCTAGACAAAATTAAGCGTCAATAACCCTTTGTCCTCGATTGAAAAAAAGTGTTTCGAATAAGAAAAACATAGGGAGATTTTAGTCTTCCTATGTTTTCGTTCATATTATTTATCTGTTTGTTTTTGCTTCTTTTTCAAATACTCAGCACGTATTTTTTCAAGTTGTTGCTTTTTATCAAATTTGGCAGGCTTGTGTTTTTCATGATACTTTGTCACAGCTACCTGACCTTTGCTATCCAATCCAAATTTCCCCACTTTTTTCACCTACTTTTTTTGTCACTAAAGAGAATCTATTCACCAAATATAATATACCTTATTTTACTGAAGTAAACCTTATTAGATTCTTGCTAACCTTACATATATCGTTAAAAACTTATATATGCTGAACTAAAGAATCTGGCGTTTACAAAACGCTTCGGACGCTTTGGGCATAGCTCCCGCAAGAAGCCAGGCAAAGAGCGCCAGTCTTCTTGCTTCGCCTAGCCCCTGGGCGCGCCGGCGTTTAAGAGATGTGGTGAATTCGAAGTGAGCCTCTGTTTTCTCACTGTAATCATAAAGGATATGGAGCAAATCAGCGGAGACTCCCAAAGGAAAAGCGCAGCGATGCAACGACATACAAGAAATCCACTCGGGCCAAAAGCCCGAGTTAGTCCGGCGCAAGCCCTTGGCAGCTGGCACCGCGACGTCCTGTTGTGTCAGCTGCATGACCCGCATCCTGCGGGCCCAAAAGCGGAGCTGATTTGTGGCATATCAACAGGCGAAGATCATTAGTTCAACTTATATAGTAAAATAATTCATCGTCAATTGGTATTCCTTATGCTTATCTATAAATTCTTGGATTTGCTAATAAATTTTTAAATTATCAACTAACTCGTTACTTTTAACCAAAACAAAAAGCCCCCCCTTATAGTCACTAGTCATAAACAACTAAAAGAGGAAATAGTAATGCCGGTTCTTTCATTTTTATTCTACTTTGTAAAAAAATCAATTTCTTCTGACGGAATGGAAAAAATACCGTGTTTTCTACCCATACAAAAACCTCCTAATTCAAATAAATTAGAAGGTCATTTGAAGCAAATTCGTAAGGGCATTTATTAGGGAGTTTTCACCTTAGTTTAACTCCCTATTAATATCCCTAACTTCTTAAAACTTAATACCACTGCATTTAGCAGCAATCTCACTATGGAGACGGCGGGAGTCGAACCCGCGTCCAGAAACTCCGCTACTTGAGCGTCTACGCGTGTAGCTTATTCATTGGGGTTCATGCACCATTCTGCCAATAAGCAGGCGTCCTGGGCACTAATCTGTGAATCTCTCCCGTTTGCCTCAGATGGCAGCAAACGTTGTATCCCACTAAAGTTGAGCTTTACCCAGCCACATGGGCGATGGATAGATAAAGCAGATCCGAGCTTACGCTGCGAATGCTAGGTTTTGGTTTGTTTTGCCAGTTGTTATAAATACGTTGATGACGGAGCCGATCCTCCGACGCGCGACCCAAGCCCAGATCATCCCTGTCGAATCCGTAACGTCCCCTTATTAAAAAGAGACACGGAAGATGAATAAACAGCTTCATGTGCTATATCCCTATTATAAGACAACATTGGTCAGACTTCAAGCTCTAGCGGTTGTATTCTTTTATGGCACGGTCAATTTGCCGTTTCGCGTCTTTTTTCTTCAAGTCTTCCCGCTTGTCGTAGTTTTTCTTCCCTTTACCGACACCGAGCAGAATTTTGGCAAAGCCGTCTTTCAAATACATTTTCAGCGGTATGATCGCAGAACCCTGCACTTTTGAATGCTCCTGCAAGTCCGTAATCTGCTTTTTGTGCAGCAGCAATTTCCGCGACCGGGTTGGGTCATGGTTAAACTGATTGCCCTGGTCATAAGGGCTGATGTGCATATTTGAAATCCAGGCTTCGCCGTTGCGGATCCGTACAAACGATTCCTTCAACTGGACCTTGCCGTTTCGTGCCGATTTGATTTCTGTACCCTGCAAGACAATTCCTGCTTCGATCGTTTCTTCAATGAAAAAATCGAAACCGGCTTTCTTGTTTTGGGCAATTACTTTGCCTTCTCCTTTGGCCATGTGGTTTCACCTCAGCTAGATTCAAAAAAGCGGCCCGTGAGCCGCAATTTTATTTTTTCTTGTTGCGCCCTTGTTTTGCTGCGCCTTCATAAAACTTTTTCTTCTGGTTTTTCGCCTTGCGTGTTGGTCCGCCGCCATCTGGCTTTCTGCCATCACGTCCCGGTTTTCCGCCGCCATCTTTTTTCCCAGCACGGATCACTTTCGGCTGCTCTCTTCTTGACTGGCGCGTGTTTTGCACCATGCCGACAATTTCAAAATCAATCGATGATTCTTCAGGCTTTACGCCAATGACTTTGATTTCAATTTCGTCACCAATACGGAACTGGCGTTTGCTGCGCTCGCCGATCATCATCATGCTGCGATCGTCAAAACGGTAGTAATCATCCGTCATATTGGAAACGTGAACCAAACCTTCAATCGTGTTTGCCAGTTCAATAAACAAACCAAAATTCGTTACAGAAGAAATGATACCGGTAAACTGCTCTCCGATTTTATCAGCCATGAACTGTGATTTCTTCAAAGCATCTGTATCACGTTCGGCTTCAACTGCACGGCGTTCGCGTTCTGACGTATGTGTAGCAATATCATCCATATTGGCATCCCAATACGCGATTGTTTTTTGCGACAAATCCTTTTCGATTAAATACGTGCGAATCAAACGATGCACAATCAAATCCGGGTAACGGCGAATCGGCGAAGTGAAGTGCGTATAAAACTCGGTTGATAAGCCAAAATGCCCTAAGCTGTCAGACGAGTATTTCGCCTGCTGCATGGAACGAAGCATCATTGTGGAAATTACCGGCTCTTCCGGAGTTCCTGCAATAGATTCAACAATTTCCTGCAAAGCTTTTGGATGAACCTGTGTGCCAGAACCTTTTACGACAATCCCAAAATTCGTCACGAACTCGAAAAAACGCTGCAGTTTTTCCGGCTTCGGATCTTCGTGAATCCGGTAAATCGCGGGCACTTCCATGCGGTGGAAATGTTCAGCTACCGTTTCATTGGCAGCAAGCATAAACTCTTCGATCAGGCGCTCAGAAACAGTGCGTTCACGGACAACTACGTCTGTCGGGTAGCCATTTTCATCGACAAGCACTTTGGATTCTTTAAAATCAAAATCGATGGCTCCGCGGCGCATCCGCTTCGTACGAAGAACTTCAGCCAGCTCTTTCATCAATTCGAACATTGGCACCAATTCGCTGTATTTCTCTTTCAGCTCCTGGTTGTCCTGCTCCAAAATTTCATAAACATCCGTATATGTCATACGTGCTGACGTGTTGATCACGCTTTGGAAAATGTCGTGAGAAACCACTTCACCCTGGTCGTTGAAAATCATCTCACAAGACAAAGTCAGACGGTCGACCTGTGGGTTTAATGAACAAATTCCGTTTGACAGGCGATGCGGAATCATCGGAATGACGCGGTCAGTTAAATAGATGCTCGTAGCGCGGTCATAGGCTTCCCGGTCAATTGCAGACCCTTCTGTCACATAATGGCTGACATCAGCGATATGCACCCCTAATTTATACGTACCATCTTCGTATTTTACAACTTGGACAGCATCATCCAAATCTTTTGCATCGGCGCCATCGATGGTGACAATCTGTTCATTGCGCAAGTCACGGCGATCCGTAAGATCTGCCGGATCAATTTCATCCGGCACATTGTTTGCCTGTTCCAACACATCCGGCGGAAATTCGGTTTCAATTCCGTATTTGTGGATAATCGAAAGAATATCGACGCCCGGATCGTTTTTATGGCCAAGGATTTGTGTCACCATACCCGTTGCAGATTTTCTGCCTTCCGGCCATCCTGTAATCTCTACAACCACTTTATGGCCATCTACTGCGCCTAACGTGTCATCCTTGGCAATAAAAATATCCATGTTCATTTTTTTATCGTCTGTCACGACAAAACCGAACCCTTTGTTTTCCTGGAACGTTCCGACAGCTTTAGTCGTACCGCGTTCGATAATTCGGATGATCGCGCCTTCGCGACGGTCTCCTGAGGATCCTTCAGAAACGCGGATCATTACTTTATCGCCGTTTACTGCACCATTCGTTTCAGTCGGCGGAATAAACACATCATCCAAACCGGCTTCTTCAGGTGCAACAAAGCCGAATCCTTTTGGATGCCCAATGAATTTTCCGCGCATTAAATTCATCCGCTCCGGTACGCCGTAGCGATTCGATCTTGAGCGGACAAGCGTTCCTGATTCTTCCAGACGCACTAATGTTTTTACCAATTCTTTAAACTCATCGGCATCTTCAAAACCGAATTGCTCTTCTATTTCCTGTACAGTCAGCGGCTTGTATGCTTCTTCACGCATGAAGACCAGTAAGCGCTGTTCTAATGAACCTTCGTTATTTCCCAAATCAAACTCCTCCTTTATGACCGTTCACACACTCCAATCAAGCGATTCAAGAAATGCGAAAATGTCTTCGTGCAATTGCTTTTTCTCTTTATCAAGCGTAATGACATGACCAGAGTTTTCATACCATTTAATGTGTTTATCGGTTGACTCGGCATTTTCGTAAATAACATTGGCCGAATCCGTATTGATGACATTATCCAGTCTGCCTTGAACAACAAACAAAGGCGCATAGACATGGTCTACGTGCTTTTTGACATCTGCAATCAAGGCCCGCAGATCGGCCAGCGATTCCATTGGCCGTTCCTGGAAAGCCTTCATTTCTTTTTCGATAAGCTCATCGTTTTTTCCTTCATAATTCTTATATTCCCGTGCATATTTCAACACACCTTCATACATAAGGTCGGTGGTTTTCATATACATCGGCGCACACATGGTGACAATCCCCTTGATAGGTTTTGTATACCCTAATTTCAGGCTGAATACGCCGCCAAGCGACAGACCCGCTACTGCAATCTCAGTATAGCCCTCTTCAAGCAATGTCTCATATGCCTGTTCTACGTCTTTCCACCAGTCCACAGGACCAGTGCCAACCAGTTCTTCAGGTGCCACGCCATGCCCCGCGTAATGCGGTGCAATGCTGGTATATCCTTTGGTTTCCAAAAAGCGGCCCAGCATCCGGACATCCGCCGAGTTTCCTGTAAATCCATGCAGCAAGAGAACTGCCCGCTTGCCTGCTTTGAAGAAAAATGGTTTTGGTTGCGAAACCCGCATGAAATCCCTCCATTCCAATACTAAAAGAAAACGCCCAACCATGTATGGTCAGGCGATTTAATCATCTACATTAAACTTTCGTTACGGCAACAGCCAGAATAAAGAATAAGGCAGCAAGTACGATCGTTACACGGTGAAGGACCAAGTCCAAACCACGAGCTTTTTGCTTGCCGAAAAGTTGCTCTGCTCCACCGGAGATGGCTCCTGAAAGACCTGCACTTTTTCCAGATTGCAATAAAACGACTACGATTAATGCGAGCGATACGATGACGAGTAATGTCATTAACAACGTATGCATAAATTCCACCTCCTGAAAAGAACGTTCACAACAAATCTAAGTTTACCAAAAATTGTGACCGGTGACAATAGCAATAGAAAATAGAGGCATTTGCCTCTATTTTTAGTTGAAGTATTAACTTTCCTAATTTAAAAGAAGTTGGTCTGAAGAAATCGCTCCAGGTGGACGCTTTCCCAAAGGAGTCGCCACCTTACGCTCATTCTTTTAAATATCGTCTAACTTAACTCAGATATTATTTTTTCAAATTGTAGAAAGTTTTTAGACCTAAGTATTGGCCTGTTTCAAATAGCTGATCTTCGATGCGCAACAACTGGTTGTATTTCGCAACGCGGTCAGTACGTGATGGAGCACCTGTTTTGATTTGTCCAGCATTTGTTGCAACAGCGATGTCTGCAATGGTTACATCTTCTGACTCGCCTGAACGGTGGCTGATGACTGCTGTATAGCCGGCACGTTTCGCCATTTCAATTGCATCGAAAGTTTCTGTCAATGTACCGATTTGGTTTACTTTGATCAGGATCGAGTTACCGATGCCTTCTTCGATTCCTTGCGCCAATTTCTTCGTGTTGGTAACGAAAAGATCGTCTCCAACTAATTGAACGCGGTCACCGATTCGTTCTGTCAATAATTTATGTCCAGCCCAGTCGTTTTCATCCAATCCATCTTCGATTGAAATGATTGGGTATTTGTTGCAAAGCTCTTCGTACCAGTCAACCATTTCGGCAGAAGTTTTCACCGTGTTATCGCCTGGCAAGTTGTAAACGCCTTTTTCTTTGTCATAGATTTCAGAAGAAGCAACGTCCATCGCCAATAATACGTCAGTTCCAGCTTTGTAGCCAGCTTTTTCAATAGCTTCCAGAATAGTAGTCAACGCTTCTTCGTTAGATCCCAGGTTCGGAGCAAATCCGCCTTCGTCTCCAACTGAAGTATTATAGCCTTTTTCTTTCAATACGGCTTTCAAGTTATGGAAAATTTCTGCGCCCATTTGAACCGCTTCACGGAATGATTTTGCTCCAACCGGCATTACCATGAATTCCTGGATATCTACGTTGTTGTCAGCATGTTCGCCGCCGTTTAAGATGTTCATCATTGGAACCGGCAATTGTTTTGCGTTAAATCCACCTAAGTATTGGTAAAGTGGAACGTCCAAGTAGTCGGCAGCTGCGTGTGCAACAGCCAACGAAACGCCTAGGATTGCGTTAGCGCCTAAACGGCCTTTGTTTTCTGTTCCGTCCAGCTCGATCATTGCGTTATCGATTGAGACTTGGTCAAGCACTGAGTATTTTTCTTCGATTGCTTCTGCAATTTCAGTATCAACAAATTCGACAGCTTTTAATACGCCTTTTCCAAGGTAACGGCTCTTGTCGCCATCGCGAAGCTCAACTGCTTCGTGTTCGCCTGTAGAAGCGCCTGAAGGGACGATTGCACGGCCAAATGCGCCGCTTTCTGTGAATACCTCAACTTCGATTGTTGGGTTTCCTCGTGAATCTAAAATTTCGCGTGCTTGAATTTGTGTAATAATTGGCAATTAAAACAGCTCCCTTTTAATATAATGGTTTTCCAGTCATTTCGATCGGTTGTTCGACGTTCAGCATTTTTAAGATTGTTGGTGCCAGGTCAGCAAGAATGCCGCCTGGGCGCAGTACGTAATCTGACTTTGTCAAAATCACCGGTACTTGATTGGTCGTATGTGCCGTCATTGGCAATCCTTCTACCGTGCGAACTTCATCGGCGTTGCCATGGTCAGCTGTGATCACTGCAGACCCTCCCTGGGCATGCAGTGCATCAACAATGCGTCCCAGACATTCATCCACCACTTCAATAGCACGGATCGTCGGTTCCAACAAACCGCTGTGCCCGACCATATCTGGATTGGCAAAATTCAAGATGATGGCATCGTGTGCCCCCGCTTCAATTTGCTCTACCAGACGGTCGGTCACTTCGTAAGCACTCATTTCAGGCTGCAGATCATATGTTGCAACCTTTGGAGACGCCACAAGGATGCGGTCTTCACCAGGAAAGACGTTTTCACGCCCTCCGCTCATAAAGAAAGTTACGTGCGGATATTTTTCGGTTTCTGCAATCCGCAGCTGTGTCAATCCGTTAGCTGAGATAACTTCTCCGATGGTATTTTCCAAGTTTAGCGTTTCAAATGCGACGCGTGTCGGCAAATCCTCACTATAAGAAGTAAACGTAATATAAGTTAAATCTTTCGGGTGTTTGGCGCTTAACGGGAAACCGGTAAAATCTTCGCGTATAAAAGCAGCAGTTAATTGAATCGAGCGGTCCGGACGGAAGTTGAAGAAAATCAACGAATCGCCTGAATCGATTGTTGCAACCGGTTTGCCGTCTTCGACAATGGCAAATGGCACGACAAATTCATCGGAAACATCTTGGTCATAAGAATATGTGATGCCGGCATTTGCTGAAGGAGCCGTTGTGCCAATGCCGTCAACCAAAACGCGGTATGCCAAATCGGCACGTTCCCACCGTTGGTCACGGTCCATCGCATAATAGCGGCCACTGATTGATGCAAATTTGCCGACGCCAATTTCTCGCATTTTCTGCTCAGCTTCTTCTACGTATTTAAGTGCAGTTCGCGGTCCAACATCCCGGCCATCCAGGAAACCATGAACATACACTTCCGTTAATCCTTGCTGCTTTGCCAGCCTCAATAAAGCAAATAGATGCTCATAATGGCTATGAACCCCGCCATCCGACAATAAGCCTAAAATGTGAAGCGCTTTGCCGCGGCTTTTGGCGTTGGCAATCGCCTCAAGAAATACAGGATTTTCATAAAAATCGCCTTCACGAATCGCTTTATTGATGCGCGTCAGGTTTTGGTAAACCACTCGTCCGGCACCAATATTCAAGTGTCCTACTTCTGAGTTGCCCATTTGCCCATCCGGCAAACCGACCGCTTCCCCAGAAGCCGTCAGCAGTTCATGCGGATAGGTTTTCCAAAGGCGATCAAAATTCGGTTTGTTCGCTTGTGCAACTGCATTACCGAAAGTCTCTTCACGGCAGCCAAATCCATCTAAGATGATAAGAGCCGCTGGATGTTCGGTTTTACGCATGTGAACCAGCCTCCAACAATTTGATAAAAGAATCGGCTTCCAGGCTTGCGCCTCCAACCAATGCTCCATCAATATGCTCCATGCCCATCAGTTCATCGATATTGGCCGGCTTTACGCTGCCGCCGTACTGAACGCGAAGCTGCTCAGCCGCTTGTTCGTTGTATAATGACCCCACTTTTTTGCGGACAATTCCACAAACTTCGTTTGCATCTTCAGCAGTAGCTGTTTTTCCTGTACCGATTGCCCAGATAGGCTCATACGCAATGACCAATTGAATGATCTGTTCTTCGCTCAAACCGGAAATTCCTTTTTCGACTTGTGCTTCAACAATAGCACCTGTTTCGCCATTTTCGCGATGCTCCAGTGTTTCACCAACACAAAGTATCGGCACTAAGCCATGGGTGAACGCCGCTTTAACTTTTTTGTTTGCCGACTCGTCAGTTTCATTGAAATACTGGCGGCGCTCTGAATGGCCGATAATAACATATTTCACGCCGATATCCGTTAATTGGACAGGGCTGATTTCTCCAGTAAATGCACCTTCATCTTCTTCGGACATTGTTTGTGCTCCGATTTGAAGCGGGCTGTTTTCTGCAGATCTGACCAGCTGCGCCAGGAAAATGGCAGGAGCGCAAATTACGGCATCCAGTTTTTCAGAGTCCGGCACTAAGCCATTTACTTCTTCGACAAATTGTTTTGCCTCAGTTGCTGTTTTATACATTTTCCAGTTTCCTGCAATAATTGGTTTTCTCACAAAAACACTCCCTTTCAATTAATCGCCTTACTTATCTGTTAACGCACTAACGCCTGGCAAATCTTTGCCTTCCATAAACTCCAAGGAAGCGCCGCCGCCTGTAGAGATGTGATCCATTTTATCGGCCACATGGAATTTTTCAACAGCTGCAGCAGAATCACCGCCGCCAATTACTGTATATCCGGAGGTTTCAGCCATTGCTTGTGCTACCGATTTTGTGCCATTTTCATAAGACGGCATTTCAAAGACGCCCATTGGCCCGTTCCAAATGATCAATTTCGAATTTTTGATAACGTCTGCATATAACTTTACAGTTTCAGGTCCGATATCCAGCCCTTCCCAATCAGATGGGATTTCCTGGATATCAACATTTTTCTTATCTGCGTCATTAGAGAATTCACTGGCGACTGTAGCATCAACCGGCAAATAAAGTTTTACGCCTTTTTGCTCTGCTTTTTCGATGAACGATTTAGCCAAGTCCAGTTTGTCATTTTCCACTAGCGAGTTTCCGATTTCAAAGCCTTGTGCTTTGATAAAGGTATAAGAAAGTCCCCCGCCAATCAGCAAATTATCGACCTTATCCAGCAAATGGTCGATTACACCGATTTTATCTTTTACTTTAGCGCCGCCGATGATTGCCGTAAATGGACGGTCGGGTTCTGACAATGCCTTGCCCAATACATCCAGCTCTTTTTCCAGCAGCAAACCGGATACGGCTGGCAGGTGGCTGGCAATACCGGCTGTAGAAGCGTGTGCACGGTGAGCTGCACCAAATGCATCGTTAACAAAGACATCTGCAAGATTGGCAAACGCTTTTGCCAGCTCCTCGTCATTCTTTTCTTCTCCCGGATGGAAGCGGACGTTTTCAAGCAGGATAATGTCGCCTTCTTGCATTGTTGAAATTTCGTTTTCAACTTTCGCGCCGATCGACTCATTCAGGCTCTTCACTTCTTTATGTAACAATTCACCTAACCGGACACCTGTCGCAGCGAGTCTCATGTCTTCGTTGACTTGACCCTTTGGACGTCCCAAATGGCTGGCCAAAATCACTTTTGCACCTTGTTCGATCAAGTATTCGATTGTTGGCACTGCTGCACGGATTCTTGTATCATCCGTTACCTTGCCTTCTTCCATCGGTACGTTAAAATCAACACGGCAAAATACACGTTTCCCTTTCAAATCCAAATCTTTCATGGTCATTTTCTGCTGCATGAAAATACCTCCTATTTGTATTCAAAAAAATAAGGGACGGGGTATGTCCCCGCCCCTTTTACCCTCTTTTATTATAGGGGTTCATTGGTAATTAAGCTATGATTTTGGAATTACAATCCTGTTTTGTACATGTGCAATGCAAGGTCGATACAACGTGCTGAATAGCCAGACTCGTTATCGTACCAAGCAAGAACTTTAACCATGTTGTCGCCAAGTGCCATTGTTGACAAGCCGTCAACTGTTGAAGAAGCAGAATTGCCGTTATAGTCTTTTGAAACTAATGGCAGGTCGCTGTATTCCAAGTAACCTTTCAATTCGTTTTCAGTTGCTTCTTTCAAAGCATTGTTAACATCTTCTGCTGTAACTTTTTGCTCAAGGTCTACTACCAAGTCAATTAAAGATACGTTTGAAGTTGGTACGCGGATTGCCATACCGTCAATTTTGCCTTCCAGTTCAGGCAAGACTTGGGCTACTGCTACTGCTGCTCCAGTTGTTGTTGGAATCATTGATTCTGCAGCTGCACGTGCACGGCGGTAGTCTTTGTGCGGTGAATCCAAAAGAATTTGGTCATTTGTGTAAGAGTGGATTGTTGTCATCATTGCGTGCTTGATGCCAAAACGGTCGTTCAATACTTTAGAAATTCCAGCTAAGCCGTTTGTAGTACAAGATGCGTTCGATACAACATCGTGTTCTTCTGGGTTGTAAGATTCATGGTTAACACCCATAACAAGTGTTTTCATGCCGCTTTTGCCTGGTGCTGAAACGATAACTTTCTTCGCGCCGGCTTGGATGTGTTTTGAAGCAGATTCTGTGTCTGTGAAGAATCCAGTAGATTCAACAACAATATCTACGCCAAGGTCTTTCCATGGAAGGTTTGCTGGGTCTTTTTCAGAAAATACGCGGATTGTTTTGCCGTTCACAACAATGTTATCGCCTTCTGCTGAAACTTCAGCATCCAATGTTCCGTGGATTGAATCGTATTTTAGAAGGTGAGCAAGCATTTTAGCGTCAGTCAAGTCATTTACTGCAACAACTTCCACTTCTTCGTTTGCCATTGCCCCACGAAATACGATGCGTCCAATACGTCCAAATCCGTTAATTGCTAATTTTAAAGTCATTTATAATTCCTCCAATTTTTTAGTCAATTCGATAATTTTTCTTGCAGCGCCCTCGTCTGTGACCAGCACAGTCGGGTTTGGCGCATTTTTGAAATAAGATAAAATCGCTCTTGCTTTAGAACCTCCACCGGCAACTGCTAAGATCGTTGAAGCTTTTTGCACCTGTTCCAATTGAATGCCCGCTGTGCGGATGCGATAAACAATTTTTCCGTCTTTATCGAAATAATAGCCAAAAGCCTCACTTACCGCTCCGCCTGAACGTATCTTTTCTACCTCTTCCAGAGAAGAGTGCCGGCGGACCGCCATCTCCTCTGCGTTGCCTATGCCATGGACCACTATGTCTGTCTGATCGTACAAGTCCATCATTTCCTTGATCACCGGCTCTTTCATCATCATTGCGAAAGCTTCAACGCTCAAGTGATCAGGCAAGTAAAGGGTTTTGAATGAGCCGCCTGTTTTTTCAGCAAAGGCGGCTGCGATGGTGTTGGCCTGATGCAGGACATCCTCTCCCAGTCCGCCGCGGGCTGCGATAAATTGAAGCGCCCGGTTGGGTTTGCCGATTGACAATTCTTTAGAAATTGCTGCCATTGTACTGCCGCCTGTAACGGCAATTTTTTTATAACGGCCAAACAATACTTCCAGAAGACGGGCAGCTTCTTTGCCGATATGAGATTTCACTGCCGGAATTTCATCGCTGTCTTGCGGCAAAATCACCACTTTAGAAATTCCTAAAATTGTCTGCAGTTCTATTTCCATATCTGTCAGGCCGGATATTTCACGAACAAAAACTTTCAGCTTTTCCAGCACTTCCACTCCTTGCGAAGTGACAGTCATGCCTGCTGTCTTCATTTCAATCAGCTGCTGATTGCGCAGCAAATCGGTTTCTTTTCTGATTTCACGCTCTGTTGCACCGGCAACTTCACTTAAAGTTCGCCTGCCGATCGGTTGTTCCAAATAGATTGTCTGTAAAATCTGGTATCGCTTTTTCAGGAGTTCGGACATTTCCGGCATCAGTTTTCGCTGAGCGACAGATAATGCATCCATAATTTCACTCCGTTCTAGCTGGACGTTTTTTGTCCCATTAAATAATTTTGTGTCCCACTAAATTCATTCTACCCAATCTGTCTATTAATTGCAAACAAAAAGAAGCGTTAACTTTCTAACGCTTCCAATAGTTCTACGTATCCGATATTGCCATACAGCAATACTTTGTCGTCTCTTTCCAGCACCGGAATCATCAGCATGTATTTCTCATGCAATGCTTCGTCGCTTTCGATATCGACTTCTTTGTAAGGCAATGGGAAATCTTCGTTGACCAGCTCAATCATTAACTTTGCTTCATCACAGAGCGGGCAGTTGGAGCGGGTGTATAAAGTGAACATCCTATCCCTTCTTTCTATTGGAAGACAGAAGAACTTCTTTCGTTCTTGCAGCAACTTGATTTATAATTTAGAAACCTCGGCCTGCGCCGCCTCCACCTGATGAACCGCCTCCGCCTCCACGGAAACCACCACCACCGAAGCCACCGCCGCCTCCAAATCCACCGCCAAAGCTGCCTGGTCCCATGTAAACGCCTCTTCCTCCCCGGCGTCTCGCACGGCCGCCGCCTTTGCCCCCGCCTCCTCCAGTAATAAGGACGAGAATGGCAGTGACAATCAGGATGGTCATGAATGGCGGAAGACCTTGTTCTTGCTGCTGGGAAGCTGCGGCTTGTGGTTCTACGGCTTCGCCGTTCCACTGGTATTCAGCGGCCACTTCCTGATAAAGCGCCTCATACAAATTGATGACACCCTCGCCATAGTCGCCCTGGCTTAAATAGGGAATGGCATAGTCATCCAACATCCTTCCGACTTTCCCGTCCGGCAACGCACCTTCAAGTCCATAGCCGATTTCTACATAAATTTCACGGTCATTGGGTTCATCCAATGACAAGACGACCAAAACGCCGTTGTTTTCTTCTTCTGAACCGATGCCATAATGGCGAAATGCTTCATTGGCGTAGCTCTCGATCGGCTCGCCTTCTAATGTTGGTATAACCAGCACCATGATTTGTGCAGTCGTCGCATCTTCCAGTCCGCGGCCAAGCTGCCGCAGCTCTTCTTGCTGTTGTTCCGAAAGAATGCCCACTTCGTCTTGAACATAAAGATCGTTTGTCAATTCGGGAAAGTCAGCTGCAAAGCCTTGCCCACTGACCATCAGCAGCAGGAGACCTAGGATCGCTGCTGTGCGTTTCATTGCTCGTCCTCGTCCGTTCCAAAATCAACTTCCGGAGCTTCCGAGGCATCTGCATCCGCTTCGAAATACTCTTTTTCGTCAAACCCAAAAACTCCGGCTATCATATTTCCAGGAAAGCTTCTTGCTTTTCGGTTAAATTCAGAAACAGTGTTGTTGTAGTCCTGTCTGGCAACCGCAATGCGATTTTCCGTTCCCGCCAGTTCATCCGACAGCTGCTGGAAATTTTCACTGGACCGAATTTCCGGGTAGTTTTCCACTACGACCAAGAGACGGCTAAGCGCCCCACTCAGCTCAGCATCCGCTTCGGCCTGTTCGCTCACGCCTTCAGCACCAGCCAAATTAGACCGGGCTTCCGTGACACTGTCGATGACGCTTTGTTCTTGATCCGCAAAGCCTCTCACCGTTTCTACCAAGTTTGGTATTAAATCCAGCCTGCGCTGCAATTGGTTGTCGATCTGCGCATAAGACTGGTTGACGTCCTCTTCCAACTGCACAAAGCCGTTATAGCTTGGCACCAGAATCGCTGCAACAATAGCAATTAACGCCAAAACAATAATAATGGGAATCAATAATTTTCTCAAATGCTCCACCTCTTTGCTGGTATGTATTATTAGTCATTTCCCTATGTGACTGTTTTTTTAAACGCTGTTCTTTCAAAAAATCCCGGTTGTCATTTTCCGCAAAGTGTGCAACTTTGCCAAACTGTGTCCCGCTCTGTACAGGAGACAAAAAAGCCCGCTTTGCCATGGAAGAGGCAAAGCGGGCTTACTTTTTTTATGCCCTCGGAAGGAATCGAACCTCCATCTCAAGAACCGGAATCTTACGTGTGATCCATTACACTACGAGGGCGTTTTCGCTATTAGCGACTTTTCTATTATACGAAAACATTTTAACTTAATCAAGCTTATTTTTTTAATTCGTTAGATTTGACCTTCATTGACCATGATGTGTATGATAATAGTACAGCTGAGAGATCTTTCAGCATTGTTTGCAAACCACTTAATCGAGGAGGAACTATTCTATGAACTTAATTCCTACAGTAATTGAACAAACTAGCCGAGGCGAACGTGCTTATGATATTTATTCGCGTTTGTTGAAAGACCGCGTAATTATGCTGGGCAGCGGCATTGACGATAATGTTGCGAATTCAATTGTTGCACAGCTCCTGTTCCTAGAAGCAGAAGATCCAGATAAAGATATTTCAATTTACATCAACAGCCCAGGCGGCAGCATCACAGCCGGTATGGCGATTTACGACACAATGCAGTTTATCCGCCCAGATGTTCAAACAATCTGCATCGGTATGGCTGCTTCCATGGGAGCTTTCCTGTTGGCAGCTGGTACAAAAGGCAAACGCTTGGCGCTGCCAAATGCTGAAGTTATGATTCACCAGCCTCTTGGCGGTGCTCAAGGGCAAGCAACGGAAATCGAGATTGCTGCGAAACGCATTCTTCACCTTCGCGAGAAATTGAACCAAATTCTTTCTGAACGCACGGGCCAGCCCATCGATGTCATTTCGAAAGACACTGACCGTGATAATTTCATGACAGCTGAACGCGCACTTGAATACGGCTTGATCGATCAAGTCATCACACGCAGCAAGCTTCCTGAAAACCATAAAAAAGATATTTAAAACAAAAACTCACAGCCTCTGCGCTGTGAGTTTTTTTCTGTCTTCTAATTAGAATACTGTGTGCTTACGATTCCTGTTCGATAATCTCCGATAAGGAATGAACTGCTTTTTCCTCATCCAATCCATCAGCCGAGATTTTAACTTCCGTTCCTTTGCTGATGGCCAAGCTCATGATTCCCATGATGCTTTTAGCATTTACTTTTTTATTGTCTTTTTCTAAATAGACATCCGCACTGTACCGGTTCGCTTCCTGAACAAATAGCGCAGCCTGCCTTGCTTGAAGACCTGTTTTTAATAGCACTTTCACTTGTTTTTCAACCATGCTTATCCTCATCCTCCTTTGAAACTTCACTCTCATATATATGAAAGAACAGCCGATAACTAACGGCCGATCATTTCTCCTTTTCTCAATGACGCTGCAATTTCATCGATCTTCCGAAGTCTGTGGTTGACTCCCGACTTGCTGACCGAACCACCCGAGACCATTTCACCCAACTCTTTAAGAGTCACGTCTTGATACTCTACCCGAAGTCGGGCAATTTCACGCAGTCTTTCAGGCAATTGGTCGATTCCGATTGCCCCGTCGATAAAACGGATGTTCTCAACTTGCCGCAATGCAGCATCGATGGTCTTGTTCAAGTTAGCGGTTTCACAATTTACGAGGCGGTTCACGCTGTTTCGCATGTCGCGGATGATTCGGACATCTTCAAACTTCAATAAAGCAGAATGTGCTCCTGTGATACTCAAAAAGTCTGCAATTTTTTCTGCTTCCTTCAGATAGGTCACAAAGCCTTTTTTCCGCTCGATGGTCTTGCTGTTCAAATGAAATACGTTCATCAAGTCGACCAAAGAGTCTGCATGGTCTTTGTAAAGAGAGTAAACCTCTAAGTGATAAGATGAAGTTTCAGGATTGTTGACCGATCCGCCGGCCAAAAACGCCCCCCGTAAATAAGAGCGTTTGCAGCAGTTTTTCTCAATCAGGCTCTTGACGATCTGATGTTGAAATTGAAAGCCTTCTGTCAGAATTTCCAAGTCTTCGAGTACGTGCTTGGCTCCTTCACGAATTCGGCAAATATAGATGTTGTTCTTTTTTAAACGCATCTTTTTTCTGACGAGCAATTCAATAGGATATGCTTTGTAAAAGCGTTTCAACAACGTATAGATGCGCCGTGCAATCGCTGCATTTTCCGTTTGGATGTCCAGACTCAATTGCCGATTGGAAAACGACAAAGTCCCGTTCATCCGGATCATTGCAGAAAGCTCTGCTTTTCCACAGCAGTCGTCCACTTCAATTTGCGTCATTTCTTTTTTTGTTTCAGATGCAAAAGACAAAATTCGTTCCTCCTTTCAAAGCATTAAAAATAAAGATGCTTCGAATCTTCGCTTGCACGGCCTCCGGCATATTCAAACAACCATTCTGCCACTTTCATCGGCTCATGTCGGACAATTTCACCAAAGATATTGGCAATGTCTTTTCTGTAAACTTCCAGACCCATCTGTTTTAGGCGATCTTCATCGTATTCCACCGGTGAAGCAAGCTCTTTTTTGTAGCGTTCCTCAACAATCGGCGGCATTTGGACTTTATCAAGAAGTATAGCGTCGAGAAAATTTTCCCCGACATGATCATAAATCGCCTGGACGTGGTCAGAGGCAGTATATTTATAAGTTTCGCCCGCTTGCGTCATTAAGTTGCAAATGTAGATTTTCTTAGCTTTGGCAGCAATCACTGCTTTTTTTATATCTTTCACTAACAGGTTTGGCAAAATGCTGGTATAGAGAGAACCCGGACCAACCACAATAACGTCTGCATTTTCAATCGCCGCTATGGTAGCGGGCAAAGTTTTTACATCATGCGGCTCTATGAACACCCGTTTGATCGGTTGAAGATAAGCAGGAATCTTGGATTCGCCTTTGATGATGGTGCCATCTTCCAATTCCGCATTCAGCGTGACGATTTGATTGGCCGCGGGCAATACAGTTCCATTGACACTCAAGACGCGGCTCATCTCGCGGATAGCATGGGAAAAATCCCCCGTAATGTCTGTCAAAGCGGCAAGCATCAAATTCCCGAGAGAATGGCCATCAAGATCCAGGGATTGCTTAAAACGATATTGGAACATTTCAGCAACCAATGGTTCGGTGTCCGATAATGCTGCCAGAACGTTCCGGATATCTCCCGGAGGAGGAATATCCAAATCATTTCTTAAGCGGCCCGAACTTCCCCCGTCATCTGCCACAGTTACAATCGCTGTCAAATCCAAAGGATACAGCTTTAATCCGCGCAGAAGTGTGGAAAGTCCGGTGCCCCCGCCTAAAATAACGATGCGTTTCAGGTGCTGGTTGCGTTCCATGCACTCATTCCTTTCTTATTTTGACATCTCTATGCGTCACAATCACTTTATTGTTTTCAGCCAGGAGCTTGCCGTAGTATTCAGCCAAGGTCACTGAACGATGCTGGCCCCCAGTACAGCCAAAGGCGATAACAAGCTGGGCTTTTCCTTCATTTTTATACTGCGGAATCATAAATTGCAGCAGATCCGTCAATTTCTCGAGAAGAATCTGTGTTTCCTGCCATTTCAAAACGTAGCTCGACACCCGCTCATCAAGACCCGACAAGGGATTCAGTTCTGGAATGTAATAAGGGTTTGGCAAAAAGCGGACGTCAAACACCAAATCGGCGTCTATCGGCATGCCGTGCTTGAAGCCGAAAGACGTGACATTGACAGTGAATACATTGCTCGTCTTGGTAGAGAAGTCAGCGTTGATTCTTTCTTTCAGCTGCCGCGGCGTCATATCCGAAGTGTTGTAGATGTATTTTGCTCTGCCTTGAAGGTCGCTCAGCATATCGCGTTCTTTTTTAATGCCGCCTAATACCAATCCGCCTGGCGATAAGGGATGGGATCTGCGTGTTTCTTTATAACGGCTGACTAATGTCTGGTTTTCCGCATCCAAAAACAGAACGGTTATAGAGACGTTCGGTTCCTGCGACAAATGGTCGATTGCATCTACGAGGCTGTCAAAAAAGTCTCCGCCACGCAAATCCATAACTGCCGCCACCCGCTTCATCGACTTTCCTGAATCTCTCATCAGTTTGATAAAAGTAGGCAGCAGTGCAGGGGGTAAATTATCAATTGTAAAAAAACCCAGATCTTCGAAGCTTTGGATTGCGACGGTTTTGCCTGCACCCGACATGCCTGTGATGATGATTAATTCTGTTTCTTCTTGACGGTTATCCATTCTGATGGTTCACCTCTTCGATTGATGATTGGATGGTCTCTTTAATCAACTGGAATTCTGGTGTGTAGTAGAAAGTTCCGTATTGAATTCCCTGCTGATTCACTGCAAATTGGAGATTGGTGCGGTCGCCTTCAGCCATTGGCAAAAATGCCAGTTCTTCTATTGGATGCCATTCCAGCAGACCTTCATTCGTTTCTTCAAATAATTCTCCGGTTAAATTGTTTGCTGCAAACGTGAACAGCATCCATTCATCCACAATTTGTCCATGTTCTTGGATCATCATCGTATAGATGCCTTTTAAATGCGTACCGATTGGGGTAGCGTTTGTTTCTTCTTTGAATTCACGGACTGCCGCTTCGAATATCGACTCTCCGGCTTCCATTTTGCCGCCGGGTGCGACGTACCAATCACGCCGTGGTTTCTTTAATAATAGGACTTGTCTATCTTTGATAACGATTAAATTCGCGATTCGCTGCACATTCGACACTCCGCATCTATTGTAAACTTACTCCATTATACATCTATCCTGGTGTGTCATGCAAAAATACGCAAAAAAAGAGGCCGTCTTTCGAATTTCTCGAAAAACGGCCCATCAAAAGTTTCTTTATAAAAAGGGGGTCAATTTACTCTTCTTACTATAGCCCCTATTCATGACAAGCGCGTTACAAAATGATTAAGAAATAATTAAGCTTGTGTTTTCATGCTGATTTTCTCAACCAGTTCTTCGATATAGTGCTGCGCTGCCTGCGCGGCAATACTGCCATCGCCTGTTGCCGTAACAACTTGGCGCAATGTTTTTTCACGAACATCGCCTGCTGCATAAATTCCAGGTACGTTTGTCTCCATTTTTTCATTGGTGACAATGTAGCCATCGTCATTTAAAATGCCCAATTCTGCAAATGGCTTGGTCAACGGCAACATCCCGATATAGATAAAGACGCCGTCTGCATTGAATTCTCTTTCTTTGTCGTCATCTGTAGATACCAAGGTAACACTTCCGACTTTCCCATTTCCGTCATCATGAATTTCTTTGACCGTATGGCTCCAGATAAAGTCGATCTTATCGTTGGCAAATGCCCGGTCCTGAAGGATTTTCTGTGCACGAAGCTCATCGCGTCTGTGGACGATCGTGACTTTGTCTGCAAAACGAGTCAAGTAAACCCCTTCTTCAACTGCAGAGTCTCCCCCACCAACAACAACCAATTCTTTTTGCTTAAAGAAAGCCCCATCACATACGGCACAATAGCTGACGCCGCGGCCGCCCAGTTCGTTTTCACCGGGAATGCCCATTTTTTTGTATTCTGCTCCCGTAGTTACGATGATGGCGCGTGTTTTGTATTCTTTCGATCCGGCTTTAATCGTCTTGAATTCTTCACCGTCAATAATTTCGGTTACGTCGCCATATGCGTACTCGGCGCCGAATTTCTTTGCATGCTCAAACATTTTTGTCGAAAGGTCAGGTCCCAGAATGTGGTCAAAGCCCGGGTAGTTTTCAATTTCTTCCGTATTGGCCATCTGGCCTCCGGGAATACCGCGCTCCAGCATTAATGTTGTCAAGTTTGCTCGGGAAGTATAAACAGCGGCAGTCATGCCTGCTGGCCCTGCTCCAATAATAACTACGTCATAAATCGTGTTTGTTTCAGTCATAATGATAGGCCTCCTATTTCTCAGTAGCTAAATCGTATAAGATTCCAGCAAAAGCTTCAACTTTTATGCCTATGAATCCGACTTTGCCAAATACGCAGACATTTCTTTTACATACTTTGTCAAGGTAGCGACAGATACGCCAAAGCTGTCTGCCAGTTCTTTTTTAGTCGTTTTTTCGTTTTTAGCGGATTTAATCATATAGTCGACAGCCGAAGCTAAAGCAGCTGGATTTCTGAATGTATAATTTTGGCTGTAAGCTTTTTCAACCAATAGGAACCACAACTGGAAAGCTTCAGCTTGCTGCTGTGTCACCATACCGTGCCGAGCATAAAGATGTTCAGCTGTTTCCATCGCCCGCATAAATGCCTGTTCAGCCGGAACTTCTTTTTTGAATGGATGGCCAAGGGCATAACCCAGCACAAAAGTTTCCAGGACTGAGGGTTGATCGGATACCAGCCATTTTGGATGCGAGATGATTTCTTGTTTATGCGCCGATTTCCCTAACAGAAACAAGCCAAACAAGCGCTCACTTTTTTTCTCGTGATCCAGTTTTTTCACTAAATAATCCCGGTCATGCTCCAGCGCATCGGCATGCGGCATCGCCGAATGGTCGTTCCATGGCTCATAGCCATCTTTACCGGGATCCATTTTTTTCAATTGGTCCCACGCCTGGCGCGATGCTTCTTCATGCCCAGAATGGTATGCAGCATGCGACAGCCAGAAATAAAAAGCGGGATCTCCATCAAAACCACGTTTCTGCAGGCTTTTTAGCCACCGGTAAGCTTCTTTATATTTGCCGACCAGCGCAAATGTTGCCCCCAATTTATAGCGGTGTTCGAATACATAAGGCTGAATTTTCTTCAGCAGTTCCAGGACATCGTCCAGTTCCGCGTTTTTTTCATAATAATGAAACACTGCCAGGTTGCAGAGGGCGTGCAAGTTGCCGGTATTTTTCCGGAGCACATCATGAAGCAGGGCTTTCGCCATTTCCGCTTCACCGATATAAAAATAAGCCAACGCCAAATTGTTAAAGGCTCCCCAGAAATCCGGCTTTTCTTCAACCAGTTTTTCCAGCCGTTCGATGGCTCCGGCAAAATCTCCCTGTTCCATCATCCGACGCGCTTTTTCTTGGCGATAATAGTATTCGCTGTTTTGCGCTTCCCCATCGTCATCAAAAAGCTGCCAGTCTTCCTGCTCCGCAAAGTCAACGATTTCCATTGCTTCCGCCGCGTATTTGCCCTGCGTTTCGTGGGCCAGGTATTTTTTTGCATATTTTCGCGCATCCCAAAACAAGCCCATGTGTGCATGGACTTCTGCGAGGAAAAAGAGGATGTCAGGTTCTTTCGAATCCAGTTCATGTGCCGAGTGAAGCATGTCCATGGCCTGCTCAAACTCTTCCATTTCCATAAGCACGATGCCATATTGCGTCAGAATGAGCGGGTCTTTCGGGCTTAACTCGGATGCGCGGCGCAAATACTTATGTGCCCTCGGATAGTTTTCACGCTGAAGCTCTTTCAGCGCTTTTCTGTAATAAAATTCTCCTGACGGAATAAAAGACAGGACGTTCTTATAGTTTATTTTTTTATTCTCCAAAATATGCCTCCGAAAAAGTAAAAGGAACGATTAGATCGCTCCTATACTCAAATGTGCTGTAATTATAGCATATTTCCTTATTATTTACTTGTGGTTTTTGTAGCGTGGCGCTCTTTTAACACATTGACCACTTGACTAAACTCCACTTTTTGTTCCTGCAGAAGCACCAGTACATGATAGAACAAATCGGCTGCTTCCATCGACAATTCTTCAGCATCCCGATTTTTTGCCGCAATGATCACTTCAGAAGCTTCTTCGCCTACTTTTTTGCAGATTTTGTCTACGCCTTCTTCAAACAGGTAAGTTGTATAAGCTCCTTCAGGCATTTCTTCTTCACGTGTTTTGATCAGTGAAGTCAACTGCCCGAACATATCTCCTGGAGACTCGTTGCGCTCTCCATGGATGGTTTCAAAAAAGCAGCTGTCCTTGCCGGTATGGCAAGCTGGTCCGTTTGGAATCACTTCATAGATCAGGGAATCGCCATCACAGTCCAGACGGACAGCAGTTACTTTTTGGGTATTGCCGCTCGTCGCGCCTTTGTTCCACAGTTCACTGCGGCTTCTTGAATACAGCCATGTTTCATTAGTGTCCATCGTTTTTTTTACAGCTTCTTCGTTGGCATAAGCCAATGTCAGCACTTCTTTTGTTTCGGCATTCTGGATAATGACAGGAATCAGCCCGTCTTGGTCATATTGGATCGTTGTCATCGGACATTCACTCCTTCTTTACGCAAATACTCTTTTACTTCAGCTACGCTGGTTTCTTTGTAATGGAAAATGGAAGCGGCCAATGCAGCATCAGCATCCACCGTTTTAAAGACTTCGCTAAAATGCTCTTTGTTGCCTGCTCCGCCGCTGGCAATGACCGGTACTTCCACCGCTTCACGCACTGCTTGGGTCAGCTCCAGGTCAAACCCGTCTTTCGAGCCGTCTTTATCCATGCTCGTCAACAGCAATTCGCCGGCTCCAAGCTCCACGCTCTTTTTCGCCCATTCAATGGCATCCCATTCGGTTTTGTTGCGCCCGCCATGTGTATAGACGTCCCAACCGTCGCCGGTTCGTTTAGCATCAATGGCCACTACGATGCACTGGGAACCGAAAAAGTCCGCTCCTTCTTTGATCAGTTCCGGACGGTCAAGTGCCGCTGTATTCAGCGATACCTTATCGGCACCGGCACGCAGCATGCGTTTCATGTCGTCCAGACTCCGGATTCCGCCGCCTACTGTAAAGGGGATCGAAAGCTCTGTCGCTACGATTTTGACCACTTCAACCATGGTTTCTTTGCCTTCATGAGAAGCTGAGATGTCCAAAAACACCAATTCGTCCGCTCCTTGCTTGTCGTAGAAGCGGGCCAGTTCAACAGGATCTCCCGCGTCACGCAGCGAAACGAAGCTGACGCCTTTGACAACGCGCCCTTCTTTAACATCTAAACACGGAATGATGCGTTTGGTCAGCATGACAAGGCCTCCTCCAGGGTAAAGCGTTTTTCGTACAGGGCTTTTCCTATGATAACACCCGCAATATTGCTGTGGGTAGATGCCTCTTTTACATTCCGGACGTCTGCCAGTGAACCGATGCCGCCGGAGACGATGACTTGTGCGTCTTCAGAATCAGCCAACGCTTGATTGGCTTCGATATTCGGCCCGGCTAACGTGCCGTCCGTTGCAATGTCTGTATAGATAAAATGCTTGGCCCCTTTAGCAGCAAAATAATTTGCCACTTCGGTCGCCGCTTGCCCTGAAGTCTCAATCCAGCCTTCGGTTGCGGCCATGCCGTTTTTTGCATCAATGCCAATGACGATCCGGTCAGGGCCAAATTCTTCAATGAACGACACCGCAAGCTCCGGGTTGCGGATAGCGAGGCTGCCGATAATGACGCGTGCAACGCCGTTCGACAAATAATGCTCAATGTCTTCACGAGTCCGGATCCCTCCGCCTACCTGTACTTTGGCACCGAGCTTAGCTGCTTCAATGACTACTTGGTCATTAATCCGTATACCGTCTTTAGCGCCATCCAAATCGACCATATGTATCCACTGTGCACCGGCTTCTACGAATTTTCTTGCCATGTCGACCGGTGAATCACCGTAGATGGTTTCCTGGGCATAATCTCCCTGGAAAAGGCGCACGCATTTGCCGTCCCGCAAATCGATGGCGGGGTAAATTTGAAACTTAGTCATGTAGGTTCCTCCTGACATTCGCAATCCACTGCTCTAGTAAATAATGGCCGAAATCGCCTGATTTTTCCGGATGAAACTGCATGCCCGTAATCAGCCCATTGCCAACCACTCCGGGAACATCGTGATTTGCGTAGCTTGCAGTTCCCCAAACTTCCTCATCTTTTGTATTGACCGCCAAAAAGGAGTGGACAAAATAGACATGGGTATCGCTCAATACCTCATCCAACCAGTATGGCACATGCGAAAATTCAAGCCGGTTCCAGCCCATATGCGGAATCCGGTGCTCGCCTTTTTCAAAACGGCGGATTTGTCCGGTCAACAAGCCAAGTCCTTTAGTAGGCTTTACTTCCGAGCTGTCTTCGTATAATAACTGCATGCCAAGGCAGATTCCCATAAGCGGAATGTTTTTCTCGGGCAGCGATTGGATAAATTCCGAAAGCCCTTTTTGATTCAGCAATTCCATCGCATCGGGAAAAGCGCCAACGCCTGGAAGAAGAATTGCTTCTGCTTCCAGCAGGACAGACGGATCGTCCGAGATGATGACCGTGCATTCCAGTTTCTTCAAGGCCTGCTCGACGCTAAACAAATTGCCCATGCCGTAATCGATGATGCCAATGATCATGTTAACAGCCCCTTCGTTGACGGTACTCCTTTAACGCGAGGATCGATGCTTGTTGCTTCATCCAGTGCCCGTGCCAATGCCTTAAATACTGCTTCAATGATGTGATGCGTATTTTTTCCGTAATGGACGATGACATGAACATTCATGCGGGATTCGAGCGCAAACTTCCATAGAAATTCATGGACCAATTCAGTATCGAAGGTACCTACTTTTTCGTTCGGCAGCTCGCAGCGGAATTCCAGATGCGGCCGGTTTGAACAGTCAATGACCACTTGTGCCAGCGCGTCGTCCATCGGCACAAAAGCGTTGCCGTAACGGCGGATGCCTTTTTTATCGCCAAGAGCCTCTTTAACTGCCTGGCCAAGCACGATGCCAATGTCTTCAGTCGTATGGTGGTCATCAATATGAGTATCGCCATCTGCTTGGATGTTGCCGTCAAACAAGCCGTGCTTGATGAACAAATCGAGCATGTGGTCCATGAACGGAACGCCGGTATCGATCACCGATTTGCCTTCTCCATCCAAGGAAAAGTTGATCGCTATTTTGGTTTCATTGGTATTTCGTTTGATTTCAGCTTGTCTCATTGTCCATTCCCCTTTTCCCACGAACGCGATTCGACTGCACGTGCATGGCCTTCTAAGCCTTCAAGGCGTGCCAGACGAGCGATTTTTTCTTTATTGGTGTTCCAGGCTTGTTCGCTGTAGCGTATAATACTTGTTCGTTTAACAAAGTCATATACAGATAAAGCACTTGAGAAGCGTGCCGTGCTGTTGGTCGGCAAAACATGATTGGTGCCCGCAAAATAATCACCGATTGGTTCGGACGAATAGCGGCCGATAAAGATGGCACCGGCATGGCGGATTTTGTCCGCTACCGCCTCTGCATCCTCCGTCATGATTTCCAGATGCTCTGGAGCCAATTGGTTGGCGGCTTCGATCAGCTCTTCCAGCGTATCGCCCAAATAAATCATGCCATGATCCGCAATTGCGGGACTGGCAATCGCTTGACGCGGCAAAGCTGCCAGTTGACGCTCCACTTCTTTTGACACAGCATCCGCCAATCCTTCGCTGGCCGTCAGCAACACTGCACTGGCCAAGGGATCGTGTTCTGCTTGTGACAGTAAATCCGCAGCCACTTCATCGGCATATGCAGAATCATCGGCAATGATGGCTATTTCACTCGGTCCAGCAATCATGTCGATCGCGACATCCCCATTAACTTCTCGTTTTGCTAAAGCCACGAAAATATTGCCTGGTCCGGTAATTTTATCGACCGGCGCAATAGACTCTGTGCCATAGGCCAAAGCCGCAATTGCCTGGGCACCGCCCGATTTGTAAACTTCCGTAATGCCCAAAATATGAGCCGATGCCAAAACGCCATCCGACAATGTGCCATCTTTGCCTGGAGGCGAAATTAGCACGATGCGCGAAACGCCTGCGACTTGAGCCGGAATGACATTCATCAATACGGACGATGGATAAGCAGCAGTTCCGCCCGGCACATAGAGCCCAGCGGATTCGATGGCCGTGACGCGTTGCGCTACATATGAGCCATCATCACTGTCCTGCCGGTAGCCCTGCTGCTGCTGGCTTTCGTGGTAGCGGCGGATATTCGTTGCCGCTTCCGTCAAATCCCCCAGCAATTGGCTGTCAAAACGATTGACTGCCTGAGCGATTTCTTCATCTGTTACACGCAGTGAAGACAGTTTTGCTCTATCCCATTTCTCTGCATAGCGGAACATTGCCTGGTCTCCATTATCCCGTACGTCCTGGATGATGTCTCTAACTGCCGCAAGCTGCTGGCCGGTTCCTTCTGCAATCGTTCTTCTGATTGAGATTCCCGCTGATAAACGAGTCACTTTCATAAGCTCGCCTGCTTTCGTAATTTTTCAACCAACTCCGTAATCCGTTTCTGTTTCAGGCGATAGCTTACCGGATTGGCGATCAAACGCGATGTGATATCGACAATTTTTTCATATTCGACCAAGCCATTTTCTTTCAAGGTTTTTCCGGTTGAGACGATATCCACAATGCGATCGGCCAAGCCGATCATCGGCGCCAGTTCAATCGAACCGTTCAACTCGATGATTTCGACTTGTTCGCCTTTGCCTCTATAATAGTGCGAAGCCACTTTCGGGTATTTGGTCGCTACACGCGGCGTCACTTCATTCATTGGCGTGTCCGGCATTCCGGCTGTAGCAATATAGCAGCGGCTGATGCCAAGATCCAATAGTTCGTAGACATCCCGGTCGTGCTCTAGCATAACGTCTTTTCCGGCGATTCCGATATCTGCCACCCCATGTTCTACATAGGCTGGAACATCCATCGGCTTGGACAGGATAAAGCGGATATTTTCATTTGGCGCTTCGACAATCAGCTTACGCGAATCGTCCAGTTCTTTTGGCAAGTCATAGCCTGCCTTTACCAATAGTTCATATGCTTCTTCAAATATTCGCCCCTTGGGCATTGCAATCGTTAATGCATCCATTAGTTAGCACCTTCCATTCGTAGAACCTTGCTAAACAGCCCGCTGAATCTATCGACAGCCAAGACGGCTGGCGCAAATTGCAATGTAACCCGGACTCCCTGTTCGCGAAGTTTCTGTGCTTCGTCAAACGCCTTGTCTTCACTCAGTTCATCAAAGAGGATCAAGGTATGATTTTCCTGCTCTGGAACAGCAGAGATGATTTCCAGCAGACGGTCGACACGAAGCCCGAAGCCCGTTGCGCCCACCTGCAGCCCAAATTGCTTCATAAGACCGTCATAGCGTCCCCCGTTGCCGAGTGAAAAGCCGCTGCCTGCTCCATATACTTCAAACACCAATCCGGTGTAGTAGGTCATGTGGCTATTAAATGATAAGTCATAGGTAATCGCGTCGGACAAGCCGCTGCGATCCAATATTTTTTTCAATTTCTTCATGTCTTCAAACAAAGAATTTTGTTTCGCGTTGTGAGGGTCGATCCATTGCTGCCATTCTTCGACAGTAGACGTTGACATCAATCCAATGAAAGATTCCCGGCGTGATGGCTCGATCGGCAATTGATTGGCTAAGCTTTCGAAGCCGACACTGTTTTTTGAAACAAAAGTGGCGTGCACTTTTTCAATCTGCTCCGAATCCAATCCGAAATCCTGCAGGATCAGCTGCAGCAATTGCGTGTGGCCGATTACAAAACGACTCGATTTAATATCGAGTTTCTTTAAGACATTCCAGGCCAAAATGATGACTTCTGCATCGGCATATAAAGAATCATCACCGATCAGTTCGACGCCCATCTGTTCGAATTCAGCTGGACGGCCGCCTTCACGCTTCTGGGCGCGAAAGACGTTAGAATAATAGCCAAGTCTCACTGGCATCTTTTCTTTCAATAGCTTTGATGCGGCAATCCGCGCGATTGGGGAAGTCATATCTGGGCGCAAAACCAAAGTTTCACCTTGGCTGTCCAATAATTTGAATAAGGCATTATCAGCAATTGCCGAAATTTTGCCGATCGTTTCATAGTATTCCAAAGTTGGCGTCTGCAGCAGGTCATAGCCTGCCTGTTGAATAATGGAGGTCCCGCTTGCCCGGAGCTCCGCTTTCTTTTTTGCGATAAATGGGAAATCGTCTCTCATGCCTAACGGTTTTTCAAACATTTGTATGGTCATCCATAAAACTCCCTAATATTGGTTATTTTACTTTAGTTCGCTAATGTGGTGAAGTAATATTTATTTTAGCGCATTTTTCCACCCATCGTCAAGAGATATACTCGAAAAAAATCCTGAAAGCACAGGCTTTCAGGATTTTGCTTGGCGCTCTGCCATTTGTTCAGCTGTAAAGATGATGCTCATCGGATTTCCGCCGACAAAAGCTCCAGCTGGCACATCTTTATGGACGAGCGTGGCAGCGGAAACAATGGCGCCGTTTCCGATGGTGATGCCGGGCAAAATCGTGGTGTTTGCTCCGATCATGACGCGGTCTCCGATAACCACATCGCCGAGCCGGTATTCATCTATTAAATATTCATGGGCAAGAATTGTCGTATTATAGCCAATCACCGAATTTTTGCCGACCGTAATCCGTTCCGGAAACATGACGTCCGGCATGACCATCAATGCAAAAGAAGAATGCTCTCCGATTTTCATTTTAAGAAAAGCTTTGTACATCCAGTTTTTCATCGGCAAAAACGGTGTATATCTAGCTGTCTGGATCACCAAAAAGTTTTTGGCGACCTTCCAAAAAGGTACAGTTTTGTAGATATGCCAAAGCGAATTGGGGCCTTCCACAAAATGGCGTTGGGTGTTTCTCATTTTGCAGCCTCTTTAGTCAGTTCCAGCAAATCACTGATATGCTGCAGCATGAAATCAGGATTAAAGCTGGCCAGAAAGTCTTCGCCCTTTGCTGTCCAGGCAACGCCAGCTGTCCGGACACCCGCATTTTTGCCGCCCTCGATATCATGCGAGTTGTCGCCGATCATCAATGCTTCATCGTGCGATGCGCCCAATTGCTCTAACGCCAAATGCAAAGGCTCCGGATCCGGTTTTGGGTTGCTTACATGATCCAGGCCGACCAGCACGTCAAAGACGTCACCGACGCCCATCAGGTCTAAACCATGGCGAATCGTTTCGCTTCTTTTAGTCGATACAATCGCCATTTTTAAGCCTTGAGCTTTTAAAAGGCGCAAAGTTTCTGCCACACCATCGTATTCTTCAACCAACTCATCGTGCATGATTCGGTTGAGGGTACGGTACTGAACGGTCAGCTCTTCCACCCGTTCCGGATCGATTGCTGTAAATGTCTGCTCCAGTGATGGACCGATAAAATGGAGAGCATCCTCGCGTCCAAAACGACCCGGATAATGTTCACCCAACACGGACAGGAAGGTCTGGATAATTAATTCATTGGTATCCAGCAAAGTGCCATCAAAATCGAATAGTAAAGTATTAATCTGTTTTACCGTCATGTAGAAACCACTTCCTTCTGTTTTTCTTCCGCTTTACGCCACATATAAGAAACAAAGATGGTCAGCACCAGTGCGGTGACAACACGAATCGCGAGCAGGGGCCATATCGGGATGCCAAGCGGGATGAAGATTAGTGTATCTTCCACGATGGCATGGCAGGCAACAAGGAATATGAACACCAACGTGGCATCCTTTTTGCTGACGCCATCTTCCTGAACCGCTTGAATCATAACCCCTGCTCCCATCGCCAGTCCAAAAACCAGTCCTGATGCAAGTGTCAAAGAGGCATTTTTTTCTACACCCAATAAGCGAGTCAAAGGACCCAGCAGATTTGATATCTTTTGCAAATATTGTTTGTCTTTTAAAATTTGGATCATAATCATCAATGGAATGACAATCAATGCCAGTTGCAGAACACCAAATGAAGCTTTTTCAAGTCCGATCAATAAAATACCCATCCAGCTTTCCGGTGCAGCAACCGCTTCAGGTGCAAAACCGTATTGCGCGACTTCACCGCCGCCTTTCCACAACAAGTTAATGATAATCGCGGACAATCCAGCAAGACCAAAACGGACTACCAAAACGATCCATAACTTGACGCCTACCTTCAGCGCAACTCCGGTTTCAATAAAGATATTGTGTGAGAAAGACAGCATAACGGCCAATATGAAAACTTCCTTGACCGTCAGTTCCAGTGAAAGGATCCCGGCAATTCCGGCATAAAGATTCAGCGCATTTCCGAGAACCAGCGGTATGGCTGCATCACCGCTTAATCCGAACAATCCCATAACCGGCGCTACCAAATCGATGATAAAAGGCAGAACCGGCGTATATTGAAGCATCGTGACGAGCAAGGTAATCGGGAAGATGATTTTTCCCAATGACCAGGTCGTTTTCAAGCCTGCTTTTAATCCATTTCTTAACGTCGACATTTGATCGCTCTTTTCTTGGTTATTTGTCTTTATAATGCGGCGGGTTTTTGATTGCCGCACGGCGGTAAACGATCAATACTACTGCGATGATGATGGCAATAACCGATACCAGCTGAGCTGCACGAAGTTCGCCAACCACATAGAGGCTATCGGTTCGCATGCCTTCGATATAGAAACGGCCAATGGAATACCAAATCATATAGAAGAAAAACATTTCACCGCGTACCAGATTGACCTTCCGGAGCAGCAGGAGAATAATGATTCCAACCAAGCTCCACATGGATTCATACAGGAAAGTCGGATGGTAGTAAGCTCCGTCTATGTACATGTGATTGATGATCCAATCAGGTATGAACAAATTCTCGAGGAAGATGCGAGAAACTTCTCCGCCATGTGCTTCCTGATTGATGAAATTGCCCCATCGGCCAATCGCTTGGCCGATAAGGATGCTGGGCGCCAATATATCTGCCACTTTCAAAAAAGGCGTATTGCGTTTTTTTGTAAATATATAAGCGACGATTACAGAAGCGATTAATGCACCATGTATCGCGATCCCGCCATTCCAAATGGCAATGACTTCGCCAAGATTGTCTTTATAATGTTCCCACTCAAACGCGACATAATAAATGCGGGCGCCGACAATCGCCAGCGGCACCGCCCAAATCAGCAAATCAGTTAAATATTCGGGATGCAGCCCCCGTTTGACCATCTCGCGCTGCCCCACCAAAAAAGCAATGACAATTCCTGCAGCGATGATGACACCGTACCACCGTACCGAAAGTGGCCCGAGCGAAAAAGCGACCGGGTCTATTGTAGCCAGCATAGAAAACATGTAGTGCACCTTCCCATTCGCTTAGTTTGTATCTTGTGCAATTACGTCATTCAGACGCTTTGAAAATTCTTCAGCGGCATTGATGCCCATACGCTTCAGGCGGTAGTTCATCGCAGCAACTTCTATGATGACGGATAAATTTCGCCCGGGACGGACCGGAATTGTCAGTTTCGTCAAGTCTGTATCGATGATCTTCATCTTTTCTTCTTCCAGTCCAAGCCGATCATAAGTTTTATCCTGATCCCAAATCTCCAGATCAATCACTAAGGAAATCCTCTTGAAAGTTCGAATAGCGCTTGCTCCGAACAAGGTCATAATATCAATGATGCCAACTCCCCGAATTTCAAGCAAGTGCTCTATCAGTTTAGGAGAATGGCCAACCAATGTATTCTCGCCTTCCTGATGAATTTCCACGCAATCATCCGCTACAAGTCGATGGCCTTTCTTGACAAGCTCCAATGCCGTTTCACTTTTACCGACCCCGCTTTTCCCTGTCAATAACACTCCAACGCCATAAATATCAACAAGCACACCGTGAACGGCTGTTGTTGGAGCCAATTGGCTTTCCAGAAAATTCGTCAGCAAACTGGAAAACCGGGTGGTTGACATTGGTGTAGTCATAACCGGCACATGCCGGTTGCTTGAAGCGATAACCAATTCTTCCGGAACCGGAACACCATGTGAGACGATGATGGCCGGTGTATCGTCAGTGCATAGTTTCATCATGCGGTCCAGGCGTTCTTCCGGTAATAGCATGGAAAAAAAAGAAAGCTCGGTTTTTCCGAGCAGCTGCACGCGATTTGCTGGATAGTGAGTGAAATAACCGGCCATTTCCAAACCGGGTCTTGAAATGTCACTGATGGGAATATGGCGTCCGATGCCTTCTTCACCGCTGATCAGATCCAGCTCAAACATTTCCATCACTTGTTTTGTTGTTACTTGTCCCATTTGTTACCCCTCATTCCTTATCCACACATTATTTCGAATTTTCGTCGAAGTTGTTCTTTTTGCATGCGGTTTGCTCTTATTTTAACATGTAAAAAATATATTTGAAGATTTTTGTCCCCTTTCCCTATCCCTCTATCTATATAGAACGCAAAAGGAGGTTTTCAAAAATGAAGATTATGATTGATGCCGGACATGGACCAGACACCCCAGGAAAGCGATCGCCGGATGGCAGGTTAAGGGAATTCCATTTTAATTCGGCTGTTGCCGAAGAGGCAAAAAAACGGCTGTTGTTGGATGGCCATACTGTTTTTTTCAGCCATCAAAGCGACCAGGATGTCCCGCTTCACGAACGCACCTCACTCGCCAATCGTTTGAAGGTGGATTTGTTTGTTTCTATACATGCAAATGCCTTCGGACAGACTTTCAATACAGCAAACGGCCTGGAAACTTTCACATACAGCCGTCCGCAGGCAGCAACAAAAGAGCTTGCATCGGCGGTTCAACGTTCATTGGTTTTGGTGACTGGCCGAAAAGACCGCGGAGTCAAAAGAGGAGACTTTGCTGTTCTTCGCGACACCCATATGCCGGCCATTTTGGTGGAATGCGGTTTTATGACGCATAAACAGGAGGTGGAACTGCTCAAATCTGCCGCTTATCGGAAGCGCTGCGCATTGGCGATATGTTTCGGCATCGCCTGTTTCGATGCCAACCGCTGATCCCATTCCCTTTGAATCTATAATATCCGAACGCGAAAGCCAATGTGGCTTTCGCGTTTTTCGTATTTCAGATCCACATTCTGCTAAAATGGAGCTAAAGAGGTGACCATATGAACAAAACCATCGGAATTCTTGCGCATGTCGATGCCGGCAAGACCACGTTCTCCGAACAATTGCTTTACCACACAAAAAGCATTCGCCAGCGTGGACGGGTCGATCACCAAAGCGCATTTCTCGACAGCCATGCCATCGAAAAAAGCCGAGGCATCACGATTTTCGCCGACCAGGCAAGCTTTTCGCTTAACGAGTCAACATACTTCCTCATCGATACGCCAGGACATGTCGATTTTTCTCCTGAAATGGAACGGTCAATCCAAGTGATGGATTATGCCATTATCATCGTCAGTGCAGTCGACGGCATCGAAGGGCATACTGAAACCGTTTGGCAGCTTCTTGAAAAATACAAAGTGCCTGTCTTCTTTTTCATCAATAAAACCGATCGTGAAGGCGCAGAGCCGAATCAGGTCCTGGAGGAAATCCGTCTGAACTTTTCAAAGGACGCTTGTGACATTAACGGTTCTTTTCAAAACGGAGTTATGAGTGAAGAGCTGGCTGAATTTATCGCTGAACGAAATGAAGCCTTGCTGACACAGTATGTGGAATCGGGTTATGACGAGACACTTTGGCTGGAGGCATTTCAGAACATGATTGCAGCCCGGCAAATTTTCCCGTGTGCCAGCGGCTCTGCACTGCAGGATACTGGCATCCTGGAATTTCTTGCGCAACTCGATGGACTGACGGTCAGCTCCTACGCTGACAGCGAGCCGTTCGGAGCCCAAATCTATAAAATTCGGCATGATGAAAACGGCAATCGCATCTGCTTTCTTAAGGCATTCAGCGGCACTTTGCAAGTGCGCGACAAAGTGCACTATGGCCCCAGTCATCTCGAAGAAAAAGTCACACAGATCCGCGTTTACAGTGGCCATAAATTCCAGGCTGTGGAACAGGCGCGCGCAGGCGAATTGTTCGCCATCGCTGGACTATCAGAAGCATCCATTGGCGATGCTATCGGCGTCCGGCAGGAAAGCTCCTTATTTAATGTAATGCCGACCTTAAAATCCACTGTCCTTTTTGATCCATCTATTCATACAAAGGAAATTTTGGCCTGTTTTAATTTACTCGGCGCCGAAGATCCGTCTCTTTCTGTCTACTGGGATGAATATTTTCAAAAAATCCAAATTCAGGTTATGGGCGCCATTCAATTGGAAGTTCTGGAGCAAATTGTTTTTGAAAGGTTCGGGCATTCCATACAGTTTGGCCAACCGGAAATTTTGTACAAGGAAACAATTGAGGCAGCTGTTACCGGTTATGGACATTTCGAACCGCTTCGGCATTACGCAGAAGTTCACTTGAAACTCGAACCAGGGGAACGCGGCAGCGGCTTTCAGGTGGCCAACGCCTGCCATGCCGATGCTATGTCGGTCGGCCACCAAAATCTCGTTCTTCATCACCTGGCAGAGCGCGATCACCATGGGTTGTTGACCGGCTCTCCTTTGACCGATGTCAAAGTGACGCTAGTGACCGGCCGCGGACACAACCAGCACACCTCAGGCGGCGACTTCCGGGAAGCCTCTTTCCGTGCGCTGCGCCAAGGGCTCGAGCAGGCACAGAACCGGCTGCTTGAACCTGTTTACCGTTTCAAAATCAAAGTCACTCTCGATCAAATGGGGAAAGTACTGTCCGACATTCAGCAAGCCCATGGCAGCTTTGATGCCCCGGAAACAAAAGATGGAAAAACAATTATTGAAGGCCGCGTACCAGTTGCTACATTTATGAATTACAGTTCGGAACTCGCTGCCTATACCCATGGCAAAGGAGCACTCAGCCTGCTTTTCGATGGCTATGAATTCTGTCATAATGAAGAAGAAGTGATTGCTCGGATTGGCTACGTTAAAACCGAAGATCCCCTTTATACGTCCACTTCCATCTTCTGCGCTAAAGGACAGGGCTATAAAGTGACATGGGACAAAGCAGAAAAAGCGATGCACTGTTTGTAGGACCACATCTAAAGGAAAAGAGGGATTGGCCATGTACGAACAAAAAACAAAAGAAACTGATGCCGACGTCATTGAATTTATTGAAGCGGTCGACAATCCGAAAAAACGGCTGGATGCTTTTAAATTGCTTGAGCTGTTCGAGCAAACCAGCGGCTTTCCTGCCAAAATGTGGGGACCCAGCATCATCGGCTTCGGCTCGTACCATTATGTATACAAAACAGGCCATGAAGGCGATGCGCCGCTTGTCGGTTTTTCCCCGCGTAAAGCAAAAATCAGTTTGTATGTTGCAACCGGAGATACGGCCCGTGAACCATTGCTCGAGAAATTCGGCAAGCATACCAGTGGAAAATCTTGTATTTACATTAATAAAACCGAAGATATCGATCTTGACGTCCTGCGACAGCTGATCAGGCAATCCATTGATTTTCTGCAGGAATTGTATCCAGATAAAAAATAAAAAATCCGGACGGCCGTCAAAGGCTGTCCGGATTTTTTATTGATCTAAAGCAATGGTGAACTGATCTTCTCAACACCAACCAAGCCCAAAATTGTCATCAAGCTTTTTTGAATAGCCAAATGGCCGTTTTTTGGATCATGCCATTCTTCCAATGTGTGCGCCTTGTCAAACTCACCGCCAAGACCGATGGTAATTGCCGGTATGCCGATACTCATCGGATAGTTGGCATCGGTGCTGCTCGGCTCCTTCAACTCAGGTTCTGCTCCAAGTGCCCGTAATGCTGCGCTTGCCACTTGTACAATCGGCTCTCCGACCGATTGGCTTGCCGGCGGCCGGTTGCCAAAACGGTCGCTTTCTACTTGCAGCCGGTCATCGTTCCACCGTCTGTTTTCAGCTTGAGCCGCCTCTTGTACGATTTCCAGAAAACGCTGTTCCAGTTTATCCAGTTCACCTTGGTCGTTGGAGCGTAGATCGACCAGCATCGAAGCTTCCTGTGCAATGGCATTAACCGAAGTTCCTCCGGAAACCTCCCCGATTGAAAAAGTGGTCTTTGGCTCACTGGTCGTTTCCAGGTCAGCAATTGCCGCCATCGCCCGTCCTAACGCGTGGGTGGCACTCGGTGTGCCGAAAGCCGCAAAGCTATGGCCGCCGGGTCCTTTATATGTAATCTTGTAGCGATAGCTCCCCGTACCCAAATACGTAATGTAATTAAATCCTGGTCCATCCAGCGACAGGAACGCATCAATGTCTTGATGCTCTCTAAAAAAGGCTTTGACGCCACGCAAATCGCCCGCCCCTTCTTCACCGACTGTCCCGCCAAAAATAATATCACCGCTGTTTTCAATATCAGCTTCATTGAATGCTCTTACCACCGCCAGCAATTCTGCCAATCCACGAGTATCGTCTCCAATTCCAGGTGCATGCAAAACACCCTCTTTCTGATGCACCGTGGTATCTGTTCCTTCAGGAAAAACAGTATCCAGATGGGCCGATACAAAAATTCTTGGACCTTTCCCTTTCCCTTTTCGCAAACCATAGACATTTCCTTCCGCATCCATGTGGACATCTGCCAATCCCAAGTCTTTTAGACGCTTCATGAAGTTTTCAGCACGCCGCTGTTCTTTGAACGGCGGTGCCGGTATCTCTGTCAAAGCAATCTGTTCTTCGATTGTAAGAGGATGATCATTTTCGATAAACGCGAGCGCCTGTTGAATCCCAGTGTCATTCACTAATTGGTCAAATGCATTGCTAATAGCAGCAGCATCACTTTTATTCACCATCTTCACCTTCCTCACCTTCTATTTTTTTATCGCTTCGATTTCCTTGACCCTCTTTTTCTTTATCCCCCATTTCACTGAATGCTTTCACAAAATAGGCTGATGGCAGCAGCAAGCCCAATGCGGCTTGAATAACAGCGAAGAAACGGGCAGAACCAACCGGCACCAAGTCGCCATAGCCGATGGATAGAATCGTTACACCACTAAAGTATAAATAGTCCCAGAAATTGTCTCCCCCTGCTCTCCCTGTCTCGTCACTAACTCGCAGAATGTCAGTATTTAAAGACAGCACATAATAAATTACCGCAAAGCCAAGGGTGATCACTGTCATTACGAGAAATAATTTCGTAAATAATGAAGTATGCATAAAACTCTCATTATGTTGCTTATTCGTAAAGAAATAGTACAAATTGAGCAGCATCAAAAAAACTGTAATCCCTATTAAAATGATCGATAGCATGTTTCAAAACCTTTCCTTTATTCAAATAGTATGATAAAAGCGCGGAAAATACCATTTATGTGAATTTTATCATATGAAAAGCCGGCACTAAATACCTGTGCCGGCTTTTGTATTACTTTATTCGATTGTTAAATAGCGAAGCAGAACAGAACCTGTTTTGGTTTCGCCATAGACTAATAATGGAGCTGCAGCCGGTTCAGTCCCCTGTTTTGAGAACCGGATCGATTTCTGCATGAATTGTCCTTGTTCATGCGTGCTGTCGATATCTGAAAGCAAGACATCCATTTTGCCAAGGTTAGATGAAACTTCCCCTTTCAGCGGCAAATGAGCTGGAATGTAAATTTCCACATTTCCTGCCAAAGTTTTTGCTTCCAGCTTGCGTGCTTCCTTACATCTTGTAGTAGCGACAATGTTGCCGTTTAAAGACTTGGATTCGACTGTTTGGATATCACCATCGATATAGATGCGGCCATTCAAGGTTTCCGCTTCCAATACTTTGCCTTTGGTTTCCTGGACGTGAATCGCACCATTCGCTGTTTCCAATTCTGCATCGTCAAACTCCACATGCTTCAAGTCGATTTTGCCGTTCGCCGTTTTCACCTTGATCAATGCAGCATCGATGCGCTTCATCGTGAATCCGCCATTAAACAGGCGCGCTGTGATGTGTTCATAAGAAGCTTCAGGTACATAAAGAATGACATTTACTTGAGTCGTTTTAAAATCACTGATGATCCGCAACTTATGATCATCCGCGATAAAGACGAATTTATCAAGAAAATCTTCTTTTGCCTGTGCTGGAGACTCTGCCCGGTAAGCTTTGACGCTGCATTCCGCACGCAGCAAGCCATCTTGGGATGGAAAAATTTCCAATTGGCCATTGGCAATATCCGCAATGATGGTATTCAAATCTGTCATTTCATCTGTAAAAGTATGGCTGAATTGAACCGCTTCACCAAATGGGGAATCGAATTCCATTGTTTTCAGCTTGCCTACAGAAGATTGCATAAAGTCCATCATTCGGGTACCGAAATCATTGAAATCACGCGAGACATTTTTTGAAACGTTTTTGGAAACGTTCTTCGAGAAATCTTTTGATACTCTTTTCACAATATCTTCCGGTCTGAAAAATCCGCGCTTGGCTGATTTGTCTTTCTGGCTGTTGCGGCCATAATTCGGTTCATTCGAAGAAGCACTGTTGCCATCTATAGCGCGCAGCAACTCAACCGCTTCCCGCGCTGAAATCGTACCATTCTCTACCATGTCTAAAATGCGTTCTTTTTCGCTTTGCATGTATTTTGGCCTCCTCTTTGCCTGAATGCCGATAAGCAAGAGCTTACGGAACAAACAGATCTATTCTTCTAATTGTTACGTTTGCCAGCAGGAAAAGTTTCATTTCACCGCTTTTTTCTTGCGGCTGGCTCCTTTGACCGTTGCTTCCATCCGTGCGCGATCCCGCTCTAGAATCGGCTTCAAGTATTTGCCGGTATAGGAATTCTCAACAGCAGCAATCTCTTCCGGAGTTCCTGTCGCTAATATGGTACCGCCCTTGTCGCCGCCTTCAGGTCCCAGATCAATAATATAATCCGCCGTCTTGATGACGTCCAGGTTGTGTTCGATGGTCAGCACCGTATCGCCATTTTCAACGAGGCGCTGCAGAACCGTCAGCAACCGGGAAATATCATGAGCGTGCAGGCCGGTCGTCGGCTCATCTAAAATATAGAAGGACTTGCCGTTTGAACGTTTATGAAGCTCGGATGCCAGCTTGACGCGCTGCGCTTCGCCGCCGGATAAGGTTGTAGCAGGTTGTCCCATAGTGATGTACCCTAATCCCACATCTACAATGGTCTTCAGCTTCCGGTTGATCTTTGGAATGTTCTCGAAAAATGAATACGCATCTTCCACTGTCATTGCCAGTACATCAGCAATGCTTTTGTTTTTATACTTCACTTCCAGCGTTTCGCGGTTGTAGCGTTTGCCATGGCAGATTTCGCAAGGCACGTAAACATCCGGAAGGAAATGCATTTCTATTTTTATAATACCATCTCCGCGGCAAGCTTCACAGCGACCGCCCTTGACGTTGAAACTGAAACGGCCTTTTTTATAGCCGCGGACTTTTGCTTCGTTTGTTGTGGCGTAAACATCACGGACGTCGTCAAAAACGCCTGTATACGTTGCCGGATTTGACCGCGGCGTCCGGCCGATAGGGGACTGATCAATTTCAATGACTTTTTCCAGTTCTTCCGTGCCTTCTATCGAATCAAAATGTCCAGGCTTCGCTTTGGCGCGGTTCAGCCGGTGTGCAAGCGTCTTGTAAAGGATTTCGTTAATAAGTGTACTTTTCCCTGAACCTGAGACGCCGGTAACTGCTGTAAACAAGCCAAGTGGAATATCAACATCCACTTTTTTCAAATTGTTTTGATTGGCGCCCCGGATGGAAATCTTCCGGTCGCTTGGTGTTCTTCGCTCTGCAGGCAGTGGAATAAACTTCTTGCCGCTTAAATATTGTCCGGTTAACGACTTTTTGTTTTTCATCACCTTGTCAGGTGTTCCTGCTGCGATGATTTCTCCTCCATGAACACCGGCTCCAGGGCCAACATCAATAAGGTAATCAGCTGCCAGCATCGTATCTTCATCATGCTCGACCACTATTAGCGTATTGCCGATGTCACGCATGCTTTTCAAGGTCTCTATCAATCGGTCATTGTCGCGCTGGTGCAGACCGATCGACGGCTCATCCAAAATATACAGCACTCCAGTCAATCGCGATCCAATTTGAGTCGCTAAACGAATGCGTTGTGCTTCCCCTCCGGAAAGCGTTCCTGATGCCCGGTTCAAAGTCAGGTAATCCAACCCGACATTGATCAGGAAACCGACACGCTCCTGAATTTCACGCAAGATCAACTTGGCTATCTGCATGTCTTTCTCAGAAAGCACCAATTGATCGAAAAACTGATTGGCTTCGATAATGGAGAACTCAGCCACAGTACCGATGTGCAAGCCATTAACTTTAACAGCCAGTGTTTCGGGCTTCAAGCGATAGCCTTCACAAACCGTACACGGCTGCTCGCCCATGTATTTTTCCATCTGTTCGCGGATATAATCAGATGAAGTTTCACGGTAGCGGCGGTCCACATTGGAGAGCACCCCTTCAAAATTGATGTGGTTGTCGCGAATCTGGCCATAATCATTTTCATAGCGGAAACGGATTTTATCGTTTCCAGAACCGCGCAGGATGATGTTGATGTGCTCTTCCGGCAAATCGCTGACAGGCACGTCCATATCAATTTTATAATGCTTGCAAATTGCTTTTAATAATTGCGGATAGTATTGAGAACTGGTCGGCTGCCAAGGAACAATAGCTCCTTTATTAAGCGACACATTCCAGTCTGGAATCACCAGATCCGGATCCACTTCCAGTTTCATACCCAATCCATCACATTCCGGGCACGCTCCGAATGGCGAGTTGAACGAGAACATTCTCGGCTCTAATTCCCCGATGGAAAATCCACAGATTGGACATGCATGATGTTCACTGAACAGCAACTCCTCTTGCTCCATCACATCAACCAATACCCGTCCGTCTGCCAGCCTTAGAGCTGATTCCAGTGAATCGCTCAGGCGCGGTGCAATACCTTCTTTAATAATGATCCGGTCAATGACCACTTCAATATTATGTTTTTTGTTTTTATCCAATGTTATATTGTCATCCAGATCAATCAGTTCGCCATTAACGCGGACGCGCACATAGCCTTGCTTTCTGATGTCTTCCAGCAGCTTGACGTGAGTGCCTTTGCGGCCCGATACGATAGGTGCCAAAATCTGCATTTTGGTGCGTTCCGGATATTCCACAATGCGGTCAACCATCTGTTCAATTGTCTGAGATGAAATTTCAATCCCGTGATTTGGACAGATCGGTTTGCCGATCCGCGCAAACATCAAGCGCATATAGTCGTAAATTTCCGTGACGGTTGCTACTGTAGAACGTGGATTTTTACTGGTAGTTTTTTGGTCAATCGAAATAGCAGGTGACAGGCCTTCGATCAAATCGACATCCGGCTTGTCCATCTGGCCTAAAAACTGGCGGGCATATGCCGATAATGATTCTACATATCGCCGCTGCCCTTCTGCATAAATGGTGTCAAATGCCAGAGAAGATTTACCGGATCCTGACAGCCCTGTCATTACAACGAGCTTGTCACGCGGAATGACAACGTCAATATTTTTTAAATTATGCGCACGTGCGCCTTGTATGCGTATTTCCTGTTTTTTCACTTTCTATCATCCTTCCGCTTTCAATTCAAGCACGGTATCACGCAGCTCTGCAGCCCGTTCGAAATCGAGCGCTTTTGCTGCATCTTTCATTTCTGTTTCCAATAAGCTGATCAGTTTCAGGCGGTCTTCTTTTTTGAGTTTTTTGCCTGAAATTGCTTTTGAGATATATTCCTCTGACTCTTCCGCCGCAGCAGTCGCTCGGATGACGTCGCGGATTTTCTTCTGTATCGTAATTGGCGTTATGCCGTGTTTTTCATTGTAATCGCCCTGGATCGTGCGGCGGCGTGTTGTTTCATCCATCGCTTTTTGCATCGAGTCCGTTATGCGGTCAGCGTACATGATAACATGGCCGTTGGAGTTTCTTGCTGCCCGGCCCATCGTTTGGATTAATGCCCGTTCAGAACGCAAAAACCCTTCTTTGTCGGCATCGAGAATGGTCACCAGTGAAACTTCCGGAATATCCAATCCTTCACGCAGCAGGTTGATGCCGACCAATACATCGTAGACGCCCATCCGCAGCTCACGGATAATTTCGATCCGTTCAAGCGTTTTAATTTCCGAATGGAGGTAATTGACTTTGATGCCGGCATCTTTCAGATAGGCTGTTAAATCTTCCGACATTTTTTTCGTCAATGTGGTCACCAGTACACGCTCATTGTTTTCAGCACGCTGGCGTATTTCATACATTAAATCATCAATCTGGCCTTCAATTGGACGTATTTCGATTGTCGGGTCAAGCAAGCCGGTTGGCCGGATAATTTGTTCCACCATTTCCGGGGTATGTTCCAATTCATAAGGTCCAGGTGTCGCTGATACAAAAACCGCCTGGCTGATATGTTTTTCAAACTCATCAAAAGTCAGCGGCCGATTATCCATTGCTGAAGGCAGACGGAAACCATGGTCGACCAGTACTTTTTTGCGTGCCTGGTCACCATTGAACATGCCGCGGACTTGCGGTAAAGTTACATGGCTTTCATCCACTACCAGCAAAAAGTCCTCTGGAAAATAATCGATCAATGTATAGGGCTGTGCACCTGCCGGACGCAGCGTCAAATGCCGTGAGTAGTTTTCGATGCCGGAACAAAAGCCCATTTCCCGCATCATCTCCAAATCATAGCGCGTCCGCTGTTCCAGGCGCTGCGCTTCCAGCAACTTGTCTTCTGCACGCATCTCTTTCAAACGTTCTTCTAATTCTGCTTCAATATTTTCAATCGCTTTGACCATCTTGTCTTCACGTGTTACGAAGTGGGACGCCGGGAAGATAGCGACATGTTCGCGTTCGCCAATAATTTCACCGGTCAAAGCATCGACTTCGCGGATGCGATCAATTTCGTCGCCAAAAAATTCGACGCGCAAGCATCTTTCGTCGCGAGACGCTGGAAAAATTTCCACGACGTCTCCGCGGACACGGAACGTTCCGCGGATAAAATTGATATCATTGCGTTCATATTGCACATCTACCAACTTTCGCAGCAGCTGGTTGCGTTCAATCTCCATGCCTTTGCGGAGGGAAACAACGAGTTCACGATATTCTTTTGGCGAACCGAGTCCATAGATACAGGAAACCGAAGCAATGACAATTACATCATCCCGTTCAAATAGGGAACTCGTGGCGGAGTGGCGCAGCTTATCGATTTCATCATTGATGCTGGCATCTTTTTCAATGAACGTATCCGATTGCGGCACGTATGCCTCCGGTTGATAATAATCGTAATAACTGACAAAATACTCAACCGCGTTATCAGGGAAAAACTCCTTGAATTCGCTGTAGAGCTGCCCTGCCAATGTTTTATTGTGAGCCATGACGAGCGTCGGCTTTTTTACTTGTTGAATGACGTTCGACATGGTATAAGTTTTCCCTGTACCTGTGGCTCCCAGTAATGTCTGGCAACGCTTGCCGTTGATGATGCCTTGTGTCAGTTCGGTAATAGCTTGAGGCTGATCGCCGGCTGGTTCATAAGGGGCTTGAAGATTAAATTCCTGTTTCATGATAAGACGTCCTCCCGTTCTTTCAATACCTCTACTTTACCATATGCCCTAAAAAACCACTAACAAAAAGCGAACGTATGTTTTTTATATGTAGACAAATAAAAAAGACGGCAGAGACAGGCGTTGTTACAGCTAAATCAATAGAGTCTGAAGATATACAGAAGAGTGATGGGTATTTTTTATCGGCAAAAAAAAGGAAGTCGGATCAGATCCGACTTCCTTTTTTCAAGGCTCTCTTCAAGCAGCCATTTATTCAGCTTCTTCGTGCTTTAAGGTCTGTAGTTGAGCGGCATATATGATAAACGCTTTTTGGTCATGATTATCCAGGGCTTCGTCGATTAGAGCCAACAGCTGTGCTTCTTGCTGCGAACGGTGAACATGCTTTAAGAACAGATCCAAGTAGATGTCATTCAGCAGTTTTTCCGCTTCTGTAATTTTTTTTGTTTGAGCCATCGCTTTCATGAAATCAGCATAAGAATAATAGTTTTCCATTCTTCTTCACCCCGAATGCTTTTCATTAGTATACATTAAGCAAACAGAATAAATCAAGATTTATTTGAAAATTCCGATGAAATAGAAAAAATATTATTTTCAATCTAATGCGCATTGCGAAATTTCCATTTTTTATTATAATAAGGTATGTAAAGTAAATTTAGGGGGTTAATTTTCATGAGCAAAAAGAACCACAGACCACATTCGTATACAATCTGCGCAAATACGTATGCCCTTTTACCCTATACGGATGGCCATCGCACCTGGATGCGTGTGATTGAAGACCGCAGTGAATTAGTAGTTGAAGAAGCGGTTTACAAAACAGTGACAACTTCTTGCCGATTCTATCGCGCTTCGCTTGAAAGTGCCACACTCTATGCCCAAAAAGCGGTCGGCGTAAAACATAAGCCCCCCATCATCATCGGCGAGTATTACGGCAATCCACTCATTTTCTTCCCAACACACTCTCCAAAAAACAAAGAATGCGTTTGGTTTAATTACGATGCCATCGATTTGATCGAAAGCGACAGCAGCGGCAAGGGCAGCATTATATACTTAAGCAACAGCGAGACGGTTTATTTGGATGTGTCTCCTATCGCTTTACGGAATCAGCATTCTTTCGCCGGTTCGCTGCGCCGTTATTTCAAAAAGGCGCAGCGTGTCCATAACCGCCCAATGGCTTATGTAACAAAACGGACATTTCCTCCGCGCAAACAACAGCCACTCGAGTAACTCCTGACAATATGCAAAATGTTCCCTGTAAAGGCCCCATCTCCATTGCCGCGCAGCATTTTCCATATGGAGCCACTGCATATGGACCTCTGTTCCTTACTGCAACAGCTTCCGTTATCACCCATCAAGTTTCTACTATTATAATAAAGAGTTGCCGCCAAAGTCAGTATGATGACTTCTGGCGGCAACTCTTTTTTTAATCTTACTTATTTAATTGAACGGTATGCCCATAGGGAACCGACGAAAAATACCGAGGAAACCCATAAGTAGGGTTCGTTCCAAAACCAAACCGAAACGGAAATTCCGGTAAATGAAATGATGGTGAAAATCCCGGCAAACATTCGGGACTGCAGATCACGCCGATATTCCCGTTCCCGCCCATCCCGGTTTTCGAGATAATGCCGGAGACGTTCCGGCTCCTCCAGGTAGTTGATGACTTTCTGCGGAAATACACGCAATGGCCCGGTGGCGTTCAACGCCCAGCGCAAGACATCCTCTTTCCCAAAGATGCCTTTGCCTTCTTTTTGTGATGAAGCCCATTCCAATATTCGCGGTCTGGCAAGCGCCAGCAAATCCACATTCGGATCCAAGACATGCAGGACGCCGACGAAGATCGAAGCAGCCCGTCCAAAAAAGGCAAATTCTGCAGGCAGTTGAACCGGTTGCGTCCGGACAATTTCCTGCATGTCGTTCAACAGGCGCTCAACGACAAAACTGTCCATTTGCGACAGTTCATTCGATTCGTAGGCGGTTATGAGACGCGAAATGGCATCTCCCAAAACTGCCCGATCGGCCTGAGGCAACAAGAACCGGAGATCTTCCAGTGAATCAAGCACTTGATCGTAGTTTTTGAATATGACGCCTTCCGCTGCCCGCAATACTGCCTGGGAATCCTTTTTGCTGATGTTGCCGATCATTCCAAAGTCGATCAGCACTATGCCACCGTTCGGCTCTAATAGGATGTTGCCGCCGTGAGGATCAGCGTGGAATTGTCCGCCGTACAAAACTTGCTCCAGGAATAAGATAAACAGCCGCTCGGAAATTTCATGGCGGTCCAGTTCATTCTTTTCAATGAAGGCCAAATCTGTGATGCGGGCTCCTTCAATCCATTCCATGACCAACACACGCCGTGTTGTATACTCATCGAAATACAGCGGTATGCGGACACCTTCCATGGCGTCAAAGCGATCGGCAAAAGAACGGCCATTCTGAAGCTCTTTCAGGAAATTCAATTCCGCACCAATCGTATCTGTCATTTCTGCATACAGCAATTTAAAATCAATTTGCTTGGCATACGGCGTAAATTTCTCAACCAGCCAAATCACTATGCGGATGGCTTTGAAATCCGCACGCAAAATACGGTCTGTTCCTGGCCGTTGTACTTTGACAGCCACTTCCATGCCGTTTTTCAATACACCTTTATATACTTCACCAATAGAAGCGGACGCGACTGCCGAATCCGACAATTGCTCCAGGTAATTGGTATGCGGTAAATTCCATTCTTCTTCAAGCACCGAAACGATGCTACTTCTTGAAACAGATGGCACTCGATCAGTCAACCCTTCCAATTCCGCAAGAAATGAAGGCGGCATAATGTCTGCCCTTGTTGACAGGAACTGGCCCAATTTAATCATAAGTCCGCCCAACTTTAAAGCCAGGTTTTTGTATTCTTTAGCTTGTTTTGTTATCATCTCGTTCCATCTTTTTTCAACGAGCGGGTTCCAATTTCCACGATTTCTCTTTTGGAAGAACGTCACTTGCAAAAAGATTTTGACTGCCAGCCAGACAATCCGGAAGATTCGGATAAACGTAATTTGATTCATAAGTGCTGTCCCTCCCATGGATTTCATTATAGAGTCTGATAGCGAAATAGTCCAAAAAGTGGTATGTTTTTAACGGATGGAATGACATAAGGGGGATGAAAATGGACACAATTCATTACGAACAACGAAACCATTTAGCTTTTATCACATTAAACCGGCCAGAGGCAATGAACGCCTTCAATTACGATATGCTCCTCGAACTGGGACAAGTCGTGGATGCGATCCGCATTAACCCGGACATTCGGGTTGTAGTGTTCACAGGGGCTGGCGAAAAAGCATTCAGTGTCGGAGCAGACTTAAAAGAACGCAAGAATTTGACAGAACAGCACGTCAAACGCAATATTTTCAAAATCGGCGAAGTATTTTCAACCATTGAAAGTTTGCCGCAGCCCACTATCGCTATGATGAACGGCTTTGCATTCGGCGGTGGCATGGAACTGGCGCTCGCATGTGATTTCCGCATTGTCGCCGATGACACGCTGCTTGGGCTGACTGAAACGAGCTTAGGCATCATTCCAGGAGCTGGGGGCACACAGCGTCTCCCGCGCTTGATTGGAGAATCCAAAGCATTGGAATTGATTTTGACTGCACGCCGCCTGAAGTCAGCCGAAGCGCTGGATTATGGACTGGTAACACGTGTTGCAGCTCGGGATCAATTGGCAGAAATAACCGGCGCTTTTGCCGATGCGATGTTAGCCAATGGGCCCATCGCTCTTCAACAGGCCAAGTTCGCGGTTAAGAACGGCATGAACACCGACTTGCAGACCGGCCTTCAAATCGAACGCAAGGCATATGAAATCACCATCCCAACAGAAGACCGGATGGAAGCACTTGCTGCTTTCGGCGAAAAGCGGAAACCGGTATTTAAAGGAAGATAACAAAGAGTGCAGCCTAGTCTTTTCCAAACAAAAAACGGAGCAGCTTATTCAGCCGCTCCGTTTTTTACTGTTTACAGATATTTTTCCATCCAACCCGTAATCTGCTCCAGACGGGCGAAGCGGAGATTCGGCTTGCCGGTCCGCGATAAATTATGGTCGGCTTCCGGGAACCGGACAAACTCCGTTTCTTTGCCCATGCTCTTCAACGTTACATACAGTTGTTCCGACTGTTCAATCGGGCAGCGGTAATCATTTTCCGAATGAAGGATCAGCAGCGGCGTCTCTACATTCTTGGCGTACTTCAACGGCGAATGCTCCCACAACTTGTCGACATCCGTCATATCTGCACCAATCTGCCAGTCACTGAAATAATAGCCGATATCCGAAACACCGAAGAACGAAATCCAATTAGAGATAGAACGCTGTGTTACTGCAGCTTTAAAGAGGTCTGAATGGCCGACGATCCAGTTGGTCATAAAGCCGCCGTAGCTGCCGCCGGTAACGCCTAAACGGTCGGCATCAATCCAGTCATTCGACTCCACTGTTTCAGTGACGGAGTTCATAATATCCTCGTAATCGCCGCCGCCATATTCGCCGCGCACTGCATCTACAAATTTCTGGCTATAGCCGTGGCTGCCGCGCGGGTTGACATACAGAACGCCAAAACCGCGGGCTGCCAGCAATTGCATTTCATGAACAAAAGTATTGGCGTACATCGCATGCGGTCCGCCATGAATATTGACGACCAAGGGATATTTTTGGCCTTCCTGATAACCATACGGCTTCATCAGCCAGCCATGGACCGCCCAATCTTTTGCGCCTTTTGCGACAATTGGCTGTGCTTCAGCCAACTCCGTTCCTTCCAGGAACTCCTGATTAAAGCGGGTCAAAGTCTTGCGTTCACCCGTCGCAATCGTCAACCGGTACAGTTCCCCTGGATTGACCGGATTGCTGATGGCCGCAATCGCAAATTCACCATCCTGCGAAACATCGTATCCGTAAACATGTTCCAGATCAGGAGAGGCCGGGAAAATCATCCCATCAAGCGAAGCAAAATACAAACGCACATCTCCCATTGCCGATACCTGGAAATACAAATGGTCGTCCTTCGTCCAAACCACCCCCGGTGAAGCTGCTCCTTGCTGGTGATCTGCCACGACATAATCACCAACTGGCGCGTCCAGCCCTTCAGTCAGACAAATTCGTGTCTGATTGTTTAAATCCGCTACATAAATTTCTGTATGTGTGGCATTCTCATACTGTCGCATGCTTCCTACAAAAGCGACCTTGGAATCGTCGAATGAAAAAGCGGCATCTCCGAAATACCCCTCTTCTTCTATCAGTGCCGATTCTTTTGCTGTCTCAAGATCATAGAGATAAAGCGGCTGTCGGAAAACAAAGTCCAGATTTTCTTCACGAGTTACACCATAAATCAGTTTTTTTCCGTCATGTGACACAGCTTCCAGACTGTGATGGTAGCTTCCTTCAGTCAGCTGTTCTACGTTCTTCGAATCAATCTCCACCGAGCCGATATGGCGATGAAAGTCTTTGGGCAATAAGCCCATGCCGTCCATCTTGTATTTCATTTTGTCGACATGATACGGTTCAGGCTGTTTCTTTTCTTCTTTTTCTTCCTTATCCGTGAACGTTTTCCCTTCTTTCGCCAATGCATTAAACCAAATCTTAGTGCCGCACGGCGACCACTCAAATCCATTGACCCCTTTTTCGAAATCTGTCAGAGACCTTGCTTCCCCGCCAGCAGCCGACATCACGAACAACTGATTTTTTTCGTCCCGATCCGATAAAAAAGCCACAGCTGTTCCGTCAGCCGACCACCGAGGTGAACTTACGCGTTCCTTGCCATGCGTCCACTGAGCCTGCTGTCCGGTTTCCAGGTCAATATGGTAAAGATGGGCTCTGTATGTATTTTCTTCTTCATCAATTTTCGTATGAACAAACACCACTCTTTTTCCATCCGGTGAAATCTGTGGGTCTGTCACTGAAACCAACTGGGTTAAATCCTTAATTTCCACTGCTTTTTTCGCCATTCCATTTCCTCCTCGGATTTAACTATTTCGAAATTCGTAATACTACTCTTTAACTATAATCAAAAATGTCAGTTTTTTCAATCAAATTGTTATGTATCTGTATTCGGGATAAGTTGTCTCAAAAGAAATCTGTCATATTCTTTTCTCCAAAACAGAAAAAAGGCTCCGGACTTCGCACCGGAGCCTTGCTTACTTAGTTATTTTTGCATTGCCTGGTCTTTCAGTGAGCGCCGCAGAATTTTCCCAGTTGTATTTTTCGGCAACTCTTCCAGCACTTCAAATTGTCTCGGCACCTTGTATTTCGCTAAATGTTCTGCGCAATACGCTTTCAATTCCTCCACCGAGACAGATGGATCTTTTAGCACAACATAGGCACTGACCTCTTCACCAAAATCCGGATCCGGCAAGCCAACAACTGCCGCTTCCAGAATTGCCGGATGTGCAAACAGCACTTCTTCGACTTCGCGTGGATAGACGTTATACCCGCCTACAATGATCATGTCTTTTTTCCGGTCTACGATATAGAAATAACCTTCGTCATCGACACGTGCCAAATCGCCTGTATACAACCAACCGTCCCGAATTGCTGCAGCCGTTTCTTCAGGCATTTTGTAATAGCCCTTCATGACGTTCGGTCCGCGGACAATCAGTTCACCGACTTCATTCGGTCCCACTTCTTCGCCCAGCTCGTTGACGACTTTATTTTCCACATTGATAATCGAAGTTCCGATCGAACCGGCTTTACGTTCACGGTCAATCGGGTTAAAGCAAGTGACCGGCGAAGCTTCAGACAGCCCATAGCCTTCTGAAATCCGGACATTGAATTTGTCTTCAAAACTATGTAGCAGGGCTACCGGCATTGCAGATCCACCGGAAACTGCCAATCGGACAGAAGCAAAATCTGCAGGATCAACATCCGGCAATTGGTTCATGAAATTGAACATGGTCGGCACTCCGGCAAAAACACTTGCCTTGGACGTCTTAATGGCTTCGAATACTTCTTTCGGATTAAAGCGCGGCACCAAAACAATCGTTGCTCCTTGCAAAAGAGGGGCATTGACTACAACAGTCAGTGCAAATACGTGAAATACCGGAAGCGTTGCTACCACCCGGTCATTTTCACCAATTTGAAGATATTCACCGACATCACGTGCGTTTGAATATAAGTTCTGATGCGTCAGCATGGCGCCTTTTGGTTTGCCCGTCGTACCTGATGTATACAAAATGACTGCATTATCATCTGCCTGGACTTCAGCCAATGCAGTAAGCGGCGCGGATTTTCCTAATAGCCCTGTAAATGAATGGACTTTTCCTTTCACTTCTTCAGAAAGTTGCCCCATTTTTTCCGGAGTCGATGGATCTGTCTCACAAATGACATACGACTTAACAGCCGGCAACGCTTTATGCGCTCCTTCGATTAGCGGCAGCAGCATATCCAGTGCCACTACTACTTTAGCATCGCTATTGTTGGCAATGTAAGCGATTTCATCCGGGCTGTAAATTGGATTGATTGGTACCGCTGTAGCCCCAAGGCGCATCGTAGCATACAAAGAAATTAAAAAATGTGGTGTGTTGCCCAGAAGGAATGCGACATGGTCCCCTTTTTTCACGCCTAATCCTTGCAAAGCACCAGCAAAAACAGCAACAGACTGATCAAACTCACCGTAGCTTGTGTCTTTCCCCATAAAGCTGTAGGCAACTCTGGCAGAATCCTGCTCCGCAATTTCGTGAACACGTGACATTAAATTCATTTCCATCCCTCTTCCATGTTGAATGAATACTCATTCATATTTTATTCTATGTTTATTATAAAATAAATCTTCAGACAATACAACAGGCACCGTGAATTCACGGTGCCTGCAGATGGGCGACATAGCGCCAGCGGATCAGAAAAAAGTACAGGATTTGCGCAACGGTAAAGCCGCCGAGCACGAGAGCCATTTCACCGAGAATCGACAGTTCGGCAAACTCTTCCCATACTACCTGCAGCGAAATAAAAGCAAATGCGCTGTGCAGCAAGGCCAAGCTCCATGGTAAAAAGAATTGGGGAACCAGCTGCCGGTTTACAATTTTACCCAGTTCCTTATCTGTCATGCCCAGACGAATCAATAATTTATACTGTTTACGGTCCCGCTCAAGGCCGGTATATAACTTGAAATATATAAAGCTGCCGGCTGCCAGCAGGAACACAGCCGCCACCATCACTCCAATAAACAGCAGCAAAGCAAACGATGACTTGAACCAGCGGTAATCGTCGCCCGGATTTTCAAAGAAAAAGTTTACTCCATTGAAATCCGCAGTTTCCACCGCTTCGCTCACCGTATCCGTAAGCCGATTGCCGATATTTATTGTCTCTGTCCAGTTCAGCACATCAAAGGCGTAATAAGTAAAATCCGATGCACCGGCTTCATATCCAAGCAGAGGCTGATTGATTGCTTCATAATCAGCGTCGCTGACTACAATTGTATTGACATTTAAAGTATGGATGGGAAAGACGACATGCGGGTATGTCGAGCGGATTGACAAGGGCACGTCACTTTCAAACAACACCGTATCGACGCTCGTACTTTCCAATGTCTTTAGTGAATCAAGTGAAAACGGAACAAACATCCCTTCGCCTTCCTGCAATTGCGCCGGGTCAAAATCAAGCGCACCTGCTAAGCGATTAAACTCAGACAGCGATAAGATGTCCACATCGTTGCCGGAAGCCCCGGACGTTTGCCGCTTAACATTCAGTTCAACCAAGTCATAGGACAATTGCTCACTTTCCAACTGGCTGGTCAAGCGCTCAATATGCTCAGCCTCCTGGTCGTTTCCATTAAACGAAATATAGACGAGGCCAAGCGGATTTGATTCACGGAAATCGCCTGTATAGGACATGAAAGACGCCAAAGTTCCCACTGTCAAAAAAGCGACAGTCGATACGATGGTGACAATAAAGAACATTTGGGCACTGTCTTTCAATTTGACAGAAGCTTCGGCCAGCGAAACCAGGCGTGTTTTTTTCCAGTATACTGTCTTTTTGCGTTTATACAGCCGCAGCAACGAATGAATTGTGTGGGTAAAAAATAAATACGTGCCAAACGTGGCAAGCGGCGGAACGATAAAAATCATCTGGTAGACGGTCCGGTCAGAAACGTTCGCAGCAAATGTATAAGCGACAGCTAAAAAGACAATTCCCATAATCGACAGCACCGTCGACGATTTTGTTTCTTCTTCCACTTTCCAAAATCCCTGCAGCAAATCGACAATCCGCTTTGTGCGGATAAATCCAACACTAATGAATGAAATAATGACAAAAAGGCTGGCAAATGCGGCAATGGTTAACAAGAATGGTTCCCACGAAACATACAGCGGCAGAGACTCCAACTCCATAATTTCACGGCCGATCATGAAAAAGAATTTCGAGAAAGCAAAACCGAACGCAATGCCTGTTGCAGTGGAGATTGTGCCAATGATGAGCATTTCAAAAAAGATTAGTTTGTTCAATTGTTTTTTCGTCATTCCCAGATGCATCAGCACGCCGAATTCCTTCGATCGGGCCTGCAAAAAAGCGCTCATCGAATAAAACAGAAAAAACAGCGTGAAAATATAAAGGACCACTTCCGCAATCAGCATTCCGCGGATGGCCAGCAGCCGAAGACCTTCTTCCTCGAATGCCGGGTGAAAAATGAACATCGAGTAGACAAAAAATACCATGACTGAAAAAACACTGGCCAGAAAGAAAGCAGCATAGTTTCTTCTGTTGCGGACAACGTTATGGTAAGCGAGTTGCCGAAAGGTCATTCACGGATCCCCCTAGCAACGACAGGACATTCAAAATTCGTTGATAAAATGTCTGGCGCCGTTCATCTCCATAAATTTCGTTGAAAAATTCACCGTCTTTAATGAAAAGTACGCGGTCGCAATAGCTTGCAGCAATCGGATCGTGCGTCACCATGATTATGGTAGTGTTGCTGTCATTCGCCGCATTCGATAAAATTTCCAGTACATCCCGCGACGATTTGGAGTCCAGATTCCCTGTTGGCTCATCAGCCAGAATAAGCGCAGGCTGGTGGATAAGTGCGCGGCCAATTGCCGTACGCTGGGCTTCGCCTCCGGAAATTTCATTCGGCTTTTTATGAAGGATCGAAGTCAGTCCAAGGCGTTTGGCAACAAGCAGCACCCGCCGTGCCATTTCATCGATAGGGACATAATCGAGCGTTAAAGGCAGCACCAGATTTTCTTCAACAGTCAGCATCTGCAATAAATTGAAATCTTGAAAAACAAACCCCAATTCCCTTCTGCGAAACAGTGCCAACTCATTTTTATCCAGGAGATGCGGATTGGTGCCGTCGATTAAAATCTCACCGGAAGTCAGCGAGTCAATGGTGGAAATCAAATTCAGCAGCGTTGTTTTGCCGCTTCCTGAAGGTCCCATCACTGCCAAAAATTCACCTTTTTCCACTGTGAAGCTCAGCTGGTTAACTGCCCGGTGGGTCACTTTCCCCTCGTATACTTTTGTCACTTCGTCGATTTTCACTACTGTCATCATTTTCCTCCTGTGTTGCAAGATCTTGGTTGAAGAACAGCACAGAGACGGTTGTCCCTTCTCCTTGAACGGAAGAAATCGCCAGTTCATGGCCCAATTTCCGGCAAACTTCTTTTGCCAGGAACAAGCCCATGCCTGTAGATTCTCCCGTTTTCCGTCCATTTTCTCCAGTGAAAAATGCTTTGGTTACGCGCGGCAGATCAGAAGAAGGAATGCCGATTCCTTCGTCCCGGATCGTAAGGAGCGTGTTGCCATTTGAGCATTCGGCGGCAATCATTACTTTTTTATTCGGTTCAAATGTATATTTGACTGCATTGGTAAAAAATTGTCCAATGATAAACTTCATCCATTTTTGATCGGTTGCAACAATATGTTCTTCTCCGATCGATATTTCCGGATAAACACGTTTAGATATGAACAGCCGCTTGTTCTCTGTCGCTACTTCGCGGACCAATGAGCGCAAATCAACTTGTTCGATTTGCATATCCTGCTCAAACGTGTCTAAGCGCGCATTCATCAGCACGGTATCCAATCCTGCTTTCAAACGGTCCATTTCTTCGCGGACACTGTTCTTATCGAGTTCCCGTTCTTCCTGAAGCAGCAAATGCATCACGGATAAAGGTGTTTTCATCTGATGTACCCATTGGTTCATAAACTGCAGATGGCGATTTTGGGTCGCATATAAAGATTGCACCTCATGCTGGTACAAGCGGTACAATTTCTGCAGATAAATTTCGTTCTGGATTTGTTCTGGTGATTTGCCTTCACGCTGAAGCACATGTTCCATGCTTTGCGGTGTCGCCAAAATCCGTTGGTAATACTGATAGCGTTTGACAAAGCGGGCGCTCAGGAACGTGATGACCAGTACGCTGCTGATGACAAAGGAATAAATTGCGGTATCCAGATTCCGGAAGCCATCCAGCCAGTACAGCAGCATAATGAACGCCACCAGCACAATCTGAAAAACGATAAATGCCGCATGCTCTCTCAAGAATAATCGCAGCATTACGCTTCCTCCTCATGGAGCAGCAGCCGGTATCCGGCTCCTCTGACTGTTTCGATGGCCGACAGCACGCCGTAGTCGGCAAGTTTTTTCCGCACGCGGGTCATATTGACATTCAATGTGTTTTCGTCAACAAACGCCTGGTCATCCCACAACTCTTCCAGCAGCTGCTCGCGCGACACCACCTTGGGATAACTCGTTAGCAGCAGTTCGAGAATTGTACATTCTTTTTTCTGCAACGGGATAGCTTCCGATTTTACATGCAGCTCCATGCGTTCCATGTACAGCACGATGCGCCCTGCTTTGATGGAGCGTTCTTCCTGCTTTGGTGCATATTCGCCGTAGGCTCTGCGCAGATGGCTTCTTATTTTTGCAAGGACGATTTCATAATGGAAAGGTTTCGTAATAAAATCATCCCCTCCGTTTTCCAAGGCGAAGACTTGATCCATTTCTCCCGAACGGGCTGAAATGAATAAGATTGGACACGTAGTTTGCTGCCTGAGCTGGCGGCACCAGTAATAGCCATCATAAGAAGGCAGGTTAATATCAAGTAAAATCAAATGGGGATCAAAAGCTTCGAACTCTTCGATAATTTGATCAAAATCTTTTGCGGTCTTTACTTCGTAATGGTATTTCCTTAACGTCTCTGCCAATAACTCCGCAATTTTCAAATCATCTTCGACAATGAAGATCCGTTGAACAGCCACATTGATTCCCCCTTTCCTTTTTCTTTCCATTTTAACAAAAGAGCCTGCATAAAAGCAGGCTCCCGGACATTCTTAATAAATTAATTTCAAAAACTCTTCCGTCGTGATGCCGCCCAGAAGTTTCGGGATATCGATGCCGGCAATTGCCTTATCCAATGAAGCCCGCTCATACTTCGAACCGATGATTGCCTGTTCGATTTCCGATACGTCGCCCACACCGAAAAAGTCACCGTAAATATTTGCATCTTGAACAATGCCCTTATCTACTTGCAGCCTAACGTCGATGCCGCCAACCGGGAAGCGATGGGAATGCTTGATGTTGAATTTCGGCGATTTGCCGTAGTTCCAATCCCAGTTGCCGTAGCGCTCTTGCGACAACTCATGGATGCTCTTCCAGTCTTCGTCTGTCAGTTCATAATAACGGACATTTTCTTCACCTTCAAAAATCGAATGCAGCACAGCGTTGCGGAATTCTGCGACAGTCATCGGCTCTTTCAAAAACTCCGAAATGTTCGCCACACGGCTGCGGATTGACTTGATGCCTTTCGACTCGATTTTCTCTTTGCTGACTTTCAGCGCAGACACCACTTCATCAACCTGCGTATCAAACAACAAAGTCCCGTGGCTGAACATGCGCCCTCTCGTTGAAAATTGCGCGTTGCCTGAAACTTTTCGCCCTTCCGCCATCAAATCATTGCGGCCCGACAGCTCTGCATTAACGCCAAGACTTTGCAGGGCTTTTACTACCGGTTCAGTGAATTTGCGGAAATTGCGGAAGCTGTTGCCGTCGTCCACTGTGATAAAGCTATAATTCAAATTTCCAAGATCATGGTAAACCGCTCCGCCTCCGGATAAACGGCGCACCACATGAATGCCTTTGGAATCCACATAATCTGTATTAATTTCTTCTGAAGTGTTTTGGTTCTTGCCAATAATAATTGAAGGTTCATTGATATAGAACAGAAGGAATGGATCCTTTTCAACATCCATCGATTTCAAAAGATATTCTTCGATTGCCAAGTTAATCCGGGGGTCTGTAATGCCTTTATTGTCTACGAAATACATAATCTCTCTCCTTTTGCTGCGTTCTTCTCTTCAGTTTAACGGATTATTTGAATAAATTCATTGTTTAGGGTTGACGAATCCAAACTGTTATAATACACTTACTTAAACACAGACAGTACTATAACAAAGGAGATGGAAGTTATGATTGAAAACGTAGTTGAATTTTTCAAGAACTTGCCCCCGAAACAGTGCGCGACTTGCGGAGAAAAGATCGAAGAGCAGCATGAATGTTATGGTACTAAATGTGACACTTGCAGCGAATTATAAAATCCAGTAAAACATACTTATAAAAAAGAAGCAGCGCTTGCCGGCGCTGTTTCTTTTTTTATGAAGTAATTTAAATTAGTGTAAAGGGAGAGAAATCGCTTCAGACGGACGCTTTCCCGCGGGAGTCGCCGTCTTACGCTCTTTCTTTAGAGTTCTTCTTAATGTGGATGAGAAGATAGGCATCACTGTTATATTCATTCGAGGAGGTGATGAAAAAATGAGTTGTACTTATGCTTTTCGCCTGCGAAAAGCGGGCATGTCGGAGAAGCGCAGCGGATCGCTTTCTGCTTTTGGTTTGTTGACAGTCCATGAGTGATGAATCTTTCAACCACTAAGCAGACTATTTTCGCATCATATTTTCAAAAATCTGCATAGAAATACAAAAGCTTCATGTAGAAAACTAAAAAGTTAAGGTAGAAGCATCACTTCTCTTAGGTAGAAATGTGAACTGGTGAGGTAAAGCCACGAAACCTACACATAACCACCCCAAGCCAAGCGACGGCGCGTGCACCACCGCTGCCGAGCGATTTTAGAATTTTAATCCATCCTATCTATACCAAACAAGTAGAATTGCCACCTATCAAATACACCCTCAGCTGAGGCGCGGCAACGGAGTGGGTGGAGCAATAAGCCAGGCAGCGTCCTTCAGCTGCCTGGCTTATTGTGGAAACCTACTCCAGAGCGACCGAAGCGGCTATAGAAACCAGAAAAAATTTTGCTCTTCAAACGATGCATCTGTCTTTTATTCACAAAATTAAAAAGACACCGCCTAAGCGATGCCTCTGGAGTTCTATATCAATGGCCGGAATGGTCTTCCATTTTACCCATGCCTTGTGAATCTTCACTGTCATCCGAAACGATGGAATCTGGATCCGGATTGCCGACCGTAACTTCCTGTTTCGGCATAACATGCAGGCTTCGTGCCGTCGTATGCGCCTGCATGTAATAAAGTCCCTCTTCTTCAAAAGTGGTTTTTGCTTCGTAGACACCATCTTCAGTATGTTCAGCCGTAATCATTTCGCTGTTGTCGCGATTTCCGGACTCCCAGACTTCATAGACAATTTCGTCTGCGTCTTCTACAGCTTCGTCCCCTTGTGTCACTGTAACCGACAATACTACTTCTTCCGATGGATCAGCCTGGGTATCAGTGTTAAATGACACCATCACTTCTTCAATCGGATCTCCGGCTCCAGAAGAATCAGCTTCACCGGTTCCACAAGCAGCAAGCAGTAAAATCGGCAAGCCTAACCACAAAAATTTCTTCATTGTAGATTTCCCTCCATGCTGAATGGTTCAGCAGTAAATTGGTCAATTAATTGATTGGCGGCGGCTTTTCCTTGATCGACGCAAGCAGGCAATCCAAATCCTTCAAAAGATCCGCCCGCAATTTGCACCATCGGCATCGCTTCATGCAGCTCTTTTTTCGCCAAAGCAATCCGTTCTTTATGCCCTACTGTATATTGAGGCATCGCTTCTTTCATGCGAGAAACGACGGTAAATTCAGGGTCGGCCTGAATGTCCAATAATTTATGCAGGTCTTCCATTACGGCTTTGACAATTTCTTTGTCAGACAAATCCACGACCGCCTCGTCTCCTACACGCCCTATAAATGAGCGGTACATCGTTTTTCCAGGCGGAACCAAGCCTGGCCATTTCAGATGGGCTGCTGAACAGGCAGTAATGGTGAAATCACTGTTTCGTGCCACCACAAACCCCATGCAGTCTTGTTTCGGCGTAACGGCACCTTCCGGAAAAGCGATGGATACCGTTGCAATGGATGTGGAAGGCATTTCTTTCAAGCCTTTCATCAACCCAAAAGGTTCAAAGATTGGCAGGAGCTTCGCATGCGGCAAGGCAAAGATCACTGCATCCCCCATAATCGCGGCTCCATTGTTGAGCTGTAATTTAGCCTGTCCAGTGTGTTGTTCCAGCTTTTCCACTTTTACACCTTTAAGGATGGTACAGGCTTCAAGTTCTTTTTCCAATGTGTGAACGAGAGTTTCCAGACCGCCCTTAAAAGTTTGAAACATGCCTTCTTTTTCAGTATTAAAAGCACGGTAGTCCGATATCCGGCTTTTTTTTAAGCCGCGCATCAAACTGCGGTGCTGTTGTTCGGTTTCAAGCAGTTCCGGAAAAGTCGCTTTCAAGCTCAAGCGATCAATATCGCCGGCAAACACGCCAGAAAACAAAGGTTCGATTAAATTCTCAACTAATTCATTTCCAAATCTGCGCCTCAAAAACTTGCCCAGCGGCTGATCTTCAAGTGTCGGTGATACAGGCAGGAAGAAGTCTCCCATAGCCCGGGCTTTGCCGAACCAGGAACTAATGCCCGAAGCAAGGAATGAGCCGAAATTCGTTGGCACACCCATTACGGTGCCAGCCGGAATCGCATACAATTGATTTTCAACAGCCACATGTGTTTTGCCGGGAGCACTTTGAATTAACTGGCTTCCAATCCCCAACTCTCCGGCCAACTGCTGGATGCTGTTTTTTCGTGAGATAAACGAATCCGGACCACGCTCAATTACAAAGCCATCTTTTTGCAAAGTCTGGATGTTCCCGCCTAGACGATGGGCTGCTTCAATCACTGTGATTTCAATCTCCATACCTTGCTCAATCGCTTGCTTTTGTAAGTAGTATGCTGCCGACAGTCCTGTGATGCCCCCGCCGACGACGATTACTTTATGCGTTTGTCCAGCCACGTTCAATCCTCACTTTCAATTGGTTTATTTTTATGCCAGCTTTCTCAATACCACGTCAGCCAAGCCATCGATGAATAGAGGCTGTACATTCGGCATTTCGGGGCGGCGGTAGTTTGCACCGATTTCGTCGCAAACCACTTTACATTCGTAGTCGTTATCAAAAAGAACTTCCAAATGATCTGCCACAAACCCAACCGGCGTGTAGACAAAAGAAGTGTACCCTTTTTGTTCGAACAACTCGCGGGTCAAGTCCTGGACATCCGGCCCAATCCAAGGTTCGCCTGTTTGTCCGGCACTTTGCCAGCCAATTTCCACATTTTTCACGCCAGTAGCCTGTTGAATTATTTCAGCCGTTTCTTTTAGTTGATCAGGGTAAGGATCGCCATTAGCGATAATTTTCTCAGGCAATGAATGTGCAGAAACGATCAGGCATGATTTCGCCCGTTCTTCTTCTGACATTTCAGCAAATGAAGCACTGACCTTTTCGCTCCAGTATTGGATGAATTTCGGTTCTGTGTACCAGCTTTCAACTGATGTCAATGAAATACCCGCTTTTTCAGCAGCTTCAGCTGCGCGGCCATTGTATGATTTTACAGAGAATGTCGAGAAATGCGGTGCCAACACAATCGAAACGGCTTCAGTGATGCCGTCTTTTTTCATTTCTTCAACGCCGTCTTCAACGAACGGTTCGATATGCTTCAGGCCAAGATACATTTTAAATTCAATGTCATCCTGAACTTCATTCAAACGGTCACACAAGCCATTTGCTTGATCCAATGTGATTTTTGCAAGTGGGGACAGCCCGCCAATTGCTTTATAGCGGCTGCGCAAATCTTCCAGACTTTCTTCGCTCGGCTTGCGGCCGCGGCGGATGTGCGTGTAATAGCGCTCAATATCTTCTTCAGAGTACGGCGTTCCATATGCCATTACTAATAATCCCATTGTCTTCTTCAACATAATCACCTCAACATGAATTTTGTACTTATTTTAAATTGTTTTTATGAGCCGTGCTGTATTCATGAACAAATGAAGTCAGTCGCTTTAACGTATCCGGATTAACTTCCGGAAACACTCCGTGCCCAAGATTAAAGATATAGCCATCGCTTTGCATGCCCATGTCCAAAATCTTTTTCGTGCGTTCTTCAATTACCGCCCAGTCTGCCAATAAATAAGAAGGATCTAAGTTGCCTTGCAGAGTTTTGGTCAAGCCCATCGAACGCGCTTCTGAAATCGGCAGACGCCAATCCAATCCAACAACATCCACCGGAAGCTCGTTCCATTCTTTTGCCAAATGGCTTGCTCCGACTCCGAAAATCGTTAGTGGTACGCCTTCTGTGCGAAGTTCAGCAAAAATGCGGTCCATCACCGGCTTGATGAAAATCCGGTAATCTTCTACATTCAATGCTCCGACCCACGAGTCGAAAATCTGGATGGCTTTAGCGCCTGCTTGGATCTGCGCTTTTACGTAGGGAATGATGGTATCTGCCAGTTTATCCATTAATGCAAACCACATGGCCGGTTCTGAAACCATCATCGCTTTGGTTTTGTTATAGCTTTTCGAAGGGCCGCCTTCAATCATGTAGCTTGCCAATGTAAAAGGCGCACCTGAAAATCCGATCAACGGCACATTCAGTTGCTCCTGTGTCAATAAACGGATCGTATTAAGCACAAAATCAACATCCTGTTCAGGATTGATCTCGCCTAAGCGTTCGATATCTGCCATTGTGCGAATCGGGTTGTCGATTACAGGACCGATACCTGATTTTATTTTTACGTCGACTCCAATTGCAGGCAATGGTGTGACGATGTCTTTGTACAGAATCGCTGCATCGTTGTTGTACTGATCCACAGGAAGCTTGGTCACGTATGCACACAACTCCGGCTGATGCGTAATTTCCTCCAGCGAATATTTTTCCTTGATTTTGCGGTATTCCGGCTGGGAACGCCCCGCTTGCCTCATATACCAAACCGGTACATGGTCGGTTTTTTCTCCTCGTGCTGCGCGAAGATACGTGTCATTAAATGTCATGATTTTTCATCCCTTCAGTCTGCTGCTATGCTGTCTGTCTACCTATATCCGTCTATACTATAGACGCTCCGTCCTTTATTGTATAGATTCCGGGCGCAATTGTCATAAATTAGACGCTTCTCTTTTCACTTGATTGTCAATACCTGTTTCGTGTAGATTTCTATAGGGAAGGTTATAAAGAAGATGTGTATATTTTCCGAGGAGGGGTTTCAATGAATTTTTACATGACTACAGGAACATATGACTACATGAAAAAAATGCGTGAAAAACATTCATCCGAGACGATGGTTCTCATGCAAGGCGAAAACACGACGTTGATGATTCATGAAACGGAAGGTAAGACGATTTTCCAAACACCTCGCCGATATGAAGTGGTCGATGGAACAGGTGAGTTGAAGGAAAAAGGGTTTTTTGTCTTTAATAACATTCCCGTCTCTGACGAAGGCCGCCCAGTTTTCGAACATCGCTTTAAAAATCGGGCTGGCGCGATCGAAAATGAGCCGGGCTATATCGCATTCCGTGTTCTGAGACCGCTCGATTCCGACACTTATGTTGTCCTGACCGAATGGGAATCTCACGCTTTTTATGAAAAATGGAAAGAGTCGCAAGCATTTGCACAAGCTCATTCCGCTCAGCCGGAAAGTTCGGCCGCTTCCCAACGCCCTAATATTTTCTCTGGTGTATCCTACATCAGCACTTATCGGGCAAAACCTGAAGAAGAATGATGGCCTCAAGCTACGCAAAGATGGCTTGTTGTAAATTTAAGGAGGAAATTACTTGGTTTTCGTTATTTTTATATTAGCAGCTGCATTAACCGTATTCGCATCCATCAAGTTGTCCCAGTACGCCGATGTTATCAGTTCAAAAACGGCAATGGGCGGAATGATGGTCGGTACACTTTTGCTTGCAGGGGCTACTTCCCTGCCTGAAGTATCCACCAGTTTCTCAGCAGCAGCGATCGGCAACGCCGATATCGCTGTCGGCAACATGATCGGATCGAACCTTTTTAATCTGTTCATACTTGCTGGATTTGACTTTCTGCTCCGGAGACGCCGGATTTTAGATCGGGCTTCGCGCAACAATATTTACACAGCCCTACTCGGGATTTTATTGACCGTTCTTGTCATTATGGCACTTTGGCTCCGTCTTGATATACAAATCCTTGGCGTCGGTCTGGATGCTTTAATTATCGCCATCACTTATATCGTCGGTATGGTTGCGATCAACAAATTGCCTTCACTTGATCCTGAAGCAGAAGCAGTTGCGGAATCGGAAGAAGAACCCGACAATCCGAGTGCTTCGTTATCATCTAAGGCGGCAATTTTCCGCTTTGTTATCGCTGCTCTGGTTATCTTGGCTGCTGGTACTGCTTTATCGATTACCGGTGACCAAATTGCCATCATTACCGGAATCGGCTCCAGCTTTATAGGCAGCTTTCTGATTGCAGCTGCAACTTCCCTTCCGGAAGCCATCTCTGTTTTTGTAGCGCTGCGATTGAGCAATGTCAATATGGCAGTCGGTGCGATTCTCGGAAGCAATATCTTCAACATGATCATCCTAGCTCTGTCTGACCCAGTCTATACTGCTGGACCTATCATGTTGGATGTTTCCGGTGCGAACATGATCATTGCTGTCGGGGTTCTGATCATGTCATTGCTGGCCTTGCTATCGCTTTACCGGAAAGAAAGTAAATCTACATTAGCATATGCACTGCCATCAGTGATTATTCTCATCACCTACTTTGCAGCATCCTACATGAACTTCACGTACTAACCTAACAAAGCGCAGCCAACTTCATCAGGAAGTTGACTGCGCTTTTTGATATTCTCTCTCTTCTATCCTTCACTGCCATTTATGATATGCTTGAAAAAGAAAGGGGTTTTGAAAATGATTGATGCCTTATACGCTGAGTTAGATACTGCTTATCCGGAAATGGTGGAGATTCGCCGCCACCTGCATATGAATCCTGAACCATCGTTTCATGAAATCAAAACAGCCCGTTACATTCGAAATTATTATGAGCAATTAGGTGTCGACGTTAAACACAGCGTTGGCGGAAATGGCGTGGTCGCCACTATCCAGGGTGCCAAACCTGGCAAAACTGTCGCGTTGCGCGCTGATTTTGATGCTTTGCCGATCCAAGACCAAAAAGAAAATGTACCTTATAAATCAACAGTTGATGGCGTTATGCACGCATGCGGCCATGACGGCCATACGGCCACGCTTTTAGTGCTTGGAAAAACCCTGCACAATATGCGTGATCAACTGGAAGGCACGTATGTATTGATCCATCAGCATGCCGAAGAATTGGTGCCTGGAGGCGCAAAATCGATGATCGAAGCAGGTGTGCTGGACGGGGTTGACGCCATTTTCGGTACCCACCTTTGGTCCACAACACCATTTGGCAGAATTGATACGCGTGTAGGGCCAATCATGGCTGCCGCAGACAGCTTTGAACTCAAAATCCAAGGGCGCGGCGGCCACGGTGCCAGCCCCCATGAAACGATCGATGCGGTTGTTATCGGTTCTCAAATCGTCTCGAACCTGCAGCCCTTGGTATCCAGACGTGTGGATCCTTTAGAATCTGCAGTTTTGTCAGTCGGTTCTTTTGTAGCGCAAAACCCATTCAATATCATTGCGGATCAGGCCATATTGTCCGGCACTGTCCGTTCATTTAAAGAGGATGTCAGAAGCCTAATGGAGACAGAGATGGAACGCGTCATTGAAGGAACCAGCATGGCGAACAACAGCCGTTATGAGTTCCATTTCAAGCGAGGGTATCCGCCGGTTGTTAATCATGAAAAAGAAACTTTGTATGTAAAAGATATCGCAGAAACCGTTCCCGGTGTAGAACAAGTCTATGACTGTCCACCTCAGATGGGCGGCGAAGATTTTGCCTATTACTTGGAGGAAATTCCAGGAGCGTTCTTCTTTACAGGAGCAATGCCTGATGGCGAGGTCTTCCCTCACCATCATCCGAAATTTGATTTTAAAGAAGAAGCAATGCTGCTCGCTGCTAAAACACTTGGTGCAGCAGCGGTCAATTTCCATAAATAACGCAAAAACAAAGCCCGGCATCTATTCTCAGATGCCGGGCTTTGTTTAATTTTTTTTGGTTTTTAATACGGTAACGGTAATGAGAGAAATGGCTAATATGACTACCAAAGTCATCAAAGCAGAAATGACTTCTCCCATCGCCAGCAAAACGGCTGCTGCCGCTATGCTCTGCAGAATCTGCATTGCCAGGATAAGCTTCCCGACAGCCTGCTGCCTGCTGAACCGGGTCAACGGAAACAGATTGTCCATCCGGAAATGCTGAGTATGCGTCAACCCCTGCCAGATTTGAATGACTGTCGCGAATGCCAATGCTCCGGCAAACAACGCCACCCCAATCTGGAATGGAATAAACCACGCCCCTACCATAATAATGGCCGTCAGACGTACCCATAGATAAAATAATTCATCCGACCGGACAAAAGTTCGCCAAACCAGATACAAGTGAGCGTTCTTCGGACCCGGCTTAATAAACCGGTAAACCCAATTCAGCCAAGTTCTGGCCTTGATTTTCCCTTTCAGGTGCGGGACATCGGTAAAGTAATTGGCAAACTGATAAAAACGCAGCATGCGATTTTCTTCCAGACCGATAAAATGATCATAAGCAAAAGGTTTGCCTACCGCTTTGCGGGCAATCCATTTGCCATAAAAAATGATGGCAAACAGGACAACAACAGCGACGATTAACTGCTCTTGCACATAAAAATAGACGAACAGTCCAACTAAAAAGAAGCGTACCAGCCGGTCCAGCCAGACACGTTCTCCAGCGCCTTGCCTGCGAAAAGCGAATTCCGTCTGGACATTCCACCATTTGATCAGCAGCAATAAAATCGGAAAACCGATCAAGAAAGACGATGGCAAGCCGTAGAGCGCATTAACCATCGGCAATGACACGATAAAGACGATGACCGGCAAATAGAGCTGAGAAAAGAACGACCATTTCAACGCCGGCTTTAGAAATTCATCCAACTTGCTTTCCAACGGCAAAAAGTACACCGAATCCGCTTCCTTCAACAACGTGGACGGTGGGCTGATCGCCAGCAGCAAGCCAAAAATCACTGCAAGCACCAACGCTCCCGGAAACTCTGGCGGTATGTTCTGAATCCACTCACTGTAGGCAAATCCCGCCGCCCCAATCGCAAACAGCAGGACGACTGCAATATGTCCGGTAAATATATACTTCAGATAATTTTGGACTTCGACTGTATACTTATGAAGCCGCTTCGACCAAACATCATGCAAACTCTTCATTTAGCTCATCCTCGGTCATCGCAATATATAAATCGTCCAGAGATGCTTCCGGCATATCGAAGGCTTTCCGCAAATCGTCCATCGTTCCGCTGGCACGCACCTGTCCATTGTGAAGCAGGATAATTCGGTCGCAATAGCGCTCTGCAGTAGATAGGATATGGGTCGACATCAGCACCGATGCCCCTTTTTTCTTTTGCTTTTCCATTTGATCCAATAAGGACTTGATACCCAGCGGATCCAGCCCCACAAAAGGTTCGTCAATGATGTAAAGAGCGGGATTTACGAGAAATGCACTCATGATCATCACTTTTTGGCGCATTCCTTTCGAAAAATGTGATGGAAACCACTTTAGACGCTTTTCCATCCGAAATTCCTTAAGAAGTTCGGCCGAGCGTTTTTCAAACTGTTTAGGTTCTAAATTATAAGCCATTGCAGTCAGTTCTAGATGCTCCCGGAGCGTCAGTTCTTCATATAGGACCGGAGTTTCCGGAATGTACGAAAAAGATGAACGATACGCATCCATATCTTCTTCAAAGGTTTTGCCGTTCAAACGGATCTGCCCTGATTTCGGTTCCATCAATCCGATAATGTGCTTGATTGTGGTACTTTTGCCCGCACCGTTTAAACCGATCAGCCCAACAAGTTCCCCTTTGCCGATCGAAAACGTTACTTCCTGCAGAACCGGCTTGCGTGTATACCCGCCGGTCAACGCTTCTACTTCCAAAATAGCCATATACAACACCTCTTTCTTTCTAAATCAATCAAACTGAAAAAAATCACTCCAGCTGGACGCCTTTTCTATATAGGAGTCGTGAAACCAACATTATTGCGTACCCCATAAACGCTTTAACTTATACATTTACCTATTGTATCAAAACCAGCTGGCAAATTCTTTTCCGATATGGCAAATATGTTAAAATGAGAAAAATAGAAAGGATGATACTGATGACAAATTGTATTTTCTGCAAAATCATTGCTGGCGAGATCCCGAGCGTGAAAGTTTATGAAGATGAGCATGTATTTGCATTTATGGATATCATGCCTTTGTCAAAAGGACATACTTTGCTGATCCCCAAAACGCATCGCGAGTTTGTCTATGACATGACACCGGAAGAAGCAGGAAACTTGTTTTCTGTAGCGCCAAAAATCGCCAAAGCCATCAACGAAACGTTTCAGCCAGAAGGCATGAACCTGTTGAACAACAATGGAGCGAAAGCCGGACAAAGTGTTTTCCATTTCCATTTGCACTTTATCCCCCGCTTCGGGCAAACTGACGGCTTTGGTGCCAAATGGGTGACCAAAGAAAAAGAATTCACTTCAGAACATATTCAGGAACTGGCGGAAAGCGTAAAGCAAAAGTTAAACGCTGATGCTTGATTTTGTGAAGCGGACAAGATAGAATCAGAAATAAGTTTTTCGCCGGCGGTCATGAGGACACGACCGGGAAAAAGAACTAGCAAATAGCTGAGGAGAGATGAGAAATGAATACGAAGAATTTAGTTTTAATGGCGCTGCTGGTCAGCGTTGGAGCAACACTTTATGTGGTGATTCCAGGCATCAACGGTGGAATGAAACCCGACTTTATGTTGACGATGATGTTTGTCGGCATTCTTTTATTCCCTAATGTAAAAAGTGTATTTTTATTGGCGGTAACAACGGGTGTCCTATCGGGGTTGTTTTCGACTTTCCCAGGCGGGTTTTTCCCGAATATCATTGATAAATTCATCACTGCTTTTGTGTTTCTTGCTTTAGTGATGATCCTGAAGAAATTTGTTTCTAAATTGCCAGTCACTATTGCCCTTTGTGCGGTCGGCACGCTATTGTCCGGAACGATTTTCCTTTCTGCAGCCATTTTCGTGATTGGCGCTAATATTCCTTTCGGCCTGTTGCTCGCAACAGTGGTCTTGCCTGCTGTATTGATGAATGGAGTCGCTTTCGCCTTTATTTATCCGATTGTCATCACATTGGTCAAGCGTTCAAAATTCGATACGGCAGTTTCTCAAACCGCCTAAGTAAAAAAGCTTTTTGCCAAAAATAATGGCAAAAAGCTTTTTTTATTGAATAGTCATTCATCTTTATGTTTTAATTAGGTAAAATAAAGGAAAAGAGTTTATAGGAAGAAAGGGGCGTTTTATACATGAAAGCATCAAGATTTTTCTTAGGACTTGCTACAGGGTTGGCAGCTGGAGCTGCAACAGCCTTATTCTCGGCACCACAATCAGGACAAGAGTTCCGCACGACGATGAAATCCACATCGTCTGAGTGGAAAGAATACTTAAATGAATTAAAAGAAAAAGTAAACGGCTTGAAAGAGTCAATCAACCATCTGACAGAAGAAGCTAAGGCGCAGCTGCCTGAAGCAGTAGACGGCTTGAAAGCTTCACTCGAAACTTGGACGGAGAGCACTGCTCCCGCTAAAGAACATCTTCAGCTCGAAATCATGGCTATCCAAAATGCTATTGAAGAGTTGCAGAATACGATCAGCAAAGATAAAAAAGACAAAGATGATGATAAACCGAAAAAAGAAAAAGTCGACGACGATACACAAAGCGCATAAACAGCTGCCTCTGGCGGCTGTTTTTATTTTGTTGAAAAACTTTAACTTAATAATCGAACAACATATATTGAATGCAAAATAGACATTCGTATGGAAACGTCATTTCTCCTGGAAAATTGAAGTAGCCAATTTGCAAGAATGCATCCAGTAGAAAAGGATTTTCAGTTTTTCTAGCAACTATTCAAAAGCTTTCTTCGCTTTCCGAAATTTATTGTAAATTATTTTACTATTCTTACTTTAATTACGTTTGCTTTACTGCTATAATAAAGAAAATATTTCGGAAGAAAGTTGGTGCTTGTGTGAACGAGAAGGAATATACCATGAAAGAGGCTATGCTGTTTAGCCAACGCATCGGGCAATTGTCGAAAGCACTTTGGAAAGCAGTAGAAAAAGATTGGCAAATGTGGATAAAACCTTATGACTTGAATATCAATGAGCATCACATTCTTTGGATCTCCTACCACTTAAAGGGTGCTTCCATCTCAGATGTCGCCAAATTTGGGGTGATGCACGTCTCAACGGCCTTTAATTTCTCAAAAAAATTGGAAGAGCGTGAATTGCTGTCTTTTTCGAAACGTGACACAGATAAACGCAATACTTATGTCCAGTTGACTGAAAAAGGCGAGAAATTGATGCAGGAAATGATTGAAAACTATCATGAAACTCCTCACTCTGTCATCGACGGTTCTCTTCCACTACGTGAAATGTATGGGAAGTTCCCTGAATTCATGGATATCATGGCTGTAATCCGCAATATTTACGGAGACGATTTCATGGAAATTTTTGAAGCATCTTTTAAAAATATCGAGAATAAATTCAGTGAAGAAAACCACGTTATTACACGTCAGGAAAGCAAGCAATAATCAGCAAATGGCTAAATTGAATTTTTGGTTGCATTTCCCTATAAATCGTTGTATTGTATGTATCGACTCGAAAATGAATTTAGTAATTAGGAGATGCATGCATGCACTGCTGGAAAACAATCAACGTGAAAAAACAATACGGATTTGATCGACTTTTTATGATATCGGCACTTTTTGGAATCGCAGTTTTTATGGCATCCTATATTGGGTTGGCGATGACTTATGCCACTCCGTTATCCGATCAGTATTTCCTGTTTTTCATTCTGGCTTTACTGGCCATCTATCCGCTTCACAAAATCTTGCATTTTTTGCCGATGATCGGCTGCCATAAATCATTAAAACTCATTATCCGCAAGCACATGAAGGTCTGCCCATCGATTTTGCTTCATGTTAATGAACCTGTTTCTAAATTCCGATTCTTATTATCGTTGGCGACGCCGTTTCTCGTGTTGAATACAGCAATTGTGATAAGCAGCTTAACAATGCCGGCATTCAGCCATTATTTCGCTATGCTCTTGGCATACCACTGCGCCCTGTGTTTAACAGACATCATCTATCTTCGCAACTTGATGCGTTCTCCAAAGCATGCGTTTATAGAAGAAACAGAAACCGGTTTTGAAATACTTGTCCCTCCTGTCGTTGGCTGATTCCTGTTTTTTCTTCCCGTCTTTGTTATACTAGGAAGTAAAGTCAGAGGGGAGGAAATCCATGATTATCGCATTCATTGTTATGTTCTCCGTGTTTTATCTGTTCCAGATCAACCGGATGACATTGGCACTTGTCACTTCTCGGGAAATTCCGGAAGAAAATCATCAAAAAATATTCCGTACGATAAATATATTAATTACAATATTACTGGTATCGTTGTATGTAGGCGTAGAATTTACACCTTAAATCCACTTGCCTTTTGGCAAGTGTCTTTTTTTAGGAACTTTTTAAATGTCAAAACGTTTATAATATTGGTAACTAATGCATCTAGATAGAAGTAGGGAGCGAATTTTAATGAAAAAATCTTTTTTAACAATTACTTTGGCAGCATCTGTACTGGCTTTGGCCGCATGCAGCGACAATGGTGAAAGTGAAGTTATTATTACTTCGGATGCTGGAGATGTCACTAAAGACGAGCTTTACGAAGAAATGAAAACATCAATCGGTGAACAAGCGGTGCAAATTCTCATGATTGAAAAAGTTCTTGCTGAAAACTACGAAGTGACCGACGAAGAGGTAAATGCCGAATTCGACGGCAATAAAGAAGAGCTTGGAGAAAGCTTTGAGCAGTTTCTGACTCAAAACAACCAAACAGAAGAAAGCTACAAAAAAGTTATCCGTTTGAATTTATTGCAGGAAAAAGCATTGACTGAGGGCGTCGAAGTAACAGATGAAGAAATTCAAGCACAGTACGACCGCCAAGGTACAGAATTGAACGCTCGCCATATTCTTGTGGCTGATGAAGAAACAGCCAACTCCCTTAAAGAAGAATTGGATAACGGCGGCGACTTTGCTGCTTTAGCTGAAGAAAACTCGACTGACACAGCTTCTGCTGCAAACGGCGGCAATCTTGACTGGTTCGGCCCAGGAGCGATGGTTCCTGAATTCGAAGAAGTTGCCTACGGCCTTGAAGTAGATGAAATCAGTGAGCCTGTAGCTTCTGAATTCGGATTCCACATTATCCAGGTTCTTGAGACACGCCCAGTGGAAGACCAACCGGCACTGGAAGACCAGGAAGAAGATATTCGTTCTGAACTGGCACTATCAAAAGCCGATCAAACCACTTTGCTTCCGAAAGTTGCTGAATTGATGGAAGAAGCAAATGTAGAGATTCAAGACGAAGATCTTGAAGGCGCATTGGATGAAATTTTAAATCCGGAAGCTGCTCCAGAAGCTGCTCCTGCAGAATAATAAATAAATGCAAAAACCCCCGCTTCCTTTCTTGGAAGCGGGGGTTTTTCATCAAATTTTCGGTTTGTAGAATGAGCGATTATCCAACGCGAAGACACGTTCTGAAAACTCGCCTTCCTTGGTTTTTCCAAGGACGCGGTCCAACATCATCATTTTGGCATCGATGTTGTCGATATAGTGCAGAATTTCGGCTTCTTTGAGCATTGGCTTTTTAGGGCTGCCCCACTCTTCCTTGCCATGATGCGAAAGGATGATATGCTGCAGCAGCATTACTTCTTCCCCTTCAATCTCCAGCTCTTCCGCAGCTTTCGCCACTTCCGTTACCATAATGGAAATATGGCCGATCAAATTGCCCTCTACGGTGTACGTAGTGGCAATCGGTCCCGAAAGTTCGATCACTTTGCCGATGTCGTGCAGGATGATTCCTGCAAACAGCAAATCCTTGTTCAATCCAGGATAGATTTCGACCAGTGCCTTGCCTAACTTAAGCATGGACACGACATGATCGGCTAAACCTGATACATAATCATGGTGATTGCGCGTCGCTGCCGGAAATGTCAGGAATTGCTGCTGATATTTTTTCAGCATGAAACGGGTAATACGTTGAATTTGCGGATTTTCCATTTCAAATAGATATTTCATCACTTCTTCGAGCAATTCATCCGTTGATTTTTCTGACGATGGCATCAAATCTGAAATGGATTGGTTTTCTTCAGGTTTTGCCGGCCGGATGCTTTTGATGCGCAATTGGTTTTTACCTCTGTAGTTGTGGATTTCTCCACCAACACGGACAATTGTTTCTGCTGCAAATATTTTTTCCTGCTCGTCTTTTGTATCCCATAATTTTGCTTCGATGTCGCCGCTCTTGTCCTGCAACACCAATGATATAAACGGGTTTCCGGTAGTTGTCACGCCTTTGACCGACTGCTTGATCAGCAGGAATTCATCGACGGTTTCTCCAACTGCACGCTGTGTGATGCCTTTAGTCATGAATGAACGCTCCTTTCGGTATTGGCCACCTTGATGATCTGCGCATTAGGCCAAGCCTGCTGCATGCTTTCGTGGCAAGTGAAATAAATGAACTGATGCTCTTTTTGCAGCTCTGTCACTAAGTTTATCATTTGCTGCAGCCGACTGCGATCAAAATGGACAAAAGCATCATCTATAATAATGGGAAATGGATGGCTGTTCCTCATCGATTTGGCCAAAGACAGCCTCAATGCCAGATAAGCCTGTTCTTTCGTCGCCTGACTGAGTTCAGCAATTCGGAAATAGCTGCCGTCCTGCCTTTCCGCTTCAAAATAGCCGTCCATACTCATGGCCAACCCTTTGTAGGCACCGCCTGTCAATCGGTTGAAATAAAGCTGTGCATTGTCCAGTACTGCGGGCAATTTCTTGTCCTTCAATTCATTCATTGTCTGGTTGATTGCTTCCACAATGGCTTTGCTGACAGACCATTGGCGGGCCAACTCCGTGAACTCCGCTTTTTTCTCTTCAAACTCCTGCTGTTTTTCTTCGTAAGAAGTATCCGACAGTAACAAACGGGTCAGCTGCTGCTTGTCCGCCTGTTCAGCCAGCAGTCCATTTCGCTCTGTCTTGCAGCGGGCCAATTGGAGCAAGCAGCTCTCTACTGCCTGCTCAGCATCATCAAGCTGCCAGCTCTCCGGCAGGCCAATCTCTCCGATAGATTCCAATTGTCCGTCAATGAGTGCAAGCTTTCTTTCCAGCTGCTGTTTGCGCTCCCATTCATCCGCTGTCTGATAAAAGGCAAAGACATCTTCCGCACCGGCATGCTCCACCAGCGCTAGCTGCTCTTTTTCAAGCTGATCCCGGTAAACAGCCAAACGCCCACTTTCCTGCAGCAGCCCTGCTCTTTTTTCCTTCATTTTCTGCCATTGTTCCTGCTGTCGTTTGCGCTGTGACAGTTCTGTACGTAAAGCCGGCATCAGCTCACCGGCTGCCAGTTCCTTGCCGCATGCCGCTTGCGCTTTAACAAGCCAATCTTTCTGCCGATCTTCCAACACCCGAATTTCACTGAAGATCCGCTCCAGCCGTGAATGGATGCTTTGCACTTTCCGAAGTTTTTCAAACAGCTCCAAAACCATTGTCCGGCTTGATTCTGGCTGAAGGCCAATCTTCTGCAGCTGCTGCTGATAGGCGGCTTTTGCGGGAAGAGCAGGTTTTTCAAATGAATAAATGGCAATGTTCTTTTTAATGGCATCCCGCTGAGCCATCAAGCTGTCCAACTGATGGTCAAACTCTGCGACTTTTTTCGATATCGCGTCGTAGCTGCTTTCTTTTCCAGCGTACTCTTTTAAGGTCCTCTGGTATTCCGCTGACAGCTCTGCGGGTTTTGGCATTTTCAAGAACAGCCAGACGCCCGTTCCGATTGCTGCAGCCCCCAGCACCATCAATAAGACGAAGGATTGAATAAATCCATAAGCTGCCACGAACACACCCATAGCAATCAAGATAGTGTTAACGAGCTGGCTGTTTCCACTGTTCGCAGTCTGAAACTTCGACGCTGCTTTAGCTTCTGCCAACTTAGCCGAAATGGCCGGCCACTGTTCCGCAGCCAAGCGTTCTTTCCCGGAAGGCTCACCAGCCAGAAATGATGTCAATTGCATTTCTGTTTGGGCCAGTTTGTTTTTTTCTTCCTGCAGCTTGCGCAGTCGGAAGCGCTGTTCTTCTTCTTCCACGTCCAAGTCCTTCAGCTTGTTAACCAACTGCTCTTCATTGCTCAATGAGACATCCATAGCCAGCGCTTGCTGTTCAGACAGCCCAAGCAGCGATAAGGTCGTTTGGCGATCCTCTGACAGCTCTGCATGCTCATTGCGCTTCTGTTCCAGCTGCAGCCTCAGCTGATGCCAGTCCGATTCGCGGTTCAACAGGTTCTCAAAAGCCGCAACAGATCCTCCAGCGTCTAATTCAGGCAAACTGTTTTGCTGGTTGAGCAAATGCTCCGCACTGGCTTTTGTTTCTGACAGCTTATCCACCAACCGGTCCATCTGCCTTTTGCCATCCAACGGAAATTGAACAAGCCCTATTGCTTTAATCTGCTCTGTCACCGTCTTTTTGTCAGCCAGTAATGGTGCCGCCTGCTGCCATTTGCCAAGTTGTTTCAGTTTTTGGTCTGTTGCCGTTTCTTCAGCTTCAATTGCGGTTAAACGCTGTTCAATTTCCCGCAGCCGTTCTAGATAAGGGCCATATAACTCGGTCCGCTGCCGGTACTCTTTCAATTCACCTTCAATGGCGCGGAGTTCATCAGCCAAAACATTAATTTCCGGATTGCGGCCGTTTTTTTTGAAGAGCACCGCCATTTCCTTTTCCAGCCGGCTTTCCAGACGTGTCACGGCATCAATGCCGGTCGTTCCGGAAGCGAGAAGGGTGCGGCTCAGCTCTGTTTCACTCAACCCTTCCAGCCCCTGCAGTTCATGAATGGAAAATGAAAAAACAGCTTCGAAAGAGGCGCGGTCATAATTGCGGAGCAGCTGCTTCAGATCAGTTTCTGATCCTCTTCTGCCGTCTTCGAAAAAGATTGTGACATCTCCAGAAGATTTCCCTTTTACCCGCTCCACCACCAGTTTTCCATAAACCGGATCGGAAATATGGAGTTGGCCGCCATATTTCCCGCCAGTTTTCGGTTCATAACGCAATAATTGAGTTTGGTTGCGCGACGGAAAGCCAAACAGAATTTGAATGATAAATTGCTGCATGGTTGTTTTCCCGGCTTCATTCGGACCATAAAACAGTGCCATTTGGTCTGTCAGATCGATTGTCCGATTTTCATGCCTGCCAAAACCGTAAATGACCAGTTTTTCGATTTTCATTCCGTCACTCCCCTGCCTGCATGCTGCGTTGAATTTTTTCGGCGGCTGCCAGCTGAAGATCGGCGACAGAATGGTCTTCCAAAGATTCTAAAAAGCGGCTGCTTTTCGGATGCCTGTATAAATCCTTCAGTACCGCCTTCCATTCTTCTGTGCTCCAGCCATCCATTGTCTGAACCAGCGCTGCCCCGAGCGGAGAAAGCTCCGCCCCAGTGTCTGCCCGCTGAAAGTCTATGTGCTGGATCCAGATAAAATGATCCAGCGCATCCATCTCTTCCTGCAGCGTTTCCAGCAGTTCACTTTCCGGAATTTCGGCTAAGAGCTGGAAACTTTCCGCATCCAGTTCGGTAAACACTATGTCAACTATCGCCATCCCTGTTGCTTGCCCTAAACGGCCAAGCTCCCTTCGGCAGGCATCAAGCAATTCATTCATATGGAGAATTCCCTTGATGGCAATCGCTACTTGATCAAATTGGACGACTGATGTCGGTATGAATTCCAGGAGAGTCTCCCGCTTTGATAAGGTCACATCATAAAAGCCTTTTGCACCCGATTCCTTTCGGTGGCGGCCTTGAATATTGCCCGGGTAGATAATTGACGGCTCCCGATGGAGTTCCTGGCGTTTATGAATATGGCCAAGCGCCCAATAATCATACTGTTTGCTGAGCAGCTGTTCCCTTTTGAACGGCGCGTAGACGGCGTGTGTCGAATCGCCTTCCAGGCTGCCGTGCAACAAGCCAATCTGATATCCTTCTGCACTTTGCGCTGTCGGATACTGTTCAACCATCGATTCGCTGACATGGCGTTTGCCATAGCTGAAGCCGGTAAAAACAACCGGACCGCCGGCAGTTTCCAGTTTAAACTGAGAAACTGAATCATCAAACGCATGGACATTCTTCGGCAGTTCAAAGCGCGTCCACTTGCCGCCCAAGTGGTCGTGGTTGCCGTAGCTTATTATCACTGGGATCCTTTGCTCCCAAAGCTGCTGCATCCCCTGCTGAAAACGGGCTTGCGCTCGGATGCTGCGGTCTTCTCCATCGTAGATGTCTCCGACAATCAGCACAAAATCAGGCTTCTCATCGAGCGCATACTGAACGAGCCGATCAAAAGCATCCAAAGTGCTGTCTTTGAGCTTTTTCCAATGTTCTTTCCTCAAGCCCTTCATGCCGATAAATGGACTTCCCAAATGCAAATCTGCAGTGTGGATAAATCGAATCGATTCCATAATTAACCCCTTTTAAAGACCGAATATTTGTTCTTATTTTACCATGGAAATCCCATAAAAAAAACTGTTTGCAAGAAACTTCCTGCATACAGTTCTCTTATGTTCTACCAAAAAGTCCATCTTTATAAATCGCTTTGTTTGCTTTGGGCATAACTGCCGGATGCGCCTATGCTAAGCGAGTGATCCATAAAAGAGTAGGTTTCTTATATCGGTACAAACTCTCAACTACTTATTATTCCCTAACCGAATCGCCTTGCGGATATCCTTCAGCGACTGGGACGAGCCGTACATCAGCACGCCGCCGCGGTAGACGCGTGCACCGAACCATCCCAATATGCCAATGGTCACCAGCATGATTCCGATAGACAATAACGGTTCCCACAGCGGCAGATCCAGCATGCCGACACGCAGGAACATTACTAACGGGGCAAAAAACGGAATAAAGGATGACACCGTAACATAGCCGGCTTCCGGTATCGAGATTCCGGAAAATGCAATAAGCGATCCGATAATGATCAAAATCATCATCGGCAGCATCAATTGCTGCACATCTTCCGTCCGGCTGACCAATGACCCGAGCAATGCTGCCAGCACCGCATAGAGAAAATAGTCCAACAGGAAAAAGAGAATGGCAAATAGGAATAGGCTGATTTTCACTTCAGAAAAGCCCATGACGCTGAAAAAGCCTTCTGTCAGATCCGTTCCAGCCGTTTGAATGGCAAAATAGCCACCCAAACCGAAAATCATCATCTGCAAAATCCCCAAGGTGCCAATGCCTAAAATTTTTGCGAACATGTGCTTAACCGGAGACACACTGGAGATCAGAATCTCCATGACGCGGGAAGATTTCTCGGTTGCCACTTCCATTGCAATCATGTTCGGATAGTAAATCACGGCCACATAGATGAGCATGATGAGCACATAGACAAGCCCTCTTGCCTGGCTCAGCTCTTCCTGAGATTTTGAAGATTCGGAAATGGCCTGCCGTTCAAATTCCACTGGCATAAATAATTGGCCAACCTGGCTATCATCCAAACCAAGCGATTCCGCTGTTAATGCTGTATGTAGGGCCTGAACCGCAGTTTCAATTTCGATGCCGCTTCCCATTTCATTGGCAGACTCTGAAATGTAGCGGGCTCCCAGTTGTCCATTTTGTGTTAACACCAAATAATCATCAATTGTCCCTTCTGAAATACTTTCCTGAAGTTCTTCTTCAGTCAAGTAGGTAGGTACAACTTCAATGCCGCTGTCCATCAAATCAAATTGGGTTTGCAGTTCCGGCACAAGCCCTGCAGTTTCATCCAACACATGCAGCACATTTTCTTCAGCTTCATCGCCTTCAAAAGCAGCAATGATGTTCGGTATGTTCGCCAACAGAAAAAAGGAGGCAACCACAACCAGTGTTGTGATAATAAATGATTTTGTTCTTGCCTTAGTCAAAAATGCTTGCTTGAAAATAATCCAGAAACTATGCATGATTTTTACCCACTTTCGCAATGAAAATTTCTTCCAAAGAAGGTTCTTCTACTGCAAAATGGCGAAGCGTCCCGAGATTCATCGCGTTAGCCAACAAGACTTGTGCCACGTCTTCATCGGCAATCTGGAACAAGGCGCCGTCTTTGGTTTTGGTAAAATTTTCGACACCTGAGATCTTACTCAAACCGCTGAGGTCGGCGTCCATGTTCAAACGGACTTTCAGCTTGCCGAATGACCGCTTCACTTTTTTGATTGAACCGCCGGCCACTACTTTGCCGCGGTCTAAAATGCTCATGTCGTCGCATAATTCTTCGACATGATCCATCCGGTGACTGGAAAAGACGATGGTGGCCCCTTGCTTCTGAAAATCCAGAATGGCTCGTTTCAGCATTTCCACATTGACCGGATCGAGCCCCGAAAAAGGTTCATCCAATATGAGCAGTGAGGGTTTATGCAACAGCGATGCAATCAATTGAATTTTTTGCTGATTGCCTTTTGACAACTCCTCCACTTTTTTCTGTCCGTAATGCGGGACTTCAAAGCGCTCCAGCCAGGCAGCCGTTTCGCGTTTGGCGTCCGCCTTCGACATCTTGCGCAACTGAGCCAAATACACCAGCTGTTCTTCCACTTTCATTTTCGGATAAAGGCCGCGCTCTTCCGGCAGATAGCCAATTTCCGGACTATTAGAATAGGTAATGGGCTTGCCTTTCCAACGTACCGTCCCATGAGTCGGATCCAGCAGTCCCAGGATCATTCGGAACGTCGTTGTCTTGCCGGCGCCATTCGCCCCAAGAAATCCGTGCATCCCGCCTTCTTCGATCGACATGGAAAGATTGTCCACCGCAGTAAAATCACCAAACTTTTTTGTTACTTGTTCAACATGCAACGCCATTTCCGCTCGCCCCTCTCTTTCTACTTACTACGATGCATCTGCCAAAATGTTTCAAAAATTGCAGGACTTTTCAAAAGAAACCCTTTATACTTAAAATGAATATCCATTCAGAAGGGATTGAATCTCCATGAGAACCTACAAACTGACCGCATTCGAAAAAACGGGGAAACAGATATTGGACGAAACATTTACGGCCGAAACAGACGAAGAGGCACGCGGCAAAGGGCAAGCCATCCTGGAAGAAAAAGAATTGCTTAAACAAACGCATCGCCTGGCGTCACCTGCCGGTAAACTTCTGCTTTTCCATTCATAAGAGCAAAAAAAAGCATGGCGGAAAAATTTCCCGCCATGCTTTTTAATTCCCTTTGAATTCAGGTTTGCGCTTCTCGACAAATGCCTGTATGCCTTCCAAATGATCGGCCGATTTCCGCATCGCTGCTTGCGCTGCCGCTTCCATCTCCAGCACCTGCTCCAATTCATGGATCTTCAACTGATGAAGGATATGCTTGGATGCCAGTTTGGCACTGACCGGTGACGCGATCGTTTCTGCGGCGTAAGCTTCTGCTTGTTCAAGGCCGCGCCCTTCAGCGGTCACTTCTTCGATTAGGCCTTTAGCGAGTGCATCATGCGCTTTTAAGGTCTGTCCTGCCCAGATAATCTGCTGGGCTTTTGGCACACCAACACGTTCTTTCATGAAGAAATGGCCGCCACCATCCGGCACCAGTCCGATGCCGATGAAATTCATCGCCAACTTGCTGTTTTCTTCGGCAATAACATGATCGCAAGCCAGCGCCATGCTGAAACCCAAACCTGCCGATGCCCCGTGAATTGCTGCAATTGTGATTTGAGGCAGCGTGTAAAGCGCTTTTGCCAACCGGCTGACGTCTTGCATGACCAATTCGATATTCATTGGATTTTCCGGATCCATCATTTCCTTGATGTCTCCGCCGGCAGAAAACGCTCGTCCTTCCCCGCGGATGATCAACACTTGTACTGTGCTGTCCTGAAGCAGGGATTCAAAGCAATCCGCCAATTCTTTCATCATCGTTCCATTCATGGCGTTCATCGATTTCGGCCGGTTCAACACCAACTGGCCAATTCGTCCTTGTTTCGTCAATTCAATCGTCTCATACATAAAAAAAGACACCCCTTCGTAAAAATGAATTGTCATTCACCTTTACATATTCGGGATGCCTCTCTTTAATTCCTTTATTTCGAAAAAATTACATGCTTTCGTATAAAGATTGCACAGGTTTGATCAAGACGCGATTTACTTCTTCGATCATTTGGCTCAATCCCATTTCTGCTTCAAGCATTGCCAGGATTTTTTCGTTTTGCTGAGCTGCTTGCGCAGTGCTTTGAGCGTTCATCATTTCTTCTTCAGTGATTTCTTCACCTTGTGTCTGCTTTTGCTGAAGAGATATCTGCAAATCGCGGAAGCTCTTGAACAATTCATTTGCTTCGTTGTCTGAAGTCACTTGTGCCACAGCCTCTTCCAATTTCTTGAACTCGTCTGTCGAGCGGAACGTGCTTTCCAATTTGTTGATATCGTCGTAGATGTTTACTGCCATTTTCATCATTCTCCTCTTTGATTAATTCAGTAATGTGACGATCAATCCTTGCACGATTCCGATAATACCGCCAAGAAGAGCCCCCAATACCGTGATCATTTTAAATTCTCTCCGTGATATCCCAAGCATCAATTCTTCAATTCTGCTGAGCGGCAAAGAATCCACTTGCTCTTTTACCATCGTTTCCATATCAATTTTTGATATAGTTTCTTCCAGTTTCAACTCCCCTTGCTCAAAGACAAAATCAGTAACAAGCGGGGTTATATTGATACTTGTCCATTCTAACCCTCCAGGCCAAGTCTCTGCAAGTGTTGAGTTTAAACGGCTGGAGACCGCAGCTTTTTCCCTGATGTGCTGCTTGACTGCCGCAAGGGCCGATTCAAAGTCAAATTCTTGCAGAAGTTCGTCAACTCTGCGGTCCTGAACTTTTTCCCATTCGCTGTATGCCAGCGTTCCGACCAGTTCAAAAGTGCGGGGAGAATTTAAAAACTTGATGATTTCAGGCTGTATGCGGTCAACCAACGGCTTGGACTCTCCCAGCAGTGAGTGAAGCATGTGGCCGAAACGTCCGCGCGACTCAAAAAATTCATCGAGCAAAGATTTGATCGTTTGTCTGCCATGAGGAGAGTCAAAATAATCGGTGCCCCGGTCGAGAGCATATTGAACGCCTTCAAATAATTTTGTTTCTGTTTCAGCTTTCCAATTCTCAGGCATCAATTCACGTATGGTCTTTCCTTCGATGTATGCCTGAAGCGAATCTTTCTGAAGATCAACCAAATCGTCCAGTTTTGCCTCTATCCTACGGTCCACTCCGGTTTGTCCAGCTGAAAGGAGCCAGTCATTAAATGATTTTGATGATTCAAACACATGCTTGCTCAATTGCCGATTTAGCCATTTTTGAATTTTCATATGCATTTCTTCATTGAAAAAGCGTTTCTTGAACGTTTCCGGTGTCAACAAATGTTCAACCACCGTCCGTCCAAGCTGCGTTGACAATTCATTGCGCCGTTTTGGAATCAAACCTGGTGTGAAAGGCATTCGCCATTTCCCGATATATTTGGCTTCGTATGGCCAAAAAAGCATTTTAATGGCCAAGTGGTTGGTTACTCCACCAATCAAAGCTCCGATAATTGCCATAAACGCTAAAGTTCCCAGTAAGTTCACATTTTCCACTCTTTTCTTTTATTCTTTTTCTATTGCTCACTATCCTCTATAATGTAAGGAGTAAAGCAAGGGGGAATCTGCATGCTTCAGCATTTTAAATTCAAGCCGATGTTCGAAAATCATCAACTGCCGGGATGGAACATTTCCTTCTTTTACAAAAACGAACGGATTACCGGAGAGTACCATCCGGATGGCAGCATCATATGGAACTCAAAGTCTCCTCAAGACGAAGAGACCATCAAAACGATGATCCATGAGCTGATGCTCTACCATGTATACGATTAAAGCGCTGGAAAGTTTCCTGCGCTTTTTTTCGTCCGCTCTTTCAATTATAGGGAACGACGGCCAAATTTAACAGCGATAGCTTCGTGAACTATAAAAAAAGGGAATGCCCCTTACCCAACAGATTGGGTTTGGGACATTCCTGATTGAATTTTATACATCTGGAAATAGGTGCCGCCTAGCTTCATCAATTCTTCATGAGAGCCTGCTTCTGCAATTTCTCCTTTTTCCAGTACCAATATGCGATCGGCATTTTTGATTGTCGACAGCCGATGGGCAATGATGAACGTCGTTCTGCCTTTTTTCAATACGTCCATGGCGTGCTGGATAATTTCCTCTGTCTCTGTATCAATATTGGAGGTTGCTTCATCCAATATCAATATCGCTGGATCGAACGCCAACGCACGGGCAAAGGACACCAATTGCCGCTGTCCGGAAGAAAGCGTACTGCCTTTTTCAACCACTGGCTCATCGATTCCTTTTGGCAAATGGGCCAGTACCCTCTCGCCTCCAACCGCTGCCAACGCATCAATGACCATTTCCCTGGAGATCCGTTCATCGCCAAGCGTCACATTCGACTCGATTGTTCCGCTGAACAGGTAAGGGTCCTGCAGAACAATGCCCATGTGCTGCCTAACCGATTGCCTCGGCATGTCATTGACATTGATTCCGTCAATCGTAATGGCACCTTTAGATACGTCATAAAAGCGGAACAACAGGTTCATGATGGAACTTTTGCCGGAGCCGGTATGGCCGACCAAAGCCACTGTCTCGCCTTGCCTTGCTTCAAAAGAAAGATCCTTCAAGACATATTCCTTTTCCTTATAGGCAAACCAAACGTTTTCAAAACGGACATTCCCTTGATAGCGGGCGAGTTTTTTATCGACAACCGGTTCCCCATTTTGATCCAACAATCGGAATACCCGTTCAGCAGCGACCAATGCCTGCTCCAGCCGGCCAAACTGATTGACGATTCCGCTGATCGGATTGAACAGCCGGATGATGTAATCGATAAACGCATACAGCACCCCGACTGTGACGAGTGTGCTGCCGGACATGGAAGCTCCCCCAAAATACCAGACAAACAGGATAAAGGTCATGGACCGCAGCACTCCTACCAAGTTATACGAAGCTGCTCCTTCAAGCACCAATAATTTCTTCTGGTACTTGTAATGCTCATCATTCATTTCCTCAAATTCGTCTTTCATCTTGCGTTCCCGTCGGAATGCCTGAATAATTGTCATGCCCTGGATCGACTCGTTGATCATGGCATTCATTTCACTGACCTTCTCCCGCACTACATGATTGTAGCGGGCTGCATATTTGCGGTATATCAGCATCCAAATATACAGCAGCGGTATCAGCACCAATGTCATGGCTGCCATTTTCCAGTCAAGATAAAACAGCGCAATATAAATTCCGCCCATATACATAAAGCTCGTTGCAAATTGAGACAGCACCGTCACAAACAAATCGCGGATGGCTTCCGTATCATTGGTAATGCGCGACACTACTTTTCCTGCCGGCAAATTATCAAAATAACGGATTGGCAAAGTTTGTGTGTGTTCATAAACATCATTGCGCATCTTCCGGATAATCCGGTTGGCTCCTTTTTGCAAAAGAATGGATTGCCAGTAGCGGAAAATCGCGGTCACGATGGCAAGCACGAAGAACAAAGCCAATAAATAAGCGATCGGCTCAAAGTCTACTGTAGCGCCTGACATTGCTATATGGTTGTCGATGATTTCTTTGGCAATGAGCGGTGCTGCCAAATCTGCTGCTACAGCAATAGCCAGCATAACTAACCCCAAAATCAGGACACCCTTAAAATTCATTGCATATTGTACTAAACGTTTTCCTGTACCCATGTCTACACCTCCTCGATTTGCTGTCGGAGGAATTGTTCGTTATACCAGCCTTTTGTTTTCAGCAAATCATCATGAGTTCCTTCTTCTATAATCTTCCCGTCATCAAGCACGACGATCCAATCTGCATGTTTTACCGCAGAAAGCCGGTGCGTAGTGATGATGGTTGTCTTGCCCGAACGCTCTGCCTGGATGTTTTCAATGATCCGTGCTTCCGTTTTCGCGTCGACCGCCGACAAGGAATCGTCCAATATCAGAATTTCCGGGTTTTTGATCAATGCCCGGGCAATCGAAATACGCTGCTTCTGGCCACCGGACAAGGCTACTCCTTTTTCACCGACCAATGTATCCAGCCCGCTTGGCAATAGCGCCAAATCTTTTTCAAAATAAGACAGGCGAAGCGCTTCGATCAGTTCTCTCTCGCTGGCGTCCGATTTTCCAAACAGGATGTTTTCCCGGATGGTCCGCGAAAACAGTACATGATCCTGCGGCACATAGCCGATCCAGCTGCGCAATTGGTCTTTCGTCAATTTCTTCAATTCGATGCCGTTCATTAGTATAGATCCTTGTCCGGTCGGGTACTCTCTCATCAATTGCTTGACGAAAGTCGTTTTCCCGCTGCCGGTCTTGCCGACAACTCCCAGTGTTTGTCCGCTGTTCATCGAAAGATTGATGCCTTGAAGATTGATGGAACTTGACTGTGGATACGTAAAGCTGAAATCCTTGAAGCCAATCTGTTCCGGAAGCCCGGTTTTAACAGGATTTTTGGGATCGGTCACATCTTCTGGATAATCCAGTGTTTCATTAACCCGATCCAAGGATGCATTTCCCCGCTGCAGAATATTGATCAGTTCGCCGATAGCAAACATCGGCCAGACGATCATTCCCAGGTAAACGTTGAACGCGACCAAGTCGCCAAGCGTCATCGTTCCTTCCGCCACTAAAAATGCTCCATAGCCAAGACCCACCATATAGCTGATGGATGTCAGAACTTTGGTCACTGGCGCAAACAAAGCGTCAATCCGCTCTACTGCCATGTTTTTTTCATAAACATCGTCTGTCATATCGGCAAATTGCTGCTCCGACGCCCGTTCTTGGACGTATGCCCGAATAACGCGCACACCTCCGACCGACTCCAGCACACTGTCGTTCATATCGCCGAACGCTTCCTGCGCCTCCATGTAACGGGTGTGAATCTTTTTCCCTAGCATTTGGACTACAATCGCCAGGATTGGCAGTGGAATCATTGCAAGAAATGTCAATTCCCATGAAACCAGCATGCCCATGGCAATGATGATGGTCGCCATGTATAAAGTGGAATCGACCAGAGTCAAAATGCCAAAGCCGGCTGTTTCAGAAATTGCCTTCAAGTCATTGGTAGCACGTGCCATCAGGTCGCCTGTCCGATTTTTCTCGTAAAAAGTCGGAGTCATTTTCAGGAAATGCCCCATGAGGCTGGAACGAAGTTGTCGCTCGATTACATAAGCACCGCCAAATAATTGATATTGCCAAACAAAATTGATCAAATAGGCCAATACTAAGGCTGCCGCCAAAACGGCAATATACTGCCACATCAATTCTGCAGTCAGTTCTCCTTGAGCTATCGAATCGATTGCGATTCCGATCAGCCATGGCGGGATGATTTCTAAAATATTTGCAAAAAACAGCAGAACAATCGCTGTGGTATAACGCAGCCAATTTTCTTTAAAAAACCATTTTAATTTCCACAATACATCAAACATTGTTTACGCCTTCTTTCTTTTTTCCAAATCCGCTAATCGCCTTCTAACGATTCCTTGATCATGATTTTCCCTTTATGAAGTATTTTCATCTCCAACAGCTCCTCGTTGATTTTTATTTAAACAGCTTTGAAACTGATCAAACCACAAAAAAACGCACGCCTCGTTTATGGGCGCACGCTCATGAAAACAGGACAGTTTTACAGACCCGTCCTGAATATTTCTATTTCCGAAATAAGGTCAGGAAAAAAATACAGGAGGTTCCGATAATGATATTAAATTGATCTTCTTTATGTTTTTCAGCTTTTTCATTATCAAAACCTCCATTTCCTTTTATTTGTTAATTCAAGAGTACCAAAGTCTTTTTTGAATTGTCAAGATTTTTCGACAATACTTTCTTTTCAGAGAAGCTTAGTGATGTTTTCAATCTACGGCTTGAGGGTAATTTACCTTTAAAGGAAAAGGACGGGGTGATGGAAATGTATAAAAACATTGCAGTAGCATATGATGGATCTGAAGGAAGCCGGTTCGCGCTTGAGAAAGCGGTGGAACTTGTGAAAGCCCTGCCAGATGCCAAGCTTTCCGTAATCTACGTTAATGAGGAATCTCGGGAAAGTATCGGCTATATGGATCCTGGAACTGCTTCAGCTCCTGTCATTTCAGCCAATGTTGACAGCAATTATGCTCAGTTTATGCCACCTGGAATAGGCGACGAGGGCTTCAGCCCACCAAAGGAATATGACAACTCTACAGTTGAATATTCAAAGCACATGCACACATCTATTCAGCAGCAGCTGGACGCACGCAACACCACAGCTTCTGTACTCGCCCTTGAAGGAAATGCTGCCAAAACGATTTCTGCTTTTATCGAGGAACAGAATATCGATTTACTGGTGATCGGCAATAGCGGAAAATCTGGACTGCAGAAATTTTTTGTTGGATCGGTCAGCAAAAAACTGATCAAAGACTCTCCAAGTTCGATATTGGTAGTCAAATAAAAAATCCGGTCTGCTGGCAAACGCTTATTGCCAGCAGATCGGATTTTCGAGCATTAATACGTAAAAACATCACAATTTCATCACAAAATTGGTAGTTTATTTTCCTAATGGATGGGTAAAGATTACTAGTAACAAAAATACGCGTTGACCAACAGGAAGAAGGGATCACCCATGCCAAGACATACAGTTTACTTTTTATCTTCCCACCAGCATCGTGGTTTAATGGCTGAAATTTGGGCTAATCGGCTCATGCTTCCTGATTGGGAAATTCGCAGCGCTGCCTGGACACAGGATTCACAATCCTCTACCAATGAAATGCCTTTGGAAGTAATGAAAGAAGTTATATTGGACTTGCCTCAAGTTGAAGCACGTGCCTACGACTCAGAAGAAGTAAGCGAAGCTGATCTGATTATCGCTTTGCACGACGGCGACCTTGAACAAGGAGACATTCCATCTGACTTGCCCAGCCAGAAACTGTTGCGCTGGGACATCCGCAACCCCGAGCTGCGGAGCACCGACAGCATAGAACAATGGGCACTTTACCAAGAGATTTGCGATGAAATTGCAATGAACATAAAAAACATGGAATCGTATTTCCGTGCAGATTACGTATAAAACCATCGCCGATAATTATCGGTGATGGTTTTATTTGCGTGTAAAGAAAATCTAATATATAGGAGTCTTAAATTTAAAGGGTAAACTCTTAAATCTAGGTCCTAGGGGCATAAGAAACGCCGCTTCGCCGGAGCGTCTTATGCCCGTCGGACCTACATGGGCGCTTGCGCTTTTCTTTATTGTCTAGACTCCAGCACCCAGGCCCTAGGGTCATAAGCCACTCCGATGTCCAGTTGCAGTGCCTAGCTCTTCGGGATGTAAGCCACTCTGGCTGTGCGGCTGAAACACGCCGCTTCGCCAGTGCGTCTTACACCTGTCAGAGCTGAACAGGCACTTTCACTTTTCGTGCTGTGCGGCTGAAGAAACGCCGCTTCGCCGGAGCGTCTTATGCCCGTCGGACCTACATGGGCGCTTGCGCTTTTCTTATTGTCCAGACTCCAGCGCCCAGCCCCTCGAGTCGCTTCACCCTTACCAACAATGGCAAAGATCGCCATTACCGGTAAGGCTTCCAGCGCTTGTCGGAGGGCCGCAGGATGCGGGTCAGCTAACCGTTGCGACAGGAAGTCGCGCTATTAAATTAGCTTCTGCTTATGGCTGCTTTCGCTTTTATTAAGTATAAAGGATTGCGCGTACTGGGCTGCCTTCTGCGCCTTTGATTTTTAATGGTAACGCTGCTAAACGATAAACCCCTTCTGCCACATCGTCCAGTACTATACCTTCCAGAATAAATCGCTGGTGCCGGTTCATTGCTTGGTGCATCGGCAGTTCTTTGCTGGTCTCCGGATCTACCGAAGGCACATCGACTCCAAGTAACTTCACACCATTATCTTCCATCCACTTTGCGATCGACTCATCAAACACCGGCCATGTTTCGGGGAACCGGCTCCTGTCTTTCCAGGCCACGGTTTTCAGCAATAAAGTTGTTACGCCTTCTTCAAGCGACACCAAATCTGCTGCACTGATTGTGCTCAGCCCACTGACATCCACAACCTGCGCTTTCGACAAATAGATGTCCAAAGGCAGCTCATCTATTTTAATCCCATCATCATCGTAATGAAAAGGTGCATCTACATGCGTGCCGACGTGGGTACTGGACTGCAGTTTTCCAACATTGACTGAACCGCTTTGTTCTTTGGTGACAGACAATTCGTAGCTAAACGGCATATCTCCCGGCCACTCAGGCGTTCCATTGCTCAATTCCATGGAAATATCGATAATATTTTTGGGTTCCATTCAAGCCACCACATTTCGTTCATTGCTGAAGTTTTTGTAGGTTTCGTTTTTCATGATGCTCTGCAGTTTTTCTGCCACTTGCTCCACATCACTAAACGATGTGTAAAATGCGATAGGCGCCAGCCGTATGATGTTCGGGGCACGGAAATCGGGAATGATTTTTGCTTCTTTCAATGCTTTGCAGATCCGTGCAGCTTCTGGATGGGAAAAAGCGATGTGGCCGCCTCTTGCCTCGTCATTAATAGGTGTTACGTCAACCAATTCAGGAATCTTCTGTCCGACCAATTGTCTCAGTAGACTTGTCAGCTCGAGCGACTTTTGGCGAACCGCTTGAATCCCCGCTTCTTCAAACAATTCCAGACTCCCCAATAGTGGAGCCATGCTGAAAATATGCGGCGTCCCAATTTGATATGCACCTGCCCCCTTCGCTTTCGAAAATTCGTGGTCCATATCAAATTGGCGCGTCTTATCAGAACCGAACCAGCCGGCATTGCCTGGAAGCAAATCATGGTGGCGCTCATGCAAATAAAGTCCGCCTGTTCCACCCGGTCCCGAGTTCATGTATTTATAATGGCACCAGACAGCAAAATCCACTCCCGCATCATGTAATTCATGCGGCATGGCACCAATTGAATGCGCCAGATCAAAACCGACGATAATTCCTTTTTGATGGGCTGCTTGTGTTATTTCACGAATCGGCAATAATTGGCCGCTTCTATACAGCACAGACGGCAGCAGCAAAACAGCCACATCGTCTTTCATCTGTTCAATAATTTGATCCAGCTCCAGCGTGTAGCCGTCTTTGCTTCCGACTTTACGCATCGCCTGTGCCGGGTCTAGTCCTCGCAGCCGAAGATGACTCTCCACCGCATAGATGTCGGAAGGGAAATTCAAGTCGTCCACGACGATTGCATAACGTTCTTTTGTCGGCTGAAACACCGTTGACAGCATTTGATGGATATTCGATGTAATCGATCCAGTCACCATTACTTCGTGGACTTCTGCTCCGACCAATGGTGCAATGCGTGCGCTCATCGTTTCCGCTAAAGTAAACCAAGGATGCTCTCCCTCGGTCCATCCATCAATGCCAAATGTCTTCCAGCTGTCCATTAAAGCCTGCAGTTTTGCTTCTGCCCGCCTCGACATTAGTCCAAGTGAGTTGCCGTCCATATATACCGTATCTTTTTCTACAAAAAACTCCTGTTTAAAATTCGCTAACGGATCCTGCTGATCTCTTTCCTTGCTTGTCACCATTTCCATCCTCCTTCAGCCATTACATCGCATAAGCGATTGCACCGAGAACTGCCGTAATCAGTACGACAATCCACGGAGCCAGTTTAAAATAGACTAACATTGTGAAGGCAGTTATCGCAATTGCAAAATCAACAGGTCCACGGATTCCTGAAGTGAAGACAGGATCATACAAGGCTGCCAGCAATATCCCGACCACGCTGGCATTGACGCCTTTTAATGCTGCCTGGACTCCAGACTTCGTACGTATGATGCTCCAGAAAGGCAAAGTGCCAATGATCAACAAGAATGATGGCAAGAACATGGCAATTACAGCAATCACCACTCCCCACCCACCATTCATCAATTGACCCAAATAACTAGCCAGTGTAAAGAGTGGTCCTGGCACGGCTTGAGCCGCTCCATAGCCCGCGATGAACGTATCAGGCGCCATCCATTCCGGCACCACTTCCCGCTCGAGCATAGGCAGCACAACGTGGCCGCCACCAAAAACAATCGAGCCAACCCGATAAAAAATATCGAAAATAGCGAAAGAAGTGGATTCAATAAACGGCCGGATCAATGGTAAGCCGATCAACAAGGTGGCAAAAATAGCCCAAGCGGCTAAGCCAGTCTTTTTTCCAAAACTCAATACCAGTTTGACCGGATCAGGTGCTTTGTCGTTTCGGTAAATAGCATAGCCAAGTATGCCTGCCAAAACAATGACTCCGATTTGCGCCCAGGTTGTCGGTATCAACAAAATGATGATAGCCGCTCCTACCGCAATCACGATTCGCTGCCGGTCAGGCGCTAAACTTTTACCCATCCCCAGTAGCGCGTGTGCTACAACAGCGACGGCGACAATTTTCAGCCCCTGGATCCATCCGCTGTCGAACGATCCATTGGTGACAACGAGTGCAAATAGCAAAAGCAGGATAACTGAAGGCATCGTGAATCCGAACCAGGATAAAAATCCGCCGAAGATCCCCCCTCGCAGCATGCCAATGGAAATCCCCACCTGTGAACTGGCAGGTCCAGGAAGAAACTGGCAAAGTGCCACTAAATCTGCGTATGCTTTGTCGTCCAGCCACTTTCTTTTGGTGACATACTCATCTCTGAAATAGCCGATATGCGCAGCAGGCCCTCCAAATGAAGTTAGCCCTAATTTAGTCGAAGCCTTTAAAATTTCTGAATAGTTGTTCCTTTTCTTAGCCATAGCTCTCTCCTTTAAAATAAAGATTCTAATTATAAGCATAACTGTTTGCTTATATGTTTCAACATTAAATTTATGTAAAAATTATGAACTGCTCTGTAATGGAAGCTGTTGGGTATTGACATTGCTCCCGAAGACATCGATACTATTAAAAGACGGTTTGACGGCATCCGTCCATTTTACTCATCCAATCTAGAACTTCGCCATTCATATATGAGCTCCCAACTATATATTCTACTTACTAAAATACAAAATAAAGATAGTGAAACGGCCCTCCTTTGAGGGTCGTTTCACTTTGTTTCAGCGACTTGGAGGCGGGAAACTTTATGGACCTGTATACAAATTTACGCAAAGGGGAAAAAGGCGCCTGGATCAGCATCGGGGCATACGTTTTTCTCAGCGCGATTAAGCTCTTTTTTGGTTTTTGGGGTTCTTCTGAAGCCTTGAAAGCGGATGGTTTCAACAACTTGACAGACATCATTGCCTCTATCGCGGTGCTGGTCGGCCTCAGAATTTCTCAGAAGCCGCCGGATGAAAACCATCACTACGGCCATCTGCGAGCCGAGACAATTGCCTCGCTTTTGGCTTCTTTCATCATGGCAGTCATCGGTCTGCAAGTTCTGACCAATGCTGTACGGTCAATTTTTGAACCAGCTGCGGAAGCTCCTTCATTAATTACGGCCTGGGTCGCTTTTTTCTCGGCAATCGTAATGTATGCAGTGTATCGCTATAACTTGAAACTCAGCAAAGAAATCAAAAGTTCTGCTGTACGTGCCGCAGCTTATGACAATCGGTCAGATGCTCTGGTCAGTATCGGTGCCGGAATTGGTATTATTGGGGCAATCTTTGGTGCACCGATTTTGGATATTGTTACAGCCTTTATTGTCGGACTGATCATCATCAAGACCGCACTCGATATCTTTAAAGAGTCCGTCATCACGCTAACGGACGGCTTTGATGAAGACGAAGTTGAAACCCTGTCTGTCTTGGTACGGAGAGTTCCTGGCGTCATCGCGTTGCGCGACTTTAAAGGACGCAATCACGGCAATGTCATGTTCATCGATTTAACGGTCAGTGTCGGCCCTTATTTGAATGTCGTGGAAAGCCATTGGATCACAGAGGAAATCGAAAGAAAAATTCAGAAAGTCAAACCTCATTGCGTTATTCTTGTTCATATTGAACCGGATTATGCGTATTCTGACAGTCAAGAAGATTAATTGATTCGTTGACCATAAGAATTTCAATGCAGCAAACTAAACAGCCCATGACAAAAGAATCCGCTCTTTCCAAAGGGCGGATTCTTTTGTCTATTTTTTGCTCTGTGAACCAATTCGGATTTCAGGATGACCCGTAAGACCTGCAAGATCATTTAATTTTTGCTGTAAAAAATTACGATCTATCGATTTCAGCTCCTGTTCATTAATCCCTTCCAACAAGTAAAGCTGTATTTTCCAGATGGCTTCATACCGCTCTTCAGGGGCTAGTGAGGCAGCAATCAATAAGGAATCGGTCATTGATGCAATTACCGAAATGTCGTTTTTTCCGTGATAGGAAATTTGATGAAAAGTTCGATATAAAATATCTTCATAAGCTGAAAAACGATACAGAACCCGATTATTCTCATTAGCATCCGTCAATACTAATCCATCAGTTTTCAAGTGTCCCATTCTGCCTAACAACGGCCCTATCCGAATCAAAATATTATTGCATGTATTCGGATCCAACCTTCCTGGTGAAATGGCGCGTATAGCAACTTCAATCACCTTCTGAATCGCATAGCCTAAATCTTGTTCAGCTGTTCGATCGTCACCAATGGCATAATATTTTTTGAAATCCAGTTGTTTGCCATTCTTATGATAGACATGAATCATTGGTTTCCCTTCATATAAGTAATCACCAATTTTTACTGCCAGATCAATTTCAATTTCCTGCTTTTCAGCAAATTTAACTAAACCAATCAAATCAAAAAATTGAATGTATCCCGCCTTATCTGCTCGAATGGTTTGCTGCTCCCCTTGAGGTTTCCAGCTATCCAATGAAACATAGTCTTTTTCATGCAGCTTCTCATAATAGGAAATAACATCTTCTCCATCCTCGATCAGCTTATTGATGAGGGTGCTGACCTGGACATTGGATGCCACAAAATGAACATAATAAGCAAAAGCCCCTATACAAAAGAAGACAATGAGTATGCCGATAGATGTAGTCAATACTTCATGATCAAAAACATCTTCTTGAAGATATAGAAGAGATAGCATATTGTAGATAAAACCCGCAAGAAAGATTCCGAGTACATGTCGGGTGGTCCGGCTGCGAATGAAATTTTCAGGTGCTCGAGGAGAAAATTGTGAAGAATACATTGTCAGAACGACTAAAATTGTTGAAAACGTAAAAGTGGTCATGGTGAGCATGGCAGCTGTTAAAATGCCTAATATAGTTTGAGCGTCTTCTACTCCTGTCAAGAAAATAGAAGGGATGTGAACATCAAACCGGCTAATTACGAACAACTCTATATAAAAACTGGCCAAAGACAGGAGAATGGCTGCCGCACAATAAATTGTCGGAGTGATCCAAACTTTTTCTTTTAATAAATAAGCAATGGGTTTCACGCCTACTTCCCTCATTTCCTGTTTGGATTTCACCACTTAGCTGGCATCATCTCTTTCAAGCTTTCTAGGAAAAACCACAGCTGCCAATCCTTTTTTTACGGGTCACTATCCTTGACTGACCTGCATCCTTTAGCTGCCTGAGGTGTCCTTAGCATTTGAAACGATGCAGCCAAAGCCATAAAAATATTTAAGAAACTAAAAAAGACCGGATTTAGAGTTCCGGTCCTCCAAATTTATAAACGAATTGGCAATTCCTTGACGCCACGGACAATCATACCCGGCCGCCATTCAAGATCGCTGCTTTTGACAGCCAGCCCCATCTTTGGAAAATGATCTAATAGGCTCGCAATGGCAATTTCTCCTTCTAGGCGTGCAAGAGGCGCTCCAAGGCACATATGGATGCCTTTCCCAAATGCCAGATGCGGACTTTTTTCACGCTGGATATCGAACAGTTCGGGATCGGCAAATTGGTCTGGATCACGGTTGGCAGAATTTAGCGAAGCGACGACCAGATCGCCTTTTTTCAACGCTTTTCCTTGAAATTCAAAATCTTCGGCTGCCCACCGTGACGTGCTGAACTCCACCGGTCCATTAAAGCGCAAGGACTCTTCGATTGCCTGATTAACGAGTTCCGGTTTCTCCATTAACAGCTTTCGCTGCTCTGGGTTTTCCAACAGGGACAAAACCGTATTACCGATTAAGTTCACCGTTGTTTCATGGCCAGCGATGATCAATAGAGTCACCACTCCATACAGCTCTCTTTCGCTCAAGCGGTCGCCTTCTTCCTCTGCCTGGATCAATTTGCTGATCAAGTCGTCTCCAGGGTGCTCGCGGACTTTGGCAAACCACTGGCCTAAGTATTGGACAAATTCATTCATGTGCTGTTGGACAGTGACTCCCAGCTCTCCACTGGTGCCTTCGATCATCGAGTTCGACCACAGCCTGAATTTGTCACGATCTGCTGAAGGTACACCCAGAATTTCGCAAATGACGATAATCGGCAATGGAAAAGCAAATTCATCAATCAAATCGACTTGGTCTCGGCCTTCCATTGCCGCCAATAGCTCATCCGTTATTTCCTGTATCCGCTCGCGCATACCCAAAATCATTTTAGGCGTAAAAGCTTTCTGGGCAAGACCGCGCAGCCGTTTATGGTCCGGTGGATCTGAGAACAGCATGTTTTGTGTAAAGACGCTCATCTGATCCATACTGCCTCCATAAATTTTTGAAAGATCTTTCGTAAACCGTGGATCTTTCAGCACTTTTTCTGCCTCTTCATAACGCGTCACCATCCAGCCGCTTTGGCCATCCGGAAAACGTACTGCGTGTATCGGATCTTCTTCCCGCAATTTGCTGTAGGTCGGGTAGGGATTCTGTGTAAATTGGTCTGTAAACAAGCCTGAATCATTTGAAGTCATTTTCATTCCTCCTTTTCCCTCTTCTATACCCTGCGCGCAATGGACTCACCTCGTTCAAATTTACCAAATTCTCCTATATGCTTACTTTTTGGAAGCAGTCGCTAACGCATGGGCCATCAAACTTTTGACGAATTGATCAAAATGCGCAAACCGGGGATCTTGTGTTTGCCCCTTTTTATACCGATAGTAAATCTGCTGGATGATGACCGCCAGTTTAAAATACGCAAACGTCAAATAAAAGTTCATATCCGAGACGTCACGCCCACTTTTTTCGCCATAGCTCGCGATAAACTCTTCACGGCTATAGAATCCTTTCAACACCGTTACGGGTGCTTTCCCGAGCCCATTTTTCAATAAATCCGGGTCTTCCGCCTGAATCCAGTAGCTCATGGCAGCTCCTAAGTCTGCGAGCGGATCTCCAACTGTCGTCATTTCCCAGTCAAACAATCCTGTCATTTCCGAAAAATCCTCCGAAAACATGGCATTATTCAACTTAAAGTCATAATGGATAATCGCAGGTGCCTGCGAGACGGGTATGTTCGCAAGCATCCAGCCCATAAGCTGGTCTATGCCTTCAATCTTATCTGTTTGCGCACGTTCATAACGGCCGATCCACCCCTCGACTTGCCGCTGCATAAAACCTTCTGGCTTTGCCATATCAGCCAATGCGGTTTTTCTGTAATCCAGCGAGTGAAGTTCAACCAAAGTGTCGACCATTTTCTCTGAAATTTTCCTGCCCAGTTCTTCGGTCGGCTCAATTCCCTCCGGAAACTCGTTGTCCAAAACAATTCCATGTCTTCTTTCCATAATAAAAAAGGGGCTCCCGATAATGGATGCGTCTTCCGAATAAACCAAAGGCTTTGGGGCAGTCTTAAAAATGGGATAGAGCGCAGACAGGATCTTGAATTCCCGTTCCATATCATGTGCTTTAGGTGCAACGGGACCAAGCGGCGGCCTTCTCAGTACTGCTTCCCAACTTCCGATTTGCAGAGCGTATGTTAAATTGGAATGCCCCGTGCCAAACTGGTGTATACGAAGCTCTCCTTGAGGCAAGTCTTTGATGTTTTTGCGCAGAAATTGTTCAAGCTCTTTCTTGTTAAGCCCTTCTCCTGATCTTACGGTAATGATCATGCCTTTTTGCTCTACCATTTCTCCACCTCTTTTGTTTCAAATAAGTTTAGCTGACTGGAATAATCGGAATAGTCACTTTATGTTAGCGCTATCATCCATTTAATGCAAGAAGCCTCATTTCCAATATTCCAAATTTTTTCTTGACCGGAAAGGAAATTTCATTTATCTTTAATGTAACTTGAAGAAAGAGGTGAGGCATTATGGCTATTTTATTTTTGAATACGCAATTCCAGTCTATAGTGTCTCCTCCTGTGTATCGCTGACGATACGCTTCTTCCATTATGCCTGGAGACCACGGACTGCGAATTGCGCGCATCCGTGGTTTTTTATTTTGCATAAATAGGAGGAAACAACATTGACTATGATAGAACAGTACGGCTGGAATACCAGCTGGCAGGAAAAAATAAACGCACCGGGAATACCAGGACGCGTCACGTTAGAGCATAAAAATCTATACCGCGTCGTCACGGAAAATGGAGAATGGCTTTGCTCCCTGTCCGGCAAATACAGGCACCAGCACAACCACACCGATTTTCCATGCGTCGGTGACTGGGTTATGGCCGAACAAATGCCGGGTGAAGAAAAAGGCATCATCCATCAAGTGCTGCCCCGCACTTCCCAGTTTTCCAGAAAAACGGCAGGTGAAACTTCCAATATCCAATTGATCGCCGTCAATGTGGATTATGTCTTTTTGGCGATGTCATTGAATCATGATTTCAACGTCCGGCGCCTGGAGCGTTATTTATTAGCTGCCTGGGATTCGGGATCGAATCCTGTAATCGTGTTGACCAAGAAAGACCAATGCCCGGACATTGAACCTTACTTGCGGGAAGTCGAGAGCGTGGCATTCGGTGTTCCTGTGTATGCAGTGTCGGCAGTTACCGGCGAAGGCATTGAAGAGCTGCAGCACCAGCTGGCCGGTTCCAAAACCGGTGCTTTGCTTGGTTCTTCCGGAGTCGGTAAATCATCATTGATCAATGCCCTGTCCGGCAGCGAACGGATGACGGTGCAGGATATCCGTGAAGATGACAGCAAGGGCCGGCATACAACTACCCACCGGGAAATGATTTTACTGCCAGCAGGCGGATTGATGATTGACACTCCCGGCATGCGTGAATTTCAGTTAGGCGATTATTCAGAAGGCGTCGAAGCAGGATTCAGTGATGTGGAAGAGTTGGCACTCGCCTGCCGGTTCCGCGACTGTGGCCATCATGACGAACCCGGATGCCGCGTTCAGGAAGCCCTCCAAAGCGGCGAGCTGGATGCCGGACGTTACCAGAGCTACCTGAAGCTGAAGCGCGAGCTCGCCCATATGGAACGAAAAAGTGATGCGGCTGCGCAAAAAGCAGAGCGCAATAAATGGAAGCAATTGACCAAAGACTACCGGAAACGTCCGGTTAAAAAACGGTAAAAAAGAGTGCGACGGAAAATTCCGTTGCACTCTTTTTATCTTCTTTCCGGCTCTGTCAGCCCATGTTTGACAGCATATAGCGCCGCTTGCGTCCGGTCCTGAACAACCAGCTTGATGAAGATATTGGAAATATGGGTTTTTACCGTTTTTTCGGTGACAAACAGTGCAGCCGCAATTTCCCGGTTGCTTTTGCCCTTCGTCAATTCAGCCAGCACTTCCTGCTCTCGCGGCGTCAACTGATTGATCGTATGCGGCGCAGGTTCGGCCGGAGCTTTCATAAGCTCGGACGAAGCTTTCGGGTGAAGCGTGTTTTCACCGCGCATCAAACTGCGCAGCGATGCCACTAATTCATCGGGTTCGATATCTTTCAATTGGTAGCCAGCAGCTCCCGCTTCAATTGCCGGAACTACATGGTCCTGATCTGAAAAACTGGTCAGCATCAGCACAATCATATCCGGAAATTTCTCCTTGATCAATCGGGTGGCCTGGATGCCGTCCATGATCGGCATCATCAAATCCATCAACACAATATCCGGCTGAAGCACAGCAGCCATTTCCACGGCTTCTTTGCCATTTACTGCTTCGCCCACCACTTCAATATCTTTTTGTGTTTTTAAAAAGAATAGCAAGCCTCGCCGCACCACATGATGGTCATCGGCTATCAATACTTTCACCATGATTTCCACTCCCTATTAATACGGAATCCGCACCAGAATTTCCGTTCCCTTGCCAATTTCACTCGACCAATCAGCTGTGCCGCCTTCTGTTTCAGCGCGGTCGCGTATACTTTGGATGCCGATGGATGGCAGATTGACACCGTGGTCAAAAACAAATCCCCGGCCTTCATCCCTAAGCACCAACAAAACATCTGTTGCGGTGATTGACAAATACAGTTCGACTTTGCTGACCCCTGCGTGTTTCCGGACATTGTTCAACGACTCTTGTGCAATCCGAAACAAGGTCTCTTCAATGCGCGACGGCAGCTGGATAACACCGGTCATTTTTGTTTCCACTGTCAATCCGAGCATTTCACCATAGCCTTTAATAGCATCAAGCAGTCCGCTTTCCAAACCTTTGGGACGCAGCTGCCAAATTAACGCCCGCATTTCATTCAACGCTTCCTGTGTCAGGTGCTGGATATCACGAAACGTTTCCTGCACGGATGGGTCTTCGGACATTTCCACCCCTCCACGGGCAGTCAAGGTTACCGAAAACAGCAATTGATTGACCGAATCATGCAGATCGCGGGCTAACCGGTTGCGCTCCTTCACAAGAGCCAACTCCTGTTCCTGTTTGGTCAAGCCAATCCGCTTGATTGCAGAACCAATTTGAAAAGCGACCGACTCCAAAAGAGCCAACTCGTCTGCAGAAAAACCGACAGTATCCGGTGCAGCAATATTCAACAGACCGAACTTCTCCTTGCCTGACTGCAGCGGAACCGTAGCATGATGTGTAATGCTTCCGGGTTCACGTGATTTTGCCGGCATGGCGTTTTCAATTCGTTGGCAAGCAATAATGTTGGATGCTTTTTCCAGATCGCCATCATGATAGCGTTTGACGCACCAGCAGCCGCCTTTTTGCAGATGCCGGCAATTATTGCCTTCCAAAGATTCCGGCAAATTAGCCTGTGCCACCAATTGATGCTTGCCCTTTTCATCAATAAAAAAAATCCAGGCTGTTTCAAAAGTAGAACCGCTCAATAACTTTCGGATGGCGCCTTCCAACATGCGCACCATGTCCGTTTCCTCATTAAGCAGTTCGGCTATTTCTTTCAATAACGTGATATTGGAAGGTTCTCCGACCGCCATAAATGCTCACCTCATTCGTACTGATTTAACCATACACGTTTTCAAAAAAATCCTCCCTCGTACTTTTGTACGAGAAAAGCGGAAGCGCCCGCTTAGCTCTGACAGGCATAAGACAGTCCGGTGAAGCGGTGCTCTTTGCCGCATAGCCGGGATGGCTTATGACCCGAAGAGCTGGCTGCTGGAGTCTGGACAATCGAGAAAAGTGAAGTGCCTGTTCAGCTCTGACAGGTGTAAGACGATCTGGCGAAGCGGCGTGTTTTCAGCCGCATAGCCAGAGTGGCTTACATCCCGAAGAGCTAGGCACTGCAACTAGACACTGAGAAAAGCGGAAGTGCCCGTATCAGAAATAAAAAGCCCCCTTTTCAGGGAGCTGGTTAAATTAACGGCTATTGACTTCTTCCAAAAATGATTCTTTCAGAAGTTCCAGCTTTTCGTCGCTTTCCTGCTGAGTTGCAGCCGTGATGCCGAAGTAATACTTCACTTTCGGTTCTGTGCCGCTTGGGCGAACACACACCCATGAGCCGTCCTCCAGGAAGTATTTAATAACATTCGATTGCGGCAACTCAATTTTTTCATTAGTGCCCAAATCGACAAAACTACGATTCTGAGTTTCGTAGTCTTCAATCGATACAACAGGGATGCCGGCAAGCGCCTGAACCGGCTCTTTCCGCAAGTCTTCCAGCAGCGCAGTGATTTCACGTGCCCCCTCGATGCCTTTTTTAGTGACGGATACCAGTGATTCCCGGTACCAGCCAAAACGGTTATAGAGTTCAACCAAAATATCATGCAGAGTTTTGCCTTGTTTCTTATAGAAGGATGCCGCTTCGACCAGCAATAAAGTCGCCTGCACCGCATCTTTGTCCCGTGCAAAGTCTTTGATCAAATAGCCGTAACTTTCTTCGTATCCGAATAAAAACTCAAATTGCGGATCGGCATCATTATGCCGTAATTTTTCCCCGATAAATTTGAAACCTGTTAAGACATCTTCGCAGCCAATTCCATAAGATTCAGCCACTACACGCCCGAATTCCGATGTAACGATGGTTTTAAAGATGCGCCCGTTTGCAGGCAATGTGTCTTTTATTTGTTTCTGGCTTAACAAGTACTCAATGAGTATAGCTCCGGTCTGATTGCCGCTCAGCAACTCGTACTGCCGTCCGCTCCACACTGCAATGCCGACGCGGTCTCCGTCCGGATCGATGGCAATCAGCAAGTCGGCTTCAGATTTTCTGCCATATTCCTCAGCTAACTCAAATGCCTCAGCTTCTTCCGGATTTGGAGAGCTGACCGTCGGAAATTCACCATTTGGCTCCATCTGTTCGGCCACATACGTTATCTGATCATAGCCTGCATGATCCAACAGCCGTTTGACTGTTGCACCGGAAGCTCCATGAAGTGGTGTAAAGACTGCAGAAATCGGTCTTGCGTCATGCTCCTGAACGGTCAATACGTTAGCCAGATAAGCTTCATCCAATTTTTCATCGATCCGCACTAGCAGCGACTCGTCAAACCCTTCGTTGACAATGGCCAGCTCGTCTTCAACGCGGCTGACATAATCGATAACGCGATCGGCATCTTCTAGGTTCAACTGGGCGCCGTCTTCCGCGTAGACTTTATAGCCGTTGTATTCCGGCGGATTATGGCTGGCTGTGATGACGATGCCCATAAACGCATTCAAGTAGCGAACACTGAAGGAAAGCTGCGGAGTCGTCCGAGTTCCACTGTACAGATACGTATGGATGCCATTTGCAGCAAAAGTCCGGGCTGCTTCTTCCGCAAATTCCGGGGACATGCGGCGGCTATCATAAGCGATGACAATTCCGCGTGCCATCGCCTGCTCGCCGTTGTGTTTTATGTAATCCGCAATGCCCTGTGAAGCTTTTCGCACGGTATAAACGTTCATCCGGTTTGTGCCGGGTCCGATTTCACCGCGCATTCCGCCGGTACCGAAAACCAGATCCTGATAAAAGGCGTCTTCCGCCAATTTCTCATCTTCTTTCAGCACATTCAGCGATTGCCGTGTTTCATCATCTAATCCTTCGTGATCCAGCCAGCGTTTGATGCGTTCTTTCCATGACATATACATTCCCCCATCTATAGTGATATAAATTTAACTATTGATCCTCACCTGTAGCTATTCTACAAAAGAATCACACATTCCTGCGGAAGTTATGCCGGATGCGCCCTATAAAGATAAATTCTTTTGGTTAATCTCCATTTTACCAAATATTCCAAAGAAAAACCGCTCCCATTTAAGGAAGCGGCTGTGATTAATCTTTTTTGTATTCTACCCGGTAGACATCGTGGCGACGGTCTTTTAATTGCTTGACCGTCCCGTTTTGGCGCTGGCGGCGCAGGATTTCCAAATCGACATCCCCAATCAGCACCATTTCAAGGTTTGGATTGGTTTCTCCGACAATTCCATCACGTGCAAACTCAAAATCGGATGGAGCGAAAATGCCCGATTGAGCATATTGGATGTCCATATTTTCGGTTTGCGGCAAGTTGCCGACCGTTCCGGAAATGACGGTATAAATTTGGTTTTCCACTGCACGTGCCTGTGCACAATAACGGACACGCAGATAGCCTTGGCGATCTTCCGTACAGAATGGCGTGAAAATAATATTGGCCCCCATATCTGTTGCGATGCGGGCGAGTTCAGGAAACTCGATGTCGTAGCAGATCTGGATGGCGATTTTTCCGCAATCCGTATCAAAGACACGGACGGAATCTCCGGCAGAAATTCCCCACCATTTGCGTTCGTTTGGTGTGATGTGGATTTTGTACTGCTTGTCGATAGATCCGTCACGACGGAACAGATACGCAATGTTGTAGATTTCATCGTCTTCTTCTTTGACGAAATGCGATCCTCCGATGATATTGACGTTGTAGCGGACTGCAAGGTCGGTAAACAACTCAATATACTGAGGCGTGTATTCAGTCAGTTTGCGCACGGCCTGGCTTGGCGATGGCTCGTTGAGGAATGACATCAGCTGCGATGTAAAGATTTCAGGGAATACCACGAAATCTGAATGGGCATCTGAAGCGACATCTACAAAGTATTCAACTTGGCTTGCCAAGTCGTCGAATGATTTGATGGCGCGCATCAAATACTGCACGACACAAATCCGGACCGGCAAACTTGTTTTGAAATGGCGTTTGGATATCGGCTTGTAATCGACATTGTTCCATTCCATCAATGTTGCATATTTGCCGGATGCCAAATCGTCCTGCAGGTAGTTCGGGTTGATGCGCATCAACTGGAAGCCGTTCATCAACTGGAATGTTAATACAGGATCATATACTTTATGGCGCGATACCGAATCAACGTATTCCCGGGGCGACATTTCATCCGCGTGTTTGTGGTAATTCGGGATGCGTCCTCCGATAATGATGGATTTCAAGTTTAGTTCGCGTGCGAGTTCCTTACGGGCTTCGTACAAACGCTGCCCAACTTTCATACGGCGGTATTCCGGATGCACCATCACTTCAATGCCGTACATATTATAGCCGTCCGGATTATGGTTGGTAATATATCCGGCGTCTGTTACATCGTCCCAGGTATGGCGATCATCATATTCATCAAAGTTAATCAGCAAACTCGAACATGAGCCAATAACTGTGCCGTCCAATTCGGCGATCATCTGGCCTTGAGGGAAAACACCCAAATGGCTTCTTAATTGTTCTTCTTTCCATGGATCCATTCCAGGAAAGCATAAACGCTGCATTTCCAAGATGGCATTTATATCTGCATAATTCATTTCGCGAATGATCATGCTTTTTTCAAAATGGGATAAATCAAATTGCTCTGCCACAGTACAGCTCTCCTTCACAAAAGTTTCAAACTTTATTATATAGCATAGTTGCTCAGGTTGATATTATTTTACTTGTATCACGATAACAATTATAATTCTATGGAAGTATTTTTTGAAAAGAGGGAACACCAAATGACGAAACGCCAGGAAAATGTTTTGCTTTCCATGTGGGTGGTGGCACTCATTGCCACGTCGGGTTCGCTTTATTTTTCTGAAATTCGCGGTTACGCCCCCTGCGATCTTTGCTGGATTCAACGCATTTTCATGTATCCGCTTGTCATCGTCATCGGCGTGGCCTATGTCCAGAAAAATGTGCGGATCGCAACAACCACACTGATTTTCTCCATTGTAGGCGGAGGAATTTCCCTGTACCATTACGGTTTGCAGAAACTCGATTTTTTGGCAGATTCCGCACCATCCTGCGGGCAGGTTCCATGTACCGGAGAATACATTAATCTTCTCGGCTTTATTACCATTCCGTTTTTGGCATTGACCGCATTTATCGGGATTGCCGGAATGAGTTTGTATTTACTGAAGTCCCTTAAGGAGGAAAAGCAAAAATGAAAAAACTTTTAATCATCGCGGGAATTGTCGTTGTCATTTTCGCCGGAATCATCTTTTTGACAAGCCAGGCGAACGATGAAAAAATGGCGGATAACCCGTACGATACAGAAGATCTCGAACAGGCAACGATCGATCAATTGGACGATGAAAATTACCAAAACATTGTTGTTCCTTCTGAACTGGAAGAACAGATTGCCAGCGGCGAGCCGACCACGGTGTATTTTTTCAGCCCGACTTGCGAATACTGCCAGCAGACCACCCCTGTTTTGATGCCGGTGGCTGAAGATATGGATGTAGACGTTTTGCAGTATAATCTGTTAGAGTATGAACAGGGCTGGCAGCAATACTCCATCGAAGCAACACCAACACTGGTCCATTACGAAAATGGCGAAGAAGTTTCACGTTGGGTCGGCGCTCAGCCAGAAGAGAATATTGAACAATTTTTCACTGATGTAGTTAAAAAATAACTGACAAAAGGATCATGTGCCTGTCGCATGATCCTTTTTTATGGAGGAAACCACATGACTTGGAGTTACGAAATCAAAGACGACGGCATGACCGTCGAAGAATTGCTGAGAACCGAATGGGGACTTGGCAAGAAAGTGGTCCATCAAATGCGTATGGCCAAAAGCGTCAAAAATGAAAAATTCCAGGAAGTGGTCTGGAAAGAGCCATTGCCGGCAGGAACTGTCTTGCAGTTCGACTTGCCGCCTGCTGACTCGCCGTATGAGCCGAAACACGATGTCGAGCTGCCGGTCCTTTTTGAAGACGACCACTTTATCGTTGCCCGCAAACCGAAAGGCATGGCGACGCATCCAAACGAAGTCGGCCAAACCGATACCTTCATCAACGCCATCCTTGGCCACATCATCCGCAATGGCGGATCGTACGGCGAGCACGTCCACCGCCTCGATCAAGGAACATCCGGCCTGTTAATGGTCGCAAAACATCCTGTTGCAAAAAACGTATTGGACCGCATGCTGGAACAAAAACAGTTGGTCCGGGATTACGAAGCTGTTGTCAAAGGCAAAGTCCACAATAAATCCGGCACCATTGATTTCCCGATCGGCCGCGACCGCCATCACCCGACTCGCCGCATGGTTTCCCAAACGGGCCAAAGTGCAGTGACGCATTACCGCGTGTTGAAACAGATGGAAGGAAAATCCTTGCTTCACCTGACGCTTGAAACAGGACGTACGCATCAAATCCGTACCCATCTTGCCCATATCGGCCATCCGATTGTCGGAGATACGTTATACGAAGGACCGTCCACTCAGGACGGTGCCTACCATCTTCACGCGTTCCGCATGTCGTTTATCCACCCATTCACCAATCAAAAAGTGGTCGTGGAAGATTCGGCAAGATAATAAAAAAGCAAGTTCCTTTTCGGGGAACTTGCTTTTTCTTATGCTTTAATATCATCCGGATGTGTGCCGCTGCGCCAGTCTTGGTTCAGTCCATCAATAAGTTCTATTTCTTCTTCCGTCAATGAAAAATCGAATACCTCCGCATTTTCTTTAATGCGCGAAGGTGTTACGGATTTCGGAATGACGGTCAGGTCGCTTTGCAGGTGCCAACGGATGATCACTTGCGCAATTGTCTTGCCATAAGTGTTGGCGATTTCCAAAAGCACCGGATCTTCCAATAGCCGGCCTCGCGCCAATGGAGACCAGGACGTTACCGCAATGTCCTGATTGGCACAAAAGCTGCGAAGTGGAACCTGCGTCAGTTGAGGGTGCAATTCAATTTGATTGACCATCGGTTTGGTATTGGCCGTTGCCAAAAGTTTCTCCAAATGATGCTGTTGGTGGTTGGACACGCCGATTGACCGAACCAGCTTTTCATCATAAAGGCGCTGGATGGCGCGGTAAGTATCCACGTACTTGCCTTCAATCGCCCAATGCGTCAAATAAAGATCCAAATAATCAAAGCCAAGGCGCTTCAAGGAAGCTTCGAATGCACGAAGCGTTTCATCATATCCCTGGTCAGTGTTCCAGACTTTAGATGTGATGAACAGCTCTTCCCGCTTAACGCCGGAATTCCGCACCGCTTCACCCACTTCCGCCTCATTGTCGTAAATCGTGGCTGTGTCAATTGCTCCATAGCCTGCATTAATCGCCGTGATCATCGCTTCTACGGCCGCTTCCTTATCGGTCATTTTGTATACACCTAAACCGAAGCGCGGCATTTCTACACCATTATGTAATGTTTTTGTTGAGTCAATTGCTAATTTCATTATTCATCATCCTCTCTATTTTATTGTACAAATAATATTAGATAAATTCGACTTTAAGGATTTTTTGTAAGACCCTTGCTTTCTGTTAATAAAACGAATAATATATGTTTTGTTGTTTAAAATTGTTCGTGTTTTAGGAGGAGCCCTTTATGTTTCATTTAAAAGAAAATAATACTACTATAAAGACTGAAATTACTGCGGGAATGACGACTTTCCTGACCATGGCGTATATTGTGATAGTCAATCCTGTTATTTTAGGCGCTGCGGGCGTTCCGTTTGACCAAGTGTTTTTGGCGACCATCATTGCGGCTGCCATTGGTACTCTATGGATGGCGTTGGCCGCCAATTACCCGATCGCCATTGCGCCGGGCATGGGCTTGAATGCCTATTTTACGTCCATGGTGCTGGGTTCAGACGGTGCTATCGACTATGTCACCGCATTTGCAGCAGTGTTTGTGGCCGGGCTTATTTTTGTATTGCTGTCGTTGACTTCAATGCGAAAAGTGCTGATCGAGGCAATTCCTGAAAACCTGAAGCATGCCATCACAGCTGGGATCGGCCTGTTTATTGCTTTTATCGGCATGCGGCTGAGCGGCTTGATTGTCGCCAATGAAGCCAACCTGGTTGGCTTGGGAGATTTGACTTCCCCGCCGGTTGCATTGACGCTGCTCGGTTTACTGATTACCGTCATTTTTATGTCCTTAAACATTCATGGCGGCATTTTTTACGGAATGATCGTCACTGGAATCGTCGCCTTTTTCACTGGCCAATTAAAATTTGAAGGCGGCTTGATGCAGTGGCCCTCATTGCCAGAAGGCATCCTCATCTGGAACCCGATCGAAGCGCTTCAATTAGTAATTGAATTCGGCCTGTATGGAGTCGTCTTTTCGTTCCTATTGGTGACCTTGTTTGATACGACCGGCACAATGATCGGTGTAGCCAAGCAGGCGGGCTTGATGAAAGGCAATAAAATGCCGAGAATGCGCCAGGCATTGCTCGCTGACTCTGTCGCGGCTACAGCAGGCGCCATGGTCGGGACAAGCCCGACATCGGCTTATGTTGAATCATCAGCGGGCGTTGCTGCGGGTGGACGCACCGGGCTGACCAGTTTGACGGTCGCCATCCTGTTTATCATCGCCGCTTTTTTCGGACCATTAGTCGGCGCCCTTTCAAATGTGGCCGCGATAACAGCACCGGCATTGATCATCGTCGGAAGTTTAATGATTGGCGCAGTAAAACACATTGAGTGGGAAAAATTCGACGAAGCTTTCCCTGCATTTCTCATTGTGCTGGCGATGCCGCTAACTTCAAGCATCGCAACCGGTATTGCTTTCGGGTTTATTTCATATCCGTTGATGAAAGTGTTTAAAGGGAAAGGCAAATCGGTTCATCCGATCCTCTATATATTTGCTGTGCTGTTTGTCATTCAATTGCTCATTGCCCCACATTAATTGCTGCATTAAAAAAACCGCCTTTTGGCGGTTTTTTGTTTAGATGCGAGCTCTGTTGCCTGTCATTGCTGCTGTAATGAGCAAGACGGCTGCTGTAATCAAATGGAACACCCAGCCAATACCTGGAATCCAGGCAATCAAGCTGGTGATGATCCCAAGAATCGATCCTGATTTCGGTGAGTATTCCCGGAAACAGAAGAACAATGTAATCGCATGAAGTACAAACATGACACCTAAAGCCGAATAGCCGGTGCTGATGACAAAGCCTCCGCCTATTAATGGAATCGCTAGAAACGCTTCAGCCAGACCCGTGATCCACAGCAAAGCGACAGAAATTTTCATTTTCATTCATTATCATCCCTTCTTTAACTTTCTTATCTACAATATACGGACGAACTTCGAAAAAGTTTCATTTTCTTTCCGTCGACTAACTTTTGGACCGACAGAATTTATCCACATTTCGGTGGATGTTGCATATTTCATTTTTCCCTGTGGTAGGCTATACTAAACAAAGATGCACATTTCAAGGAGGTCATTATTATGAACTTAATCCTTATTTTGGGTATTTGTGTTTCGTTCCTGGTAGCTATTTTCACTGCTGGATACGATGACAAGCCTGGAACAAACGAAAGAGAATAGTACAAAAGGACAGCGGAATCCGCTGTCCTTTTTTCTATTCCAGGTCAGGATAATCCTGCTGGCGCAAAGCTTCATACATCAGAATGGCAGCCGTATTCGACAAATTAAGCGAACGGATATTGTCATTCATCGGAATGCGCAGGCAATGATCCGGGTTCTGTTCGAGCAATTCCTTCGGCAGCCCTTTTGTTTCTTGTCCAAAAACAAAGAAATGGTCCCGTTCTCTGTCCGAAAAATCGAACGAGGTATGCGGCTTTGCCCCAAACTTCGTAATATAGTAAAACTCCCCGTCTTGGTAGCGGTCAAAGAGCTCCTGCAGACCATCATAATAATGAATATCGACATGCTCCCAGTAATCGAGTCCGGCACGTTTCAGCATCTTATCGTCCGTGGAGAATCCGAGCGGACGGATCAGGTGCAGCTTTACTCCCGTCCCTGCGCATGAGCGCGCGATATTTCCTGTATTCGCTGGAATCAGCGGCTGGTACAACACAATATGAATAGCCAAATCTGTCACTTATCCTTTCAATCTTTCAGCAAAAAATGCCAATCCTTTTTGAATTTCTTCTTGAACTTCTCTATCTTTTTCTTCCTGCTGTGCACGTTTTAGCGCCTCTAGGCCTTCGGCTGTTCCAATCTTGCCGATTGCCCATGCCGCGGTTCCCCGAATAACCGGCCGCTCATCACTTGCCAATAAATTGATCAGCGCGGGCACTGCAGACTCTTCCTTGAAATGCGCCAGCGCCAAAATGGCATTTCGCTGAATCGGCTTTTTGCCCCGCCACGAACCGGACACATATCCGAACTTTTCCTTGAACTCCCGATTGGAAATGGTCAATAAAGGCTCAAGCAGCGGCTTGGCGATTTCCGGATCCGGTTCGAATTCTGGATGTATCCCATTTGTTTTGCGTTTGTTCTTCGGACACACGGTCTGGCACGTGTCGCAGCCATACAGCCGATTGCCAATCTTGCCGCGAAATTCATCCGGCAGAAAGCCTTTTGTCTGCGTCAAAAACGAAATGCAGCGCTGGGCGTTCAACTGTCCGCCTTCAACAATTGCATCTGTCGGACACGTATCGATGCACAACCGGCAGTCGCCGCATTGGTCTTCCATGGCCTCATCAAAACGGAACGGGATGTTGGTGATCATTTCGCCAAGATAAACGTAGGAACCGAATTCCGGCGTAATGATGTTGGTATTCTTCGCGCTCCAACCAATGCCGGCGCGTTCTGCCACTGCCCGGTCAGACAGCTCTCCTGTATCCACCATTGACCGCATACGCGCTTCCGGGTAATGCGCCGCAATGAATGCTTCCAGCAGCGTGAGCCGCTCTTTAAGGGCCGCATGGTAATCCTTGCCCCAGGACGACCGGGAAAAAATTCCTCGCCGCGCACCTTTCACACCCTGCGGTGCATCCGCCATTCGTGACGGGTAGGCGATGGCAATGGCGATGATACTAACTGCTTCATTCAGCAGAAGCTCGGGCCGCGTCCGTTTTTCTACATCTGCTTCTTCAAACCCCGACTGGTAATTCAACTGCTGCTGGCGAATCAATTGATGCTTTAAGCTATAAAAAGGTTCTGCTGAAGCAAAACCGATTTTATCAATACCGATCTCCGAGGCATACTCAACAAGCTCTTTTTGAAATTGATCAAGATTCATGTCGTAACCCCTCACTCAATTCTATGATACGATAATAAAAACCCTTACGCGAAAGGAAGATTGCAATGAAACTGACAATCGATCCTCAAATAAATGAAACGCTCAGCGATTTTAAAATTGGCATCATTCATTATAACAATATCACCGTTTCCGAGTCACCTCAAATGTTAAAAGGCCGCCTCCAGCTTTTTCAGGAGCAGCTGTATTTTGATTTGGAAGATAAAGACCTGACGGATTTCCCTGGACTGCTCGAATGGCAATTGGTCTGGAAAGCATTAGGCGCTGACCCTAGCCGTTACCGCCCATCCGCAGAAGCGCTTTACCGGCGGATCAAAAAACAAAATTACTTGTCTACGATCAATTCCGCCATCGACATGAACAGCTTCCTGTCCCTGCAATACGAAATTCCGCTCGGGCTGTACGATGCCGATAAAATTGGAGGCGATGTTGAAATTTCCGTCGCGACCAGCGCTGACCGCTACGAAGGATTGAATAACCGCGTCAATACCTTGACCGGTATTCTCGTATCCAAAGATGCGGAAGGTGCATTCGGCAGTCCTTATGTTGATTCCAAACGGACAGCTGTCACCGAACAGACAAAAAATGCATTACATATCTTTTATCTGCGCCCTTCCACGGAAAGAGATACCGCTTTGCAGCTGCTGACCGCTGCATCCAATATGTTCACTGGCATCAACGGTGGAGAGGCGGAGTTTTACGTAGTTTAACGTTAAGATATAGAATGGCTGACGCTCTATGAAAACAGAGCGTCGGCCTTTTATTTATCCAACCAGTTTTTGGTATTGTTTGAATGGAATTTCTTCACTCTCTCTTCGCAGTTAATTTCAGCTCGTTTTCATCCTATAAATTTCCTGGCATCGGCGCGTACAGGGGCTAAGCACCATCTAATAACTTGCCCGCTATAGTAAACTCCATCCTGCAGGCATATTCTTTTCTATTCCCACTGCGATGCAGTAAACTCTTCTTACATTGACGAATAAAAGAGGGATCCATACATGAAACGAGTGCACAGCGACATTGTCCAGTTTCGGGGAAGCCATTACGATTTTGGCCGGATGCAGGGAGAATTGCTGAAAGAGTCATTGATTCTCCCCAACCGCAAAAAGCAGCGCAAAGCTTCCAGCCGCCATTTGATCATAGATGAACAACGCGCACAAAACATATTGATAACTTTAGCACCACGAGTTTGGGAAGAAATAAATGGTCTGGCCGATGCCCTGGATTGGCCGATGCATGATGCCATTCGTGAGTTCGGCGGCTATTACCTGGAATACACAAGGAGCGGCTGTTCGATCTACACCGAGTCCGACTTTATGGTCCGCAACTACGACAGTTCCCCCGAAGGCTATGAAGGGCGATTTGCCTTGTATCAGCCGACAGACGGCGGGTTTGCGACCATCGGACCGACCATGCAAATCACCGGCCGCACCGACGGCATGAACGAAAAAGGCTTGGTGATGGGCTATAATTTCATCAATCGCCGAAATTCTGAAGACGGTTTTATCTGCAATATGATCGGCCGCCTGATTTTGGAAAACTGTGCCACTATTGATGATGCAGTGGCGTTGCTAGAAGAACTGCCGCATCGCCGTTCCTTCAGCTATGTGCTATTGGACCGCACTGGAAAATCGGTCGTTGTCGAAGCTTCGCCGCGTTCAGTGGTGGTTCGTGAATCAGCTGTTTCCACCAACCATTTTGAACTGCTGGTGGAGGAAAACCGCTACCAGACAGACGACTCACGCAGAAGAGAGCAAGCCATGCTTGTGCAGCAGCAAAACCAAATCGATGCGTACAGTGCATTTCGGCTTTTGAATGACTCCGATAAAGGCGTCTTTTCAAAAAAATACAGTACGGCATCCGGCACCTTGCACACCGCGTCTTATTTCCAGCACAGCCTGGAAGTCGGATTTGCCATCGGCCCGGACCGTCTGCCGCTTATGCTCGATTTCGAGAAATGGTTGCAGGGCGAGCGCTTATACGCCAAACGCATTAACGGAAAAATCGATACGCACTTGCCATTTGCCCATATGGTGGAACTGTAAAACGAAAGGCGCCAGCAATTTATATGCCGGCGCCTTTTTTTTGTTTAGGTAAAAATTGCTTGTCTACATGTGCGAAACCGATATCTGTATCGACTGCTCCATGTATTTTTTGGATATTCAAATCTTCTCCCCGCAGCCAGCGGTCGAAGTTGAAAACCGTCGGCTGCTGATTTCCGCCAAGCGCGAACCAAACGCTCTTTTCTTTCGGTAAATAAAGGGATGTGTGTATGGTCCCTGCCCAGCTTTTATACAACTGGGAGAACACGCCTTTGTCCGTATCGTTGAACAGACGGAATGCCTGCATCGCATCTTCTGTCTGGCTTTGCTGATTGCGTATGGCTTCCTCGCGGTCATACGAGTCCTTCAAGTAATTGCGGTTTTCGTGCTGCTGAATTTCAAAATGATTAGTGCATACATTGCTGACCCGAACGTCGACCGAACGGGGGCTCGCTTCAATGATGCGCGTTTCACCGCTTGGGTCGGTCACAATATAGCTGAACGATCCACGATGAGGAATCTCTTCTAGCAATGCCACAGCTTCCTCAATGGTGGCGCAAGTTTCCAGAATGATGCGCCCAATCAGGTAACAGACAAATCCATCTCCCGGGTTTTTCCGGTTTGTAAAGTTATAGCCCATGGCCAGCCCTTTTTCATTCATGCCGTCCATTCGTCCGGTAATGCGGGAAGTTGGCCCGATGGTAGCGTACCCCTGGTCGTTTGGCTGAAACAGGCTAAACCGCCCTTCGTAGGTTTGCGGATGAAAATCATAATTGCGGACCATAAAATCCGTTCCGGTAACAATCGAACAGCCGGAAGGCATCGCGTCGATCCGGTAGCCCCCGAAATCACGCAGTACGTCTTCCATTGGCAGCTCAAGGCTTTCCTGAAGACCCGTCAGTTCATCCCAGATTCCCGGCGCGAACTTGCGGTAGGCATTTTGCGTATCCTGTACATTTATTTCAAACCTCGGCCTTTTTGCCTTCCATTGCTTTGTGCGATTGTCCAGGGTGATGCTGTCTTTTAACAGTTCCCCTTGCCTAAACCCAAAATCGTAATGGCTTCCCCGAAACTCTAAAATGTCACTATGTATAGATTTCATCAAATTCTCCTTTATTCTGCAGAATTACCGATTATGTTTCAGCATACACATTTCCAGGGAGAAACTCAAAAGCTCCGTTCTGAAGATCCCGGGAGCCACAACACAAAAAATCCTGCCTTATGAACTCATAAGACAGGAACAGCCACTGCACTTCGTTGTTATCCTTCGTAGGCGCGCCGCAATACGTTCAAATCCAGCTTCTTCATTGGCATTAATGCTTCCATCACCCGCTCTACTTTTTCCGTGTCTGCATCGACAATCATGCTATTCAATTCGGTCGGCACCACTTGCCAGGAAACACCAAATTGATCCTTCAGCCAGCCGCAGACTTGCGCTTTTTCGTCCCCGCCTTCAGTCAGTTTGCCCCAGTAATAATCTATTTCGTCCTGAGACTCACAATTGACGATGAACGAAACCGCTTCGGTATATGGAAACGCCGGACTGCCGTTTAACGCCAGAAAGTCCTGTCCTTCAATCTGAAACTCGATTGTCAAAACTTTCCCTGCGTCTATGCCATGAATTTCCTTGCCCGCATGGGTGTAGTAGGCCGTGCGCCCGACTTTTGAATTTTTGAAGACCCTTGTGTAAAAATTGACCGCTCCCTCAGCATTCATATCAAACCATAAATTCGGTGTGATTTTTTGAATTTTGCTGTCCACATTCTTCTCCTTCTTTCTGTTTATAACTGCAGTGGCTATGTATCAGTTTTAAGGGTTTTTTCAGATTTTCTGTACTGACGGACAATCCATTTTTCCAGTTCCACGATGATAAATACTGAAATTCCGATTACAATCGGCCAGATCCAATACTGAGCTTCCAACGGAACTGTCCCAAGCAGGATATTCATAAATGGCACATAGGTAACAGCCAGCTGCACAGCAACTAAGATTCCCGACACCAAGAACGCAATTTTATTCGAGAAAAAATCTCGGTTTAACGCAAACTCTGTTTCGCTCCGGCAATTGAATAAATACATCAATTGCGACATCACCAATGCCTGCAGCGTCATCGTATTGATGATCGCCGGATCCACCTGCTGGTCGGCCAAAAGCATATTCATTAATAGGATTCCACCACAGATGACGAATGAAACAAAAGCGACACGGAAAATATAATAGGGTCCCAACAATTTAGCATTTGCTTTTCTTGGCGACCGCTCCATGGCACCCGATTCCAATTTTTCAAAGGCAATTGCCAGCGAGATGGTAATCGCAGAAATCATATTTATCCATAAAATCTGCACCGCGGTCAATGGCAAAGCGGTTCCGAACAAAATACTGACAAAAATTAAGGCGCCTTCCGAAACATTCGTCGGCAGAATGAATAGGATGGTCTTTTTCAGATTGTCGTAGACACGTCTGCCTTCTTTCACCGCATTGACAATCGTACTGAAATTGTCATCCACCAGCACCATTCCGGCTGCTTCCTTCGATACTTCCGTCCCTTTTATCCCCATTGCCACACCAATGTCCGCGCGTTTTAAAGCCGGTGCATCGTTGACGCCATCACCAGTCATCGCACAAACATGATTTTCAGCCTGCAGCGCTTTAACCAACTGCAGCTTATTTTGGGGGCTGGTACGCGCAAAGACATCGTAATTCAATGCTGCATGCGTCAATTGCTGGTCATCCATCCGGTCCAGCTCTCTGCCCTCAAGTACACGTTTGCCGTCACCTATGCCCATCTGAGCCCCAATTGCCACCGCTGTATCCTTGTGATCGCCAGTGATCATTTTCACGATGATCCCAGCCTTCTTGCATTGCTGAATTGCTTCGATAACTTCTTCCCTCGGCGGATCAATGATTCCCGCCAGTCCGATCAAACTGAATCCGGATTCCATGTCTTCCTGATCAATGGAGAGTTTGGAAGTGCTGACTCCTTTGACAGCAGCCCCCATCAGCCGCTCTCCTTTATTAGCATGCTGATACATCTTTTCATGCCACAACGCGCCTTCTCCAGAAGAGGATTCCAAATCGGCCATTTTCAATAAACGCTCTGGCGCCCCTTTTACATATATCCATTTGCTATTTCCATTTTCAACCAAGGCTGCCATGTATTTATAGCTTGAATCAAATGGGATCTTCGACAGAATTGGAAGTCGCTCAATATCATCCTCCGCTTTTTCTGCGAGTGTGATGAGACATCCTTCTGTCGCATCTCCGCTGATCACCCAATGGCCATCTTCATCACATCTTAAATGTGCTTCATTCACCGTTTTAACAGCCGTTAGAAATTCCAGCAAATCTGGATGATCTTCCAGAATTGCTGATTTTTTGTCGTGAAGAATCGTTCCTTTTGGTGAATAACCGGTTCCAGTTACGGAAAATTCTTTATCTTTTAGCATCACCGAAGTGACAGTCATTTCATTTTTCGTCAATGTCCCTGTTTTATCCGAACAAATTACGGTGACAGCTCCAAGAGTCTCAACAGATGGCAGATTGCGGACAATGGCATTTTTTCCCGCCATGCGCTGTACACCAAGCGCCAAAATTATTGACAATACAGCCGGCAGACCTTCGGGAATCGCTGCTACAGTCAATCCGATAATTGCCAACAGCAAATCGGCTGTTTCGTAATCATGGAACACATAACCGATGCCGAACATTACAGCTGCACTGATGACAATGATCAGGGAAATTACTTTTCCAAAAGCCGCCGTCTGCTTTAATAGCGGCGTCTGCAGCTGATCGACTTCTTCCATTGAAGAGCTGATTTTCCCGAGTTCGGTATTTGCCCCAATCGCAACAACAATACCCGTTCCTGAACCAGAGGATACCGTCGTACCCGCAAACAGCATATTCAGACGGTCACCCAATCCGGTATCATCCGGCAGCACTGCCGAATTTTTTTCGACCGCTGTTGATTCACCTGTCAGTGAAGATTCCTCTACATTCAAATTGTCCGCTTCCAGAATCCGTATATCAGCAGGAATCCTGTCACCTGCCGTAAGCACCGCAATATCTCCAGGCACCAATTCAGATGACAGCACTTCTCTCCTAACCCCACTCCGCAGGGCGGTCGCTTTCAATGACAGCATTTTTCTAATGCTGTCCAATGCCTTTTCCGCTTTGCTTTGCTGGATATAACCGATAATCGCATTGATGACAACCACCATTAAAATCACGGCCGTGTCAATATAATGTCCCAATAATAAAGTGATCACTCCAGCCGCTAACAGAACATAGATCAAGACGTCATTGAAATGCTTGAAAAACTTGATGAGCGCCGGATCTTTCTTGGGTTCTGGCAGCTCGTTCGGTCCAAATTTCTGCTGCCGTTTTATTGCTTCTTCTTCACTCAGTCCGTCTCTAGGGTCCGTATCAAGAATCTCCAGAAGATGAGCCATATCAATTCCATACCAATTTTTTTCGTGCATGATTGTCCCTCTTTTCAACTGATGGAATGATGGTGGATGCATTTGGTATCCAGATTACTATAACATCTTCTGCGCTGCCTATTAGAGAATAGTTCTCTTTTATAGAAACAACAGCAACTGAATCTAATTGAATTTTTCTAGTTTTCCATATATTTCTTATAGTTCATTCTGAATACTTATGATAGTATGAGAATATTAATTCATAGGAGGGATTTCAGTGAATCAGCTATTCGAAAAGCTTGATGAATTGTATGAAGAGATTGTAGATATTCGACGTTATCTTCATGAATACCCAGAGTTGTCTTTTGAAGAAGTGGAAACTGCTAAGTACATTGCCCTTTTCCATGAAAAGTTAGGTCATGAAGTTCGAACAAATGTTGGCGGAAACGGTGTACTTGCCTATTTGAAAGGCGGCAAACCCGGCCCCACTATCGCTTTGCGGGCAGATTTTGATGCATTGCCCATTCAAGAACAAACCGATGTCCCTTATAAATCTAAAAATGAAGGCGTTATGCATGCCTGCGGACATGATGGCCACACTGCCAGCTTGCTCGGGTTGGCAAAAGCACTGAACAGCATGCAAGCGGACATTGAAGGTACGATAGTGTTTTTGCACCAGCACGCAGAAGAATTGCCGCCAGGCGGCGCGAATGCCATGATCGAAGACGGCTGTCTCGAAGGTGTTGACGTCATTTTTGGCACGCATCTGCAAGCACAGATGCCTCTTGGGGAAATTGGGTATCGATCAGGTCCGCTTCAAGCCGCTCCTGACCGCTTCGATATCAAAATCCTGGGGAAAGGCGGACATGGCGCAAGTCCGCATGATACGAAAGACAGCATTGTAATTGGCGGACAGCTGATCAACAACCTTCAGCAGATTGTCAGCCGCCGAATCGATCCTTTAGAATCGGCTGTCGTTTCAATCTGCAGTTTTGAAGCAAAAAATCCTTACAACGTCATCGCAGACACCGCTGAAATGGTCGGAACCGTGAGGACATTCAAAGAGGATATCCGCAATTTTATCGAGGAGGAAATCAACCGTATCATTAAAGGAACTTGCCTTGTTTCAGGTGCAGATTATGAATACACCTATACTCGCGGCTACCCGACCACGGTCAATCATGAAGAAGAAACAAAGTTTGTAGCGGCTCTCGCACCTTCTGTTCCTGGTGTAGAGAACGTCAGAGAAACAGAACCGATCATGGGAGGCGAAGATTTTTCCTATTACCTCCAACATAAAAAGGGAACATTTTTCTTTACCGGCGCTAAAAGCCCCGAAGATAGTGAAGCCTATCCGCATCACCACCCTAAATTCAATATCGATGAACGAGCCCTGTTGATTGCAGCGAAAGTTTTAGGAGCAGCTGCATTAAGCTACACGAAAAAAGACCAGCCTGCTGTCAACGCAAGCTGATTACTAATGGAGAGCAGTTCTTCCACACAGAAGGAGTAGATGCTAAATGGGCGAACAAGCTCTTAAGTTATGGAAAGATTGGCGCCTGCATGTCATCGTTTTGGCGATTGTTGCATTAACTGAATCGATTGGTACATTCGCTATTCCCGTTGGACCTGGAACCATCCTTTTGCTGCCGATGCTTTATGCGGTCGTAATCGGCTTGGCTTTGTATTTCACTCCATTGGTAAACGATAAACAATCAATCAATGCCGAACCCTTGGTATTCCTCTCAGTTTCTGTATTGATCGCCAAGTTTGGTGTCCAGGCCGGACCTGCACTGCCACAGATTATTGAAGCGGGACCTGCTTTATTGCTTCAGGAATTTGGAAATCTCGGCACCATTTTCCTGGCATTGCCTTTAGCCGTATTTCTTGGGCTTAAAAGAGAAAGCATCGGCATGACACATTCCATCGGCCGAGAAGCCAACCTTGCCTTGATCACCGATAAATACGGGTTGTCTTCTCCTGAAGGGCGCGGCGTAATGGCCATGTATATTTTCGGGACCGTCTTCGGATCGATTTTCATCGGATTGATTTCAGGATTTTTGGCGACTGTAACACCTTTGCATCCGATTTCGTTTGCCATGGCGACAGGCGTCGGCAGCGGCAGTATGGCGGCCGCTTCCCTTGGTCCCCTAGTCGCTGCATTTCCTGAGATGAGTGAAACGTTAACCGCCTTTTCAGGAGTCAGCAACTTGATTTCTTCAGTGACCGGCTTATATATGAGTATTTTTGTCGGTTTGCCATTGACCGTCAAGATGTATGAAATCCTCTCAAAAAATAAAGAGAAAAAAGAAAAAGCGGCGAAAGGGGGCGTAGACTATGTTAAAAAGCCTTAAGGAATGGGTTTTGGTATTCATAATCATCGGTGCCATCATGCTGACGGGAAATTGGATAGGCTATGATGTGCTGCCTTGGAATGCGCTCCCCGGAATAGCCATCCTGATCGGCATCAGCCTTGCCGGATTGATAGTTCACCGCCTGCTTCCCTTCCAGCTGCCCAGTATCGCTTATATCGGCATTATCGGCCTAATTTTGACGATTCCCGGCATGCCGGGAGCCGAGCAGATTGTCATGTATACGACTGAGGTTAACCTATTGGCCATTGCCACCCCGATCTTAGCCTATGCGGGTGTATCCATTGGACGTTCGTGGTTCGACTTTGTGCAATTGGGTTGGAAAACCATTGTCATCGGCATGTTCGTCCTGCTAGGCACATTCCTCGGGTCAGCTGTTATTGCCGAAGTCATTCTTCGCTTTCAAGGAATCATTTAAATCCACTAAAAGGCAGACGCAAAGTTTAACTTTGCGCCTGCCTTTTAATGTCTTTTTTTATGGAAGCGTACATAATATTCATTAAAAGAACCCCGTTCCTTTCAGCAGATTCTTTCGTGAGTAAAGACTTTTTCAAAGAACTTGCTGTCAATTTATTAAGTTTGAACTAACGCAGTCTAGTTATATAAAATAATAATTGGACTGTTTTTTCATTTTATCTATTATATTTTACAAATAAAGGTTTATAATTGATGACGAAAATAACATTTTATTGATACATATATCAAATATATATCAACGAGGAATTACAATGAAGAAGTTTATCGTCGCTACCATGGTCGCATTTCTCAGTTTGTCCACCATGTCCAGTGTTGCAGCCCATCCACACCATGACGACAGAGATGATCATGAGTTCAGTGTACGGGAGGAGTTAGCCATCAGCAAAAAAGCACTGAAGAAGTACCGGGACATTGATGTTGCATTAGACGAAGGATTTGTTGGATTAGTACCTGGAGCCTGTGTGCCAAATATGGGAATTCATCTAGTCAAACCGAGCCGAGCAGATGACGCGAAACTTCGCATTAAAAAACCAGAAATCTTGGTTTATGAGCCATTGAAAGATGGCAGCTACAAGCTAGTCGCAGCTGAATGGTATGTACCAGCAGAAGAAACTGATAAAACGCCAAAATTATTCAAGGAGGAATTCCAGGGACCAATGGATAATCATGACGGCACCCCAGGCCAGCACTACGACCTGCACGCATGGTTATTTAAAAAGAATCCAGACGGAATGTTCTCACCGGAGAACAAGCGTGTAAGCTGCCAGTATGCTGAATAACAAAATAGATTTTAATGTTATGAGATAACAAATGCACCGGTGTAAAGTTCGCTTTACACCGGTTTTTTTATTGCCTTTGACTATTTTATTAAAAGCCAATTCAATGTAAATTTCCGGCATCGGCTATTCTGCTGAGCTGTCTAGTTCAGAATGCTAGCAAGTGCCTGATAAACAGAATTACAAGGCACCCTTTCCTGGCATACAGTTTTTTCTTCAGTTCCAATATATGAAGCAAAAGAAAAAGGCCCTGACATTTAAGTCAAGGCCTTTCTTTCTGGCGTATTGCGTATACCGGCGGTCGGGGTCGAACCGACACTCCGGTGAAGGAACGGGATTTTGAGTCCCGCGCGTCTGCCAATTCCGCCACGCCGGCAAGTATTGATTTAGCGGACAAGAACTATTATAGCACATCTTATTTCACTCGCCAATACTTTATTACTATAAAATTGTTTTGCAGCATTTGCAGTTATTAATTTAAAACCAAGATCTTTGGATTCCACTTTAGCCAAGAGCTGCGGATTTCTTATCTTACTCTAGAACAGGCACTCAAATTAGTTTTTATTCATTGAAAAACCCCTTCACTATGATTGCTCACAGTGAAGGGGTTTTAAAGGGCAGGCAGGCCCTTTGATGATACCGGCGGTCGGGGTCGAACCGACACTCCCGTGAAGGAACGGGATTTTGAGTCCCGCGCGTCTGCCAATTCCGCCACGCCGGCAAAACATTATGGAGGCGGCAACCGGACTCGAACCGGTGATAAGGGTGTTGCAGACCCATGCCTTACCACTTGGCTATGCCGCCAAAAATTGGAGCGGAAGACGAGGTTCGAACTCGCGACCTCCACCTTGGCAAGGTGGCGTTCTACCACTGAACTACTTCCGCATAAAGCTGGGGTACCTGGATTCGAACCAGGGCATGACGGGATCAAAACCCGTTGCCTTACCGCTTGGCTATACCCCATTAATAAGATGGGGCGGACGAGGGGAATTGAACCCCCGAGTGCCGGAATCACAATCCGGTGCGTTAACCACTTCGCCACGACCGCCACTTTACTATTTTATAATTACTAATCATGTGAATGAAAACTTGGGGCGGACGAGGGGAATTGAACCCCCGAGTGCCGGAATCACAATCCGGTGCGTTAACCACTTCGCCACGACCGCCATCATAAAATTTTAAAAAATGGCAGGGGCAGTAGGAATCGAACCCACATCGGAGGTGTTGGAGACCTCTGTTCTACCGTTAAACTATGCCCCTAAAAACTGGTGGTGGGGGGCAGATTCGAACTGCCGAACCCGAAGGAGCGGATTTACAGTCCGCCGCGTTTAGCCACTTCGCTACCCCACCTTAAAAATGGTGCCGGAGAAAGGACTTGAACCCTCAACCTACTGATTACAAGTCAGTTGCTCTACCAGTTGAGCTACTCCGGCATGGAGATAATTATTAATAAAAAATGGTGGGTCAGGACGGAATCGAACCGCCGACACTTAGAGCTTCAATCTAATGCTCTACCGACTGAGCTACTGACCCACAACTTTGAAAAAAATGGCGGTCCCGACCGGGATCGAACCGGCGATCTCCTGCGTGACAGGCAGGCATGTTAACCGCTACACCACGGGACCATTTGGTTGCGGGGGCAGGATTTGAACCTGCGACCTTTGGGTTATGAGCCCAACGAGCTACCGAACTGCTCCACCCCGCGATAATATTATTAAATTCCACAAATTACATTTGCATTTGCATTTTCTTAACTGCATTGTTTCTATGTAAGAGTAAAATGGTGGAGGATGACGGGATCGAACCGCCGACCCTCTGCTTGTAAGGCAGATGCTCTCCCAGCTGAGCTAATCCTCCATGAAATTGGTGACCCCTACGGGATTCGAACCCGTGTTACCGCCGTGAAAGGGCGGTGTCTTAACCGCTTGACCAAGGGGCCATATATATTTGGAAAATTTATCTTCTGGCGGAGAGCAAGGGATTCGAACCCTTGAGACGGTTGCCCGCCTACATGATTTCCAATCATGCTCCTTCGGCCACTCGGACAGCTCTCCAAAATTGGCTCCGAAGGTAGGACTCGAACCTACGACCATCGCATTAACAGTGCGGTGCTCTACCACTGAGCTACTTCGGAATAATTAATCAGACTGGCAACGTCCTACTCTCACAGGGGGAGACCCCCAACTACCATCGGCGCAAAAGAGCTTAACTGCCGTGTTCGGGATGGGAACGGGTGTGGCCTCTTTGC
>NZ_JAUSWB010000007.1 GCF_030814955.1 Planomicrobium stackebrandtii | reverse complement strand
CATGGGACATCGCTCCTTCATTTTCTTTTAGTTTACCTCAAAAAAATATCAAAATAAACAAAAAAAGGCTGTCGAGAGGGTTTCTCGACAGCCTGTAAATGGAAACTTGTTTTTATACAAGTTTCCATTTTTTCTATCTATTAGAATTTTGAAGAAAGTTAAAGAAGTTATCTGCGGTATTTATTTATAACTTTTACCATCCACTCTTGGGAGACATTCTATTGCGTATTACCAAGAGAGAAATATTTAGTTCTGTTAAAACTTCAATAACCTTGACGACAACAAAACCTAATTTTGGAAAATAGATAATAGCTAAAATCCGGATTTTTTGTAGTTATAAGTGGAAGGTTGATGCCGCTCATTATTCATCTTGTTCTATAGGTTTTGCACTTAAACTTACCACTTCCGATAACTCAATGATATGTTAACTAGTTTTTTAATTCCTTCTCTATCCGATTCATTTTAGCCTTAGAAATTTCAACGTGTTTTGTTCTCAGTGAGAGTAAAGCTGCTTAGTCAAAATACTTCTTGATAAGCTCCATTTGCACATCAGGGTTCACAGTGTGCTCGTCAGATTCATCAATAAACACCTTTGCCTGAAGTTCCTTCATATAATAACCCATAGTTAACCCGATATCATCTGCAACATAGCCTATTATTTTTCTCATTGCCTGATTATACTTTTCTCGATCCTCTTCTGAAGTGCTGTCTCCTCCATCCTCTCTTGAAGTGTAGTCAATCATACCAATCAGCGCTTTTATGCCTGCTAATATCATGGCCATTTCTTCTGTTTCATCGCTCTTGATCTCTACCTGTACGGCATACTCCCCTTTATTAGTTAATCGGGACTGGATTATGTAATCATTTTTTTTCATCTTTGTGCGCATCCCTCTGGTTATGACTTGTGTAACAGCAGTCTTCTGCTATTACATTCTACCACCTACCAGAAAGTTAAAAAAAGGTATTCAGCTGCCTATTCACTGCTTGGGAAAGTCACTAAACACCTACGGATGGGATTTCCATAAACAGAGCTTCCCAATTAAGATGGTGCTGTATAATGAATGTAGAAGAAAAGAATGCCTAGAAAACTTACTTTGAAAGCGGGTGCCAGATGTTTGTTGTCGATGATTATATCGCTTTAGTAGCCAGTAATTTAGCGGAGAAGGATGACCTTTTGCTCGCGTACCTTCGCAAGGTTAGTGAGCTGAAAATTTCGCCGGATGTAAAGAATCTACTATTTACCCTCTACATCGAACCTTCCAGATTCGAGCTCACTTTTGTTCTCTTTGCGTATGATAACCACGCAAATGAAGTAATGGGACTCACGGAAGGCGGAAATCTCATCAGCAGTGTCTCTTCACAAGAGATCCCTTACCTTTCCCTGTCCAACTCCGAATTCAAGGAGTATGAGGAGTTTTATGAAGAACATGAATGGGAAATTGACACCAAACGGCAGGAAGTCTTTTTTAGCTGGTTTCTTGCCAAGTGGAAAGTTGGAGGACAGGCCCAACATCCGATGCCCATGTACTTGCAAATCCACGATGAAGAACGGACGCTGGACCTAAACCAGGAAAAATGGATTTCTTCCGAGAAAATCTGGAAACGATAATTCCTTTGATAAAAGAACCGTTCGTAAAAGGACACCTTTACAAACGTCCTAAAATAGCTAAATAGGACCAAAAAAAGATAACTCCGGCACAATACCGAAGCCATCTGATTGCAGCCTAGCTGCAGGGTGCTTTTATTAAACTGTCCATTAAATGGGGCTCAGTTCATAGGAACCGCACTTTTTTTATTTCGGATCGACAACTTTCGCAAATGTCCATGAAGCACCATTGTCTGCCGAGGTAAATTCAGCGAGCACTTTGCCGCCTTGATAATCGCCCATCGGCCCTTGATTGACATGCAAAGTTCCTTCAGAGCCTTCGAAAACCGGCATTTCTGCTATCGTAAAAATCCCTTTATATTCCTCTGGAACCGGCACTTCCACCTCTTCCCAATTTACGCCGCCATCCGCTGTCCGGTATAAAGACGGGCGTTCGGGTTCAAAATTGACACTGACGGCCCCAAAGGAAATAAAGCCCAGATTCTTGTCAATAAACGCGCCGTCCGTTACATGCTGATTTGTTTCTTCGACAGAACCAGCACGCCGCCAAGTGTTTCCTGCGTCATCGGTTTTGTAGACGGCATTCGCTTCAAAGCCCATGGTCCGGTCGTTCGTAACAATCGCATAGCCATCCTGCGCCGAGGTGAAGCCAAAGAACCGCGCCCGGATGCTCGGTAATTGAGTGATTTCTGCTTTGCTCCACGATTTTCCTTTATCAGTGGACACAAGCAGCTGCAAATGAACCGTCGAGTAAGAATTATCGCTGCTCATTATTTCTTCCCCTATTACAAACGCTGTCCTGCTCTGCGTGATCTCATAGCTTTCATCAATCAGCTCCTGACTGGACCCGCTGTAATCTCCCGCAAACAATTCTTCCATCGATACAGGAACGGTTTCCCAGTTGGCACCGTTGTCATACGTCACTTTCAGTTCTCCATTTCCAAGCTGGTAGCGGCTGTTTTCATCCGGCAAGGTGAATGCCATGTCTTCTTCAATGCTTCCAGCGTTGTCTTCAACTGATTCTGTAGACAGATTCAAGTCATCTTTGGTGAAAAAATAATAATAACCTGCAGCTCCCGCTGTAATGGCCAGGAACAGCACGATATTAATCAGCCAGATTCTCGGCTGCCGCTGTTTTTTATCTGTTTCCATTTAGAACTCCTCTAAGATAAAGTTTAGTGATTCCAACGTATCAGATTTCATTTTCTCAATTCACTATATTGTACGTTGATTCTATTTTCAGGATTTTTGTCAACCGTATACAAAACGAGCAAAAACAGCCATTCCAAAGGTTTCATCAATATATACACGATATCTGCAGTCCATTTCGAATTGATGTGCCTGCTGAGGGGATAACCATGTTTATCATAAAATTTCCGAATCGCTTTATGGCATTTCGGCGTGTACTCTTCAAGAATGTTTTCAAATGCGTTTGCCACAAGCAGCTGGCGGTTGACGACGAATCTGTTGCCGTGGCGGACTCCTGCCCGAACCGGCTTGACCAGTTCTTTATGCCCTTTGACAGAAACGGTGCAAAGGTAATGACCGTCTCCTTGAATAATTTCCGGTTTTGGCGCCGGCAGCCTGGAATAAGTGAAGCTGCTGGTATCGAGAAAGACGCGAATCGCGCTGTCGGGACGCTGGCCGAAAAGGATCAAAACCAATTGAACGGCAATGAGGACGGGGAATAAAAGCAAACTCCATAAAACAGGCAGCCTTTGATAGCTGAATGATATGCGATACAGAAATAACATGAATTTATTGTCTGGTTGATGTTCTTGTTTTTCTTGCTCTTTCAAAAAATGGTCCAGTGAATCTTTCAGTTTGGCGATATACAAAAAGCTTAAAGATGCATAGCCGATTTGAAGAAGGAAAATAGAAAAATCGATGCCAAATACTGCTTGATTATATAGAAAACCCGTATGTGTAAAATAAATGATTGTGAATATTATATTCAAAATCAGCAGCGAACTGCAGACGGCGTTTACAACAGGCGATAAATTGCCTTTTTCCGCAATCAGCAGCGAGTAAGCCAAACTGCTTAAAACCAAAAATGCGGCTATAGTAAAAATGCTTTCCTGCGAAAGAGCAGCATACGATGTTGCTGCCTTACCTGTCATTTCATAGACGTTAAGCGGCATCCCTCCTTCAACTCCCAAATCATTCAGCAACAGCCCGAGAGCAATGATGCCGAGAACCAAAAAGTAATAACAGATTTCAATAGCTTGAGACTTTGTATCGTTTATAACAGCGGCATCTTTTTTGTTTTTACCGGTCAAACTCCAAACCATCCGCATAAAAGTATAGATAGGTATGGAGAAAAATAGAATACCGAGCAGGATATAGAGCAAGTTGATGTTACTCTCCTCCTTTCTTCCAACATAAAGACCGCTTCCATCCGAGGAAAGTTCCTCGATAATAAGAATATCCGGAAGATTTTGACTGATGAGCTGCTTTAGTGGATGCACTTTTTCCAGAAGTTCCCAAATGTTCCCTGTGTATCAAACATTTATGAATACTTTAGCTAAGACACGAAACTGCATGAAGAATCTCTCCTATTTCTGAATGCGGAGGATTCTTCATACAGTATTTTTGTATAATTAGAATTTTGCCTGACACAGGGATGCTTTTATGAGGAAAATGTTTTGAATATAAATTAAAAAGTTTAACGAAAAAGTAGCATTCGTTCTCATTAACAATGAATTTTCCATTCCTTCTCCTTCTCCCTTTTCACTGCCCTACCGATTAATCTGCGTATCACTATCTACCTTCATTTTATCATCTTTGAAAATTAAAAACTTCTAAACTAAAGCATTCAGCGAGCATCATTACAAACCTACGCTCAAAGCAACTATTTGTAAAATTATACTTCCACATATAAAAAGGGAGAAAATAAGCTTTAATCAGCCTATTCTCCCCTTCTATTTATGCAGCTTTTGATAACCTCATGATATGTAAACTTTTTAATACATCATTAATTAAGAGTACTTTATATTGCTAGATTATCGACGTGAAATTCTAGATAAATACTTACAGCGAAGTTTTTTCTAACTTGAAATATTCAGTAAGGGAAACTTTTCGTCCTTCTGAATCCCATTTGTGATATTCTTCAAAAACCAAATTTACATTATTATGAAATCGATTTTCTACCAAATACTTAATGGCAAGAAAACTTCTCCAATAATCAAACATGATGCTCGATAAACTTGCTGTATAGGAATTGCTTCCAAATTCATCTAAAGACCGATTTCCGTATTCTCTTGTAAACACGTCCACTAATTCCTTCTCTATCGTTGATATTTCATTGAATTCCCTATCAGTTAAAAGAAGTTTTCGTGGCAAATACTCACACATTCCTTCTTCAAACCAAATACTATCTTCTCGTTCATCTTCAAATTCATCTAAAAACAAGTCTGAATGGTGGGTTAATTCGTGACCTAATATTGTAAGTATGTGATTCTCAGAAAGCTGTTCGTAAAAACGTTGAATATGAGGAAGGTCTTTCCCGTCCAGTTGCTGCATAAATAGTTTTCTCCAAGCCTTTACATCCGGTGTTATGTAAATCGTGTCTTTATTCGTAAATGCAGGAATCGGCAGATCAGAAAAAATAGATGTTGCTGCTTCTGCTGAAGTCCAAACCACGCCTTTTGGTTTGTCTACTAAGGCATACTCTTCTTCTAAGAGTAATTGGTACTCGTCTAACCGTTCACTAAAACGCTGAATAACATCTTGATGCTTTTCATATTCCCTTATCTCTTCAAAGGCATAAATATGCTTCATTTACTAAACCCCTTCTTTTCGCATTATTTCTTTGAATAGATAAAAATTAGCATTTCTCAAATTGATCAAATACTCTTACTTTAACTTTAACATAATTTGGATGAAGTTTTTTGAGGAATAAACCGTTCGTAAAAGTACACTTTTCCAAACAAAAAGAAGAGAAAAGCTCAACTAGCTTCTTCCCTTCAGGTCAGTTTGATATGTTCATCCTAATCTCTTGAAATCTTCTTGGATAGTTATATTGAAATGGCGGTAAATTATTTCAGTCTTTATAAGAGCTTAGAAACATACTTTCTAATTCAAGAACTGTTAATCCGGTGATTTCAGTAAAACTTTCTTCAAAATTTCGAGTTTCATCCACTGAATCGATGATTTGTTTAATCACTTCTTCCCCATATTTCGATGTTAGAAACTCGAAAGCATAGTAGCTTTGCACATAGGGGTCACCCGTCGGGATTGTCCGAGCTTCCTGCCATTGTTCAGTGCTTTTTAGTTGATCAAAAGAAATCTTCTCAAAATATGGGAAGTTTACTTCGTTAGGGTCAGTTCCTATGTATTCAGCCGCCCCTTCTATAAACCACATGGGATAATCAGCTGGATTTTGCGCTTTCCGAGCAAATACATAATGAGTGTATTCATGCAGCACCATTTTCTGAAAAGCGTATAAGGCAAGTTTGTCCTCTGCCAGTATAAGTTCCTTCTTTGAGTTATGAAAAGCCAACACTTTATCGAAATCAGAATAGAATCCATCTACAGCTTCAAGTTCAGAGAATCCTCTCAACTCTTCAAGATTCTCAAAGACCAGTAAATCAATCGGGACCAGACTGGTTCCACCGAAGAGTTTTTCATTTTTGGCGATGGCCAAGTCCAGTATTTCTTTGGTAATTGGCAAAAGGGCAGAGAAATTTTTTTCATAGTAGATGGAAATGTGTTGATAATCCTGCCGCATGGAGGATTCTTTTATTTGCTTTTCACTTTCTCCTTCTGCATTTTGAGTTAGAAAGGCCTTCATCGACTGAATATATGTAATATCTGGGTCAATTTCTTCCTCTAAGACTTTATGTAAAAAGAAACTTCCGCCTAGCAGCAGTAGAAATCCTAAAGAAAAAATTAGAACCGAAATGAGAAAGAAAATTTTAATCGGTTTCTTCATGGAATACCCCTTTGTATGATGATTATTTCACTTTTTCTATTGTATTATACATTCGAGAAAAATGGGTCTTTTTGTAAATAAGATTATCTCTCGAAGTGACACTGAATAGTCACCGAAAAATTCATAAGTTCTCTAAAGTAACCGTTCGTAAAAGTACACTTTTGCAAACTAAAAAGACAAGAAATTCGTTTATGAATTTCTTGTCTTACGATAACTGCTGATATGTAAGCTAATTTAAGATGAATTGTTCATTTAGATATTTTTCTTCTTCCATTCAATTAGAAGAGCAGAAGTTATAGATCAGCAAAGAAGAACCATTTTTAAAAATTCAAAACTGCTGCCATTAGTAGCTTGTACAAAAGTTCCTTCTTCTTTAAAACCCACTTTTTTATAGACTTTTATGGCTCTCTGGTTAAAAGTCGCTACGGATAATGTGATTTTTTTTGGATTGTATTTTGATTTAGCGAATTCTAGTCCATTTTTCAAGAATTCTAAACCGTTTCCATTCCCAGTTAAGTTAGGTTTCATGCCTAATCCTATATCAATCGTATCCTCAGTGATTTGATTGAAACTATAAAAACCTATTACCTCTTTATTTTTAGTGACTATAAAATAAGATTCATTTCGCTTTTGTGCATCAAGAAATTCCTTCAAATCTTCTTGATCTGCATCCATATCGTAGAAAGAATATTCACCGTTGTAATGCCAGTTAGTTGCGATGTCTTCTGCCTGCTCCTGAGTCATTGCTTGAAATATGTAATTCATCATTTCTTCCTCTCTTCCATCAAACAAGACCAAAAGCTCATACTTAAGTTTCTTGTCCTTCTGATAATATGGTTATATGTAAACTCATTTATCAGCATTTGAAATTTCCTTTACTTATTGTCACTTAGAATTTCCATACTTATTTTCTTATTTCCCATAACCCATCCTATGGGTATAAAGATAAACAAGCTAACTACCCACATACTCGCTGCTACTCCCAACATCAAAGGAAAGTCGATCGCTACTCTGCCAGAATCAATCAGTGAAACGATAAGAGAGAACACCAACCCGCATAACGCCCCGAAAACAAGGCCAATCAAAAGATAGAAAGAGATTTGTGTGACAATAATTTTCACGATTCCCATTGGCCTGACTCCGATTGTCCGGAGTACTGCAAACTCTTTTCGTTTAGCCAGTATGTTGTTCAGAAGGGTATTCAGGACACCTGCCATGACGGAAACAACCAGTATAATCAGAACCAAAATGAAGATGGCCCATCGCTGCAAGAACATGTTTGAAGCTTCTTCCAGTGCAGCAGCATGCGTATTGACTATGAGTTCTGGATACATACTGGTTAGGGTTTCAAGAGAACTCATGGCCACGGATTCATCAACTGCATTTACATACGCTTTATTGAAGTTAGTGGAAGAAGTATTTAATGCTTTCGCCTGCCAATCAAAAAGCACTTCTCCATTGCCAACTGCGTCAGAAACAGCACTTACCACCATAGTCGCCACATATTCAGCCTGTTGCTTTTCATCCGAGTAGATGCCAATTGATAAGGAATCGCCGACTTTTAAATCGTGCTTTTCAGCAAATGCAGGAGATACAATCGCTGCCTCTGCTAAATTCTTCTCTGCTAATTCCGGTACAATCTTCATACTCTCCAATGCTTTTAGGTCGCCTAGCGTATAGTCAAAAGACATCGTTCCTTCTTCAACGAACAACTCTCCCCCACCAAAAGTGCTGACAGAGGCGACTTGCACGCCATGGACTTGGTTACGTACTTCTTCGCTCAATTTTACCGGATCGATTTCCGATTGGTGAATCCGACTTGTAATGACCACTGAAGTAGAAAACTGTTCATTGATATAGTCTGTATTATTATGCTCTATCGTACTTAGCATAACTGAACCGAAAACAGCGATAATCATGACAACGCTAATCGAAAGAATCACGAAGCTATTCTTTTTGACTTGCGGCTTTAAATTCTGAAGCGCAATTAACACATTGCGGGAGAAGAATTTTCCGGACGTTGGTATTAATGCATCTAGTAGGCTAATCAGCCACATGGGCAATGCTAAGAAAAGACCGGCTAATAGCAAAAAACCACTCAATAAAATCAGCATTGCCCTCGCGCTTTCATCCACGGCGAGAATAACGCCAAACAGAAGCGATACAAGGGATGAAATCCATAGAATTTTGAGTGCTACCTTTCGCATTCCATTGTTTTTAAAATCCAGCTCTTCATTTTCCTGCAGAATCGTCAACGGCAAAATTTTTGATGATTTGAGAACCGGGATATAGAGGAAAAGTTGAATCACCAAACTCGCTACAGCGAGTACAGGAATTGCTACTTCCCATGCAAATGACTCCTGAGTCAAGGAAACGGAAAACCAGCTCCCAAAAATTGACTGTAGGAATTGGTCCGCGGCATAAGCAATTGCTAACCCGAGTAAAGCGCCTGCAACGGTAATCATCGTGCTTTGGATTCGAATGATCTTTGCCAGCTGCGACGTTTTCGCTCCAAGCGCCCGCATAATCGCAAACTGGTTTTTATTCTTATAGATGAACAAGTCAAAATTGGAAATGACCATGATGGCCGTGACAATCAAAATAAGTATTGAAAGAATAACAATAAATAACGTCAGGGAATTCAAGTTACTTTTTGCTGTTTCATCCTCTTCAATAATGTCCACTCGCAAGTCCGGCTGAATTTTTTTGAATTCATTAGCCATTGCAATCAAGTCGGTTTCTTCTGCGGTTTTTACCATTAAAGCGGTTGTTTCATTCTTAAAATAGGACAGTTCCTCTTCATGGAACAGCTTCGCTCTCTCCAATGCGAAAATCACCATATCAGGAGCGATCCCTGTCCCTTGAGCATTCTTCAAAATTTCAGCAATTTCAAAGGAATCTTGTTCAATTTCGATTTGATCTCCCACCGAAAGCTTAAGGGAAGCTGCCAGATTTTCTGTAATGACGACTGTTTCTTCCGTTAAATCTGCGCTTGTTTTATACCTGCTTTTCGCAATTGGATCGTTTTCGATTCCCAGTGTGTAGACTTCTCCACCTAGCGGCGCCACATACGTTTGAGTGACCAATGCTTGCGACACAGCAACTGTTGAAGGATGGTCCGATATCATTTGCAACAATTCCTGCTCATTTTCCACTGGGTTCTCATCACTATAAACAAGGGCTAGATCCATATCGCCATACATTTTTCTCAGGTCATCTTGCAGGGTTTGTTTCGCATTTACGGCAAATAGAGCCATCGTCATCACCAGAGAGACAGCGATGGCAATGCTCATAACCGAAGTGAAGACCAGAAACTTGTTTTCTCTAAATAAACGGAATGCCAACTGATTGAGTGATTTCATACGGCTGAACCTTTTAAAATATCTTGGGAGATTCTCATGATGTGTTCAAGATCTTGTTCACCCATACATTTATACTCATTAATGATGGCTCCGTCGTGGAAAAACAGGACCCGATCTGCATAGGTGGCCACTTTCGGATCATGCGTCACCACTAGTATGCTTTGGTTCAGTTCTTCCTTCATGGAAGTCAATACATCCAAGATTTCTTCGGACGTATTGGCATCTAAGTTTCCGGTCAATTCGTCTGCCAATAGAATTGGAGGTTCACCGATAAGTGCCCGACCAATAGCGATACGCTGTTGCTGTCCGCCCGATAATTGGACCGGACGATGAGCTTTCCACTTTGTTAACCCCATCCGTTCAATCATATTGGTTGTTTTTCTATCAATAACTTCTTTTGATTCCTCTTTCAAGAGCAACGGCAGCGAAATATTCTCTTCCACCGTCAAGTCTTTCAACAAGTTATAGGCTTGGAAGATGAAACCGATGTTTTCACGGCGGTAGTCCGTCGCTTTCGGTTCTGTAAAGAAACTTTCCGAATCTACTCCGTTCAAACGTATTTTGCCACTGGTTGGTTCATCCAATGCGCCGATTACATTGAGCAAAGTGCTTTTTCCGGAGCCACTAGTTCCCATAATTGCAACAAATTCCCCCGCATATAAATTGAAAGAAATACCTTTTAATGCCTCAACTTCGAAGCCTTTTCCTATGTATTTCTTTACTAAATTATTAACTTCCAAAACTACTTTTCTCATTAAAATCGGTAGCCTCACTTGTTATATATAGTTTTTTCTATATTCTGCTCGACTTCAGCTATTGATAAATCAACCAAAAAGCCAGTTCTAAGATTTGAAAATGATTTCTATTACTATATTTAGAACTCATACCATATAAATACAATATCATATATTAAATAGGTTTCTGCCAATATCACTAGTCTCAGTCAAAGTTTATTCAAACTTTCAATTTATTTATTATTTAAAGCTCAATAAAAAGCCGTTTTTGAAATAAAAAAAGAAAAGAACTCTATATTAAGCTCCTTTTCTTATGATAACTCAATGATGTGGAAGCTAAAAATTCTTTAGAATATAGTTTCCGCCTTTACAATAATCTACTACAAAGTGCGTGTTTTCTCAGTGTCAGTTAGTTTAAAATGAATATCAGATGATTCCCCCGCATCGATATGTCTTGGAACACCTGATAAATCGAGCAATTCGTTTAGATGAATAGCTTTTTTTTGATTAGCTTCTATCGTGATCCGATACGGACCCGCTAAATTCATAAGAGATTCCATTCGTACTTTGTCTTCCATAAAAAATGAATCTATAAATTCCAATTCAAATGACACAGCCTCATTACTTCGATTATGTAATACCAGATTGCATTCGCCAGTCATTTTTTGGTCTATCAACTCAAAATTGCATTGACCATTATTATCGTATGATATCGCTGTAATGCCACTTGCTAAGGTTTCTTGATATGTCGTGATTAGAAGATTTGGTAAAAATGTGTATACAAGGACAACTATGAGTAATGCTCTAAATTGGTATTTCTTCATGCCGATGAAAAGTAAAACTAAGGCGATTACAAACAGAACCGACCCCATTATCCCAAGTGAAATATAACCATTTTGATTCTCGATTGGAAATGACATAAACGTAGTTCGCGCTTCTACCATCACATTATTTGGAAACGGAAAAAACAAATACATACAGATACATAAAATAATGAACGAACTAAAGAGTGCTAGTTTATTTTTTACCATTCCATCCCTGTTCTCCACTTTTTCTCCCCCTCCATAACGTGTTGATTTATAAACTATGCCCTTCATAATTCCAGATTAAATGCCGGACAGTATAGCCTTTTGAATGTATCATTTTTTTCTAGAAAATTCACTTTCTCTTGTGGTGCTTTTAATTTCTTTAGAACAAGGGTTTTGAATGTAACTTAATTGTAGTTATGTTACATTCAAAAGCATTAAAAATTTCCTTCAAGTAACTGCTAGCTGCATTAAAAACGTTCTCCTTTTTTCCCAAGCAAAACGGATAAAGCAATAAAAATATAAGGATAAGACAAAAGCGTCAATTCGAGGAAACCGATCCCGAATATCAAATTCGTTGATGGTTCATCCGAATAATACCCAACGCCAACCATATAAGTTCCAAGCAATAAATAACTCCCTATGGATATAACAATGAAAATAAGGCCGATTATGTTTAATTTAATTTAAAGAGCGTATAAAGAAAAACAGGTACATAGATCAGCCCTAATATGAGCAAAAATCCGAAAATATATAATGGCTCAAAAACATCCACTTTCTTTTCCTCCCTTCCAGAAAATTAGGTTTCTCATTAGTTTTTAGGAGCCACGAAAACCCCTGTCATTGATACTAATAACAACGACAAAGGTTTACAAAAGTTTCCATTAAGTGAAAATCACTAAATAAATTGACCTTACTTTATTGGCAGTTTGAATAGAAAAATCCATATGAAGTTCTTTTTTAGAAAAAACGAAACCTTACTGGAAATAAATAGGTATAACAAAGTGCATTATTATTTCTTTAGCGTATGTATGAAAGGTGGAGAAACCAATTGTTCATTTATTTTCTAGTAACGTTCGTTGTCGTCTTTTTAGCTATTTTAATCATTAATTTTATCGTGAATAAACTTTTAAGAATAACGAACAAGACTCATTGGGTAATGTCCATCGTTGCAAGTTTCGTGTTCACATTAATTTTCATAGCAATACTTGGCTTATAAACTGAAAATCATAGGGTTATAAACATTGAATCTGAATGTAACTTAATTGCTAATAAGTTACATTCAGATTCAATAAAAAATCAACTTAAGATAAGCTGATTTTAGTGCTTCCTATGTAATTTAATTTTGATGATTCTGAGTACGCTTTTTGCTCAGGGTATAAGTGTAAAGTAACGCCCCCACAACAAATGGAAGTACAGCAATCAATATGCTCGTCGTCTCTGTATAGATCAGAATGGCAGGTAAAAACATGAGAATTACACTTAAAACTTTTAAAAAAGTAATCATTGATCTTCCACCCCTAAAATTTTTCTCGGCTAGCGAATGAAACAGGCTTACTTGCCTATAACAATTCCTTTCCCTCTAAAAAAATGAAAAACACTTTTAAAGGCGGCAGCAACAAACTGAATGTAATTAGAACTGCTTGGCCATATATCTGCTCTTTTTTATTTAGTTATCTTTATATTTAGTAGGGTAATTACTCAATATAAAGGGAACTTTTTTAACACTGATTAACTACTTTACAAGGAGAGACTCCAATGCAAAAAAAGAGTGGAAAGAAACTAAAAAATCAGCAGATAACCGGCTTTTTTTTCCTGATTTTATTAGTTGTTTTAAGTCCTTTTCTATATGAAAAATTTTCTCTCATCCCTCTCACAATAGGTGTAGCTATTGTCTCTATGGGAATTCTCTATATTGTAGGTAAACTAACAAAAGAAACCGAATAGAGAGGTTTCATACATAATACGAGAAGAGAAATCCTACGATGAAATTCGCTGAGATTTCTCTTTTTAATGTTGAATTTGAATGTAACTAAATTCACAATAAGTTACATTCAGATTCGAAATGAAAATTAATACGAATTTAAATTTTAATATGAATTACATACTCTCTTTTTTTCTCTCTTCTTTGAAAAAATTATACAGGCTAACAATTCCAATCACGCCTAAAGTAAGCATGCCGATGCCAAAGAATATTGATTTAGCTGTTTGGCTAATTGAATCAGCACCACTAATCGCAGCTGATCCTAAGACAAAAAATAAGATAACCGCGAACAAGATTCTGTTTTTCATATAAATCTCCCTTCTTGTTTGAACTAAATAATTTGTTGAATGTAACTTAACTTCACATAAGTTACATTCACTTCCCCAAGATTAGTACCTTTATTTGTTCCAAATCCTTGCCCACAAACTTCGGGGATCCTCCTTAGGTGTTATCGGCTCCGGTTCGCTTTTTTCCTCCTGTGAGGACGGTTCTGACGCATCTAACTCGGATTCTTCTAGTACTGTGCAAGTAATTGTTTTTGTTGTTCTTCCATCCGATCAATCTTCTTCTGCATTTTTTCCAGAACTTCTACAAACATGAGATCTCGTTCTATTTGGTTCTCTTCTTGTTGCTGTAACTGTATTTTCAGCTGTTTTACTTCATCTAGCTTAGCAGCTGCTATGTCGTCGCTACCGCGCTCGCGTGGCGCTATAGAGACGCCCTTTTTTATTTCCCTAAATGCTTCTATGACGGCATCTTCAAGCGATTTCTTACCGCTATGCAATGTTGCTATGATGCTTTTAATCGCTATGTACTCGCTATCCGTTTAAAGAAGGACATTTTTATGGGTTCTTTTGAATTGAATGCCTTCCTGTTCCAGCAAGGCCGAATATTTTCGTAACGTGGAGGGCTGGATCTGTAATTTCGCGCTTACTTCACTTGGAGTCAACACCGAACATTCGCCTCCTTTTCTTTTTCTCCACGTTATAAGAGTCCAATCAATCCTGGATCTTCTTTTTCGGTAAAAAATTGCTAGAAATATAAAAGGACCAAAGAAAATAAAAACTTCTAACCTTCTAGTTTTAGATAATATTTAATTCGTAAGTCTATTGTCAATTTTCACTTTCATTTCCTTTATTACTTCTAAATCTAGAAGATCTATCAGCTCAAACACCATTTCTAACTTTCTATTTTCATCAATAAAAAATAAATCTAGTATGTCCATTAAGGTCTCTTCTTTCTCTTCTATATCATCAAAACCTTTCTGATGATAGTTATTTATATCTTCTTGATAATGTTCATGACCAAATTTTTCTCTATTACTTTGATATAAGTTTCCAAGTAATTCTCTATATAGTTCATCATCAGGATTAGTCATTAGAGCAATAATAATTTCATGAAAGTTGGTAAAGGTTACCAATGAAGGATCTTTTATTGCAAAGTCGTAGATATATTTTAAAATTTCATCTAAATTATCATCACTAATATTTAAGCTCTTGAAGATTGGTTTAAGGGACATAGCCTGAAATTCGCCTAATCCAGCACTTGTGTTAAACCAACCAACTTCTTTACATTTTTCTAATTGCAAATTAATTTCCTCTGTTAATGTCCTAAGCCCATAAAGAAATGATTTTTCTAAATTGTTTTCTATCTGATATATACGTGCTACTATTCCACTATTATCTGATTCATAATAATCAATTATTGTATTTGGCGCATCTAAATCCCAATGATTCATAAAATAATATTCATCAAACTTACTCTCGGAGTTAATTGGATACATAAAAATATACTCTTTATTTTTATGTATCCAAACGACATTCTTATATTTTTCCAGCACCTCTAGACCGAGTTCTGTAAGAACAAAACAACTCTTATCGGTATTATTACTAATATCTTCATCACTTGCATGTGTCTCTATTCTTTTAATTAATACAGCTTTTGTACGATGAACTGGTTTAGATATTGCCTTAAGGATAACTTTCAGTTCTACAATTGTTAAATGCTTTAATATTTCTCTAGGTAGATTCGCTCTTATCAATTCATTTTCTTTTAAATTTGAAACCACTTGAACAAAATCAAGAAATATATTTCTTGATTCAAACGAGTATATCGAGTGTGAATGACCAGTAAAGGTTTTTAAAGGAGCATTTACAAAAGTAGGTCTTTTATTTAACTCATGTAACACTAGAATATCTTCGACTTTATATTTACTATTCTTGTTGTTTATTGCAGGTGGGCTAAATTTCGTCATGACAACACTCCTTAATATTTTTTGATCGCAGGCTTTCGTAATTGACAACGTGCTGATTACATATTATAAATAATAACATTTTCGTAGATTCTGTATTCACGCTCTATACAGTTCTACTTGACATAAAAACGGTTATAGAAAGGGAGAAAAATGTTAGAAGCCAAACATGAAGACCTCATGGTGAAGTTTCTTACTGGTGAACTATCGGCCGAAGAATTTCAAACAGTGTACATGAAAAAATTTATTGAGTGGGATGACCGAATGACGGAAGCTCAATTTAAGATTTTGAATGCGGTCTTTGAAGCTGCAGACTGCTACTGGTACAAATGTCTTCCAGGACAAGAAACTACATTTGAAATTTCCGAGCAACAACTTCGAAAAGAGGTCACGGAAGCGTTATTTAAATTAAATCAATTGATGGCCGATTAATAGGTTATCAATTGAAGCAGAGAAAGAAGATGCTAATAACCAGCATCTTCTTTTTATATAACTGCCTATAATTCTTGATATGTAGACTCATGTTACTATTTTTTTAAATTGAGTAACTCGCTAGTTTAAATTAAGCAAATCGGCAACCACTTCTGCACTTCCTGGTGAAAACATGAAGAGCGCAAATGATGTGCAGATTAGTCCTGTTACTACTAAATTAAGTTTTCTTACAGACGAATAATGCTTTTTCTTAAATAATCCTATAAATAAGAAAACCAACCCCACGAGCAAAATCAAGAAATACCAAAAACCCATTTTTTTACCTCCTTTATACCATATTGATAGAAGATGTTTTTTGTGATCAAAGGTTCTCCTAAATTCTGGATTTCTGATATGTTCGAAGCAAACTGTCACCAGAACTCGGTATTTGAGAAGCTCTGATTCTGTAAATTAAGAAAATAAAGCGTTCGTAAAAGTACACTCATACAGAAAACAGAATTGGAAAGAAGCTATTATGCTCCTTCCCTTCCGATAACTCTTGATATGTAAAATAAGAAAGAGCCTTCACAATCTTCCCTAAGTCCATTCATGACCATGTTCCAGAATAAATTTTACTTCGTTTTGATAATGTTCAACGTGGCCTCCATCAATCATTTTTTGAAAAGCCAAATCCCCTTCACTTGCTTTTCTTACTATTGTTTTGCATAAACCTTCTAGTCGCAGCACGACCATTTCCAAATAATTTTCTTCTACTGCCTCGCCGTAAGCATCAAAAAATAACTTAACCCGCTGTTTTATACGATCTGCATCTTGAACAGAATCATAATAAACTATTTCCTCAGCAGTTTTTGTTAAATTATATCTACTTAATGGAACACACGTGTAAAGTGTATAAGCTATGTCCCAAAGTCTAGGGCCGGGACCAACATTATCGAAATCAATAATAGCTACTGGATTCTTATCTTTAAAAATAATGTTGTATATAGCAAAATCATTATGGCATAACACTTCATGATTTGTTGGCGCATTATCTAACGATTGCCAGGTTTCATCAAATGAAAAATCGCTTACAGCATCGTGGTAAAGACGAAGCATTTTCGCTATTTCTTTTAGAGCATTGTTCGACCACATGTATTCCTTAATTGGGTAATTGCCAGCTTCCCCTTCCACATATGTTAGTATTTCTCTTCTGTCTTTATCTATTCCTAAAAATCGGGGTGCATGAGGATAGCCTTTATTTTCTAAATGCTTCAAGAGCCCATGAATTCTATAACTTTCCGGCTTTAAATCTCGACGTACAGTGTTTCCCAAGCGATATACATTCGAAACATTTCCACCTGTCAATTTTTCTTCATCTTTGTGATTGGACATCCTCTTGTTCCCCTTTTTTAAACTTCTTTAACCCATAATGGAAGTACTGATAGTAATAGTATAAACCAGTGACCTAAATACTATTTCATGTAAGCCAGTAGAAAAAATTGGATACAGTCCCATCCTTTCGTAAAAGAACACTTTCATTTCACAAACAAAAAATGAATTTCAGTACTCAAAAAGACCAATCATGATGATTGGTCTTACTTTCTTTACCCTATAAAAGTAATGGCATCGATAATAGCCTTGCATTCTTCAATCAACTCTTGATCGGCCTTGTCTGTTAATCTTGCAGCTCTGGCCAATGGATCAATTGCCTTTATCTTTTCACACAATACATACCCAGTTGTCTGATTGTTTGCTGCGCTGTTCTTGTTATTCTTGGTTCTTCCATTTACCGGTACATGAGTTGGATACCCTTTATTCGTATTGTTGATTGGCAAGACCCAAATTAAGTCGGTCTTTTTATGTACATTTTCTTCTGAAACTACGATGGCGGAACGATAACCTTGCTGTTCGTGCCCTTTCGCCGGGGACATATCGACCTTTATAATATCCCCAACTTTAAAAAATCTTGTCATCATTACTCCTTCAATTAAATAGTGCCTGTACTTTTCCATTAAGGATTAGTACAGGCAAACGATTTTTGATCCTATTAACCGCTTACCAATCTTCTTTTCCGACTGGTTCTACTTCATCCCAAAGTGTTTCAGGCTCAGGTTTTTCACCATTATAACCAACAAATAACTTTTGAAACGGAGTTAACTTGCTTTTTCGAACTAACGAAATTCGATTTGGTTCAATCTCTACATCAAATACAGCATCATCAGTTGCTTTGAATCCGGCTTCCTCAAGGATATCTCTTGTAAGTCGAACTGCTTTACTGTTACCCCAATTCTGAAGTTTAGCCTCTCGGCGACTAACTTTCTGCTTGATTTGCGGCATGTGAATCAACTCCTCAGAGTGCTATTTATATACAATGTATCTATATTCAGTAAGCAATAGTTCCCTTAAGATTCTTTCTACAATGGAACTTGATTAAAAAAATAGTCACTCTTCGCAATAGATTCTTTTAATTAATCCAGCTGTTTATTTTACTTCAGATAATCCCTCATATATTAACTTATTAAACATCCAACGCTTTATTTCTGTAAGTTTAAGAAATCCCACTTCTTTAAAGAAATCTTAATAAAATACTTCACCTTCTGTTTAGAAAGTTGCCACCTGTTCAGCGCTCCCTATATTAAAGAGATAAATCGGCATCTTTGAAGAAGGAAAAACGTGACAGACCTCGAATTTAGACTAGAGAACTTAAAGAGCTGAGACGTATACTTTTGTTTCGAAGGCAGGAAAGGGGAATACATTAGTGGTGCAAAATTTTTCTAAAGTACACGATGTTCTTGAAACTTACAGAACCGCAATTTATGAAAAAGATGTCGAGAAATTATTGTCCCTGTATGCTTCTGAAATCCACATTTATGACTGTTGGGGGAGCTGGGAAAGCAAAGGAATTCCTTTATGGAAGGCGACTGTATCCGATTGGTTCAATGGCTTGCGTGAAGGAAGCGTTCTCCTTGAAGTTGCTTTTAACGATGTTGTCATTGAAGAGACCTCAACCTTAGCATTTGTACATTGTGCAGTTACATTTACCGGAATCCAAGAAGAATCGGGCATGCAGCTTCAGCAGATGACCAACCGGTTTACCTATGGACTGAAAAAAGCAAAGGGCACATGGGTGATTGTGCACGAACATTCCTCTTTGCCGATAGATTTTGAAACGGGAAAAGGCATTTTTGATTTAAAGTAAAACAGACTCCGAAGATAGTGAAGATGAATAAATGGATTGCAGCTGCAATCCCTTTATTCTTTCATGTCGAAGGAGTCGATTGCGCGGATTTCAATTTCCCACCCCAGCTGTTCTCCATAACCGACTTGAACGGTCGGATGCAAAGAAGCCACTTGGATTGCTTCCTCAATGTCCCGAGCTTGTAATATGAACGCACTGCCGATCATCTTTTCCATCTGTGTGAAGCGGCCATTGTCAACTTGTAACTGTCCATCAACCCGTCGCAAGCTTTTCACTTCTTGTGCAACGCCAGTATCTACCAGCACATGACCACTTTTGTCTAATTCCTTGAGATGAACTCGGCACTCTTGCATGATAGCATCAAATTTTTCCTTAGGCAGCACATCCATCTTCTCCTTATTGAAGCAACCCAAGCACAAGTACTTCATCTGAAAACCTCCCTTGTTTTATATTTTGCTTTCCACTATTCTCAAACTTTTTTAACAGTTGGCTAAAGTCAAAGCCCATAATATCAGTTTTCAATAAAAATTGGCTGCACAATCATTTTACTAAATACCCTCCTTCAAATAACTTTCCAATTCTTCTTTTTGGCGCAAATGATGCCGGAAATGCATGTCAACCAGTTTGTGCCATTCTTTCGCATTAAGCCAGCCAAATCCGCCGTGTTCCACCTTATGATTCGGATCGATGGAAGCTAATTTCACTTCCCCATACAACAGTCATTCATCGACTTCTTCCCTTCATGCCTCCAGTTTTTCTTTGCTATCTGAATTGTTGGGAGGCGCATTCATTTCATCAGGAATATTGCTGATAAGTGCTGATATTTAACTAATTGGAAATGTTAATTGCTCCAAGAAAGCATAATCCCCTCTGATGCTATTAGTGAATAAGCTGATATCTGGGTTAGAGCTTCTTTTTAACAGAAACTGCTACCGTATGAAATTCCCTTGAATCAGGACCTTTTACTAATGCTACATCAGAAAAACCCTTGCCCTTCATAAGCGGAATCAACTGATCGTCTATCATACTATTTATCCCTTCCCACTTTTCCTCGTTCTTGCCATTACAGAACGTAATTGTGCAATCACCCCCAGGTTTTAAGACTCTAAATATTTCTGTTATTGCGGCAGATAATTCATCCCAAAAATATATGGTATGAATGCTAAATACTTTTTCAAAATGTTCGTCTTCACAAGGCAAACTTTTCAGATCTCCTTGCATCAATTTCGCTTTTTTATGTTTTAGTGCTTTTTTGTTTCTAATCGCAGCTGACCGAATAACTGCAGGAGAAAGATCCAAACCTACTACTTCTTTAACCACATTTTTTTCTAAAATAAGTTTCATTGCGTAACCAGAACCACATCCGAGTTCCAATACACTTTCCCCTGGTTGTAGGTTTAACAATTCAATTGTCCAAAGTGTTTCAGGTTTATGTTGCCATACCATCTTCTCGCCGATATAAGTACCGACTAAGCCCTTTGGAGTTTTGTACTGGTTATCAATAAACTTTTTAACTTTACCTTTTAGTTCCATAATTCACCAACTTCATTTTGTTTAGTAAGTTCAGTATCTACTTAATTCTCTTGGGGTACTATAATTTCCTGCTTCACCATCTTGTCACAAAGTTTAGTTGTATTCTTTCATTAAAATTTCTTTTTTGAAAATCAATATCTTTCCATAGATTAAAAAGCAAAAAGGAAGTCAAAAAAATTTAGTAAATAGTGGGTTGCTTTGATTCAAAGAACATAGAAATACTTTAATAACTTCTAGCTCGATGTTTCTAAATATCCAAAATAACCGTTCGTAAAAGTACACGTTTACGAACACTCTATTAACACCACGAAACCAAAACAAAGAACGTTCGCAAACGTGTTAAAACACTTTACAAATGTTCACTAACTAGCATGCACGTTTACGAACTATTTTTAAATACGCCGTTTCTTTAAACCGGAACTATAATTCTCACCGAAGTGCCTTTTTCAGGCGTACTTTCTACATGAATCGACCCGTCATGAAGCTGGATCAGCTGTTTAGTAATTGCCAGTCCAAGTCCTGTTCCTGTCGGCGTGGTATGGGTATTTGTGCCGCGGTAATAGCGATCGAAAAGTTTATCCAGTACATCCGTTTCCATTCCTATACCGTCATCTTCAATAACCACTACAAACAAATGCTGTTCAATAGCTGAGACAGAAATTTTGATTTCCGTTCCTGCTGAATTGTATTTTACTGCATTCGAAATTAAGTTTTCAATGATGCGCTGAAACCATATCGGGTCAATATGGGCGTGAATGCTTTGCGGAGCCGGCACAAATGAAAACTTCATTTCTGTGTTCGACGGATCATTGATAAACTGAATGACAATACGACGGATAAATTCATTGATGTCTGCATGCTCTTTGGCCAAAGGCAGCGCTTGATTTTTTAACCGAAACGTTAAAGTCAACTCTTCCAGCAACTCCATCATATAAGAGGATTTCTTGTTCATGATGGAAGCAAATTCTCGGGTTTCTTGTGCTGACCAATCGTAACTGGATGACTCGAGCATCTGGGCATAGCCTGAAATTGACGACAGCGGTGTTTTCAAATCGTGCGATAGTCCGCTAATCCAATCCTCGCGTGTACGTTCCAGTGTTTTCTGCTGGTGCTGATGAAGTTTCAATGTTGTGGTCAATTGTTCCAGCGTAGCGACCAAGTCTTTATAAAGTTGGAATTTTCTCTTGACCTTACCTTTTTTATTGGTAATCAAAGAGCCGTTATTCTCATTTTTTGGTTGTTCGTAATGGCCTTCTCCTAAGTTTTGGATCCACTGCATCAGCACAAGGAGCGGCAAGCCGAATTTCCGGGCATACCAAAATGTTCCAGCAGCTAATAGGATTAGCGATATTAAAAAAAACAGAAAGAGATTTCGATTTGAGAATGTTTTCTCCCAAGCTGTCGATGGTACGTTTTGGAGTCCTGAGATTACTGTTAATCCTGTTTCCGGATTTGTCAAAGATGCAAGCGACTGATTTTCATTTTTCAAATCGCCCAGCAGTTGGAGGCTATATTGTCTGTTCTTTCCAACTTCTCCAAAACTGTCCAAAACCTTACCTTCAGTACTAAGGAGCTGCATCCACGCTTGCTCTTCTGCCATCTGCTCTTTGTTTTCGGGTGTTAAGTTCAACTTTGCCTGTTGCCAGTCGATGGCTGGCGCAACAGACATTACAAAGTCTTCAGCCAAGTTTCTCTTGCCATACAATAAAAAAAGTGAATCCTCGTCCAGAAATTCAATTTCCCAATAATGGAACTGCTGGTTATCTTCGATGTTTCCCCATAACCGATCCGTAAAATCTCCAACGGTAAATTGCGTTGGCAGTACCTCAGGCGGGTTGAAAGAATCAACCACTGCTCCGCCTGCATCCAATAGGACCAGCCAGCCGTTTTGGCTCTCGGCTAATTCCTCCAGTTCTTTTTTAAGGGAATACTGATTTCTATCTTCCTCAATTCGATTGGTGAAATAGCTGGCATCCGCTTCGGTCAGATCGGTTTGAATCTCGTCTTCTGAAATGGCGAAGCCAATCACTGCCCATACGGTCAACATCAACACCAGAAAAATCAGCGACAGCAAGAATAGCTGGATGAAAAACTGCACCATAAAACGCTTATGCAGATTCATGGCCGCCTCCTTCCGGAATGAACTTATAGCCCAGTCCCCTGACTGTGACAATAAACTTCGGGCTGCTTGGACTAGCTTCGATTTTCTCTCGCAACTTACGGATGTGAACCATCACCGTGTTGTCTTCTCCAAAAAATTCTTCGCCCCATACCTTTTCGTAAAGCTGGCTCTTGCTGAACAATTGATTGGGGTGCCTGCAGAAAAACAGCAGCAATTGATATACTTGAGCAGGAAGTTCAATAGGCTGTCCGTGAAGTTTCACTTGTCCTGCCTTCGTATTGACTGAGAGCGGACCATATTCAAACAAATTCGCTTCGGTTTTCGGTTCGTTTCCAAAGCGCCGTCTCAGGTGGGCTTTAATGCGGGCTGCAACTTCAAGCGGATTGAACGGTTTGGTGATGTAATCATCCGCGCCAACGGCAAAACCAGAAAGCTTGTCCAAATCCGTCGACCGTGCTGTCAGGAAAAAAATAGATGCATCTGAAATTTCTCTAATAAGCGGACAGACTTCAAGGCCGCTCTGTCCGGGCAGCGTAATATCAAGCAAAATCAGATCATACGATTTCGTCCTGCATAAAGTCAAAGCCTCTTCTGCTGATCCTGCTTTATCAATATGAAGAAAACTCTCTCTTTTTAAAATTGTAACCAGCATGAATAAAATTGTTTGCTCATCTTCAACAATCAATAATTGCGGTTCTATCATCTTGACCCGCCCTTTCAAATAGTTTCCTGTAAACTATAATATCATTCTCTTATGTAAAAAAAGGAGAATTAAGGAAAAATTAAGGTAACGGTTCATTCCACTTAAGGAAAAAGTTCTATAATAAAAACATGCCTCACATAGAGGACATCGAAAAGAAAGTTGGAGGGAATTCACCATGATCGCGATTGGAAAAAGAGAATTTATCAGTATGTTCAAAAGCATTAAATCCATTATCATCATTGCAATATTGCTCATTACTTCTTATTATTCAGCAAAATACTCGGAAATTTTGGCTACGGCCATTGCGCTGACAGAAAAAGAAATGGCAAATATCCATACTGTCGGACTTCTGTTCGTCCTGATGTTCTTCGGTCAGCTGTTTGTGATGGGCCTGTCACATGACAGCATCAACAAAGAAAGCCATGAACGTACGATGCGTTTTCTCGTAACACGCACTTCCCGGCTTCGCATTTTGTTTGGCAAATTTGCCGGCGCCTGGTTCTTCTGGTTTGCCTCCATTCTTGTTTCGTTTTTGTTGATTTCCATATTTTCGCTTAAATTTGATTTTTTTATTTTTTCACAAGTGATCGCTTTGTCGACATTCCAAATCTCTTTGGCAATATTAATGTCTGTTGTGGTTCCCAAACCATCGATCACCATGTTTTTGGGCATCCTGATTGGGTTGCTTGCGCCAATTCTTGGAGCATGGATTGCACTGACAGATAACACTTGGATAAGCTGGCTTAAGTTCGCCAGCCCTTATTACTACCTTGTGGAAGACAATTACTTGTTTCTGATTATTTTTTGCCTTGCCGGATTGATGCTGGCAGCTGCAGCAACGATTTTTAATAGGAGGGAATTTTGATGAAAGCGATTGAAACCAGATTTTTAAATAAAACTTACGGTTCTACCCCTGTGGTTGACGGTATCAATCTTATTGTGGAGGAAGGGGAAATTTTTGGATTTCTCGGCCGCAATGGCGCAGGAAAGTCCACTTTCATCAATATGCTGACGGGCATTACGCTTCCGACGAGCGGCAGCTTTTCTCTGCTCGGTGTAGATGGACCGAGTGAACGCATTAAAAAACATATCGGCGTAATGCCTGATTATTCCACACTTTTTAATTCGATGTCAGCTATGAAACATTTGAAGTTTCTTTCTTCCCTGTCTGGCAGATCCGTTTCTGTGGCAGAATGCCAACATGTATTAAAGCTTGTTGGGTTAGAAGAAGCAGGCAAGAAAAAAGTCAGCAAGTTTTCGTTTGGCATGAAGAAGAAATTAGGGATTGCACAAGCCATCATTCATGATCCAAGCCTGATTTTTCTGGATGAACCCACTTCCGGGCTGGATGCCGAATCCGCCTTGCACATACATAAGCTGATCGTTTCATTGCAGCAGCAAGGAAAGACTGTTTTCATGACGTCCCACAACCTTGATGAGGTCGAAAAGATATGCTCCACCATTGCCATCATGAAGGACGGGGGCATCATCAAAAGCGGTACAATGGATGAACTGCGCTCCTATTACCGATCCGCAATCACCGTTCAGCTGAAGCATGATCCAATTCCAGCCGGCGAAGCTCAAAAACTGTATGCCTGGCTGGAAACTGCCGGTACAGAACTTCAGAAAACACCGGCATTCACCACCATTACTGTTGGAAGTGAACTAAAGATTGCCGAAATCATTCGTGCTTTCACAAACTGCCATGTGAACATCTTCCGGGTAGAAGTCAATGAGCCCTCTTTAGAAGAGATGTTCCTAGCAGAGTAGCAATAAATAGTTAAATTGTAGAACAGCGTCACAGAGATGGTTTTTCCATTTCTGTGACGCTGTTCATTGCAAGTTAGATGAAAAATTATTTTAAATGAAACTAATCTTCAGGCCAGCTTAATCCTTTAAAAATTTGCCAGCTATCATGTTCTTTAAGCTATACTACAAGTAATACACTACTCGAGATGCTTTGTCAGTGCCGTTGTCATAGTCTAACAAAATACTAATATCTGATAGGAGTCTAAAGCTATGTGCACATCGCTTACTTATTCGACTAAAGACCATTATTTCGGACGCAATCTGGATTTGGAGTTGTCTTATGGAGAAGCAGTCACCTTTACTCCCAGAAACTTCCCTTTTGAATTCCGAAAGGCCGCTAGTTTGCCCAATCATTATGCTTTGATTGGCATGGCAGCTGTCGTAGATAACTACCCACTGTATTTTGATGCAACGAATGAAAAGGGATTAAGTATGGCAGGATTGAATTTCCCTGAAAATGCTTATTTTTTCCCTGAAGTGGATGGCAAAGATAACATCTCTCCTTTTGAATTTATCCCATGGATTCTTGGACAATGTGAAACAGTCATTGAAGCCAAAAAACTGTTATCAAAAATCAATCTTGTGAATGTTAATTTCAGTGAGCAATTGCCTCTGTCTCCTTTGCATTGGATGATCGCCGATCAATCCCAGTCAATCGTGGTGGAATCTGTAAAAGAAGGCTTAAAAGTGTATGACAACCCTGTTGGCGTTTTGACAAACAACCCGCCTTTTGACTATCAATTGTTCAATTTAAATAATTACCGCCATATTTCCCCAACAGTTTCGGATAATAATTTTTCCCAACAAGTCGAGTTGACTGTTTACAGCCGCGGCATGGGCGGACTGGGGCTTCCAGGGGATTTATCCTCCGCTTCCCGATTTGTCAAAGCGGCTTTTACGAAATTGAATTCCGTATCAGGCGATTCCGAATTTGAAAGCATCGGCCAATTTTTTCACTTGTTAAAGTCAGTAGAACAGCAAAGAGGCGCATGTGAAGTAGAAGAAGGGAAATTCGAATTCACGATTTACTCTTCCTGCTGCAATATGGATAAAGGGATTTATTATTACACTACTTATGAAAACAGCCAAATTTCGGCGGTCAATATGCACCATGAAGATCTGGACGGCTTGGAATTGACGACTTATCTCCTGGTAAACTCGCAGCAAGTCAATTCTATAAATTAATACTCGCAATATAAAAACGATCCTGCATAATATTGCAGAATCGTTTTTTCATTTATTGAATCTTAAAATCAGTGAGTTCCTTATGACTCTTCAACAATTCCAAAAATGCGGAAAGCGCCTTTGTCTGGAATGGCGAACGGGTGACGATGGAAAAATTGCGAGTATAAGGCAACTCTTTCACATCCAGTACTTTTATGTCTCCATAGCGCAGTTCTTTTTGAACCGCCCATTCTGATAAGAGGCTGATGCCCATACCCGCTTCAACCATGGCTTTGATTGGCTGGGTACTGCTGAAATGCATGATGGACTGGGGAGCGATTGAAAATTGCTTGAAGACGTTTTCGGATGCTTCCCTTGTGCCGGAGCCAAGCTCTCGCAAGATCCAAGTTTCTTCGATCAATTCTTTCATTGTTATCGGCTCTTCGCGGCCTGCCAACGGATGATCGGCTGATGCCACAATAACCATTCGATCTTCCGCGAACGGTTCGGTCTTCAATTCCTGCACTCCTTTGAAGTGGCCTTCTACTATGCCGACATCCAGCTGATGGCTGAGCACGAGTCCAGCAATCGTTGTCGTGTTGCCGATGGTGACGGTCGGCTTAATGTCTGGATACTGTTGTTTGGCCTCTGCGATTATCCGCGGCAGCAAGTATTCGCCAAATGTGTAGCTCGCACCGATGGCAATTGACCCGCTTGCTTTGTTGGTCAAGTCGTCAAGAAGGTGGTTCATTTTAGCGTAAAGCTCTTTGATTTCAATGGCGTGGTGATAGACGATTTCCCCTGCTTTGTTCAGCCGCACGTATTTATTGGTTCGCTCCAGCAATTTGACGCCCGTGCTGTCTTCCAATGACCGGATATACTGGCTGACAGCAGGCTGCGTCATGTGCAGCTCTTCCGCTGCTTTGGAGAAATTCTTCTTTTCAATGACTTTGAGAAACACTTCCAACCGCTGATCCATCCTGATCCCCACTCTCATATAGCAGAATACTTATTATCACTATATTAAATAATTATTTTACTAATGTATAGCCTTTTTCTATACTTACTTGCAGGAGGTTTCACCATGACTGCAAACAACACAAACTCTTTCCAACCCAACTCTAATCCTTTGACACCAAAAACTGCCTGGATTGGCGGCGTCCTGTTTACATTCCTGATTGCATTTCTCGGTTATGGATTGGCTCAGGTGCCCGGCTTTGATCAGGTCGGCCAACTGGCTTGTGCCATTATCATCGCTGTTTTCTATCGGCAGATTTTCGGCTACCCAAATGCCATCCGTTCCGGGATCACCTTTTCTTCAAAACGCTTGTTACGTGTTGCCATCATTCTTTATGGATTAAAATTGAACATTGATACGGTCTTTAGCGATGGGCTGGGTTTATTGCTGCGGGATATGGTCGTCATCGCTTTCGCGATTCTACTTACCGTATGGCTGGCGAAACGCTTTAAGGCAGATAAGACCATTTCGCTGCTGCTCGGCGTCGGTACAGGCGTTTGCGGAGCGGCGGCCATTGCGGCAATCGCCCCGATCATCAAAGCAAAAGACGAAGATACGGCAATCAGCGTCGGCATCATTGCGCTTATGGGCACGGTCTTTGCCATTTCCTATACCATTCTTCGTCCATTCTTGCCGCTTGATGACATTGAATACGGCATGTGGGTCGGCATCAGCCTTCATGAAATCGCCCATGTGGCTTTGGCCGGAGCACCTGCTGGAGAAGACGGCTTGGCCATTGCGCTTCTAGGAAAATTGGGCCGCGTCTTTCTGCTCGTCCCTCTTTGCTTTATCTTTATATTCCTGATGAAACGCAAAAACAAAGAGGAGAAAACAGACGCTTCGATCCAATTCCCTTGGTTTCTTCTCGGGTTCATCCTCTTGAGTGTTCTGGGAAGCTACGTCTTTGGACATTCTGTTCCTTTCCCGGAAGCGCTGCGTGAGTTTGTGTCGACAGCGACGACTTGGCTGTTGACGGCGGCAATGGTCGGGCTCGGTTTGACGGTCAGCCTGCGCGATTTGCGGGAACGCGCCATGCTGCCGCTGGCTGCGATGACTATCACATCCATTTTGCTGTCCGTCTTTGCGTATTATGCAGTTTGATGAGATTAGAATACATAAAAAGGAAATGCACTGGCCAATAGGCTGTGCATTTCCTTTTTATGTTTGGTTCCGCGCTGTCCATTCCTCGCGCAGCACCCCCATTTTAATGGCATCAAAATGTTTCCCATCTACAATGCGTGCCTTACGGATGCGTGCTTCTTCCTTCATCCCCAGTCTTTCAGCGACTTTCATCATGCGCTCATTGCCCGACCAAGTCGACATGCCCAGCCGGTGCAAATCGGTGTATGTAAACAAGAAGTTTATCCATAAACGATAGGCCTCAGAACCATACCCGCCGTTCCAGTAATCGGTGTCGTAAATGACTTCACCCGTTTCCAGCCAGTTTGTATGCGGGTCCACCCAATAACCTCCTACATAGCCGATCGCTTTGCCGTCGGCTATGATGACGAGCGATGCCGGAACGCCTTTGGCAATCTCTTGCTCTTCCAGCCACTTGTTTCGGTGTTGCTCTCTATTCAGCCAAGCTTCAGGAATATAAGGACCGTTCCATTTTTTCGCTTCCTGCTGTGGATCTTCATAGCGCCAGTAGTAAAGCTCGCCCAGCAGCGCTTCTGTTGCTCCTGTAAGTTCGATCTTTTTTCCAGCAATCTTTACCAAAATAGAATACATCCTTTCTTACTTGCTTTCTGCTTTAAACCGTTACTTTTACCGCTATTCGCTTTTCTGGCCAATTCACTAAGAAAATTCCCGCAAAGATCAAACTTCCGCCGATCAACAGAGGCAACCCGATTTCTTCTCCCAGCACAAGCCATCCGGAAACGATGCCGAAAAAAGGAGCCAAAAAGAGAAAAGCACTCACTTTTCCAGAATCCCCTTTCTGCAGCAAATGGAACCAGATTGTAAATTGAACAATTGAAGCAGGAATGGTAAGCCATAACAAAATGGATAGGGATGTAGAATTGACGACAAAATAGGCATTTTCCAGTAAGGCAGAACCCACCAGTAAAATGATTCCGCCAAACAGCATCTGGTAGGCGGTCAATACCCACATATCTATGGAAACTCCCCATCTCTTAATCAACAGCGTTCCTACTGCCCAAAAAACTGCGCTTGAAAAGCCAAATAAAGTGCCAATTCCGATGCCTAACTGGCTTCCCATCGTGACGAAAACACCTAGAAATCCGATAATGACCCCTATCCACTGGATCAGCCGGTAGCGCATGCCAAGTGCCAATGTTCCAAATATCACAACCAATAATGGATTCATAAAAGTTAAAATGGCAGATTCCCCGGAAGTGATGGTCCGTAAACTCAAAAAGATGGCACCCATGACGCCTGCGGTTTGAACAGCACCAATCACCACTACTTTTCCCCATTCGACTGCCGTTTTTGGATGTTTTCTTTTAAACAGCAGCACAAAGACGATCATGATGCCGCCGGCAATGGTAAACCGCGTCCCTGCCAACAGCAAAGGTGAGACGTGGATCAAGCCGATTTTCGCCACGACAAAGGAAGATCCCATTAACCCGGTCGTCAAGATTACCAGAAATGAGAAAATCAGTTTTTCTTTCAATCTGCCACACTCCTTTGCATACTAAAACTCAGTTACCTTGGAACATCGTTTAACAATTCCTGCCCTGTGCAAGTCGGCTCCAGTAATCCCATGCCTTCACATATGCGGGAAAGTCTACCGGATGGTGTTTTACACAAATCGCGAGCCGCACGTATAAACCGATCAATACTTCTTCATAAAGCTGCTTTTTCTCAGGCAGATCCGCGGACATGCCTGAGAAAGCGAAATCCAAAGTTTCTTTCGTCAAGCTGGCTGGCGATGAAAAGAACGCATAGATCAAGTCGTAATGCGGCAGCCCTAAGATTGGGGTGGGGTCGATGACACCTGCCAGTTGCTTTTCACGCATAATAAAATTATGGAATCCACAGTCCCCATGAATGAGAAAAGGTTCCCTGTTCCAATGTTGTTCAACTGGAAATGGTGCAGTAATATGTAATTTTTTCTTTTTTAAAAATGGAACTAAAATTTGCTGAGCTGCCTGTACTTCTTCTGTTAAAAATTGTTTCCATGAACTAGCTGGTGCATCCTGCCACCCCCAGGATTCATTTACAGAAACAGGCTGGTAGTGGTTGATCAAACGTTCAACGAGTGTTTGGAGAAGCTCTCCCTTGCCCCCGATAAGGGATGTGGCGGTGGATCCAGGAATGTATGTATAGACTATATACCGATGGGAAACATCCACAGCCACTAACTCTGGCAAAAGGGATGCCTTTTGGTAGGCGATAAGAAATTCAGCTTCTGGCCTGGTTACGTGGGCTTTATTGAATTTCAGGACATAAGCCGCATCCTTTCCGTGGTGAAGGAGAAAAACTTGGCTCATTGTTCCTCCGGTCAAAGCTTTGTATTTCCAATTAGCCGGCGGCAGAAGTTTCTCTTTAGTCAATTGGGTAATAATCGTTGAAATATCCATTTGGAGCCTCCCAACTAGAGTCAACTGGATGCAATAATCATACCATTATTCCGTTTGGCAATTTGCAATACATAATTTATTCCAACCAAACTTAAAAGGCCAGGAGCAGATTCAATCGCTCTTGGCCGAATTGGATGATGCTAAAATTCTATGTAAAACGGATGGCTGCTGCTATCGAGGCAATACTCGATTCGTTCCCTGAAGTTTTTACATGTGACCATAGTGAGGGCCTCGGCAACTGGATAAAAGGCTACTTCCAAGCTTTCAGCCGAGGTGGTTTCTATGCCGCCAACCGGTTTTGCCAGGAAAAGTGTGTTGCAGATGGAACCTTCCACATTTTGAAAAACCCCACAAAACTTTTCGATTCTAATGTCTATACCTGTCTCTTCTTTTGCTTCCCGGATAGCTGCCTCTTTAAGCGATTCTCCTTCCTCAACCTGACCGCCAGGCATTTCCCAACCTCTCCGTGGCCCCTTGATCAGCAAAATTTCACCTTGGTCATTAAGGACGATTGCAGCTGCAGAGAGAATATGTTTTGGCGGTGAAAAATCTGAAGCCACATTGTGTTTTTGTATACTCACGGCATACCCCTCCTAAAATTTCAGAATTTCAATTCATATTAGTCAATCACATCAGTCATTCAATTAATATTTAGTGTCTTTGCCTTTTTACTGATGCAGTTGTTGTAGAGCTTATATCGCTCCCATACTTTTGGGACAACTAGCTGGTCACTATTCATTTCTTCCCATTCAGCCAATGTGACAAATTTGGCTCCGCATACTTCTCCATCTTGGAGGTTAAGATCCGTCAGCTCTAATTGCTTCGGGCTCTTCCACATATAACTGTCCAAAAAGTAGACGTCTTTTTTCAAACTGCCGATAAGCTGTAGGTCTTTCGGATCCGCAACAAGCCCGGTTTCTTCTTCCAGCTCACGAACCGCTCCGACCAAACTTGTTTCCCTGGCAGTAACCGAGCCGCCTGTACATTCCCATAACAACGGATACGTCTTCGCACCATCACGTTGGGTGACCAGCAATTTGCCATCCCTGTTGAAAGTGAAGATTTCCACCACAATGTGGTATTCACCTGGCGTCATTGCTTGACCTCTCATGTGCTGCTTACCAAGCAGCTTTCTTTCATCATCAAATAAGTCCCAGATTTCCATAGCGTTACTCTCTCTTTCTTGTCTGTAAATGACGAATGAATTGTCCGTCCTGTGGAGAAAAAGACAAGATGCAACTGCACCTTGCCTTTTTCTCCTTCCATTTACTTATTATTCAAGATGAAACTTGATTGAAAATACGGTACCTTCATTGCTTGATTGCACTTCGATTTTCGCATTGTGGCGCGCGGCAATGGCATATGAAACACCCAGTCCTAGGCCAGTGCCATTGTCTTTTGTCGTATAGAAGGGCGTGCCGATTTTTCTTAACACTTCCTCACTCATACCGGCACCTTGATCTTGAATTTCAAGAACCACTGTATGCTCGTCTTCCATATAGGTGCGGATAGAGAGCATTTTTCCCGGTTCCATCGCTTCCAAGCCATTTCGGCAAAGGTTAATAAGCAATTGGCGGATTTCGTCACGGTTCAAGAACATTTCAGGGATGCTTCTATTTTCAAACTGGATTACTTTGTTTTGATTGAAGGTATCAATCTCTAATAACGGAGAAATGTCACAAATTATGGCATTCAAATCCAGCATTTCCAAATCTGATGACCGGGTATTGCCCATCGACAAAAATTCCGAAATGATGGAATTGGCACGATCCAGCTCATCAATCATAAGGTCAAAATACATATTGAAATGCTGCAATTCTTTATTGCTTGTCAACAGTTGCAAAAATCCGCGGACAGTTGTCATCGGATTGCGGATTTCGTGGCTGATTCCTGCAGCCATCTGTCCGATCAGTTCCAAATTGGACAAGCGCTTTAGTTCATTTTCATAGATTTTTTTCTCAGTGGTGTTTTTGCATAAGCAGCAAATGCCATCATCAAATGGATACACGACTACGTCGAACCAATAGGAATCCGCTGCAGAAGATACCTCGAAATGCACCGGCAATCGCTCTGACATGGCTCGAGACAACTCTTTATGGAGAATGCCGTGGAATTTGTCAGGAAAGATGGACCAAATCGTCTCACCCATGACACTTTCCGCCGTTTTTCCATGTGGCAGCGGCTGATGGCGATTGATATAGATAACTTCCCACTCTTTGTTCAAGGCGAAAAAACCGTCCGTTATGCTGTCGATTACATTGGTGACTTTTTCATTGGCATTGGCCAATTCACTGGTCCGTTTTTTCACACGAAGCTCCAGGAGGTCCATATACGTTAAATTGGAATACGTTAATGCCGTTGCATCAACGATTGACTGTGCCAAGTGCACCTGTGACTTTTCATCAGACTGCAGCGTTTCCATCAAACAGGCAATGGCGACAAAGCCAAAAGCGTCTCCTTTGGAAATTAAGGGAATGAGCAGCAGCCTGCATCTTTCCTCGCTCGGAATAAATTTGATCTTTTGCTGGACGATCACTTCATCGACAACATTTCCATGCTCCCGATTTGATTGAATATCAATTAACGCTCTTTTCCATTCGTCCTCTGTCCAGTCAGCTTCCTTGCTCATTCCCTTAAAGCAAAGAGCGTCGGCATCGTTCGGATCGTTTAAATAAACCGCAACGTTTTGGCAATCCACCGCTTTGTTTAAATAATAAAAACAAGTATCCAAACTTTCCTCAACGGTTGAACACCTGGAAAGCTCACGATTGGCATCAAGCAGCAGCTGCTTTTCAGCAATCAGCTGTTCTTTCTGCTTTAAGTTGTTAGCGTTTTGGATGGCCACTGCTGCCATATTGACATACGCTTCTACGCTTTGGATCTGAACCTCTGAAATATTCATCGGTTTGCCGCAATCAAACAAAAACACGAGTCCAAATAAGTGATCTTCATAAATGATGGGGAGCCCAAGAAGGGAGTGAATGTTAAATGCAGCGACTGCCCCTGGGTTTGGCCGGTTGTCCCTGAATGTATCCGGAATATAAATGGTCTGTTTAGTAGTGACGACATCTTTTGCAAATGGATCTGTTTCAAGGTCGATTTTTTGTGACAGAATGGAATGTCCATTGATGGATTCCGGTTTCCCTGCCACCGCCTTAAAGTTTCCGGTGCCATCCGGCAAGTATATCCCGACAGAATCACATTGAACGATTTCTTCGGATATAGCGGTGGTGACATGCTTCAGCATCTCGTTCAGTTCAAGCTTCGTATTAATGATTTTCGTTAGATCTGCCAGCCTGGAATATCTATTTTGTTCTTTCAACATGGCTATTCGCTCCGCTCTTGATCATCATGAAATGAAGATTTTCGTATTTGTTGTTGCAAAACCACTCTATTTCATCAAGATATTATGTCAGTAGCTTACCATATATTAATTTATCGGGGCTGATAAATTTTAGCTTCCTTCGGTGAAGAGCTATTTTTTTATTGTTTGTTGTTGCTTGTAAAGAAAAATTGCCTCCAGCAGAATCACACTTAAATAGTTCTCTATCCTCTTCTATGTTTTTAACAAAGTTTAATTATGTCCTGCAGATTTAGCCAGCATCCGATACAATAAACCAAAAGGGACATATGTCCTTTTATACTCCTATTTTGTTCCTGTACATTAAAATGAAAGAAAGGCGGGTGGACGGAATGAAAGGTATCTTTTTTGCACTGGCAGGCGGTTTTTTCCTGACGTTTCAAAGTGTCGCCAACGCGACAATCAGCGACAGCATTGGCACTTGGCAGGCAGCGACCATGACACAATTCACAGGTTTTGTACTGGCGCTCTTGATCGTCCTCTTGCTGCGGGATCAAACCTACCAAAACTTAACGCAAGTTCCACTCCTGTATGCGTCTGGCGGAATGCTGGCAGCCGTGGTCCTTTACAGCAATATGACCGCCGTACACCGGATGGGCGTTACGTTGACCATTGGGATATTCCTGATCGCCCAGCTCATCACCGCCGTGCTGATTGACGGCAAAGGCTGGTTCGACATGACAAAGCAGAAGATTGGCCGCACTCAGATTGCCGGATTAGCATTGATGATCGCAGGTGTTATTGTATTGAAGTGGTAAGGAGGATGACAATGGATCAAGCCATCAACGATTATCTTCATCGGTTTGAACTGGCAGATTTATTTCCGAAACAGATCCAGCAGTCTATGCAGATCGTAAGTTTATCGGGCGGGGAGCGTTTGCTGTCTCAAGGGGACGATTCCGAAGCGTTTTACCTGCTGGTTGAAGGAAAACTGAAGATTTCCATGCTGTCTCCGGAAGGAAAACGGCTGATTTTGGCATTTAAAAGCCCATTCGATTTGGTAGGTGACATCGAATACGTCCAGCACTGTCCGCTCATTAACACGGTAGAAGCCGTTTCCAACACCCGGGTCATCCGGATCCCTTATGATGTATTGCGAAAAGAGATGGGAGACAATGCCGCATGGCTCCAGTTTCTCCTGAAAATCATTACGCAGAAATTCGAAATGAAGTCATCTGCCATGAACTTCAACTTGCTTTATCCGGTAGATGTTCGTTTGGCGAGCTACCTGCTGTCCATGACACCGACGCAGCCGAAGCTTGATGCAACTTCCCTTGTTGATATGGCAGACTTGATTGGCACAAGCTACCGGCATTTGAACCGGGTCCTGCTGCAATTCCAAAAAGCCGGCTGGATCACCAAGAAGCGTGGCAAGATCACCATTCTTGACCGAGCCTCCCTGCTCGCTCAGGCGGGTCAAAATATTTACGAATAGGAGCACACTATATGGCAATCGGCATCTTACTGGCATTACTCGGCGGCGCGTTTGTCTGTCTGCAAAACACATTTAATGCCAACGTCAAAAAACGGGTCAGCGTCTGGTCTACCACGGCCCTTGTTTTGCTGCTCGGATTTTTGGCATCTCTTGCTGCAGGACTGGCTTTTGAAGGGACAGGCCTGTTTAGATTCCAGGCACAGCCCTGGTTCTGGTTCAGCGGCATTCTCGGAGTTGGCGTCGTCGCCTGTGTGACCCAAGGCGTCCAAATTCTTGGTCCGAGCCGCGCCATTTCCCTCATCATGGTATCGCAAATTTTCTTCGGCTTGATGTGGGACACGCTCGGCTGGTTCGGCTTGGAAAAAGTGCCTTTTACTTGGCAGTCCATGTTCGGCGTGCTGTTGATCAGCGGCGGCGTTTTGCTGTTTCAACTGGGTCCGAAACTGGAACATCCTGAACGGAGCCGAAAATCTGTCAGAGTTCGCGAATCTGTAAAAGAGTAAATAAAGTAGAACATGATACTTCTAAAGTTCAACTTAAATGGATTGGTAAAACTAGTTTCATTAGGGGGATTTGTTTGCAGTATTTCATTGGCATTGTGCCGCCAGAAGAGTTTAAAAACAAAATCATAGAATTCCAACAGAAATATAGTTCACCTAAACTTACGGCTAGAGTCGAACCGCATCTCACTTTAAAAGCACAAGGTGGATTGGCCGAGGATAAGGCATGGATTGATCAGGTCAAAATGATATGTGCCAGTTTTTCTTCTTTCAAATTGAGGATTAGTGATCCACAAATTTTTGGAGACGATATTTTATATCTAAGCGCACGCTCGCCTGAACTTTTCAATCTTCACAACAAAATAGTTCAAGAGATCTCTCCAACCCAAGAAACAATAAAAAAATACTTTGAGTCGGAAGATTTTACCCCTCATATAACTTTAGGTAAAACTGTTTACGGAACATCCCAAAAAGAATTGATCGATATGAAAATCCAAGCTGAAAAAGAACTGGGTCCATATCCTTCTTTTGAAGTAACATTTATTAGAATTTACGAAGAAAGCGAATTTGGAAACTACACAACATATTTAGATATCGAGTTGAAACAGTGACATCAAAAGGTTCGACAGATGAATCGCGAAGCATATTTTCAGATTCACTTTTATCCCGACAAAAAAAGGAAGAGCCAGCCCAATCGCTGAAGCTCTTCCTTTTCCTGTTACACTTTAAATGAGGTTCTCTGCATATATCGGTATTCTCTTAAACTGTTCAAATTAAAAATTTCCTGCAACAGCCCTTCACCAATATTCGTTTCCCGCACTTTTTTGCGTTCCAGTTCTTCGTCAACAAGCCGCTTGATGGACAATACATCCGTTCCATTTTGCAGCACTTCTTCTTTTGAGTTAAACAGCTGATGGGCGACCAGCTGCATGCCGTATGAATTGTACAGCAAGGTATAACCGGCGATTCCTGTAGTAGACTGATAAGCTTTTGAGAATCCGCCATCGATGACCAGCATTTTGCCATTCGCTTTGATCGGGTTTTCCCCATCCCGCTCTTTGACAGGCGTATGGCCGTTAATAATGCGGCCATAATCTGGATTCAATTCAAATTCCTCCAGTATTTTGCGGCACATTTCCTCGTCTTCACGCAAATAATAATAAGGGTTTTTACGTTCCTTATGGGTCTCTTTGTCCTTGATAAAGTAACGCTCAAAAGTCGTCATTTCCCGCTTCCCGAAAAGGGATGAATATTCTCCGGTCCACAAGTACCACACCATATCGGTCGCGAAATCATCGGTTTCTTCCGGATGGGCGAAGGAATAGCGCAAATAATGTTCGAAAAGATCCAGCAGTTCCCTGCCAGCATAGCTTTTTCCTTCGATCTCCATTTTCTCCATATTGCCTTCTTCATCAAGCGGAATACAGCCATGAATAAGCAAATTGCCGTTGTATTTTAAATAAAGGCTGCCTTTTTTCATAAGGAAGTTCATATGCCGCGTCATTTTTTCTGAATGCTGCATAGAAAACAGTAGCTTATCCATCACCAGTTTTTCTTCATCCAATAATTCATCCGGCTGCTCGGGATTGATCGTCGCAAAACACGTATTTTCCAACGGGTAGGTTTTGCCGTGGATCGTCGCTTCCTTTTTCTCGTAATCGACTTTTTCCAACAACAAGCGGTCTTCCATCGCAAAGCACGGACGCCTCTTAATGATCGGGCTTTCCAGCTTGAACTGAATAACGGAAATCGCCTGATGAATTTTGGTGATCTGCAGCTGCTCCTGCTCGGTCAGTTTTTCATCTGAAATCCGTTTTGGATGGAATGCCGGATTGTCGTCGTAATACTTCTCCGCAAGATTCAGCAATGGTCTCAAGTTGATGCCATATACATCTTCGATAATATCCAGATTATTGTAGCGTGCACAGATACGAAGAATGTTCGCCAGGCACACTTTCGATCCGGCATAAGCACCGATCCACAGAACGTCATGATTTCCCCATTGAATGTCCACGGAGTGGTAATCGATGAGTGTATCCACAATCTTGTGCGGATCCGGACCCCGGTCGTAAATGTCGCCAACTACATGCAAATGGTCCACCGTTAAGCGCTGCGTCGTATAGGCAAGCCCAACAATCAGTTTATCAGCTTGGCCCAAAGCGATGATTTGTTCAACCATTTTGGCGTAATAGTCTTTTTTGTTTTTAAACTCATCAGTCTTGTACAGCAGCTCTTCAATGATGTAAACAAACTGCTTGGGCAGCGCTTTGCGCAGTTTTGAGCGGGTGTATTTGGAAGCTGCATAGGAAATAAGCTTCAGCATCCGCTCAATCACTTCTATGTACCATGCCTGCAATTCCTTTTTGCTGGTGTAATTGCTTTTGATCAGTTGCAGTTTTTCTTCCGGATAATAAACCAGTGTCGCAAATTCATTAAGCTCTTTTTCGCTCAGTTCATTCTTGAATAAGTCTCTTATTTTCACTTTCACATTGCCGGAACCGTTTCGCAGAACGTGCTGAAAAGCCTGGAACTCCCCGTGTAAATCGCTTACAAAATGTTCCGTTCCTTTGGGCAGATCCAGGATGGCTTCAAGATTGATGATTTCAGTTGCGACTTTTTCTTCACTGTCGTATTTTTGCGCTAACAAATCCAAGTATTTTAAGTTCAACATCACGTAATCCCCCTTCGTGTCTCGCTCCCATTCTTCCATCGGAACAACAGAAACGGATAGTTTAAGAATTCTAATTAAGGATCAACAGCTGGCTAAACTCATTGTACAGATGTCTTTAGACATTTCATAAAATGGTTTTATTTGGATAGAAAAAATCGTATTATTAATTACATAGGTCGCCTTAACCAAATCGTGAAAAAGAAGTATCTCTTATGACTCAGTTTACAGCAGAAATGCGGTAAGCTCTAGTGCAAAAAAACAGGACGGTAAAAAAAAAGCATTCCATCCATCTAGAGAAAACGAGGTAGTTGCCTTGATTAAATTTTCGGTGATCCAAAGTATTGATTCATTTCCCAGATGGGAAGAAATTTTGGCGGTCGCACTTGGCCTGGCTAATGAATTTAGTGTTGTATTCCCAAACGGAGATCCTGATCCAGAAAATCCTTTAATGAACGGCAAACCTGAAATTGAGTCTTTGCCGGATTTAAAAGTGGGGCGCTGGCCAGATATGGAGAACAGCTCGATTTATTTTGGAAGTCTTGACGATTCCATACGCAAGTTGATGATGGAGTTTAACCGCCAAAATCCGGACCAGGACTTCAGCTACCTGTGGCATTACAGCCTGTACCGAAACGGAATTGAATTGCTGAATGTCCAAGATTTTACTGTTTGTCTAACGGATTTGGATACCGAATTGACCGACAGTCTTGAGAAACTGCAGATAGACTGGCGGGATGATTAGGATTGAACCTATATGTTATAACAAAGTTTATTCGGATTTGAAGCCATACTTATCGGTCAGCTTCAGATACATTTCTATCGCTTCTTTCAACGATTGCTGGGCAGCATCCCAAAATTCCTGGTTTGTAAGATCAACCCCTAAAAAGGATTCTGCCAGTTGTTCGATGGTCATTTTACCTGAATGGCGCAAGAGCTCATCATACTGCTTGGAAAAGTCAGCCTCTTCCCTTTGAGCACGAGCGTAAACACCGTTGCTAAACAAGTAGCCTATAGTGTACGGAATGTTGTAGAAGGATTTTTCCGCATCGTAGAAATGGCTGATGTACATCCATTGATAAGCAGCCGGCTCCTCAATGGAATCTTCATAAAACACATTTTCAGTCTCAATGAGCAGGCTGGAGATTTCTTCCGCGGAAAGCAATCCTTCCTTCCGCTTTTCGTAAAACCGCTGCTCAAAACGGAACATATTGGGCACCGTGACAAGGTATTTAAGGCCCTCGATGATTTTAATTTCAAGCAATGCTAACTTTTCCTCATCGCTATCCGCTTGGCTGATGACGGCATCCAGCACGAGGTTTTCCATGAACGTAGAAGCCGTTTCCGCTACGCTTGTACCTTTTTGCTGAGCCAGGGCCGGCTCTTCATGTAGGATGAAGTTGTGATAGGCATGGCCCAGTTCATGGGCAAGTGTAACAATGTCCTGGTACGTTTCACGGTAAGTCAGGAAAATACGGCTTTCCTTGGAAAGCGGCATCGATGCACAAAACCCGCCTTCCGCCTTATTTGGCCGGTTTTCTGTTTCAATCCAACCTTCTTCAAATGCCTTTTCGGCAAAGCACCCCAGCTTTTCACTGAACTGATGGAATTGTCTGCAGATCAGACTTTTAGCGTCAGCATAAACTATTTTCTCAGCTGCAGCAAAACTTGGAGATTCTACGTCAAACCAACTGGTTTTTTTATGCTGGTCCACTTTAATTTTTCGTTGGAAATAAGCCTGGTACAGACTCTTGTTGGCATCAATGGAAGCCATCATCGACTCAATGGTACCCTCCTGAATACGGTTGTGATCCAGCGTTTCTTTCAGGTCATTGTCCCATCCCCGCTGCTTGTAAACATCCAGCCGAAATCCTGCAATTCGGTTCCAAATAGCTGCGAATGCATCAGCTTCTGCAGCACAAACCTTTTCAATAGCCGACGCAGCCGCCTGGCGATCTTTCTGTGCAGCAGAGTAAACCGCTCTGTGGAGACCCTCCCCAATTGACACTTCCTTCCTCTCTCCATCGATTTCCAAAGAAACTTTTAATTTAGTCAGCATTAACTCGTGCTGCTGCTCCCACGCCATAATTCCGTTGACAGACAAGGCATTGATTATTTTTTCCAGTTCAATCGGCAGAAGATTTTTGCTGGCTGCTCTTCGTTCCTCCAAATAAAAAGACAGGGGCCGCACGTCTTCACTGCAAATCCATTTATTCCAAACTTCCTGCGGGATTCCACCAAGAATTCGATCCAGCTCACTTTGTGCAGAAGTTAGCTTCACTTTCACGACGGCACTTTTTTCCATCAATGCAGCTCCTGCCGAATCCGCAACATCCTCGGCGTATACGCAGATTGAATAATCATCGACTTCTTCCCAGCCGCTTAATGCAAATTGGAATTGCTGCAAGATTTCTAATAGTAGCGGCAGTTCAGCACGCGCTTGATAAGCTTGAAGATTGCTTTCCAACTTTTCAAGCGTCTCGGTTAACTCTTCGAACAAACCCATCAACTTACTTGAATGACCTTTTCCCTCGTATAAAGAATCCAAGTTCCAGTTTTGCATAGCTGCCTGTTCCAATCCAATTCCCCTTTTTGTTTGCGTCATTTTCTTGTTTTGAACTTACTCACCTTCTTTACCTTTATTCTGCATTTATCTGGAAATTCCTTGTGAAAATAAAAAAGAACAGAGAAGAAATAAACGGGCTTCTCTGTTTCTTATTTTTTGAGCACTGGAATTCCTCAATCTTTTGGCGTTCGGTAAGCACAGCTTTCGATATGGTCATTGACCATCCCGATAGCCTGCATGAACGAGTACGTAGTGACAGGGCCCACAAATTTAAAACCACGCTTTTTCAAATCTTTGCTCAGTTGGACTGATAACGAAGACTGGGCCGGAATTTCTGCGTCGGTCTTCCAATTGTTGAGGATCGGCTTGCCGTCTGTATAACTCCATAGAAACGCTGCAAAACTGTCCCACTCTTTTAAAATATTCAGAACAGCTTGAGCATTGGTACGGACTGATTGAATTTTAACCTCATGCTTGATGACCGAGTAATTTTCTTTAACCGCTGCCAAATCCTCATCTGTCAGTTCTGCGCATTGCAAGATATCAAAGTGATTGAAAGCCTCCAAGTAAGCTTCGCGTTTGGATAGTACAATATTCCACGACAACCCAGCCTGTGCGCCTTCCAGCGTCAGCAATTCAAAAATATAGCGATCATCCCAGCTGGGGCGGCACCATTCCTCGTCATGATAGTTTTGCATAAGCAAGTTGCTTTCTGCCCATGAACATCGTTTTTCCATTTGCTCCACCTCGTTCCTCTAGATGATTCCACTATACCATTAGATATGCCCGTACAGATGATGATTCCCAGTTGGCTGTCATGCAAAAGGGCGTTCCCCGTTGTGCTGAAGCACACGAAGAACGCCCTTTTTATCTCGGCCAGGCAAAACTGGCCAAACCTGTAGATTTGTTAAATCAATAAATTAAACAATAGTGAATCGTTGTTGATGTCTTTGTATGGAAATCCGTTTTCTGCCATGCGCTTGACGAGCGGTTCATAGTCTTCCCGGCATTTCAATTCAATGCCGACCAGAACCGGTCCTTCTTCGCGGTTTGTCCGTTTCGTGTATTCAAAATGTGTGATGTCATCGGTTTCGCCCAGTACCTGTTCCATAAATTTGCGGAGTGCACCTGCACGCTGTGGGAACGTAACGATGAAATAATGCTTGAGCCCTTCGTAGATCAGGGATTTTTCCTTGATTTCCTGCATCCGCTCGATGTCGTTGTTGCCGCCGCTAATGATGCATACCACGTTTTTGCCTTTGATATCATCCTTGTAGAAATCTAGTGCAGCGACGGACAACGCGCCAGCCGGTTCCGCGACAATGGCATTTTCGTTATACAGCTGCAAGATTGTTGTACAGACCTTGCCTTCCGGTACCAGTGCAATGTCATCCAATACATCCGAACAAATCGCCATCGACAAGTCCCCGACTTGCTTGACTGCAGCGCCGTCAACAAATGTATCGATTGAATCGAGACGCGTCACTTGGCCATTGGCGAGTGAGGTTTTCATGCCAGCAGCACCAGCTGGTTCGACGCCGATCAGTTTTGTCGATGGGCTGATGCCTTTCAAGTAAGAGCCGACGCCTGATGCCAATCCGCCTCCACCAATTGCACAAAATAGGAAATCGACCGGTTCTTGCATATCATTCAAAATCTCTACTGCGACCGTTCCTTGCCCCGCTATGATGCGGCTGTCATTGAACGGATGAACAAAAACTTTTTCTTCTGCCGTGCAATATTCCATTGCCGAAGCGAAAGAGTCGTCAAAGGTATCTCCTGTCAAAACCACAGACACTTTGTCTCCGCCAAAGCGTTTGACTTGCGACACTTTTTGGCGCGGCGTTGTAAGCGGCATAAAGATTTTCCCTTCAATGCCAAGGGCGAAGCATGAGTAGGCGACGCCTTGTGCGTGGTTGCCGGCACTGGCGCAGACAACTCCTCTGGCGCGTTCAGAAGCATTCAGGCTGCGGACAAAATTATATGCGCCTCGCAATTTAAAAGAACGGACGACCTGCTGATCTTCCCGCTTCAAGTAAACATTGCAGCCGTATCGTGCGGACAGCAGCTCGTTTTTTTGCAATGGCGTCTTGATGACGACATCCTTGAGCGCCTGGTTGGCAACCATAATTTCTTCCACCGATACTTTTGAAAATGCTACTTCCCTGTCAAGCTCTGTGATGTTGGTTTTAGCCATAGATGTCACCCTCTTATTTTTATTTATCTCACTACTCTAACACATCAACGCGCTGAATTGGCGACAAAATTGCGACAACTCCACGAAAAGTTTTCGACGTACTTGATTTTAAGAATCCCCATGGCCTAAGACATGCCTGCCAACTTGGCCGTATAGACACTGATCTTAGATAAATGCTTTTTAAAAGCCGGAAAAGTTATTCTGGATGAATCATTCATATGAATAAACAATGAACGGAACTATTGATAATACATATGAATAAATTTAGACGAAATTATTCACAAGTGATATTTTGGATTCAACAAAAATAAGACCCTAACTCTTGAATAAGAGTTAGGGTCTTATGCATTCATTCTTTTTTGTCAAACCGGTAGGCTGCGGTCACTTTTCCGTCAGTTGCTTCATCTGCAATGAAGGAACCGTTTGAATAACGATCCACATTTTTCAATGAATTGGCCACCAAAGGCATGCGAAGCCCTTTGTCGGTTTCTAAAATAATTTCTTCTTTACCGGTTGCGCCAATCACTGCAACAACGCGGTGAGGATTCGATTTCAACTCCCGGAGCATGACCACGCCGCGCTTGGCACGGCTGCCGCTTTCAAATTCCTGGAGTTTCATTTTTTTCGCTGCCCCGCGGTGCGTAATCAGGACAAGTTCCTGTTTAATTTCCGGATGGATCATGACAGCGGAAACTGCCTCATCGCCGTCTTTCAAGTTAACGCCTTTGACGCCTCCAGTGCGAAGACCGGTAAGCGGCACTTCATCCATTGGAAAACGGACACCGTAGGCTTGTTTTGTTCCAATGAACAATTCGGTTTCATTCGTCACCAATGCTGCATAGATCATTGCATCGTCAGATTTCAGGTTCATGGTCTTAATGGCGCGTGAATAGCGCTGAATCTGATAATCTTTTAACGCCGAACGTTTAACCTGGCCCAGTTTCGAAACGGTCAGAATGCTGGCATCTGCATCAAAGCTTTCGAACGGGAAGACTGCAAGAACAGATTCATTGGCATCCAATTGCACGATGCTCGATAAATGCTGGCCAAGATCTTTCCATTTGATATCAGGCAGCTCGTTAATCGGCTGGAAAACGAAATTTCCGGCGGTAGTGAAAATCAGAATGGTATGCTGCGTGTTCAAATTGCCTTCGAACAACAGGTAATCCGATTCTTTCATCGCAAAGTCCTTGCCGTTTGAAGCAGCGTGCGAACGTGTACTGGTCCGCTTGACATAGCCTTCTTTTGTCACCGTCACCACGACTTCTTCACTCGGAATCATGATTTCGCGTGTGATGGTGATTTCTTCGATCTTGTCTTCTATAACCGAACGGCGCGGTTCCGCGAACTGCTTGCGGATGCTGGCCAGTTCTTTTTTGATGACATTTTTCAACTTGGTCGGGCTGGTCAGGATGCCCGTCAGTTCAGCGATCAGTTTTTTCAAATCACTTTCTTCTTTTTGCAAGTCAGTAATATCTGTATTGGTCAATCGGTAAAGTTGCAGCGACACAATCGCTTCCGACTGAGCTTCTGAAAAATCAAAAGACGAAATCAGGTTATTCTTCGCATCGCGTTTGTCTTTTGAAGAACGGATGGTTTTGATCACTTTGTCCAGAATCGACAGGGCTTTCATCAAACCTTCCACAATGTGCATACGGTCGCTCGCTTTTTGAAGATCAAATTCCGAACGCTTGGTGATGACTTCTTTTTGGTGCTCGATATAAGCATCCAGCATCGTTTGCAACGTCATCATCGTTGGACGGCGCTTGTAAATAGCGACCATATTGAAATTGTAGCTGACTTGCAGATCGGTGTTTTTATAAAGATAGCTTAAAATGCCGAGAGCCTGTACGTCTTTTTTCAGTTCGATGACGATGCGCAATCCGCTTCGATCGGATTCATCCCGCACTTCAGAGATGCCTTCAAGCTTGCGGTCAAAGCGGTGGTCATCGATTTTCTTGATCATGTTGGCTTTATTGACCTCAAAAGGAATTTCTGTGATGACGATTTGCTCTTTCCCGCCTTTTAGCGGTTCCACTTGGGCTTTTGAACGGACGATGATCTTGCCTTTGCCGGTTTCGTAAGCTTTCTGGATGCCGTCTATCCCCTGGATAATGCCGCCTGTTGGGAAATCTGGCCCTTTTATGACCGTCATCAGCTCGGCAACTGTCGCCTGTGGATTGTCCATGCGCATCAGTACTGCATCAAGCACTTCATGAAGTGCATGCGGAGGAATGTCAGTCGCATAACCGGCAGAAATACCAGTCGATCCGTTGACCAAAAGGTTTGGGAAACGGGCCGGCAAAACGGTCGGTTCCATGTCGGAATCATCAAAGTTTGGAATAAAATCCACAGTGCGTTTGTCGATGTCACGAAGCAGTTCAGAAGAAATAGCAGACAATCGGGCCTCGGTATAACGCATTGCAGCCGGTGAATCGCCGTCCATCGAACCGTTATTGCCGTGCATTTCAACGAGCATGTGACGAATTTTCCAATCCTGGCTCAAGCGAACCATCGCTTCATAAACCGAGCTATCACCGTGCGGATGATAGTTACCGATCACATTACCGACAGTTTTGGCAGATTTACGGAACGCTTTGTCGTTGGTATTGCCTTCGTGGTACATCGCATATAAAATCCTGCGCTGAACAGGCTTTAACCCGTCGCGGGCATCCGGCAGCGCCCGGTCTTGGATAATGTATTTGCTGTAACGGCCAAACCGATCGCCGATCACTTCTTCGAGCGGCAAATCCTGGTATCTTTCGGTTTGTGTCATACGAGTTCCTCCTCAGCGTGAATCAAATCATTTTCAAGAATATTGCTGTCGTCTTCCATTCCGAAATCGACATTATTTTCAATCCAGCGGCGTCTCGGTTCCACTTTATCGCCCATCAATGTGGTGATGCCGCGTTCTGCACGCGCACTGTCTTCAATGGTCACGCGAATCAACGTACGGGTTTCCGGGTTCATGGTCGTTTCCCATAACTGGTCTGCGTTCATCTCACCCAACCCTTTATAGCGCTGGAGCATATAGCCTTTGCCGACTTTTTTGATGGATGCATCCAAATCTGCTTCGGTCCACGCATAGTCGATCACTTCTTTTTTGCCGATGCCTTTGGATACTTTGTATAGCGGCGGCAATGCGATAAACACTTTGCCGGCTTCGATCAATGGCTTCATGTAACGGAAAAAGAATGTCAGCAGCAGCACCTGGATGTGAGCGCCATCGGTATCGGCATCGGTCATGATGATGATTTTGTTGTAGGCAATATCGTCAATTGAAAAATCGGACGACACGCCTCCGCCAATGGCATGGATAATGGTCGAAATCTCTTCGTTTTTCATAATTTCTTCAAGCTTCGCTTTTTCGGTATTGACGACTTTCCCGCGCAGCGGCAGGATTGCCTGGAAAGTCCGGTCGCGTCCTTGTTTTGCCGAACCGCCGGCCGAGTCTCCCTCAACCAAATACAGTTCGTTTTTAGAGGCGTTGCGTGATTGGGCAGGCGTCAATTTACCGGACAGCAAGGCATCCGATTTTTTGCGTTTTTTGCCGTTTCGCGCATCTTCCCGTGCTTTTCTGGCCGCCAATCGCGCTTGCGATGCCCGGATTGCTTTGCGCACAAGGGACGCGCTGAGATCTGCGTTTTCTTCCAGGAAGTACATCAACTTCTGGGAAACGACCGAGTCCACGATGCTTCGCGCTTCGCTTGTTCCCAGTTTGCTTTTGGTCTGCCCTTCAAATTGCAGCAGCGCTTCCGGGATGCGGACAGACACGATCGCCGCCAAACCTTCGCGGATGTCGGAGCCTTCCAGGTTTTTGTCTTTGTCTTTCAGCAAGTTGATTTTTCGCGCATAGTCGTTGAATACCCGCGTCATAGCAGCTTTAGCGCCAGTTTCATGCGTTCCGCCGTCCCGTGTCCGGACGTTATTGACAAATGACAGAATCGTCTCGGAATAGCCATCATTAAACTGGAACGAAAATTCGATCTCCATTTCGTCCTGCTGGCCTTCGATATAAGCTACGGGATGCAGCACGTCTTTTTCTTCATTGAGGTAAGCAACAAAGGCTTCAATTCCCGTTTCGTAATGAAAAACATCCTTGGCTTCTGTACGTTGGTCAAACAACTCAATTTTCAGTCCTTTTAACAGGAAAGCTGATTCGCGCAGACGCTCTGAAAGAGTTTCGTAATTGTATTTGGATACGGAAAAAATGGTTTCGTCCGGCAAAAAGTGAAGCAATGTGCCAGTTTCTTTTGTTGAGCCGATTTCTTCCAATGTTGTGACCGGCTTGCCGCCGTTTTCAAAGCGCTGGCGGTATTTCTTGCCATCGCGGTAAATAGTCACTTCCAGGAATTTGGACAGCGCATTGACAACAGACGCACCGACTCCGTGAAGGCCGCCGCTCGTCTTGTAGCCGCCCTGGCCAAATTTTCCGCCGGCGTGCAAAACCGTCAAAATGACTTCCGGTGTGGGTTTGCCGCTGCGATGCATTCCTGTTGGCATGCCGCGTCCGTAATCCCGGACACTGATGCTGTTGTCCTCATGGATGGTAACGGTGATTTTATCCCCGTGTCCTGCAAGCGCTTCATCGACCGAGTTGTCGACAATTTCATAGACTAAATGGTGAAGTCCGCGTGTATCCGTCGAGCCGATATACATTCCTGGCCGCTTTCTGACAGCATCTAAGCCCTCGAGTACCTGGATCGCTTCTTCGTTGTATGCTGTGTTTTGAATTTTAGCCATCTAATTCCCTCCAACGAACATTCGTTCGCATATTGATCTCTCTTTATCGTATTCTATTTCCTTGCCTTCTGTCAAACTTCATAGAAAAAGAGCGCTGGGCGCCCTTTAGCAGTAATGCCTTATTTCAGGATGGCGTGTTCCACTTTGATGCAACGGTCCATTATGACTGTATACCCTGCATCAGCCAACCGATTAAATACGTTCTCATCAACTACATTTAATTGTGTCCAAAATACCGGACAATCGATTTTCACGAACTCATCAGCGATATCCTCTAAAAACTCACTTCGCCGGAAAACGTTCACAATGTCCACTTTTTCTGGTATGTCACTCAAAGAAGCATAACTTTTTTCACCCAGCACGGCATCCGTCTGTGGATTGACCGGGATGATGCGGTAGCCGGCCCGTTGCATAGCTTCGGATACCATATAGGAAGTACGGCTCGGGTTTGGGCTAAGGCCAACTACAGCTATGGTTTTCGCGTGATCGAGTACGTTTTTAATCTTTTCGCGGCTTGGATTGTTCAAGAAGATCACCTGTCCTTTTTATTCTATCATACACGATTCTGTCCTGCCTGTTGAATAATCTGGCGCCTATTGTCCAAAGAACTTCAGACATGGTAAACTGAAACTACAAAATAAGGTTGTTTTAAAGGAGTCCATAATGACTATACTGCTTCCCATTCTACTCGCTTACCTGCTTGGCTCGATTCCGTCTGCCTTATGGGTCGGGAAACTATTTTACAACACGGATATCCGTACAAAAGGAAGCGGAAACCTCGGCGCTACCAATACATTCCGGACGCTCGGCAAAAAAGCTGGCATTGCGGTTACTTTGTTAGATATTTTGAAAGGAACAGCTGCAACGCTGATTCCCTTTTACATTGCGACCGATATCCACCCGCTGGTGTTTGGCGTGATCGCGGTTATCGGACATATTTATCCGGTATTCGCCAAATTTAAAGGCGGAAAAGCCGTCGCGACTTCGGGCGGCATCCTGCTGGGCTATCAATGGCCCCTGTTTGTAATGGCTGTTGTGGTGCTCTTGATTGCATTGAAGATCACTAAAATGGTATCGTTGTCATCAATCATCTTGTCCGTTGTGGCAATCATTTACACCACTATTTACGCAATTTTCACCGGAGACTACCTGTTCATGATTGTCATTTATATTTTGGCGTTGTTCATCATTTTCCGCCATCGTGCCAACATTGCACGGATCCGAGCAGGTACAGAGCCTAAAATCAACTGGTAATGCCAGTGGAAGGACGTGTGATATGCAGATCAACATCAGTGACGACGCACTCAATTGGTTTAAGAAAGAAATGGAAGTGGCACCAGGTGAAGCTGTTCGCTTTTTTGTCCGCTACGGCGGTTCCAGCAAGCTGCAGCCTGGATTTTCACTTGGTGTGACCAAGGATCAGCCCCACGAAATGGCTGTCCAGTTGGAACAGGACCAAGTCACCTACTTTATTGAACAAAGCGATGTCTGGTATTTTGATGGGCATAATCTTCAGGTTAGCGTCAACGATGACTTACATGAACTTGATTATTCATACGAAAAATAAAAAGCATGAGCTATTCATGCTTTTTTATTTTGCAATTTATTCAGTTGCTCCAATTGCCCTTCACGCTGGAGAATTGACTGTTGGCGATCGCCAAACAAATCATAATGCGGATAATTGCCCCGCAAATCCATCCATTCGCGCTGCAATCCGTACTGCCTGCCCCAAGATTCAAGCTTGTCCAAGTCGCAGCAGCCCACTTTTGTGACAGTGCTGCAGCCCGGGAAGCGGTCATCCACCCAGTAATGGGTTAAAAACGAAATCTGTCCTTCAGCGACCTCTTGTTTCCAGCGCTCCAGTTCATTTCGCTTAATTCCGAACGCCATCAGGGACCTGCTTTTTGATTTCTTCGTATTTTTCATGCCATTCTGGATAGATTTTCTTGATGGAGACCGGACGGAACGTATCTTTTTTCACAACAACATGTTCAGAAATCGCGGTTGCAGCAATGGTGCCGTCTTCATGGACGATTTCGTAGCCATATTTGGTCCGAAGACGCCCATGCTCTTCCACCCATGTCCGGACAAAAGCTTTTTGCCCGTACCGGAGAACTGCTTTATATTGAATGGCAATATCGGTTACAGGAGACAAATAACCATCCTTTTCCATGCCGGCATAGGTAAATCCCAAGTCTTCAATCAGTTTTGTGCGCCCGATTTCCAGCCAAATGATGTAATTGGCATGATAAACGACACCCATCTGATCGGTTTCCGCGTAACGGATTTCAATTTCTTTTTCGCTTATGTACATGTCCATTTCACCTCTTTACCAGTATACAAGAAATTTCTTTTTTATATAACAGAAAAGGCTGCCGGGAAATTTCCCGGCAGCCTTTTTCTTATCGTTCTTATACTTCTAGCAACTTGTTGCGGAGCACCATTTGCAGGATGCCTCCGTGGCGGAAATAATCCACTTCCACTTCGGAATCGAAACGTGCCAATACTTTGAACTCAGTTACTTTGCCGTCTTCAGCAGTAGCTGTAACAGTCAGGACGTCGCGTGGTTTCACGTCATCAGACAAGTTAACGCTGATGGTTTCGTGTCCAGTCAATCCAAGTGAATCTGCGCTTTCGCCGTTAACAAACTGCAATGGCAGAACGCCCATCATTACAAGGTTTGAACGGTGAATACGTTCGTAGCTTTCAGCGATGACTGTTTTGATGCCAAGAAGGAATGTCCCTTTAGCTGCCCAGTCACGTGAAGAGCCCATGCCGTAATCTTTACCAGTCAAGACCACAAGTCCTGTGCCCTGTTCCTGATACTTCATGGCTGCGTCGTAAATTGCCATTGTTTCGCCTGTTGGCCAGAAAGTTGTATAGCCGCCAGTTGTTCCTGGAGCTACCTGGTTACGGATACGAATGTTGGCGAATGTTCCGCGCATCATGACTTCGTGGTTACCGCGGCGAGATCCGTAAGAGTTAAAGTTACGCGGCTCGACGCCGTTTGCACGAAGGTATAGGCCTGCTGGCGTATCTTTGCCGATCGCACCAGCTGGTGAAATGTGGTCGGTCGTGATAGAATCTGCGAATTTCGCAACTACACGAAGGCCAGATAATGGTTGGATCGGAGCCGGTTCTTTTGAGAGACCTTCAAAGAACGGCGGGTTTTGAATATAAGTTGATGACGCATCAAACTCATACAATGAATCGTCGTTTGTTTCAATTGCATTCCAAGCTTCGTTCTCATTGAATACATGCTCGTACTCTTTACGGAACAATTCTGGAGTAACAGTGTCTTTAACCACTTTTTTGATTTCTTCAGTTGATGGCCAGATATCTTTGAAGAATACATCTTTGCCTTCTTTGTCTGTGCCAATCGGTTCAACTGCAAAGTCGATATCCACTGTTCCAGCAAGTGCATAAGCAACAACCAGCATTGGAGAAGCCAAGTAGTTTGCTTTTACAAGCGGATGGATGCGTCCTTCGAAGTTACGGTTACCAGACAATACAGATGAAACCAGCAAATCGTTGTCCAAAATCGCTTCTTCAATTTCAGGAAGCAATGGACCTGAGTTACCGATACATGTAGTACAGCCGTAGCCGACCAAGTTAAAGCCGATTTGGTTCATGTAGTCCAGCAAGCCTGAATCGTTCAAGTAGCCTGTAACAACTTTTGAACCTGGAGCCAATGAAGTTTTCACGTAAGCAGGTGGAGTCAATCCTTTTTCAACTGCTTTTTTCGCTACTAGTCCAGCACCAAGCATTACGTATGGGTTAGAAGTGTTGGTACAAGATGTAATGGCTGCAATCGCAAGTGCGCCAGTCTTCATTTCAGCAGTTTTGCCGTTTTTGAAGTTGACTGTTGCTGTTTTCGCAATTTCAGCTGCATCAAGTGCAAAGCCGTGCGGTCCTTCTTCGCCTGTTACAGCTTTGTTGAACTCAGGCTTCATTTGAGACAAAGGAATCAAATCCTGTGGACGTTTAGGTCCTGCAAGGTTTGGCTCAATCTCAGAAAGATCGATTTCCACAAGGTCCGTGTAGATCGGATCTTCGTTTTCAACTTTGAAGAACATGTCGTTCTCCTGCAAATACTTTTTCGTTACAGCGATTTGATCTGCATCACGTGCAGTCAAACGCATATAGTCAAGCGCTTCTTCGTCAACTGGGAAGAATCCGCAAGTTGCGCCGTATTCTGGAGCCATGTTGGCAATTGTTGCACGGTCAGCAAGCGGCAATGTTGTAACACCAGGTCCAAAGAACTCAACAAATTTGCCTACTACGCCTTTTTTACGCAAAGTTTGAGTGACTTTCAACGCCAAATCTGTCGCAGTAGCGCCGTTTGGAAGTTCGCCAGTCATTTTAACGCCGATAACTTCCGGAATTGGGAAGTAAGAAGGCTGTCCAAGCATGCCGGCTTCAGCTTCAATACCGCCAACGCCCCATCCAAGAACGCCGATTCCGTTGATCATTGTCGTATGGGAATCTGTTCCTACCAATGTATCAGGGAAAGTTTCGAATGTGCCATCAGCATTTTCAACTGCATGGACAACGTTTGCCAAATACTCAAGGTTAACTTGGTGAACAATGCCAGTTGCTGGTGGAACCGCACGGTAGTTGTCATAAGCTTTTTGAGCCCAGCTAAGGAACTGGTAACGCTCCGCATTGCGGTCAAACTCAAGCTCCATGTTGATGCGAAGTGCATCTTCCGTGCCGTAGTTATCAACTTGTACCGAGTGATCAATAACAAGATCCACTGGAATTTCAGGATTGATTTTGTTCGGGTCTCCACCCATTTCAGCCATTGCTGAACGAAGTGCAGCCAAATCAACGACTACTGGTACGCCGGTGAAATCCTGAAGGATAACACGTGAAGGCTTGAATGGAACTTCTGCTTCTTTGTTGGCATCTTTGCCCCATTTTGCTAATTCTTCAACGTGCTCATCTTTGATGACATATCCATCATGCTGACGCAATACAGATTCCAATAGAACTTTTACTGAATAAGGAAGGCGTGAAACTTTAGCGATCCCTGCTTCTTCTAATGCAGCTAAACGATAGTAGTTATACGTTTTGCCATTTAGCTCAAAAGAAGTGCGGCTGTTGTGCAAACTGCTCTTTGCCATGTGTGTGTTCCTCCTTTGAATCTTCTGAAAAGGCTCGTGACAGCGCTTTTCTCCTCTTCCATCATACCGAAAGCAGGAGCATAAGTAAATTACATTAAAATTATATAATGTGATAAGTTTTTCGAATGACTATAATAGAAATCAATCGAGTTTGCTTAAGGTTTTTTCCAATTGCTTGAAATGCCTTTTTTCATGAAGGCCGACAAATGGGAACCATTGGATCAACGGAACTTTTCCAAATACCGGATGGGCCATCGATTTTTGCTCCAGCTGTTCAGGCGTTGCCTTGCCATATGCTTCGTACAGCAGATTGTGTGAAGCATTCAAGCGTTCTTTCATTTCTTCGAGTGTGACAAATTCATCTGTCGGAATAACGTGCTTTGGCGCATCCACTTTGAATGACCGGCTGACAGTCAGCGCAATCGGCTTTTTCAGCGCTTTTTCGCTCGTTTCTTTCGTTAGCTCATGGGAAACACCTTTCGCAATCGTTTTCTCCATTAATTGCAGATGGTCCAAAATCTGAATAGCCGACCATTCTTCTTCAGACGGCTTTTGGTTTAATTTTTCATCAGTCATCCCCTCCACTGCTTGAAGAATCTGGTTTCTGATTTTTGCATTGTCTTCTTTAAACATAATGGGTTCCACCTTCATTTCATCTGTTTGCCTATCCTTATTAACATACCCTAATCTGCATGAATTATATACATTGGAGTGGATCTGTTTTTCTTCAGTGGTTCCACAGCAGTATACGTCCAAAGTGACTGGCTTAACCCGCTCTCCATAAGGGAAAACACGTTCTATTTTCTTGAATGAATGGTATAATTGTAGGAAATCCCTTAAGAAGAGGTGACGTATAATGCCTTATGGTTATGAGAAATTTCGGCTCGACAATGGCATTAGCCCTAACACCGTTGTCCATGAAGTCCAATTGATCCGCTCGCTCTTCGCTTTTCTTAGGCATACGTATAAAAAACCGGTGGAGCCGCATGATATCCGGCCTTCCGACATCCAACAGTTTCTGATGGACCAGCACGCATCCGGCATTAAAGACAGCACCCTCAACCGAAAACTGATTTACATCAGAAGATGGTTTGACTATATGTGGCAGATTGGGCGCATTCCAAACGATTTCATGCCCAAGTTTAAATTCAGCGAAAAACTGGACTTGACGCCATCCGATATTTACTTGGATTATGAAGACTTGCTGGCAAAGAAAGACGCTGTGCTTGAAGCCGACCAATTATCCTTGAATGCTAAAATTCTCTACATTCTATACCTGCGCGGACTTCGCTTGCGTGATATGGCGACCATTGACATAGACAATTTTGATGACCGCGGAGGGAAATTGAAGTTGGCCGTTGAAAAGAAGGATGGCTACCAGTGCATCCTCGAATTTACGGATAAGGAGATTCCTGTCATGCTGGATGGCATTGAGCGTGCAGTATTCCGAGGCACACCTTATTTGCTGTCGTCTAAAGTGAAAAATGAGTATACCATGTTCCAGATGGGCTCCCTGTCCGACTATACAGAGGCGCTTTCCTCTTTTGTCGGCATGCCGATGCGTTCGGGTGATATTCGTTTTGCCTATGTATATTATCTTTATTCGGTTGAACATAAAAACCTGGAGGAGATCCAGGAAATATTGGGCGTATCGCTCGATTCCGCATCGCGGATCCTCAAGGATTCCCTGGTCCGCCTAAAACGGGGCACACATTAAAACAGCCCATCCCATGAAGTTGGGATAGGCTGTTTTTTGTTTCCGGTCATAGTAAGAAACCGAAATCCAAAGCAAAATTTAAAATGAGCAAAGTATGAATAGCAACAAAAATCATCGCCTGCCGGTCAAGCTTCTCAACGTTTTCGTATTGCATCAGGACCACCCCTTCTCTGTTAATAGTCTGATTATACTGAAAACTAAAGACTCTGGCAAGCTTTGTTTCTTTTGAATTCATTTAGTTTATAATTAAGGAAAAGGATTGGAGTGGAAGGGATGAAAAAAGCATTGCTGGTAGTCGATTACACGGTGGATTTTGTAGCAGATGACGGGGCTTTGACCTGCGGGAAACCTGGACAAGCCATTGAAGAAGAGATTTGCAGACTGACTGAGGAATTTTTAACTGAGAGAGCGCTGGTTGTCATGCCGGTGGATTTGCACGACAAGACCAATGCATTTCACCCGGAAGCAAAACTTTTTCCACCTCATAACATAAAAGGAACTGCTGGGCGAGAGCTATACGGCCGTTTGGCAGATGTTTATAAAGCAAATGCAGACCGCATCATCTGGATGGACAAAACAAGATACAGCGCATTTGCAGGAACCAACCTGGAATTGCTGCTGCAAGAGCGCCATATAGAAGAAATCCATCTTGTTGGGGTCTGTACAGACATTTGCGTTCTGCATACGGCAGTAGATGCCTACAACAAAGGATATAAAATTTTTGTCCACGAAAATGGAGTCGCCAGCTTTGATCAGGCTGGCCATGAATGGGCTTTGCGCCACTTCTCTACAACCTTGGGCGCACAGGTTTTATAATCTTTTTTTCTTTTTATGTTTCAAACGTCCTGAATCCGGTTATACCTAGAGTGTAGCAATTATACATTACTCTAAAGGAGCTGGAAAAAATGGGATTTATTTTATTCCTTATTATGGGCGGTATCATCGGTTGGATCGCTGGAATGATCTTAGGTAAAGACGTACCGGGCGGCATTATCGGTAACATCATCGCAGGTATCATTGGTGCTTGGTTAGGTGGATTAATTCTTGGAGATCTAGGTCCAGTTATTTGGGACGTAGCAATCATCCCAGCATTAATTGGTGCTTTGATCTTTGTATTCGTACTTAGCCTGATCATGGGTTCTATGCGCAAAAACCGTAGAGCTTAATAAAAAGAAGAGTGGACAATTGTCCACTCTTTTTTTTTGCGTTTAATTGTATTCTTCTTCGTACATATTATAGTAGTGAAGCACATCTGCGACGTATTCCTCGCTATGGTTGTATTGGAAAATCGCGTTTTCCAAATCGCCTTCCGCTGCCCCATTCTGCGACAAATAATTTGCTGCACTGTAGAGAGAATCCGTTAAATTATAGGGATCCGCAATGCCATCCCCGTTGCCATCAACTCCATATCCTCCGTAATAAGCAATTACATCTAGGTTTGTTTTGTCTTCTTCACTGATTTCGCCTTGTCCTTTTCCTGAACAGGTAGGATGGCTCCAACCGACAAATGTGCAAGGCATAAACTGAAGATGCCCTTCTGCCCCGACCGGAGACAGCAAAGGATCCATTGTTGAAAACCTGGTCTCAATCCGATGGTGTGCGGCAAGCAAAGTCCATGGAATGCTGTAGACCTCCGCCGCTTCTTTATACAACGGTATGTTTTCTTCTGGAACTTCCATTTCAATTATATGGTTTGGCGCTTCCTTTAAAGTATTCATCATTGATGCCGAATTGACGAGCATATACAAAAGGGCACCGAGAGTTGCAACGACTATTGCTGCAGGCACCAAAAGAATGAGGCAGCCTAATTGACGCTTGTATTTTTTGGGTATTTTCTTTTTTTTCATTTTCCACACCTAATCCTTTATTTGTTTCAGTGTAGCATATCTTCCCTTCGATTGCCGTTTCTCCGCGGATCCGCTGCTTTGTAAAATTTGGCAGATATCTATATTATTCAAAATGTTTCTGATAAAATTAAGTTTTAAAAGCGGGAGGTGAAATTTATGTGGGAAGATTTTAAGAAGTTTGCCTTAAAAGGCAACGTCATCGACCTTGCCGTGGCAGTCGTCATTGGGGCAGCTTTCGGCAAAGTGGTAACCTCCTTAGTGCAAGACATCATTATGCCCCTGGTTGGAATATTAGTCGGCGGAGTCAGTGTCGAGAATTGGAGCTATACTTTCAATGATGTGGTTTTGAATTATGGACTATTTATCCAATCAATCATCGACTTTTTCATCATTGCCTTCTCGATTTTCATGGTTATCCGCATTTTCACCAAACTAAAACGCAAAAAAGAGGTGCCGGCTGCAGAAGAACCGGAAGTCTTGGACAAAACTCAGGAAATCCTGCTGGAAATCAGAGATCTTTTGGGCAAAGAAAAAACCGGTCTATGACCGGTTTTTTACTTTTCTTCAATTAATTCACGCAAGTCGTCCTTAATGTCTTCCACTGGCACATTTTCAAAGCCGTCGTAATTATTAACGACAACACCGTCCTGGTCAACCAGATAGAAAGAGGTACCGTGAATAACCTGATCGCTTTCAGGATCGTCGCGCACAAAAGAGTTGAAATTATCTTTCGCAAACTCCGATATTTCCGATTGTTCATACCCCGTTAGCAAATGCCATTTTGATTCATCCGGAACCGAATACTGTGCCAAATATTCCTGCATGGTTTCCGGTGTATCGACACCTGGATCCACACTGAACGCTACAATTTTGTAATTGTCCAAACCTTCAGCTTCCAGCTCTTCCTGAATTTCGCTTAAGGTAAATGTCATCGGCGGACAAACCGTTTCACAGTTGGTAAAAACAAAAGTCGCCAGCCAAGGCGTCCCTTTCAAATCTTCTAAAGATACCGGTTCTCCCCGGTGATCGGTATAAGAAAAATCCTCAATTGCAGAACTGCCGCATGCCCCTAAAAATAGGACAAGACTCAGCAAAACTGACAAATAAATAAATCGCATGAGATTGCCTCCACTCTTTCATCCTTCTAATCATAGCGAAAGTGTAGAAACTGCACAATACATGTTAAACCGCCATTGTCACGAATTTGTGAAGTCAGGACAGCTTTAACGTGAGCAATGCGTCATGAATGGCGACCAACTTGGTTTCCACACGATGCATCAAATAAAAAGAAACAAAGATAGGAAATCCTAGTTCTTGAATCCATTGCATCCACTCTGCCATAGTTTTTGCCTCCTGTTCTATAAAAGTATAAGTGCCTCTAAATTTTGCTGCTAAAAAAGCTCTCCCGAATCAGGAGAGCTTCTTGCTTATACTTCGTACTCCACAATATTTCGTTCGACAATGCGAGCGCCTTTCACCGCACCAAACGGCGAACCTTCCACTTCGAAAACATCGTGCGCGATAATGGCCTGCATTCCTGCCAGCAATTCCGCATCTGTGACAGTGTCACGCGGTTCATCCACAGTCAAGGTGACATCTTTTCCTGCGGTGGTCGTAAAAATCAATTCCAGTGTTTTAGCCATTCTTTATTTCCCCCTTATTCTTTTTATTGATAGATCGTCATTGCGGATTGTTTTTCAACATCCATTAATGTTTTTGTACCAAAATTCGTCAATACAGCTGCTGTTTCAAAGATTCCGTCTGCAGCTGCTGCTTCTTTGACATTGTGGTACGATTTAAACTTTCTTTTCACTTTGCCGTTGGCATCCAAGCCATTGTCGTACGTGCAGCGTATGCTGGCGTTCTTAAAATCACTAAAGGCCATGTTTCTCACCTCCTTTCATTCGCTATATAGACACAGATGGAAAAAAGAGATACATTTTTAATGAATTCTTTTTCAAACCCTTCTATAATAGAAGTAATGGAAAAATGAGGTGAAACAATATGGAACTGAGTGGCTGGTTTTTATGGTTTATCCTATTCTGGGTAGTTGTGCTGGTGGGGCTTTTCGCGATTGGCGGATATTTCATGTTCAGAAAGTTCCTAAAGTCTATGCCGAAAGAAGATGGCCTTTCAGATTTGAACTGGGAAGAATATTACGTTGATAAAACCATCCATTTATGGGGCGATGAAGAAAAGGCAATGTTGAATGAATTGGTGCAGCCCGTTCCTGATTTATTCCGGCCGGTGGCAAAACAAAAAATCGCCGGCAGAATCGGACAGGTCATGCTTGAAGAAAAGGTCAAAAAGATGAAGCTGGAACACATCATCCGTGGCTATATTCTGGCAACTCCAAAACGCGATCACAAATTCCTGAGAAAAAAATTGGCAGAGATGGAGATTGATGTCCGTCCGTACGAACAGTATTTTGAACAGTAAAAAGCGCCATTCCCTTAAGTGGGAATAGCGCTTTTATCTTTTGCAGCGATTTTTTTATATTGCCACAGCATGGAAAGCCGCCATGGCCAAAGCATTCCAAATGCCAAAATCCAAAACATGCCTGCCAATTCGCCGATATCAATACTCGAACTCAAGACCACTTTGCCGAGAACCCGCACCAGCAACAAGCCAAACAAGATAAAGACAAATGCTTTCGATTGCTTTAAATAAATATCGCCATCACGGACTTCAAATCTGGAAGTCCAGATCAAGACTGTTGAAAACAGAATGCCGACAGCCAGTGCTTCGAAAATCTGCAAAGGTGCAACACGGAAAAATGGGAAAATGAACATCAAGGCGCCAGTCGACATAAAAAACGGCGGCAAAATGATCTTCTTGACCGAGGCCGGTTTCTTGGCCGATTTGGTGCGGACAAACATCGCCAGCAACCCCATTGCAAAGGCACCGATGGTGGAAACGATCAAATAAACTTCAGTAGGGATTTGGTCAAACATTTAAATTCCCCTCCTGTTCATCCAATCTGCGGCGCAATTCATCAATCGGTACAAATCGGGCAAAACGATGAATTTCTTTGCCTTGCCGAAACAGCAGGACAACCGGAGCTGTGAAAAGCATTAACTGACCCGCTAATTCCGGTATTTGTGCTGCATTCGCTAAGTAAAATGGCAGCTTATAGTCCTTTTCAAAAGCTTCGACCTGGGGACGCAACCCTTCACAGACTGAGCAATTATCCGTTTTCACAAAAAGCAGAAAAGACTGCTCTTGACCAATTTTTGATTGGTATTCTTCCATCTTTAGAATGGTTTCCATCTTTGTCACCTGCTTCAAGTCAATTTAAAATCCTTGGAAATCTCCAAAGAATGGGCTCAGGATACGAATCAAATACGTTAGGCCATCAAAAAACAACAGGATGCCGACTCCAATCATAACATAGCCGCCTACCTTCATGATTTTTTGATTATGTTTGCGCAGCCAGCCCATGCGTGCCACAAAGAATGACAAGACAAAAAACGGAATAGCAAAACCGAGTACGTATGCCAGCATATACCAAATGCCCGACCCTGGATTGGCCGCTGCCAATGCATAAATTGCTGCTGTGATCGGACCCGTGCATGGCGTCCATCCTGCTGCAAAAGCCAAGCCGATAACAAATGTCCCCAAAAATCCGGAAGGACGGTTTTTAAACGAAAATTTGCGGTCCTGCATAAGAAACTTCGGAGTAAAAACACCGACAATCATTAGGCCGAACAAGACGATAAAGATGGCGCCTACTTGGCGGATCAGTTCATCATAGCGGATAAACCATTCGTAGAAGAATGACGTACTGAAACCGAGTGCAATGAAAATAGTTGAAAATCCTAATAGGAAAAACAAGGTGTGGAACATGCCCCGCCGTTGCATAACTTTTTTGTCGTTTTTAATTTCATCCATCGTCATGCCTGTTATATAAGATAAAAATGCGGGATACAAAGGCAGTGTACAAGGCGAAATAAAACTTAAAAAGCCAGCTCCAAAGGCCAAAAATAAATTAATATCTGATGCCACTGGTAATTCTCCTTCCTGTGCTCTCCTCATCTTACCAAATTCCCACCGAAAACACTGCCATTGCGCATGTGAAATCTTTGTGGACAATTGGCTCACCAATGAAGAGCACAATCAGTGATTCTAGTTTTTTGTTTAATGTGTTTTTTTTGTTGCTTACGTTTTTGGTTTTTTTATTAAAACCTTTTGTAGTTTGTTACATAGTAAGTGATAACTAGCATTTGATGACTCTGTTGCACTGCGAAACATGAATTAGTGCAAAAAAAAGAACAACCTAAGCTGCTCTTCCGTTTTACTCGACTATACCGTTTTGCAGCAAATACATTTTATGGTATAAGCCGCGCTGCTGAAGCAATTGCTGATGTGTCCCCCGTTCTACAATTTCTCCTTGATGCAGAACCAAAATCAGTTCAGCTTCTTGAATAGTGCTGAGCCGATGCGCGATTGCGATTGTTGTCCGCCCTAGCCGCATGCGTTCAAGGCTTGTTTGTATCGCTACTTCTGTTTCGGTATCGATATTAGCCGTTGCTTCATCAAGCACCAGAATCTTCGGATCAGTCGCCATTGTGCGTGCAAAAGCCACCAGTTGACGTTGTCCGCTTGAAAAAGTGGATCCCCGCTCGGTCACTTTATGGCTATAGCCATTCGGCAATGCTTCTATAAAATGGTTTGCCTGTACAAATTCGGCTGCTGTTCGGACAGCTTCTTCGGTAATAGTTTGATCAAAAAGTCGAATATTGCTTTCGATTGTGCCATAAAACAGGAACGGATCCTGCAGCACGAGCCCCATCTTTCTCCGTAGTTCAGCTGCTTCATAGTCTTTAACTGAAACACCGTCAATCAAAATTTCTCCTTTGTTGAATTCATAGAAACGCATCAACAAATTGATAATGGAACTTTTGCCGCTTCCCGTATGGCCAACCAATGCGACCGTCTGCCCTGGCCAAGCTGTAAAAGAAATATTTTTCAGGACGTCTGCCTGGCCATCGTAAGAAAAGCTGACATTGCAGAATTCAATTTTACCTTCTGTGATTTCTGCCGCATGATCCAATTGACGGGGTGTTTTTTCCTCTTCATCCAACAGCTGAAAAACGCGGGATGCAGCCACAATCGCTTGCTGAAAGATCGACAAACGCTGCATCACTTGATTGATCGGTTCGAAAAAGCGGTCGATATACGTGACAAATGCATAGATGACTCCGACTTCCACCGTATTCGAAAATGACGTGACACCGAAATAGCTCAGCAGCATGATCAAGGCCAGTGCATATACAAGATCGATAGCCGGACGCAGCAGCAGGCCATCGATTTTGATATTGCGTTTGCCCGCCTGCCAGTGCTTATCGTTGATCCTATTAAACTCGTCCTTGAGGCGCGTTTCCTGGCCAAAAGCCTGGATCATGCCCATGCCTTGTACCGATTCGGATAGCTTGGCATTTAATTGCCCCAGACGCTCCCGCAGATCCTGGTAAAACACCGAGCTGTATTTCCGGTACAAATAAATGATCCAGCCAAGAATCGGCAGCAGCATTAATGTGATGAGCGCCAAGCGGACGTTGAGGAAAAACATAGCGATGTAGACCCCGACAATCAAGAACGCACTTTGAATAAAGCCGATAAGAACGGTGACAAACATTTCCTTGATGGCTTCGGTATCATTGGTAACACGCGACACAATGCCTCCGGCAGGAGTTTGGTCAAAATAGCGCATACCGAGCCCCTGCACTTTCGTGAAAACATCGATCCGCAGCTGCTGGATGATTTTCAATGCCGCTTCCTGAAACTTCAGCAGCTGAAAATAGCTGATGATGACATTGGATGTTTGGATAAACAGGTAAGCAATTGCCAATCCAGCGATTGGACCGGTTGGAAAACTTCCGGGCGTCAAATAGTCATCGATAAAAATTTTGATGAGCAAGGGTCCGAGTACATCGCCCAGCACAGTCAAGATCAGCAGGCCCATCGCCAGTGCCAGCATCCTTTTATGCGGTGCCAAATATTTCAGCAAACGCTTGAAGACGATCCACTGGTCTCTTCCAGTCAATTCCTTTTGTTTTACTGTTTCTTTGGCCAGCACTATGCCTCACCTCCCTGTTCGACGAGCGCTTCTAATTGCTGAAGCTCGTACATTTCATAATAGCGCCCTTTTTTCCTCATCAACTCTTCATGTGAACCGATTTCGGCAACCGTGCCCCCGTCCATTACCAGGATTTGATGGGCATGCTGAATAGCGCTCAACCGGTGAGAGGTAATGATGGTGGTTTTTCCCGTGCGGGTTTTTTTCAATGCTTTTAAAATGGCCTCTTCTGTTTTGGCATCTACAGCAGATAAGGAATCATCTAAAATCAGCAATTCAGGCTTTGTCATGAGTGCCCGTGCAATGGAAATACGCTGTTTTTGCCCGCCTGACAACGATACACCGCGTTCCCCGACCATCGTTGCATAGCCGTCTGTAAAGTTCAGGATGTCTTCATGGATATGGGCAAGTGCAGCCGCTTCCTGAACACTCTGCAAGCTGGCATCCGGACGTGCAAAAGCAATATTTCCGGCTATGCTGGTAGAAAACAAGAAATGGTCTTGGGGAACATAGCCGATTGCCTGCCTCAACCGCTGCTTTTTAAAGCTGTCGATTGAGTTGCCGCCAAACAAGATCGAACCTTCGTAATTATCAAATTCACGCAGCAGCAAACGGAGGATGGCGGATTTCCCGGAACCTGTTTTGCCAGCTATCCCAAGCGTTTCGCCGCGCTTCACTGTAAAATGGACATTTCTCAACGCCGTTCGTTGATCTCCGGTAAATTGGAAACGATCGAGCGATACGGTCAAATCGCCTGTCGGATCCTCGTCAATGGCATCTTTACGGTCATCGATATCGATCGGTTCTGCCAGCAGCAAGCGGATGCGGTCATACGAAGCGCGTCCGCGTTCCACGATATTGAACAACCAGCCGAACGCCAGCATCGGCCAAACCAACAGGCCAAGATAGGCAGTAAAAGCAACCAAATCACCGATAGTCATATCCCCATTCACAACGAAATAAGACCCGAAGCTGATGGTCAGAAAATAGCAGACGCCGATGATTGCAGAAATCGTTGGATCAAAAAGGGAGTCGACGCGCGCTACCCGGATGTTTTCAGCCACCACCCGTTCTGACATTTTGGTGAAATCCTCGATATCCTGCTGCTCCTGGCCAAAAGTCTTGATGACTTTCATTCCGGAAATGCTTTCCTGCGTTTTGTCGTTCAATCCTGAAAATGCTTCCTGTGCCCCGTGAAAGCGCTGGTGCATCAGTTTGCCGTAATAATTGGTCATGTAAGCCATCAGCGGCATCGGCAAAAGCACAATCAAAGTCAACTTCCAATCGATGGTGATCGCCATCGCCGCGATGACAAAGCCTCCTGTCGCTATCGAATCCACAAGCGTCAGGACACCCGCCCCGGCTGTTTGCTGAACCGCCTGCAAATCATTGGTGGCATGGGCCATCAAATCACCAACACGCCGCTTCTGGTAAAAAGCGGGAGACATTTGTGTGAAGTGCTGAAACAGCCGCTCCCGCAGATTTCGCGCCAAAAGGATGGACGATCCAAAAATCAGCAGCCGCCATGCATACCTGAGCACATACATTGCCAAAGCTGCCGCTGCCAAAATTCCAAGCCACTGGAGCAGATATTCCGGCGTCAAGGTGTCCTGGCTGATGCGGTCGACCACAAATCCAATAATCCGTGGAGGCAACACACCGAGAAATGCAACTATCAGCAGCAGGAATATACCTAATATGTATTGCTCTTTCCGTTCCTTAAAAAACCAGCCCAACTCCCAAAATACACGCATTGCCTTTGCTCCTTGCTGTTTAAAGTTTTTATTGTTTTGTCTTTGCACTCTGTGGCGATGCGGAGCAGCTTTACTTTTTCTAGCCGTAATGGACGGTTAAGCATAACAAGCACCTAGACACAGCACAGTAAAAAAAACTATGAAAAATGAAAAGCCTACCGAACAAAGTTTCTCTTTATTTTAGCAAAACCTGCCAACTATTGGAAAGAGAATATTTCGATTTGCAAAATAAATCAGTCTTTCGGATGAAGGGGAGGATACTCCAAAAAAGAGAACTGCTAATGCACAATTCATTCTGAAAAAAGACAAAAAAAAATAAAAGCCAATTTTCCATAGGGGATGAGGAAAATTGGCTTTTATTGACCGACAGCGGGTACCAACCGCGGCGGCTTTATAGTATGGACTTTTTACCCGATGAGTTGCTTGGCAAGTCCCAATTGATGATGTACTTGTTCAAAACCTGTGCCGCCCAGTGAGTTTCTTCTCTCTACTGCAGTTCTCGGCATCAATGTATTGTAAATGTCTTCATCGATCAGTGGACTCGCTTCCTGGAGATCAGCGAGCGGCAGGTCTTTTAGGAAATACCCGCGCTGGATGCATGTGAAAACCAGTTTCCCGGTCACATCATGCGCTTCGCGGAACGGCATGCCTTTGGCAGCCAAGTAATCCGCCAATTCCGTCGCATTGGAGAAATCGGAATGCACGGCTTTTTCCATGGAATCCGTGCGTACCGTCATGGTGCGGATCATGCCTTCGAAGATCGGCAATGACCCCATCAAGGTGTGGACCGTATCAAACATGCCTTCTTTGTCTTCCTGCATGTCTTTGTTGTAAGCCAGCGGCAGCCCTTTCAACGTCGTCAGCAAGCCAAACAAATTGCCGTAGACGCGTCCGGTCTTTCCGCGGATCAGTTCCGCCATATCGGGATTTTTCTTTTGCGGCATGATGCTTGATCCTGTCGAGAAGGTATCATCCAGCTCGATAAAACGGAACTCTTCGCTTGACCAAAGGATGATTTCCTCGGCAAAACGCGACAAGTGCATCATTAGCATGGAGGAATTGCTGAGAAATTCAAGAATAAAGTCGCGATCGCTGACAGCATCCAAACTGTTTTGGTAAACAGTTGAAAAGCCCAATAGCTCAGCTGACATTTCACGGTCAATTGGGAAGGTTGTACCTGACATTGCCCCCGCTCCAAGCGGGGAAATATCAATGCGTTTCAGCGATTCCGCCAACCGCTCCTTGTCGCGCTGGAGCATCCAGAAATACGTCATCAAGTGATGGCCGAATGAAATCGGCTGGGCACGCTGAAGGTGAGTATAGCCCGGTACAATCGTTTCCACATGCGTTTCTGCCTGCGTTACGATGGCATCCTGGAAAGCCGTAATGGCTTCAATAATCTCCTGGACACGGTTTTTCAAATACAAATGCATATCTGTTGCTACCTGATCATTGCGGCTTCTGGCCGTGTGCAGCTTGCCGCCGATCGGACCAATTTCGTCGATTAAATGTTTTTCCAAGTTTAAGTGGATGTCTTCGTTGGATACGCTATATTCCAAATCGCCGTCTCGCGCTTTTTGTTTCAGCGTTTCAAGACCGGATAAGATCAGCGCTCCATCTTCTTCAGAAAGAATCTGGCAGGCCGCCAGCATTTTTACATGCGCTGTGCTGCCTTCCAGATCCTCCATTACCAATTTTTGATCGTAGGAAATTGAAGCACCGAACTCATCGACCCACTGTTCGGCCGATTTTTGAAAACGGCCGCCCCACAGTTTGGTCATGATTTCACCTTCTCTTTCAATTCTTCTGGAACCGCAACTTCTTTCTTGTTGACCATTGCATTGACGACTGTCGGAAGGCCCCATAATTCGATAAAGCCGACTGCGGATTCATGGTTGAATGTATCATCTGTAGAATAAGTTGCCAATTGCTCGCTGTACAGAGAGTTTGGTGACTTACGGCCTTCGATGATCGCATGTCCTTTAAACAGTTTTACACGTACCGTTCCGTTGACAAAAACCTGTGTTTCTTTCAGGAAGGCTTCCAATGCGATACGCAGTGGAGAGAACCAAAGACCTTCATAGATCAGTTCGGTTAATTTCTTTTCGATGACCGGTTTGAAATGGGCCATTTCTTTTACCAACGTGATGTCTTCCAGTTCTTTGTGTGCTGCAATTAAAGTCATTGCGGCAGGAGCTTCATAGATTTCACGGGATTTGATGCCGACCAATCTGTTTTCAATATGGTCAATTCTTCCCACACCGTGTTTGCCCGCGATTTCATTCAGTTCAAGGATTAATTTAGAGAATGAGTACGAAACGCCATTCAATTGAGTTGGAACACCATTGACGAATTCAATTTCGACAATATCCGGTGTATCCGGTGTGTTTTCCAATGAAGAGGTGATGTCATAAGCTTCTTCCGGCGGCGTTGCCCATGGATCTTCCAGGACGCCACATTCATTTGCACGGCCCCATAGGTTTTGGTCGATTGAGAACGGGCTGTCCAAATTCACAGGGATCGGAATGTTATGCTCTTTGGCATAAGCGATTTCTTCGTCACGTGACCAAGCCCAAGCACGTACCGGTGCTACGACTTCCAGGTTCGGATTCAATGATTTGATGGAAACTTCAAAACGCACCTGGTCATTGCCTTTACCTGTGCAGCCATGTGCTACAGCAGTTGATCCAGTCGCTTCAGCGATTTCGACCAATTTCTTCGAAATCAACGGACGTGACAGTGCAGATACCAATGGATATTTGCCTTCGTAAAGCGTATGTGCCTGCAATGAGATTAATGCATATTCATCCGCAAATTCATCTCTCGCATCAATCATATAACTTTCAACCGCTCCAACTTGAAGCGCTTTTTGTTTGATAAAGTCCAAATCTTTGCCTTCCCCGATATCCAGGCAAACAGCGACGACGTCGTAGCCTTGTCCTTTCAGCCACGGAATGGCCACCGATGTATCTAATCCACCTGAGTATGCGAGTACAATCTTTTTATTCAATATGAAAACCTCCAATGTATTTTTATGCAATGTTCGAAATGAATATACAAACTATATCATGGATATTTGTCGAGTGCAAGAGATACAATCATAATTTTTCATGAAAAAAAGCGGCAATGGCCGCTTTTGATTTTTTATTCGCTTGGTTCTCCACCAATTGTATATTCATGAGTATCAAGATCAATCCGCACTTCCGAGACTTCTCCGGTTTCCATATTGCTGAACAAAAAACCGATTTCGTTATCGCGCACAATTGGCTGACCCATCATGATCAATCTCGGCAATTGCTCCTGATTGATGAACGCTTCAAGCGCATCAGATTGTTTGACGGAATCCTCATCTGTCAGGATGGTGATGGTTTCTGCTTCCCCTTGCATCGGGAAAGATTCCGCGAGCGGTCCCTGATAATCCATGCTGACTTTCATGCCCGTACGGATATCGCGAATTTCACCTTCAGTCGTTTCAGCGCCATCGCTGAACTGGACATTGACATCTTCAGGAATGCTGAAATAAATGCTGTTGACCAAAATGTCTTCTCCGCTGACTTGCGTAATAAATCCTTCTTCAGTCATGCCTTGCTGTTCTACGGCCATTTCTGTTTCATCCGCTTCTTCAGTTTCAGCCGGTTCGGCTTCTTCGTTTGAACATGCGGCAAGCAACAAGACGCCGGCTAAAAATAAACTCCATTTTTTCAAAGCTACTCAATCCTTTTCCTGTGAATTCGTGATGTATTAAAACTGACAGCCTAATTTTACCTGTTGTACAGAAGAGTTGCAATTATCAGCATTGAGTTTATACCTTATTATAGTAGAAGATGCCGTCATCCCCTAAACGCTCGGAAATCAAGCCTTCTTCCAGCAGGTAATCAATCTGTCCGATCGTCTCGGATAAAGTCAATCCCAATTCCTTTTCATATGCATGAGCAAACAATTCTTTTGTCAGTTCATAGACTGTGAGCTGTCTTTCGCCAATCATGCCGAGGGCTTTCATAGCCCGCTGATGCTGCTTTGCCAAACGGTTGGTAATCAGCTCATTTACATTGTGTACTTCTTCCCCATGCCCACTGTATATTACATCAATCGGCATTTTTAGCAGCCGGCTAAGAGAAGCGTTGTACTGGAGGAGTGATTTTGGGCGTCCCTGTGCTGGGTCGAGCGGCGGTTCGATCAATGGGTTAGACGATACTTTAGCGATGACGTGATCGCCGCCAATCATTTCACGCGTCTCTTTGTTCCAGAACGATAAATGGCTCTGTGCATGGCCAAGCGTTTCGAGAACTTGCCATTCCGGGTGGCCCGGCAAGACATCTCCTTCATTGATCGCCATATCCAAAGGCCTGCTGCCCATCAAGTTTAAGGGCCGTTTCATTTTTTTCACCCAAAATTCCAGGTCGCCCGGCACTCCTTCTTCTTTCAACCGCTCCATGTAGAATGCATCATGATACTCAAAAAAACCTTGATCGCGGCGAAGCCACAGATCATTATACGGATGCCCATATAATTTTGCATTTTCAAAACCATCCACCCATCCGGCGTGATCAGGGTGATGATGGGTCAGCACAACTTGTTCAATGTCACCAGGTTCTACACCAAATTCCTTGAGTCCGGCTTTGATGGCCAGCCAAGCTTCCGGGGTTTTCGGCCCGGCATCAATCAAAGTCAACAAATCGCCTTTCAGCAAATAGGAGTTTACGTCTCCAACTGCAAACGGCGTGGGAATAATAATCTTATGTAAAGTCAAAATGCCATCTCCTCCAAATGAATCACTATTCATCTATCATACATGGAAATCAGGATGCCGTCACTCCTTTACGCAGTTTGACAAGAAGCCGGTCTATCCTCTATAATTCAGTAACATATGTGAGCGAAGATAAAAGGCCAGTACACGGAGTGATGGTGCTAAGAGAGTGCCGCTGCAGCTGAGATGCGCACCCCCTCTCCTTTGTGGAACCTTCTTTTGAGCTGCCGTGAAAACACGGCCGTTAGTCCGCGTTATGGATATCGAGTGGTGTCTTTATGGCAAACTTAGGTGGTACCGCGGAAACAAAGCGTTTTCGTCCTTGTATAAACAGGGATGAATGCGCTTTTTAATTTGAGGAAAGAGAGTGAATAACATGAAAATAGTCTGCGTAGGAGCCGGATCGATGGCTGAGTCCATGATCCACGGCTGGATCAATAAACGAATTATGAAACCGGAAGAAATATCGGTGATGAACCGATCAGATCAAGACCGCTTGGAGTTTTTAAGCGATGAATATGGGGTTAATATTGTCTGCGCCGAAAAAACTGAGTTGAAAGATGCTCATTTTGTTTTGCTCGCGATGAAACCTAAAGATGTAGAAGCAGCACTGAGCGGCATTAAAGACAAGCTATCTGGCAATACGGTCATCTTATCGGTCGCAGCCGGCGTTTCAATCGAAACCATCCAAAAACATGTCGGGAATTTTCCGGTGGCACGTGCCATGCCGAATACATCGGCCAAAATCGGCAAGTCTGCAACAGGCGTGGCATGGAGCAAGCATGTGTCGAAAGAACAGCAGCATGAACTGCGGAATCTGCTGTCTTCGATCGGCAGCGTAACCGTTGTAGAAGAAGAACAATTGCATGCTGTGACAGGCGTTGCCGGCAGCGGTCCCGCTTATATCTACTATTTTGCAGAGGCGATGACCGAGGCCGCTATAGCCAATGGCCTGTCCAGCGCCGATGCAAAAAAACTGGTGCGCCAAACTTTTGCGGGTGCAGCCGAAATGCTGCAGCAGGAAGATTTTGCTGAGCTGCGCAAAAAAGTAACCAGCCCGAATGGTACAACTGCGGCAGGATTGCGCTCTCTCGAGGAAAATCACTTTAAAGAAACCGTTGGCGAATGCGTAACCCGGGCTTCTGAGCGGTCAAAAGAGCTCGGAAAAGAATTTAAATAAATTCTTCTGTATACTTTAGAGTTGTATACCTGTGAGGAGGATGTTTGATGGCGAAGTTATTTGAACCTTATGAAATAAAACAAACCATTTTTAAAAACCGCATTGTCATGGCGCCGATGTGCATGTACCAAAGTGACCTGGAAGACGGCCAAGTAACCGACTGGCATCGTATCCATTACCCGACTCGTGCTGTGGGAGGCGTCGGCCTCATCATCACCGAAGCAACGGCGGTCCAGCCTGAAGGGCGTATTTCATCCAGGGATCTTGGCATCTGGGATGACAGCCATATCGCGGGCCAGGCAGAAATTGTTCGTTTGATGCAGCAAAACGGTGCCAAAACTGGCATTCAGTTGGCTCACGCTGGCAGAAAAGCGACGATTGAAGGTGAGATTTACTCGGCAAGTGCCATCGCGTTTGATGAAAATTACAAAACACCCAAAGAAATGTCTTTCAAAGATATCGAACAAACAATTATGGCATTTAAAAATGGCGCCATCCGCGCAAAAAAAGCAGGCTTTGATGTCATCGAACTTCATGCGGCACATGGTTATTTGATCAATCAGTTCCTGTCTCCTTTGACAAACAAACGCACCGACGAATATGGCGGCAGCGCAGAAAACCGCTACCGCCTTTTGGGCCAAGTCATTGATGCAGTCAATGAAGCATGGAGCGGTCCGCTGTTTGTCCGAATCTCAGCACATGATCACAGCGAAGGCGGCATGACACCGGAACAGTATGTGGAAATGTGCCAATGGATGAAGCAGCAGGGCGTAGATTTGATTGATGTCAGCTCCGGTGCTGTCGTTCCCGCAAAAATTTCTGTCTACCCTGGCTATCAGGTGCCTTTTGCAGAAACTATTAAAACGCACACACCGATAGCGACAGGAGCGGTTGGTTTGATTACCAGTCCCCCGCAGGCAGAGGAAATACTTCAAAATAACCGCGCGGATATGGTCTTCCTTGCCCGTGAATTGCTTCGTGATCCATACTGGGCTTACACCGCTGCCAAGGAGCTAAATGCCGATATCACGGCTCCAGTGCCGTATGAGCGCGGGTGGGTATAAGGCGGTTGCAAAATAATTCAGATTTAGTATACTAAAGGTAACGTAAAAAAACCGAATGCGTAAGCATTCGGCCAGCTGTATGCCGCCACGAGAGCGGTTGGCTGGAATACAGGCTTAAAAATAACCGTCATTCCACGCCACATGGGACGGTTATTTTTTTTTGTTTATGACCAAAATCATGGAAATGACGAGTGTCAATGCGCTGATCGTCAACCCGATGCTCGTAAAAACGAGACCGAATGATTCTGTGATGGTCATGTTACCACCCCCTTTCCTGGGGAATGGCCAAACCGCCCTCATACAGCTGTAACTTTATTTTATCACAAAAAGAACGTATGTTCTATTATTTCCATAAATAATTTTAGCATTTACTAAAAAAAGCCATCTTTTAAGGACGGCTTACCTGTTTTTTCCTAATTTTTTTGTCCTGCTGCACCCAGTCGAATTCGGCGAAATCGTGGGCGATAAATCCCCGCGGATGAATTTCCTTCATTTGCTTGAGCAGCAGTTTGTCGTCTTCCGGCAAAAAACGGGCGCTGATGTGGTTCATGATCAAGGTATCAGCACCGGCTAAACGGGCTGTTTCCGCTGCATCGTAAACAGTTGAATGGCCATATTCACCTGCCATTTTTTTGGAGTTTCCATCAAACGTCGCTTCATGAACCAAAACGTCTGCATTTCGGCCCAGTGCGACAGCTGCTTCGCAAAAACGGGTATCCCCCAGAATTGTGACGATAAATCCAGGCTCTTCCGGTTCTGTCACATCCCCGCTCCGAACCCACTGCCCGTCCGCGATTTCCACATCTTCCCCGTTCTTCAATCTGGCCAGCATCGGACCTTTGGGGACGCCAAGCGCCAGCGCCTTGTTGACCAGCAGTTTCGGCGGCAACGGCTTTTGGGTGATGCGAAAGCCATATGATGGGATGACGTGGTTCAGCAACCGAGTCTCTACTGTCATGAGCCCATCTTCAAACAGCATGCCTTCTGACAGCTCATGATAGGCGATCGTATACGTCAAATGGGTTCGGCTTAGCGATAAGGTCATTTCTATAAATTCTTTGATTCCCGCAGGGCCGTAAATGTCCAGCATTTCGTCGCCGCCCTGGAATGAACGGGATCCAAGCAAACCGGGCAAACCGAAAATATGGTCCCCATGCAAATGGGTGATGAAAATCTTTTCGATTTTTCGCGGCTTTACGGTCGTATGAAGAATCTGGTGCTGAGTTGCTTCTCCACAGTCGAACAGCCAAACCGTTCCCCGCTCTTCAAGCAGTTTCAGCACCAGCGCAGAAGTATTGCGTTGTTTAGATGGCATTCCGGCACCGGTGCCCAGAAATAATAATTGCATGCTTTCCCTACTTTCTTTCATGATCGTCCAGAAAATCTTTGCTGAAACTTGTTTTCGAATCATAATTTGCTTTTTTGATTTTTGTTCCACGCGTCAAGACACTTTTGCCAAATCGGCTTTCCAGTTGGGACATCAAATCAAGAATCGGTTCTTCGCGTGCGTGCTCCTGAAAATTAAAAATCGACAACTGTTCTGTCATATCGCCTTTATCGGCAACATTCGACACCGTGACGCCGATCAGCCTCAGAGGCTCCCCGTTCCAATGCTTAGTGAATAGCTGCCAGGCGTTCCGGTGTATGTCATCTGCTTTCCAGACGGTATTATTCAGAGTGACGCTGCGGGTTCTGTTTTTCCAATCCGAACTGCGCGTCTGGATGCTGACAGTTGGACCTGCCAGTTCTTTTGCCTCCAGGCGATTGGCCACTTTTTCACTGAGCTGGCGAAACAATGCTTTCAGGTTTTGTTCATCCGTTTCATCCACAGGCAAAGTGGTGGAAGTACCGACGCTTTTTGTGTCATAGATTGAATCGGGATCTACCGGCCTGTCATCGACTCCATTAGCGCGAGCTTGCAGGCGTATGCCATTTTTCCCCATCTTTTCTTTGACCAATCCTTCGTTTGCTGCGGCCAATTCACCGATGGTTTCGATTTTCAAGCTTTTCAGCCGTGCAGCCGTACTTTCGCCGATGCCATGCATCTCAATCACCGGCTTTGGCCACAACATAGCCTTAATGTCGCGTTTTCGCAAAACCGTTATGCCAAGCGGCTTTTTCATGTCTGAAGCCGTTTTAGCCAGAAACTTGTTGGGAGCAATGCCGATCGAACAGGGCAGATCCAACTCAGCAAGCAGGCGCTGCTGAATTTCGTCCGCGATTTCCAACGCATGCCGCTGTTCGGCCAATTCAGTAACATCTACATACCCTTCATCAATCGATACCGGTTCCACCATTTCTGTATAGGAACGCAAAATTTCAAATATCGCTTTGGATGCGGCCCGGTAGCGTTCAAAGTTCGGCGGTAGGAGCAGAAGATCCGGATATTTCCGCTTGGCTTCATGTACCTGCATGGTGGTGTAGATGCCATGTGCCCGTGCTTCATAAGAACAGGTGACAATGATGCCTCTCCGTTCTTTTGGATTGCCAGCAATTGCAATCGCTTTACCCTTCAACTCAGGGTTATGCGATTGTTCGACAGACGCATAAAAACTATTCATATCAATATGGAAGATGATTCGGCTGGCCATGAAAATCGCTCTTCTTTCCGTTTTCTTTCAGTGTATCAAAAAAAGAGGGAACATACATCCTGTTCCCTCTTTCCTGCAACTCCAATTATTTAGTTCAGGGCTGATTCTTTGACGATTTCTACGAGCAATTCGGTCAATTTTTCAAGTTCCTCGATCGGCATGCGCTCATTTTTGGTATGGATTTCTTCATAACCGACACATAGATTGACAGTTGGGATGCCAAAACCGTTAAAGATATTGGCATCGCTGCCGCCGCCGCTTGTCAGGACCGGTGACGGGCGGCCAATTTTTGTTGCTGCTTTTTGGGCAATTTCCACAACTGGATCCATATCGTCAAAATGAAATCCTGGATACATGAGCTTGACTTCCGTTTCTGCACGTCCACCCATTTTCTCTGCCATTTGTTCAAAAACAGACTCCATATGGGTGGTTTGACTTGCCAGTTTGTCTTCGCTGATCGAACGCGCTTCCGATAGAATATTGACTTCGTCGCAGACGATATTAGTGGCTCTTCCGCCTTCAAAACGGCCGATATTAGCTGTTGTTTCCTCATCAATGCGGCCAAGCGTCATTTTTGCGATTGCTTTGGCGGCGATGGTGATAGCCGAAATGCCTTTTTCAGGCGCCACGCCTGCATGCGCTGTTTTCCCGTGGATGGTCGTCCACAATTTCGCCTGATTCGGGGCTGCCGTCACGATGCCGCCCACTTTGCCATCGCTGTCCACCGCATAGCCATATTTGGCAATCAATAGAGACGAGTCCAGTTCCTTCGCGCCAACCAAACCGCTTTCTTCTCCAGCCGTAATTACTAATTGAATATCACCGTGTTCAATTTGCTGTTCCTGAAGCACACGGATCATTTCAAACAAAGCCGCTATGCCGGCTTTGTCGTCTGCTCCCAGTATGGTCGTACCGTCCGAGTAGACATAGCCATCACGAATTTCAGGTTTGACGCCAACACCCGGTGTAACTGTGTCCATATGAACCGTAAAATAAATAGCCGGAACTTCGCTCAGTGTACCGCGCAGCGTAGCGATGATATTGCCTGCACCGTGGCCGGTAACTGCCGCGGATTCGTCAATCGCTACATGAAAGCCCATCGCTTCCAATTTGGTTTGCAGGATTGCTGCGATTTCACCTTCGTGTTTGGTTTCAGAATCTATTTGAAGCAATTCCAAAAATTCGTTCATCAATCTTTCGTTATTCATCCAAAGCACCTCTTCTATACTTACAGCGGCATATTGCCGTGTTTTTTGGCTGGCCGTGTATCTTTTTTATTGCGCATCATTTCTAATGCCTGAATTAGTTTGATGCGGGTTTCGCGCGGATCGATGACATCATCGACCATTCCCTGTGCTGCCGCAACATATGGGTTGGCGAATTTCACTCGGTATTCTTCAATTTTTGCTGCACGTGTTTCTTCCGGATTGTCGCTTGCTGCGATTTCACGGGCAAAAATGATATTAGCAGCGCCATTGGGTCCCATCACTGCGATTTCCGCATTTGGCCATGAATACACCAAGTCGGCACCGATCGATTTGGAATTCAGCGCTACATATGCACCCCCATAAGCTTTCCGAAGAATAACTGTCATTTTAGGGACAGTCGCTTCCGAATAGGCATACAGAATTTTCGCCCCGTGGCGGATGATGCCTCCATGCTCCTGCTTGATGCCCGGGAAAAATCCGGTAACGTCTTCGAACGTAATCAGCGGAATGTTGAACGAATCACAGAACCGGATAAAACGGGCTGCCTTATCGGAAGAATCAATATCAAGCCCGCCTGCCATAACTTTTGGCTGGTTGCAGACAAGTCCGACTGTTTCACCTTTGATGCGCGCAAGGCCCACCACAATATTGCGGGCAAATTCAGGCTGCACTTCCATAAAGCTGTCCCTGTCCACCACTTGCTCAACCACTTTCCGGACATCGTAAGGGCGAATTGCTTCATATGGAACGACATCAGCCAGATCTGGCCGGTAATCGTCATCTTCTCCGCCGTCAAGGCGCGGCGGCATTTCTGTATTGTTTTGCGGCAAATAGCTGATCAGTTGACGGACCATTTCCAGTACTTTTTGTTCAGATTCGCCGCGGAAGTGGGCGTTCCCACTGATTGCTGTATGTACTCTCGATCCCCCAAGATCCTCAGAGGAAATTTTTTCACCTGTGACAGTTTCGATGACTTTCGGACCTGTAATGAACATTTGACTCGTTTTATCAACCATGAAAACAAAATCCGTAATAGCGGGCGAATAAACCGCACCGCCTGCAGAAGGTCCCATAATGACAGAAATTTGCGGGATGACACCTGAATAAATGGAATTGCGGTAGAAAATTTGGCCATAGCCATCAAGTGACAGGACGCCTTCTTGGATACGCGCACCGCCGGAATCGTTCAAACCGATAAACGGCGCACCGTTGCGCGCCGCCAAGTCCATGACATTGGCAATTTTTTTTGCATGCATTTCACCTAGAGCTCCACCGAAAACGGTAAAATCCTGCGAAAACAAGTAAATGGGTCTGCCATTTACTTTGCCGTATCCGGTCACAACGCCTTCTCCAGGTCCTTTGGCCATGCCGAAATCCGTCGTGCGATGTTCTACAAAAGGGCTCAACTCGACAAAAGAATCTTCATCAAGCAATAAATCAATGCGCTCACGTGCTGTCAGCTTGCCTTTTTCATGTTGTTTGGCAATGCGTTCTTCGCCGCCGCCCAGCTCGATTTCACGCTTGCGGTCGTACAATTCATTGATTCTTTCGTAAATGTCCATTTTCCCACTCCCAATCACTCTTTTTCACAAAGTTCGTATAATACCCCGTTCGATGATTTCGGATGCAAAAATGCCACCATAGCTCCTCCGGCACCCGGATTAGGCTTGTCGCTCAGCAGGCGAACGCCGTTGTCGCGCAGCTCTTCCATGCGCTGTTCGATGTTTTCAACGCCAAACGCAATGTGGTGGATGCCTTCGCCTTTTTTCTCCAGAAATTTAAAGATGGCGCTTTCATCATCCATTGGTTCCAGCAGCTCCAGTTTGACGTTGCCGGCATCGATAAACGCGACACGCACTTTCTGCGTTTCCACTTCTTCAATTTTCATTAGCGGGAGCCCAAGTGTGTCCGTGTAGTAAGGAAGGACAGCATTCAAATCCCGCACAGCGATTCCGATATGATCTACTTTCTTCATCCTTTTCACTTCCTTTTTTGACTTCTCTCTTATTGTACAGATTCGCTGTCGAAAACTCTAGCTGTTAGCGAATATTTGGAAAACAGTCAGCATGTCTCTTCAACTCTCCATGAAAATATGATATGATTTGCACATAGACCTGATTGAAAAAGGAGTTTTCCACTGATGAGAAATGCCGCTTTCCGTAAGTTTATCGTCTACGCAATGATCGCCATCATGCTGTTATCAAGTTTATTGATGGGATTAAGCTTTGTAATTTAATAGAATTAAAAAGCAGCAAGAGCCTTGAGCTCTTGCTGCTTTTTATTTAAGATTATGTCTGTCTTATGCCCGTCAGAGCTACACGGGCGCTTCCGCTTTTCTTCATTGTCCAGACTCTAGCGCCCAGCTCTTTAGGTCATAAGCCAACCCAGGTGTCCAGTTGCAGTGCCTAGCTCTTCGGGATGTAAGCCAATCTGGCTGTGCGGCTGAAAACACGCCGCTTCGCCAGATCGTCTTACATCTGTCAGAGCTGAACAGGCACTTTCACTTTTCGTGCTGTGTGGCAAAATGCGCCACTTCGCTGGTTCGTCTTATGCCCGGCAGAGCTACATGGGCGCTTCCGCTTTTCTTGTATGAAATCCTTTATAGGATTGCTTGATCTCCAGGTAGGATTCCATTTCGTGAATGACCTGATAGAGTTCGGCCATTGCCAGAAATTTTTCGTGGCTATCCGGCAAAGGCAATTCGGCAAAGTTTTCTTTGACTTTGTCCAGTTTTGAAATATAGCGGTATGCGGTATTGCCTGAGTGAACATGTTCCGATAAATCTTCCAGGAAATCGGCTACCAGATCCGTTTGGTCCACGATTACCGGCAGAGCTGTAATCTTCGGCAAAATGCGTTCGATGATCTCAAGTTGCTGTTCCCGCATTTCAAAATAATGATAATATTTATTTTCGTGCCGTGTAATATGATTTTCAACATCCTGGTAAGCTAAAGCTTTGGCACTCTCCAGCAGTTTTCGGGCTTCCATCAGTTCCTTGCCGCTCCAGGCTGATTCCCCTTCACGCAAATAGACGGCAATTTCGCGGAATATGGATGCATATAAATTTTCAATTTCATGGCGGTAATTTGCCAGCTTCTTCTCGATGCTTGGCATGTACATATTGACTGCCAATGCCGTACCAAACCCTACCAGCATCAAAATCAGTTCATTGACAAGCAAATCAAAATTCAAGTTTTTGGCATCGTATAAATGCAGAAGGATAACGGAACTTGAGACAAAACCGTCCTGGAACCGCAGCGTCACCAGTAATGGAATAAAGAGGACAATGAGGATACCGATCATAATCGGGTGATAAGCGATTCCTTCAAAAAAGATAAATGCGTATAAGATCCCGATCAAACTGGCGATAAAGCGTGAAAAAGCTGCCCAAATTGATTTTTTCTTTGTCGGTTGTATACAGAGGATAGTCAAAATACCAGCAGAAACATAGTAGTCGAGCTGCAGCAGCTGCGCAATATAAATCGCGATTGCCACGCCCAATGCGGTTTTCATCGTTCGATACCCAATGGAAAAAGGCTTTAGATTCAGCTTCATTGTCCCCTCCAAATTTTGACATGAAAAAAATGCCCCCAAAAGAGGCATTCCTTCTTAAACTTCGTCGCAATGCTGTTCGAATATTGCTTGGATATGAGTGATTACAGACATTGGATCGTGGCCTTCGATTTCGTGGCGGCCAATTTCGTCAACCATTTTCCCATCTTTTAAAAAGACGAATGATGGAGAAGACGGCAAGTGGTCATCACCGAAAATTGCGCGTGCTTGAGCAGTCGCTTCCTTGTCCTGTCCAGCAAAAACAGTGAACAAGTTATCTGGGCGTTTGTCGTAATGGATTGAATGCAAAGCTGCCGGACGTGCAATGCCGCCTGCGCATCCGCATACAGAGTTGACCATGACAAGGCTTGTGCCTTTTTGTGAAAATGCTTCATTTACCGCTTCAGCTGTTTCAAGCTGTGTATATCCACCGTCGATCAATTCCTGGCGGGCTTGTGTAGTTATATCATTCATTAGGAAATTAAAATCCATGCTCATCAAATATCACTCCTTATAATTGCTTCTCTAATCATAGCAGGTGTTCAACCGACTTGCAAAAAAGCTTACTCAAAAAGGCGCGCGATTGCTTGTGCCACAGTCAATCTATCATCCAGCACCTGTTTTTCTAGACTCTTGACCAATTGCCGGCGCTCGGGATCATCAAAAAAGCGGCTGTGCAGCTCGTCTGTGATCATCGAACGGAACCAGTCCTGAGTCTGTTTCTGTCGGCGTTTTTTCCAATAGCCGCTGCTTTTCACCGTTGTTTCGAATTCCTGCACCATTTCCCAGACATCGGGAATCCCTGAATTTTCAAGGGACGAAGCGGCAAGCGGCCGGGTTGTCCAGCCTTCAGATGCCGGCTGCAGAAAATGCAGCATCTGCTTGTATTCCGCCACCGTCTTTTTCGCCAGCCGTGCATTGTCTCCATCGGCTTTGTGGACAACGATGGCATCCGCCAGCTCCAATATTCCTTTTTTCATGCCTTGAAGTTCATCTCCGGCACCTGTCAAAACCAGCAGCAGGAACATGTCCACCATGCCCCGCACAAGCGTCTCGCTTTGGCCAACACCGACCGTCTCCACCAAGATTACATCATATCCCGCCGCTTCACACAGCAGCATCGTTTCGCGCGTCTTTTTATGGACACCTCCGAGCGTTCCGGCTGTTGGTGAAGGTCGAATAAAAGCTCTCGGATTGCGTGCCAGCTGTTCCATGCGAGTTTTGTCGCCGAGAATGCTGCCGCCGGTCAGCGACGAACTCGGATCGATTGCCAGAACAGCCACCCGGTGCCCAAGTCCCGTCAACATCTCGCCGAAGGTTTCAATAAAGGTGCTTTTGCCCGCACCAGGTACACCGGTAATGCCGATTCGGATACTGTTGCCGGTAAAAGGCAGCAATTGGTTCAGCAATTGCTGGCCATTCTGTTTATGACCCGGATTTGAGCTTTCAAGCAAGGTGATTGCTTTCCCCAAATACAGGCGTGATCCGCTCCGCACACCTTCTGCGATTGTCTCGATATCCAAAGTCTCAGCTTCCGGTTTCTTGAACTTTTTCCGTGGCAAGGCCTTCATGCCATCATGGGTTTCATGAACACCGTCCATGACGCGCCGGGAATTTTTTTCGCGGCTCATCAGTCTGCCACTTCCTCGTAACCGAGGCGCACATAGATCTCTTCAATGACTTTTTGTGCCGCTACCGGAATGACAGTACCGGGACCAAAAATCGCACTGGCTCCATTGTTGCGCAGGAATTCATAATCCTGTGCCGGAATCACGCCGCCGACCACGATAAGAATATCCTCACGGCCGATTTTCGCAAGTTCTGCCTTAAGGTCTGGCACCAATGTCATATGACCCGCTGCCAGGGAACTGACGCCGATTACATGGACATCATTTTCTGCTGCCTGCTGAGCTGTTTCTGCCGGTGTTTGGAATAATGGACCGATATCGACATCAAAGCCCAAATCGGCAAATGCCGTAGCAATCACTTTCGCTCCACGGTCATGCCCATCCTGTCCCATTTTTGCGATAAGAATACGCGGACGGCGTCCTTCGTTTTCAATAAAGTCTTCCGTCATCTCTTTAACGATTTCCATTTCCTGTTGGTTTGAGAAGTTTGAACTATACACTCCACTCACTGAACGAATCACCGCCTTATGCCTTCCGGATACCCGTTCGATTGCGTCAGAAATTTCACCAAGCGATGCCCGGTGCCGTGCTGCTTCAATCGCACAGGCCAAAATATTGGCTTCGCCAGTTTTCGCCGCTTCTGCCAATGCCTCCAGGGCCGCCGCCACTTTTTCGCTGTCGCGTTCTTCTTTCATGCGATCCAGCCGTTCGATCTGTGTTTTTCGGACCATCGTATTATCTATATTCAAGATATCAATCGGATCTTCCTGATCAAGGCGGTAGCGATTGACCCCAATGATCACTTCTTCATTGGAATCGATTTGAGCCTGTTTTTTCGCTGCGGCTTCCTCGATGCGCATTTTTGGCAGGCCGGTTTCAATGGCTTTTGCCATGCCTCCAAGTTCTTCGACTTCCTCAATCAAATCCCATGCTTTTTCCATCAATTCCTTGGTCAGTGATTCCACATAATACGAGCCGCCCCATGGATCGATCACATTGGTCATCATCGTTTCTTCCTGCAGGAATAATTGCGTATTGCGTGCAATCCTTGCCGAAAAATCAGTCGGCAGGGCAATCGCTTCGTCGAGTGCGTTGGTATGCAGTGATTGGGTATGCCCCATGGCTGCCGCATTCGCTTCAATCAACGTACGGGTGACGTTATTGAATGGATCCTGTTCGGTCAAACTCCAGCCGGATGTTTGGGAATGGGTCCGCAGCGCCAGAGCTTTGTCATTTTTCGGATCGAAACTTTTCATCATTTTCGCCCAAATTTCTCGTCCGGCACGCATTTTTGCCACTTCCATAAAGTAGTTCATGCCAATGCCCCAGAAAAAGGACAGACGAGGGGCAAAATGATCGATATCAATGCCCGCGGCGAGTCCTGTGCGAACGTACTCCAGTCCATCTGCCAGCGTATACGCCAACTCAAGATCCGCCGTAGCTCCAGCTTCCTGAATATGATAGCCCGAAATCGAAATCGAATTGAACTTCGGCATATGAAGGGATGTGTATTTAAAGATATCCGCAATGATCTGCATGGACATCGCAGGTGGATAAATATACGTATTGCGGACCATGTATTCTTTTAAAATGTCATTTTGAATCGTTCCAGCCAGTTGGTCAGGTGATACACCCTGTTCTTCTGCCGCTACTATAAAGAATGCCATAATTGGTACGACCGCACCGTTCATGGTCATCGATACGGACATTTGATCCAGCGGAATGCCGTCAAACAAGATCTTCATGTCTTCCACGCTGTCAATGGCGACGCCCGCTTTCCCTACATCCCCGACCACACGCTCGTGATCCGAATCGTAGCCGCGGTGTGTCGCCAGGTCAAAGGCGACGGACAAGCCTTTTTGCCCCATCGCCAAATTGCGCCGGTAAAAGGCATTGCTTTCTTCCGCAGTCGAGAATCCAGCATACTGGCGTACGGTCCAAGGACGCGAAACGTACATGGTCGGATAGGGCCCGCGGACATTTGGCGCAAATCCAGGCATGCTTTCTTCCAGAAATTCAATGTCCTGCTGTGTATAGACCGGTTTGATATCGATGCCTTCATTTGTGGTAAAGGCGCTTTGCTGCTGAACCTGATGGGAACCAACAGACAATTGATCGAGCTTTACTTTGGAAAAATCAGGTTTGCCCATCTTATAGCGCCTCCTTTCCGAGTGCGAGAATTTTCTCCAGCTTTGCAGTGATATGCTTGCCGGAATACAGGGTGTCCTTGATGCCGTAATTGGTCCATTCCGCCAGTTGATCTTTCGGGTACTTGCCTGCAAGATCGATGCTTGCCTGCGTATCCAATCCTTGAACCACGCCTGCAACTGCATCTTTTGAACCGCAAAGCACCGCATAATCAATGCTTTCGCTTGCTAAGAATTGGTTGATTTCTTCCGCTGTTGCCAGATATGGACTAAGCAGCGGTTCAATTCCGCCAACCGCCAAAAACCCAGAAACAAAATCTACTTGTGCTTTACTGATCTTCAACGGTTCCACTAAAACGATGGCGGTTTTCAAACCCGTCACTCTGCTTTGCGCACGAAGATTTTCAAAAGGTGTCGCCAAGCGTTTTGCGGTCATATATTCCAAGTGGCCATCGTCGATTTTCGCGTCTTTGACCGGCTCTTGCGGATTGGCATAAATGTTGGTCCCGATCAGCGATTGTCTACGCGTCGCCACATTTTTTTCGCGCTCGATCCATTTTGCCTGAATATCATCTGTCAGCCATCCTGATTTGATGACTTCGGAGTAGCCTCCCGCTTCTTCGATCTCAAGGAAATAGCTCCATGCCGCATCTACATACTCTTTTGTTAAAGTTTCAATAAAATAGGAGCCTGCTGCAGGATCGACCACATGCGACACATGCGCCTCTTCCTTGATGACCAGCTGAACGTTGCGGGCAATGCGCCGGCTCGACAGGTCTGGTTCAGTCAAAAAGTCATGCGGGTGAACGGTGTGCGCATCAGTGCCCCCGAGAACTGCAGCAAATGTGGAATTTCCTGCACGCAGCAGGTTTACATATGGATCCAGCTTTGAATAGGAGCGGACAGATGTCTCTGTAAAGAGTGGAATCGTTGGCGCTTCTTCTTCATAGGCAGAGCTGAAAGCGTGCCACAATACGCGGAATGCACGCAGCTTGGCGATTTCCTGGAAAAACTGGGTATCGACCGCAAAGCGGATCCAAGTGTTATCAGCGGTTTCCAAAAAGTCTTCATTCCCCATCCGTTCTGACAGGATGCTGAGAGCGACTCCCAATTCATGGACGGCTGTTCCGCCTGCGTGGTGAATAGGAATGGTATCGACCAGCTGGGTACGAACCTGTTTCGGTGCGCGGATCCCTTCTTCCGAAAAAATGACTCCCTGCACGTGGTCGAGCTTTTCGGTAGCTACAAAATCAAATACCCGCAGGATATCTCGGTCTTCGCCAACCAATTTAAAGTAAAGCGGGTATTTGACAATCAGTTCCGCCAGTTCAGTTAATTGTTCGTCTGTCCACTCAAATTTACGGAAGCCCGTATAGACTACGGTTTCATTCCCCCGGAGAAGGTCGTCTTGCATCAACGCTAAATATTCCTGGGCGGAATCCGCCATCACTTCCTGCGAAACAAGCCAGCTTGGCTGATGCTTGCCATGCTGAATCGCGGCTACTTGCTCCGGAATATAGCTCTCCAATTGATCAAGCATATTTTTTGTATATAAAGGTTCAAGTTTTACATCTTCAATTGTAGGCGTTTTCAAAGTTTCTTCGAAAGGCTTGCCTTTAATCGCTTTTTCGGCTGCCTGCTGCCACTCACTGTATGTACGCGCTGGAAATTTTGTTTTTTTCATCGAATCGATTGTCAAACTATTCCCTCCTCAAAGGCTATCTGTCTTCATTTTACCCGACTGGACGCTGACATTAAAGAAAAAAAAGCTTGGAGTCCTGAGACTCCAGCTTTTCTTAATAAACAGATGTATTTTCTTTTGACATGTTTTCAAGTATTTCTTTGACGCGAGCCAGGAATTGTCCGCAGACAAGGCCATCAAGCACACGATGATCGAGCGATAGGCAAAGATTGACCATGTCACGTGCAGCAATCATCCCGTTATCCATGATGACTGGACGTTTGACGATCGACTCTACTTGCATAATCGCTGCCTGTGGATGGTTGATGATGCCCATCGACTGAACAGATCCGAACGATCCGGTATTGTTGACCGTAAACGTTCCGCCTTGCATATCTGCAGATTTCAATTTGCCTGAACGGGCTTTAAGCGCCAGTTCATTTACTTCTTTACCGATGCCTTTAACCGACTTTTCATCAGAATTTTTGATGACCGGTACAAACAAGGCGCTGTCTGAAGCAACGGCGATGGAAATGTTGATATCTTTTTTCTGGATGATCTTGTCTCCAGCCCACATCGAGTTCATCATCGGGAATTCTTTTAAAGCCTGTGAAACGGCTTTAACGAAGAAAGCAAAATACGTAATATTGAAACCTTCTTTTTTCTTGAATTCGCCTTTGATGGAATCACGGTATTGAACAAGGTTGGTCACGTCCACTTCGATCATCATCCATGCATGCGGTGCTTCGTGTTTGCTCTTCAGCATATTCGCCGCAATCGCTTTGCGGACACCCGTGATTGGAATTTCAATATCTCCAGGTGCACTTTGGATCGGTGCTGCAGCAGCTTTCGGAGCTTCTTGTGCAGGTGCTGCTTGCGGTGCCGGCTGTTCCTGCTGTGGAGCGGGAGCAGTTTTGGCATCTCCTGCTTTCGGAATATTGCCGCTGTCAATCAGCTTCATCAAATCTTTGCGGGTGATGCGCCCTTCATTTCCTGAGCCTTCAACTTGAGCCAGGTCGATGTCGTTATCCTGAGCCAAGCGGAGTACCGCAGGCGAATAGCGCCCTTTCGATCCGGACGGCTTAACAGGCTGGGATGATCCTTCCGTCCCTTCGAGTTTGCTGGTCGGCTTAGATCCTGCTGCCGGCATTTCTGTTGCTTTGTCTCCGCTAACAGGTTTTGCTTCTTCTACCGGTGCAGCGTCGCCGCCTTCTGTTTCGATCGTGCAGACAACTTCTCCGACCGCCAAAGTTTCACCTTCAGAAGCAATCAATTCTTTAACTGTTCCTGTGAACGATGAAGGGACTTCCGCAGTCACTTTGTCTGTATTGACTTCTGCAAGCGGATCGTATTTATTTACATGGTCGCCGGGCTGGACGAGCCATTTTTCAATGGTTCCTTCGGTAACACTTTCACCCAGCTGAGGCATTTTAATGTTTTCTATAGCCAAGGGAGTTCCTCCTTTACTTGATGGTGTCGCGTTGATTGATTCCTATGCCTGTCAGAGCTGACCAGGCGCTTGCGCTTTTCTCACTATCCAGACTTCTGTGCCTAGCTCTTCGGGTCATAAGTCAACCCGATTGTGTGGCAAAGAACGCCACACTGCCGGTCTGCCTTATGCCTGTCAGAGCTGAACAGGCACTTACGCTTTCCTTTTCTGTCCAGCTTCAGCAGCCAGCCCCTCGAGTCGCTTCAGTCTTGCCAGTAATGGCTCAAGAACGCCATTACTGGCAAAACCTCCAGCGCTTGTCGGGGCTAAACGGCTGCTTACGCTTTTCTATATTGTCTAGCTCCAGCGCCCAGATTCTAGGGTCATAAGCCAACCCAGCTGTGTGGCAAAGTGCGCCACACTGCTGGTCTGTCTTATGCCCGTCGAATCTACATGGGCGCTTACGCTTTTCCTTTTTAAAACTCTGCTAACTCTCTCATTGCTTTTTCTACTTTGTCCGGGTTGATCATGAAGAATTTCTCCATGGTCGGTGCGTAGGCCATTGCCGGGATATCGGGTCCAGCGAGACGTTTGATCGGGGCATCCAAGTCGAACAGGCAGTTTTCAGCGATGATTGCTGCCACTTCTCCGATGATGCTTCCTTCTTTATTGTCTTCAGTGACCAGCAGCACTTTGCCGGTTTTCTTGGCTGCTTCAATGATGCCTTCTTTGTCCAATGGATAAATTGTACGCAAATCAAGGATGTGCGCAGAGATTCCATCTTCCGCCAGGCGTTCTGCAGCCTGCAATGCAAAGTGGACCGCTAAACCATAGGTGATGACAGTGATGTCTTCGCCTTCTCGTTTAACGTCCGCTTTGCCGATTTCGATTGTGTAATCTTCTTCTGGCACTTCGCCTTTAATCAAGCGGTAAGCGCGTTTGTGTTCAAAGAACATTACCGGATCTTCATCGCGGATTGCAGCCTTCAAGAGGCCTTTTGCATCATATGGCGTTGACGGGATGACAATTTTCAAGCCAGGCTGGTTTGCGAAAATCGCTTCCACAGACTGCGAGTGATAAAGAGCGCCGTGGACGCCGCCGCCAAAAGGTGCGCGAAATACGATCGGACATGACCAATCGTTATTTGAACGGTATCGGATACGGGATGCTTCTGAAATGATTTGGTTGACGGCTGGCATAATGAAATCCGCAAACTGCATTTCTGCAATTGGGCGCAACCCGTACATCGCTGCACCAATCCCGACTCCGGCAATTGCCGATTCTGCAAGAGGCGTGTCCAGGACGCGATCTTCACCAAATTGATCGTAAAGACCTTGTGTCGCTTTAAAAACGCCGCCTTTTTTGCCGACATCTTCTCCGAGAACAAAGACGTTTTCGTCACGTTCCATTTCTTCCTTCATGGCAAGCGTGATGGCATCAATATAAGACATAATGGCCATTATTCGTCTCCTCCTTCTTCGGCATAGACATATTTCATTGCATGTTCAGGTTCTGCATATGGTGCATTTTCTGCATAATCGGTCGCTTCGTTGACGATGACCATGATGCGGTCATTAATATCTTTTTCCAGTTCATCGTTCAAGATGCCATTTTCTTTCAAGTAAGCACCGAAAGTCAGAATCGGATCCGTCGATTTTTGCGCAGCCAGTTCGTCCGCTGAGCGGTATTGGCGATGGTCATCATCTGAAGAGTGGGCGGTCATTCGTTCAGAAACGGTTTCAACCAAACTCGGCCCTTCACCGCGGCGTGCACGGTCAGCTGCTTGTTTGACATGCTTGTAGACTTCAATCGGATCGTTGCCATCAATTGTCACACCCGGCATACCGTATCCGATTGCACGGTCTGATACGTTTTTACTGGCCAATTGGCGTTCAACTGGCACTGAGATTGCATACTTATTATTTTCAACCATGATGACGACCGGCAATTTATGGACGCCGGCAAAGTTCATGCCTTCGTGGAAATCGCCTTGGTTGGAAGAACCTTCACCAAGAGTCGTAAACGTAATAAAATCTTTTTTCTTCATTTTCCCTGCCAGCGCGACGCCCACAGCATGAGGCAACTGTGTCGTAACGGGCGAAGATCCAGTCAAGATGCGGTTGCTTTTTTGCCCAAAATGCCCTGGCATCTGGCGGCCGCCCGAGTTCGGGTCTTCCGCTTTGGCAAAAGCCGACAACATCAAGTCTTTTGGCGTCATGCCAAAGTGAAGCACGACTCCGATATCACGGTAGTAAGGTGCGATATAATCCTGCGTGTTATCAAGAGCAAACGCAGCGCCAACTTGTGCCGCTTCTTGCCCTTGGCATGAAATCACGAAAGGAATTTTCCCTGCGCGGTTTAACAGCCACATGCGTTCATCGACACGGCGGGCCATTAACATTGTTTCGTACATTTTCAGTAAGTCATCATTAGTCAATCCAATTTCTTCATGTTTAGAAGCCATTAATTGTTTCCTCCCTTAACTATGAATTGCTTTGCCATCAACTGCTAAAGCCGCTTCGCCCATAACTTCTGAAAGTGTCGGGTGCGGATGGATCGTTTCGGCAATTTCCCAAGGCGTTGCGTCCAATACCATTGCCAGGCCAGCTTCGGAAATCATATCCGTCACATGCGGACCGATCATATGGACGCCGAGAATATCGTTTGTTTTTTTGTCTGCGATAATTTTGACAAACCCATCAGATTCACCGTATACCAGCGCTTTGCCGATGGCTTTAAAAGAGAACTTGCCGACTTTGACGTCGTGCCCTTTTTCTTTTGCCTGATCTTCTGTGATGCCAACGCTTGCCGCTTCCGGATTGGAATAAATGCAGCGCGATACCAAATCATAGTTGATGGCATGCGGATTATTGCCTTTAATGTGTTCGATAGCCGTGATGCCTTCGTGTGAAGCAACATGCGCCAACTGCAGGCCGCCAATTACATCTCCGATGGCATAAATATGGGACTCTTTTGTCTGGAAGGATTTTTTCACTTGCACAAAGCCTTTTTCCACTATGATATCCGTGTTTTCGATGCCGATGTTTTCAACATTCGCTTGGCGTCCGACAGAAACCAGCATTTTCTCTGCAGAAAAACTTTCGTTTTTGCCATTGATTTCCGCTTGGATCGTGACACCATTCTCGCCTGTTTCCAACGTATCTGCCATTACTTTCGCGCCAGTGGCAAAAGTAATGCCTTTTTTCTTCAGCAGCTTCAGCATTTCTTTCGAGATGTCTTTGTCTTCTGTCGGAATGATGCGGTCTGCATATTCGATGACTGTCACATCAACACCAAAATCATTGAGCATGGATGCCCATTCGATTCCGATGACGCCGCCGCCGACAATCAGGATCGATTGGGGCAGGCTTTCCATTTTCAATGCCTCATCTGAAGTCATGACAAATTCTCCATCAATAGTCAGACCAGGCAAAGTGCGTGGGCGTGACCCGGTAGCGATAATGACATTGTTTGGGATCAGCATTTCGTTTTCTTCACCATTTTTCATTTCGACCGAAATGGTCCCGGCGTTTGGAGAGAAAATTGATGGGCCAAGAATCCGGCCGATGCCTTCATAAACATCAATTTTGCCTTTTTTCATCAGTCCTTGAACACCAGCGTGCAATTGATCGACGATTCCTTGTTTGCGCTGTTGGACACGCGCAAAATCCAAGGAAACTTCACCAGTTTGAACACCAAAGTCTGCCGCGTGATTTTTCGTGGTTGAATAAACTTCTGCACTGCGGAGCAATGCTTTGCTTGGAATGCAGCCTCTATGCAAGCAAGTACCGCCCAATTCGCCTTTTTCGACGATTGCCGTTTTCAAGCCAAGTTGTGCAGAGCGGATTGCCGCTACATAACCGCCTGTTCCGCCGCCTAAAATGACGACATCATAATTTTGAGCCATGGATTTGTCCTCCTTTTTCTGCTTCAACAAATCGGGGGATTTCCCCCCTGCCAATTGAAGTTTTTCTTACAAACTAAATGTATAGGTTTTTGCTTGTTCTTCCCCGTTCAATATCCGTGCAGCACCTTCAGCCAATGCCTGAAGTTCGTTTTCACCCGGCTGGATCTCCACATCGGCAATCCAGCTGACGCGTTCGGTAATCGCTTCCACAAATCCTTTGCCATGGGCAAGCCCACCGGTCAGGATGATGGCATCTACTCTTCCTTTTAATACAGCGCTTGCAGCACCGATTTCGCGGGCAACTTGGTAAGCCATAGCCTGATAAATCAATTCTGCCCGTTTATCGCCTTTTGAAATGCGCCGCTCCACTTTCACCACATCATTCGTTTCCAAGTAAGCAAACAATCCGCCCTGCCTGACCAATTTTTTCATGATGTCATGCCGGCTGTATTGGCCGGAAAAGCATAATTCCACCAAATCCCCTGCCGGTACGGTTCCGGCTCGTTCGGGACTGAACGGCCCATCGCCGTGCAAACCGTTATTGACATCGATGACCCGGCCCGCTTGATGGACTCCAATTGTGATGCCGCTGCCCATATGAGCAACAATCAAACTAACATCCTCATAGGCACGCCCTATTTTTTTGGCGTAGCGCCTGGCGACTGCCTTTTGATTGAGGGCATGGAAAATGGACTTTCGTTCGATCAAAGAAAACCCGGATATCCGAGCAATCGGCGCCATTTCATCGACGACTACCGGATCGACGATAAACGAAGGAATATTCAAGCCGTCCGCAATTTCAAATGCGATGATGCCGCCTAAGTTGGATGCGTGCTGCCCTGAATATCCTTTTCGCAGATCTTTCATCATTTCGTCATTGACTGCATAAGTTCCGCCTTCAATAGGCCGAAGCAGTCCGCCTCTTCCACACACTGCTGCTAGTTTGGAAACATTCATGCCTTCTTCGTCCAAAGCTTCCAGAATGCTGTTCCTTCTGAAAATATGTTGACCGGCAATGCTCGTATATTCACCCAAATCTTCTATAGAATGGTGTATGGTCTTTTCCATGATCAGGATATCGTTGTCAAAAACGCCGATTTTAGTCGAGGTGGAAGCAGGGTTGATGACTAGAATGCGATTGGGCTGTTTTTGCACATCGATCCCCCGTTTCTTAATTTGATTGTGAAAAGCATTAATTTTGCTTGTTGAAAAAAACAACATAGCGATATTATTTCAGATAAAAACAGCAGGTGAAAAGGAAGGACTCACCTGCTGAATATTATTATCTTCTGCTTAAAATATTGTGTTCGTTCCGCAAGAATTGAGATCTTGATTTGCGGACGCGTTCAATGCGTTCTTCAGCCATGCGGTCTGCTGCAATATAGCTTGGCACATTATCGCGTTTCGAAATTTCAAAGATTTTTGTGATGCTGTCGTAGATCGTTTCAACGCGCTTCATCGCACGTTCATTGTTGTAGCCGTAAAGTTCATCAGCAACATTGATAACGCCGCCTGAATTGATAACGAAGTCTGGTGCATAAACGATGCCGCGCGCTTCAAGCTCGTCTCCGTGGCGTTCTTCTTTCAACTGGTTGTTGGCAGAACCCGCAACCACTTTTACTTTTAATTGTGGAATTGTGTCATCGTTGATGATCGCGCCCATTGCACATGGAGCAAAGATATCTGCTTCTTGTGAATAGATGTCATTCGGTGCAACCGCGGTTGCGCCAAATGCATCTACAGCGCGCTGTACGGCTTGCTGGTTAATATCAGTCACGATTAATTTCGCGCCTTCTTTATGAAGGTATTCGCAAAGCGGGTAAGCTACGTTGCCGACACCCTGTACTGCTACGGTCTTGCCTTCTAAAGAGTCGTCGCCGAATGCTTCCAGAGCAGCAGCTTTCATGCCGATGTATGCACCGTAAGCTGTGACTGGCGACGGATTGCCTGAAGAACCGAAAGCTGGGGAAATGCCGGTGACAAAATCCGTTTCTTCGTGGATCATGTCCATATCCGCCACAGTTGTCCCAACATCTTCAGCAGTTATGTAGCGTCCGTTCAAGCCTTGGATAAAGCGTCCGAAAGCGCGGAACATTTCTTCGTTCTTGTCTTTCAATGGGTCTCCGATAATAACGGTTTTACCGCCGCCAAGGTTCAATCCGGCTGCCGCGTTTTTATATGTCATTCCGCGTCCAAGGCGGATAGCATCTTCAATTGCTTCTTCTTCTGTTGCGTAATTCCACATGCGCGTGCCGCCAAGTGCCGGTCCAAGCGTAGTATCGTGGATGCAAATAATGGCTTTCAGGCCTGAGTTTTTATCCTGGCAAAAAATTAGTTGTTCGTAATCGTATTGTTCCATTCTCTTGAAAATTTCCATTGTCAATTCCTCCTAATATATGTTCCTAAAGTTAACGATGAGCAAATCGCCAAAGCCAATGAATACAATTTGCTTTCGGCGCTGTCGGCTCGTGATGACAAAACTATCGGCGCTTTCGCACCGGCGATGATGCTGCCGACTTTTGCATTTGAAAAAAAGACCAGTGATTTATACAGGATATTGCCGGATTCAATAGTTGGAACGAGCAGGATATCGGCTTTGCCGGCATTGTCCCCCGCAATCCGTTTATGCTTGGCCGCATCGACAGATATGGCATTGTCGAGAGCATAGGGCCCGTCCACGATGCAATCTTTGATTTGGCCACGCCGGTTCATCGCGGTCAATGCCGCAGCGTCAAGAGTGGCCTGCATGTTCGGATTGATGACTTCCACTCCTGCCAGAGGCGCGACAATCGGCAGTTCAACACCGACTGAACGTGCAATCTGAACAGCATTTTGGATAATTTGTACTTTTTGAGGCAAATCCGGGCTGATGTTCATGCCCGCATCCGTTACAAAGATCAGCCTGTCGAAGCCAGGGACTTCAAAAGCGGCAATATGTGACATGACGGATCCGGTTCTGAGGCCATACTCCGGATTCAATACTGCTTTGAGCAGCACTGCCGTCGCAATCTGGCCTTTCATCAAAATATCGGATTCGTTCATGAACACAGACTTTACCGCTTGTTCAGCAGCTTTCTCAACGCTGCTGACATGATAGAGCTGCACATCAGGATGACCGAGCAGCTGCGGAAAATATTCCCGGATCATTGCTGTCATTGCCGCTTCATCATCGTACAGGTGAAAACGTGCCATTTTCCGGCTGACAGCCATACTGATGGCTTCCAAAACTGCTAAATCAGCAGCAGCGGCAACTGCCACTGTGTGGTCAGAACCGTTCGGGGCATTTTCGATTAAATGGTTTAATGTGGCCATAACTGCTCACCTCATTCTTCTTAATTAAAACAGAACAGATGGCTATATATAAGAGATGAAAGCGTTTTATTTGCAATTTTATCCACAAATCTTTGCAAATACTTGCAAAACCCTGCAACAATTTGCAAAACCGATTACATCAACCCGTATTTTTCTAATTTATAGTAGAGGGTGCGCAAGGAGATTTCCAGTTGCTTTGCCGTCTTTGATTTATTGCCATTCGATTGCTTTAAAGCATGGTGAAGAATTCCGCGCTCGACTGTGTCCAACTGCTCCTGCAGTGAAACGGAAGACGGAATCACCACTTCATTTTTGGTATCATCGACGCGCAGCATATTAAGTGGGATATGCTCTTCTGTCAAAATTCTGTCGTTCATTTGCATGAAGATCATAGAACGGCTCAAAACGTTCTCAAGCTCCCGGACATTGCCCGGCCAATCGTATACGCGCAAATATTGCTGCGCTTTGTCGGAGAAGGACTCGACACTCCGGCCGTATTCCTGGTTAAGTTTCAGCAGCAGCCGCTCGGCAATTCGGGGAATATCCTGTTTCCGATTGCGCAAAGGCGGAATGAGGATCGGCATCCGGTTCAGCCGGTAATACAAATCTTCCCGGAATTTGCCGTCCAGCAAAGCTTTTTCCATATTGGCATTAGTTGATGCGATCACACGAACGTTGACAGGAATTGGTTTGCTGCCGCCAATCCGCAGCGTTTCATGTTCTTGCAGCACGCGCAGCAATTTGCTTTGCAGCGAAGAAGACAGTTCACCGATTTCGTCCAGAAAAATACTGCCGTTGTTAGCTTCCTCAAACAGTCCGCGTTTTTCTCCAGTTTTAATGCCGGGAATCGCCCCTTCTTCATAACCAAAAAGTTCGCTTTCCAACAGTTCTTCAGAAAGAGCAGCACAGCTGACACGCACGAATTTATTGTATTTCCGCTCGCTGGCACTATGGATGGCATGTGCAAAAAGTTCTTTGCCGGTTCCCGATTCACCGCGCAGCAAGACGGTAACCAAAGTTTGGGCCGCCAGTTTCGCCTGCTGGAGGGACAATTGCATTTCGGATGACAAGCCGATAATGTCATCAAAAGTATATTTAGATTCTAAAGTTCGGATGATGCTGCGTGCACGGTCGAGTTCTTTCATCAAAGAACGGATTTCAGTCGTATCGTGGATGACTCCGACGCTGCCTTTTAACTTATTGTCGACGATGATCGGCGCAACATTTACGATGACTTCCCGGTTTGCTGGTCCAACTTTCAAATTGACCCCACGCACGGGCTTGCGTGTCCTCAGTGCCTTTAAGTGCATACTTTCCCCTTCCGATATGTCCGCTGATGCGGGCTGGCCGATAACATCTTCCATCTGCAAGCCCGTAATGCGCGTATACGCCGGATTGACAAGCAGGCCATTGCCCCTTTCATCTACAACAGAAATTGCATCGTCACTCGATTGGATGATGGCTTCCAGCATGGTCTGAATTTCCTTCAGGTCGGTAATTTCTTCAGCTAAAGACACCACCTCGGTGATATCTTTAAATACAGCAAATGCACCGATTGTTTCGCCATTATCATCAATCATTGGAAAACGGGAAGTGACAATGGTCGAGCCGTTTTTCAGCTCCAATTCCCTATTCAACTCAATGCGGCCGGTTTCGTAAATTCGCGGCAGCTCGCTCAGCGAGATAAACTCGTGGATGTGCCTGCCAATGGTTTCATCTACAGTCACCTCCAGCATCCTTGCTGCACTTTTATTCATAAAGGTAATGTGGCTGGTGTTGTCAATGCCGATCATACCTTCTTCTATTGAATTGAAAATGATTTTTTCCCGGTGGCTTTCTTTGCTGAGGCGATTGGTAAAATGCTCTTTCTCTTCTAACAGCCGGACCAAAACGTTGGCAAGGGTCCCTGGTATAATGACGGTTTTTTTCAGAAAATGCTCCCGCAGTTTTTCAAGCAGCTGATCGCTGCCCGTCACATTAAAGACGATATCAATATCCTTGTTGCTGAACTCCCGGTAATCCTCTGCAACCGGTATGCCGTGTAACTTTGCAGCCATAACGGCTCCTGCTTCGGGATTTAAGTCAACCACACCGGATACATGCAAATAATCAGATTCCAAAAAGAGGTTTAAAATTGCAGAACCTCCTTCCCCGCCTCCTATAATCAAAACGTTTTGCAAATTGATTCAACCTTTCGCATGAAGTTTTGCAAATAATTGCAACAATAGTTTAAGCGTACATCAGAAAGGTTTTCTTGACAACTTTAATGGAATTCGAAACAATAGACGATGAAGGATGTGGAATTATGGGTCGTCTAGTGGCATTTATCATCTTACTGATTCCTGGGATCATGGCGGCGTATGGCATCAAACTGATGCGCGATACCTTGTTCAATAAATTGCTTGAACCTTATCCGGCTCTTTGGCTCCAATTTACACTCGGCACCATTTTTGTTGTGCTCGGAATTGGATTTTTTGCAGGATTCCTGTTGAACCGGGACCGCAAAAAGGGAAATGTTTCGAAAAGGTTCCAGAAATAAAAAATTGCGTCTACCCAATTGGGGTAGACGCAATTTTTCTTTTGACGCGATCCGGATAGTTGGTGATGATTCCAACTGTCTGGGGACCGAGTTGATCTATGAGTGATTCCGAACCGAGGATTCCATATAGCCGGACTTTCTTGTCCAATTCTAAAATATCTTTCCAGAACAGTTTGGCAAGAAGCCGTTTGTGGAGATGGATGCTGTCGACCCAGTCCATTTCATTAATTCGCGACAACTGTTCATTCTTTTTAATGATCCAAGCCATTTCCATCGAAGGCATCAGTTTTTTCATATCATGCAAGAGCTTAGAGTTGAATGAAGACAAGTGGATATCTTCCATCCCCTCTAGCATGGCTGCAAGAATCTGCGGTCCTTTGGAATTTTTCGCAAACGATTCTTTTAATTCAACATTTAAAGGGATCTTCTTCTTTTTTGCCCATTGGAAAACTTCATAGGCCAATGGCATTTGGTGGTGCTCAAAGTTGCGCATCCACTTCCTGCCTATGCGCAATTCCTTTATTTCTTCGTATGCCAGCGTCTCGATGCCTGCATTAACACCAGTCAGGCGCCGCAGGTTGTCATCGTGATAAACCACTACAACTCCATCATTCGTAATTTGTACGTCAAGCTCGATGCCGACTCCAAACTCACATGCCTTAATAAATGCGTTCCATGTATTTTCCAATGCATATCCTGAAGCGCCTCGGTGTGCATACACTTTGACTTCAGACAATAAAATCATCCTCTTCCATTTCTGAAATATGCCAGACAAATATCGCAGGAATTACCACTGCTGTGCTTGCCGTCTGGATTCATAATTTGTACTATCATTCTAACATTTCGAGTCCTCAAGTAAAAGTGATGCCGTTCATACAGTTTTCCTTGCTGCAGTTTTTGAACTTTTTCATATTTACTTATGTAAAAAACTACATTTATAGCTGGATACAATAAAATTATCTCTGCCTGGAACCAAGTGGGTATAATTCGCAAAAATTACTCTGGAGAAAACATAGGGTTCCAGTTACCCAGGATTTATTTTTGAACACTGTTTTTGCCAAATAAAAAAACCAATGAACGATCCGCTCATCGGCTGCAACCATCTATGGATAAACTTTTAGTTTCGCTACAAAGACAGCATAGTAAACAACGCAATCAGAATGGTGACGCAATAGACACCGTAAAAATACAGCCGGTCGACGACAGTTCCTTCGCCATTCCCTAAAAAATAATCATCAATTTGCCTGATCAATTGCAATTGCGCTCGCCTCTTTTCACTCTGCTGAATTTACCGTTTTTGCATCAGTAAAGATGTTTTGTTCTCATCAGAAAAAACGGCGTCTTTACCTTTTCCTTTATTTCGCCACTCTTAAACCATAATCCTGCTCTCCAAAATCAAAAAAATCAGACGTTCGGCAGACTCGATTAGCGGTATTCTGTCAAACAGCTTGGAACACAACGCTTTTCCAACTCAGCATTTTTGTGTATGCAAAAAAAAACTTTCCGTCGCTTTTGCAGCGATCAGAAAGTTTTGCAAATTTGATTAGTCGTTATTATTGCGCATTTCCAGCCGCAGGCTATCTGCGACCATTGCAATAAACTCAGAATTGGTCGGTTTTGACTCAAGATGTGCTGCACTGTAGCCGAAAATTTTGGAGATATGATCAACGGTTTCATGGCGATTCCACACTTGTTCGATTGCATGCCTGATTGATCTTTCGACCCGGGTAGAAGTGGTATCAAACTTGGCAGCAATGCCGGGATACAGCACTTTGGTGACTTTATTCAGGATATCGGGTTGTTCCAGTACCAGCAAGACCGCTTCCTTTAAATAATTATAGCCTTTTAAATGCGGCGGTATTCCAATATCTTTGACCATATTGGTGATCCGGTCTTCTGTCGTCAGCTTGTTGGGCTGCCCCGACATGCTGGTCCGGCTGTTCATAATATGATTGATCTGCACAGCTAAACGGTCAGCTTCAAAAGGTTTCATGATGAAATAAGAGGCACCGTATTCGGCGGCCTGGCTCATAATCGATTCCTGGCCGAATGCAGAAAGCATAATGACATCAATCTTCTGCAAATCACCATTTTCTTTGATGGCGTCAAGCACTGCAATCCCATCCAAATAAGGCATGATGATGTCCAGCAATAAAATATCGACGGGCATACTGTTCAGCATCTCGATGCAGGTTTTGCCATTGTAAGCAACATCCACCACTTCCATATTGGGCTGTGCATTTAAATAATCTTGCATCAGTCCGACCAATTCGCGATTATCATCTGCAATTGCGATTTTTATTTTGTCCATTCGACTCTCTCCTTGGTGACTGACTCAGGTAGCTACCGATGCGGGCAAAAGGATCGACTTTTCCTAGATTGCCCTACAGCTTATTTCATCAGTAGTTTCCGGTCCGCTGCGAGCGACAGCAGTTCTTCCGCATGCTGCAGTGTCAGATCCGTGATCTCGGCGCCTGACAGCATTCGGCTCATTTCTTCTGTTCGTTCACGTCCATCCAGTTCGGTGACGGCAGTGGTTGTCCGCTGCTTGTCAACTTTCTTTTCAATGAATAAATGCTGATCGGCCATTGCCGCAACTTGTGGCAGATGCGAGATGCACAGCACTTGGGAATGGACCGAGATGGCCGCTATCTTTTCTGCAATTGCCTGTGCCACTCGTCCACTGACGCCAGTATCCACTTCATCGAAAATAATGGAAGTAATGCCTTGGTGCTTGGAAAATATGGTTTTCAACGCCAGCATCATTCGGGACAACTCCCCGCCTGATGCCACTTTTGTTAGAGGTTTTAATGGTTCACCAAGATTTGTCGAAATATAGAAGGAAATCGCATCATGGCCATTACGGTCAAAACGGCCATTTGGCAATACAGAAAAATTCACTTCAAACGATGCTTTTGCCATATGTAATTCCTTTAACTGCTCCATGATGGCCTTGCCCAGGCTTTTCGCGGCTTTCCGGCGGAGAATTGTCAGTTCTTCTGCTTCAACACGCAAATCTTCGGTTAATTCCTTTAACTTTTCCTGATCCAGCTGATAGCGTTGATCACGGTTAACCAATTTATCCAATTCATCTGTCTGCTTCTCATGATACAGCAAAATGTCTTCAACGGAAGCACCATATTTTCTTTTTAAAGATTGAATAACAGCCAAGCGCTGCTCGATGTCATTTAAGCGGGCAGGATCAAATTCCATATCATCCAAAATCCGCTTGATTTCAGTTCCTGTATCTTGAATCAAGTAAAAAGCACTTGAAAGGGTTTCTGAAGATCCAGTGAAGGCTTCATCTACGGCTGCAGCATGTTCAAGTTCAGACATGGCCGAGCCGATCCAGTCCAATCCTTTGCTTTCGCCTTGAATGGCTTCATGGGCTGCAGAAATGGACTCGTAGATCTTGTTGAAATTTTGCAGTTTTTTCCGTTCTGATACCAGTTCTTCTTCTTCGCCAAGAACCAATTCCGCTGATTCGATTTCCTGAAGCTGGAAAGTCAATAAATCAATGCGTTGCGCAATTTGCTGCTCGTTTTCTGTATAGGAAGAAAACTCGCGTTTTAACTTTGTGTATTTATCAAATGTATGGCTGTAGCTTTCTTTTGACTTTGCCAGGCTTTTCCCTGCAAATTGGTCGAGCAAGTGGAGATGCTGTTTTTCATCCATCAATTCCTGCGTCTCATGCTGGCCGTGAATATCGATCAGCGCAGCGCCAACTTCGCGAAGTATGGAAATAGTTACCAATTTACCATTGATGCGGCAAACATTTTTCCCTTTATCATTTAACTCACGGCGCAGCAAAATATCGCCATCACTCCATGTGATGCCGAATTCTTCCAATCTCCGGAACACCGGATGCTTTCCGTCTTCCAACGAAAACAACCCTTCGATTTCCGCTTTTTTAGCGCCATGCCGAATAAACTCCTGGCTTCCCCGTCCACCGGCCAAAAGATGCACTGCATCAATAATAATGGACTTCCCGGCACCGGTTTCCCCCGTCAAGACAGTCAGTCCTTCAGAAAAACTGACAGTTAATGCATCAATAATAGCAAAATTGCGTATGTCTAATTCCCGAAGCATGTCCGTTCACCTCTTCTTAAAGCATTTCAATTAAACGCTGTTTTAGAATTTCACGATGTTCGGTGTCTCTGCAAATAATCAAGCACGTATCGTCTCCGCAAATGGTTCCAAGAATTTCTTCCCAATCCAAATGGTCAATTAACGATCCGATCGCATGGGCATTGCCTGGCAATGTTTTCATAACGAGAAAATGGCTGGCACCGTCGATGCTGACAAAAGCATCTGTCAATGCCCGGTGCAGTTTCTGCATTGGGTTAAAGCGCTGATCCGCAGGCAGGCTGTATTTATAGCGTCCATCCTGAAGTGGCACTTTCACCAAATGCAATTCCTTTATATCACGCGATACGGTGGCTTGTGTCACTTCGTATCCGGCTGACTTCAGCAAGTCTACGAGTTCGTCCTGGGTTTCGATTTCCCGGTTGGAAATGAGGTCGCGAATTTTAATGTGGCGCTGTCCCTTGTTCATGATGTTCCCCCTTGAGTGAATATTTATTCCATATACTTAATATCCTACTGTTATTTCATACATAAAACAAGAAAAGCGTTAGAGATCGATTGTGCGGGCGTCAGCAGAATTAAGGAGCTAAAAGAAAACACATCCCTTTTGGAATGTGTTTTACAAAGATTTGTGTGCAGACTCTACTGTTTCGTTGATCGACGCAACAGAGATATCAGCTATTTCACTGTCTTCGGCTGCAGACTGAAGATGAAAAAGGAACTCAATATTGCCTTCCCCACCGGTAATCGGTGAAAACGACATATTCTTTACATGAAATCCAGATTCCACTGCAAACTTGCCCACTTTTTGCAGCACGTCGCGATGGATTTTCGGATCACGGATAATGCCTTTTTTCCCGACGTTTTCCCGTCCGGCTTCAAACTGTGGTTTGACCAGCGCGATAACATCACCGCCTGGAACGAGCACCTGTTTTAAGACCGGAAAAATGATCCGCAAAGAAATAAACGAAACATCGATTGTTGCGAACTCAGGAAGCCCTTGACCAAAGTCTTCAGGTTTGGAATGGCGGAAGTTCACACGTTCCATAACCGTCACCCGTTCATCCTGGCGAATTTTCCAAGCCAATTGGTTATAGCCGACATCCAGTGCATAGCAATGCTTCGCGCCATTTTGAAGTGCGCAGTCCGTAAAGCCCCCGGTCGATGAGCCGATGTCCAGCATCAGTTTGCCTTCCACCGAAAGGTCGAATTCCTGAAGGGCTTTTTCAAGTTTCAGGCCGCCACGGCTGACATATTTCAAGTCATTGCCTTTCATCTGAAGAGGGGCGTCTTCCATAATTTTCTCGCCGGGCTTGTTCATGCGCTCGGAACCCGAATAGATGATCCCTGCCATAATTGCCCGTTTTGCTTTTTCACGCGTTTCGCAGATGCCCCGTTCAACCAACAGGACATCTACACGTTCTTTTTTGGGTTTGTTCATAGAATGGTCGAACCTGCCTGCTTTTGGGCTTTCGTCCACTTTTTAACGACCCGGACAACTTCGTCGCTGTTCAAATGAATTTCATCCATCAGATCAGAAACGTCGCCATGTTCGATAAATTGGTCCGGAATTCCCAAACGGTCAATCGCGGACTCGCGATAATTATTTTCCTGAGCAAATTCCAGGACGCCACTGCCGAATCCGCCTTGAAGTACAGCTTCTTCGATTGTTACCACCGGGATTTTGCGTTCAAAAATGCTGTGCAGCATCGCCTGATCCATCGGCTTGATGAAACGGGCATTGACCACCTCTGCCGAAATGCCTTGTTCAAGCAATTGCTCGGCCGCGTGCATTGCCATCGGAATGGTCGTACCAAATGTCAGAATGACTGCATCAGTTCCTTTTTGCAGTACTTCCCATGAACCGATTGGCAATGCGTGAAGCTCTTCGTCCATTGGCACGCCAAGGCCGTTGCCTCTTGGATAACGCAAAGCAATTGGGCCGCCGTTGTAATCGATAGCCGTTTTGACCATATGCTGGCCCTCGTTTTCGTCTTTTGGCATCATGATGACCATATTCGGCAAATGGCGCAGGAACGCGATATCAAATACGCCTTGGTGAGTTTCTCCATCTGCTCCAACCAATCCCGAACGGTCGATTCCGATAAAGACATTTAAATTCTGGCGGCAAATATCGTGAACGACCTGATCATACGCGCGTTGCAGGAATGTGGAATAAATCGCAAGAAATGGTTTCATGTCTTGCGTTGCCAGTCCGGCAGCCATCGTAGTGGCATGCTGTTCGGCAATCCCAACATCGAACATGCGGTCCGGGAATTCAGAAGCAAATCCTTCTAGTTTCGATCCGACCGGCATTGCCGGCGTAATCGCTACAATCCGTTCGTCCGTGCGAGCCAGTTTGCGGACAGTTTCAGCTACCAAACCGCTCCATGAAGGCGCTTTAGAAGAAGACTTGACCAAATCGCCAGTTTCCATCTTATACGGGCCAGTGCCGTGCCATGTTCCAATGATATCCTGTTCTGCCGGCAAGAATCCTTTGCCTTTTTTCGTAACGACATGCAGCAAAACGGGTCCTTTTGTTTTCTTGGCATAGCGAAGATTTTCTTCCAGCTCTTCCAAGTCATGGCCGTCTATCGGCCCCAAATAGGTAAAGCCCATTTCTTCGAAGAACATCCCTGAAACCACTAGATATTTCAAGGAATCTTTTACCCGCTCAGCCGTCGAGGCAAGTTTGCCGCCGACTGCTGGAACTTTTTTCAATAAATATTCCAGATCATCTTTTACTTTGTTGTATTTTCCAGCTGTCCGCATCCGTCCAAGCATGCTGTGCATGGCGCCGACGTTTGGAGCAATAGACATTTCATTGTCGTTGAGAATGACAACCATATCCGTTTGCGCATGGCCAATGTGATTTAACGCTTCAAAAGCCATTCCGCCTGTCAACGCTCCGTCGCCGATAATCGGAATTACGTGGTTGCTGTCTTTTTTTATGTCGCGGGCAGCAGCCATTCCCATCGCTGCCGACAATGATGTCGAGCTATGGCCTGTTTCCCAGACGTCGTGATCGCTTTCATTGCGTTTCGGAAATCCGCAGAGGCCTTTAAATTGACGCAAAGTGTCAAATTGGCTGGCTCTTCCTGTCAGGATTTTATGTACGTAAGATTGATGTCCTACGTCCCAGATAAACTTGTCTGCCGGACTGTCGAATACTTTATGCAGCGCAACCGTCAGTTCCACTACACCAAGATTCGGACCAATATGCCCGCCTGTTTTTGATAAATTTTCTATTAGAAACCGTCTTATATCTTCACTTAATACTTCAAGCTGTTTAGTATTCAGCTCTTTTAAGAAAGATGGACTAGTAATCGAATGAAGATCCATTGCCATCACGCACCTTTTATAAAATTTTCCTTCAGACTGCCTGTTCATATTATATCAGTCTCTGGCGAATGTACAAATGAGAGCCTTTAAAATCAGCTTTTTCTTTGAACAATCAATTGCGTCAACTGCAAAAGCAACGATTGTTCGCCTTTTAGCGAATGCAGGGCATCGATGGCTTGTGAAGCATGATATTCAAGCTTTTCCTTTGCTTTAGGCAAAGTCAGAAGACCCGGATAGGTACTTTTTTCACTGGATTCATCTTTTCCGGCCGTTTTGCCAAGCTCTTCTGAAGTTCCTGTAACATCCAGAATGTCGTCCTGGATTTGGAAAGCTAACCCCAAATGTTCCCCAAATCGGCTGAGTGCCATCATTTCCTCGTTGGAAGCCTTTGCAAGGATCCCACCAGCTAAAATGCTGTACGTCAGCAATGCGCCTGTTTTCAATCGGTGCACCTGTTCCAATTCCTGCAGCGTCAGTTTCTTTTCTTCGCCTTCGATATCGAGCACTTGCCCTCCGACCATTCCTTCAGCGCCTGAAGAAACGCTCATCAAATCAATCAAGCGCACTTTATCATCACTTGAAACATGCTGCAGTCGTGCCACGATGCCAAAGCTGTAAGTCAGCAGCGCGTCCCCTGCAAGAATGGCGACAGCTTCCCCGAACACTTTATGGTTGGTCGGCATGCCGCGCCGCAAATCGTCATTGTCCATGCTAGGCAAGTCATCATGAATGAGCGAGTAAGTATGGATCATTTCAATTGCTGCCGCCACTTTCAGCGCATCCGGATGCTCTTCACCGCTCAATTCATGAAGAACAGCCAACAGCAAGATCGGGCGGATCCTTTTACCGCCGGCCTGCAGGGAGTAATGCATGGATTCCTTCAGCGAATTTGGAATCGACAGTGACAGGATTTGTTCGGCCATCTGCTGTTGGATTAGTGGTTCATAATGGGTTCGAAATTCGGTTAAGTTCATTTGGCATTCCCGTCCATTTCAATGTCAGCCGGCACTTCTTTGCCATCTTTCATCATCGTCACAAGCTGGCTTTCTGCATTTTGCAATTTATCGTGGCAAACTTTTGAAAGTTCCATGCCTTTTTGGTAAAGCGTCAATGCCTGTTCGAGCGGCACATCCCCCTGTTCGAGCTGGCGGACAATTTCCTCAAGTTGTTCCATTGCATCATTAAACATGATTTTCTTTTCAGCCATCTTTTTGGTCTCCTTTTTTTGCGGGATTGGTTTCATTGACAGTCGTCTGGACGGTTCCATCCTGCATGGCGATGGTCAGGCGGTCGCCTGATTTCACTTGCGACACGCTTTTGACGACGTTTCCTTCTATATAAGGAATCGAATATCCCCGGTCCATAATTTTCAGCGGACTCAGTGCATCAAGCGTTCGAAGCGCTGACGACAGTTGCTGGGACCGGTTTTTCAACAGATGGTTCATCTGATAATCGAGTCTTCTCGCCAGTTCCGCCACTTCCGTTTCAGATTGGCGGATTCGCTGGAGCGGCACGCGTGATTTCAGCTGCTGATCCAGTGTGCGGTAGCGTTCCTGGGAGCGCTTTATATGCTGGACAGACTCCCGCTGAAGCGACTCAGTGGCGCGTTCAACACGTTCAATGAACGGCCGGTACAGACGCTCCGGATAAGCCAGCGGGAAGGATGAGGTCAATCGGTTCAGCACCTGCTTGTGCTGGCTGACGGTTCCTGAAACGGTACGGTACATCCGGCTGCGGTAGCTGGATATGCGCTCAAGCAGCTCTGCCTGGCTTGGGACCGCCAGTTCTGCAGCAGCAGTCGGCGTCGGCGCCCGAAGATCTGAAACAAAGTCGGCAATGGTCGTATCGGTTTCATGGCCGATGGCGGAAATGACCGGGATGTGTGAATCAAAAATGACCCGCGCCACTGCCTCTTCATTAAACGCCCATAAATCTTCGATCGATCCGCCGCCGCGTCCAACGATCAGTACATCAAAATCACCTTTATTGGCTGATTGGACAGACTGAACGATTGATTGCGTAGCGCCCGCTCCTTGTACAAGCGTCGGATACAGCACAACATCTGCCAGCGGATAGCGGCGGTGCAAGGTAATGATAATATCACGTACAGCAGCACCCGTCTGGGCAGTGACCACAGCTATCCTTTTCGGAAAACGCGGCAAGGACTTTTTATGGCTTGCGTTAAACAAGCCTTCTTTGGCCAGCTTTTCTTTTAATTGTTCAAACGCCAGGTAATAATCACCGATACCGTCAGCCTGCATAGACTGCGCATACAATTGGTATTGACCGGACGCTTCGTAGACTGAGACATCCCCCCGGATCAGCACCGTCATGCCGCTTTCTGGTTTGAACTTAACAGACTTGGCACTTGCTGAAAACATGACGCTCGGCAATCGTGCGGCATTGTCTTTCAAGGTAAAGTAAATGTGGCCGCTCGTATGAATTTTGACATTCGATAGCTCCCCTTTGACGTAAACGTCGCGGAGGTGAGGATCGGCATCAAACTTCTTTTTTATGTATTTGGTTAACGCTTTGACACTTAAGTATGGGTCGTTTGACACACGGTCAACCCCTGTCTGTGAATTTAAAAAGCTGTCTTTCTTTCGAAAAACAGCCCTATTGCTCTTTATTTTACATGCTTATGCCTATTTTGTCTTTGATAACCCTTTTTCAGCCGATTCCAATGTATTGCCCATCAGCATCGCAATGGTCATTGGGCCAACGCCTCCAGGTACCGGCGTCACAAATCCGGCTTTTTCCTGGACATCTTCAAAGTCGACATCTCCGCATAACTTGCCATTTTCGTCCCGGTTCATGCCGACATCAATGATGACTGCACCCGGTTTGATAAACGTATGGTCAATAAATTTAGCTCTGCCGATCGCAGCAATCAAAATATCCGCTTGTGCTGTAAAACTCGCCAAATCCTTTGTTTTGGAATGGCAGTATGTCACAGTTGCATCTTTTTGAAGCAGCAGCTGGCCAATCGGCTTGCCCACGATGTTGCTGCGGCCAATAACCACCGCATGCTTGCCCGATGGGTCAATGCCGTAATGCGACAGGAGCTCCATGATGCCGTGCGGTGTGCATGGCAGGAAGGCGTCTTTGCCAATCATCATATTGCCGACTGAAATCGGATGAAATCCATCCACATCTTTTTCGGGGCTGATCGCTGAAATCACTTTGAATTCGTCGATTTGTTTCGGAAGCGGCAATTGCACCAGGATGCCATGAATTTGCGGATCCTGATTTAATTGGTCTATTTTCGCCAACAGCTCCTGTTCGGTCAATGTATCCGGAAACTGGTGAAGATCCGAGCGCATGCCAAGTGCTTCACAGGTTTTTTTCTTATTTTTCACATATGTAAGGGAGGCGGAGTTTTCCCCGACCAGCACAACTGCAAGTCCCGGAATAATTCCATGCTGCGCAAGTTTTTCTACCCGCTCTTTTACTTGAACTTTAATTTTCTGGCTTACCGCTTTTCCATCAATCAGTTTTGCAGTCATGTAAATTCCCCCAATTAAATTGCTGATTCGTCTGTGAACTTCGAAAGGACCCCATTGACAAAGCGGCTGGATTTGTCATCACCGAAAGTTTTGCTCAGTTCAATCGCTTCGTTCATGATGACGCGCGCCGGTGCATCTTCCATATAGCCCAGTTCAAAGATAGCCATGCGAAGAATCGTCCGTTCAATTTTCGGAAGCCGTTCCAATGACCAATTTTCCAGGTGGCCTACCAGTTTTTCGTCGATTTCTGCCAGATTGGCATGAGTGCCTTGTACCAGTAAACTATAGAAATTATCGTTTTCTCCAGCCATTACATGGTCCATGGCTTCATCGATGGTCAGTTCAGTGCCCTCTAGTTGAAATAAGGTCTGAAGCGCTTTTTCGCGTGCTTCGTGTCGTTTCATAATATATCCGATCTCCTTTTCACAGCTAATTATCCCCCATTATACAGGTATTCCGGCTGAACTTCCATGTTTGAAATGTTCGGTCAATAGGCTGTCAGAGCCTTATGAAACTCGGTTTTCATACAGGTATATTTTGGACTGGCCGTTATAAACAAAGAGGAGGCTGTCCTGTAGCCATTTTTCTGGTCTACGGGACAGCCTCGTTGCTTATTCTGCTGCTTGGGGCTCAAAATTGACGCCCGTAATATGAACATTTACTTCTTGTGTCTGAAGTGAAGTCATATTCTCAAGCGTCTGCCGTACTTGTTCTTGAATCTTTAAAGCGGTCTTTGGAATGGAAACGCCGTAATTGATGACGCAATAAACGTCTATCGCCAGTCCTTCTTCAGACAAATCGGTTTTGATGCCTTTGCCATGGACTTTTTTCCCCAAACGCTCGACAACTCCCGATGCAAAATTGCCGCGCATGCTGGCAACACCCTCAATGTCTGATGCCGCGATGCTGGCGATGATTTCCAATACTTCCGGAGCTACCTCGATATTCCCTAAATCCTGTGCTCCATGCGATTTCATGCGTACGTAAGGTGCCGTTTTTTCTGCCATTTGCCAAGCTCCTCCTTATGATCCCAGTACATCGTATTTTTCAAGGAACTTCGTATTGAAATCACCTGATTTGAATACTTCGTGATCCATTAATTTCAAATGGAATGGAATCGTTGTAAACACGCCCTCGATAACGAATTCATCCAATGCGCGCTTCATTTTTGCAACTGCTTCTTCACGGGTATCCGCAAACGTAATCAGTTTGGCCACCATGGAATCGTAATAAGGTGGGATCGTGTAGCCTGAATACATGGCTGAGTCAATTCTGACGCCCATGCCGCCCGGAGGCAGGTACATATCGACTTTTCCAGCCGAAGGCATAAAGTTCTTGGCCGGATTTTCAGCATTGATGCGGCATTCAATCGACCAGCCTTTGAATGTCACATCTTCTTGTTTATAGGCAAGTGTGTCACCCGAAGCAACTTTTAATTGCTGCTGGATCAAGTCAATTCCTGTAATCATTTCCGTAACCGGATGCTCTACCTGTATGCGCGTGTTCATTTCCATAAAGTAAAATTTCTGATTTACGGCATCAAAGATAAACTCCACTGTTCCTGCTCCGCGGTAGTTGACAGCCAACGCTGCTTTTACGGCAGCATCGCCCATTTCTGCGCGCAATTCGGGTGACAGAGCCGGTGATGGGGCTTCTTCGACCAATTTTTGCATGCGCCGCTGGATAGAACAATCGCGCTCCCCTAAATGAATGGCATTGCCATGTGAATCCGCAAGCACCTGGATTTCGATATGGCGGAAATCCTCAATGAATTTCTCGATATAAACGCCCGGGTTGCCAAAAGCTGCCGCCGCTTCTTTTTGGGTCATGTTCAAGCCTTTGACGAAATCCTCGCGCGTGTGCGCCACACGGATTCCTTTTCCTCCGCCCCCGGCCGTTGCTTTAATGATGACCGGAAAACCAAGTTCATCGGCTATGCGCAGTCCTTCTTCTTCACTGGCTACGATGCCGGTTGAACCGGGTACGACAGGTACGCCTGCTTGCCGCATGGTTTCACGCGCTACGTCTTTTGTGCCCATGCGTGAAATCGCATCTGCGGTCGGGCCGATAAACATGATGTCGCAAGCTTCGCAAAGCTCCGCAAAACTGGCATTTTCAGCCAGAAATCCGTAGCCCGGGTGAATTCCGTCACAATTGGTCAGTTTGGCCACCGACATGATATTGGAAAAGTTCAGGTAGCTGTCTTTCGATAGTTTTGGACCGATGCAATACGCTTCATCTGCAAGTTCTACGTGAAGCGCTTCTTTATCGGCCTCTGAATATACGGCGACCGTCTCGATCCCCATCTCTTTGCAGGCACGGATGATCCGGACCGCAATTTCTCCACGGTTTGCAATCAATACTTTCTTCATCGCCATCTCCCCTTTCCTCAGTTTGCTTTCACGAGGAATAAAGGCTGGCCATATTCAACAAGCTGTCCATCTTTTACAAGAATTTCAGCAATTTCCCCATCCACTTCAGCTTCGATTTCATTGAATAATTTCATCGCTTCAACGATGCAGACCACCTGATCGGCAGTAACTTTTGTTCCCGTTTGCACATATGGTGCCTCGTCCGGCGATGGAGACTCGTAAAATGTGCCAACCATCGGAGAAAGAATTTTGTGATATTCAGAATCATTGTCAACCAGGACTTCAGGCGCTTCCTGTGATACCAACTCTTCTGCGTTCGGTTCTTTTGCCGGTGCTGAAAAACTTGGCGGTCCTACAGTTTTTGGTGTTTGGGGCGCTTGGACGGATGAACTGCCAGCTTGCTGGGCATTTCCTGAACCGCTTTTCTTCATTTTGACTTTGACGCCTTCAAATTCGTATGAGAATTCCTCAATGGACGACCCATCTACCAATTTAATAATTTCACGGATTTCTTGAATTTTCATATTGATCCTACTCCCCTAATATGTATTTAACTGATTTCTATTCCATTTTAGACTTTTTCAGCGTGTTTTGAAATAGCTGAGCCGACTTTTTAAAAAAAGGCCTCTAAAATAGAGGCCTTTTGCTTGTTATTGAGCTCGTGATACGTATGAAGAATCAGTTGTGTTGATGATCAGGTGATCGCCTTCATTGATGAAGAACGGCACTTGAACTGACAAGCCTGTTGACAGGACCGCCGGCTTTGATCCGCCGCTTGCTGTATCGCCTTTGATGCCTGGATCTGTTTGAACCACTTCTAAGACTACTGTGTTCGGCAGTTCAACGCCAAGCACTTCCCCTTGGAACTGGATGACCTGGACTTCCATGTTTTCCTGTAGAAACTTCAATTCGTATTCAATATTTTTTTCAGGCAGTTCGATTTGATCGTATGTTTCTGTATCCATGAAAGCATGCATATCGCCATTGGCATACAGATACTGCATTTTGCTGTTGTCGATTTGTGCCTTGGCTACTTTTTCACCGGCACGGAAAGTTTTTTCTGTAACGCTTCCTGAACGCAGATTGCGAAGCTTTGTCCGTACGAAAGCAGCACCTTTACCTGGTTTTACATGCTGAAATTCCATGACGCGCCAAATTCCGCCGTCTACTTCAATTGTGACACCTGTTTTAAAATCGTTTACTGAAATCATTATAGTTCCTCCGTTTGTTATAAAATGCGAAGCTCTTTTGTGGAGTTAGTCAACCGTTCATTTCCTGACTCGGTTATCAGTATATCATCTTCGATACGGACTCCGCCAACTCCTGGCAGATAAATTCCCGGTTCCACGGTTACAGCCATGCCTGGCTCCAAAACCGTTTCCGATCTGAATGACAAGCCTGGGCTTTCATGGACTTCCAAGCCGATGCCATGTCCAGTTGAATGGCCGAAAGCTTCTCCGTACCCTTTGGACTTGATGAAATCGCGTGCCAGCGCATCAGCCTCGATGCCGCTCATGCCCGGTCCGATTTTCTCTACGCCCAATTCTTGCGCCTTCAATACAATATCATAAATTTCCTTCATCTGCGCTGAAGGTTCACCAACAGCCACCGTGCGGGTAATGTCGGAAATGTATCCGTTGTAGAGGGCTCCAAAGTCCAACGTGATCATGTCGCCTTTTTCAATGACTTTGTCCGTTGCTACACCATGCGGCAAGGCCGAGCGAAGCCCGGAAGCCACAATGATATCAAAACTAGAAGAGGTCGCCCCTTGTTTTCTCATGAAAAATTCAAGTTCATTGGAAACTTCCACTTCTTTTAAGCCTGGACGAATAAATCCACAAATGTGCTCGAAAGCATCGTCCGCAATTTTGGCTGCGGCTTTCAGGATAGAAACTTCTTCCGGCGTCTTGACCATCCGGATTTTTTCTATCAAGTTGCTGATGGGTTCCAGTTCTGCATCCATTTTTTCTTTGTATTGGGTTGCCGTTGAATAAGTCATATAATCCTGCTCAAAAGCAAGCGTTTGGATATCCATAGCTTTAACAGTCTGAACGGCTTGGTCCATCAGATTTTTCTCTGCCTGTACCACTTCAAACTCTGTTATTTGTTCGTTTGCCTGTTCAGTGTAACGAAAATCTGTGATAAAAACCGCTCTTTCCGGCGTAACAATCGCCAGCCCGGCAGTTCCAGTAAATTCTGTTATGTAATGCAAATTATAAGGACTGGTGACAAGTACTGCCTCGACGTTCCGCTGTTTCATTTCAGTTCGTAATTTTTGAAGTTTCAATGTGTTCATCCTCTCTCTTGTTTTAAGATCAACGCTTGCAGCGCCAATTTGTAGACATCCTGCCCAAATCCGACAATCTGCCCGATAGTAACCGGAGAAATATACGAATGATGGCGGAATTCTTCCCGTTTATGGACATTGGATATATGTACTTCAATAACTGGGACCTCGATTGCAGCAATGGCATCGCGTATGGCTATGCTTGTATGCGTATAGGCTCCCGCATTTAAAATGATGCCAGAAAGCGCTTCATCTCCAGCCCCGTGAATCCAGTCAATCAATTCCCCTTCGTGATTCGACTGGCGGCAAATCAACTCAATGCCATGGTGATAGGAAAACTCCACCAGCTCCTGCTCCAGCTCTTCCAAAGTAAAGGTTCCGTATGTTTCTTTCTCCCGCTTGCCCAGGCGGTTTAAATTAGGGCCGTTCAGAACCAGTACACGCATTTGACCTTCTCCCTCCCTTGACACATTCTTAATTATTTTAACATATCGGAAAAATCGAGCAACTTTTTAGAAAAGCGGAAGCGCCTGTTCAGAATCGACAGGCTTAAGGCAGGTTGCCGAAGCGGCGTTTCTGTGCCGCACAGGCAAGCGGACTTAAGACCCCGAGATTCTAGGCGCTGGAGCTGGACAATTAGAAAAGCCGAAGCAGCCAGAAGAAGATGCTAACCCAGCTGCGCGACTTCCTGTCGCACAGGTTAGCTGATCCGCTTCCTGCGGACCCTCGACAGGCATAAGACACATTGGCGAAACGGCCTTTCTTCAGCAGTACAGCCAGGGTGGCTTATGACCCTAGAATCTGGCTGCTGGAGCTGGACAGCAAGAAAAGCGCAAACGCTTGTCCAGTACCCAGAGGCACAAGACAAACTGACTACGCAACCAGCCAATAAAAAAGCGCGATGGCTGCTGGGCCATCGCGCTGGTCATTTTATAATCCGCATTTCAATTGAGCATTGCAGTTGGTGCATGTGTTGCAGCCGCCCATTTCTTCCACCGTCCCCTGACGGCACACTGGGCATGTGTCGCCCACTTCAGAACCTATGCTGACATTGGTAGAACGGATGTCCTGAATGGTATCGACCAGGACGATCGGACGCTTGCCCGTTTCTTCCGGCTGTTGCTCTTCTTCAAACGTGTTGTCTTCAGCTTTCAGCGTCAGAACCTGCGAGTCACGGCTGCCGTCGACGTAAACCGTACCGCCTTTTGCTCCGCCTTTATAGAGACGCTCATAGACGCCTTCCACCTGTTCGACTGTATAGCCGCGCGGTGCGTTGACCGTTTTCGAGATAGATGAATCGATCCAGCGCTGGATGATGCACTGGACATCCGCGTGTGCTTCAGGCGCCAGGTCCATGGACGTGACAAATGCCTTCGGCAAGTTTTCTTCATCCGCTTCCGGATTGTTCTTCAGGTATTCACTGACGATGTCTGCTTTGACCTCGATAAATTTTCCAAGACGGCCGCTGCGGTAGTACGTAAATGAATAGTATGGTTCAAGTCCTGTTGAAACGCCAACCATCGTACCGGTAGAACCTGTTGGTGCTACCGTCAATAGATGCGAATTGCGGATTCCTTTTTCAAGAACCGCTTCAAGCACATGTTTAGGCATGCCTTGCATAAACCCGGTTTGGGTGAATGCTTTGCGGAGTGCTGCTGTTTCTTCATCGGTTTTGCCGACAAGGAACGGGAAGCTGCCGCGTTCCGCTGCCAGGTCTGTCGACACTTCGTATGCTGCAGTAGCAATCGTCTTGAAGATTTCATCCACAAGGTCATTGCCTTCCGGCGAGCCGTATTCTTTATCACAGTAGATCAACAGATCAGCAAGTCCCATAACGCCAAGGCCGACCCGGCGTTCACCGAGTGCCTGAACCTTGTTATCTTCAAGGAAGTATGGGGTTGCATCGATCACATTGTCCTGCATGCGAACTCCGACGCGAACCGTTTCTTTTAAAGCTTCAAAATCGACAGTTTTCGTTTTCGGATCTGCGAACTGGGCCAAGTTGACCGCCGCCAGGTTGCAGACTGAGTACGGTGCCAATGGCTGTTCGCCGCAAGGGTTGGTTGCCACAACTTTTTGTCCATATGCTGCCGCATTCGTTTTTTCGTTTGCGTTATCAATAAAGAAAATGCCGGGTTCAGCTGAATAGGTCGCACAAATATTGACCAGGTTCCATAGTTCACGTGCTTTCATCGTGCGGTAAACACGGACGCCATGGCCCATGCGTTCCCACTCGCGAACATCGCCGACTTCCTGCCATTTTTCATTGTAGATCGCCATTTCCTCTTTCGAATAAGATTCCACTGCAGGAAAGCGCAAATCGAAATCTTCGTCGTTTTCGACAGCCGTCATGAAATCGCTCGTCAAAGTGACTGAAATGTTGGCGCCGGTCAAAAATTCTTCATTATGGACTGAATAAGTTCCGCCATCGCGCAGCTTTGTTTCAGCATCGCGCATGATTTTCTCGTTAAATCCGCCCATTCCAGGAATTGCACGGTAGTTCAGGATTCCCTGGTACATCGCATCTTCCTGATCAGTCAGCGGCTTGAACTTCAATTTATCGTGAGCCAATTTCTTGATCGTTTCATCTGTTGTATTTTCGATTAAATAGCGCAGGATGCGTGGATTCTGCATTTTTGAGATGATGAATTCGGCAATATCGGGATGCCAGTCTGCCAGCATGATCATCTGTGCTCCGCGGCGTGAACCGCCTTGCTCGACAAGATGCGTCAGTTTGGCGATATCGTCAAGCCAAGATACAGACCCTGACGATTTGCCGTTGACTCCGCGAGCCAATGTGTTGCGCGGGCGAAGAGTCGAACCGTTGGTGCCGACTCCGCCTCCGCGGCTCATAATTTCCATCACTTGTTTGCGGTGATCGGAAATGCCTTCGCGGGAGTCCGCAACAAACGGCATGACGTAGCAATTGAAATAAGTTACGTCTGTATCAGCGCCTGCTCCGTATAGTACGCGGCCGGCCGGGATGAATTTTAATCCGACCAATTGCTGGTAGAATTTTTCAAACCATTCCTGACGTTTTTCAGGTGTTTTCTCTACAGAAGCAAGTCCTGTTGCATTGCGTTTCGCAATCTGCTCGTAAAACACTTCAAGCGGCTTCTCAATCACGTCGATTGGGCGATTGACGATGCCTGCTTCCTGCTCCTTCGGATTGTCGATTGCGCTTCGGTAATCTTCCTCAATCCAAACCTGGGCTTTGTTGGCCTGCTGATCGATGGAAACGATAAAGCCAAGGCCGCGGGCCGGGAATTTCGGATCCTCTTTGACAGTCAATACGACAAAGTCGCCTGCCTTCAAGGTTTTTTTCTCCGTATCCTTGAACGAATAACGGTCAATCATCACAAGACGGGATACCCCTTTATGCGTTACTTTCATATCCGGAGTAATTGCATGCACTTGTGGAAACGTTTGGATATCTTCGTTTAAAGATCTTGAATTTAATGAGTACTGGGATTGTGTGGCAGAAACCATTGACAATTCCTCCTTCGTGTTATATGGAGTGAGATACTATATATAGTATTACTTCAATTCCCAGCATACTACATATTGAAACTTCATTTCAATAACAATTTTCTGCTTCAAAACTTCGTCACTTTTAAAAGCTTTATTTAGCAAGGTTTCCAGCTTTGCGGATTTGCAAAATGAGCCAAAAGACACTTAAACGCGGAAATTCCAATCGGCATTGGCATATTTTTTTTCTTCTAAAGCCTTGACATCGGCGAACTGTTGTTCTGACAACGTGTAAGGCTCAAGCTCAATGGAAAGTGCCTGTTCGAATCCAGCTTTAAAAGCATGGATGCATTCTTCCACAGTAGCCGGCTCCTTGCGAATCGAATTGATCGATACCGCTTTTTCGGGGATTTTGATGCGCATCCTTTCTTTGGCTTCTTCACTCGGAAATTTAAAAACGGACAACAGCTTCTCAGCATCCAAGTCAATTAAAATGGCACCATGCTGCAATATCACACCTTTTTGGCGCGTTTGCGCACTGCCCGCCACTTTCTTTCCTTCGACGACCATTTCATACCAGCTCGGTGCATCAAAACAAACGGCCGATTTTGGTTTTTTCAGATCTGCGCGCTTGGCGTCCGTATCCGGAACCGAAAAATAGGCATCCAGCCCGAGATTCTTGAAGCCTTCCAATAAGCCTTCGCTTAATACGCGATAAGCTTCCGTAACGGTTTCCGGCATGTCCGGATAATCCTCGCTGACAATGATGCTATATGTAAGTTCATGTTCATGGAGAACGCCTCTGCCTCCTGTCGGCCGGCGGACAAATCCGAGGCCTAGCCGATTGACGGCATCCATGTCAATTTCCTTTTCCACTTTCTGAAAGTAACCGATCGACAACGCGGCCGGCTCCCAGCTGTAGAAACGGATAACCGGCGGAATAAGCCCTTCACTGTGCCATATCAGCAAGGCTTCATCAAGTGCCATGTTGAAAGAAGGGCTGCTCGCACCGGAGTTCACAAAAATCCATTTTGGATATTTCACAAGATCGCCTCCTATTTCCGCTAATTAGTGTAACATTGGCATTGAATATCCGTCATCTCTTCTCTTATAATAAAGGAAGATGAGAAAGGGGCAAGAACATTGGAATTTTTGTACATCACGATTGCTGTTGTTTTGGCAATCATCATTTACGCGGTTATTACTTATTTCCGCATGAAAAAAGCCGTCACTAATTTGACGCAGGAACAATTTATCGAGGGCTACCGCAGAGCACAGTTAATCGACGTACGTGAGCCGAAAGATTTTGCGGCCGGCCATATTCTCGGAGCACGCAATATTCCACAATCGCAATTGCGCCAGCGCTACAAGGAAATTCGTTCGGACAAGCCGGTCTACTTATATGACCAGAACGGAGCACGCAGTGGACGCGTCGCAATTTTCCTGAAGAAAAAAGGCTACGACCAATTGTTCCAGCTGCAAGGCGGATTTAAACAATGGACTGGAAAAATAAAATCCAAAGCCTAAGTTCTCAACGGGGCTGTCCCAAAAGGTCATGAACATGACCTTTTGGGGCAGTCTCTTTTTTCATTCAAAAGAACGGGCGTATGTCCATTCCGCTATTTCTTAAAAAGCGTACAAAAAATCTTCCGCTCCTGTAAAATTGGAGTTACCACACAACTACGTTTTTCATCCTATTCCATTTGAAATGAGGAAACTATATATGAAACCTGTCGTTCTTTTTCCACATCAAGCGAACATCCGGGAAACGCTCCCGCATTATTCGGACGTAGCAATTGTCTCCCAAAGCATCCTGAGTGTGCTTGATGGCCGTTCTGCCGGCTCCTGGATGCATATTGATATAACAGAACCCATTGAACAATTAAACAGCCACCTGATCGATATGATGGAAAAAGGATTGCTCTCTTTCGAAGTGCTGTCTTACATCTATGAAGCCCGTCCTCTCGGAAAAATCGCCAATGCACCCGATGATTTGCACAGCGGCAATCTAAAAATTCAGGAAAGCTTCGAAAACAAACTCGTTTATTTTCCTGAACACGATGTTGCCATTGCCCAAGTGCCTTTCTACACAGCCTCTGACAACAGCTGGCCGGAATTTCATTGTTTCGCTAAAACAGTCGATTCGGCTTTCGCCTTTCTGACAGCGATGAATGAATTATTGCGCCAGGTGTTGATGAACAACATCACTTATCTTGTCGACACAGAAGACGGCGTCCATCGCCGCAACTTCGGGGAACATGCCATCGTCGACCGGAAGGATGTCATGCTCTCAGATTCCGTCAAACAAGACATCTTCCGTTCGATTGATGAATTTTTCAAAGCGGATGGCCAGTTTTTCCGGGATTACGGCGTTCCTTACAAACGCGGCATCCTTCTGTATGGATCGCCTGGCAATGGCAAGACCACGCTGGTGAAGTCCATTACTGGCTCTACAGAAGCGCCTGTCGTCTATTGGCAGATCACCGAATTCACCAACAGCTACACTGTGCAGGAGGTCTTTGGCATCGTCTCCAGGCTGGCTCCGGCCATCCTGGTGATCGAGGACATTGACTCGATGCCGGACTTTACGCGTTCAGTCTTCTTGAACACTCTGGACGGCACTCAATCGCGCGAAGGGCTGTTTGTCATCGGCACTACGAATTACCCTGAAAAAATCGATCCGGCTTTGATCAACCGCGCCGGCCGTTTTGACCGGGCTTATGAAATTCCAGCTCCGTCCAAATCACTGCGCGAGAAATACTTGCGGAAACTCGACATTAAACACATTTTTTCGGATACAGAACTTGCCGATATGGCCAAGCTGACAAAAGGGCTGTCGATTTCGCAGCTGAACGAATTGTACATGTCTTCGGCCTTGAATTGGCATTATGAAGGCGATTCCGGCTATGCCAAACGCATCGAGGAATTGCAAAAGCAAAACAAACGGGCAGAGAAAAACGATTGGGAAGATCCAGAACTGTCGATCGGGTTTTACTGAACGACAAAAAAGGCACGGAAGCTCAATGGCTTCCGTGCCTTTTAGGTTATTCGCCTTCGTAATAACGAAGTACAGGTTTACGTGCCGCTTTTGTTTCATCCAATCGGCTGATTACCGTTGTATGCGGTGCATTTTGTACGATTTCAGGATTTTCTTCCACTTCTTTGGCAATCTGAATCATTGCGTCAATAAAAGCATCCAAGGTTTCTTTGGATTCTGTTTCGGTCGGTTCGATCATCATGCCTTCTTCCACGTTCAATGGGAAGTAGATCGTTGGCGGATGATAACCGAAGTCAAGCAGGCGTTTTGCCATATCCAATGTCCGGACACCCATTTTTTTCTGGCGGCGTCCGCTTAAAACAAATTCGTGCTTGCAATGGCGGTCATACGGCAAATCGAAATGGGGCTGCAGTCTGCGCATCATGTAGTTGGCGTTTAATACGGCATATTCCGTAACCGCCTTTAGGCCATCTGGTCCCATGGAGCGGATATACGTATAGGCACGTACGTTGATGCCAAAGTTTCCGTAAAAAGGCTTAACACGGCCGATTGATTCCGGGCGGTCGTAGTCAAACGTATAAACGTCTTCATTTTTTACCAATACCGGTTTCGGCAAGTAAGGCAGAAGATCATTTTTCACGCCGACTGGACCAGATCCAGGTCCGCCGCCGCCGTGAGGTCCCGTGAAGGTTTTGTGCAAATTCAAGTGAACCACGTCGAAGCCCATGTCTCCTGGACGTGCTTTTGACATTACCGCGTTCAAGTTGGCGCCGTCATAATACAGCTTGCCGCCCACTTCATGGATAATAGCTGCCATTTCCAGAATCTGTTCTTCAAACAAGCCAAGTGTATTCGGATTTGTCAGCATTAACGCTGCTGTATCTTCTCCAACAACCCGCTTCAAGTCTTCCAAATCCACAAGTCCCTGGTCGCTTGATTTCACCGTCACGGTTTCAAATCCGGCAACCGTTGCTGACGCCGGATTAGTGCCGTGCGCCGAATCGGGAACGATCACTTTCGTCCGTTTCATGTCGCCTCGCGCTTCGTGGTAGGCACGGATCATCATCAATCCAGTCCATTCTCCGTGTGCACCTGCAGCAGGCTGCAACGTCACTTCGTCCATACCGGTAATTTCTTTCAAGTGTTCCTGCAAGTCAAATAACAGTGCAAGAGCTCCTTGAACAGTTTTTTCATCTTGCAATGGATGGATATTTGCAAATCCCGGGAATCGGGCAACGGTTTCGTTGATTTTCGGGTTGTATTTCATTGTGCAAGAACCAAGTGGGTAGAATCCAGAATCCACGCCATGGTTACGGTTGGATAACGCCGTGTAATGGCGCATAATATCAAGTTCCGATACTTCCGGCAGTTCCGCTGCTTCAGTACGGATTAACTCATTCGGCAATAGCTCGCTCAAGTCAACTTCCGGCACGTCAAGAGTCGGCAGGCTATAGCCAATGCGGCCTTCTTTGGTCAATTCAAAAATTAGCGCTTGGTTGTCTTTATGCATGAGTAGCCCCCGCTTCCTTCACTTTTGCAGCAATTTCCTGCACAAATGCATCGATTTCTTCTTTGGTCCGTTGTTCCGTGACCGCAACAAGCACATGGCCTTTAAATTCATCATAGCTCAAGCCAAGGTCATAGCCGCCAATCATATTGTGTTCAAACAAGCGGTCGTTCAGCTGCTTGACCGATTCTTCCGTTTTCACAACGATTTCGTTGAAATGAGCGCCTTCGAATGCAATTTCAAGGCCAGCTCTTTTCAATTGCTGTTTCATATAATGGGTTTTTACGATATTTTGTTTGGCAATTTCCTGCGTGCCGACTTTGCCGAGCGCCGTCATGGCAACCGATGCTGCCAGTGCGTTCAACGCTTGGTTCGAGCAGATATTGGACGTCGCTTTGTCGCGGCGGATATGCTGTTCACGCGCCTGCAGCGTTAATACAAATCCGCGGCGGCCTTCTTCGTCCGTCGTTTCGCCAACTAAACGGCCTGGTACTTTGCGCATCAGTTTTTTCGTTACGGCGAAATAGCCGCAATGAGGTCCGCCGTATGCTTCCGGAATACCGAATGGCTGGGCATCGCCTACGGTAATATCAGCTCCAAGTTGGCCTGGAGACGTTAAGGCACCCAGCGCTAATGGATTGGAAGAAACAGACAATAATGCGCCAGCTTCGTGGACGATGGGTTCAATTTCTTTCAAGTTTTCAACCTGGCCAAAAAAGTTCGGGTACTGGATCATAACAGTTGCGACGTTTTCATCGATCATTTCTTTTAGTGCATCCAAGTCGGTGTGTCCATCTTTTAGTGGAATTTCAATCACTTCAATAGATTGTCCGAGTGCATAGGTACGGACAACATCTCGGGATTCCGGATGAACTGCGCGTGATACCAGAATTTTTTTGCGTTTCGTGTGCCCTGCAGCAAGCATTCCGGCTTCGGCAAGCGCCGTCCCGCCGTCATACATAGAAGAGTTGGCGATGTCCATGCCCGTCAATTCGCTGATCATCGTCTGGAATTCAAAAATAGCCTGCAATTCACCTTGAGAAATTTCCGGTTGATAAGGTGTGTACGCCGTGTAAAATTCAGAACGCGAAATCACGTGATCCACAATAATTGGTTTGTAATGATCGTAAACGCCCGCTCCAAGGAATGACGCATAACGGTTAGTGTCAGCATTTTTAGCTGCAAGCTGCGCCAATTCTTTCGTTAATGAAGACTCGGATTTGGCAGGTTTGATGTTGTATTCGCCTTTAAAACGGACTTTTTCCGGAATATCCGAAAACAATTCATCGATTGAGTCGATGCCGATCGTTTCCAGCATTTCTTTTTCGTCTTGAGACGTCATTGGTAAATAGCGATGCTTCATGGAGTGCTGTCCCCTTTTCAAGTTAGATTAGTTGGATCGTTTGTAAAATGGCGTTTCCACTGTTTTCGCTTTTAATCGTTTGCTGCGGATTTCAACTTCCAATTCAATTCCCAATTCAGCAAATTCACTTGAAACCAAAGCAAGGCCAATATTTTTCTTCAAAGTTGGCGATTGCGTTCCCGTCGTGACTTCTCCGACTTGCTGATTCCCAACATATACCGGATAGCCGTGGCGTGGAATTCCTTTATCAATCATTTCAATGCCCACCAATTTGCGTGGGACGCCTGCTTCTTTTTGAGCTGCCAATGCCTGTTTTCCGGAGAAATCCTGTTCTTTTTTCAGCTTCACAACAAAATTGATACCGGCTTCCAAAGGCGTGATGTCTTTTGACAGTTCCTGTCCGTACAAAGCAAGACAGGCTTCAAAGCGCAATGTATCGCGTGCGCCTAGCCCTACAGGCACGATGCCTTCTGATGTTCCTTCTGACAGGATCTTATCCCAAAGAACAACCAGCGCTTCAGGTGCTGCGTATATTTCAAAACCATTTTCACCCGTGTAGCCGGTCCGTGACAAGATAACCGTTTGGCCTGCCACTTGAACATCATGCTTAAAACGGAATGGTTTGATGCTTGAAAGATCTTCGCCTGTCAGGCGTTGAAGAACCTTTTCAGCCAATGGACCTTGCAATGCCAATAAACCATAACGGTCAGAAGCATTATCCAATGTCACATCACCTTTTTTGGCCTGTTCCATCCATTCAAAATCTTTTTCAATATTGGATGCGTTGACAACAAGCAAATAATGCTCTTCAGCTATTTTATAGACCAACAGGTCATCAACTGTTCCTCCATCTTCATAACACATTGCTGTATACTGGGCCTGGCCATCTTGGATTTTGGAGACATCATTTGTCAGGAGATGCTGAAGATAGTCTAAACTGTCTGCTCCTGTGACAAAAATTTCACCCATATGCGATACATCAAAAAGCCCCGCTTTTGTTCTGACCGCCTCATGTTCTTCTTTAATGCTCGAAAATTGAACAGGCAATTCCCAACCGCCAAAATCGATTGTTTTGCCGCCGTATTTCGAATACGTTTCAAAAAGAGGTGTACGTTTTAACTGTGCCAATGATTTTCCTCCTCATTTTTCAAAGCTCTTCCGTCAGCACTAGATGTGCAAAGACGCGAAAAAGGACAGAGATTTCCCTTTAGAGGGAAATCTCTGTCCTGGAACCTGAAAGTTTACCATAATGGCTTTCCTCGTTGGTAGCTGACATGCAGCATTCTCCAGAGATGCGTCCTATACGAGTCTTTTTGCCTGAGAGATTCATAACTTTTGTCATTTGCTCCTTCGGCGACGCATTTGCGTTCTCTCCCCGTATAATCATCCGCCCAAATCAATATTGATTGGTCCAAACCGTTATACAGAATAGTATAACTTTGAATATATCCTAACATTGTTCCAAGTGAAGCGCAATCTTTTTTCGTTAAAAGGACAAAAGGCGAATGATTAGATTAATTAAAATCAAATCATTCGCCTTTTAGTCGATTTACTTGAAAAGCAGCATATTGGGTAATTTGCCGCAGGGTCCGGAATTCCGTGCGGATCGTAATGTGCGCAGTTTGCTTATAGTCCCGATAACGGGATTTGTGCAGCGCTTCGATTTCCTCGCGGGTTGATTGGCGGACGATGGGACGATTCGGATCCCGATGAATCCGCCGCCAAATCTCACGGAACGGAGCATCCAAAAACAGCACCAGTCCGGTATTTCTCATAATCTTCTGGTTTGCTTTTCGCATGGTGACGCCGCCGCCTGTTGAGATGATGCAATAATCATTTTTAAAATTTTGCAAAAACTGTGTTTCCAAGTCCCGGAAATATTCTTCGCCATGCTGCTCGAAAATTTCTGGAATCGTTTTCCCTGTCTGCCGGACAATCTCTTTGTCCATGTCGTAGAAGGGCAGTTTTAGCAGGAAACTCAGCCTCCTGCCGACTGCGCTTTTGCCGCAGCCCATGAATCCAATCAAATATATTCTGTTCATCCTACCCACCCGATACTTACCTCTACTCAGGTATTTTATTTTGCTCAATATCCTTCAGTAGTTGTATCGTAGCATGTCTGTGCATATTTTCCAAACCATCATATGTTTTATATTGGATGGCATAGACCGTTAAGGTATGGGATAACAACATCAAAGCAGACAGGAAAAAGACGATTGCAACGGGATAAACCGCTCCTTTTTCGTTTCTAAGATTGGGTAAAAACATATTCTGCCTCTTCCATCGTGCCGCTGGTAAATTCAATGCGGACCTTCAACGTACGCCCATCCAGTGTAAAATGGCTTAGCCGGACACGAGTCAGCATGACCTCATGCCCTTTCCGATCTTTTTGTTTGCGGATCATATCGGTATACAGTTCGATATCATATTCCTCTCCCATCTGGACGACACGAATGCCATTGCCTCCATTGATGATTTCAAGTGAGTCACTGTTGTTTAGATAGCTCTGCAAATCCACAGCAAACAATTGCCATTCTGCCCGGTGCGGATCTAGATCTTCAGTAAAGCTAAGGGCGAATCCGAAGAACAGCACAATCAGCGGAAGCATTGTCATCAGTACCAGCAATTCAAAGACGGAAGTTAAAAATGAAAATCCTTTTTCATCCAGGCGAGTTATTCGGCGCATAGCCGCTTCTGCTTTCCTTGATAATCCGCATAATCAACACACAAGAGGTCAGCCATCTGCCAGTTATAGACGATGCCGCCAACAACTCGCTGACCGCGCACAGAACCTGTCGAACTGATTTCTCTGGCAGCTTCGTGCAAGGTCTCATAAGCGCTGACGCGTTCTTTCTTCACGTGCAGGCTTTGCTGCACGCTGAGCATGACCGGCAGCAAACTGCCGAAGATAATGAAGACCATGAACAAGCTGACCATCGTTTCAGCCCAGGAGACTCCTCTCTCATTCAGAAAACACCACTCTCCCTCTCCCAAGATGAACGACCAATGTCTTTTCTCCGCTGCTGGTCGCAAAACGGAAGGTGCCGGATTGGACGACCGAGCCATTGGAATTGAAATAGATTTCATTTAAGTTGCTGGTTTTTTTCAGCGCCACTGATTCTGGAAGCTGCCTGGACAAGACGACTGACTGAAGATCTGTGAATATTTCGTAGGTCCCTTTGGTTTCCCTGAAAACCACTTTCGCGGTTTTCCCCAACGAATAGCTTTGGCTCTGTGCAAAGTAGATGTCCTGCTGGAGTAATTCAAAAAACCGCTGTTCTTCCTTTTTGACGGCAAAGGTCTGATAGCCTGGAATCGACATGGCGACGATGGCCATCAGCACAACAAGCACCAACAGCATTTCCAGAAGTGTAAAGCCCTGTTCTTTTACGACGGTTTTGCAGATGTTACTACTCCATCAACTGAAATATTGACCACATCGCCATTCGGACAATCCGTTTCTCCTGTTTTCAAATAGCCTTCCGTTACAAGATCCGCCAAGGTTGGCATAACTTTCATATCCATGCGGTAAGACTCTACTTGCCCCTGAACCATCTGCACAAAAGCTTTGCATCCTTTTTCATCAACTGCCGATGATTGTTTTGTAACGTTTGGAATGGCGATGGCAATCAGCACCGTAATGATCAACATAACGATCAGCATTTCAATTAGCGTAAATCCTTTTTGGTTTTTTAAAAAGCGCATGGGTTTCCTCCTCAAATGGTATGGACCAGGTTATACATCGGCATCAAAATAGCCAGATAGGCACCTACGATGCAGACGGCGATCATAATAAAAAAACTTGGTTGGATAATGCGCAGCAGCTGCTGCGTCTGCTGTTCAATCCGCTCCATCAGCACTTCGCTGTAAAGAATCAATTCCTTCCCCAGGTAGCCGGTCATTTCCCCGTGGTGGACAAAAGCGGACATGTCTTTGGAAACAAACGAAAAACGCTCGAGCGATGTGGAAAACGTTTGCCCCATCATCAGTTCTTCGTGGGACTGCCGAGTCATAAACTGAATCACTTTATGATAGTTTTGGCGCTGCAGCAGATCGAGTGACTCCTGCATGGATATCCCACTGTGCAGCAATGTGCCAAGCTCGCGTGCCAATAAATGCGACCAGTACAGCTTCATAAAGCCGCGAAGAATTGGAATGGCCAGCAGCCAGTTGATTTGCTGCTGAGTCGCCTGCCTTTTCAGCAGCAGCCTGAAAACATATGCTGATAGGGCGGCAACAGCAAAAAACGCAATGAAAAAATCGGGCAAGCTCAACAAATAAGAAGGAATGCCTGAACCCTCGCTACCGGATTGCAGCGACTCCATCATTTCCGTCAAATTCGGCACATAGCTGGTACGGAAAAACAAAAACAGCACAGAAGTGAAAATCAGCAGGGATACCGGATAGATTAAAATGTTTTTCAGTTTTTTTTGCACTTGTTCAGTCCGTGCGAAACTTTTGGCAATGCTGTCAATCGATTCCGGCAGCCGTCCATGGTATTCCGCGATTTCGACTGGAAACAACACATGGTCCTTAAACCCCAAGTACTTCAGGATTTCAGCAGCATTGCCGCCACTCTTTAAAATAACCGTTATGCCGCTCAACGTTTCTTCCAGCCTGGATGTATGCATGGGCAGCAATAAACTCAAGGCAATCGGCAGCAGATAGCCTTCTTTCATTAAAACAGCCAGGCGCGTCAAGAACTGTTCGCGGTCACGTAGGCAAATTTTGTCAGAGCGTGCAGGAAGTTTGAATCGCACCAATTTTCACTCCTTCCGTAACTTGGCCCTCAAATGACAGTTCCGCAGGCAAAGAGTAAGGTTTTTTCAAGCTAGCTGCCAGCAAAGCATCTTCCAGCCGCTCGCCTTCCAGAATTTCAAAAAGCGCGCGATAGCACGATTCCGATTGGCTGATGTCAGAGAACACCGGAATGATCTTTTGGGCTGAAACGGCAATAAGGGTTTGCGACATGTCTTCAAATGATACGCCCAAATCTCGCAGCCGGTGCAGGCAGCCGACAGAATGCCTGGCGTGGATGGTTGAAAAAACCAAATGGCCGGTCAATGCAGCTCGAACAGCAATTTGGGCTGTTTCAGCATCGCGGATTTCCCCGATCATAATAATGTCGGGATCGTGCCGGAGAATCGCTTTTAATCCAGAAGCATAGCTGAGCCCTGCTTTTTCATTGACCTGGATTTGCAAAATCGACTGGTTCTTCCGTTCAACAGGATCTTCGAGTGTAATAATATTGCGGTTCAACTTTTCCGCACAATGCTTTAACAGCGAATATAAGGTCGTTGATTTGCCGCAGCCTGTAGGTCCTGTGAGAAGAATTAAGCCCTGTGAGGCTTCGGACAGTTTCTCCAAGAGACGGGCCGAGTCACGGAAAGCGGCCAGCTGGTGCAGAGACTCGGCGGTGTCGTCCGGCATGATGCGGATGACGATGCTTTCCTTTGTCAGCACGGAAGGCAGTGTGGAAATTCGGAAATAATGGGATCTTTCGTTGATGGGAAGCTGAAATGAACCGGTTTGGGGTTTTCTCTTTTCACTCATGTCTAAAAGGGATAGGTATTTGAAGTAGGCGATCATGCGATCACCCAGATCCAAGGGGAATTGGGTCACTTGCCGCAAGTTTTGGAACGAGCGATAAGAAACGGTATAGCAGGATGGTTCGGGTTTGATGTGGATGTCTGTTGCGCCATTTTTTGCTGCATCGTGCAGAAGGTCAACACAGCGGCGCTCAATAATTGATTGCATATCCACCTCCTGTTTCGCTGTGAACAGAGGCTGCCTCTCTGTTCACACATAGTATAACCGGCTCTTTTTGAGAAAGAAACAGCTTTTGCCAAAATAAAATTTTGAACCGCGAATAGCCGCCAAAACCCATTTTTGGAGGTCTATCGTTTTTCTACTCAGAGGACAGGTTTACCTATTTTTTTAAAAATTTCAGTGCCGGCAAACAACCGTACACCTGTTTGTCACAAAGAAAGACGAACTCGCTGTTTACACATTCACTCTATTTCCTATATAATAAATAAGAGATTATTGTGTTGTGGCAAAGGAGGGATTACCCATGAATAATATGTTCAAGTTAATGGGATGGTGGACTGGTATATTTGCAGTTCTCTTTTATGTAGGCGATATGGTTGAAGTATCATTATTAATGGTCGCTAACACCGGATTTTTTGTTCTTCTTGGATTCTTAAATATTTCTGAACGCATGTATTTGTATATTTTTGGTGCCTATTTGACAGTATTTTTCGTAGGCTTCACTTATTACACTACGTTCATCCACGTTCCTGGTGCTGGACATTAATCAATACGAATAAAAAACAAAAGGTGCATGGGGGATTTCTCCCATGCACCTTTTGTTTTTTTATAAAGTTTCGCTTTGCAGCGGTTTAAAATCCTGACAGAAACGGATTACTGTTTGTTTCCTGTTCAGGGGTCGTTTCCGGGCCATGGCCAGGATAAAGGATCATGTGTTCAGGAAGCGTCAGCAGCGAGTCGTGAATGGACTGCAGCAGCTTTTTCTCGGATCCGTCGATCAGATCTGTGCGGCCGATGCTTCCGCGAAACAGCGTGTCCCCCACAATAGCAAAACCTTCATTGCCAAATGAATAACTGACACTGCCCGGAGAATGGCCGGGAGTGTGAAGAATGTCCATTTGAAAAGAGCCGATCTGCAGGCGCTTTTCATCCGTCAGTAAAATGTCCGCATCCTTCACCCGGTAATCCGGCAAAGCTGCATACTTGCCTGAACCGTTCAGATTAGGCTTGCTTAGCCAGTCTTTCTCCAAATGATGCAAGTAAACCGGGATTGAATAGCGCTCTCGGACATCATCCACTGCCCCGATATGGTCAAAATGGGCATGCGTCAAAAGAATAGCGATCGGCTTCAAGTTTTTCTTTTTCAGCAGCGCATGGATTCTGGCGCTTTCTTCGCCTGGATCAAAAATCAGGCATTGTTTTTGGTCGTCCGAAATAATGTAGCAGTTGGTCTGGACAGCTCCCAGCTCCAGTTGGTCGATTTTCAGCATCTTCTTCACCTCTCTTCGATTATAGCACGCTGCGCTTTGCAGGACTGTCAACATACTGACACTTTTTGTCCTCGACAAAAGAGAGTAATTTCTTTACAATATAAAGAGAACAAAGCGGCACTGGCTGTTTAAGTTGAAGGGAGTGTCATTCGATGAGTTGGATGTTAATGGTTATTTTTGGACTTACTGCAGTTCTTGCGGCAATCGGCACTGTACAAACCCTAAAGAATAAAGAAGTCCTCGGCTTTCTTTTTAACTTTGGAACGTTTGTGATTTTCGGCGCCTTTACAGTTGCGACAGTTATTACACACGGTTATCCACCAGGACTACATTAATTCGAAAAAAGCTGATGCTGTTAAATGCATCAGCTTTTTTTCATGCCATAAAAAAAAGAGGCGCTGGGCGCACTCTCTTTTATTGCTCCAAATCCCCTTCAGGAATTGTTGTCAATTGGCCGTCTTCTTCATCGTAAAAACGAAGCAGGTCGCCATTGATGATCGACTCGGAATATTCAAGCTCTGTAAACGCCTGCTCAATATAAGGCGCGCACAACTCTTCTTCGGTTGGTTCGCCGGTTTCTTTGTCATAGCAGACATTCCCAGCATAGACCACTTTGTCGGTAACAAATCGCCCATCGCGGAAAGGAACGAATTCCTCATGTTCTTCCGAGAACAAATCGCCGCCAAACTGAATGTCTTTTGACGTATCAATGCCCATCAGGTTCATGATGGTCGGACGCATATCAATCTGTCCGCCGACTTCCTCATTGACATGGCCTTCGCCATAGCCTGGAATGTGGACAAAGAACGGAACTTTCTGCAGTTCAGCAGACGTAAAATCCGTCACTTCTTCGCCCAGGTATTGCGACATGGCTTCGTTGTGGTTTTCCGAAATTCCGTAATGGTCACCGTACATGACGATAATTGAATTCTCATAAAGCCCTTTTTCTTTTAACTCTTCAAAAAAGACTTCGATCGATTCATCCAAGTAGCGGGATGTCTGGAAATACCGGTTTAACGTTCCTGAATTTGAATCAAATTCAGGAATCGATTTGTCTTGTTCATCCAGTGTAAACGGATGATGGTTGGTCAGCGTCAGCAAGCGGCTATAAAAAGGCTGCTCCATTTCAGTCATGTGTTCAACGGACTGTTCAAGAAACGGAATATCCTTCATGCCCCAATTGACTGCTTCACCTTCGCCAACTTCAAAGCTTTCAATATCATAGAATTCGTCGATGTTCATTGATTCGTACATGATGTCGCGATTCCAAAAGCTTTTCGTATTGGCATGCTGGACATTCGTTGAATAGCCCTTGTTGCCAAGGCTCTCAGCCATGGAATTGTACGTATTGCCGCTATGCGTAAAGAATACCGCACCTCCGCTCAACGGATAAAGGGAATTCTCGAGCAAGAACTCTGAATCCGATGTTTTGCCTAATCCCGTTTGGTGATAGAAATTTTCAAAATAGATGGTGTCTTCGTCTTCTGTCAACGAGTTCAGGAATGGCGTAATCGTTTGCCCATTCATTTCGCCGTTGATTGTAAAACTTTGCAGCGATTCCAAAGTGACGACAATCAAGTTGCGTCCTTCTGCAACGCCTTTCATCTCTTCAGATGGTTCTATCTGGTTGGCGCGTACATAGTTATTGGCTTCAACCAGCTCAGAACCGTCAGCCAATGCGCGCTGTGCCTGCGATTTGGATTGGATATACACATCATATAAATGATAATTGTACATCCCCAAATTTTTCACCAGCATCTCGCGGTCAAAGCTGCGCGTCAAAAGCTGTGGCCGCTCTGCCTCTGCCAGCCCCAAGTTGAAGAATAGGACCGCGAGTGCCAAAACATAATAGGCTTTGCGGTGTGCTGAAGAAGATACTGCAGCAAGTGATTTTACATTAACAAACTTTATCGCCAACAAAATAATGGCCACATCTGCGAAATACAGCAAATCTGTCCAGAATATACTGGCTGCCGCACTTGAACCCAAATCACCAAAATTCTCTGTTTGGAAAAGGACCGGCAAAGTGATAAAATCACTGAAAAAACGATAAAATGCGACATTTCCGTAAAGAATGATTGAGGTGACGATTGCCACAGCAATCAAGTAGCGATTTTTCGATTTTTCGCTCTTGAAAAACAGCGAAATCCCGTAAATAAACAGCAGCATGCTCAATGGGTTAATGAACAAGATAAATTCCTGCAGCAAATTGTCTATTGTAATGGAAAAACTGGTCTTATAAACAATATATGTTTTAAGCCATGTGGCGATGATGGCAATTGCCAGGATTGAATGTTTCGGCCATTCTTTTTTCAGCATACCCGGCCCCCCTCCTTGCTCGATACTTTATAAAAATTGAACCAAAAAAACCGGTTATAGCCCATCGCTTTGGGCGCGGTTCTTGCAAATATCAGCAAGCGATAATTACTAGTACAACTTAATTAGCTTTGTTCTGAACGGTTTTTTATAAACCGGGCTACTATCGTTTAATTGTCGGTATAATGATCCTTTTATATCGGTACACTCCATAATAGTTTAGTATAAAAGAATTTTTCTCTTATATGAAGTATTTACCCTTATTCTAGACGTATGAAAACACAAGAAGTTTCGCTTCTCGAATTTATTTTTTATCATATTCAGATTTTTTTTGGCGAAGAATAAGCAGTGCCGAGGCGTATTCTTTTGCGGAGATAAATTGCAAACGATACAGCTCTTTCACTTCATCTTCCATTAAATCCAGATCCGCTTTGTAATCAGCAGTGTAGATGATGGTGCCGTAGCGTTTCAGCAATTGCATGACATCGTACAGGTTTTTCATTTGCCCACCACCTTTGTATTGATATAGCCGCTTTCTGTGTATATTCCCTGAACCGGCAAATCATGAGATTCTACCGGAATCGATTCTGCAATCTGGCAATCAAACGCCAGTGAGCGGGTAATGCCCTCGTAATTCGCCAAAAAGCGGTCATAATATCCTCCGCCAAAGCCTACTCTAAAGCCTTGCTTTGAAAAAACAACGCCCGGCACGATCAACAAGTCGATCGCATCCGGTTTTATGTATGCCGTTTTGGAAACTATCGGCTCCTGAAGTTTCATATAGACAACTTCCAGCTGATCCATGTTGTCGATCACCCGGAAATCCATGGCGCGGGTTGCCGGGTAACACTTTGGCACAGCCACTTTTTTCCCTGCTTTCCAGCAGGCATCCAACAATCCGGAGGTATCCACTTCCGGAAAAGCGGCTAGTGTCATACCGATCGTGTCCGCTTTTAAAAAAGCAGGATCTTCCACCAAACGAGCCACTGCCGCATCCGATTTTATTTTATACTGTTCTATAGTCATCTCATTGAGCAAAGCGAGTACGCTTTTTCTCTGCATAACTTTATCCATATCAGCACGAGCTCCTTTACAAAGAAAAAAGCCAAAACCTCTGGAGGTTTTGGCAATCAATGAATTACTTCGTTTCACGGTGTACTGTCATTTTCTTTTCACGTGAGCAATATTTTTTCATTTCAAGACGCTCAGGGTTGTTGCGCTTATTTTTAACAGTGCTGTAGTTACGTTCGCTACATTCTGTACAAGCTAAAGTGATGTTAACACGCATCGGTATCCCTCCTAATTCTTTCAAAGATCATTTGTAAATAAGCGTGATCTATACGACTTAATTATTATAGCATATTCCATCGTAAAGTCTACTGTAAAAATCCATTTTTTTAAACCTTTCTAAATAAAAATAAATGCGGGAGGCGAAAAAGCTTCCGGCATTTATTTTCACTCTTAACAGAAGAGCATTTGCTGGCAAGGCATAAGGAAACTCCGGCAAATGCTTGTCTTCCATTATTTATTTAAATCGTAATGCTGCCCTCGCACTAAGTAAAACAATTGCTCAGCGATATTGGTGGCGTGATCCGCAGAGCGTTCCATGTAACGGCTGATAAACGCCAATTGAGTTATCTGGCCGAGCCGGTCCGGATTTTCTCCGCCTGCACGCATGAGCTTGCGGATCACATCGCCGTACAATTCGTCCACTTGGTCATCCAGTTCGGCAATTTCTTTCGCTTTAACAATGTCCTCTTCAACAAATGCATCGATGACTTGGCGCAGCATGGCGACAGCCAGCTTTTGCATCTGCTGGATCTGCGCGATTTGCGGCAGCAGTTCCTGATTGCCGATGCGAATGGTCTCTTTCGCGATATTGACCGCATAGTCGCCTACACGCTCCATATCTGAAGCCACTTTAATGGTCACCACTAAGCGCCGCAAATCTGTAGCCACCGGAGATTGCTTAGCAATCAACAGGATCACCCGATCATTGATGAATTCTTCCAGCTGATTGATATCTTTATCGTCTTCGATCACTTCAAGTGCTGCATCTACGTCCTGATTGACCAGTGCTTCCATCGATTTGTTTAATGCATTGACTGCCATTGTACTTAAATCGATTAATTGTTCCTGTGCAGAATTTAGTTCGAACTCAAATTTTTCACGTAATGACAAAAGTTTCGCCTCCTTTTCCCTTAACCGAACCGGCCTGAAATGTAATCTTCCGTCCGTTTGTCGGAAGGGTTTGAAAAGATAGTATCGGTGTGGTCAAATTCAACCACTTCTCCATTCAAAAAGAATGCGGTCTTATCTGAAATCCGTGCTGCCTGCTGCATATTGTGCGTCACAATAATGATGCTGTAGTCTTTCTTCAGTTCCTGGACCAATTCTTCCACTTTTAATGTTGAAATAGGATCAAGTGCTGAAGTCGGCTCATCCATCAGAATAACGTCCGGTTCAATTGCCAGTGCGCGCGCGATACAAATACGCTGCTGCTGTCCGCCGGAAATGCTGTAGGCATTTTCGTTAAGGCGGTCTTTTACTTCTTCCCAAATGGCTGCGCCACGCAAACTTTTTTCAACAATTTCGTCAAGAATTTTCTTGTTTTTAATGCCGTGGATGCGCGGGCCATACGCCACATTGTCGTAAATGGATTTCGGGAACGGATTTGGCTTTTGGAAAACCATGCCGACACGTGTCCGAAGCTCTTCCACTCCATAGTCCTGATCAAAGATATTGCGTCCGCGATACAGGATTTCACCTGAAGTTTTAACGGAAGTCACCAATTCGACCATACGGTTCAAAGTCTTGATGTATGTTGATTTACCGCATCCTGAAGGTCCGATAATGGCTGTCACTTCATTTTCCATAATTTCCAGGTCAATGTTTTTTAATGCATGGTTGCTGCCATACCAAAGATTAAGCTGTTTTGTTTCATAAACTGCCTTTTTAGCTGTTTGGTCTGCAGTTGCCCCAGACACTGATTTATTTGTAATGATTGTTGTCATTTGTAGAACCCCTTCCACATAATTTGCGTTTAGTAGCGTTTATCGAACTTGTTGCGGATGATAACGGCAATCGAATTCATGAACAGCAATACAGCCATTAATACAATAATTCCGGCTGCTGCCACCGCTTGGAACTCCTGCTGCGGACGGCTTGACCAATCGTAGATTTGCATTGGCAAAGCAGTGAATGTGTCCATAACGCCTGCCGGCAAAAACTGAATGATGACCGGCACACCGATAACGATCAATGGTGCTGTTTCCCCGATGGCGCGTGACAACGCTAAAATACTTCCCGTCAAGATTCCCGGAATGGCTGCCGGCAGTATGATTTTTAAAATGGTCTGCCATTTGGTAGCGCCCATTCCGTATGAAGCGTCGCGAAGTTCACCCGGAACTGCGCGGATCGCTTCTTGTGATGCCACGATGATTACTGGTAGGATCAATAAGCTCATCGTGAATCCTGCTGCTAAAATGCTGTTGCCCAGTGCCATTGCACGAACGAATATGGTCAATCCAAGCAATCCAAACACGACCGATGGAACGCCTGCAAGGTTTGAGATATTCATGCGGATAAAGCTGGTGATGCGGTTTTGCTTAGCGTATTCCTCTAAGTAGATAGCTGATCCGACACCTAAAATGATCGATGTAGGCGCAACTACCATCATCAGCCAAAGCGAGCCGATCAGCGCCGCTTTAATGCCTGCCTGATCCGGGAAACGGGAAGCAAAGTTGGTCAGGAAATCAATTGATAAATTTCCGGCTCCCTGCGAAACAATCCGGAAAAGCAAAATGACCAATGCCAATAATGCCAATAAAGTAGCTGCAAGGAAAATATATTTGAAGATGGCGTTGGCAATCAATCTGCCATTCATCCGTTTGACGACTGTTTGTTGTTCGATATATCTCATATTAGTATTCCTCCCTGAAACGTTTGGATACGTAGCCGGCAAGGATGTTCATGGCCATGGTAAAGAGGAAGAGCGTGAATCCTACCGCGTATATGGAATAGTAGATTGTTGTTCCGTATCCGGCATCCCCTTTTGATACTTGTACAATGTAAGCTGTCATGGTCTGGATCGAACCGGTAAAGTCGCCGTCAAATCTTGGCGTCGACCCTGCCGCAAGCGATACGATCATTGTTTCCCCAATTGCTCTGGAAACTGCCAAAACGATGGATGCCACAATACCTGAAAGTGCTGCTGGTATGGTGATTTTCCAGGCCACTTCAAACTTTGTCGACCCCATTGCCAAAGCCCCTTCACGAATGCTTTTGGGTACCGAAGACATAGCATCTTCCGATAATGAAGCAATCATCGGGATGATCATGATGCCGACGACAATACCAGGCGAAATTGCGTTAAAGATTTTAATTTCCGGAAAAACTGCCTGAAGAACCGGCGTTACAAATGTTAATGCGAAAAAGCCATAAACAATTGTCGGCACACCTGCCAGTATTTCAAGAATCGGTTTTATTACACGCCTCACATTCTCGCTGGCGTATTCACTCAAGTAAATCGCTGCTGAAATGCCGATCGGCACAGCTACGATGATAGCAACCATTGTCACTTTGAGCGTCCCGATGATTAATGGCCAAATACCAAATTGGGCTTCGTTATTGGAAAATGGCAGCCAAGTGGTGCCGGTAATAAAATCGAAAAATGGAACGCGTGTGAAGAATGTAATGGTTTCAAAAATCAGTGTTAAGACTATCCCGATGGATGTCAAAACCGAAACAGAAGCAATCAAAAACAAAATGACCGGAATGATTTTTTCAAGTGCTTTCTTGTTTTTCTTGCCTTTCGACTGCGCGATCATTTCCTGCACAGATGGTCGCATATAGAATCCCCTTTCAACCGCAAAAGGCGAGCAGTGGCTGCTCACCCTGAGACTGGACTAGATTATTTATTGTTTATTCTTTTAAAGCTTCCAAATCGGCCAAAGCCTGGTCGTAATTTTCCTGCGGCAAAGATACATATCCGACAGCTTGTGCCATGGCTCCTGCATTTTCAAGCGTGTATTGCATGAAATCGTAAGCTGCATCGTTTTCAGCCAATGCTGCGTTGCTGGCGTACGTGAACAGCGGACGTGACAACGGTGAATATTCTCCAGATTCAATCGTTTCATCGTTTGGCTCAACGCCATCAATAGTTACGACTTTCAATGTATCCTGGTTGGCAACGTAATATGCATAGCCGAAAAATCCGATTGCATTTGGATCAGCCTGAATTCCCTGAACCAATGTGTTGTCGTCTTCAGAAAGTGTTGCTGAGCTGACAAGGTCTTCTTCTTCAAGAATGACTTCGTTAAAGTAATCGAATGTTCCTGAATCTGTTCCCGGTGCATAGAAAACCACATCTTCATCTGGCCATTCCGGATTAATATCCGACCATTTTTTCGTTGTGCCGTCTTCTACCCAAAGTTTTTTCAGGTCTTCCACAGTCAAATCTTCCACCCAGTCATTTTCCTGGCTGACAACGATTGATAGTCCGTCATATGCCAATTGGAATTCTGTGTACTCGATGCCTGCTTCTTCAAGGCTCGCTGCTTCTTCTTCTTTTATCGGGCGTGATGCATTAGAGAAATCTGTTTCGCCTTGGATGAACTTTTCAAATCCGCCACCCGTACCCGAAACACCGACTGTAACTTGGACATCCGGTTGTGCGCCAGCATATTCTTCTACAATGCCTTCCATGATCGGTGCTACAGTAGAAGAACCATCGCCTGCTACAGAACCTTCAACAGCTGCTTCTTCTCCCGCTGTATCTGAACTTGTACCTTCGGTGTTCGTACCAGTGTCTGTAGACTCTTCAGTGCCACCACATGCACCAAGAATTAAAGCTGAACCAAGAATAGTAGATGCCATTGCGAATTTCCAATTTCTCATTGCGTTGTTTCCCCCTAAAGTTTATGTTTGTTTTGTTTACATTCCTTACTATAAACAGTATTTGTTGAGGACATATAAAGGCAATGTTAAGAAATTGTAAATCGGTATTTTTACTATTAAAAAAGCCCTAAGATAACATCCTCTGCATGAGGATATTATCTTAGGGCATTGTGCTATTCGCCTTCTACAACAATGGAATCGCTGTAAGGCTCTTTTATTAAGTTGGATGCTGAATCGGCTTCCTTGTTTTTCAACTCAAAGTACTTATCAGCTGCCGCGCGGGCGATTTCGTTATTGGCTCTTGGAACATTTTCTGGATCGGTTGTAACATAAGGAATCACCACAGCGTATGCAATTTCTGGATTGTCATATGGTGCGTAGCCGACATGCGCGATGTTGATGGCATATTGGCCGTTCATTTCATGGTCTTTTTCATAGAAGTACACTTCTGCTGTTCCGGTTTTCCCGGCTGCGGTATAAGGTGCGTCACTGAATTGTGCACGCGCCGAACCAGAGCTTCCGATATACACATTGCGCATACCTGTCTGGACCTGATCGATTTCTTCCTGCGTATTGTTGATCCGATTCAGAATTTTTGGTTCAACAATGGTTTCAATCGGACCAAGCGATTCCCCGTCTCTGGAAGCTGCGCGGATTTCCTTGACAACATGCGGCTCCATTCGGTACCCGTCGTTGGCAATCGTCGAAATATACTGTGCCAGCTGCAAGGGCGTATAGGTGTCAAACTGGCCAATGGCTAAATCGAGAAGTTTGGCTCCCGGAGAAGTGCCCCCCAGATAACCCGTTGCTTCGTTCGGCAAATCGATTCCTGTTTTAACGCCAAGGCCGAATTGCGCAAACGAATTGCGCATGACATCGAAACTTTCCGGAGCTACATATAAGCCCCGGTTGTACTGATATTCGGCTCCTGCAATTTCCATCGCGATTTTAAACATATAAACGTTTGAAGATCGCTCGATGGCCATAACATCCGACATTGGAATGCGGTTGAACAATTGCGTATTGAAAATAGAATTTTTTTGGGCAGTACCGGCAAACTTCAAAGGTTCGTCAATTTGGACTTCATCCAGCTCGACTGCGCCCTCGGAATAACCAGTCAGCAAGGTCGCTCCTTTAACAGTTGAACCCATTTCATGGGAAGCCGTAAAACTGCCAAATGCATAATCGTTGATAACCTGTTTGCCGTCTTCATCTTCGCCAAGCCGTTTTCCTACCATTGAAAGAACTTCCCCTGTTTGCGGATCCATCATGACCAGGTAAGCATCTTTCACCAGTTTCGAACTTGGGCCAGCTTTCAGTTGAATAAGCTTGTCTTCCACTATTTTTTCCAGTTCGCTCTGCAATTCGCTGTCGATTGACAGAACAAGATCTTTTCCAGCTTGCCCCTCATCTACAGGAACGGTTTCAATGACACTTCCTTTGCCATCTGTTACATTTTTGACGACCGATTTCTGGCCCTGCAGTACTTCTTCATACTGCTGTTCCAAAAAGCTGGTGCCGACACGGTCATTGCGTGAATAGTCCCGTGCCAAGTAATAGTCAAGCTTGTTGGCCGGGATTCCGGTTTCCGGGGTTGTCGTGCTCCCCAGTATCGTCAAGTCGCTCGATTTGACACGCTTCCAGTCTGTTACCGTATTGACGCCTTTAAGGTTCGGGTCGGTCAGACGTTCCGAGACCCGCGCAAACTCTTCATCTGTCACGTCCTCATTTTTGATCATCTGTGGTGCCAGCGCATAGCCGGATGTCATCTCACGGTATATGGCCAACACTTCCAGCTCCTCAGCACTTATACTAGCGAGCTCTTCATCCGTAATTTTCTCTCTGACCAGTGCATCAAGCTTTCGCTGTTTTTCCGGCTCTGTAATATCTTCTGCAGCGATCGCGGCTTTTTCTTCATCTGTCACTTTTTCGCTGGCACTTTCAGTATTTAATTGTATATAGAAGTCCTGTTTATCCCGGAGCGTCACTTTGTCATCATCTTTTTCGATCAATGTGGCCAATTCTTTAGCCACTGTCAGCATTTCTTCTCTTTTGGTCGTCTGCATTGCGGTATACGTAATGGCATTGACCGGCGTGTTGTCAACCTGAATTCGGCCTTCGCTGTCAAAGATGCGCCCTCTTGGCACACTGGTGTTGACAGGCACTTCCTCTGTTCTGGCAATAGCGCGCGCGTAGTCTTCCCCTTTAACAATTTGAAGAAAACCCAGACGCAGAATAAGAACAGAAAACAACAAAAAGATAGTGAAAAAGAGGATATTCATCCGAAAGACAGTATTGGACTGCAGTTTCACTCGTGCAAGCGAAACGCGTCTTTTTTGAGGCGGTTTCATGAGATGTTTGCTCCCTTCGCAAAAATATCCACTTACAAGTATATCACCACATAAAAAAAACACACACTTTTTCAGACGAAAAAGTGTGTGCAAAGTTTCAATTATTGACAATTATTTTGCAGTTTCGTAGCGGTTTGAAACTTCTTCCCAGTTTACTACGTTCCAGAATGCGTTGATGTAGTCTGGACGTTTGTTTTGGTATTTCAAGTAGTAAGCATGCTCCCAAACATCCAGTCCAAGCAATGGTGTTTTGCCTTCCATCAATGGAGAGTCCTGGTTAGGAGTCGATGTAATTTCAAGTTCTCCGTTTGAAAGAACCAGCCAAGCCCAGCCTGAACCAAAACGAGTTTTGCCGGCAGCAGCGAATTTTTCTTTAAATTCGTCAAAGCTTCCGAACTTGCTGTTGATAGCTTCGCCTAAAGCGCCTGTCGGGTTGCCGCCGCCGCTTGGCGATAAAAGCTTCCAGAACAACGAGTGGTTAGCATGTCCGCCGCCGTTGTTGCGTACTGCAGTGCGAGCAGCTTCAGGAACTGCATCCAAATCAGAAATCAATTCTTCGATTGATTTTGACGCAAGATCGTCGTGGCCTTCTAATGCCGCGTTTACGTTTGTAATATACGTGTTATGGTGCTTCGTGTGGTGGATGTTCATCGTTTCTTTGTCGATGTGTGGTTCAAGTGCGTCATACGCGTAAGGTAATTCTGGTAATTCATATGCCATGATTAAATTCCTCCTTGAGTCTATTGGTCTACCTTCTTAGCCTATCAAAATTTTCAGACCTACACAAACATAATGCACGGTAAATCCTGTTATTCAGACCTTTGACTGATTTCTCCTGATTTAACAGCACATGGAACTTTGCAGAAAAACCAATTTAAATGGTGAAGAAGAAAATCGCGACCATGACAATCTGAATAATTCCTTTTGTGAAGACGGAAGTGATAAAACCGACAACCGAACCGATTCCAGACATGAATGACTTTTTCAAAGAAGATTTATTGAACAAGATTTCCGCAATGATGGCACCAACGAATGGTCCGATCAAAATACCGATAATCGGCAGAACAAATGGGCCGATGATCAAGCCAATTGTGCTGCCCCAAAGCCCTGCTCTTGAGCCTCCGAATTTTTTTACGCCAAAAGCATTGGCTATGGCGTCCGCTCCGAACAGCAAAATGACGAACAGGCTCTGGATGGCCCAGAACCACCAAGGCAAATCACTAAAGCTGAAAAACAGTCCATACATGACAAAACCACCAAAGACGAAAAGCACTGCAGGAATGATTGGGTAGATCAAACCAATAAAACCAATTACAAAGCATAGCAGGATGACAATCCAGCCGATAACTTCCATCTGTATTCCTCCCCATAAAAAAAGCTCTCTTCCATCGTGCCCTACATTTTTTAAAATGTAAAGCGAGATGAAAGAGAGTCTTTCTTTAATGCAATTCGGTAATTTGAAGCGTTTGGATAGGCGCATCCGCTTTTCTAGTTGTCTAGACTCCAGCGCCTAGAACCTCGGGGTCTTAAGTCCGCTTGCCTGTGCGGCACAGAAACGCCGCTTCGGCAAACTGCCTTAAGCCTGTCGGTTCTAAATAGGCGCTTCCGCTTTTCTAGTTGTCCAGACTCCAGCGCCCAGCTCTTCGGGTCACAAGCCAACCCAACTGCGTGGCAAAAGCGCCACTCTGCTGGTCTGTCTTATGCCTGTCAGAGCTACACGGGCGCTTACGCTTTTCTAATTAAGCCCGGTTGCCCAGGATAGCTTCTGCAATATTTACTGAATGATCTCCAACTCGTTCCAGGTTGCTGACGATGTCGACAAAAACAATTCCGGCTTGAGCTGTACATGCGCCGTCATTCAAGCGCAAAATATGCTTTTTGCGGAATTTGCGTTCCATCTTGTCGATCAGGTCTTCCTGTTCAGCTACTTCGCGAGCCAATTCGTGGCTTGTTGTATTCAATGCGCTCAGCGCTTTTTCAACAGTGGCAATCGTCAACGTAAACATTTCAGTTAAATCTTCCATTGCCTCTTCCGTGATTTTCACTTTATTGTTTTCCTGGTAATCAACCAATTCAATGATATTTTCAAAATGGTCGCCAATCCGTTCAATATCCCGGACGGTTTCCATCAACATTGTATGGCGAGTTGAATCGGCTGCTGAAATGGATTCTGCTGAAATTAACACCAGGTAATCCGTAATTTTGCTGTCAAGATTATTAATGGCATCTTCCAGCTGATAGCCCATTTCTGCGTGTTTTTTGCCCTTCGTCATCAAATACGAATAAGTTTCCTGCAGACCTTGGACTGAATAAGCACCCATGCGCAGGATTTCTTCTTTTGCCTGTCCAAGCGCAATTGAAGGAGATTGTTCGATAAAATGGATATCGAGATGCTTCGGTTTAAATTCGATTAGAACTTCCTCACCTGGAATGGCTTTTGTGACCAGGTAAGCCCAAGCACCAATCAATGGAAATTGAATAAGTGTATTCGCTACGTTAAATGAACCATGCGCAAACGCAATTTGCATCATCGGCTCTAACGATAATACCCTAGCGATCCATTCTACATAAGCAGTAAAAGGAACCAGTAAAATTAAGAAAATGATTGAACCTACAATATTGAATAGTACGTGCACTGCCGCAGCTCGGCGTGCCGCAATGGAAGTTCCAAGTGCCGCAAGTACTGCAGTGATAGTTGTGCCGATATTGTCACCAAACAGTATCGGAAGTGACGCTGCGAGAGTCAAAATTTCTTCGTCGTAAAGACCCTGTAAGATCGCTATCGTTCCACTGGAACTTTGGACAATCAACGTAAAGACCGTTCCGACTACAACTCCAAGAATCGGAAATTCACTCAAACTGATCGTCAAATCGATAAAGGCCGGCAACTCACGCAGTGGCTTCATGCCCCCGCTCATTAATTCCATACCGTAGAAAAGTCCGCCGAATCCAAAAATGACTTGGCCGATGTTTTGAATTTGATTTTTCTTGATGAAGAAAATCATACCGGCTCCGACTGCCATGATCGGCAATGCATAGGCTCCTACATCAAGCCCGATAATAAAGGCTGTAACCGTAGTACCGATATTAGCCCCCATAATGACACCAATCGCTTGTCTCAATGTCATAAATCCAGCACTAACCAATCCAACCACAATTACGGTAGTACCTGAACTTGATTGAATCAAGATGGTAACGATAATCCCGACCAACACACCCATGAATGGATTGGTTGTAAAACGATCCAGGATGTCGCGAAGTTTATCGCCTGCAGCTTTCTGCAAAGCGTCACCCATAAACTTAATTGAGAATAGGAAAATCCCTAATCCACCGAAAAAGGAAAAGATGATTTCTTGCCAGTTCATTTCCACGATACATATTCAACTCCTAAATTTTCTTATTCACACCTAACCTATTATGAAGAGTTTACTAAGAATTTGTAAACACCTTTATTTAAAATTTACATTCCCGTAACAAAGCGGGATTTTTTTCTCCTTCTCTCATGGTACGATTATTGTATAGAAGAAAGGAAGATAATCGTGAATATTTACCAACTATTCAAGGCGAGTTTAATGGAACCTAAAAAACAGGCGGCCGTCCGTATTATGGCAATCGGCAAAATAATACAGTTCGTTTTCTTCTTTATAGCCTTCTTGACCATTGTTTCTTTTATAGAATGGATTTTTGGTTTCGACACTGCCACCGGCGGCATAGATGGGCTAATTGAGTTTGTGGAAGAAATCGAATGGCTGTTGTATCCTTTCGCACTGGTGTTTCTGTTTGTTTCTACGACACTTTATCATTTCATTAAGATCAGCTTGTTTGCATTGATTGCCCTGCTGATTCTGAATGCCAGAAAACGCCGCGGTGAATACCGCCATTTATGGAGAACTGCTGCTCTCAGTGTCACTGTTCCGACCCTGCTGGCATTTGCATTAAGCTTTTTTGATCTGGGCTTGACCGTTTCACTGGCCACCAGCGCTTTGACAATCCTCTATTTGTATTTGGCAATCGGCTATTATCCAAAAAAACCACCGTTGCAAATGAAACAATCGTAAAGTTAATTTAATGTAAAGAAAGCCGGACATCAGCCCTCTTTCTTGTCTTTTGGAGCGAGACACTGCTAAAATGGCTATAGGTAATGGAATAGAACCGGCAACTTTCGGAAACCCCGGCAATTGTTGGACAAACACAGATGAGCTGAAAAAACTGGCCATCATTAAAAAGGAGAGATTTTTTCATGAGCGAAATGACACACCGTTCAAACACACGCCCCGTAAAAGTCGGAGATTTGACGATTGGCGGCAGTAATGAATTGTTTATACAAAGCATGGCAACGACCAAAACCCACGATGTGGAAGCGACTGTAGCTGAAATCTTGCGCCTGGAAGAAGCAGGCTGCCAGATTGTCCGTGTAGCCTGCCCAGATGAACGCGCAGCTTATGCAATAGGCGCTATCAAAGAACGCATTAATATTCCATTAGTAGTGGATATTCATTTTGATTATAAATTGGCTTTGATCGCCATCGAACAAGGTGCCGACAAAATCCGCATCAACCCGGGCAATATCGGACGCCGTGAAAAAGTGGAAGCTGTAGTTAATGCAGCTAAAGCAAAAGGCATTCCAATCCGCATCGGCGTCAACGCCGGTTCCTTGGAACGCAAAATCCTTGAAAAATATGGCTATCCAACTGCTGAAGGCATGGTTGAAAGTGCTCTTCACCACATCAAGATTTTAGAAGACCTGGATTTCCATGACATCATCGTTTCCTTGAAAGCGTCTGATGTCAGCCTGGCTGTTGAAGCATACGAGCTCGCTTCTAAAGCGTTCGATTACCCCTTGCACCTCGGCATCACGGAATCCGGCACCCTGTTTTCCGGTACCGTCAAAAGTGCCGCTGGCCTCGGCGCATTGTTCGCCAAAGGCATCGGCAACACACTGCGTGTATCATTAAGTGCCGATCCGGTTGAAGAAGTTAAAGTGGCACGTGAAATGCTGAAAATATTCGGCCTTTCTTCAAACGCTGCAACCTTGATCTCATGTCCGACATGCGGACGCATTGAAATTGACTTAATCACTATCGCCAACGAAGTGGAAGAATACATCTCCCACATCAAGGCCCCATTAAAAGTCGCTGTATTAGGCTGCGCAGTCAACGGACCTGGCGAAGCACGCGAAGCTGACATCGGCATCGCTGGCGCACGCGGTGAAGGGCTGCTGTTTATGAAAGGCAAAACCGTCCGCAAAGTTCCTGAAGCGACGATGGTCGACGAGCTGAAAGTCGAAATCGATAAATTGGCGGAAGAATATTTTGCCAAGCAAGCTGCAGAAAAGAAAGAATTAGAACAACAACAAGCATAAGGTTGTGAGCAAAGTGAGATACCGTTTTGGAATAGATATTGATGGAACAGTGACATCTCCAACATCACTGATTCCTCACATAAATGAAAAGTTCAAAAGTGAACTGACATTGGACGATATTAAGGAATACGATTTGACCGCTGCCCTTCCCCATCTGGCACATGGCGAATTTTATTCATGGTTCCGGGATTCTGAACCTCGTATATACGCAGCTTCCCCGGTTTCTGAAAATGCCAAGAACATTTTGAATGACTGGAAAGACCAATACGAGCTGTATTATATTTCTGCCAGAGGTGATAATGTCCGTGACGTCACCTTTGACTGGTTTGCGGAACATGCCATCGCCTATGACCACATTGAACTGATCGGCTCGCACAAAAAGATCGAAACAGCTAAGCGCCACAATGTCCATTTGTTCTTCGAGGACAAACACGACAATGCCGTGGAAATCGCTGAAGAGTTGGATATACCCGTGATACTGTTCGACACGCCGTACAACCGCCAGCCAATACCTGGCAACGTTATCCGGGTGTATGATTGGCTGGAAGCGAACGAATGGGTTAAAAATGAGTTCAGCATCCAAAAAACGTTGAGCGGCAAATAATTGATGCAATTATAAAAGCGAGAGTGGGAAATCCCACTCTCGCTTTTATTTGCATTCGGGACATTTCCCGTATATTTCAAACTTGTGGTTGGCAATTTCATATGCTGGCAACGCAGCTCCGAGCATATCCATTGGGCAAACCGGAATTTCTTTTATTTTGCCGCAGTCCATGCAGATAAAATGATGATGATGGTGATCGCTTTCGCATTGCATCCGGAAATGGCGCTCGCCAGACAGCTCGGTTTCTTCCAGAATGCCCAGAGATACGAATGTCGCCAGATTCCGGTATACCGTGTCATAGCTCATGCTCGGATAATCTTTCTGCATAACATCGAGCAAATCTCTTGCCGTCAAATAGCGCTCATCATTGGAAAACAACTCCAGAATCTGGTTGCGCTTTGATGTTTCTTTAAAACCGTTGTCTTTGAGGATAGTCCATGCATTGGTTAAATTCATGCGATCGCTCCTTTTTTAAGTGAAACCATGATTTTTTTATAGGCAATGACCAGAAGCAACAGGAAAATGGACGTTACAACAATTGTGCCGCCCGGCGCCAAATCAAAATAAAAAGCGGTAACTAAGCCGGTTATGACGGAAACTTCACCGAAAATGATCGATAGAATTATGGTTTGCTTAAAGCTTTTTGTTACCCGCATAGCGGTTGCAACCGGAATCGTCATCAATGACGACACCAGAAGGATGCCGACAATGCGCATCGAACCTGCAATGACCAGTGCCGTGACAATCATGAACATAAAATGAATCCACTTTGCAGGCAGCCCGGAAGCTCGTGCATACTCATCGTCAAACGATAAAACGAACAATTCCTTGAAGAAAAAATAAATAAACGCCAATACGACAACAGCAATCCCGGCTACAATCAACAAGTCTTGTCTGCTTACCGCTGATACTGAGCCGAACAAATAGCCGAACAAGTCATTGGAGAATCCTTGTGCCAACGAAATGAAAATCGCACCAAATCCGATGCCGGCTGACAAAATAATGGGAATCGCCAGTTCCTCGTAATGCTTGTACAAGCTTCTCAACCGTTCAATCAGCACCGAACCGGCAACGGAAGCCGCAATACCGAGAAACAGCGGGTTTAAAAGTGCCAACGACGCAACACTCTGGCTCAAATACAGGCTTCCGGCAATTCCGGCAAGCGTGACATGGCTCAAGGCATCCGCAATGAGGGAAAGCCTGCGGACAACGATAAATACACCGAGCAGCGGCGCGATGACCCCGATGATCAAACCAGCCGCAAAAGCGTTTTGTAAAAATTCATAAGATAAAATAGCTTCAATCATGCATGGCTTCCTCCGATATGATGAATTTTCCGGACAGAATGGCCGTACCACGCTTCGCGCTGTTCGTCGCTCATCGTGTGAAGCTGCTCTTTAAATCCGTGGAAATGAATGGTCTGGTTTAAACAGGCGACATGCGTGATCCGGTCTGTCACGGTATCCACATCGTGCGTCACCAGCACCAGCGTAATATTTTTGTCGCGGTTCAGCGAAGCCAGCATGTCATAAAATGCCTGGACATTCTGGTGATCCACCCCGACAGTCGGTTCATCCAGAATCAGGACTTTCGGTTTTGCCACCAGTGCACGGGCGATGAAAATGCGTTGCTGCTGGCCGCCTGACAGCTCACTGACGCTGCGGCCCATGAAGTCCTGCATGCCGACCGCTTCAAGCGCTTCTGCCACTTCTTGGTGGGCAGATTTTGGCAGGCGATGGAACAAACCGGTTTTTTTTGCCAGTCCCCCTGCTACAACTTCTTCCACAGTTGCCGGAAATCCCGAATTAAAGGAATTGGACTTCTGGGACACATAGCCGATCCATTCGCGATTTTTGAAGTTTTTTGCATCCACACCGAAAAGTTCGATTTTCCCTTTGCTTGGCTTGATGAGCCCCAGCATGATTTTCAGCAAAGTGGATTTGCCGGAACCGTTCGGACCTAAAATCGCTAAAAAATCGCCTTCTTCCACTTTCATGGAAATGTTATCGAGCGCTTTTGTTTGTTCATATTCAAAACTGATATCTTTAATGTCAATTAATGGCGCGACCATTGTGCCGCCTCTTTTCTAATAATAATGATTACGATTTACATTAAGAAAGTATAGTAGAGTTCACCGGGAATGTAAATAGATTGAACTTAAATAACTTTCCCCTCTTCTTACCAATGTTTCTTGCTTGCAGATAAATGAAATGTAAAAAGCTGAAGTCAGTCCCATAAAATCGGGTCTTTCTTCAGCTTCAACATTCAAGTTCTATAGTGGCGATTTCAGCTCTTCAATGGCGCCTGGTGAAAAGATGCCCGCTTTGAACATTTCAATTTCGAATGCGTATGGCGGTTTTTTGTTTTTAGCATCCAGTCCGACATAAGGCGTCTCGAGAATTTTTGGTACGTGCATAAGATCCCGGTGATGGACGATGCCATTCAAAGCCTCAAAGCCGATTTCACCAAAGCCGATGTTTTCGTGGCGGTCTTTGCCCGCTCCGCGAACATTTTTGCTGTCATTGATGTGCAGCACTTGAAGGCGCTCGATGCCGATAATGCGGTCGAACTCTTCCAGCACTCCATCAAAATCTTCTTTGATGTTGTAGCCTGCGTCATGCGTATGGCAAGTATCAAAGCATACGGACAAGCGCTCGTTGTGGGTAACTCCGTTGATGATCGCAGCGATTTCTTCAAAACTGCGTCCACATTCCGTCCCTTTGCCAGCCATCGTCTCAAGTGCGATATTGACGGGATAATCCTGCGTCAATACTTCATTCAAACCTTCGATGATTTTGGCGATGCCTGCCTCTGCTCCGGCTCCAACATGGGCGCCGGGATGCAGAACGATTTGCTGTGCTCCCAGTGCTGCTGTCCGCTCAATTTCTTTTTGAAGAAATTCCACGCCATGCGCGAAAGTTTCGGGTTTTTGGGTATTCCCTAAATTGATGATATATGGCGCATGGACCACAATATTCGTTAAATTATTGGCGGCCATATGGGCAAGCCCTGCGTCAATGTTCAGCTCTTCAATTGGTTTGCGGCGCGTATTTTGAGGGGCACCGGTATAGATCATGAAAGTCGACGCTCCGTAAGAAGCGGCTTCTTCGCTTGCTGCAAGCAGCATCCCTTTGCCGCTCATTGATACGTGAGATCCTAATAGCATGAAACTATCTCCTTACTTTTTGCGATTTTTGCGTCGTTCCATTTTTTTGATTTCGTCCATTTTCCATTTCATTTTCTTCTTGTACATCGGTTTTACCGCTTTTGGCTTGTGAACCATTGTTTTCGCTTTCGCGTCTGCTTCGTTCGTTTTTCTTGTGCGTGTTGTCCGGCTGTGGCGTTCTTTCAAATCCACAAACTCGCCTTTAACGATGTCTTTTTGCTGGAAAGGAATGCCCATTTTTTCAATGCGGACAATGGCGTCATCGTCTTCCGGCTTGAACAATGTGATGGCTACACCTTTCATTCCTGCACGAGCTGTACGGCCAACGCGGTGAATAAAGAATTCCAGGTCTTCCGGCAATTCGTAGTTGATGACGTGGCTGACGCCTTGAATATCAATTCCGCGGGCGGCAAGATCTGTCGCTACGATGTATTGATATTCCAAGTCGCGGATCTGGCGCATCATTTTGACGCGCTCACGCGGAGCCAAGTCACCATGGACGCGGCCAACCCGGATGCCTTCTCTGGCCAATTGGTCAGCTACATAATCAGCGTTGGTGCGGGTGTTGACGAAAATGATTGCCAAATAAGGATTGATGACTTTCATAACATCCTGCAGGCGCTCCATTTTCTTTTTGCTGCGGACAGGCACTAGGTAAAAGTCGAGGCCATCTGCAGTCGGGCGCTTGTCTCCGATTTTCACGTGAACTGGTGACTCCATGTATTTTTTCAGGAACGGTTTTAACTTTTCTGGAATGGTTGCTGAAAAAACATACATTTCCAGTTTGTCTTGCATTTTGCCGGCTACCTGATCGATTTCTTCGATAAAGCCAAGATCAAAAGCCAAATCGGCTTCATCCACTACAAGAATTTTTCCTGTGTGTACCAATAGGGCATTTTCTTTGACCAAATCTTTCAGGCGTCCTGGTGTACCGATGACGATATGAGGCTGTGTTTTCAATTTGTTGATTGAACGTTGCTTGTCTGTTCCACCAATAAACGATTTCACTTCAATGCCGGATCCGACAACCAGTTTCTGCAACTCATTGTAGATCTGCGTTCCAAGTTCACGCGTTGGTGCTGCGATTACCGCCTGCACTTCCTGTTTGCTGACGTCGATGCGTTCTACAATCGGGATAATGAAACTATGCGTTTTTCCAGTCCCTGTATGGGATTGGCCAATCGCACTTGAGCCTTTCAATATATGGGGCATCATTTCCTTTTGGATCGGCGTCGGTTCTGTAAAACCGAGTTTTTCTACCGCTTCCAATAGGAAGGGTTTGAATGGATATTCGTTGAATTTTGTCATGGGATAGAATTCCCTCCTTACGCTCTAGACATTATAGCATAAAATAGTGCCTTTACGCGATGCAACTTTTGTAAACATGCGCCGTCTCCGTTATAATGAATGTATGATTTTGAAAGGAGCGCGGTACTTGATGAAGGTTATGAAAATATCGCCAAGAGGATATTGCTACGGAGTGGTGGATGCCATGGTCATCGCGAAAAACGCTGCAATGGATGAAACGTTGCCACGTCCCATTTATATACTAGGAATGATTGTCCACAATAAACATGTAACAGATGCTTTTGAGGAAGATGGCATCATCACTTTGGACGGCACCAACCGCCTCGAGATTTTGGAGAAAGTCGAAACCGGCACCGTTATTTTCACGGCACACGGCGTTTCTCCGCAAGTCCGCGAGCTGGCCAAACGTAAGGGCCTCGTATCAATTGACGCGACCTGCCCTGACGTCACTGTGACGCATGACTTGATTCGCGAGAAGACGGCAGACGGCTACCAGATCGTCTATATCGGTAAAAGCGGTCACCCGGAACCTGAAGGCGCAATCGGCGTTGCACCGCACATGGTCCATTTAGTGGAAACTGTTGAAGACGTCAACAGCCTGGAATTGGATTCTGACAAGATCATTGTCACCAACCAAACCACGATGAGCCAATGGGATGTTGTGGACATGATGAAACGGCTGAAAGAAAAGTTCCCGCATTCTGAAGTCCACAAGGAAATTTGCCTGGCAACTCAAGTTCGCCAGGAAGCTGTCGCTCAGCAAGCCGGAGAAGCGGATTTATTGATCGTCATCGGCGATCCGATGAGCAATAACTCCAATCGCTTGGCCCAAGTATCACAAGACATTGCAGGCACCCCTGCTTACCGCATTTCCGATTTGTCCGAATTGAAGCTGGAATGGCTGGAAGGCGTTGAAACAGTCGGCATTACTGCTGGCGCTTCTACACCGACGCCAATCGTCAAAGAAGTCATGAAGTTTCTGGATCTTTTTGACCCGGCAGACCCAAGCACACATGCATTGACACGGTCTGTGCCGCTCAATAAGATTCTTCCAAAAATCAAGCACCCAAAACCATCGGAACGCATCGAGCCGTATCCGGTAGGTGAATAAAAAGAAGGCTGCCCCAAAAGTTAGTTTCCTGACTTTTGGCGGCAGCCTTCTTTTATGTCCTATATTATCAAATATAGAAATTTACCTGTTATAAAATCAGTGTAGAAACTGTTCCTTAAATGTGGCTTAAAGCAAACAGTTCAAAGAACAGCTTTTGTTCTTTCTATTTCCCAAAAGAAGATAAGAATTTTACTCTATCTCCCATCGGTGGAATGCTGTTATCGACTAATGCTACTTCTAAGATCGCAGGGCCGTTTAAGTTCGTTAACGCATCAAGCGCATTTTGAGATATATCTTCCAAGGTTTCCACACGAAAACTCGGGATATTCATGGCTGCAGCCATTGCTGCAATATTGACTGGCTCTTGTTCAAAAGATGGGTGTGAGCGTTTGTATTGCAAGGTATGTCCTTGGTACACCATCCCCAAGCGTGCATTATTCATGACGATAAACAAAATAGGCAAATTATATTCTTTAGCCGTTAAGATTTCCATTCCATGCATAAAGAAGCAGCCATCTCCCGTTATTGCCACTGCAGGTCGATCAGGTTCAGCGAGTTTAGAGCCAATTGCTGCGCTTAGCCCGCTCCCCATTGCTCCAAAATGCACATTGATATCAAATGTATCTTCTTCCTTCACTTCCATATGATGAATAACATATGCCATAAACTCTCCTATATCAATGGTATACCTGGTAGAAGGCGGCAGGAATTCTTGCAGCTTCCGCAAGACGTTTCTTGTATTGAATACCTCGTTTGCATTGCTGGCTGATTCTGTTTCATTTAACTTTGTACGCAGAGGCCGCTCCAGTCCTCTTGTTCGGAGTTCTTCATTTAGCGCCTGTAAACTATCTGACATATCGCCAAGCATTGGAATGTCGACCGGATACTTTCGATCAAAAACTGTTGGATCAAAGTCAACTTGAATCACAAATCGGCCTTTCGCCAGATTTGGGTTGTAATTACTTGTCGCGGTCTCACCTAGACTCGATCCGAGGACCAGCAGCGTCTCCGCGTCTCCTTCATTAACCAACAAAGATGTCTGTTCTTTTCCGGCAAATCCAAAAACTCCAGCAAATAGCGGGTGGTCTTCCCGGAAAAGCCCTTTAGCAACGGGTGTCGCGACGATTGGCCAGTTGAGCAATTCCGCAAGCTCTATTACTTGAGCCACCGAATTGCGCACCCCTTGCCCAGCGAAAATGATCCCTTTTTTCTTCTGCATCAAATGGTCGGCAGCTTGTTTTACGATTGCAGGATCAACAGATGGATGCCGCTCGATTTCCAGTGCCGGAATAGATACTTCTCCAACATCTCCCATTTGTACATCAATTGGCATAGCCACATGGACAGGGCCCGGTACTCCCGAAAGTGCAATTTTAGTTGCTTTTACAATCTCATCCAATAAATCAGCTGAATCCAACACCGTTACACTATACTTTGTCACAGATTGAAAGATTGCCTGAGCATCAAGCTCTTGAGAAGCATTCAAGCCCATCGTACTGACAGGAACTGCTCCGGTCAAAAATAGAATCGGCAAGTGTTCCCGCATTGCATTAGCAGCTCCTGTCACCAAGTTAGTCCCGCCCGGTCCACTACTGCCGATACAGACACTTAGCTGCTGCGAATATTTCGCATAGGAAGCCGCCATATAAGAGGCAGCTCCTTCGTGTTTTGTGACAATTGGCGTGATTTCAGGAAAATCGTAAAGTTGATCATAAAAAGCATTGACCGAACCTGCAGGTATTCCAAACACATACTTAACACCGTTTCCCTCTAAAAATTCCAAAACAGAACGAATCGCTTTCATCCTAATACCCACTCTCCATAAATATTGATAGATGCTGCAAATACTTCTTGTCAAATTCTTTTGACACCTTGAATAAACCATCGATTGTTTTTTCAATTCTTTTTTTCCCGAATCTCTTTAGTCCACTATTCAATAATCACTTCCTGCTTCTCCATCTTCATTAATTGGCTTTCCATTCATGATGCTAAAAATAGTCTTATTTCCTTAATTTTAACATTTAAAACTGTAACTTTGCTACTAATTTTTATATATTTTCATTAAAAATCATAAGTAAAACAAAAAGAAGAGGCCGAGGCCTCTTCTTCTTAAACGAACCGGAAAGGTTCTGTATTGGTTTTTGACGGCAAAAATTCACATTGCCAGTTTGGCTGCTGCTTCGACATATGGTCCACGACGCCCTGGATCATCACTTTTTCTACATGATGCCCTGGATCGATAATATTGAGCCCTATCGCCTGCGCATCCTGTGCAACGTGAAAATACATATCGCCTGTTACATAGACATCTGCGCCGGCGCGTTTTGCCTGCTGGATGTATTTATTGCCATCGCCGCCAAGAACAGCTACTTTTTTAATGATGGCATTCGGATCACCGACTAGACGAAGAGCGGGAACATCGAGCTGCTGTTTTGCCCAAGCTGCGAATTCCTCTAATGTCATCGGAGTTTCAAGCGTTCCGACACGGCCCAACCCCATCGCAACTTCTTTGTTTTCCAATGTAAAAACGTCATATGCCACTTCTTCATATGGATGTGCCGCAAGCATCGCTTTGATGACACGGTCTTTTTCACTTTTGCGGACGACCACTTCCACTTTCGATTCGGCCGTCACTTCCATTTTTCCAGCTTTGCCGATATATGGGTCGGCCTCATCTGTTGGCTGGAAACGACCGGTGCCCGACAACGTATAACTGCAATATTCGTAATCACCGATGGCACCGGCTCCAGCTTTGCCAAATGCTTCCCGGATTGCATCTTCATGACTTTCTGGAACAAATACAGCGATTTTCACCAGTTCCGCTTCATAAGTCGGAACCAGCACACTGGTATTCTTTATTCCGAGTGCATCTGCCAACAAATCGTTGACCCCGCCTCTTGCCACATCCAAATTGGTGTGCGCAGCATAGACAGCAATATCAGATTTAATCAGCTTTTCCATCAAACTTCCCTGCGGAAAATCCGTTTGCAGATTTTTCAAGGGACGGAAAATCGGCGGATGATGTGCAATGATCAATCCCGCGCCTTTGGTTATCGCTTCGTCAACCACTTCTTCATTGACGTCCAGGGTAACGAGGACCCGATCGATTTTTTTATTCAATGTGCCTACATGCAAACCGATCGGATCGCCTTCCATCGCCAAATATTTTGGCGACCATTTCTCGAACTGCGAGATAATTTCCTGGCCATTAGGAATTTTCATGCTGCAGCACCTCTTCTACTAACTGTATTTTTTCAACAAGTTCCTGTTTTTTTTCAATGATTTCTTCTGTTTGGGCAGTGGATTCCATTGAAGCGACAATCCTTTTCCATTGATCGCTTTCACGCCGCCATTTTTCCTGAAAAATCGGTGTTTGATCTTTCAGCAGCTTAGGGCCCATCAATAATTGCCGCTGTGTCCACAAGACGGGAGATTGGGCTTTTTCAAGCACCAAAATTTCGTAGATTTTTTCATTTTCCTTTAAAATTTCTTCCTCGGTGATGGTCCAGTTGTTTGCGGCTGCCCAATCACGGATGGATTTGGAATGGACATTCGGCTGCAAAATCAACCGTTCCACTCCAGCCAACTGTTCTTTGCCCTGCTCTAAAATAGAACAAATCAACGGGCCACCCATGCCTGCTATCGTAATTGCCGTTATATGGTCTTCAGGGTGGATGGCATCAAGTCCGCTGGCAAGGCGGACATGGATTTTTCCGGCCAACCCTTCCTGCAGAACCTGTTTTCGGGCCGATTCAAAAGGGCCTATAACAACTTCCCCCGCGACAGCTTTATCCACTACGCCATTTAATACGAGATAACACGGCAAATATGCGTGGTCACTGCCAATATCTGCTACAACCGCGCCTTTAGGCACGTGATGAGCGACTCTTGTCAGCCGATGTGATAATTGTTGAGCATTCATTCGGATCCTCCTAATTTGACAGAAAAACCCTTAGCTCCAGAAGAACTAAGGGTTTTTTAGATGCTATTCGAGTGATAGTACCCACTCAGCCATTGCTGCTACGTTCTCTTCTGGAACAAGCCCGCCTGGCATAGTGCCTTTACCGTTGATCAAAACGTCTTCAATGTCCTCTTGTGGAAGCTCAGTGCCAATCAAAGATGGACCGACTCCGCCTTCATAGCTTGAACCGTGGCAAGAAATACAGTTTGCCTGTGCATGTGCTTCAGGATCGAAATCACCAGCTGCTGCTTCTTCTCCGCCTTCTTCACCTTCAGCCGCTTCTTCTCCGCCGCCTTCTTCTTCTGCTGCTTGTTCTTCTGCGATTTCAGCTTCGTCACTAACTCCTTGTACTGATAAGAAGAAAATTAGACCAATACCGAACGCCATGATTAAGATATAAGGTACAATTGCATTTTTTTGCATCCGTTAACCCTCCCTCTACTAAGTTCTGCTAGATGATATTATTCGTATCATTCATTATTGTACTGTATTATCCATGAAACGAAAAGTCTTAACAGATAACTTTTCCTTGTTTGTGACAAAAACGGTAATTTAATTGTCATTAGGTCTAGCTATAGTCAAGTTCCCTCTATCATTCCCCATAAAACTTATTTCACAAAATCTTTTTGGATAGAAAATTGTTCGCTATCAGAAAAACCCTGCAGTTTGCAGGGCCGCCTATGGTTTCTTTAGCAGCCGATTTGGCGTGCTATAACCATGCGTTGAATTTCGGAAGTGCCTTCACCGATTTCCAGTAATTTCGCATCGCGCATATAGCGTTCAACTTCGTATTCCTTCATGTAGCCGTAGCCCCCGTGAATCTGGATCGCTTCATCGGCCACTTCCATGGAAATCTCGGAAGCATATAACTTGGCCATAGAAGCTTCTTTTGTAAACGGCCTTCCCTGGTCCTTCAGCCAAGCTGCTTTATAGACCATGTTGCGGGCCAGTTCAATTTTCATCGCCATATCGGCCAGCTTAAACTGGGTGATCTGGAATTCGGACAATGGCTTGCCAAACTGTTTGCGTTCTTTGGAATAAGCCAGGGCTTTGTTAAATGCCGCCTGGGCAATGCCTACAGCCATAGCTGCAATGCCGATTCGTCCGCCGTCCAATGTCACCAGGAACTGTTTAAAGCCTTCTCCACGGACGCCTAGCAGGTTTTCCTTTGGTACCCTTACATTTTCAAGAACCAATTCCGTCGTATTGGAAGAATGCAGCCCCATTTTTTCATAGTTATCAATGATGGTGAAACCTTCAGCATCGGTCGGCACGATGATAGCACTGATTTCTTTTTTGCCGTTGTTCATCCCGGTAATGGCCGTAATCGCCAAATGCTTGGCATGGCTGGCGTTGGTGATATAAACTTTTGAGCCGTTGATGACCCAGTCGTCGCCATCTTCAACCGCACGGGTTTCAGTGCCTCCGGCATCCGAACCTGCATTGGGTTCTGTCAATCCGAAAGCACCAAACGAATCGCCGGTGCAAATCGGCGTCAAGTATTTTTCTTTCTGTTCTTCTGTTCCAAACAAATTCAGCGGCGCGCCGCCAAGAGAAATATGTGCAGAATATGTGATTCCTGTGGACGCACAGGCACGGCTCAACTCTTCTGTCACGATCGCAAAACTGGTGGTGTCTGCTCCGGCACCGCCGTATTTTTCATCAAATGGCAAGCCCATCATCCCCATGTTGGACAGCTGTTTGAAGATTTCAGTCGGAAATTCTTTCGAGCGGTCTCGGTCAATGGCACCAGGTGCCACCACCTTGTCGGCAAATTCTTTCATGGTCTTTTTGATCATCTGCTGTTCTTGTGTCAAATCGAAATCCATTTGTGTACATCCCCTTTTTAATGAATACGCTTACACTTTTCATTATATAGGGAAAATTAAGTCAAACTCAAGCTTTAACCCGAATTCCTTTTAACCGCATAAAAAAGCCGCTTTCCAGAAAATCCGGAAAGCGGCTTGATGAGTAGTCTTATTCAAGAAAATCTTTCAAGCGTTTGCTGCGTGAAGGGTGGCGCAGTTTGCGCAAAGCTTTCGCTTCAATTTGGCGAATCCGCTCACGCGTGACCCCAAATACTTTCCCGACTTCTTCCAACGTCCGCGTACGGCCATCGTCCAAGCCGAAACGAAGACGTAGCACGTTTTCTTCACGATCTGTCAAAGTATCCAACACATCTTCCAATTGTTCTTTCAACAATTCGTAAGCAGCGTGGTCAGATGGCGATTGCGCATCTGAATCCTCGATAAAGTCGCCTAGATGGGAATCGTCTTCTTCGCCGATTGGAGTTTCCAATGAAACCGGCTCTTGAGCGATTTTCAGGATTTCACGCACTTTTTCCGGCAGCAAGTCCATTTCCTCTCCGATTTCTTCCGGAGAAGGTTCACGGCCGAGGTCCTGAAGCAATTGGCGCTGCACACGGATCAATTTATTGATGGTTTCAACCATATGAACCGGGATACGGATTGTCCGCGCCTGGTCAGCGATGGCGCGCGTGATGGCTTGGCGAATCCACCAGGTTGCATAAGTGCTGAACTTGAATCCTTTAGAGTAATCGAACTTTTCAACTGCTTTGATCAAGCCCATATTGCCTTCCTGGATCAAATCCAGGAAGAGCATGCCGCGGCCGACATAGCGTTTGGCAATACTGACAACCAGCCGCAAGTTTGCCTCGGCCAGGCGTTTTTTCGCTTCTTCATCGCCTTGTTCAATCAATTTTGCCAAACGGACTTCTTCTTCCGCTTTCAGCAAGTCGACGCGTCCGATTTCTTTCAGGTACATGCGGACCGGGTCATTGATTTTGACGCCCGGCGGTACGCTTAAATCATTCAAATCGAATTTATCTTCGGTCGGTTTCATCAAACGGTCCAAATGTTCCTCATCGTCGGATTTCCGCTCCAATTCGATGCCGTGGCCTTCCAATTGGTCGATAAACTCTTCTACTGCATCGGATTCCATTTCGAAAACCGCTAATTTGTCAGCAATTTGTTCGTAATTGAGCTCTCCGGTTTTTTTACCTGTTTCGATCAGCTGTTTTTTCGCTTCTTCGACAGTTGCTTCCGGACCTTCAGTAGTCAATGGTACATTGCTTGCTTCAACTTCAGTTTGGCGTTCAGATTTCTCGGCCATGTGACTTCCTCCTTTAAAAAAACCGGAATTAACTTACAATGATTTTCGTAAAGCAATCACTTCTTGTGCAAGAAGCAAAGCGCGCTTTAAGTCATGCTGTTTTTCCGCTTCTTTTGATTGCTGGATTTTTAGATTGATTTGTTGTTCGATCCGGTGTTTTTGCAGATGCTTTAAACAATCGGAAATTTCTTCATCTGCATGTTCGGGATCGCGTTCGGACAATGCCGTTTCCATGACAAGCTTGCGGAGTTCAGCGTCTTGCAGGGTTTCCAGAAATTTATGAAAATCAGCTTTGTCCCATTCTTCATAGAAACCGAGCAACTGAACATACAGCGCCTGGAATTCCTCACTGACAAACGGAATGCCGCTGTCTTCGCCTGCCAACTTATCCATAACGGATGGGTCTGCCAGTGCATGTGCCAGCAGCATCCGTTCCGCCCGGTGCAGTGAAGTGATTCGTTTCGGCTCTTTTTTTATCGCCTTCACTGCAGGTGCTTCGGGTCGGTTTCGTTCAATCGTCTTATTTTCCAATTTCCGATAATGCTGTAGGATCGCTTCTTGAGATAATCCGGTTTCCTCTGATAATTGCTTTATATATAAATCCCGCTCTAAGGGCGAGGATCTACCGGCTAATAGTTGCAGCACTTCCTGGATATACTGGAGCAGATCGTTTTCGTACTGGAAATTCTTGTGCCTGCGGGCATGCATCATTGCAAATGCTATAAAAGCGTGCGGCTTGCCGATTATCTGCTCTTTGAAAGCTGCAGCTCCGTTTTCCCGGACATAATCATCCGGGTCCATTTTGCCTGGCAAAACAGCTACTTCCACTTTGAAATTATCTTCGTTCAAGGAAATGGCTGCTCTTTTGGCAGCTTCCCAGCCTGCATCATCACCGTCAAAACAAATCACCACTTCTTGGGCAAAGCGCTTCATTTGCCGAATGTGCTGGGAAGTGAGTGATGTGCCCATAGTTGCTAAAGCATTGTCAACTCCTGCTTTACCCGCTGCGATAACATCCATAAACCCTTCAAACAAAATGATTTTCCGATTTTTGCGTATGGCGCTTCTGGCATGATGCACATTATAAAGCACTTGGCTTTTTTGGAAAATCGGAGATTCCGGGCTGTTCATATATTTGGCTTCCTGTTTGGTGTGCTCAAGGACCCTTCCTGAAAAGGCAATGACTTTGCCGTTTTCGTTCATGATTGGAAACATGATTCTACCGCGGAATCGATCAAAATAACCACTTGACTGCTCACGGGGAATCGCCAATCCGCTCGATTCCAGCTCTTCTTCGCTAAAGCCTTTTCGCTTGAGCGCAGAAGCCATGTAATTCCATTCGGGGAGTGACCAGCCAATTTTATTTTTTTCGATCATTTCCCGTGTAAAGCCCCTATTTTCCAAATAGTCCAATGCCACTTGGCCTTCTTCTGTATTCAGTAGAATATGGTGGTACATATCCGCAGCAAATTCGTGCATCAGAATCAGTTGATGATCGCTTTTTGATTGCACTGGACCGGATTCGGCAGGGCTCTGTATATCGATCTCAATGCCTGAACGGTTTCCCAATCTCGACAAGGCTTCCTGAAACGTTAAGTTTTCAATATCCATCAAAAACGTGATGACATTGCCACCAGCTCCACAGCCAAAGCAATGAAAAATCTGCTTGTCGGCAGTGACAGAAAAAGATGGTGTGCTTTCTCCGTGGAAAGGGCAAAGGCCGAACCAATTGCGGCCCCTTTTTGTTAACTGGACATACTCACCGACGACATCCACAATATCTGTGCTGGAACGGATCTTTTCAATCACTTCTTCAGGAACTCGATTGGACATTTTCTCACCATCTTTGTTTGCTTAACTTACTTTATTCGTGATTGAAAGACAAAATCCTTCATTTTTCGACAAAAAGATAAAGCAAACTATTTTATCCAATAGTAAGCTTTAGCCACAATTCTTCATTATAAAACGTTTATATCAAAAAATCTACCAAAAAGAAAGAAAAACCGCCCACGCAGGGGGTTTTCCTGAATTTATTTTTGAAGTTTGCTTAAGATCAGGTTAGCGGTTTCTTCAACTGCCCGATTTGTCACATCAACAATCTCGCAGCCAATGCGGTCCACTACTTTATGGAAGTGGCTGATTTCCTCGTGAATGCGGTCGATTTTCGCATAATTGGCATCATCGTTCAAGCCGAGGGCAATCAACCGTTCTTTGCGGATGTTATTCAGTTTATCCGGCGAGATCACCAGGCCAAAACATTTGTTTGGATCCACATGATACAGTTCGTCCGGCGGGTCCACTTCAGGCACAAGTGGAACGTTGGCGACTTTCAGCCGCTTATGCGCCAAGTATTGAGACAGCGGTGTTTTCGACGTTCTTGAAATTCCGACCAGGACAATGTCGGCCATTAAAATGCCGCGCGGATCCCGTCCGTCGTCGTATTTGACGGCAAATTCAATCGCTTCTACTTTTTTAAAATAATCATCGTCCAGTTTGCGGACCAAACCTGCTTCCTGCAGCGGTGGAGCATCCAGCTCTTTTTCCAGCGCGTCCAGCAGCGGCCCCATCAAATCAACCGCTGTAACGTAGAATTTTTTTGTTTCAGACTGCATATAGTCCCGCAGTTCCTGGGAAACTAAGGTATAGACGATAAAAGCTTTCTGCGCGACAGCCAATTTGACGATTTCCTGCAGGTGATCGATTGAGTCGATATACGGAAACCGTTTGAGGACTGCATTTTGATCTGCATTCAAGTATTGGCTGATAGCCGCTTTTGCGACCAGTTCCCCTGTTTCTCCGACGGAATCGGAGACAATGAACAAGCGGAGTGAATTCATAGTTGGCACCTCACAAATCGTGGTTTTCCGATAACGATAAAAACGCACGAGTAATATTCGTTTTTGTTAATCTGCCGACGACTTTGAAGCCATCCGGCTGTTCTTCCACCACTGGCAGGGCATCGATTTGCTGATTGATCAGGCGATGCGCTGCCTGGATCAATGATTCGTTTTTTGCGCAATACGTAATGTTCGGCATGCGCGTCATAATAATATGTACAGGAATAGCGGCTAAATTCTGGCTGCCCAAACTTGCACGCAATAAATCTTTTCTCGACAGCACACCGGCGAGATATGATTTTTTGTCCACGACAAAAAGCGTGCCGACATCATCAAGGAACATCTGGCTGATGGCGTCGTATACGCTGACATCATCCCTGACGACAACCGGAATCGACTGAAAATCCTTGACCTTCATGTTGTTCATCGTATCAGTGACGTCCTGCCCCGGTTTTTTTCCCGAATAAAAATAGCCAACACGCGGACGGGCATCTAGAAAGCCTGCCATTGTCAGGATGGCTAAATCAGGTCGTAGCGTTGATCTTGTTAAGTTCAAGCGATCCGCTATCTGTTCACCGGTAATCGGACCATTGCCTTTAACGATTTGAAGAATTTCCTCTTGCCGTTTATTGAGTTCGATTGGACTCACCGCCTCAAAATATATATATGTGATACTCAATACTGATTATTATATACTAATTAACGCGATATTGCGAAGAAAACATTGCCGTGATACAATGTGTAGGAACTTAACACAGGCAATGACGGATAGATAAGTACTGTACACAAAAGCGAGCAGGGATGGTGTAAGCCTGCAACTACAGGAAAAGGCGATCCAGAGCCATTTTTTATTTTAAGCGGACTGCATTTTGCAGTCAATCGAGGTGGAACCGCGGGTCTTAACGTACTCGTCCTCGGACATGTTAACATGTCCGGGGACCGGTGCGATTTTTTATTTTATGGAGGTAATTTTATGTCGATGGAAGATGTAGTAGCGTTAGCGAAACACAGAGGATTTGTATTCCCAGGCTCTGAAATTTACGGCGGATTGGCAAACACATGGGATTACGGTCCACTTGGCGTCGAACTGAAAAACAATATTAAAAAAGCATGGTGGAAAAAATTCGTCCAGGAGTCCCCTTATAACGTCGGATTGGACGCAGCAATCTTGATGAACCCTAAAACGTGGGTCGCTTCAGGGCATGTCGGCAACTTCAATGACCCGATGATCGACTGCAAAAGCTGCAAAACGCGCCATCGCGCAGACAAATTGATCGAAGATGCATTGGATGCAAAAGGCATTGAATTGATCGTCGACGGCTTGTCGTTCGAACGCATGGCAGAACTGATCCAGGAACACGAAGTAAAATGCCCGACTTGCGGCAAACAGGACTTTACGGATATCCGCCAGTTCAACTTGATGTTCAAAACTTTCCAAGGCGTCACTGAAGCTTCAACAAATGAAATTTTCCTTCGCCCGGAAACGGCTCAAGGAATTTTCGTCAACTATAAGAACGTCCAGCGTTCAATGCGTAAAAAAATGCCTTTTGGGATTGCCCAGATCGGCAAAAGCTTCCGCAATGAAATCACACCCGGCAACTTTACTTTCCGGACGCGTGAGTTTGAACAAATGGAGCTTGAGTTTTTCTGCAAGCCCGGTGAAGATTTGGAATGGTACGCATACTGGCGCGACTTCTGTAAAAAATGGCTGTTGGATTTGAATATGGCTGAAAGCAATATGCGCCTGCGCGAGCATGACGAGGACGAACTTTCCCACTATTCGAATGCCACAGTTGACATCGAATACAAATTCCCATTCGGCTGGGGTGAGCTTTGGGGCATTGCAGACCGCACCGACTTTGACCTGAAGCGCCATATGGAGCATTCTGGAGAAGATTTCAATTACATCGATCCAGCAACCAACGAACGTTTTGTGCCTTATTGCATCGAACCGTCTCTTGGAGCTGACCGCGTGACATTGGCTTTCCTTGTAGATGCTTACAGCGAAGAAGAACTTGAAAATGACGACAAACGTACAGTATTAAGATTCCACCCGGCATTGGCCCCTTATAAAGCAGCTGTTTTGCCGTTGTCCAAGAAATTGGCAGAAGGCGCAACTGGCGTATTTGCTGACTTGGCCAAGCATTTCATGGTGGATTACGACGAATCCCAATCCATCGGCAAACGCTATCGCCGCCAGGATGAAATCGGTACGCCGTTCTGCATCACTTACGACTTTGATTCGGTCGAAGATGGCCAGGTTACCGTACGCCACCGCGATTCCATGGAGCAAACGCGCATGCCGATTGCAGAAGTACAAGCATATATTGAAAAGCATATTCAGTTTTAATACGAAAAGCGGAAGCAGCCGTGGAGATTCGACGGGCATAAGACGCGCTTGCGAAGCGGCTTTCTTTGCCGCATAGCAAGAGTGGCTTATGACCCTAGAATCTGGCTGCTGGAGCCTGGACACGAAGAAAAGCAGAAGTGCCTGGTCAGCTCTGACAGGCATAAGGCAGACCGGCAGTGTGGCGTTCTTTGCCACACAATCGGGTTGACTTATGACCCGAAGAGCTAGGCATTGGAGTCTGGACACTGAAAAGCAGAAGTGCCTGGTCAGCTCTGACAGGTACAAAGCGATTTCTTCACTCCTACTAAACAAAACAAAAAGAGTTGCCAAAAGACTATTCGTCTTTTGGCAACTCTTCTTTTTTCGGTAAAAATTCAGGTGTCCGTTCCAATTGCTCGAGAAATTTCCTGGACTTTAAACGGATGCCCGCTTTTTCTTCGTAGATCGTGCGGACGATTTGTTTCAGCAAGGTCTTGGATTCCTTTTTCAAGGTCAAAGAGCCGACACGCTCAATCGGCACAAAATAGAAGGTGCGGATCAGCTTCACTAAAGCCGGGCTTAATCGAATAATATAGCGGTCGATGTGGAAGCAGCGGTGGCAAAGAAAGCCCAGTTCCTGAAACGAAAAAGCAAATTCTCCTTCAGTAGCTCCGCAGTTGGCGCATTGATGCAGCGTTGGCGCAAGGCCTGCCGCCTGCAGCATCTTCCACTCGACAAACAATGTAATCGCCTCTGGATCGTAGCCTTCATCGATGGCATGGAGTGCCTGGTAAAGCATATCGTAGATGACCGGCTGGGGCTCATCCTGCTCCGTCAGCCGATCGATCAATTCGGTGACGTAACTGGCATAAGCGGTAGACATGATATCTTCCCGAATATGCCGAAGCGATTCCAGCGGATCGCCTGCCTGCAATGTCCCCATTCCTCTTCCTTTGTAGATGGAAAAGCTGCCGTGGGTAAACACCTGGGTGATTGCGGCCAAACGGCTCGCCGGCTTTTTCGCCCCTCTTGCCATGCAGGTGATTTTTCCCGCTTCTCTCGTAAACAAAGTGACAATCTTATTCGTCTCGCCATATGGCATCGTACGAATGACAATTCCCTCTACTTGACTTTGCATGGGAAGGACTCCTTAGTATTCGTCTTCTCTGAAGCCGAAATCACGTAAATGCATCGCTTTATTGCGCCAATCTTTTTGAACTTTGACCCAAAGCTCCAAATACACTTTTGAACCAAGTAGATTTTCGATATCTTGGCGTGCGCGCGTTCCTATTTGTTTTAGCAATACACCTTTTTTCCCGATGACAATGCCTTTTTGGGAATCGCGTTCAACCATAATGATTGCCTGAACCCGGATCATGTCTTTGTTTTCGGAATCCGGTGCAATTTTTTCAATAACCACGGCAATGGAATGCGGAATTTCTTCGCGCGTCAAATGCAAAGCCTTTTCACGAATCAACTCGGAAATGATAAAACGCTCCGGGTGATCTGTAATTTGGTCAGCCGGGTAATATTGTGGCCCTTCTGGCAGCCGCTCGTTGATTTTAGCCAATAAAGTTTCGACATTATTACCTTCCAACGCTGAAATGGGAATCGCTTCTGCAAAATCAAATTCTTTGCGGTAGGATTCAATGATTTTCGGCAAATTATCCGGATGCACTTGATCAATCTTGTTGATGACCAGAAATACCGGCACATCGATGCCTTTCAGCATTTCAAGCACATAGCGGTCTTCTTTGCCGACACGCTCAATGCCGCTAGCAACAAACAACAGCACATCCACTTCACGGAAGGCGTTTTTTGCCACTTTCAACATAAAGTCGCCTAATTTATGTCGCGGTTCGTTGATGCCCGGTGTATCGATGAAAATCATTTGGCTTTCATTAGTCGTCACAACACCTTGAACTTTATTGCGTGTAGTTTGGGGTTTATCGCTCATAATGGCAATTTTCTGCCCCACTACACGGTTTAAAAACGTTGATTTACCGACATTTGGACGGCCGATGATGGAAATAAATCCGGATTTGAAGCCATTATTCTCTTGCTGCATATTTTAAATCCTCCGTTGAAAATGCGCCAGGAAGCAATTCACTGATAGTCGTTTCCTGGACGTCACCTTTTAAGTTTGTTAAGTAAACCGGCATATCTGGTGAGCAGAACTCGGCCAACACTTGTCTGCATGCACCACAGGGCGATACAGGGCCCGGCGTGTCTGCAGACACTGCGAGTGCGGTAAAGGTTTTGTCTCCTTCAGACACCGCTTTAAAAACGGCTGTGCGCTCTGCACAATTTGTCATAGAATAGCCTGCATTTTCGATATTGCAGCCTAAGTATACTTTTCCGTCAGCTGTCAGCAATGCTGCGCCGACAGGGAATTTTGAATAAGGCACATAGGCATTGCTGCGTGCCGCGATCGCTTGCTCCATCAATTGTTCTTTTTCCATGTTTATCACCTCTGCGAATTTATAGCCATTTGGGTAGAAATATCAGTAATCCAATTATAGCACTTGCCGCGGCAAATACCAAAACAGCGCCTGCCGCCATGTCTTTGGCCTGTTTGGCAAGCGGATGCAGTTCAGAAGTCGCCAGGTCAACGACACGCTCGATGGCAGAATTGACCATTTCCAATGCAATCATGCCGCCGATCAGCAGGATGACTATCAGCCATTCCATATATGACAAACCTGTCAAAAATCCTGCAAGCACCACCACAACTGCCGCCGTTACGTGGAAGCGGATGTTCTGTTCGCGTTTTAACGCAGTACCTATGCCTTGGGCAGCAAACTGAAATGAACGTAAAAACCTACGCGCCGCCATGCTTGTCACGGGTTATGCCGAGTGAGGCCAAAATTTCCTCTTGACGGGAAAACATTTTCTTTTCATCTTCCTCGGTCATGTGGTCATAACCCAGCAAATGCAGAAAGCCGTGAATGGCCAGAAATCCCAGTTCCCGTTCGAACGAATGGCCGTAATCAGCAGCCTGCTCTTTTGTCCGGTCCAACGAAATGATAATGTCCCCGAGCATGCGCGGCTCCGGGGAACCAATGATGGCAGTCTCTCCTTCACCCAGTTCCTCCATAGCAAACGAAATGACATCAGTCGGCTGATCTTTGCCGCGGTATTCGCGGTTGATATCACGAATCATTTCATTGGTGACAAACGTCACCGACACTTCAGAATCTCCCAGGCCTTCTTCTTTTGCTGCGTGTTCCAGTATTTTTTGAACAAAATCCAGATCCTGTTCGTTCAGGCTTTCTGTTTCGTCCATAAAATCGATGGCTATCATAGCTGCTCCTCCTGTCAGTTGGTTTCTTTCGGGTATTCAATGCGGGAATGGAAAATGCCATTCAAGGTCTCGCACATAACCGCTTTCACTTTCTTTAACTCTTTCAAGGATATATCACATTCCTCGAATTGCCCATCTTTCAGTTTATCTTCTACTATCGCATCCACCAATTTTTTTATTTTTTCTGATGTTGGTTCTTTCATCGAGCGGACAGCCGCTTCCAGGCTGTCTGCTATGCAGACGATGGCAATTTCTTTGGTTTGCGGTTTCGGCCCGATATAGCGGAAAGATTCTTCTTTAATATCAGGGACCGTTTCTTTCGCTTTGTAATAAAAGAACTTTAATAGACTGGTGCCGTGATGCTGTGCAGCCACATCCACAATTTCTTTCGGCATCTTGTATTTCCGGAGCATTTCGGCTCCCTGTGCACCGTGCGCGAGAATGATGTCCCGGCTTTTTTCGGGCGGCAGACGATCGTGTGGATTTTCGATATTCACCTGGTTCTCTATGAAAAACTGCGGCTGTTTCGTTTTGCCGATATCGTGATAATAGCAGCCGACTCTCGCCAGCAATCCATTGGCCCCGATGGCTTCACAGGAAGCATCTGCCAGATTGGCGACCATTAAGCTATGGTGATACGTACCGGGCGTTTCCATTAGAATTTTTTTAAGCAGCGGATGATTCGGATTGGACAACTCAATCAAACGCATCGTCGACAGCATGCCAAACGCCGACTCAAAAAATGGCAGCATGCCGATTGCCAACGCACCGGACATTAATCCTGAGACGATCGCAGCGGTAAAATAAAAACCGATTTCTGACCAGCTGTATTGGGTTTGTCCGATTAATAAGTAAAAAGCAACAAACAGTGCATTCACTCCGGCAACTGCCAAACTAATTTGCATGAGGCGGCCATGTCCGCCGTCCCGGTCAATCAAATAAATTGCAGCGAGCCCACCCAAAAGAATATATAGGGCAACGTCCACCTGCAAGGAAGAAGAATAGCCGCTTTGCAGCATGATTCCTGCTGCAGCACTGATAAGAATCGTTACATAAACAGCTGCCCGCTCATTGACCAGCAGCCTGACAAGCATACCTGCCAATGCTGAAGGAAAAATAAACGCAATCACCAATTCAAAGTTATCGCTGACAGCATATATCAGTTTCATAAGCGCCAATGCAATAGCAATAACCACAATCATGACCATCACTTCAGTGATTTTTCCTCTATCATCTTTTTGTGACCTTGACACGACCGCCATCATAAGGCCCATCGCAATCACTACAAAGATCAGCAATCCCAGCAACGGCTTGTAATTCCGCTGGTCTTCTGTCATTCCAGCCAATTCAAGCTGGCGGTACACTTCACGGTCCACTACCTGCCCTTCCTGAACGAGCACCTGTCCTTGCAGGATGCGCGTTGGCTCGACACTATTGCGGACCTGTTCTATTTGTCCAGCGGTCAGCTCCTCGTTGACCTGCTCGGTCGGAATAATGCCGAACCTTCCAATTGTCACGGCTGCCAGAACAACGTTATCTGGTATTTGTTCGCTTCGGCGGATATCCTGTTCTATTTCTGTCCGAATCCGCGCAACGCCCTCTACCCTTATTGGTTCTTCTAAATAAGACTCCAGCAACCGCTCCAGTTCTTCCTGGACATCCACTAAGCTGTTATTTGAAAGCGACAATAATGCGTCCAGCATTTCATCTGTTAAACGCAGGCCATTCTCACTGGTTTCCATCAGCCGCAAATCCTCTCGCAACTGCGCCATCATTGCTTCGGAAGAACGTTCTTCCCCCTCTTCTTCCGGAACAGCTTTTGCATCCGCCAGGTAACCGAATAAGGATTCAACTACCGCAGTTTGATTGTCAGCGATTTCATCGATGAACTGATAGCTCGGCGCTACTTCTTCCGCTAACCGATCTCTTTCCAGCTCGGTTTTTATCGGATCTTCCACTGTTTTTTCAGAACGAATTGTTTCTGACGACAGTTGAAACAAGTTAATATCATATGTATTTCCGCGAATTGAATCCACTAAAAACCCGTAAAGGATTAGGCCAATCATCAAAATACCCATCATCATTATTTTTTGATAGCCTAATTTTCTGAAAATCTTCTGTGCCCGTTGACGCATGCCCGTACACCCCGCATTTCTTATTTCCATCATAACAATTACAGAAATGGATTTCACGATGTATTTCTAAAATTTTGAAAATATCACCAAATTTCCGGGAAATAATTAGTTCCATTAGCCAAAATATAGTCCCTTCCACGTAAAAAAGTGCAGGAATTTGGATCCCTGCACTTTTTTTGTTTGTTAAGTAGGCTGATTTTCGTATGCTTCGATAATTTTAGCCACCAGCGGATGACGGACAACATCGCCGCTTTCAAGGTATTGAAAATGGATATTTCGAACACCCTTTAAAATCGTTTCAGCAGCAATCAATCCAGATTCGGCGCCTCTCGGCAAATCAATCTGCGTTTTGTCGCCGGTAATAATCATTTTCGAACCGAAGCCAAGCCGCGTCAAAAACATTTTCATCTGTGCCTTGGTGGTGTTTTGCGCTTCATCAAGAATAACGAACGCTTCGTCTAATGTACGGCCTCTCATATAGGCAAGCGGAGCAATTTCAATAGTGCCGCGTTCAATAAAGCGATTAGTTTGCTCCAAACCAAGCACATCGTGCAGCGAATCATACAACGGACGAAGGTAAGGGTCCACTTTTTCCTTCAAGTCGCCAGGCAGGAAGCCAAGGCTTTCTCCAGCCTCTACAGCGGGACGCGTCAAAATGATTTTTTTGACTTGGCCATTTTTTAGCGCCTGTACTGCCATAACCACTGCCAGGTAAGTCTTGCCCGTTCCGGCTGGTCCGATTCCGAACACCAGATCCTTGCTGCGGACAGCTTGGATGTAATGGCGCTGGCCGATGGTTTTCGCACGAATCGATTTGCCGTTGGCATTGCGCGCCACTTCTTCATCATAAAGTTCAGCGAAATACTCAATCGTTCCATTTTTAGCCATTTCGATAGCAGAAACAATATCCCGCTGATCGATATTAATGTTTTTGCGGATAACACGAAGCAATTGTTCGATTAATAATTTCCCTGTATGTTTGCCTTCTTCTGAACCCGATAACTTGATAACTTCGCCGCGGGTAATCACTTGAATGTCAAAGGCTTCTTCGATCAACGTTAAGTGGTTGTCTGATATCCCGAGCAGCTGAACCGCTTCATTTGGGTCTTTCACATGTAATTCTAGTAGGTTGTTTTCTGTCATGTGGACGCTCCTTGGAATCGAGTATTTACTGCTGATTTCACTCTATCATTAAAGATATTCACTTGTAAAATATTTGTCTTGAATTAGTCCGGAGCCGGAATTTTCCTTTCCCAGTTTGCTCTATTTGAAAAAGGCTTTCAGAGCCGAAGGATAACTTGTAATCTCTCTGAAGTTTACATAACATTATTATTTTTAGAAAAAGCCGGCCAGTTTGCACTGGCCGGCGGCTGCTATCTTTTGGACTTTGGCGGCATAAGGATCTCCGCCATGATAATGCCTCTTCGAATATCGTCGCTGCTTAACGGCAGGAGTTCATCCATGTCTTTTTCCACTCCAGGAGCAGGCGGACGGCTTCTCAATACGCTCGCTTCCGTTTCCTTAATGCGGTCATGTATCTCGTTGCGTGTCTCCCTTGGCGGAACGCGGCGCTGCACTTCCTGGCGCGCTTCCCGCAAAGGAGTGCGATTAACAGCTTCTTCGACTTTTTTCTTGGCTTTTTCTGCAAGTTCAGGGCGTTGAGTTTTTTGATTCTGCAGTTCCCCATAAATTTCTTTCGCATAATCTTCTACTCGTTTGAACGTTTTTTGTCCGGAGCGCCTGTCTGTACCAGTTGATGATCTTGTGGGGACAGGTTTTTCCGGAGCATCATCGGCCGAATCTTTTTTGCCTTTACTGAAAAAAGCGCTTACCGCCATGATTACCAGTCCAAATATGAGAGCTTCCATACGACAAACCTCCCTTATGGCTAACGCCGATTATTTATCGTCGGATTTGTCCATGCCTGTTTTCGAGATGGACTCTCGCATACCTGTATCAGCTTGAACATTTTTGTAATTGACATAATCCATTACACCAATGTTGCCAGTACGAAGCGCTTCAGACATTGCCAATGGCACTTCTGCTTCCGCTTCGACAACTTTCGCTCTCATTTCGACGACTTTCGCTTTCATTTCCTGTTCGCTTGCTACAGCCATTGCACGGCGTTCTTCCGCTTTAGCCTGCGCAATTTTCTTATCTGCCTCTGCTTGTTCAGTCTGCAATTCAGCACCAATGTTTTTACCGATATCAACGTCGGCAATATCGATCGACAGAATTTCGAATGCTGTACCTGAATCCAAGCCTTTAGACAATACGGTCTGAGAAATCAGGTCTGGATTTTCAAGAACTTTTTTATGGCTTGTGCTTGAACCGAGTGTTGAGACAATCCCTTCACCAACACGGGCGACGATCGTTTCTTCACCTGCACCACCAACTAAACGGTCGATATTGGCACGAACGGTAATTCTGGCTTTTGCTTTTACTTCAATTCCATCCATCGCAACACCTGCGATAAATGGCGTTTCAATAACTTTCGGGTTTACCGACATTTGAACAGCTTCCAATACGTCACGGCCTGCAAGATCAATCGCTGCTGCGCGTTCAAACGGCAATTCAATATTGGCACGGTGTGCCGCAATCAATGCATTGACGACACGGTCTACGTTACCCCCGGCTAAGTAATGGCTTTCCAATTGGTTGATGGTTACTGTCAACCCAGCTTTTGATGCTTTGATCAATGGATTTACGATCCGTGATGGAATAACCCGGCGCAATCTCATACCGATCAGTGTAAAGATACTGATTTTCACCCCTGCGGCCAATGCTGAAATCCATAATGTAATTGGCACGAATGTGAAGAAAATTGCCAAAACGATGATGATACCTATTATTGCTGCACCTAAACCAATTGTTTCAAGTCCCATTCTTCTATTCCTCCTCTTGTTTTTCAAGTTCGCGAACAACTATACGCGAACCTTCTACCTTAATTATCTTAACATTTTTTCCGCCATCGATGAACCTGCCTTCAGAAACAGCATCTATACGTTCATCGTCAAGCTTGATCGTACCGGACGGACGAAGCGCTGTCACTGTCAGCGCAATTTTGCCGACAAGCTCCGGGCGATTTGTAGTCGATACATAGCCATGTTCCGTATCAGTCGCATCAGTCAAGATAATCCGTTTGAACAAATCCAGCCGTTTACCAAAGAATTTCACTACAATCACCATCCCTACTGTTGCTACAATCATTGCAATAAGTACTGCTATGGCGGTGGATTTAAGATCTCCGCCCGCCAATAAAATACTGCCGAGAATGGCGGCAATCCCGAGGAATCCCGCAACGCCGCCCGGGATGATAAATTCTGCCACCAACAGCCCAAACCCGATTACCAGCAGAATGATGGACTCATATCCGGCCAATCCTGCTACCAAATGGCCGTAGAAAAACAGCAGGAGAAAAGTCAGGCCGACAAGGCCAGGAATTCCGACACCTGGGGTAAACAGTTCAAGAAGCAACCCAAGGCCTGCAAATGATAAAAGGATTGGCACAACAATCGGATTGGTCAGAAAACGGGCCAGGCTTTCCGAAAATGTTTCATCGATCGTTACGACAGTGGCATCTTCAAAGCCTTTCAACGCCAACAGTTCGTCCAGAGTAGAAACAGTTCCTTCCGAATAGCCTACATCCAAGGCTTCAGATGCCCCCAGCGTTAGTAATTCCCCCTCAGCTACGCCCAGTTCAGGAATGGCAGCTGAGGCATCTGCCATTGCCAAAGCGAAGTCAGGATCACGGCCAGCAGTCTGAGCCGCACTTCTCATGGAAGCCAGCCAAGCGCTATTCGCTTTGTCCGCTGCGGCATTTCCAGTTTGATCAATCACTTGTGCCGCACCCATGCGGCCATTGGGATGCATATAAATCTCATCATTATGCAACGCCAGGAATGCGCCTGCAGAAAGAGCATCCTGATTGATGAAAGCCAGTTTTTCCAGTTGAGTTTTGTTCAGCGAACGCGCTATCCCATCTGCTGCATCCACAAATCCACCCGGTGTATCAATTTCGAAAATAATGGCTTCGGCGCCAGCTTCTTCCGCTTCTTCAATGCCCCGTTCGATAAAAGCCTGCAGTCCTCTTTCAACTTCATCTTCGATCGGTATGACATACACTGTCGAAGTGTCAGCCTGGATAGCCGGGAGCATGAGCAGAAACGATAACAGTAAAAGTCCAAAACCTAAATAGACTTTGACTCTGCTCAATGGGACCTCTCCTTTCGCATTACAGATTTACTGTTTGTATATATACGGATGAACAGGAATTAGGTTTCATTTTTCTGGGCTGTGCATGCTATAAAAAAGCATTCTTTAACATCGGTCTGCGTAAATGGGTGATGATTTTAAAAACAAGTCAAACCAGTCTTTTGCTTCCATGAATTGCGAGCATCCAGGAGCCTCTTTTCCTCGCATTGCTTGCAGCCTGTCTAATTACATTATAAAGGAAAGTTTCCCCAATAACGAAAGAATGCGCTTACAAATGTGACAAATAGAAAAACCGCCAACACAATGGATGTGTTGGCGGTTTAGGCTGGTCGTTCATATTTTTTAAAAGTCATTATACTCGTTAAAGTCAATTAAAATTTACGTTTACGCGCAGCTTCTGATTTTAGTTTACGTTTCACGCTCGGCTTATCATAGTACTCGCGCTTTCTTACCTCTTGCATTGTTCCGGATTTAGAAACAGTACGTTTGAAGCGGCGAAGAGCATCTTCAATCGATTCGTTTTTACGAACGGTAGTTTTTGTCATCTCTTTTTCCCTCCCTCCGAACACACGTTGAAGCGAAGAACAACAAGTGTTATATACTCAAAAATTATATCGTATTCTCAAAGAAAGGTCAATAGTTAATAATCGGAATCTGAAGTTAGTCCCTGCATGATTTTAACGCCAGAGCTGGCGCCGATGCGTGTAGCTCCTGCTTCGATCATCGCTTCGACATCTTCCAGGCTGCGAACGCCGCCGGAAGCCTTGACACCCAAATCAGCTCCAACAGTCTGGCGCATCAGTTTCACATCTTCAACCGTTGCACCGCCAGTAGAAAAGCCGGTCGACGTTTTGACAAAGTCAGCTCCCGCTTCTTTAGACAGCTGCGAAGCAGTGGCTTTCTCTTCGTCAGTCAGCAGGCAGGTTTCCAGGATCACTTTGACGATCGCTTTTCCTTTTGCCGCATGGACGACTGCTTCGATATCTTTTTTCACGTGATCCGTGTTGCCGCTTTTCAGCGCGCCAACATTGAGGACCATATCAATTTCGCCGGCGCCTTTTGAAATGGCATCCGTTGTTTCAAAAGCTTTTGTTTCAGGAGTAGATGCTCCCAGCGGAAAACCGATAACCGTACACACTTTTACGCCGCTGCCTGTTAACTCAGACGCTGCTGTTTCAACCCAAGTCGGATTAACGCATACAGATGCAAATTTAAACTCGGCCGCTTCTTTACACAATTGAACGACCTGGCTTTCTGTCGACTCAGGCTTTAACAAGGTATGGTCAATAAAAGATGCAATGTTCGTCATGAATAAAATCTCCATTCTATTAAAAAGTCATTTTGTTTGTCAGTCAATTTTCCCCAACCGGAAAACGTCGCTGCAGCTCAGTGCCCTGTATTTTTAATCACGCTCAGCTTTATTCAAATTCGCAGGAGATAGCAGCCAGTGCATACAAAGGTGCCGTTTCTGTCCGCAAAATCCGAGGTCCGAGAGAAGTAAAAATGGCTCCAGCATTTTTCAGCGCCGCCACTTCCTTGTCAGAAATGCCGCCTTCTGGACCAAAAATAATCAGGACTGAATCTTTATCATACAATGATTTCAAAGTTTCGGCAAACCGCGTTCTGCTGCCTTGCCGCGCCTCTTCTTCGTAAGCTACGATCACCGCATCATACGAACCCGCCTGGCTTAACAGCTGCTTGAAACTACAGATGTTATGGATGTCAGGAACATGCGTCCTGTGCGACTGCTCAGCCGCTTCCTTGGCAATTTTTTGCAGCCGCCCAATTTTTTTCTCACTCTTGGAACTGTCCCATTTTACGATAGACCGCTCTGCCGAAAATGGCAGCAGTGCGTACATACCGAGTTCAGTCGCTTTTTGGGTGATCAAATCAAGCTTGTCGCCTTTCGGGAGTCCGCAGGCAATGGTCACTTTTTTGGGCAATTCCACCTGCGTTTCCAATGGATTTCCAAGCTCTACCTCTACATCAAAGTCAGTAGAACGGATCGTAGCGAGATAAGCCTTGCCTTCCATAACTGCGATCAACTCTTCTCCGGCTGTTTGGCGCATAACTTTGGCGATGTGCTTTGCATCATCGCCGGTTATTGCCACTATTCGATTTTCCGGAAGCTTTCCTTCTATAAAATATCGCTGCATCGTGGCACCCCGTTATTCAGGTTTTTTTGAAATGATGGTAACCCAGTCTTCCATCATCATGACATCTTCAATAACAAAGCCGGAAGCTTCGAGCGCCGCTTTGACGTTGTTTTTTTTCGCTGCGATGATGCCTGAAGTGATGTAGCGCCCACCCGGTTTAACGATTTTGAATGCATCATCTGTAAATGACATGATAACTTCAGCCAAAATATTGGCGACTACCACATCACCTGGCTGATCAATCTTATCAACCAGATTGCCTTCTTCCACCGTAACAATATCCTGTACTTTATTCAGCTTGACGTTGATGCTTGCTGCTTTTACAGCAATATCATCCAAATCAAGTGCGTAGACTTCTTTGGCGGACAAGAGCGCCGCGCCAATCGCCAGCACGCCAGATCCGGTGCCGATGTCAATGACTCGGTCGCCTGCACGAACAGTCTTCTCCAACGCTTGCAGGCTCATGACAGTTGTTGGATGGGTGCCTGTTCCAAAAGCCATTCCGGGATCCAACTCAATGATCAATTCATCACTTGATACCGGATTGTAGGTTTCCCACGTTGGAACTATGGTGAAGCGTTCAGAAATTTTGACGGGATGGTAATATTTTTTCCAGGATGTCGCCCATTCTTCTTCATTCACTTCGCTGATGGTTACTTCATTTTTGCCTATATTGATGTCAAACGAGACCAGGTTGTTGATGGCCAGTTTAATGGCCTCGACTGTCTCGCCCAAAAAGCTGTTGACTGGCAGATAGGCCTTTAAAATAACCCCATCCACCGGAAAATCGTCCGGGTCCAGCGAATAAATTTCACCAAAACGATATTCCCTTTCTTTCGTCAAGTCTTCCGAGTCCTCGATAACAACTCCGCTCGCTCCCGCTTCGTGCATAATATTGGAAACCGCTTCAATCGCTTCATTTGTCGTGTGAATCGCCAACTCTGACCATTTCAATTGCGCCCAGCTCCTTTTTCGTTTTTACAGTCAGCAAGACTCCTGCTTTTGGCAAGAGTCTTCTGCTTGTAAAAAATGGATTTTTTGAATAGACAATAAACCAAAAATGCTGCCCTATTTCCAGCTGTTGTCATTCACCTTTAATGGTGCGTTTGATTTTATCAAAAAGTGAGCTGCTGTGCTCTTCTGGAATATCTCCACTGATTTCTGCAAATTCACGCAACAGCTGCTTTTGCTTCTCGCTGAGTTTTGTCTGGGTTTTGATGCGGACGATGACGTGCTGATCGCCAGTTCCATAACCATGGACATTTTTTACGCCTTTGCCTTTCAGGCGGAAACGCGCACCACTCTGCGTACCGGCTGGAATTTTCAATTTCACTTTACCGGAAATGGTCGGCACTTCGATTTCGTCGCCCAATGCAGCCTGCGGATAGGTGATGGAGATATCCAAGTAAATATCATCGCCTTCACGCTGGAACTGTTTATGCGGTCTTACGCGGAATACCACGTACAAATCACCGTTTGGCCCACCGTTGACGCCTGGAGCACCTTGGCCTGTGACGCGCAATTGCTGTCCGTCATCAACACCGGCTGGGATGGTAACTTTGATTTTTTTAACTTTGCGGACTTTTCCTTCGCCGCGGCAAGTCGTACATTTTTCTTCGATAATCTGTCCTGTACCTTCACAATGCTGGCAGGCACGGCGATTGACCATTCGGCCGAAAGGCGTGTCCTGTGTCACATTCATCTGGCCAGAACCTTCACAGTACGGACATGTTTTTTTCTTAGTTCCAGGCTTAGCGCCCGAACCGTCACACGTACCGCATGTTTCATCTTTTGGAATTTCAACTTCTGTTTCTTTTCCGAAGACGGCATCCATGAAATCGATGGTCATGGAATACTGGAGGTCATCGCCTTTGCGCGGAGCATTCGGGTCACGGCGTCTTGTACCGCCGCCAAAGAATGTGCTGAAGATATCGTCGAATCCGAAGCCGTCACCGCCGCCTCCAAAGCCTTGATTTGGATCTTGATGGCCAAACTGATCGTATTGTGCACGTTTCTGTTCGTCGCTCAATACTTCATATGCATCTTTTACTTCCTGGAATTTCGCAGGAGCATCAGCTTCTTTATTGATATCCGGATGGAATTTTTTTGATAAGGTCCGGTAAGCTTTTTTAATTTCTTCTTTAGAAGCAGACTTGGATACGCCTAATACTTCATAGTAATCTCGTTTATTCATAAGTCACTCTCCCTCTAGCAATCAATTGTAATTGTACACGGTTTAAATCGCTGTTGCAAAGACATTGAAAAAGCCAAAGCATGTTGCTTTGCTTTGACTTTTCCAGGTCCTGCTTATTTTTTGTCGTCGTTTACTTCTTCAAACTCGGCATCGACTACATCGTCGTTGCCTTTCGCTGCGCCCTCTTCTTGGGATGCTTGCTGAGCTGCTGCTGCCTGCTCATAAGCTTTCATTGACAAACCTTGCAGGATTTCCTGGAGCTTGTCTTTTTTCTCACGGATATCGTCAATGTTGTCTGACTCCAATGCTGCTTTTAGTTCGTCGCGAGCATCTTCCGCTTGTTTTTTCTCTTCTTCTGATACCACTTCACCAAGATCGGCGATAGTTTTATCAGTTGTGAAAACAGCTTGATCGGCTTCATTGCGAAGTTCAACTTCTTCTTTTACTTTCGCATCCGCTTCAGCATTTTCTTCCGCTTCTTTGATCATGCGATCGATCTCTTCATCAGTCAACGACGTATTGGACTGAATAGTGATTGTCTGTTCTTTCTGAGTTCCTAGGTCTTTCGCTTTGACGCTGACGATACCGTTTTTATCGATATCAAATGTCACTTCAATTTGAGGCACGCCACGCTGTGCTGGCGGAATATCAGCCAGTTGGAAACGGCCAAGCGTTTTGTTGGCTGCTGCCATCGGACGCTCTCCTTGCAATACGTGAATATCTACAGCTGGCTGGTTGTCAGCGGCAGTTGAGAATGTCTGTGATTTTGAAGTCGGGATCGTTGTGTTGCGCTCGATCAATTTCGTAAACACGCCGCCCATTGTTTCGATACCAAGTGACAATGGCGTTACGTCCAATAATACAACGTCTTTTACGTCGCCAGTCAATACGCCGCCCTGTACTGCTGCACCCATTGCTACAACTTCATCCGGGTTAACGCCTTTATGCGGGTCTTTGCCAGTTTCTTTTTTAACAGCTTCCTGTACGGCTGGGATACGTGTAGATCCGCCGACAAGGATAACGCGGTCAAGTTCAGAAGCTGAAATTCCAGCATCTTTCAATGCCTGGCGAGTTGGCCCCATCGTACGTTCAACTAATGAAGAAGTCAATTCATCAAATTTTGCACGGCTCATTGTAACTTCCAAGTGAAGCGGTCCGGCTTCTCCTGCAGTGATGAACGGCAATGAAATTTGAGTTGAAGAAACGCCGGATAGATCTTTTTTCGCTTTTTCAGCAGCGTCTTTCAAGCGTTGTGTCGCCATTTTATCTTTCGACAAGTCGACGCCGTTCTCTTTTTTGAATTCCTGTACCAAATAATCAATGATTAGTTTATCAAAATCATCTCCGCCTAAACGGTTGTCGCCGGCAGTTGATTTTACTTCGAAAACGCCATCGCCAAGTTCCAGGATGGAAACGTCGAATGTACCGCCTCCAAGGTCATAAACAAGAATTGTTTCGTCCGTATCCGTTTTGTCCAAGCCATATGCAAGTGCAGCTGCAGTCGGCTCGTTGATGATGCGTTCCACTTCAAGGCCTGCAATGCGGCCAGCGTCTTTTGTTGCCTGGCGCTGTGCATCATTGAAATAAGCCGGTACAGTGATGACCGCTTTTGTTACTTTTTCACCAAGATATTCTTCAGCATAGCCTTTGATGTATTGAAGAATCATTGCAGAAACTTCCTGAGGCGTATATTCTTTGCCTTCAGCTGTTACTTTTTCCTGCGTACCCATCAAACGTTTTACCGACTGGATAGTGTTTGGGTTCGTGATGGATTGGCGTTTAGCCACTTCGCCGACTTGGCGCTCGCCATTTTTAAAAGCTACAACAGAAGGAGTTGTACGGTTGCCTTCTGGATTTGGAATAATTTTTGGCTCGCCGCCTTCTAATACTGCGACTGCTGAGTTAGTTGTACCTAAGTCAATACCGATAATTTTGCTCATGTTTAAATTCCTCCAATATTTTTATTCGTTTACTTTTACCATGGCCGGACGAAGTACGCGGCCTTTTAGGATGTAGCCTTTTTGCAATTCCTGTAAAACCGTTCCCGGCTCCGCGGAATCATCCTTTTCCTGCATGACGGCTTGATGGAAATTCGGGTCGAATGGTTCGCCGACCGCTTTGATTTCTTCAAGGCCTTCACGGCTGACAGCTTCAGTCAAGGATTTTTGCACCATTTCGACGCCTTTTAGCAAGGAAGCCGATTCTTCGCTGTTCGTTTTGAGCGATAAGGCGCGCTCAAAATTGTCCAGTACTGGCAGCAGATCCGCCAGCAAGGATTGAGAACGGAATTTATTGGCGATTTCTTTATCTTTTTGAGTACGCCGTTTGAAATTATCATAATCAGCCAAAAGGCGCAAATATTTGTTTTGTTCAGCTTCAAGCTGCTGGCGAAGCTCTTCCGCTTCATCCACAGGTTCTGGTTCTTCTGCACCGGAAGGATCAGTTGCGGATGTTTCTGCATCCGTTAATTCCGCCTGTTCTTCTGCTTCCAGAACCGGTTCTTTCACTTCTACATCTTCAGTTGCTGCATGTTCTTCTGTTTTAAGTGGTTTAATTTTTTTAGGCAATTCTGTTCCTCCTTTGTTCACGTACCTTTAAACATACGGGTCAGTTCTTTCGACAAATCGCCGCTTAACAAATCCAATATGGAAACGATGCGTTTATAATCCATCCGTTTCGGACCGATGATAGCGATTGACCCTGTCTGTTCTTCACCGATATTATACGACACCGTGATGACACTGCAGTCTTCCATTGCCGACAGCGCATTTTCCGAGCCGATGCGAATGTGGAGGCCTTGGCTTCCCACTGGCAGGATCATCGGAATATGCTTGGCTTCTTCCATCACATCCATCAAATCCCTGATTTTTTGAAGATCATGGAAATCCGGCTGTTTCAGGATGTTCAGCTTGCCGCCGTAATAGATATTTTCATCATCATGCGGCAGCAGTACCGCTTTCCTGAATGTATGGAAAAGTTCGCCGTAGCGCTCTACATGCTGCTTTAAAATGGTCAGAGTCTCTTGTTCAAGCCGCAAATGCAAGTTGTTCAGCGACACACCAACAAGCCGCTCATTGAGGATATTGGCCATTTTTTCAATATCCGATGGATTTAGGCCTGGCGGAATGGAAAATATACGATTTTCCACATGCCCTGAATCGGTTACGATGATCGCAACCGCCGTGTCTTGCGTCAATGGAACAATCGACAGCTTTTTGACAATGTGCCTGCGCACATCAGGACCCAATAAAATGGACGTGTAATTGGTCAGTTCCGAAAGAATCATCGCAGAGCGCTTGATGACTTGCTCTGTCTCTGTCAGCTTCTCTTCGAAAACCGAGCGCAATTGCACAATGTCCTGCTGCGGAAGCGGCCTTGGCGTCAGCAGGTGGTCGACGTAATAACGGTATCCCTTCTCAGAAGGAATGCGTCCGGAAGACGTATGGGTTTTTTCCAGAAAGCCCATGCTTTCCAAATCCGCCATTTCATTGCGGATGGTCGCCGGACTGAAAGAAATTCCGGCTTTTTTGGAGAGTTGGTTCGATCCTACCGGCTGCGCTGATTGAATGTAATCATCTACTGTCACCTTTAAGATGAGCAGTTGCCGTTCTGTTAACATGATCATCACCTCTGTTAGCACTCTACGTACCCGAGTGCTAATACTACATTAAAATTAACAAATATAATGATCCTTGTCAACGGAAGAGCTTTATGCCAATAAAAATTGTTCAAACACTTCATTGCCGACAAATCGGCCTTTTCGGGTCAAACGAACAAAGCCTCCGGAAATCTCCAAGTTTTCCTTGGCAATTTCTTTATCTAAGATGTTGCCATAAACATCCTGTATCGGCTTTTGGAATTTTTCCTGGAAATGAATGAGCGACACGCCAGAAGTTTTCCGCAGTCCTAAAAACATTTCTTCTTCCATCTTTTCATGGACTGGCACTTCGTGTGTATTTAGAATTGGCCGTTCACCTGCGTCCAACGGTGCCATGTATTTTTTCAATGGCCCCGCATTCGAATAGCGGACGCCGTCCACATAGCCATGCGCCCCAGCTCCAACACCGATATATTCGACGTTGTCCCAATACAATAGGTTGTGGTGGGATTCGTGTCCGGGACGCGCGAAGTTGGAAATTTCATATTGCTTCAAACCGCGGATGTCCATTTCATTCATCAGCTTCTCGTACATATCGGCTTCCAAATCTTCTGTCACCGTATTCAATTTCCCTTTAGTCATCAAATTATAAAACACGGTTTTTGGTTCGATGATCAACGAATAGGCAGAGAAATGCGGCAGGTCAAATGCAAATGCCTGCTCGAGCGTATCGTCCCATTGCTGCATTGTTTGTCCAGGCAATCCGTACATCAAATCAAAGCTCAAATTTTCAAAGCCGACCAGACGGGCTGAATCAACTGCTCGTTCGACATCTGAGTTGCTATGGGTTCGTCCAAGCCGTTTCAGCAAATCTTCGTCGAACGACTGGACGCCCATGCTCAGGCGGTTGACGCCCCCGTCAAACAGCACCTGCATCTTGTCTTTCGTCAGTTCGTCCGGGTTCGCTTCTGAAGTCCACTCGAGGTTGGCAGCCATCGGCACATAGCGGTGAATATAGCCCAGCAGCTTTTCCAATTGTGCTGGGGTAAGAGACGTGGGAGTTCCCCCTCCCAGAAAGATGGTTTCAAGCGGGTGGTCGAGTGCTCCCTGCTGTTTCCATAAAGCCAGCTCTTTTCCCACCGAATCGATATAGGCATCTACGGGCTGGTCTTTGAAAAAGACTTTATTGAAATCGCAGTAAAAACAAATTTGGTGGCAGAATGGAATATGGATGTACAATCCCTTAACCATTTTATTTCCTCTTTTCTAATAAGAAAAGGAGGCTGAAATTCCGGCCTCCTTTTTTTCGTTTATTTTGATTGGTCGTCCATTTTCAGGATCGCCATGAATGCTTCTTGCGGCACTTCAACAGATCCTACTTGCTTCATGCGTTTCTTGCCTTCTTTTTGCTTGTCGAGAAGTTTCCGTTTACGGGAAATATCTCCCCCGTAACATTTGGCAAGAACATTTTTGCGCATCGCGCTGATGGTTTGGCGCGCAACGATCTTCTGGCCAATTGCGGCTTGGATCGGCACTTCAAACTGCTGGCGCGGAATCAGATTCTTGAGTTTATCGACAATAACTTTGCCGCGTTCATAGGCAAAATCACGGTGAACGATAAAGCTTAGTGCATCTACTTGCTCAGTGTTCAAAAGAATATCCATCTTCACAAGCTTGGACTCTTTGTAGCCGATCAGCTCGTAGTCAAATGAAGCGTAGCCTTTTGTTCCTGACTTTAACTGGTCGAAGAAATCGTAGACGATTTCAGCAAGCGGCAGCTCATAAATGATGCTGACACGGCTGTCATCGACGTAATCCATTGTCATGAAATTGCCGCGTTTTTTCTGGCAGATTTCCATAACTGCACCGACATAATCATTCGGCACCATAACAGTGGCCTTGACGTAAGGCTCTTCAACCATCTGGATTTTCTGTGCATCCGGCATCATGGCGGGGTTATCAATTTTTAGAACTTCCCCGTCCGTCATGTGGACATCGTAAATTACACTTGGCGCAGTCGTGATCAAATCAATGTTAAATTCACGCTCAATGCGTTCCTGGATAATCTCCATGTGCAGCAAGCCCAGGAAACCGCAACGGTAGCCAAAACCAAGTGCCTGTGAAGATTCCGGTTCAAACTGAAGTGCGGCATCGTTCAATTCCAGCTTTTCCAGTGCATCGCGCAGATCATTGTATTTCGATGTATCAATTGGGTACAGACCGCAGTAGACCATCGGGTTTAAGCGGCGGTAGCCAGGCAACGCTTCTGTTGCTGGATTGTTAGCCAGCGTAATCGTGTCGCCGACTGTTGAATCGCCAACATTTTTAATGGCCGCTGTCAGGAAACCAACATCGCCAACCGTCAATTCGTCACGCAAAATAGCATGCGGGGTGAAAACACCCGCTTCAATCACTTCAAATTCTTTTCCGGAAGCCATCATTTTGATGCGGTCTCCAGGTTTTACGGTTCCTTCGACAATCCGGATATACGCAACAATGCCGCGGTATGGATCGTAAAGAGAATCAAAGATTAACGCTTTTAACGGTGCGCCTGGATCACCGGTTGGCGCCGGGACTTTTTCGACGATCTGCTCGAGAATATCTTCAATCCCAATTCCCGCTTTTGCTGATGCCAATACAGCTTCAGAGGCATCCAAACCGATAACTTCTTCAATCTCGTGGCGGACGCGTTCCGGATCAGCTGCAGGCAAGTCGATTTTATTGATGACCGGAAGAATTTCCAAATCATTATCCAAAGCCAGATAGACGTTTGCCAGTGTCTGTGCTTCAATTCCTTGGGCTGCATCGACAACTAATACTGCGCCTTCACAAGCTGCAAGGCTTCGTGATACCTCGTAAGTGAAGTCGACATGTCCCGGTGTGTCGATTAAATGCATAATATAAATTTCTCCGTCTTTCGCTTTGTAATTAAGCTGGACGGCATTTAATTTAATGGTAATGCCACGTTCCCGTTCAAGATCCATGGAATCCAGTGACTGTGCTTTCATTTCTCGGGAAGTCAGCGCTTCCGTCATTTCTAAAATTCGGTCTGCAAGCGTAGACTTGCCATGGTCAATGTGCGCAATAATCGAGAAGTTGCGGATTTTGCTTTGCCGGGATAATCTTTCCTCATTATTCATTCTCTTCACTCCTATATAAACTACTATGAATTATAGCAGTACAGCACACATTGAGCAATGAAAGCTCCTGAAATCATTTAACTGTCAAGTGAAACTTCTTTGCACGTAACTATTGCATTCCTTTCGCTGATTTGATAAAATAACTCATGTTGTATAGAGACATTAAAGAGTTGGGATGATTTCCTCTCTTTCATATTGTCTAGGAGGTGAAAGATATGCCAAACATTAAATCTGCAATCAAACGTGTGCGTACGAACGACACTAAAAACGCTCAAAACTCACATGTAAAATCAGCAATGCGTTCTTCTATTAAGAAAGCTGAAACAGCTTTGACTAACAAAGACGATAACGCTAGCGATACTGTAAAAGCGGCGATTAAACAGGTGGAAAAAGCGGCTTCTAAAGGCTTGATCCATAAAAACACTGCAGCTCGTAAAAAAGCTCGCTTGATGAAACAAGCGTAAAACATTTAAAAAGCCGGTTCCCCTTAAAAGGGAGCCGGCTTTTTTCTATATATATATTTAACGCTGTGCCTGCCCGCCCCGCTTCATCAGGAAAAACTCCAGGATGCGGTCGCGATTGCCGCTGAGTGTTTTCAGCTGCAAGTCGATTTCGGCCAAATCACCAAGCACCTGCAGCAGCCTTTTTTCGGAAATCTGCTGGCGTTTTTCGACCAATAGTTTGACTCGATATGGATGCGCCTTTAATTGTTTGGAAATTTGCTGTGCGTGATAGCCTTTTTTCTGCAAATAATACACTTGAATCATGAAACGGATTTGCGATGCCAATAATGCCGTCAGTGCTACCGGCTCCTCTTTTTGCCGCAACAGGTCGTAATACACGCTGAGCGCCCCGCTGATGTTGCCATCGAGGTACGACTGCAGCATCTTGAAAGCGTCCTGTTCGAGTGTCCGGGCTGTCATCCTTTCCACAAGGTCCACGGTGATGTCTTCATCTGTTGATCCGAGATATAAGGACATCTTCTCAATTTCTGACGACAACAGCGTCAAGTTGGTGCCGGCCATCTCCATTAGCTTTTGCGCAGCTTTCAGGTCGATGCCTTTGCCAAAACTTTTCGCTTCGTGCATCAGCCAGCTTTCCAGATCGTTTGTCTGCAATGATTTAGCTTCCACCAATACGGTGTGCTGCTTTATCAGCTTGGTCACTTTTTTTCGTTCATCCAGTTTTTCATAAGGCGCTACGAAAATTGTGACTGAACTTCCCGGCGGATGCTCAAGCCAGGATTCCAATGCCTTCAAGTCATGGTTGATTTTTTCTTTGCCGCGCTCTGCCGCTTTCAGAAACGACGCATTCCGCGCAATGATCAGTTTGCGGTCGCTAAAGAACGGAATGGTATCAGCTTCGTCGATGACGTGTTCGACAGGCACTTCGTCCAAATCAAAAAAAGTCAGCTCCAGCTCTCCGCGGTCCGTCAATTTATCTTTTAATAAATCCAAGGTTTTTTCAATAAAATAGCTTTCTGTTCCCACAATGAGATAAACAGGTTCTATTTGTCCGCTGCGTATGGATTTCCACACGGAAGTAATCATCGTATCAGCCTCCCCTCTCTCTACTATATCGGATTTTTACCGCTTTGGGTATTTGACAGTTATGTGTCGGCGCGTAAATTCATCCTTTTAAGTTTACTTCAATCTAGATTTTTGCGTTGGCTTCGCTTATAATTAGAAGGAATTAGGAGGGATTTCAATGAATGAATTTGAACAGAATGTACAGTCCAAGCGTAACGATGCAATTGACGCAGGTATGGGCTTTGTCGTATCCTTTGGATTTTTCGCCCTTATCTTTATCATCGCTGGAGTTGTACAATTCGCAGCACGGTAATTAAATCAAAAAAGGTTCCTGGTCTAATGACCGGAACCTTTTTTTGTTGCCTTTTTATCATTTGTCACCTCATCGTCTCCAGCTCCAGCTCTCCATCATCATAAAGCAATCGGATGGTGCCGTTTTCTGCAGTGTTCAACGTCTTGAGCTTCATTTCAGCGAATCGTTCCACCACTTCCGCACTCGGGTGGCCGTAGCGATTGTCTGCACCCGTTGAGAAAATCGACAGTCCCGGCTTGAGCGCAGTTAAAAATTCCTCGCTGCTGGACGTCTTGCTGCCATGATGCCCCACTTTCAGCACCGTCAGCCCCGAAAGTTCCCTGCCATAAGGCGCAAGCAGCTCTTTCTCACCATCCGCCTCCAAGTCACCCGTGAATAAAACACGATAATCTCCAGTTTTCATCAGCAGTACCAGCGAATCATTATTGCCCTCGTATTTGCCATCCACCGGAGACAGATAAGCAAACTGCGTTTCTCCAACAGTCCAGTTCGATCCTCTACCTGGAAAAACCACTTGGGCTTCTGCTGCGTCCGGGGCGAGGTCGATCATTAATGCATTTGATGCAGAACCCGGTGTCAGATGAAGCTCATCGACTGCAAAAAGCCCAAAAATTTCTTCAGCCCCTTCGGCATGGTCCGCATCCGGATGGGAAATGATAAAAGTATCGATAGTTGAAATGCCGTTGCCTTTCAAATAAGGTGCCACAACCTGCCGGCCGATTTCGTATGGCCGTTTCTTCTTTTTAAAAGCTTCCGTATCAAATCGCAGCACCCCACCGCTGTCAATCAAGTAAACAGCCCTTCTGTGAGGCAATTCGATCAGTGCGCTGTCTCCTTGACCGACATCCAGGAAAGTTACCTTCAAGCGCGGATCGAGATAAGGCCATGCAGTGAACACTATGGCCGGCACTAAGATAATCAGCAGCTGCCGCACACGGAATTTCCGCTCAGCTGCACAATAAAACAAATAGACACTAGCTGTCAGCAGCACTACCATAAAAAATTCTGGTTTTCCCGGATTCCACAGCTGATAGGGCAATCCTGCCAGCCAAACCATAAACTGGTCGATCCCGTCTCGCAAAGGCTTATAAAAGTAGAACACTACTTCTGCAGCCGGCTGAAATAGTGCCGTCAAAAAAAGCAGCAAAAAATTGGCTGGCAGGATCACCACTGTGAACAAAGGGACAAACAGGCTGTTGACTACAAACGCCGACAGCGACAGCTCATAAAAGTGAAACAGCAGCAAAGGATACAATGTCATCTGCGAAATAAAGGTAATGAGAAATCCTGTTTTCACAGAAGATTGAATGCCTCCTAGAAACTTTAGCGAGTAAATAATGCCAAATGTCGCACCGTATGACAACTGAAAACCAATTTTGTACATTGCGTATGGATTCCATAGCATGAAGACGATCATACTGGTTAACATAATAATCGCAATAGGTAACCGAAAGCCGAACAGCCTTCCTGCCAATACAACAGATACCATGCTGACTGCCCGCCAAACAGATGGTGCGCCACCCGCTATGATGGCGTAAAGCGGCAGGACAATGAGCAATATGATAATGGCAGTCTCTTTTCGGACATGGAGACGGATGAGAATTACATACAGCAAACCCGATGCAATTCCAACATGAAGTCCGGAAATGGCAAATAAATGAGAAATTCCAAGAGTTTGATGCACGCGCTGATCTTCTGGATCCATATTTTCCCGCTCTCCAATCAGCAAAGCTTCCGCTTCTGCCGCAAGACTTTCAGGAAAATGCTCCCGTATATGGTGCTTTACTGCATCCCTTCTGCCTAACAGCCGATTGGTCCACGTATCATTTGCCTTGGCTGTGTGAATCGACTGTACCGCCAATAATGAAGCGGCCCCATTTTGTTTCAGGTAGTCAGCCATATCAAATGCATAGCGGTGCGAAGGCGGAGATGGTGCTTCAAAAATACCAGAAACTTGGAATACCGATTGATCCACCAGGCTTTCCATCGCTAGCTTTTCTTCTTCTGAATTCACACGGTACCGGGCATAAACGACCGTTCCATCTGCTAAGGATGCAAATCCTCTCAGGCTGTCGCCGTCGATTACTGCACCAGCCCGATATGTCAGATTTCCAGAATAGGGCTGGGAATAGTCAAAATGGTCTTGGCTTCGAAAATCCTGAACCAAGAATACAGCGCAGGCAAATAAAAAAATGCCGATGACAAGCAACATGCTTTCTCTTTTCCAGCCCATCCAACAAAAAAGCAGCGCCATGAACACGAGTTGAACCGCTGTTTCATGCGCTGCATATGTGGCAAGGGCTGTTGCCGCTGCCAGGTATAGAAAAATATTGGCTGTTACACTTCGATTTCTCCGAATAATTGGTTCACCCGTTCGTTATAATGGGCCAATTCTTCTTCACTTCCGCCTTTTTCCCGCAACTTCTCCAATAGTTCGATGTATAGAGCCGACTTTTCAACACTTAAAAAGTCGATTTTCCGCTCATCAAATACCACTTGCACTACTTCTACCCCGGCTTGTTCCAATAGCTCGATAGCATATTCGTGGTTTTTATAGTCGGTAGCATAATAGAGTCGGGAAATGCCTGACTGAATGATTGATTTTGTACATTGGAGGCATGGGAAATGACTGACGTACATATCGGCTCCATTGACGCTGACGCCATATTTTGCACATTGCAGCAACGCATTCATTTCTGCATGGATTGTCCGGACGCAATGTCCATCGACTACATAGCAGCCTTTATCGATGCAATGGTCGCCTCCTGAAATCGACCCGTTGTAGCCGCCCGCCATGATTCTCCGGTCGCGCACAATGGTCGCTCCGACAGCCAGACGCGTACATGTGCTTCTAAGTGCCAGTAAATGGCTTTGCGCCATGAAGAATTGGTCCCAAGTTATTCGCTTCATTTAATTGCCTCCTGCTTGTGTAGTTAAAATAAGTGTAGCAGAGGCAACAGTTTCGTCAACCGTCTTTTGTTTTACTCTCTTTATTTAGCGGTGATTAGATCTTTTAATTGTTCAAAAGTCTTGTCGCCAATTCCAGTGACTTCCGTCAGTTCTTCTGGTGTCTTAAACTTTCCAGCTTCGTCTCTGTACGCAAGGATCGCAGCTGCTTTAGAAGGGCCAATGCCCGGCAGTTCCATTAATTGGGCTTCCGTTGCCGTGTTGATGTTGATGACGCTGCTGCCGCCTGCTGAAGCAGCCTGTGCTGTTGCAGGCACCACGGCTTCTTCGCCTGCTGCGGGGACATAAAGACTCGTTTCATCCACGACAATCAGCGCTAAATTGATGGCACGGCTGTCTGCTTCAGGCGTAAATCCGCCCGCAGCATCTATAGCAGCCTGCATGCGGGATCCTGCCGGAAGTTCGTAGACACCCGGATTTGCCACTTGGCCTTTTATATCAATCATCAATGTTGCAGCAATTTCGGGATTTTCGGTTTCAGGGGTTTCTGTCTGCTGAGGGGATTCAGCGTTGATCAATTCGAGCGAAGCAGCAGGAGCTGTTTCCGGCTCCTCTTGTGGAAAGAAGAAGTAAATCAATAGCAGCGCAATGGCAGCAGCGGGGATCAGCAGCCATGCAGGTTTGTTCTGAAGATCGGAAAGTTTCAGGTGGCATTCCTCATTTCTTCAGGAGGCAATTAAATGGAAGCTGTTTGAATTATATAATAATTAGAATATGCTTGTCTATTCTTTTTTGAATAGATAAAAACCACCTGCAAGATGCAGATGGTTTTGGCCGATCTTATTTTTTTCTGGCATGAAAGAAAATGCGTTCGCTTTCTTCATCTGGAGATTCATCTGAAAAATCTGCGGTAACTGACTCCACAGAAAATCCCGCTGCTTCCAGCCATTTCAGATAAACGTCGACCGGGAAGGTCTGCTGCTCATGGGTTTCTTCAAAACGTTCGAACAACTCATTGTGGCGGACGAAAAATGTCATGTCATGAATTACGCTGTGTTCCGCTTCACCTGGCTCGGTATGCCAAATATAAGCAATTTCTTCCGCATCGTAGACAAACGGACTATCCATGTAAAGCACATCCACTTTAAAAACAGAATGCACATCAAAGAAAAAATGGCCGCCTGAATTTAATGCGCTATGGATTTCTTTGAACGTCTGCTGGACCTGCTGGCCGCTCTGCAAATAATTCAGTGAATCGATGGCGATCGTGACAACATCAAATCCTTCCAGCCCCTCCAGGTTGTCCATGGACAATTGGAGCACCGGAATCGATTGGTTCGCTTCCTGGAAACGCTGATTGGCAACCGTCAGCATGTCTTCAGACAAATCACTGGCGGTTACATCATAGCCCATTTCAGCAAAAAGCTGTGACAATGTGCCGGTCCCGCACGCCACATCCAGCAATTTGCCGGACGGAACGCGGGAAGCGACCCACTCCACATACTTTTCATAAGGAATATCCTCCATCAGCCCATCATAGACTGCGGCAAATTTTCCGTATTTCATATTTCCATTTGCGGAGCTTCTCTCCACAGGCGTTCAAGATTGTAGTATGAGCGTTCGTCTTTATGGAATACGTGTGCCACTACATCACCAAGATCGACAAGGATCCAGCGTGCCGAATCAAATCCTTCAACACTTTTCACTTCATGGCCTTCTTCATGGGCTTTATCCATAATTTCTTTTGCAATCGATTGAACCTGGCGATCGGAGTTTCCTGTGCAGATAACGAAAAAGTCAGCCAACAGCGAAATTCCCTCCATATTCAACACAACGATGTCTTCTGCTTTTTTATCTTCTGCAGCGTTATACGCCACTTGTAGTAAAGTTTCTTTAGTCATTCTTTCACTTTCCCTTTCTGTTGCACGAAGTAGTTGTAACACTTCAGTGAATCCGGAAATACCGGTTGATTTTTCGATACTAAAAATTCGATGGAATGTTTGACCGAGGCTTCCATCATAACATCCAATCCTTGTTCTTTTAATTGTCGCAATTCTTCAACACCTGAAAATTTGCGGTTTGGCTCAATCAAATCAGCAATATAGACCACTTTTTCCAAATCGGACATATCTTCTCGGCCCGTCGTGTGGTAGCGAATGGCATTCAAGACGTCTTCATCTTCTACGCCAAACTCAGTTTTCGCTAAATAAGCGCCAACCGGGGCATGCCAAAGTTCCGCATGATACTGGAGCAATAACGGATCCATCTTTTCAGAGACAATAATGGATTTCATCCAGTCCCGATCTGAAAACTTGGCAACATCATGGAGAATTGCCGCGACTTCTGCATTATCTAAAGATACATTAAATTCTCTTGCCAGCTCTATCGCCGTATCCACGACACCGAGCACATGCGTAAAGCGTTTTTCAGGAAGCCGTTCTTTGACAGTTTCAAGCATTTGGCTGTGATCCATATAAACGCTCCTTTCGAATAAACCTTTCCACTTTTTCCGGCACTAAAAAAGTGAGCGGCCGATCAGCGGCAGCGCGTTCTCTCAACATCGTAGATGACAGCAGCAATTCAGGCGAGTCGATCATCATGACCGGATAAGGCGTCTCAGTATTATACCCCGGACGCTTAACGCCGATAAAGCGAACGAACTCCACCAAATCATCAATGCGATGCCAGGTGGGCAAACCCTCTACCATATCTCCCCCGATAATGAAGAAAAACTCCGTGTCAGGTTCCTGTTCGGTCAGCTTTGTCAGCGTGTCGAATGAATAGGATACTCCGCCGCTTTTGACTTCTGCATCTTCCACTTTAAAATGAGAGTAGCCTGAAATCGCCAGTTGGGTCATCATCAATCGCTGCTGCGCACTGGCTCCTGCCACTTCCTTATGAGGTGCAATAAAATTAGGCATGAAGCGCACTTCGTCCAATCCGGCTGAATGGTACGCTTCATTGGCCATGATCAAATGGCCGAGATGAGGCGGATTAAAAGTTCCGCCCAATATCCCTACTTTTTTCATCTTTTAACCGGCAACTCGATCTTTTTGTTATGGACCGATTGCTTGTAAAGGATCACTGTATGGCCAATCAATTGAACCAATTGTGATTTTGTGCCTTTGGCAAGAGCTTTTGCCACTTCATCTTTGCCGTCTTCATTGTTTTGAAGAATGCTGATTTTTACCAACTCACGCTTTTCCAATGCTTCTTTGATCTGCACGAGCATCGCTTCGTTGACGCCGCCTTTGCCTACCTGGAAAATCGGTGCAAGGTGATGCGCTTCGCTTCTCAAAAAGCTTTTTTGTTTAGTTGTTAACATAAGTGCCTCCTAGTTTTTCTGTGACCAATTTGATCATTTTTTCTGTATCCGGCTGTACGCCCGTCCATTTTTCAAATGCAATTGCTCCTTGATAAACGAACATGCCTACACCGTTTAATGTGACGCAGTTTTTTTCTTCTGCCTTTTTCAAAAGGGGCGTTTCCAGCGGATTGTAAATAATATCCGCCACCAAAGTTCCAGCAGTGACCCGTTCCAAGGAAATCGGCAATGCTTCGTCAGCAGCCAAGCCGACAGATGTCGTTTGAATGAGGACTGCAAATTCGTTCAGGCTTTCTTCTGAAGATGCAAGCGTTATAGCCGAGCCACCAGTTTCAGCAGCCAGTTCTTCTGCGCGCCGGAATGTCCGGTTGGTAATGGTAACATCCGTAAATCCTGCGCGCTTAAGGGCAAAAGCAATGCCTCTCGCCGCACCGCCGGCTCCGATCAGCAGCACTTTGGATGTTTTATCGACAGAGTGAACGAGCATCGACCGAACGAAACCATCTCCATCGGTATTGGAACCGACATAACGGGTTCCATCAGAATGCACCGTGTTGACTGCATTCATTTGCATGGCGCTTTCTTCCAGCTTGACGAGCAACGGCACGATGGACTGCTTGTGCGGAAGCGTGATATTAAAACCGCTGATACCCAACAACTTCATGGCTTCAAACGATTTTTCGAGCTGTGACGGTTCCACATGAATGGGAATATAAGCAGCATCTATGCCGTGCTCATTAAACCACGAATCATGCATAAATGGGGACAAGGAATGGGCAATCGGGTCACCGATCACCGCGTACCATTTCTTCATCTAAAAACCTCCTAGATTAAAGATGGGCGCAATATTACTTCTACACCTTTAGGTGCATGGGCTGCAATGACAGCATTGCCGTGCTGAATGGTAATCCAGCCAAGTCCAGAAAAGACGATATCGGTTTTTGCATCCTTGACACTGAACTCATGGCGGACCAGCTCAGGAAAATCATCTTTATACTCCGCTGAAGGCGGTGCCAGCATATCACCCAAGTGCTGCTCATACAAGGCATTCGCGTTGTCCAGTTTAGTCCGGTGGATGGGCAGATCGTTGGCAATATGGACAGTAAAGGAAGAGCGTTCTCCTTGAATAAAGTCAAAGCGCGCCAAACCGCCAATAAATAGCGTTTGCTCTGCATTTAATTGGAAGACCCGCGGCTTGATTTCTTTTTTTGGCATGATTTGCTTTAAATCTGCCGTCTGAAGATGGTGTGCCAATTGGTGATGGTTGATGATGCCTGGCGTATCAAACAATGAACGTTTGTCGTCCAATGGAATTTCGATCATATCCAAAGTTGTTCCCGGGAAATGTGATGTCGTGATAACATCTGCTTGCCCAGTCGCCTGTTTGATGACGCGGTTGATGAACGTGGATTTTCCGACATTTGTACAGCCGACCACATAGACATCTTTGCCTTTGCGGTATTTTTCAATCGCTTCCATGGCTTCTGCAATTCCAGTTCCTTTATGCGCACTGACCGTCAAAATATCAATCGGCTGCAATCCCAGTTTACGGGCTTCCTGTTTCATCCAGTGGATCAATTTATGCTGCTTGACCGATTTCGGCAGCAGATCCGCTTTATTGGCAATCAACAAGATGTCGTTATTTCCGACAAAACGGTGCAAGCCTGGAAGCCAGCTGCCGTTAAAGTCAAAAATATCGACAATTTTCACTATCAGGCCATCGCGTTCTCCCAGACCGTTTAAGATACGAAGAAAATCATCGTCCGTTAAAGAAACCGGTTGAAGTTCATTGTAATTTTTCAGGCGGAAACAGCGTTGGCAAATAATTTCCTCTTTTTCCAATGAAGACGGCGGAGCGTATCCTACTTCTTCTTTGTTTTGGGTTTGAATCTGTACACCGCATCCGATGCAAGTTGGCATTTCACTCAATTTTCTTCCTCCCACATCAATTGTCCTTTATCTTTCAATCTCTTCATGATTCTGCGTTCGACTTTGCGGTTAAAGCGTGTGAAAAAACCATCCGACTGAGCCACAGGCAAAACCAGAATCGTGTGCATTTTATTCAGATTGCCGCCGAAAATATCCGTCAGCATTTGATCTCCGATTACTACAACCTGTTCACGTTTGGCTTCCATGATACGAAGCGCTTTACGGAAAGCACGTCCCATCGGTTTACGGGCCTGGTGGATAAATGGTATTCCTAAAGGATCTGCGAACGACTTGACGCGCAACTCCTTATTATTGGAAACAATGACTACTTGAATCCCGGCATCTTTCATTGACTTGAGCCATTCAACCAATTTTGGTGTCGCATCCGGTCGATCCCACTCCACTAGGGTGTTATCCAAATCGGTAATGATTCCTTTAATATTTTTTTCAATCAAAGTTTCCGGCTTAATGTCAAAAACTTCTTTTACGTATTGGCTTGGTACAAAATTTCGATACAATGCTACCCACTCCTGTTTTCCGAACTTAATGCTATTGATTATATCATATTTCCTAGCGCTTCTCCCACCTTGATCCGTTGGCCGGCAGACATATCTTCGACAAATTTGATGGAATTCTTCTCAAAAAACAACACAACAGTGGAGCCGAAACTGAAATAGCCCACTTCGTCCCCCTTTTCCCAGTCGCTTCCGGTGTTTGTCAGCTGGATGGAATTTACGAACATTGCGCCGACTTTGACTACCAGCATCCTGCCGAATGCCGTTTCCAGTTCCGTGATCATACGATAATTGCCGCTGATCGGTGCTTTGCCATATTGTAGTCCAGCCGCATTGACTGGATACGATTTTTTTCCAAGAACATATTGCTTATTCACTTTTCCGTCAGCTGGACTGTGAATACGGTGATAATCAGCTGGCGATAAATACAGCACGGCATAGTTGCCATCCTGGTATTGTTCCGCCAATGCTCCGTCACCCAACAGGTCCTCTAGTGAATAGGACTGGCTTTTCACTAGGAACCGGGTACCTTGCTGCAGGCCCCCAGCAATTTCAATTTTTCCGTCTACAGGGGAAACAACCGGCGCATTTGCCACTGGCCGGCTGGCTTTGGACAATTTTCGGACAAAAAAATCATGAAGAGTTGGAAATGCAGCCACTGGTTTTTCGACTTCCTCCACTGAAATCTGATAGGCTTTAATATAGCCGGGTATGAACCTGCGGCTGTTTTTGGATTGAGCAAACTGTCGAATCAAGTTCGAAGTGACTGCTCCATTCGTCAGTTCGATTGATCGCTGGTACATGTATTTTTTCATAGAGAAGCCTCCGTCGCTAAAATAGTCTACCATTTTTTTACCTTTCACAGTATAATAGAGTGAACAAGTTTACAAAAAAGAAGGAGTGTTTTCCATTGTTAATAACAGAAAAAATGGATCACACCATAAAAAAGCTGAGGTCACAGACCGCTAATACCATCACAATCGGCAATATGCTGTTTGGCGGGGCTTCTCTCATGGCCACTTTAAATGGATCTTATAGCTATAGCGTGCTATTTATATTTATTGCGGCTTTTCTAGACCGCTTTGACGGTATGGTGGCAAGAAAGTTTAATCAGGAATCTGATTTAGGAAAACAGCTCGATTCGATGAGTGACATAATCTCTTTTGGTGTTGCACCCGCAATTTTAATTTACCAGCTTGTCTTATCGGACTTTGGCGTGATCGGCATGGTCTTCACCGTTCTTTATATTTCGTGCGGGGGATTCCGGTTGGCACGGTTTAACATCTCAGATGCTACGGGATATTTTACCGGTTTGCCAATTACCGCAGCCGGTACCATCATCACTTTATCTTATTTCGGACTGCCGATCCTTTCGCCGGTCGTCTACATGTTCCTGTTCGTTATATGTTCTTTATTGATGGTCAGTACATTTACCTTGAAAAAAGTGTAGTAAAAAGCTGAGTGACGTTGAGAAAACGTCCTCAGCTTTTTATTTTGCCTCCTGCCGGTTAAATGCGTGCAGCCAGCTGGCTGATAACGTTAAAGACGATCTCTGTCGAATGCTTGGCTGCTACAGGCAGAAATTCATCAAATGACACTGATGATTCTTTCCCTGCAATGTCAGACAAGGCACGGATGACCACGAATGCCACGTCGAATTGATAGCAAACCTGCGCTACTGCTGCCGCTTCCATTTCAGCCGCTTTCATAGACGGAAAATATTCGCGTACCTTAGCTACACGCTCCGGATCGTTCATAAACGAATCGCCCGTTGCGATCAACCCGACCGCATAATCATGCTGGCCCATTTCTTTTACTGCTTTGACTGCCAGTTCGATCAATTCCTGATTGGAAGTAAACGCTGCCGGCAACTGAGGCACCTGGCCCATTTCATAGCCAAAGACCGTAACATCCACATCATGGTGGCGCACTTCGTCTGAAATTACGACTGCCCCTACTTCAAGCTCTTCATCAAAGCCACCCGCTGAGCCGATGTTAATGACGATGTCCGGCTTGTATTGCTGCAGAAGGATCGTTGTTGACATTGCGGCATTGACCTTGCCGATTCCGCTTTTCAGCAACACGATTTCCTGTCCATCGTATGTACCTATTGTAAACTCACATTTTGCAATTTCTTCCGTTTGTGTATTGTCCAGTTTGCTTCTGAGCAACTGGACTTCTTCTTCCATTGCACCAATCACACCAATTTTCATTTTTCCATTCCTCATTCCATAGTCTGTTAGTTTGCACAGGTTTACTTTATCTCAAAGAAAAAGACGCCTTTGTTAATAGGCGCCTTCCAGTGTTTTTAATACGTCCATCTTCACTGGTTTCCAGCCTTCGCCGTCTACCCATTCCATGTGGACACGGTACTTTTCAGATTCATCTTTGGACTGGACAGTCGCGATTGATTTTTGTGGACCGCCGCCATTTTTGATCATCATAACATACATATTGTTGGCATCGAGGCCAGTTGCATAGGACACTGCGTTGACTTTTTCGTTCCAATCTACAGAATCCTTTTGGTAGACTGAGACGTGGTCACCTTTTTGCTTCGTGCCGACTGGCTCCCAGCTTGTATTGATTACGGTTTCTTCCACGATTGGATCGCTTGAATCTTCACGTGTGATGGTCCCGCCTTTTGTAACGGATCCTTCTTTTTCTTCTCCAGCTTTTTTAGCTTCTTCAGCTTCTTTTTTGGCTTTTTCTTCTTCAGCTTTTTCTGCAGCCGCCAGTTCTTCAGCAGAAACTTCAGCATCTTCTTCTGGTTGTTCTTCAGTGTCTGTGCTTTCGCCTTCACTGTCTTCAGAACCGCTCGTTTGGTCTTCGGTTTCAGGTGAAATCGTTACTGCCTCAGGATCTTGAGCCTGATCGTCCCCTCCACTAAACAACATGGATACCCCAATGATGAGGATCAATGCAAATACCAAGCCAATCATAATATTCAAAATGGAATTTGATCGGTTTTTCTTTTTCTTCAAACGAGAGGGATATGGTTTTTCTTCGTTAGACATTGGATGTCCCCCTTTCTCAATAGTTTACCATAAATTCAGTATGACAAATTTGACGTTTCAGCGATATTTTCGTTTCATTTGGAGTCGAATTAATGAAAAGCGGCCATCCTTATTACAGAATGGCCGCTTGATCACGTGATTGAAAGAATCTTGATTTCCATTTCTCCGCCTGGTGTCAGCACTTTGACGTTTTCGCCAATTGTGCGGCCAATCATGCTTTTCGCAATTGGAGAATCGTTTGAAATACGGCCTTCTAACGGATCTGCTTCCGCTGATCCTACGATTGTGTAAGATTCTTTATCGCCATTTGGAACTTCTATGAATGTTACCGTCGTTCCTAAACGAACGATATCTTTGTTTGACTCATTTTCATTTATGATAACCGCGTTGCGGATCATCGATTCAAGTGTTGAGATGCGGCCTTCTACAAAAGCCTGATCTTCTTTTGCAGAGTCATACTCAGCGTTCTCAGATAAATCACCAAAATCACGTGCGATTTTAATTCGTTCAACCACTTCTTTGCGTTTGATCGTTTTCAGAAAGTCCAGTTCATCCTCTAACTTCTGCTTACCTGCAGCTGTCATTGGAAATTGTTTTTCGTTAGCCATTGTTCCCACTCCTTCAACTGCTGACCTGGATGCCTGCACCCGTCAGTCTTGTCTCATCATATTATAATCTGCCAATCTATTCAAGAATTGTTTTGATTTTTGTAACCATCAAGTCGATTGCCACTTCGTTTTGTCCGCCTTCGGGGATGATGACGTCCGCATAGCGTTTTGTTGGCTCAATAAATTGATTGTGCATCGGACGCACCACTGTCAAGTATTGTTCGATAACAGAATCGATGGTCCGTCCCCGTTCGTTGATGTCGCGCAGCAAGCGGCGTATGATGCGCAGATCGCCATCAGTATCGACAAATAATTTGATGTCCATCAATTCGCGCAAACGCACATCTTCAAGCACCAATATTCCCTCCAGAATGATAACATCTTTTGGTTCAATCAACACTGTTTCTTCTGCACGTGTATGTACAGCATAATTATAAACCGGTTTTTCAATCGGCTGGCGCTCGAGCAAACTGTTGATATGCTCAATCAGCAGATCCGTATCAAATGCCAGTGGATGGTCATAGTTTGTTTCCAGGCGCTCTTCAAAGGCCAAATGGCTTTGGTCCTTATAGTAATAATCCTGCTCAATAACCACCACTGAGTTTTCTTTAAACACTTCATAGATGGAATTCGTTACACTCGTTTTCCCCGAGCCCGAACCCCCTGCGATCCCAATAACGACCGGCCGTTTTTTAGACATGTTATTTAGCTCCCTGCAAACCTCTTTTTGGTGTTTTCATTTTTTTCTGCAGATCATAATGCCGTCTCCTGATGACAATAATTCCGTGTCATAACCAGGATGATTGAGCATATGCTCTTTAAAAGCTGCCAAATTGCGGATCATCGTCCGCTTTCTTCTCGGCACTTCCGATAATGGTATATCCGAAAGCCCATGCATGGCCATATTATCGCAATATATGATTCCGCCCGTTGCCAAAAGCTCTTCGTACTTGTCGAAAAATCGTTCATATTGTCCTTTTGCTGCATCGATAAAGATCGCATCGTACTGTTTTTTCAGGTCAGCCAGCGAAAGCTCCAGTGCATCTGCATGGAAAATGCGAATCCGATCGCTGAATCCTGATTGAGCGATAAACTCAACCGCTTTCTGGTATCTGGTTTCATCGCGTTCAACGGTATCCAGCTCGCTTGCCGGCAAAGCTTCAGCGATTTTGATCGCTGAAAATCCGATTGCTGCACCGATTTCCAGAATTTGTTTAGGCTGCTGAATTTTTAGCAGCCCCACTAATTCCCGGATGCCCTGATCTTCCATAATCGGTACATGTTCCAAAGCGGCATAAGCCTGAATCGCTCCGAGTGTTGCTGATAATTGGTCGTTCGCCATACTGGAATGCTCCTTTTCGGTTCAGCAAAAATTACTTCAAATTTTACCATAAAAAGAGAAGGAAAGCGAGGTGCTTCCTTCTCGATCGTTTTAATTCCCTATATATTCATCGCGGTTGGTCAAATGTTCTTCATAGGTTTTAGCAAAATGGTTGACACCGGTCGAATCAGCCAGGAAATAGAAATATTCTGTTTCAGCAGGGTCGAGCACCGCTTCAATTGAAGACCCTCCGGCATTGGCAATAGGTCCCGGCGGCAGCCCTTTATTTTGGTAGGTGCTGTAAGGGTGTTCAAATTCGTAATCTGTGTTGAATAAGCGGTCCTTATGCTCGCCCATTGCGTAGATGACTGTCGGGTCCGTCTGCAGCGGCATATCGTCTTCTATGCGGTTATAAAAGACGCTGGCAATGGTCTGGCGATCCGATTGCGCTGTTGCTTCTTCTTCCAGTAAGGAAGCGAATGTTAACAGCCAGTGCGGCGACTCGCCATTCTCCTCCAGCACGGTCTGGTACTGCATAACATTAGCCTGAGTTGTATCAAGCATCTGCTCGATCAGCAATTCCAAAGATGGATCTTCTTCGTAAATCGGATAAGTGGCCGGGAACAGATACCCTTCGAGTGCATAGCGGACGTTTTCGCCCAGTATTTCTTCGGTCAATAAATCAGGGTATTGGACCATCAGCTCATCCAGATAGGCCGGATCCTGGATTTTCTCCAGAAACTCTTCAGCTGTGAACGAAGTTTTTTCCGCAATGACATTTTCGGCAATTTCTTCTACCGTCAATCCTTCCGGAACATTAATCGTAAAGAGCGGCTCCCGGTATACTTTCCCGGTTTTCAGGCTTTCCGTAATTTCATCCAAGGTCATTGAAGGCAGCAAGCCATAAGTCCCAGCTTGAAATTCGGATTCGTTATTGAATTTCACGTAATATTTGTAGATGCGTGCATCTTCAATGACGCCATTTTCTTCAAGCAGCGCTGCGATGCTGTCCAGGCTCGAACCGATTGGCACTTCAACCGTGATGATTTCTTCCGAGTCCGGATCAACCGGCTCCAGTGCGTTGGTGATGTAATTATAAGTTTGAAAGCCAGCGATTCCGATGATGATCAACAGAATCAGCGCGACTATTAGTACGATGCGTCGGACGACTCTCACTTCCTTCTTCTTTTCTGTCATTCGTTCAAACATAATATCCTTTTTCGATGGTTTCTCCACGGGTGCCCCCCCTAGCTTTTCTGCATTACTGAAGTTGGACAGAAAATGTTCAACTTCTATCAGTATACAAGAAAATCGCACAAAAGAAAAAGACGGAATCAGCAATCAATTCCGTCCTCCCATTTTTATAGTTCTTCGTTTTCTTCTTCTTCGTCAAGGAACGTGTTCAGCATTTCTTCGATCATGTCCCATTCTGCATCAGTTTCAACCGGGCGAAGCTCTCCGCCGCCTGCTGTTTCATCTGAGTCAGCATTTTCAGTAAAGGAAGATGCATGAATTTCGATCTCGCCTTCTTCATCTTCTTCAGCGCCTACCGGGAAATACAAGACGTATGATTTTCCGAAGTCAGCTGATTCAAATGTAAACAATACTTCAAATAATTGTTCGTTGCCGTTTTCATCAACGACTGTAATGTGCTCTTGTCCGTGTTCCATTTGCGTCACCTCATTATTTTTTAAAATCAAGATAGCCCTGCAAAATCATGACTGCTGCCATCTTGTCGATCACTTTTTTGCGGTTTTTGCGGCTGACATCTGCGGAAATCAGCATTTTCTCTGCTGCCGACGTTGTAAGCCGTTCATCCCATAGGACCACCGGTATACTATACGCTTCTTTCAGCAAAGCTGCAAATCTTTCAGATGCTTCAGCGCGCGGCCCGATTGAGTTGTTCATGTTTTTCGGGTAGCCCACAACCGCTTCGGTCACTTCGTATTGCTTGATCAGTTCGCCAAGGCGAACCATTCCAAATTCTTCGATCGCTTCATTTATTTTGACGGTTTCAATTCCTTGGGCTGTCCAGCCCATCGGATCGCTGATTGCGACTCCGATAGTTTTCGAACCGACGTCAAGTCCCATTATGCGCATCATTATTCCTCGTTATTCTTCTTGATATAAAACTTTACAAGCTCTTCCAGAATTTCATCGCGCTCTAGTTTGCGAATCATGTTACGCGCATCCTGGTGGCGAGGAATATAAGCCGGATCACCTGATAATAAATATCCGACAATCTGATTGATCGGGTTATAGCCTTTTTCTTCAAGTGCAGCATGAACTTGAAGCATCACTTGCTTCACTTCCTGCTCCATCGACTCATCAGAGGAATCGAATTTCATAGTACGATCAAATGAACTCACGACAAGCACCTCGCTTTCGGATTTTAAATAGCAATAATCGTTTCCGCTGTCTATTTTTCATTATAACCGATAGCTCAGATTTATTAAACCTATTTCACTAAGCTGTAAACCGATTCGAGTGCTGATTCCAATTTATCGGCATCTTTTGCACCCGCCATCGCCATGTCCGGACGGCCGCCGCCTTTTCCGCCGCATAGTTCTGCAACGTGTTTGACAATTTGTCCAGCATGGTAGCTGCCTCCGGCCAAATCTTTCGTGACGCCTGCAGCCAGCATGACCTTGTCTCCGTCTGTAGCACCGAGAACAATAACGGCCTTATCAATTTTCGTTTTCAAATCATCCATCATTTGGCGCAGCTGGTTATTGTCTTTTGCTTCCACTTTTACAGACAGAACCGTAATGTCGCCAACTTTTTGTGCACTATCCAAAATGCCGGCAGACTGCGCATTGGAAATTTTCGCAAGCAGCGATTCGTTTTCACGCTGCAGCGATTTCATTTCTGCCTGGACAGACTGCACTTTCTGGACCATATCTTTTGGCGACGATTTCAGAAGTCCTGAAGCCTGCTCCAAAATCTGCTCGCTATCTTTTAAGGTGCTGTATGCGCCTTTGCCAGTCACCGCTTCAATTCTGCGGATGCCGGCTCCGATGCCGCCTTCTGAAACAATTTTGAACAAGCCGATTTCAGAGGTATTGGCCACGTGGACACCGCCACATAGCTCGAGCGAGTAGCCCCCGATTTCAACTACACGGACCACATCGCCATATTTCTCGCCGAACAGCGCCATTGCGCCCATCTCTTTTGCTTCCTGCAGATTATGGTAGCCCGTTTGGACTGCAATGCCGTCCCAGACTTTTTCGTTGACGATCTTTTCAATCGTCTCAAGTTCCTCTTTAGTCACCTGACCGAAATGCGAGAAGTCAAAACGGAGACGGTCTGGCCCTACATACGATCCAGCCTGGTTGACGTGTGTGCCTAATACATCTTTAAGCGCCTGGTGAAGCAAATGTGTTGCTGTATGGTTTTTCACGGTATGGCGGCGTTCGGACGCATCCACTTGAGCATGGACAGCCGATTTCGTCAATTCGCCGGTTTGAACGCGAACAGAATGCAGGTTCTGGCCGTTTGGCGCTTTTTTGACGTCCAACACTGCTGCTTGCACCAAATCGTTGCTCAATGTTCCGCGGTCAGCAATCTGCCCGCCGCTTTCTGCATAGAATGGCGTTTGATTCAAGATCACTTGCACTTCTTCGCCTTCGTGCGCGCTGTCTGCCAGTTCGCCGTCTTTGATGATAAACAGGATTTCGGCATCCGATACCGTTTGGCTATAGCCGATAAATTCGCTGGCTTCTTTGATGCTGCCCAGCACTTCCGATTGGGTTTGCATGGAATTGACGTTTTGGCGCGCTTTTCTTGCACGGTCACGCTGCGCTTGCATCGCTGCTTCAAATCCTTGGTGGTCGATCGCCATGCCTTCTTCTTCCGCATATTCTTCCGTCAGCTCCACAGGGAAGCCATACGTGTCATACAGACGGAACGCATCTTCACCCGGAATTTCCGAATGTCCAGCTGCTTTTTGCTTTTCCACGACCGACGACAAAATTGCCAAGCCATCGTGAAGCGTTTCATGGAAACGTTCTTCTTCAAGTTTCATGACACGGATAATAAAGTCCTGCTTGTCGTTCACTTCCGGATAGAAGTTTTTCATGATGTCTCCGACAACCGGAACCAATTCGAACAGGAACGGTTTCTCGACGCCCAGCTTTTTCGCGTAGCGGACAGCCCGGCGCAGCAAGCGGCGCAGGACGTAGCCACGGCCTTCATTCGATGGAAGGGCCCCGTCTCCAATGGCGAACGCCACGGTGCGGATATGGTCAGCGATTACTTTGAAAGCCATGTCCATATCGGCATCTTCGCCGTATTTCTTGCCGGAAATCTCTTCGGTTTTTTGGATGATTGGAACGAATAGGTCAGTATCGTAATTGGTTGGTACGTCCTGGACCACGGAAGCCATACGCTCCAAGCCCATTCCTGTATCGATGTTCTGTTTTGGAAGCGGTGTATAGGTATGATCTGGATTGTGGTTGAACTGGGAAAAGACCAAATTCCAAATTTCCAGGTAACGGTCATTTTCTCCGCCCGGATATAATTCCGGGTCGCTTAAGTCATTGCCGTAGCTTTCGCCTCGGTCATAAAAGATTTCAGAGTTTGGTCCGCTTGGGCCTTCGCCGATGTCCCAGAAGTTGCCTTCGAGACGGATAATGCGTTCAGCCGGCACACCCACTTCATTTAGCCAAATGCCGTAAGCTTCTTCGTCTTCCGGGTGGATTGTTACCGATAATTTTTCGGGATCAAAGCCGATCCATTTGTCTTCAGTCAGGAATTCCCATGCCCAGTGAATCGCTTCGGTCTTGAAGTATTCACCGATCGAAAAGTTGCCGAGCATTTCAAAAAATGTATGGTGGCGTGCTGTTTTGCCGACATTTTCAATATCGTTTGTCCGGATTGATTTTTGTGCGTTGACGATCCGTGGATTTTCAGGAATAACACGGCCATCAAAATATTTTTTCAATGTTGCCACTCCGCTGTTGATCCACAACAGCGACGGGTCTTCGAAAGGCACAAGCGGCGCGCTTGGCTCCTGGTCGTGGCCTTTTTCTTTAAAGAAGTCAAGATATAATTGTCTGATGTCTTCAGCTTTCAAATTCTTCATCTATTTTTCCTCCTCTGCATAATAAAAAGCCCTCATCCCAAAAAAGGGACGAAGGCTTTATTTCGCGGTACCACCCTAGTTACACGGACCATAAAGCTCCGTGTCTCTCGAACACCTTAACGCGGTTCAACGGCAGGGATTAGCTGCACTCCAGAGTAGCTTTCTAAAATCAGATCTCGTCGGGGCCTTTCAGCCTGGGGCCCTGTTTCTGTGCGGATGCGATTCTATACTGTCTCCATCAATGTGTTTATCTATCAGTCTAATTTGAATTATAGAAAAAGCCTTGGGTGATGTCAATAGTGGGACTTTTTAAATGTGTGGATGTTTAACATATATGGTGCTTGGTTATTCCCCAAAAAAGAAATCCACTTGGGAGTTAAAACCGAGTGGATTTCAGCGCGTGCCCGCGGAAAGCAACCGCTTGGAGCGATTTCTTAAGCTCAAATTTATGTTCTTAAGATTGTAATCTTAAGTTCTATTTGCAACTCAAGCTTCCATGAATTTCTGTGGTGTGATGCCTTCCATGCCGATCATCGGATGTATGGCGTGGACGTTTTCGTTTGTCAGGCTGACAGGTCCGCTTTGCACGGCTTCGGCCTGCTCTTTGGTTTCTTGCTCGGTTTTCGGTTGTTCTGCTGCGACTGTCAGGCGGTTTTTCAATGTGGTCATACGCTGCGCATCGTCCGTCCGTTCAACGCCGTAGCGGAAAACGCTCGGATCTCCGCAGAGGATCAGAAAATCCTTGCTTCGGGTGATCCCGGTATAAAGCAAATTGCGCCGCAGCATTTTCATATAGCCCCGAACCACCGGCATAATCACCGTCGGGAATTCAGATCCCTGTGATTTATGGATCGAGCAGCAGTAGGCCAGCGTCAGCTGGTTCAAGTCGCTGCGTTCATAGGTCACTTCGATGCCGTCAAAAGATGCCACCAGCATGTCCTGCTTTTCGACGGTCTCTTTAGCTTTAAGGATCGCTACGACTTCTCCCATATCGCCGTTGAAGACATTGCTTTCTGGCTGATTGACGAGCTGCAGGATCTTGTCGCCGATTCGGTAGGTGATATCGCCGAACACCAGCTCTTTGCGTTTGCCGTCCGGGTTCGGATTGACCATTTCCTGGATCATACGGTTTAAGGCATCTATTCCGGCCGGACCTTTGTACATCGGCGCCAGCACCTGGATATCTTTGATCGAATGGCCTTTTGACAAAGCACTTTTGACCACTTTTTCGACAACCGACGGAATCTGCTCGATTCCTGCTTTGATAAATGAACGGTCGGCTGTTTTCGCGGTAATGTCTTCCGGCAATTGCCCTTTTTTCATTTGGTGCGCCAGTTCGATGATCGAAGATCCGGACGACTGCCGGTAAATATCGGTCAACTCTACTGTCGGTATCCGTTTTGATTCGAGCAGATCGCGTAAAACCTGCCCGGGTCCGACCGGCGGCAATTGGTCCTGATCTCCGACAAAAATCAGCTGGGCGTCTTCAGGCACTGCTTTTAGCAGCTGATGCGCAAGCCACGTGTCGACCATGGACATCTCATCAATGATGATCAATTTGCCTTCGATTTCCTTTTCTGTTTCTTCATCTTTTTCCTGCCCATTAAAGCCGAGCAGACGGTGAATGGTCATCGCCGGCAAATCAGTCGATTCGCTAAGACGTTTGGCAGCGCGTCCAGTCGGTGCTGCAAGGATGATCGGAAACGGCTCTTTTTTCTTGGCATATTCTTTTGGATCCAATGACAAACCGTGCAGCTCTGCATAAATTTCCACCAGTCCGCGGACCACGGTTGTTTTCCCGGTACCTGGTCCCCCGGTAAGGATCATGACAGACGAATTGATGCTGCTTTCGATGGCATCAACCTGCGTTTCCGCATAATTGACCCCCAGCCGCTCTTCTGCCTCTCCCAGTGCTTTGCGGACTTCTGAGCTTGGAAACTTCGTGCGGGTTTCCTGTTCGGCAAGCAGCGTTTCCAGTTTGGTCGCAATGCCGACTTCCGAATAATATAGCGATGGCAAATAAAGCCGCGTTTCTTCGCCTGCGACTTTGCCTTCTTCATTTAATTCGATGGCTGCTTTGGAAATCGCATCAATCGGGATTTCTCCCTGCTGTCGCGCTTCAAGCATTTCTTTGACCATGGGAATCAAGGTTTTGGCATCAACATAAACATGGCCGTCTGACAGAGAAGCCTGATTGAGAATGTGCAGTATCGATGCTTTGATGCGGTCGGGGTGGCTGCCGGTGATGCCGAGCTTCAATCCCAGTTCATCTGCTCGTTGAAAACCGATTCCTTCGATTTCTTCGATCAGCTGGAACGGGTTTTTCGTTAGGATGTCAATCGTTTCCTCACGATAAGCCTGATAAATGCGCATGCCGACCTGCGGACCAAAGCCCCAGTCATTCAATTGAATCATGACACGCTCGAGTCCCAGGTTCATTTGAAGCGTTGCACGGATCGTGTCTTTTTTGTCATCTGACAGACGCGGCACTTTGTCCAGGGCATCCGGGTCCTCCAGAATTTTTTTGATGGCTTCTTTTCCAAGCTTTTTGACGATTGATTCCGCCGTCTTGCGCCCAATGCCGTCAAACATATCACTTGACAAATAATGGATAATCCCCTGTTCGGTCTCGGGCACTTCTTTGGTGAAGGTCTCAACCTGGAATTGCACACCGTAGCGCGGGTGATTTTTCACCACTCCGGTAAAACGGTACTGCTCTTCAAGCGACAGCATCGGAAAATAGCCCGACACGATGATCTCTTTTTCAGTATATGGAGTATTGGTTTCCTGTATTTTCACTTTCGCGATGGAGAATAAATTTTGGGGATTGTGAAAAATCGAGACGACAGGACGCCCTAATACAAACTGCTTTTCTTCTTGAAATAAATCGATTTGTCCGGTCATTTCTGTCGTCTCCTTTTCACGTGGCTATTCCAGTGTTGTTGCAATCATATCATAAGCGTAGCGCGCCATTTCGTTCCGTTCATCAAGCGTATAGGCCTGTTTCAAGTGATGCATGGCATCTTCTGACCGGTTTGTGGAAACCGCATAAAGAACACCCAAATTATAATGGGCGTCCGAATGGTTCGGATCCTGTTCCAACACCTGCAGAAATTGCGGTTCTGCAAGCTCGAACAATTCCAATGATGCCAAAGTGATGCCATAGCTCAAGCGTGCCTGGACATCCCCTTCATCCAATTCCACTGCACGCTGCAAATAAGGCAGCGCCAACTTTGGCTGCTCCAGCTTTTCCAAACATTTGCCGATCATGAAATGCGCATCTGCGCCTTCCAATTCATACTGCAATGCTTTTTCGTACAGTTTCAATGCTTCCGCAAAGCGCTCTGAGTTGAAGTAAAGATTAGCCAAGCCATAATAAGCCGTAGCTGATGTTTCGTCCAGTACAATCGCTTTTTGGAAAAATCGCTCGGCACGGTCAATCTCATCGATTGAAGTCAATACATGGCCAAAATTGATGTAGCCAAGCGCTTCTTCCGGTTGTTCTTCGATCGCTTGGGTGAAAGCCTTGATCGCTTCTTCTGTATTGCCTTCCTGTAATGCCTGTATGCCGATTTCATTGTAATTCATCGCTGTCTCTCCCATTAACCTACATATTCCAAACGCGCGCCGTTTTTAAAGACGCGGTCGATGGTTCCGCCGCCCAGGCATTCTTCGCCGTCATAAAAAACGACTGCCTGGCCGGGTGTGATGGCACGAACCGGTTCCGCAAATGTCACAATGGCTTCATCGCCTTTAAATTCAACAGTCACGCCGACGTCCTGCTGGCGGTAGCGGAATTTCGCTGTGCATTCCAAAATGCCGGCTGGTGCTGTATCGGACGTAAAGCTCAAGTTTACCGCAGACAAACTATCCGAGAAAAGAGCATCGTGATGGATATTTTGCCCGACATACAAGACGTTCTTTTTCAAATCTTTGCCGATGACGAACCACGGGTCGCCGGCGCCGCCAATGCCAAGCCCTTGGCGCTGTCCGATTGTGTAATACATCAGGCCGTCATGGCTGCCCATTTTGATGCCTTCCAAAGTTTCCATCACGCCGGGCTGTGCTGGCAAGTACTGCCCAAGGAATTCTTTGAAATTGCGTTCGCCAATAAAACAAATGCCAGTGGAATCTTTTTTCGTCGCAGTCGCAAGTCCAGCTTCCAACGCGATTTCCCGAACTTTTTTCTTTTCCATGTGGCCGATCGGGAACATCACTTTAGACAATTGGTTTTGATCCAATTGGTTTAAGAAATAGGTTTGGTCTTTGTTATTGTCTTTGCCGCGCAGCATTTTTGTTTCGCCGTTTTCCGCGTGCTCGACTTGTGCGTAATGTCCAGTCGCCAAATAATCTGCACCCAGGCTTAACGCATGCTCAAGGAATGCTTTGAATTTGATTTCTTTGTTGCACATTACATCCGGGTTTGGCGTTCGTCCCGCTTTGTATTCTTCCAGGAAATACGTAAATACTTTGTCCCAATATTGCTTTTCGAAATTGACAGCGTAATACGGTATGCCGATCTGGTTGCATACCCGGATGACATCTTCATAATCTTCCGTCGCCGTGCAGACGCCGTTTTCGTCGGTGTCATCCCAATTTTTCATGAAGATGCCGATGACGTCATATCCTTGTTCTTTCAATAAATAAGCGGCAACCGAAGAGTCAACCCCTCCGGACATGCCGACGACAACACGAATATCTTGTGGTGCTTTTGCAGTCATTATCTCTCACCTTTTCATTTTAACGCCAAACGCTGGCTGATTTGCGCTGTCTTCGCGGCAGCTTGTTCAATATCCTCGGACGTCAATCCGATGCCGAAGCTGAATCGGATGGAGTTGCGGATTTCTGCAGCCTGTTCCCCATACATCGCAACGAGCACATGGGAAGGATCAATCGACCCCGCCGTGCAGGCAGAGCCGCTGGAAGCTGAAATTCCCGACAAATCCAAATTGACCAGAAACGACTCGATTTCAATGCCCGGGATGCTGAGATTCAAAATATGCGGCATTTGGTCACTGCCGTTTTCCTTGTAGACAACACCTTGTTGGTCCAAGGCAGATTTAAAAATTGTTTTGTATTGCTCGAAAGCTGACGCTTTGTCTTCCATCGTCGAAAGTGAAATTTCCACAGCTTTGGCAAACGCAGAAATAGCTGGCACGTTTTCTGTGCCTGCGCGGCGCTTGCGTTCCTGCTCTCCGCCATACAAGAGAGGCGTCAGTGCCGTCCCCTTGCGCTGGTACAAAAACCCGACACCTTTCGGGCCATTCAGCTTATGGGCTGAAACCGACAGCAAGTCGACGTTCAAGCGGTCCACATCAATCGGCAAAACACCGTAAGCTTGAACCGCATCGGTATGGAATGTGACATCCGTCTCTTTTAGCAGTTCACCAATTTCAGCGATGGGCTGAAGTGTACCGACTTCGTTGTTGCCGAGCATGACAGACACTAGAATTGTATCGTCTCGCAGCGCATTTTTCACGTCTTCTGCTCGCACGCGGCCATTTTCATCCACTGGCAAGTACGTCACATCGTAACCTTCGCGCTCCAGCTTTGCGCAAGCGTGCAGTACTGCATGGTGTTCGATTACTGTTGTGATGATGTGTTTGCCTGTTTTTTTAGTGGCTGTGCCAAAAACCGCCAAATTATCCGCTTCTGTTCCGCCGCTTGTGAAAATGAGTTCATTGTCATCGGCGTGGATGCTTGCTGCAAGAAACTTGCGTGCATCGTCCAGCGCTTTTCGCGCAGCCCTGCCGGTTCCATGGATGCTTGACGGATTGCCATACACCGTGCCAAGCGCTTCAGAAAAAGTTGCCACGACTTCCGGGTGCATTGGCGACGTTGCTGCATGATCTAAATAAATTTGTTTCATAATAAATTAACTCCCTTATATATAATACATATAGCTTTCAGTTTCGCCGTTGTTGGCTTTTGCCAAGTCTTCGATCGTGGTTGTGTCGAGGACATTTTTTACCGCATCACGGATGCGCACCCACAGCTCACGCTGAGGCTGCTTTTCGTCTTCGATTCCTTCCACTGGCTGAATCGGGCCTTCAAGGACACGGATCACGTCTCCTGCAGAAATCTCTTTCGGATGGCGCGTCAGCATATAGCCGCCGTATGCTCCGCGGACACTTTTTACGAGCCCCGAGTTGCGGAGCGGCCCTACAAGCTGCTCTAAATACGCTTCGGAAAGTTCGTTTTCTGCCGCAATTTTGCGAAGCGGCACCGGGCCTTCTCCGTATTGCTTGCCTAGTTCAATCATAATGGTCAGACCATAACGGCCTTTGGTTGATATTTTCATCATTACACCTCTAAGTTTGATAAATTGAACGAAAATTTTGCTGCTGGAAATGTTTAAGTTATTCATAATTTAGTACTTTTTCTTAATATCTTCGTAAGTCCACAGCCTTTACAAAACAATATAAACCACTGTACAATGCCGGCGCGCCCAAGGGCTAAGCAAAGCAGAAAGACAAGCGCAATTTGCTTGGCTTTCTGCGGAGCTATGCCCAAAGCGGCCGGCGTCATTTGCAAAAGATAAATACTTTGATTCACATTAAAAAACTCCAATATTCTTCAAAACAGTATATCATAATTCAGGCCAAATGGACTTGCAATGACTTTTGAAACTTCAAACGCTATACTGATAGAACGAATGTACGGAAGGAGTTTTTATATGCACAACGAACCTTTAGCTTTCCGTATGCGCCCCCGGACCATCGACGAAGTCGTCGGACAAAAAGATGTCATCGGGCCGCATACGGCTCTATATAAAATGATCAGCAACGGCCACGTGCCCTCCATGCTGCTGTATGGCGAGCCTGGCATTGGCAAAACGTCCATTGCCCACGCCATTGCCGGCACGTCTAACTTGCCATTCATCGCTTTGAACGCTACCACATCAGGCAAGAAAGATGTCGAGGAAGTGGTGACGGAATCTCGGATGACTGGAAAAGTTCTGCTGTTTCTGGACGAAATTCACCGCTTCAATAAATTGCAGCAGGATGCCTTGCTGCCGCATGTCGAAAGCGGTTCAATCGTTCTTATCGGCGCGACAACGGAAAATCCATTTCATGACGTCAATCCGGCGATCCGTTCCCGCTGCGGCGAAATCAAACAGCTGAAGCGGCTGGCGCACGAAGACATCGTCCAACTCCTAAACGCCGCATTGACCGATCCGAAGCGCGGCCTTGGCAACGAAGAAATTGACATCTCCGAGAAGCAAGTCGAGCGCATTGCCGAAGGCACCAATGGCGACGCCCGCAAAGCATTGACGATGCTGGAATCGATTGTCATTGCTTCGGACGAACGCGATGGCAAATATATCGTTGAAGACCAAATGATCGAGCAGATGATCAAGCGTGTCGGTGTTTTCGGTGACAAGAAAGGATCTCATTTCTTCAATTTGCTGTCTGCACTGCAAAAATCGGTGCGCGGCAGCGACGTCAATGCCGCGATGTATTATTTAGCGCATCTACTGGAAAACGGCGACTTGACGGCGGTCACGCGCCGCTTGCTGGTGATGGCATATGAGGACATAGGACTTGCGAACCCGGCAGTCGGCGGCCATGTGTTGGCTGCTTGCCAAGCAGCTGACCGACTGGGGCTGCCGGAAGCACGCATTCCCCTTGCACAAGCTGTCGCTGAGATGTGCCTGTCCGAAAAATCCAATTCAGCTTATAAAGCTATTGATGCGGCGACTGCGGCTATTAATAAAGGCGAAGTTGGTGACATCCCGATGCATCTGCGGGACACTCATTACGCCGGCAGCGCGGAGCTTGGCCACGGCGGCTACAAATACCCACATGACACCCCGATCGGATCATTTGGCGGTTGGGCCGATCAGGATTATTTGCCGAAAGAAGTAAAATCAGCCGAGTTCTACAAACCGATCGTCGCCGGCGAAGAGAAGAAATTTGCAGGAATCTACGAGAAGCTGAAAAGCTTCCGGAAAAACAAAAAGTAAACATAAGTTGCCCAGCCATTTCCAGCAGCGGAAATGGCTTTTTCATTTCCTTAAATACATATAAAAAAGCCGGTTCATGATTGAACCGGCTTCGCATTTAATTCATCCGTACGCGTGTAATCGGAATGGACTTAGTGATATCGTTGACGACCCAGCTCGCAGCGATCAACCCCACGGTCGAAGGCGCAAAGGCATTCGAAGACGGCGGCATCTGCGCTTTGCGGATTGGTGCATCGGGCTTGCCGACGTTTTCCACTACATCTTCACGGACAATAATCGGGCTTTCATCCGAAAAGACAACAGGAATCCCTTTGTAGATTCCTGCCTGGCGCAGCTTTTTGCGGATGATTTTTGCAAGCGGATCGGTATGTGTCTTGGAAATATCCGCAATTTTAAAACGCGTTGGGTCGGTTTTATTGGCCGCTCCCATGCTGGCGATGATTTTGGTGCCGCGCTTGTAGCATTCTTCCATCAAATGCACTTTATAGATCATGGTGTCCGATGCATCTATAACGTAATCCGGATTGTAGCTGAAAAATTCCTCGTAGGTTTCTTCGGTATAGAACATATGCAGGGAAATGACCTTGCACTCTGTGTTAATGTCAGCGATGCGGTCTTTCATGACACCAGCTTTGGACTTTCCTACGGTCGACAAGTTGGCCACCAGCTGCCGGTTGATATTGGTGATGTCGACATTGTCTTTGTCAACCAGGATAATGGTGCCCACTCCGCTCCGTGCACATGCTTCTGCTGCGAACGAACCGACACCTCCGATACCCAAAATCGCGACCGTCGCATTTTTTAATAAATCAATTCCTTCTTTACCTACTGCTAATTCGTTTCGTGAGAATTGGTGTAACATTAAGCCACTGCCTTTCAAAGTTAGTACGCATAATAGAAAGTATACACATTAAAAATCCCTTCGACAATAAATTGTCGAAGGGATAAAAATGATTTTTTATTAGGAATCCCAATCGTGCCGTCTTTGTTGGTGCGCATCGTTTGAACCCGCTGAAAGCAGGTGGGTGATCTCTTCACCACTTATAACTTCCCGTTAAGGCATGTTAGCCATGGTGAAATGTGATCTCCCGACGACATAATGTTGGGTCAAAATCGAATTGCTTAAAACGTACACATCAGGATTCTCTATACACGTATGTTAGCATACCTTTTTTATTTAAACAAGCTTTTCACTCTGATACTTTTTTATTATTCTGAATGTTCAGGGATAGGCTCAATTCTTCAAGTTGCGTTCCGGAAACCGGGCTTGGCGCGTCTGTCAACAGGTCGCTGGCGCTGGCAGTTTTCGGGAATGCGATGGTATCGCGCAAGTTGGTGCGCCCCGCAAGCAGCATTACCAAACGGTCGAGGCCGAACGCAATGCCGCCGTGCGGAGGTGTTCCGTATTCAAAAGCTTCCATAAGGAAACCAAATTGCTCGTTGGCTTCTTCTTTGCTGAAGCCGAGCACTTCGAACATTTGCTCCTGAATGTCGCGGCGGTAAATACGGGAAGATCCCCCGCCGAGCTCATAGCCATTCAAGACAAGGTCATATGCCTGCGCGCGGACGTTCTGCGGCTCTGTAGCCAATTTGTCCAAGTCTTCTTCAAACGGCATCGTGAATGGATGGTGGGCTGCATAGTAACGGCCTTCTTTATCATCGTACTCAAGCAGCGGCCAGTCAGTAATCCATAGGAATTTATAAACCGAGTTGTCGATCAAGTCGAGTTCTTTGCCGAACTTCAAACGAAGTGCCCCAAGTGCATCTGCAACTACGGTTTTCTTATCTGCTACGAAAAGCAGCAAGTCTCCTGCTTCGGCTTGTGCGCGTTCGGTCAAAGCAGTTGCCGCGTCGCCTTCAAAGAATTTAGCAATCGGGCCTTTGACGCCTTCTTCCTCAACTTTCAGCCAAGCCAGCCCTTTTGCTCCGTAGACGGCAGCAAACGCGCCTAATGCATCAATGTCTTTGCGTGAATAATTGGCAGCCTGCCCTTTGACATTGATCAATTTGACTTGGCCGCCGTTTTCGATGGCACCGGTAAAGACTTTAAACGCTGAATCTTTGACCAGTTCCGATACATCCACCAGTTCCAAGCCAAAGCGGACATCCGGCTTATCTGAACCAAAACGGTCCATCGCTTCTGCATAGCTCATGCGCTGGAATGTCGGCTCGATGTCGATGTTTTTAACATCTTTCATCATCTGCACCATCAAGCGTTCATTCATGCCGATAATATCTTCCATTGTCTGGAAGCTCATTTCCATATCGATTTGCGTAAATTCCGGCTGGCGGTCCGCACGCAGATCTTCATCACGGAAGCATCGTGCAATTTGGTAATATTTATCAAATCCAGATACCATCAGCATTTGCTTGAACAGCTGCGGCGATTGCGGCAAGGCATAAAATTCACCATCATGGACACGGCTTGGCACTAAATAATCACGTGCGCCTTCCGGTGTTGATTTGGTTAAGATCGGTGTTTCCACTTCAATAAAGCCTTCTTCATCCAAAAAGCGGCGGATCGATTTAGTAACATCTGAACGCATTTTAAACGTTTCATACATCGCTGGACGTCGAAGATCCAAATAACGGTATTTCAAACGCAGGTCTTCGTTGACATCAGTGTTGTCTTCGATCGCAAACGGCGGATTTTTTGCCGCGTTGATAATGGCTGCATGGTCTACCTGCACTTCGATTTTACCGGTTTTCATGGCTGCATTGATCTGGCCTTCTGCCCGTTCTACAACCAGTCCGTCAATATGGACCACGAATTCGTTGCGCAGCGATTCGCCGATCGCGGCTGCTTCTTTCGAAATTTCCGGATTGAAAACCACTTGAACGATTCCTGAACGATCACGGACATCGACAAAAATCAAGCCGCCCAAATCCCGGCGCTTTTGTACCCAGCCTTTTAATGTAACACGCTGTCCAGTTGCTGTTTCGTTAACTTCCCCACAATAATGCGTTCTTGACATAGTTATTCCTCCAGTGATTTCTTTTTCAGTATTGTCCCGGCGAGTTCTTCGAATGCCATTTCCTGCTGTTCACCCGTCGCCATTTCTTTCAATGCCACATTGCCGCTTTCCAGTTCCGTTTCGCCGATAACAATGACGAATCCGGCACCTTTGCGGTCAGCAGATTTCATCTGTGCTTTTACTTTACGGCCGGCAAAATCCATATCTGCCGAAATGCCATTCATGCGCAAGTCGCGTACGACAGAAAATGCTTTTTTCTTCGTCGTCTCATCCATCGCCACTACATAGACTTCCAAATTATTTGATTGGCCGATTTCCACTTTTTCCATTTCCAATGCCAGCAACAGCCGCTCGATGCTCATTGCAAAGCCGATTCCTGGGGATTCTGGTCCGCCGAGATCTTCAACCAGGCCGTTGTAACGTCCACCGCCTGCCAAAGTCGTGATGGCGCCAAAGCCTTCCGCATCGCTCATTATTTCAAATGCGGTGTGGTTGTAATAATCAAGGCCGCGCACCAAATTCGGATCGACGACAAAGTCGATGTCCATGCTTGCAAGGTAAGATTGCACTTCATCAAAATAAGCCTGTGATTCCGCGTTCAAATAATCGGCAAGTGACGGCGCAGCCGCCATCAATGGGTGGTTGCGGTCCACTTTGCAATCCAGGATGCGCAACGGATTTTTTTCCAAACGAGTTTGGCAATCGCTGCAAAATTCATTGATGCTTGGCTCAAAATGCTTGATCAACGCTTCTTTGTGCGCCACCCGGCTTTCCGTGTCGCCCAGTGAGTTAATGACCAACCGCAATTTTTCAAGTCCAACAGAACGGTAAAGGTCCATTGCGAGTGAAATTACTTCCGCATCGATGGCTGGATCCTTGGAACCGATCGCTTCAACACCGAATTGTACAAATTGGCGCATGCGGCCAGCCTGTGGACGTTCATAGCGGAACATTGGGCCAGTATAAAATAATTTCACCGGCTGATCCGGCATGCCGAACAGTTTGTTTTCCACGTACGAACGGACAACCGAAGCTGTTCCTTCCGGTCGCAGCGTCAGCGAACGATCGCCGCGGTCCTGGAATGTATACATTTCCTTTTGAACAATATCGGTCGTGTCGCCGACACCGCGCTGGAATAATTCCGTGTGTTCGAAAATAGGTGTACGGATTTCCTTGTATTGGTAGAGCCTGCATAAATCGTTGATTTTTTGTTCAATTTCCTGCCACTTGGCGGATTGGTCAGGCAGCACATCGTATGTGCCGCGGGGTGCTTGAATGTTCATCGTCTCTTCACTCCTCTATTTTTCCATACAAAAAAGCTCCCGCCCCTTGCTTTACGCAAGGGACGAGAGCTTGTATAAGCTTCCGCGGTTCCACCCTAGTTGATGCAAGAAAATGCATCCTCTCATTCCGGGTAACGGCCGGTTCCGTCTTTTCCTAGTAAGCGGCAAGCGCTTTTCAGAAAAAAGCCTCAAAAGTGTTATTCATCGCAGGTGTCTGCAGGAAAGTTTACAGCCTGAGACTTTCCCTCTCTTTTCAGCCAAGTCATGCAATTACTTTCTTCGTCGTCAGCAAATATATAAGTATAATAAACCAATCTTAATAACTCCCTGATAGCTTGTCAACCTTTTTGACACAAGCCGTTCTTTTTTTGATATTATTGAATAGAAATTGTTTTAGGGGGAATGGCATGAAACGCAAAGGGTCCATCGCAATTATTTTATTCTTTTTATTTATAGCCGGCAGCTTGCCGCTGTTGGATAAAGATCATGTATGGGCCGATACCGGCACCGTCGAAATTTCCGGCTCGACCGTCAATATCCGATCCGGTCCAGGTTTGTCTTACAGCCTGACTGGTGACTTGGAGCAAGGGGAAACCGTTTCTGTCGTTTCCAAACAAGGTGATTGGCTCGAAATCCGCGCCGAAGGCCAGGAAGGCTGGATCGCTTCTTGGCTGACGACAGCTGCAGGCGAAGAACAGACAGCTGCCGGACAAACAGCCGTATCCTCAGTCAACGGCTTGAACGTCCGTGCACAGGCTGATCTGTCCGCGGCTGTGCTGACGAAAATGAATGCCGGCGAAAAAGCGGAAGTGCTCAGCACAACCGGCGACTGGATTGAAATCAGCTTCCGTAATACGCGCGGATTTGTCTCGAAGCAATACCTCAGCCTCGGTGAATCACAAGCAACGGCTGAAACCCAACAGCCTGCTGACGACGCTGAACCCACAGAACAAAAAGACCCAATTTCCAAAGTCTCGTCTTTTGAAATTGCCGTCAGCGCATTAAACGTCCGATCGAAACCAGACCTCAGCTCTGAAATCCAGCAGACGGTCAATAAAGGCCAAGTCTTCCCTGTAGTTTCTATGCAAGGCAATTGGGTAGAAATCGAATTAGCGGAAGACAAAAATGGTTGGGCGTATGCATTCCACGGCCAACTGTCCGACCAGGCAGCAGAAACTGTGGAAAACGATGCAAACGAGTCCGTCACCATCCTGACAGATGGAACGAACCTCCGTACGCAAGCTTCAACCGCTTCTGAAGTCGCCAGCCGCGCAAATGCGGGTGATGAGTTAACAGTAACTGGCAAGCAAGGCGAATGGTATCAGGTTTCAACGCCCGATGGCCAAACGGCTTTTGTGGCTGAATGGGTCGTGTCTACAGAAGAAACAATTGACCAAGAAGAACAGGCCGAATCGCCCGACCGCAGAAAAGGTACCTTAAACGGCATCACTATCGTCCTTGACCCGGGACATGGCGGCAACGACGGCGGTACAGTCGGCGTCCGCAAAACAGAAGAAAAAGAACTGACTTTAAAAACATCCGAAATTTTGTCGCAGCATTTAAGTGCGGCAGGAGCCAACGTTGTCATGACCAGGCAGTCTGACACCTATGTTGATCTTCGCAAACGCGTTGCCGAAAGCCACCAGGCTGGAGCCGACGCCTTTATCAGCATTCATTATGATGCTACTGAAGACAGCAGCGTGTCCGGATTTACTTCTTATTACCAGCACGATTACCAAAAAGAGCTGGCAGACTCTCTCAATGCAGGACTCGGCGATAAACTGAGCTTGAAGGACCGCGGCGTCCAGCACGGCAATTATTTGGTGCTGCGTGAAAACAAGCAGCCTGCAGTCCTCGTTGAACTTGGCTTCCTCAGCAATTTCAATGAAGAGCGCGTCCTGACAAGCAATCAATTCCGCGAACAGGCCGCACTTGGCCTGTACACGGGGATTATCAATTATTTCGATGCCCAATTAGGCGAATAAAAAAGCACGGAGAATTTTTCTCCGTGCTTTTTTATGTGGAATTTCTGTTGAACGTGCGTATTTCCCTGTTGAACTTGCATAAACAAGAAAATCAAAAAGAAGCACAGGCCAAATCCCCCTGTACTTCTCCCCTATTTTCTATTTCGACTCCACCATGATCGTCACTGGCCCATCATTGATCAGCTGAACGTCCATCATGGCGCCGAAGATACCCGTTTCGACAACCAGACCATGACTGCGCAGCGCTTCGTTAAAGGCATGCCAAAGCGGTTCAGCCGTTTCCGGGCGGGCCGCTGAAACAAAGCTTGGCCGCCGCCCTTTTTTGACGTCGCCGTACAGGGTAAACTGGGAAATCGAAAGAATCTCGCCGCCATTATCGAGAATCGACCGGTTCATTTTGCCTTCTTCGTCTTCGAACAGGCGAAGCTGGGCAATTTTGCCGGCCAGGTAATCGGCGTCCCTTTCGGTATCTTCATGGGTGATGCCGACAAGCAGCACATAGCCGGAGCTGATTGCGCCGGTAATGTCGCCGCCGACCGTCACCGATGCTCCTTTAGATCGTTGCAGAACTACTCTCATAGTGCCTCCTTAATTCGTCACACGCAAGACCGAATAGACATCCGGAATTGATTTGATCCGTTCGACAACACGGTTCAAATGCGAGATATGCGGAATCATGATGGACAAGTTGATGGTCGCGATTTTGTCTTTGTCCGCACGGCCGCTCACCGCAGTAATGGTCGTTTTTGTTTCGCTGACCATGTGCATAACTTCGTTGATCAAACCGGTGCGGTCATAAGCCTGCACTTCAATATCAATTTGATAGGCTTTATTGTCCGGCGAGCCGGCATTTTCCCATTCAACCGGAATCAGCCGGTCATTTGCCTCGGAGTGGATGTTCGGGCAATCGGTGCGATGGACCGAAACCCCGCGCCCTTTGGTAATAAACCCGATAATGTCGTCGCCCGGCACCGGGTTGCAGCATTTCGACAAGCGGATCATCATATTGTCGATACCTCGGACAATGACGCCGGAATCGGCTTGCTTTTTCGGTACGTTGGATTTCATTTCGACCGTGATTTTTTCAAGCGCTTCTTCCTGCTCACGCTTTTTGCGCATTTTTTCTGCCAGGCGGTTGACGACCTGCTGGGCGGTAATGCCGGTAAAGCCGACAGCCGCATACATATCATCTTCCCCTGCAAAATTGAATTTTTCACAGACGCGTTTGATGTTTTCATTCGTCAAAACTTCTTTAATCGGAAATTCCTGCGACTTGATTTCTTTTTCGATCATGTCCCGGCCTTTTTGGACATTGTCTTCACGCAGCTGTTTTTTGAAAAATTGCTTGATTTTGTTCTTCGTCTGCGTTGACTTGGCGATTTTCAGCCAGTCGCGGCTTGGGCCAAATGACTGCTTCGAAGTCAGGATTTCCACAATGTCCCCCGTGTGCAGTTCGGTATCGAGCGGTGCCATCTTGCCGTTTATTTTGGCGCCGATGGTTTTATTGCCGATTTCCGAGTGGACGCGGTACGCAAAATCGATCGGGCAAGAGCCCGCCGGCATTTCGATGACGTCGCCTTTTGGCGAAAAGACGTAAACCATATCGGAAAACAGGTCGTATTTCAGCGATTCCATAAATTCTTCGGCATTGTCCGATTCGTTCTGAAAATCCAGAATTTCACGGAACCAGGACAAGCGTGAATCTACTGAGCTTTTCGGCTTGTCCATGGTTTTGCCTTCTTTGTATGCCCAATGCGCCGCGACTCCATATTCAGCGATGCGGTGCATTTCTTCGGTACGGATCTGCACTTCAAGCGGATCGCCTTGCGGGCCGATCACGGTAGTATGAAGCGACTGGTAGAGATTTTGTTTTGGCATGGCGATGTAATCTTTAAAACGGCCTGGCATCGGCTTCCACGTAGAATGGATAATACCCAGTACCGCGTAGCAATCCTTGATGCTTTCAACGGTAATGCGGACAGCCAATAAATCATAGATTTCGTTGAACTGTTTGTTTTGTATGGCCATTTTCCGGTAAATACTGTAAATATGTTTTGGCCGGCCGAAAAGATCCGCCTTGATATCGACTTCGTCGAGTTGTGTGCGGATCTCACTCATGACTTTATTCAAATAATCTTCCCGTTCGGTCCGTTTCTTTTTCATCAAATTGACGATCCGGTAATACTGCTGCGGGTTTAGGTAGCGCAGCGCGGTATCTTCCAGTTCCCATTTGATGGTATTGATTCCAAGGCGGTGCGCAATCGGGGCAAAGATTTCCAGCGTTTCATTGGCTTTGATGCGCTGCTTCTCAACGGATTGGTATTTCAGGGTCCGAAGATTGTGCAGCCGGTCGGCCAGTTTGATCAAAATGACACGGATGTCCTGTGCCATCGCTACAAACATTTTGCGGTGATTTTCCGCCTGCTGCTCTTCTTTGGACAAGTACTTGATCTTGCTCAATTTGGTCACGCCGTCGACAAGCATTGCCACTTCCTCGTCAAAATCACGGACAATGTCTTCACGGCTGACTTCTGTATCTTCCACAACATCATGCAAAAAGCCCGCTGCTACAGTGGCTGGATCCATCTGCAATTCTGCCAGGATCCCAGCCACCTGCACCGGATGCACAATATACGGTTCTCCCGATTTCCGGAATTGTCCCATGTGGGCATCGTACGCTACTTGATACGCCTTCTTTATCGTTTTCACATGATCGGCATTCATATAAGACGCAACCATTTCGAATACATCTTCAGCTGTTCTCACTTGATCTTTAGCCATAATTGCCCACCTTGCTTTAAATTTTTCCAAAAGTATATCTTTCTATTATAAAAAACAAAGTGGCTAAATGTAAAGCTTTGTTAGCTCTTCTCCATCACTTTAATAAATTCCCGAAGATAATCCGGCAGATCGGGCGGACGGCGGCTTGATACCAAGTGGCCGTCAACGACTACAGGTTCATCCAGCCATTCCGCGCCAGCGTTGACCATATCGTCTTTTATGCCCGGCGTGCTGGTGACTTTCCGGCCTTTTAAAATGTTGGCGGAAATGAGCACCCAGCCGGCGTGGCAAATTTGGCCAATCGGCTTTTTCTGGTCGTCCATATGGCAAACCATTTCCAAAACTTCCGGAAAACGGCGGATTTTGTCCGGTGCCCAGCCGCCCGGAACAAGAAGCGCGTCATATTCTTTCGCGAGTGCTTCTCCGTAAGACAAGTCGGAAGTCGCCGGAACGCCGTATTTGCCTATATACTCAACACCAGCTTCTTCTCCAGCCAACTCGACTTCGGCCCCTTCTTCACGCAATCTTAAAATTGGGTACCATAGCTCCAAATCCTCGAATTCATGGTGAACAAAACTCAGTACTTTTTTTCCAGTCAATTTCATGTTATTGCCTCCTTTTTTATTTGTTTTAAAGCAAATGGGAACTTCGTTTTCTGACCCCTTCCAAATAGACAAGCTCACTGCCTTTTCCGACAGCAACTGCCTGTTCTGCAGAACCGATGCTGACCAAATTTTCCACCCGGACGTTGCGGGCACTTTGTTCGCCGCCGGCAATCGATACATCAGCTCCTGCCGTCGTAAAATCCCGGATGACTCCATTGGTCAAAGAAACGCAGCCTGCCCGGTACTGAATTGCAGCAGCCGGCTGCCGCTTGTAATCATAATTTGGATCTCCGACAAAGAGAAACCGGTTAATGGCGACATTGCGATAGCCTGACACAACCAAACAGCGCGGCGCTGAACCTTCGTATAAAGAGGTTTCAATCGGCTCAATCGCTACCAGCCGCTGTGCGAAGATGTTGAATGCCGATTTTGATTCTGGATCGTCTTTTTTATGGTGGCCAATGTGGCGGAAATTAAAAGAACGATTGTCGTGGACCGAAAGATGGCCAGAGATATGGACGCCTGATGCGGCCGAAGAGTTGGCATGGGCTTTGATCTCGATTCCTCCAAAGCAGCGTGCGCTCGAATTGTTGGCCAGCCAGACATGACGCGATCCGTCGTCCACTTCAAAGCCATTGGAATTGGAAAATCCTTTTTCGTGCGCCCGTCCGCTCGGGTCGCTGAAATGCGAATTGGAAACAAAAATGTAATCGCTGTGATGCGTCGTCAGACCGTCGTCGCCGAAACCGGAGCCGCTGACGCCGTCAAGCCAGACAAATTGGCTGCCTCCTTTTCCCCGCAATCCGTCCCCTGAATAGTTATAGAGAGGCGCTGTGATATCAAAGCAATGAAGCCCTGGATTGAGCGCCTCCACATCCTTGACCCAGCCATATGTGACGCGCGCAAAAGTCAAACAGCTGGAATGATTGCCGCCTGCGCTGGTGTTTTCCACATCCCCTAATCGTTCGACATGCCAGTCCAATGTCAGCCCTTCCACAGAAATGTTGCGGTTGCCAGACAAGTAATTGCTGTTGGTCAACAGACGGGCTTTGCGAGGCGCTTTCGCCTGCAGCTTTATCACCGTTCGTCCTTTGCCTGCACCTATCAGCCGCGTCCAGGACGGCAGCTTCAAACCGTCTACCATATAAACGCCCGCCGGCACCTTGACTTCAACCGCTCCTTTGCCAAAGGCTTTTTTAAAGGCATCTGTGCAGTCGGTTTCCCCATCGCCCACCGCACCGTAGTCCCGCACGTTGACCCGACGCTGGATGGTCGACTCAAGTTTTCGGTATTCGCCGTCCAGCCTGTCCTTCCACGCGGGGTAAAATTGCTGGCCCGATACCCGGGTTTCAAAACCGTTTTCATCGTCAAGTGAAAACTCTTCTGCCAGAAAAGACCATAGCCGTTCCGTAAAGTTCATTTTCCGCTGGGCGTGCTTGCTGACAGCGAAATCTTTTTTTATGGCAGCAAAAAAACTTTCCGTTTCGCGGGTAATTTTTTCAAGAGGTGTGCGATTGTCCAAGTATTGGTCAATCCATGCAGCATTCAGTCGGGGATCGTGCTCTTTTTCCAGCTTCATCTTCCAGTCACCTCCCATATGTCACTCTTGTTTCCATACCCTCGATGCCAGAAAAAAATCCCTCTGCCTGTAATGGCAGAGAGATTCGGTATTAATATTGCATTAAAGTCGTAACATCATAGCCGTCCAAATTTTTGCGGCCGTCCAAATAAGTCAATTCGATCAAAAATGCGCAGCCGACGACTACTCCGCCGAGCTGTTCAACCAAGTTAATGGTCGCACCGATTGTGCCGCCGGTAGCAAGCAAGTCATCGGTGATCAAAACACGCTGTCCCGGTTTGATGGCGTCTTTGTGCATCGTTAATACGTCCGTTCCGTATTCAAGGCCATATTGCGCACGAATCACTTCGCGGGGCAACTTTCCTTCTTTGCGGACTGGGGCAAAGCCAAGTTCAAGAGCGTAAGCAACAGGGCAGCCGATGATAAATCCGCGCGCTTCCGGTCCTACGATAATTTCAGCATTTACTGTTTTTGCGTATTCAACGATTTGGTCCGTTGCATACTTATAAGCAGTTCCGTCGTCCATCAGCGAAGTGATGTCCTTAAAACGGATTCCTGGTTTTGGCCAATCTTCTACAATCGTAATATACTTCTTCAAATCCATATTTCTTCCTCCTTGGCAGACACTTTCGCATCGAACCACTCTTTTAAATCTTTATAAGATGCATACAAAAGCTTCTGCTCCAGAGCGATCTGCTGCTCACGCTTTTTGTAAATCGGCGCTTCCGACAAATCCTGTTTGCTCGGCGATTGGGCAATCTCGGTAATTCCATTGTTAAGTGTAACAAACCCGAGTTCAAAAAACACCTGCAGCATGAAAAATAATGACTCGCGCGTCCAGCCTTTATGTTTTGCCAGTTCATCGCAGTGTTTATTGAAATCGAACGTGCCGCGTTTTTTAATGAACGCAAACAGCCATTTGAATTGCTCCCGCGTAGGAATCTGCTCAAAATACTGCGAGTCCTTGGCATGGAAATGTGCGTAAATGCGCTTCGGCTTTAATGCGGCCAGTACGGACGCCAACTGCTCTTCCGACTCCGGCAAGTCCAGCAGCACCAAATGATCTTTAGTGCCTGGCACTCCGTCCAATTGATCCACTTTGCAAATCGGCTGCGGCAGGAACGACTGGAACAAAGCAGGCGTATCCTCATTGAATGCCAGAAAAACCTGGTTTTCCTGAGGAATCAGCTTGGACCAGCGCGATACTTGGCGAATGCCGCGAATATCAAACAATTGCCACTGATCAGTGCGGACATCCTCTACCATCAATTGCGGTTTTTTCCGTCCGTTCCATTCATTGATCTGCAGATCGCCGATGACGTCGATTTGGACGTCCGGCGTCAATTCGTCGCCAATCGGGCCGATGCCGAAACCAACAGCATCCAGCGTTGCGGCATGCTGTGTCAATTCCATTTTCAAATGGTTTTGCGCCGCCCCGATTTTGCGAATAGATGCCACTTTGACGCCTTCCAGATAAAACTTCGGTTTGGCGAATCCCATGCCAAATGGCGCTAATAGCCGCATCGATTCAATAGCCGTAATATCAATTTCATCTAGGCGCAAAGGAATATCAATTTCCACAACCGGCAGCAGGTCTTCTTCAGTCAAGCTCGTTTCAGCCTGCTTGTTCAGCCGTTCGCGCAAATCGTCCACATCACTCGCTTCCAGCGTCATGCCTGCTGCCATCGGATGTCCGCCGAAATGCGGCAGAATATCGCGGTTTTTTGCCAGTTCATTATACAAATGAAAGCCTTCAATGCTGCGTGCAGAGCCTTTTGCTTTGCCGGTTTCCGGATTCAGCGACAATACGATTGATGGACGATAGTATTTCTCTGTCAGTTTTGATGCCACAATGCCGACAACGCCTGGATTCCAGCCTTCCTGGGCCACAATAATTACGTGCGGCGGCCCGTCCGGATAGCGCTGCTCTACTTGCTGTATCGCTTCTTCAGAAATTTGTTTGACGATGGCCTGACGCTCTTTGTTCAGGACATCGAGTCCGGAAGCCAACGAACGCGCTTCTGCCGGATCTTCTGTCAGGAACATCCGGACAGCGGGATCGGCATCCTGCAAACGGCCGATCGCGTTAATGCGCGGACCAAACATAAAACCGATTGTTTCTTCCGTAATATCCTGCTGTTTAATGCCGGCAACTTCACATAATGCTGCGATGGCCGGGCTCGGAGAATCGATTAATGCTGCCAGACCTTCTTTCACAAACAGCCGATTTTCGTCATGCAACGGCACCAGGTCGGCAACGGTGCCGATCGCCGTCAATTCAATCAGGTGATCTGGAACTTCTTCGTACAAGGCATGCGCTATTTTAAATGCCACTCCGACGCCCGCCAGTTCACCGAAAGGATAGTTGCCTTCAGGATGGCGCGGATGGATAACAGCCAACGCATTTGGCATTTGGTCACCGATGTCATGGTGGTCACTGATGATTACATCCATCCCCAGTCCATTGGCAAAATCGACCTGTTCGATGCCGGAAATTCCATTATCAACGGTAACAATCAATTTTGTGCCGTTGTCGAACGCCTGCTGGAACAATTCTGTATTCGGTCCGTACCCGTGTTTAAAGCGGTTCGGTATCATAAAGGACACATCGGCCCCTAAATCCTGCAAGACGGTCATCATGACGGTCGTGCTGGTAACGCCATCCGCATCGTAGTCGCCATAGACCATGATTTTCTCCTGGTTGTCGATAGCTGAACGGATGCGCTCCACGGCCACATCCATATCTTTCATTAAATAGGGATTATGTATGCCGCTGGCGTCCATCTGCATAAATGAACGAGCCGATGCTGCCGTATTTAACCCGCGCGTCACCAAAATTTTGGCCAGTACGGATGTTATCTTCAGTTCTTTTTGAATTTCTTCTACCGCTTTTTCGTCCGGCGTCGTCAAACGCCATCTTTTTTTGGATTCAATCATCGCTATCACTTCCTCACCGGTTCATTATACAGCAAAAAAACGCAGACAAAAACCTTTCGGCAACTGCACCGAAAGGTTCATTTTTTTCAGATTTCCTCTTTCTTCAGTTCTTCGCTGGTGACGATTTGTGCATCCGGCACCACACCGGCTTTTTGATACTCGCCGATTTCGTTTTGCTGAGTGGCGATCAAATTTTCTTTGACTGCCATCTCTTTTTGCAACGCTTTGATTTTGCGCTGCATCTGGTATTGGCGCATGATTGCCAGCACCCCGCTCAGTAAAAATCCGAGCAACGCAGACGCTAGAATGACCAGTATCAACGGCCATTGTGCTTCACCAAATACATAGTTGACCGGAACCTCGTCAACGTTGACAACAGCAAATACTGCAATGATTACTGCAAAAACAAGTCCAAGTAAAATAAGCCATTGTAACTTCATTGTCGATTCTCCTCTCAAAATAAAAAAATGGAACAAGGTCATATTATCTATACCCTGTTCCATTTCAACTCTAAACTTATACGACAGGCTCGTCAGAACCCCATTTGTTTTGTTCGTCTTTCTTCTCAATATCGATCGGCCCTTTTTTCTTCAGTTCGCCTTTTTTCAAGACCAGCCACAGCTGGGCGGCGATAAAGATGGAAGAGTAAGTACCGGCAATCAACCCGATCAATAAAGCAATCGAGAAGTTCGTGATCGATGGTGCGCCGAAGATCAATAGTGCAATGACCACAAACACAACTGTCAGCACCGTGTTGACCGAGCGCCCAAGTGTTTGGCGAAGCGATACGTTGACCACTTTTTCCAACTGTTCGACCGTATCGATCTTCTTCATGCGTTTCATGTTTTCCCGGATTCGGTCAAATGTCACGATTGTGTCATTGATCGAATAACCGACGATGGTCAGAACCGCAGCGATAAAGGTGATGTCCACCTCAAGCCGCAGCAGACTGAATACGGCAACAATGAAGAATGCATCGTGAATTAATGCGACAACGGATGCCACACCCATGCGCCATTCAAAACGGAAGGCGACGTAAATGATGATGCCGAGTGCCGCAATCGACAAGGCATACAGCGCATTTTTCGCAAGTTCTTCTCCCACTGTCGGTGACACGGTTGAAATGTTCGGCTCTGCACCGAATTCTTCCGCTGCCACAGATTTCAAGCTATTGATTTCTTCCTGGCTGAACGCTTCATTGAAACGCGCCACACCAAGATTAGACTCGTCACCCGAAATGACGATGTCTTCCGTTTCATAGCCTGCACCATCAAGGAAGCTTTGCACTTCTTCTTTTGTCAGTGCCGATTCCGAAGCAATTTCAACGCGTGTACCGCTGGAGAAATCAATGCCCAAGTTGAGGCGGAATACACCGATGACTGCCATTCCGGCAATGATCAAGACAATTGAAGCCAAAAAGAATTTATTGCGGTGTTTCGCAAAATCAAAACGGTCGAAGCGCGTGGTAAGATCAGTAATTTCCAAGCCTTCTTCTTTAGAGTGGATTGTCGATTTCTTTAATCCGAACAAGCCAAATTTATTGTCGAGCACACCGCTGTTGACCCATAGGCCAAGCAGCAGGCGCGATCCCCAAACCGCTGTCAGGAAGCTGACCAAAATGGAGATAATCAACAGCGTCGCAAACCCTTTTACGGAACTTGTTCCGAAATAAAACAGTACGGCCGCTGCCAGCAATGTGGTAACGTTGGCATCCAGGATGGCTGAGAACGAAGACCGTGCACCTACCTTGAATGCTTCTTTTACAGTTTTGCCGACGCGCATCTCTTCTCGGATCCGCTCATAGGTGATGATGTTGGCATCTACAGCCATACCGACACCGAGCATGATCGCTGCGATTCCGGGAAGCGTCAATACGCCGCCAATCCATTCAAATACCAGGAGGATCAGGTAAACATAGGCCGATAACGTAACAACGGCGATTGCACCTGGCAAGCGGTAATAAACCAGCATGAACAACAGGACTAAGGCAATCCCGACAGCAGCTGCAACCATGGTTTGGTCAAGCGCCTGTTCACCAAACTGGGCTCCGACTGAAGTCGAATAGATTTCTTCCAAACTTACCGGCAAAGCACCGGCATTCAAAATACCTGATAAGTTCTGTGTTTCTTCTACTGTGAACGATCCGGAAATCTCAACAGATGGGGACGAAATGCGCTGCTGCACACTTGGCGCCGAAACAAATTTCGGGTCCTCCTTCATGCGTTCTTCCGCGAAAGAATCCACACCTTCTTCAAAATCCAGCCAAATGACCAAGACATTGTCAGGGGCCGGCATTTGAGAAACGGTTTCTGTCACTTCTGCGAATTTGCCTGGGTCATTTAGCTCCAGAGTAACAATCGGATTGCCGTTCTGATCGAACGTTCCGGTTGCGCCGCCTTGTGCCAAATCGTTTCCGGCAAGCAGAAGGTTATCTTCCGCGTCGCGGAAAGTCAGATTGGCTTCAGTTGACAGCAATTCACGTGCTGAAGCTTGATCCTCCACTCCCGCCAATTGGACCCGGATGCGGTTATCGCCTTCGATTTGGATAACCGGTTCGCTGACTCCAAGCACGTTGATTCGGTTCATCAACGCATCCGTTGTATCCGTCAGCACATCTTCGGTAATTTCCTGTCCATCTTCCAAAGCTTCTACTTGATAGAGCACTTCAAAGCCGCCCTGAAGATCCAGGCCTAATCGAATGTCTTTTGCAATGGGTAAACTAGTCGAGCCAATAATCCCTATCAGTACAATAACCAGTAAGAAAAAGGCAATTATGCGACCTCTTGCTTTCATATGTAAACTTCCTCCTCGGGTGTGTAAAACACAGCACTATCATTATGAAACAGCCGCTGATTACTGTCAAATTGGACTGGGTAAATTGAATAAAAAATCAGTTTTTATTGTATGAGGAATTCGCTCCAAGGTTCATTGAGCTGCATTCCACATATCTATTAAAGAGTGCGGAGCCATGCCCTTGGCGGCCTAAGCTGCGGACAAAAACTAAATTCCCAAATCTAACTTACGTCGTTTTTTTCGAAGACGGACGCAAGAGATGCCCAATGTTCTCCAGTGTACTGTCATCGTTCCAGCGTGCCTTTTTTAACGCCTCGACCTGGTGGTAGGCCAAAAAGTCAGAAGCGGTCATATTCATAATGTCGTTGATCATTTCATAGAGATGCATCGTATCTATGTCTTTTTTTCGCCATTTTTTCTTAACGCAAAATTCCCATAAATCCTCTTCTGTAAAAGTATCGTATTGAAAATGATGAAATTCACTGCGTTTGCTTTGAAGCGCCGGCAGAACAAATTCAAATTGTTCTGGATAACTCGCCATGCGTGTACTCCTTTCCGCTGTGCTGTATCCATTGTACCCTGTAACTGGAAAATTTAGAATAAGGACATTATTTTTCATTAAAAAAACGCCTTCAAAATCGAAGGCGAGTTTTTACTTGTTTTAGATTGTTGATTTTGCCGATTCCACAACACGTGCAATTGCTTGACGCTCAAACTGCATACGCGTGCCATCAGCTACAGTGATGTAGATGGTTGCATCGTCCACTGCATCAACAAGGCCATGCAATCCGCCGATTGTAACAATGCGGTCGCCGCGTCTTAATTCTGTCTGCATGTTTTTCGTCGCCTTCTGACGTTTTTGGGCAGGACGGATGATGAAAAACCACATTAGCAAGAACATTAATAGTAAAGGTGATAACGCAATTAAAGTTTCCATTATTCATTTTCCCCCTTTCACTTTCTCTATTCTCTTACAAACTCAGAAATTTTTAGCATTGGGTTTATTGAAACCGTAAGCTTCAAAAAATTCTTCGCGGAAATCTCCCAGGCGGTCTTCGCGAATCGCTTGTCGCACCTGTCCCATTAAGTTTAACAGAAATTGCAGGTTATGATAACTAGTAAGCCTAATTCCGAATGTTTCATCTGCACGAATCAAGTGATGGACATACGCGCGCGAATAATTTTTGCATGTATAGCAATCGCATTTGTCATCGATTGGTCCGAAATCACGTTTGAATGCAGCATTTTTAATGTTCAAACGGCCAGTGCTCGTCATCAGGGTGCCGTTGCGGGCAATGCGGGTCGGCAAAACGCAGTCGAACATGTCAATGCCGCGGATTGCGCCGTCGATCAAGGAATCGGGTGAACCGACGCCCATCAAGTAACGCGGTTTGTCTGCCGGCATTAACGGCGTCGTGAATTCCAGCGCACGGTTCATGACGTCTTTCGGTTCGCCGACCGATAAGCCGCCGATTGCATAGCCCGGAAAATCAAGCGACACAAGGTCCCGTGCACTTTGTTTGCGCAGGTCTTCAAACTCGCCGCCCTGGATGATGCCGAACAATCCCTGGTCCGCTTTGCGTTCGTGCGCTTCCAGGCAGCGTTCTGCCCAGCGGGATGTCCGCTCGACACTGGATTTCATGTATTCATGCGTTGCCGGGAATGGCGGGCATTCATCAAACGCCATCATGATATCAGAACCGAGATCGTTTTGGATTTGCATCGCTTTTTCCGGGCTCAGAAACAGTTTATCGCCGTTCATATGGTTGCGGAAATGAACGCCTTCTTCTTTGATGTTGCGGAATTCACTCAAAGAAAACACTTGGAATCCGCCGGAATCTGTCAGAATTGGACGGTCCCAGTTCATGAATTTATGCAGGCCGCCCGCTTCTTTGATAATGTCATTGCCGGGGCGAAGCCATAAATGGTACGTATTGCTCAGGATGATGCCGGCGTTCATGGCCTTTAGTTCTTCGGGCGACATGGTCTTGACTGTCGCCTGCGTGCCCACAGGCATAAATGCCGGCGTTTCAAACGAACCGTGCGGCGTATGGACGATGCCCAGACGCGCACCGGTCTGTTTGCAGGTCTTGATGTGTTCGTACGTTACTGCTGCTGTCATTGGTGAGTCTCCTTTTTCTGTGGTTCAATGAACATCGCATCTCCGAAACTGAAGAAACGGTAGCGTTCATCAACGGCTTGTTGATAGGCATTTAAAATATGGTCACGGTTCGACAAGGCGCTGACCAGCATGACTAAAGTCGATTTCGGCAAATGGAAATTGGTGATCAGTCCATCGATGGCTTTAAAGTCATAGCCCGGGAAAATGAAAATGTCGGTCCAGCCGCTGTCTTCCTGCAGCTCGCCGCCAAACTTATGCGCAACTGATTCCAAAGTGCGCGTGGACGTCGTACCCACTGACACAATGCGGCCGCCTTGTTGTCTGGTTTGATTGATTAAATCTGCCGTTTCTTTGCTGATGCGGTAAAACTCCGAATGCATTTCGTGGTCTTCGATCGAGTCGACCGATACGGGACGAAATGTTCCAAGTCCAACATGCAGCGTAATAAATGCGATATTGACCCCTTTGGCACGGATTTCTTCCAAAAGTTCATCGGTAAAATGAAGTCCAGCAGTCGGTGCCGCAGCGCTTCCCCGCTCTTTGGCGAAAACAGTTTGGTAGCGGTCCTGATCTTCCAGTTTTTCACGGATATAAGGAGGCAAAGGCATTTCGCCCAATTGGTCCAAAATCTCGTAGAAAATGCCATCGTAGATCATTTTGAAATGGCGTCCGCCGTGATCAAGAATGCTGGTGCATTCCGCGCGCAGCATACCTTCTCCAAAAGAAACGATGGTGCCGACTTTGACTTTCTTCGCTGGTTTAACCAAGGTCTCCCAAACGTCATCTTCGATTTGCTTCAGCAGAAGCAATTCAATATTGGCGCCGGTGTCTTCCTTAACGCCCATGAGACGTGCAGGAAGCACCCGTGTATCATTTAAAACGAGCGTGTCGCCAGCGTGCAGATATTCAATAATATCGCGAAAATGGCGATGTTCTGTGTCTCCAGTGGCTTTGTTCATGACCAACAGCCGGCTCGACGTACGGTCAAGCAACGGTGTTTGGGCAATCAATTCCTCCGGCAGTTCAAAATCAAAATCTTGTACATTTAAAGTTGTGGGTGGTGTGTTGGGTTTAGTCATTCAGGCATCTCCATTTTAAAGTGTTCATAGGCTAATTGCGTTACCGTGCGGCCTCTTGGTGTCCGCTGGATAAACCCAATCTGCAGCAAATACGGTTCGTAGACGTCTTCAATCGTCGTCGACTCTTCCCCGATGCTTGCAGCAATCGTATCCAGTCCAACCGGACCGCCCCGGAAACGTTCAATCATGCCCGTCAATAATTTATGGTCAATATGGTCCAATCCAAGCGGATCGACTTGCAGCATTTCCAGCGCCTGCTCTGCCATATCCATCGTAATGGAGCCGGTTCCGCGAACCTGGGCATAATCCCGGACGCGTTTCAGCAAACGGTTGGCAATACGCGGAGTCCCACGGGAGCGTCGGGCAATTTCAACAGCAGCATTTGGATCAATGTCCGCCTCAAACAGTTTCGAACTGCGAACAACAATTTCCGTTAACGCTTCGGTATCGTAATAATCAAGCCTCGACAAAACGCCGAAACGGTCACGCAACGGTGCCGACAAGGCTCCTGCACGCGTTGTTGCCCCGATCAGCGTAAATGGCGGCAAATCCAACCGAACGGAACGCGCAGTCGGTCCTTTGCCGACGACAATATCCAAACAGAAATCCTCCATTGCCGGATACAACACTTCTTCGATTGACCGGTTCAAGCGATGAATCTCATCAATAAATAAGACGTCTCCGGGTTCCAATGACGACACAATGGCCGCCAAGTCGCCAGGACGTTCAATGGCCGGTCCGCTGGTCATTTTGATGTTGACTTCCATTTCGTTGGCGATAACCGCTGCGAGTGTCGTTTTCCCGAGTCCAGGAGGCCCATACAACAGGACATGGTCCAGGCTTTCCTGGCGCATTTTTGCAGCTTCAATGAAAATTTGCAAGTTGTGTTTTACGGTATGCTGGCCGATGTATTGGCCCAGCAATTGCGGGCGAAGCGATTGTTCAAAGCGCTCATCAAACTCCGAAATTTCACTGTCTATGATGCGTTCTTCCATGCCGTTCGCCTCCTTTCATCAGGTTTGTTTGAGCAGCAGCTGCAAAGCTTTTTTCATAAAGCCCTCTGTATCGAGATCAAGGTCCCGCAGCTGTGGTTTAACTTTCGTAATTTCGCGTTCTGAGTAGCCAAGAGCTCCAAGTGCCAGCATCGCTTCCTCCAGCTCTGCCTGGTCGTTCGACAATAAAGTATTGGTTTCTTCCGGATCGAAAGGATCGCCGAAAAACTCGGTCAGCTTGCCTTTCAAGTCCAAAATCATCTGGCGGGCCGTCTTTTTGCCGACACCTGGGAATTTCACCAAATAGGATTCATCTTCCCGCTCGATCGCTTCGATGACGTGCTGCGGCTGTCCGCTTGCAAGAATGGCCAGCGCGCCTTTTGGTCCGATGCCGGATACCGAAATCAGCTTGCGGAACAATTCCCGCTGCTCCAGTGTCGGAAATCCGAACAATAGCTGTGCATCTTCCCGAATGTGGTGGTGCAGGAAAACTTGCAGCTCATCCGAACCGAACGAATACGGATTCGGCGCAAAAATCTGCCAGCCGATTCCTTGCTGTTCTATCACTAAATATTCCGGCGTTACGCGTGTAACCTTGCCTTTTATGTAATCGTACATGGACAGTCTCTCCTTTAATTCAACTCCATGATTATACCATATTCGGCTGCTTTAGACGAAATAAACCCGTTGCTGTTCGGCACATGATAAGATAAAAGGAACGAGTCGATAAGCGAGGGATCCCTATGAAAAAATTACTCGGCGAACAGCGGCGCCAATTTCTGCTGGAAAAAATAAAAACGTCTGCTCAGCCGATGACCGGCAGCGAACTGGCTGCACTTGCCAGCGTGTCGCGCCAAGTCATTGTCGGCGACATGACCTTGCTGAAGGCAAAAGGCGAGCCCATTATCGCCACCAGCCAAGGCTACTTGTTCCTGGCCGACCGGGCAAGCGAAGAAGCAAGCCGGCGCATTGCCTGCCGCCACCAGCCCGATGACACCGAACGCGAATTAAAGCTGCTGGTGGAGTCAGGCGTCACTGTTAAAGACGTGTCGATCGAGCACCCGGTTTATGGAGAGCTAACAGCGGGCATCCATGTCTCGAACATCCAGGACGTCGAAGCGTTCATGAAGCGCGTCCGCGACACCGGTGCCAGCTACTTGCTGGAACTGACCGATGGCACGCATCTCCATACCATCACTGCTCCCGACAACGCGACGCTTGAAAAAGCTATCAGCCGGATGCGGGATAACGGATTTTTGCTGGAAGAAAGTGAATAAGTTTTAGTGAACTCACCATCCAGCTTTATGTGGGATGGTGAGTTTTTTTATTGGCTATATAAGTTGAACTTAAGAGTTATCATTAGTGAAAATATTGCGGATTCCCCAAAAAGAAGTCCCGCAGCAAAACGCTGCGGGACTTCTTTTTTATTTATACGTATAATACGAACCTAAGGTTTTCACTGTACAGCCAATTGCCGCAAGCTCTTCGAACGCTCCGCTCATCATCGTGTCGCCTTCATCTGCCAATACATCGGCAATAAAGAAATAATCGCCTAGGCCGGTTTTCAGTGGCCGCGACTCGATCTTGCTCAAGTTCAGCCGGCGCCAAGCAAAGACGGACAATATCTGGTGCAGAACACCGGAACGGTCATCATCGGGCGGCGTGATCATCAAGGTCGTTTTGACTTGATTGTCATGTGTCGGATCAGTCAGCTTGTGGTCGGATTTAGATAATACGAAAAAGCGCGTGTGGTTAAAATGGAAATCATGGATATCGCGCTGCAAAATATCCAGCCCGTATTTATGGGCGGAGAATTCATTGCCGATCGCCGCGATGTTGCGTTCCGGCAACTCGGAAACCATTTTCGCCGCAGCAGCCGTCGAGCTGTACTGCTCCAGAGGCGTGCTCTTATATGTATAAAAAAGGTATTTGTGGCATTGCGCCAATGCATGCGGATGAGAATAAATCGCTTCAAACGATTCCGCGTTGCGGTTTTCAGGGTGTACCAGCAAATGCTGCTCAATCGGCGACAAAACTTCCGCCGTTACATACAATTGTGCTTCGTGGAACAAATAATCCACCGTTAATGGAACAGATCCTTCCAACGCATTTTCCAGCGGCACGACAGCGTAATCCACGCTGCCTTCTGCCACTGCTTCTATGCATTCAGGGATGGTTGTAAATGGCACCAAGGTGTCTTTAGGGAAAACTTTTGTTGCCGCAAGATGTGTAAATGACGCTTCCGGCCCTAAATATGAAATTCGTTTTTCAACAGCTTGTCCAGTCATTTAAACATTCCTCCATTAAGATGATCCGCTTGAAACCACATCCGCCGACTCGACAAAATCGAGCTTTTTCAGCTGATGCAAAAATACGTCCAAATCCCCGTCCATTGCCGTTACATCCAAGGACAAAGTAACGTTCGCCCGCCCTTGGATCGGAATGGTCTGATGGATGGTCAAAATATTGCAGCCATTTTCGGCGACTGCCTGCAAAAGTGTCGCGAGCGTTCCTGAGCGGTCTTCCAATTGCAGGAAAACCGTCAAGATCCGTTCTTTGACAATCGAATGGAACGGAAATACAGCGTCCCGATATTTATAAAACGCAGAGCGCGAAAGACCTGTCTTGTTGACCGCATCCATAATGGAAATGCGGTCATTCTGCAGCATTTTTTTCACTTCAAGCGTTTTTTGCATCGCTTCTGTCAAAACGTCTTCACGCACTAAATAATACCGTTGTTCCGAAATATCCTTCATTCAAGCTACCTCCGCATCAATCCATAAATTCGAATTCGAATTCAAGCAGGCGAACTGTATCGCCATTTTCCGCTCCGCGTTCACGTAGCGCATCATCAATTCCCATGCCGCGCATTTGGCGGGCAAATCGGCGAATCGAATCTTCACGCGAGAAGTCGGTCATCTTGAACATCCGTTCAATCGCATAACCAGCCAAGACAAATGATCCGTCAGAATCACGTGTGATATTGAAGCCATCAGCATCGGTTTCGTGTTTGTAAAGAACCGTGCTATCTGAATCTTCTTCCGTATCGTCGATCAATGGGAATTCCGGCGTCACTTCGATAACATCAGCAATTGCGAACAATAAATTGTTCAAGCCTTTGCGCGACAAAGCAGAAATCGGGAAAATGCGGGCATCTTCCGGCAATTTCTCACGGAATTTCGTCAGGTTTTCTTCAGAATCCGGCATATCCATTTTGTTTGCGACAATCAATTGCGGACGTTCTGTCAAACGCATATTGTATTGCTGCAATTCTTCATTAATTGTAACGTAATCCTCATAAGGATCGCGTCCTTCGAGGCCCGACATATCGATGACGTGGATAATAACGCGCGTCCGTTCGATATGGCGCAGGAATTGATGGCCAAGGCCGATTCCTTCGTGTGCGCCTTCGATCAATCCCGGAAGATCGGCCATGACGAAGCTGCGCTGATCTTCCGTTTCCACCATGCCGAGGTTCGGTACGATAGTCGTGAAATGATATTCAGCGATTTTCGGTTTTGCAGCTGACACAACTGACAGCAAGGTCGATTTCCCGACACTTGGGAATCCGACAAGTCCGGCGTCTGCCAATACTTTCAATTCCAAAATGACATTGCGTTCAAAGCCCGGTTCGCCTTTTTCAGACAGTTCCGGTGCAGGGTTGGCAGGTGTCGCAAAACGTGAGTTTCCTCGTCCGCCGCGTCCGCCTTTAGCAATGACTGCCGTTTGGCCATGTTCCACTAAATCAGCAATTGTTTCGCCGGTATCGACATCTTTCACAACTGTGCCCGGTGGAACTTTGATCAATGTATCCTGTGCTTTGGCGCCGTGCTTATTGGCACTCATGCCGTGTGTTCCGCGATCAGCTTTAAAGATCCGCTTGTAACGGAAATCCATCAGCGTCCGCAATCCTTCTTCGACGATAAAGACGATATTTCCGCCTTTCCCGCCATCTCCGCCGGCAGGTCCGCCGTTCGGTACATATTTTTCGCGGCGGAATGCAACCATGCCATCCCCGCCGTCGCCACCTCTAACATAAACTTTTACGTGATCGACAAACATATTATCCCTCCATCTGTGCACGGACAGCAATCAATGTGCTGTTTTCGCTGCACTCTTTTCGTACCGTAAATCCTTGTGCTTCCGATAATTCCAAATCCAGCCAATGTCCCGGACAGGTGATGTTCATTTCAAAAGATGAGGCATTGGAAACCAATAGAATCGTGCTGTTGAATGCCTGGTAAGGATCCAGAAGCTCTTTAGCCGCTTCTACAAAATTCTCAAGAAAATGCCAAAACTCCGCATCCAAATGGACAGGTGCCTTTACTGCAGGACACTCTACTTGAAAACGAAATCCAGAAAATCGCCAATTGGCAGTCAACAGCCATTCTTCTGTCAGCGGCAGCCCAAGGTCGGACAGCCGGCTGGCATGCATAGCCGCTTCGGCATGCGAACGAATTATTGCCTGTGCCTCCTGGTGACGGCCAAGGTCCAAATTCATTTTGATCAATTGCAGTTCGTTCAAGAAATCATGGCGCGCATGCCGAAGCGATTGTGCCACTGTCATTGTTTTTTCCATAAGTCACGTCCCGGTTCAGCTTCTTATTCCAGTATACCAAGAGTAAGCAGGAAACTCCTAAAATAATGCGTATAGCCGCACCGGGAACCGCGCTTATTATGTTCAAAAGAAAAAGGACTGCGAAAGCAGCCCTTTTCGTTTTTATTAAGCTTCTTGTGCTATTACAGGGTATACGCTCACTTTTTTCTTGTCGCGGCCGTAACGCTCAAAGCGCACAACACCGTCGATTTTAGCGAAAAGTGTATCGTCTCCGCCACGTCCAACGTTTTCTCCTGGATAAATTTTAGTACCGCGTTGACGGTATAAAATTGAACCACCAGTAACTTCTTGGCCGTCTGCACGTTTAGCGCCAAGGCGTTTAGATTCTGAGTCACGTCCGTTTCTCGTTGAACCTACACCTTTTTTGGATGCGAAAAACTGAAGATCTAATCTTAACATTCTGTCCCACCTCCTAAGCTGTGAAGGTTATTTTAATATATTCTTCATAGTCTTGTTCAATCGTTTTCAATGAAACAATCATTGCGCGTACCAGCAGTTGAACCTGCTCGTCCGTCTTGTCATTCAGGTTCTCCGGAAAACTGACTTTTAAAAAGCCGCTGTTTGCCTGCTGAATGTCAGGTTCGATTCCCGTCAGCTCCATGATGGCGTTCACCGCTCCAAATGAGACAGCGGACGCTCCAGCACATACGAGGTCTTGCCCGTGTTCAGCATAATCCGCATGGCCTGACATTTCAAATGACGAAATGCGTTTTGATGTTTCTTTTACAGTTACAAGTATCATTCTTACAGGTTGATCGCATCGACAGTCAATTTCGTGTATGGCTGACGGTGACCTTGTTTTTTATGGTAGTTCTTTTTAGCTTTGTATTTGAAGACAGTAATTTTTTTCTGTTTACCGCTTTTTACAACTTTAGCTGTAACAGTAGCTCCTTCAACAAAAGGAACACCAACTTTAGTATTGTCTCCACCTACAAATAGAACTTTATCAAATGTGATAACATCTCCAGCTTCTCCAGTCAATTTCTCAACATAGATCTCTTGGCCTGCTTCAACTTTGATTTGTTTTCCACCAGTTTCAATAATCGCGTACATATCCTTGCACCTCCTCTTAGAATAAGACTCGCCTATTCAGGTGACTCGCCGGAGCGAATTCTTAAAGCAACCTGATTCGAGCGGTTGTAGCACGGTACGCTACAAACATAACATTAGAATAATACCACGCCAGAACATGGCGCGTCAATAGACAATGTAAGGTTTCTGGAAAATGGTGATTCGCAGTTTGTGGATTGATCGGGTTGAGGTGCGGTTGTTGCGGATTGAGGTGCGGTTATGGGCCTGCGAGGTGCGGTCTTTGGTGTTTGAGGTGCGCTTATTGGCTCATGAGGTGCGGTCTTGGCCATTTGAGGTGCGGTCACCGGTAAATGCGTCCGAAATAGTCCCGCAGCAGCTCCCGATTTTCAACAATCTGCCGCTTTCCACGCACTTCACTTTGTGGCGCCGTCTTTTCCAGCAGCCGGTAGAGGACGTATTTGTTTTTGACCCCGAGCAACCGGTATGCAAGCCGTGTATCGAGCTCGCTGCCAAAAAGCAGGGCATATTCCTGAAGCGTCACTTCATGCGCACCCCGCGAATAAAATCCGCAGACGCCGCAATTCCATTTGCGCTCTTGCCAATCCAGCGAACAGGTACGGCAAGTAGGACAGGTCACACCGAGCCGCAATGAATCGAAAGTGATGTTATGGCGCTCGAGCCAGTGGTGACTGAAATTTCGCGCTGGCAAGTTTTCCAGTTTGGAGGCCAGCGCTGCTGTATCAAAAAGTTTCAGACCATTCGCCAATTGCTCCAGATGAAACGGCAAATAATCGAGCGACACGACCGGATAATGCTTCGGTGCTTCCACCACTTTTCCAGAACGGCTCGCCAGGACGATCACACCTTGCACCGGTACGCCGAGAAATCCGCTGGCAGCCCGCACCGCTCGATGAAGCTGTGCTTCCGGATTGCGCATCCCTTCCCTGCGGCCGTCGACAACACGGTGAAACTGAAAATTCACCGTGTCAAAATAAAATTCCCCAATCATGTTCTTCACTTCCAATACGCAAACGAACTCCTTGTGAACCAGCAGCAAATCAATTTGCGCCGCGCCGTCTTTGTATGGGATATGAACATCGCTAAGAAAAATCGCTTCACCGGGCAAATCCAATTCTCTCTTTAATAATGAAGCCGTGCGCTGCTCGCCGCTGGCACCCGCCAAAGAATTTTTCAGTTCTGACAATACTGCAGTCTTTGATTCGTGCGCAGCCGGCAGACGTTCTGCCGCAATCATTCCTGCCAATAAAAAATCGTTCATTCGACACCTCCCCAAAGTTATAAAAAAGCCCCCGCTTTCACAGCGGAGGCTCGGATGATCTTATTTTGTGAAAACAGCTTTGATTTTTGTGAACAGGCTTGGCGGTGCTTTTTCCATGCTCATGAGTGGAACCGATTCTCCGAGCAGACGGCGCGCAATGTTGCGGTAGCCGAGTGCAGCGGCGTTAGATGGATCCATGACGATCGGCTCGCCTTTATTCGAGCTCGAGATGACGCGCTCGTCGTCTGCGATGATGCCCAACAGATCGATCGATAAGTGAGTGGTAATTTCATTGATGTCCAGCGCTTCTCCCGCTTTCATCAAATGCGGACGGATACGGTTAATGATCAAGCGCGGTGCATCGATGTTCTCTTCCAGCTCAAGTAGACCAATGATGCGGTCAGCGTCGCGGACGGCCGATATTTCCGGCGTCGTTACGACGATGGCATGGTCTGCCCCAACAACCGCATTTTTGTAGCCTTGCTCAATTCCAGCCGGGCAATCGATGAGGACGAAATCATAGTCTTTCTTCAATTCCGTCACCAATTCTTTCATCTGTTCCGGATTGACGTCGTTTTTGTCAGCCGTCTGTGCTGCCGGCAAAAGATACAGCATGTCTTCAAAACGCTTGTCTTTGACGAGCGCCTGGTGCACTTTGCAGCGGCCTTCCAATACATCAATCAAATCATAGATGATGCGATTTTCCAGACCCAAGATAACATCGAGGTTGCGCAATCCGATGTCGGTGTCGATCAGGCATACTTTTTTCCCTTGAAGAGCCAATGCAGTGCCGAGGTTGGCGGTTGTCGTCGTTTTACCGACGCCTCCCTTGCCTGATGTAATTACGATAGCTTCTCCCACACTAGCTTCCTCCTTTAAACGTTGAAATTTGCGGACGGATAAACCGCAATTCCTGCAAACGGTCAATGATGATGGTGCCGTTTGTATGTAAATAAGCACATTCCATTTCCGGCTGCTCCGATAAACTGGACAATTCGTCCGTCATCGTTTCCAATTCGTCGTCGATTTTCAATTGCGTGGCTTCCAGCCATGAGGCTGCGATAACTGCGTCGCGATTGCCTTTTGTACCGGCGTGCGCCGCGCCTTTTAGCCGGCCCAGTACATAAACGCTGCCGCCTGCTTCCACGCGGCCGTTCGGATTGACGTCTCCGATGACGACCAAATCGCCTTCAGCTTTGATGACTTGTCCAGAGCGCACGATGCCGACATATGTTTCCGACTGGCGTTCACGGATCATTTGATCGCTTTCTTCGACTGTCAGGATATCGCTCGTCGTCGCAACTACCTTCAAATGAGGATTGGTTTGGACCACTCCGCTCAATTCCTGGATCTGGCTATCGGTGCAATAGCGTTTATTCAGATGCACCGTCACTTCGGTATCACTGTCAAGCGCAGGATCCGACACCTTTGCTTTTAACTCGGTTAATAGATCAGCGTAAGCACACTGGTCATCTAGATACAGCACGAGCCCTTTGTTTTTCCCTTTAATATTAACGAGATTCTTCAAAAAATGTGTCACCTGCGCTTTCATTAATATAACCCTATCTTATTGTCACGCTCCGACAGCTGCGTGACCATCACCGATTTGAACACCCAGCCGAGCATCACCAGAAAAATCGAATTTGCGACCATCGTCGGCCAAAGCCTTGTCGATAAAAATGTGCCAAGCGGCATCCCTGTCAATGAAATCAACAGGAAAAACTGGTACAGCACAAATTCGAAAATTGCCAATAACGCGAGCGTCAGCAGCGTCGATGTCAGCAGGTTCCGCGGAACCCGCTTGAAGACAAACGATGCCACGAGGCAAATGGCTGGATACAAAAAAGAATATAATCCAATAATATCAATGTAAAAGACATCATACAAGAGCCCGAAAAATAATCCGTAAAACATGGCATGCTTCAGATCATAGTAAAGCGTCAGGAAAATCAGGAACATTATCAGAAAACGCGGCACAATGTAATTCAATTCTCCGCCAATATTCAAAGGTGAAAAAAGGCCGAAAACCGGTTCCATGAAAAACAGGACGAGGCAGATCAACGGGATCAGGAAGCGGATCATGATTCATCGTCTCCTGTCACGCCATTGTCTTCACCGTCCACTTCCGGCATTACACGGTCCGCAATGATCACATGATTCAATAAGGAAAAGTCAGCCGCAGGTTTTACATAAGCAAGCTGCGTCAATCCAAATTCATCAATGGTGATTTCCGTAATAGTGCCGATTAAGATGCCTTTTGGAAAAATGCCGCCCAGTCCGCTGGATATGACCTGGTCGCCTTCTTTCAGTTCGATGTCGGCGTCAATTCGCTTCAACAGCAACTCACGGCGCTCAGCGTCATAGCCTTCAATCAGGCCGAACACCTCTTCATCTCCACCGACGACCAACGCGGAAACGCGGTAGTTCGGGTTCAGCGTAGAAATCAATTCCACTGTAGAAGTGGTTGGCGTCGTCAGCGTCACTTTGCCGATCAGGCCGCTAGCCGTCATGACCGCCATGTTTTCCGCCACTCCCTGGTTGGAACCGCGGTTCAAAATGATTTTTTCTTCCCATTGATCCGGATTCCGTGCGATGACGGTTGCCTGAATGGGGTTGTAATCCCGCAAGTCTTCTTCTTTTCCAACGATTTGATTTAATTCTTCGTTTTCAGAACGCAAGTCTTTAACTTCTGCCTGCACGCTTGCAAATTCTTCTAAGCGCGTTTTCAGATGCTGGTTTTCTTCAAATGTATTCAACAATGAATCGACATTATCAAAAATTCCAGTGACAAAATGAGCAGGGCGTGAAAATACCGACTGCCCGGCTCCAACAGCATCTTTTATGATTTGTTCCGGCAGCGATACATTGCTGCGGTCACGGAGCGAAAAAGAGATTAGTGCTACGAGCAGGATGACTCCCAACAGCAGCAAAATCAGCCGCTTGTTCGTTAAAAGCTGTGGCATATCGCCATCCTCCTTATTTGATTGATAGTTGGCGGCGGAATTGGTCCATGTTTTCCAAAGCTTTGCCTGTGCCGAGTGCAACACAGTCCAATGGATTATCGGCGATAAACACCGGCATGGACGTTTCGGCTGAAATGACGCGGTCGAGGTTTTTCAGTAAAGCGCCTCCGCCAGTCAACACGATGCCGTTTTCCATAACATCCGCGCTCAACTCAGGCGGCGTCTGTTCCAGCGTCACTTTGATGCCAGCTACGATAGCGGCGACCGATTCGCTGAAGGCTTCCGCAATTTCCTCGGAAGTGACTTCCAGTGTTTTCGGGAATCCTGTCAACAGGTCGCGCCCACGGATTTCCATGGTCACGCCCCGTTCAGAAGGTTCCATGATGCGCGCAGAACCGATGCCGAGTTTCAAGGCTTCGGCTGTCCGCTCACCAATCAGCACATTGTAGGTTTTGCGGATATACTGAGTAATTTCCATATCCAGTGCATCACCCGCAACGCGAATCGACTCGCTTGAAACGATGCCGCCAAGTGAAATGACCGCTACTTCAGTCGTTCCGCCTCCAATATCGACGACCATACTGCCCATAGGTTCCCATACCGGCAAATCTGCTCCGATTGCCGCTGCGAAAGGCTCTTCGATTGTGAATGCCTCGGTCGCTCCGGCTCCCCGGGCAGCGTTCAAAACAGCACGCCGCTCGACAGAGGTAATGCCGTAAGGAACACAAATCATCACCGTTCCGCTTTTCCATTTGCTGCCGGCCGCTTTAGACGCTTCAACTAAATAATGCTTGATCATCGTCAAGGTCGTATCGTAATCGGCGATGACGCCGTCGCGCATCGGGCGGATTGCCGTGATGGAATTTGCTGTGCGCCCCATCATGTTTTTGGCTTGGCTGCCGACTGCCACGATTTCGCCGGTTTTTTTATTTTTAACGACAACGGAAGGCTCGCGAAGAACGATTCCTTTGCCTTTGATATACACCAATGTATTTGCAGTACCTAAATCAATTCCAACATCTTTTGAACCAAATCCAAACACAGGGTTTCTTCCTTTCTATAACAAGCCGGTATTTCGGCAATTGCGTTGACACAATACTAATCATTATAGACGAAAAGAAAAAAAATAAACAGTGCTACATGAACCCCTTTTCTTTCAACGAAATGAATTGGTGGTCTCCAATGATGACGTGGTCAAGCAGCTCGATGCCGATGATGCTGCCTGCTTCAACAAGCCGTTTGGTGACGTCAATGTCTTCCGGCGATGGTGCCGGATTTCCGGAGGGGTGGTTATGAGCGCAGACGATTGAAGCCGAGGAACGGCGAACGGCTTCACGAAAAATCTCGCGTGGATGGACGATGGAGGCATTCAGGCTGCCGACAAAAATGGTTTGCCGGTGCATGACCTGGTTTTTGATATTGAGAAACAACACGACGAAATGCTCTTGCTTGAGAGAGGTCATGTCCGCCATTAAATAAGAAGCCGCATCTTTCGGGGAACGGATGGTGAACTTTGTATCGGTCTGTTTCGAAGACAAGCGCCGGCCTAGTTCGACGGCGGCAAGCAGCTGCACCGCTTTCGCCTGGCCAATGCCATTGATCGCCACCATCTCTTCAATGGTGGCGTTTTTCATTTCCTGGATTTGCTCGAAATGCGTCAGGACGCGGTTGGCCAAATGCAGCACCGACTCCTGCCGGCTTCCGGTCCGCAAAAGAATCGCGATCAGCTCCTGGTTGGACAAAGCTGCCGCCCCCTGATTGACCAAGCGCTCACGGGGCCTGTCGGCAATATGGACGTCGCGGATCATCAACGGCGCTTCGTTCAGCATCGAACACCGCTCCCTTCCAAGAAAATAAATCCTGCAGCTGCCAATTTTTGCGTAAGCCCTGCAATCGGCAAACCAACCACAGCGTTGTAATCGCCTTGAATTTCTTTGACAAACAAGCCGGATACTGTCTGGATGCCATAAGCGCCGGCTTTATCGTACGGGTCGTCCGTACCAATGTAAAGATCGATCCATGCTTCCGGCAATTCGTAGAACGTCACCTGGACCGCTTCATGGAACGTCAGCTCGCTGTCTCCTTGGACAACGGTCACAGCGGTAATCACTTCATGCGTGCGGCCTGATAATTTCTGCAGGTAATCTTTGGCCTGCTCTTTGCTTTTCGGTTTCAGTAAAATCTCGCCGTCCAAAACAACGATCGTATCAGAGCCGATGACGACAGCCTCTTTGTGAGTTTGTGCCACTTCCTGCGCTTTTTGTGCTGCGCATGCCAGCACATAACCTAGTGCTGTTTGGAATTGGAATGGATCGGGTTCATCTTTCGTGCTAGGGACGACTAAAAAATCAACGCCCAGCATGCCAAGCAGTTCCTGGCGGCGCGGCGACTGTGAAGCTAAAACAATGGGGAAATCGGATTTGAATTTCATTTATGGTATCTCTCCTTTTTCAAGAATCATACCATTTGGAGAAACGCTGAAACAAACAGCAAAAAATGAATTTTGCATGGATTGCGGGATCTAAAAATGAGATTTGGATGATTTGATTTGTACAAAGCGCTGCGCAGAGCTATTTTAAATTCTAATTTACAAAGTTTGAGTTGTTGTTCCGAAAAACAGCTGCAACTTTCAATAAAAAAGATGAAGCCTCAGCTTCACCCCAGAAAATTCATATACCATGCGAGCATGCCATCGCCCCAAAAATAGACGATGACGGCAGCTGCCGCAATTGATGGACCAAACGGAATTGGTGTCTTGCGCCCTTTTTTCGTGACGCGCAGCTGGATGATGCCGACGATCGCCCCGATGAACGATGCGAAGAACAGGGTCATGAACGTACCGACTGTCCCGAGCACCAGCCCAATCACAAAGAACAGCTTGATGTCGCCGCCCCCCATGCCGCCTTTGGAAACGACAGCAATCAGGAACAACAGCAAAAATCCGACCGCAGCGCCGAGCAGGCTGTCCCACCACGGTTCAAGTGGAATCACAAAGCGCAAGCCGAGCAGCACTACCGCAAACGGCAGGAGCACTTTGTCGGGTATCAGCATGTAGGCGATGTCCGACACCGTGATGATGACCAGCAGCGAGACGAACAAGATCGCCACAATCAGCTCCGGCGTAAATCCGAACATCAAATACGACGCCACGAATAAAATTGCGGTGACGGCCTCCATCAGCGGATAGACCCAATGGATTTTCGAGCCGCAAGTCCGGCACTGGCCTTTTAAGAATAAATACGAAAACACCGGGACCAGATCAAGTGCCGTCAAGCGCCGTTGGCAGTTTGTGCAATGCGATGGCGGGTAAGCGATCGATTGTTTTTTCGGCACACGCAAACCGACCACATTGAAGAATGAACCGAACACCAGTCCAAACAGCGAGAAGAAGATAGAATAAGTCAGTACCATAGAAACCCTCTTTGCTTTAGTTTTTTTAGTTAACCAGTAGTGAAGTTGAAGAAATCACTTCAGATGGATGTTTTTCGCAGGCGAAAAGCGATTAACAGAGCTTTTGTTTGCGGAATAATCTAGTTTGTTTGCGGGATAACCTAATTTGTTTGCGGGATATCATCGTTTGTTTGCGGAATACACCATGTTGTTTGCAGAACGGTCTCCATCTATTGCAAATCCTTCAAATCAGCTCTACCAAAAAGAGAGAAATCGCAATGATTTCTCTCTGTCGTTTATTACTCCTCTGAATCAGTTGCGTTTTCTTCTACATTAATATCAATATCCACGTCGACATCCGTCTCTTCGTCAACTACCTGTTCTTCAGCCAAATCCGTTCCGTCATTTTGCGGCAGCGGATTGACTTTGCCTGCCGGAGCAGGGGCATCGATTTTCGGTAGCGTGTCTGCTAGGGCAATCAAGTCTGGACGGAAGTACGCAGAAAATGTCAGGTTGACATCAATCGCTTCGCTCACTTGGTCGGCTGAAGTGATTTCTTCGTTGGAACCGAAATCGATGGCTTCAACAATCATGATGCGTTCCATCGCTTCCACTTCTTCGATGAAAGCCGTGATTTCCTGATAGTCGTTCGCTTGGATGGTGACCGTCGTCAGCACTTCCTGAAGGTTTTCCAACCCTTCGACCGGCACCGGCAATTCAACGAGGCCTTCTGTTATGCCGATGTTGTCTACTAAAGTATCGGAAATCAATTCAGCTTGTTCAATCTGCAGAACAATTTGTTCGGTCAATGATTCGACGGAAACCTTTTGCTGCAGATCGCTCGGGCTTATTTTTTCGCCTTCCGGCAATTCTTTCAGCTGCGCCTGCAGCGCAACCAGCACGTCGCGTTCAGAACTTAAAGTTTGTTCGGCCTGCAGCCGGGCTTCTTTCGCCGGAGCGTAAATGGATAAATACGAATACGCAGCCAGTGCCAGCAGGAAGATGATGGCTAACACGATCAGGCCTTTTTCTTTTTGGCTTTTCGATAAGCTGCTCATTGGCCATCCCCCCCCGTTTCTGCTGGAGCGGTTTCAGCCGGTTCGACTGTATCGGCAGGCGCTTCTGTTTCGGTATTGACGTCAACGTCCACTTCGACATCTTCTGCTGGCTCTTCTACCGCTTCTTCTGTCGGCTCTTCGGTTACAACTTCGCCTTCTACCGGAACTGCCGTATCGTCTGTCGGAATGCGGCCGTCGATAAAGATGATGGTGTATGTCGCCAAATAGCGAGGCGTTTCTTGAATGATCGCTTCTTCGATTACGGCGCCTTCTACAACTTCTTCAGTTTCCAGTTCATTTTGCGAGACACTGTCCAAAGTCGCTGATTCGATCAGCTCAGATGCTTTCAGCTGCGCCAAATAATATGCGGCTTCACGTGCCGTATCAAATTGGACAGACAAGATTGCCTGGTCCAGACCGGTATAGGAAAAGCTTTCAAAAAAGCCCCGTTCCGGCAGCATGGATACCAGCTCCTGCAAAAGCGGAACGGTATCAAATTGATAACTCTCCGCCCAGTCGACAGTGGCTTTCAGCTGCTGCTCTTCGTTCATGCCTTGCGCCGCTTCCAATTGGGTGCGGATCGCTGCTTGTTCGGCAGCGACTTGTGCGGATTGCGCCATTAAAGTTTCCTGTTCACTTGCATGGGAACCGGCCATAAATGCCAAAACCGCCCAAATAATGACGGCCACCAATAAAATCGAAATCGCCGCAATCAGAAAAGCGGGACGGTCCCGTTCTTTTTGCGGCAATAGGTTAATATCTACTAGCATAAAACCTTACACCTCTTTCAGCGCGAGACCGATGGCCCGGTTAAAGCGTCTTGAAACATCTTTTTCGTCGCCGCATGGAATGACATCAAGCACAAGCGGCTGGATCGGAATCTGGAACCGCATTTCCAGGCTTTGCTGAAAAGCCTGCCAATCGTAAAACTCTCCATTGCAAACAACTTTCGTAATGCCTTCTTCTCCGCTGTTCATATTGTAGCGGTAGAAGTTGGCCAGTTTTTCAACTTCAATTTCAATGGTCTCCATAACTGCAGAACGATCGGCCAACAACGGATCTTCAATTTCCAGATCAACCGGCCGCATGAACATCGGAAAATGCTCGTGGAAGATGGAGACGGTCATTTTTTTCGACTGCAGGTCGATCAGCATGATGTGTTCATCTTCCTGGAAGTCGTGCTGCAAATAGCCTAAACGGTAAAGAGCGAGCGGTGTAATGTCAGCGACGATTGCTTTTAGCTTTACCTGGTCAAACACGTCTTCATAGGACTTCACGACCGATTCCTTGGAGGCGATGATGATCGCTTCCGGCTGTTCTTCTTCCGGATGGTACGGCACCACATCAAAGACGGGATCTTCAAAGGGCAAGTAAAGCGTCGAACCGATTTCGATGAAAAAATGGCCTTTCAGTTCATCGGCTTCGACATCTTCGGGGTATGGTACTTTGCGGATAATAACGAATTCGTCAGGGGCGAGGAAGCGGACTGACTTCTTAGAGAGACCCCACTGATTGACAGCCTTATCGAGTTCCGAGGCCAGCGCCGCCGCATCGACAATCTTACCCTCTTCGATAATGCCTGCTGGAAGAAAAATTTCTTCCGCGCAATTCAGCTCTATCGGCAAAGAGGATTTTAAGTCGACATGACGGATCGCGTCTTCTTCTATTGTAATGGTGACGACGCGTGCTTTTCTCGATAAAAACGATAAGGCCATTTTTTCAGCTCCAAAATTTTTATTATTTGTTATTAATTAGTTTGATAGTCATCGCCAAATTGAGCATTTGATAATGCGCTAAGTCCAGAATTATTAATTGCTGTAGTTATATCGTAAGTATTTCCATTAGCAGCAGCTGCTCCTTCAATAGTATTACCACCTTGTACTGCTGTAATTAAAACTCCATCTGCAAGAGATCCGGCATCATCCATATATGATGAAGATGTAACTTCGGCACCGGTAGCACCAGTCGTAATCCCGTTCACAAGCTCATCAACTGTAACATCAGCTTCACTTGGATTTTCTGTAAAAAAGATATTTGCTGCAGAAAGTGCATTTTGATAATCAGATTTAACTGCACCGTGTCGGCTATTCTCTATGATAGTACCAATCGCCGGAATAGCAATCGCCGCGATAATCGCGATAATTACGATAACAGCTAAAAGCTCGATCAATGTCATACCTTTTTCGTTGTTCAGTTTCTTTTGCAAATATTTTTTCATTTTCTTTTCCTCCTATTTTTTTACTTTTAAATAATACTTTGAGTACAGCTTCATTATAACAATAGTACCAGTTTTAGCAATAGTCTTTTCTTGTTTTTTTACAAAATATTTTAAAGAGAAAATGTGGAAACCGCTACAATTGGTCTACATTCTGGAACATCTCGAACATCGGCATCATGATAGCTAGCACTATAGTCCCTACTAATGCAGCAAGGAAGACGATCATCAACGGTTCAATCAACGCTTTCAATCGGTCGGTCTCGGCTTCGACTTCCTTTTCGTAGAATTCGGCTACTTTGCTGAGCATGTGGTCGAGCGAACCGGTTTGTTCCCCGATGGAAATCATATGGGGAATGAGAGGCGGAAATGCCCAATGCTTGCGCATCGGCTCGGTCAATGAACCGCCGCGTTCCAGTGAGTCGCGTGAGGACAGGATAACTTTCGACATGACGGCGTTGCCAACAACTTTTTCAGTCATGGTCAAGCATTGCAGGATCGGCACCGAACTGGAAAACAGCGAGCTCAACGTTCTGGTCAAACGGGCAAGCGCCGACTTCTGGAGGATCTTGCCGAAAATTGGGATCTTCAGGAGCAATGTATCCAGGATCATATTGCCTCTCGGGTCTTTGCGCATCAGCCAGATAACTGCGAAAATCGCAAGCGCACCCATCACCAGCAAATACCAATAGCCCATGACAAAGTCAGATGCGCCCATGACAATCTGCGTAATCATCGGCAGTTCGCCGCCAAAGCCTTCGAACATATCGGCGAACATCGGCACGATGGAAGACAGCAGGAAAATAACAACGCCAATTGCCAGGATGCCGACAACAACTGGATAGGACATCGCCGACACCACTTTTTGTTTTGTTTGGTAGGCTTTGTCGTAATGCGTCGCCAAACTTTCCAAAGATTCATCGATGTTCCCGGACATCTCTCCCGCTTTTACCAAGTTAATGGTTAACGGCTCGAAGATTTTTGGGTATTTTGCCAGCGAGTCGGATAAGGAATTGCCTTTTCTCAGCTCTTCTGCGATTTCTGATAAACTTTTTCGCAGCGCTTTGGATTCGACCTGCTGCGACAGGATGTGGATTGAGTCGACAATGGTTACGCCGGCGCGCATAAGCGTCGAAAATTGGCGCAGGAACATGATAAACTGGTCGCGTTTTACCGGGTTGCCGAACGATATGTCTTTTTGCAGCGTGGTCGCCGGCATTTCACGGATGTCAATGACGCGAATTCCTTCATCGCGCAGCTTTTCCACCGCTTCCCGCCGGCTGTTGGCCACAGCAATGCCGTTCCGGATTTTTTTACGGTCGCGCCCTTCGTATTTGTAGCGGGCCACGTTATTCCGCCCCTTTCAAGTAAGGCTGCGCAATTTCACGCGTGATCTTGCCTTTTTTCAACAGCTCCTGCACAGACGTTTCCATCATGTGCATGCCGGACGCACGGTTGGTCAAAATAACGTTCGGAATTTGATGGACTTTTTCAGAACGGATCAAGTTGGCGATGGCCGGATTGGAAATCATGATCTCGGTTGCCGCTACCCGCCCTTTGCCATCTGCAGTTGGCAGCAGGCGCTGGGAGATGACCGCTTTGATGATGCCGCCAAGCTGCGTCCGAATTTGGGCATGCTGCTCGTGCGGAAATACGTCAATGATCCGCTCGATGGTCGAAGCGGCACTCGAAGTATGCAGTGTGCCCATAACCAAGTGGCCCGTTTCGGCAGCGGTGATGGCGGTGGTGATTGTTTCCAAATCCCGCATTTCCCCCACTAAAATAACATCAGGATCCTGCCGGAGTGCTGCACGCAAGCCGTTGGCAAATGAATTTGTGTCAAAGCCGACTTCACGCTGGTCAATGACCGAGGTGCCATGCTTGTGCATATACTCGATCGGATCTTCCAGTGTGATGATGTGTTTGGTCATATGTTCATTCATATAGCGGATCATAGCGGCAAGCGTTGTCGACTTGCCGGAACCAGTCGGACCGGTCACGAGGATCAATCCCTGGTGGGTATCCGCCAATTTTTTTAACGTATCCGGCATTTGCAGGTCGTCAATGGATGGAATCCTGGATGGAATGGTCCGGAAAGCGTGTGAAATCGAACCGCGCTGATGGAATGAGTTGACCCGGTAACGTGCCACACCCGCAATCGAGTAGGAATAATCCATCTCTCCTTTTTCAAGGAATGTGTCCCATAACGATTCGGGCATCAGCGCTTTGGCGATTGCCATGGTGTCGTCCGGCATCAGTTTTTCTTCGCCAAACTGGATCAAGGTGCCGTTCATACGGAAAATCGGTGGGATGCCAGTCGTCATATGGATATCGGAAACATTGCGTTCTTTGGCTTCGGTCAATACGTTATCGATAAATGTAGTAGGCATAGGCTAGTCTGTCATGGCAACGCGAAGTACTTCTTCCGTCGTTGTCATGCCCTCCTTTACTTTTAGTAAACCGTCATCGATGAGGAAGATGGTTTTATTCCGGACAGCGATTTCACGGATTTCTGCTGCGGTGCCGCCGCGGTTGATGATGTCTTTGATTGCATCGTCCACCACCAGAACTTCGTGGATCGCCATACGGCCTTTATAGCCGCTCATATTGCATTGCGGACAGCCTTTGCCGCGGGCAATGGTTTCGACCGTGATGCCGCGTTTAGCAAAAATCGCTCGTTCCCGTATAGTAGCCGGCTGGATTTCCCGGCAATCCCTGCAGACGCGCCGTATTAAACGCTGTGCCACGACGGCATTCAAAGACGCCGTCACTAGGAAAGGCTCGATGCCCATATCCATCAGACGGGTGATGGAAGCGATCGAATCGTTGGTGTGAATCGTACTCAGCACCAAATGCCCGGTTAACGAAGCCCGGATGGAAATATCAGCCGTTTCTTTGTCGCGGATTTCCCCAACCATGACAATGTCCGGATCCTGCCGCAAAATCGACCGCAAACCGGCTGCAAACGTTAAGCCGACATTGGCGTTCACCTGAATCTGGTTAATGCCTTCCAATTGATACTCGACAGGATCTTCGACCGTGATAATATTGACTTCTTCTGAATTGAGCTTGTTCAGCGCCGCATAGAGCGTCGATGATTTACCGGAACCGGTCGGACCGGAAATAAGGATAATGCCGTTCGGTTTGTCGATTTCGTGCATAAAGCGCTCCATGTTTACATCATTAAAGCCAAGTTTCGATATATCCGTAAGGTTTTGGCTCAAGTCTAAAATCCGCATAACGATTTTCTCGCCGAAAACTGTCGGCAAGGACGACACGCGCAAATCGATGGCACGGAAGTCGACTGTTGTCTTAATCCGGCCATCCTGCGGAATGCGATTTTCGGTAATGTCCAAATTCGCCAAAATCTTGATTCGCGCTGTGATCATCTGCTGCATGCTTTTTGGCAGGATCCGCTCGGTGCGCAGCGTGCCGTCAATCCGGTAACGCACGAGAACGCGGTTTTCCTGGGGATCAAAATGGACATCGCTGGCTTTTTGCGAGACGGCATTCGACAGGATTTGGTTGACCAGCCGGACGATCGGCGCATCCAGATCGTTCAATTCTCTTTGCTGCTCTTCCGCTATTTGCGGCAACTCTTCCAACAGTTCGTCATATGATTCTTCATCGTAATATTTCGCAATGGTCCGGACGATATCTTCTTTGGAAGCAATCGTCGGCTCGATCTGGAAGCCGGTCGTCAGCCGGAGATCATCAATGGTGATGAAATCCGTCGGATCGGTCATGGCAATAAACAGCCGGTCGCCTTCCGTCTTAAGCGGCACCAGTAGTTTGCGCTTGGCAAATTCCTTGGGCACCACGTTGAACAGCATCGGATCGAATGGATAGCGGAACAGCGATACATGCGGGATGCCAAGCTGGACTTCCAGCGTCTCAATCAGTTGCTGCTCGGTGATGATGCCTCGCTGCAGCAGGGCATCACCCAGCTTTTGATCGTTTTGCTTGTCCTTCAGCGTTTCCTGCAGATCTTCTTGCGTCAATAACCCCTGTTCGACCAAAATATCGCCTAACCTTCTTCTGACAATCGCCATTTCGATCTCTCCTCTCTAACACTTACTTTGTAATCAGCTTTCCGCCTTTGTCGTATTCAGGCGTTTCATCTACTGGATCTTGCTCTTCAGCTGGATCGTTGGCTGCCGGTACATCATGGATGCCATCTTCGTTCTCATCGATAAACCCAGGTTCGCCGTCTGTCGGAACGTTTGGTGTCGTCGGTGTTCCATCATGGATGCCGTCTTCATTTTCATCAATAAATCCGGGTTGTCCGACTGTCGGGACAGTTGGCGTTGCAGTCGTTCCATCATGGATGCCGTCGCCATTGTCATCAACAAATCCCGGCTGGCCGGCTGTTGGAGAAGTTACTGTTCCGTCATGGACACCATCTCCGTCTGCGTCCACAAATCCAGGCTGCCCAGTTGTCGGGACAGTGGTCGTGCCATCATGGATGCCGTCGCCGTTGACATCGATAAATCCAGGCTCACCAGCAACCGGAACTGTTACTTCCGGGGCTGCTGGCAGAGCTAGCGGGTAAACTTCAACGCGGTGGATTGGCGGATAAAAATCGTTTGATACCGTTTCGACTTCCACGGTTTCATTGCCATCGTAAATGGTGCGGGTAACATTCAGGCGTGTTCCGGACACCCCGATTTCGTCAACTTGGTTGCCGCTCGTCACAAACGCACTGTATTGCTTGATCAAACGCGGTTGGATATCGGTTTGTTCGGTCAAGTCGATCGCATACGAATACACGAATGGATAACCTGTAATCGACGCGTTCAAAGAATCGCTCGCTTTTGTCAGGTTCAAGGTAAATGAACTGTCATTCGGGTTCGTGAAAACTAGGTCGATTCCAAGTTGCCGGTTGATCGCCGCTTCCTGGCCCAGTGGAATAGATGCAGGCACTTGCGAACCGATGCTGCGCTCATCTACCAGATAATTGGTTTGGAGCAGTGCGCCATAAATGGCGGAAGCAATTTGCGTCAATTCCTCGTCGCTGACATCCGTCACTGAAAGCTGAGCAATAAACTCAAGAAATGAAAATTGAGCACCCGGCGCGAGTTGAACACCGTTCAAGGCATCTATGACCGTTGAACTGCCGATGCTTGAAAATGTGGTCGGGAATACAACATCCGCCACTTTTTCACGGTCGAGGCTCAGGCTGTCGTCGCTGATCGACACTTGCGTTTTTGTTTGCCCGCCTTGAAGTGCTGTTTCCAATTTCCCATTAATTGCTTCGACATCCGCTTCAGAAAAATCGGCCACCGGGAAATATTCAGCTAAAAACGATCGTGTCGTATCCGGGGACAAACTAAAGACAAAGCTATTTTGTGCTCCCGTTTCGGCATTTCTGACCGTTTCATCCAACAGGATTTCAGCATTTTCAAGCGGGTAGATTTCCGTTGCATCCTGGTAAGTGACATGGAGTTCCGCATTTGCGCGCCACGTTTCCGACTGGCCGGCAAACATCATTGTCGCCGACTCCACTTCCATATTGGAAACATCGGTCGTGCCGATGTAGGTGTTGTCGCCAAATTCTTCAGTAGGAAACAGCCAGTTGTCTACAGCATAAGCGCCGGCGTTGGCCGCTCCAAAGACAAAAACCGCTAAGCCGAATACCGCCGCAAAGGCCATTCCAAATAATTTATTATCCACGGGTAATCTCCTCTCGCTCAGCATCGATCGACTGCATGCCGAACGGTTTTGGTTTTTGCGCCGGTTCTGGAACTGCTGGTGCTTCTTCTGTTTCCGGTGTGGCTAAATACGTTTTTGTTTTTTGTTGCTTTTGCTCACGGCGTTCTTCAGCCAGGCGCTGTTTTTCGTTTTGCTCTCGCTCTATCAGCTTCATGTAGACGAACGCTGCCAGAAACGATACGCCAAGAAGTGCCAAAGCCACCATATACCAGGCATAGGCTCCCTGCATCAGCAATGCGGCAGCCGCAGCAGCTAATCCGCCACCGGCAATGGTCATCCGCTTGGCGAGCGGCACTTGTTTGAGAAGCATATAAGCCAGCGGCAAAACCACAGCCGCTAAAATGATAAAAAGTAATAAGCGTATCATGTAAATCCTCCTATTTTGTTCATCGATAGTTTAATATTCGATCTCCAAATCGATATCGGTATCAATTGGATTCGGCACAGAAACGTCCAACGGCAAAGTGCTGGTATTTTTCAGCACAACACCGCAGTTTTCCAGAAAAGTCGAATAAGTGTCTTCCCGTTGAACGTAAAGATCGGTCATTTTATGTGTAACTCCGCCGATTTTAACCGTTCGATCTGCATTTGTAGATGTCTTTAGTTCAAAGACCTTGTTTGGATCAATTGAAAAATAAGACAATGCCCCGCTTTCTGAAAACTCGATTTCCTGGGACAAGCGCTTTAAATCCGCACTGTCAATGCGATCAATATCCAGGCATAGTCTGGAGTAATTGGAGATTTCGATGTGGTTTTTCCAGTCGATATTGGCGATTTTCGGATTTTCTATTGGCGTATTATAGCCAAGAATAAGAAAATTGGTGTAATACATGTTTTTAATATTGACGTCTACCGTCAGTTCTTTGACGATGATCGTTTGTTTGACGCCATTTTTCCCCAAGTTGATTAGGTTGTTGCCGGCATCCAATTTGCCATTAATGATGAGATTGGCGTTGATCAGGTTGTTCATATTGTTGGAAGCGGCAGCGTCATTCTGCTGGACCACCAGGTTAATGCCTTCAAAGTTGAGATTGTTGCAGTTTTTATCACAGACATAATCTTTAAAGTCATTGGTGTAAACGCGGAAATCAGCCGGATCGAGGCTTTTACTTTTTATCAGCTGAATAAAATCCTTTAAATCCTCTCCTGCTGCGGCCGCACATTCATAAGGGGCTGTAGCTGTTTGATCAACGACGCTTGTCAAAAGATCAGTGCAGGATCGTGTTGGCGGAACCAAAGTGAATATTTTTTCATAGGTTATATCTTCGTCTTGGGTGATGAGAATGGTATCCACTTTGATCGATTCGTCAGCATTCAAGAAACTATCGGGTATGCTTACAAAAAAGGTTGCGACCAATTGTTTTAACATTTCTTCCGAAGTGCCCTGGACCTCCATCTCGATTTCAATGGACGTCACCTCTTTATCCGATACAGATGGCAATGCTGTATCTTTTTTGTCTTTATTCAACTGGATTGCTTTCAAATCAAGAACCGAATAATCGATTTGTTCTTCAGAAAATGGAACTGTCTTGATTCCGATCTGTTCTTTCAACTCCTCGATTTTAGCCATGATGCGCTCAATATATAAAGCTTTCATATCTGCATCGATTTTTTCTTCCCACTGAATCCGTTCAGCCTCGGTATCGCACGCTGTCCCAAGCGGGTACTTGATACAGTCAATCAGGGCATTCAGCTTTAACTGAGTCTGATCACTCATTTCCTGTTTGAGCATTTTGAGCTCCCGTTCGAAATCCGATGTAAAGTACAGGGTTCCCATTTCCGCAGCAGCTACTGCATGGTTTGTCACATCAACCGTTTGTTCCTGTTTTGCGTGATTCAGTGAACCGGCGATAAACGTTGCTGACATGCTTAAGAACAAAACAACTATCAGTAGCACTATTACTAACGCGTAGCCTTGCTGATTTTTAAAATGCTTCATTTTTATGTCCCCCTTTATACATGCCGGTAATGATTCGCGTAAGGACGGTATCGATAGAAATTGAGTTCTTGCCTGAAGTAAGTTTTAAGTTGACCGGATGGTGCTGCTCTTTTGGAAGTATGATTTGTTCAGCAAAAACAGTTCCGGTATAAACCACTCCATTGATGGACGTGCCATTATAGTCGTAGTTTTTGTCTATAACTCTTTCAAAAGGTGCACAGCCAGTCTCATCACAGGTTTTCAAAACTAGCTGTCCGTTCTCGAACTTTACTGAGTAGCTATCACTTTTTCTATGGGCATTCGATAATTCTACAATAATGAGATTGGCATCCTGTTGAATGTGAGTCTTGGAGGTTTCGACCACACTGTGCTTAAAGCCAATCGACATGGCAGTCCATGCTGCGACAGCAATGATCGATACTAAAGCGAGCGCAGCAAGAAGTTCAATTATGGTTATTCCTTTTTCGTTGATTTTCATATCAATCAACCTTCATTTCAACAATAAACTTGATGTATGAAAAGGTTTGGCTGCTTATACGGCCATCGTCATAAACTTTTAAATGAACTTTGTGTAATTGCGATAAACTGGGGTCATTGCATTTCAAACTGTTTTCAGCCTCCTTCAGAAAAGGCTGACAATTTAAATAAACATCTGCTTCATATCGGTAACCATCCGTTTTTTCGTAGCGGATAAAATCATCTGTAGTTGTAATTTCAGTGTAGCCAGCCGCAGGCATCCGGGTTACCAGAACGGTTTTGAAGTTTTCATAAATGGACGGATCTGCCAGGTCACGTTTTCCAACCCAACCTGCCTCTCCCGAGATATACGCCATTTCCTGCCTAGCCAAATTCATCGTGTCTAATTTCGTTTCTGTCTTGGCATTAAATAATGTCATTTGAGGGAAAATGGACATGATGCCAATAAACAGGATGCTCAATATGACCACCGCTGCCAGAATTTCAACCAAAGTTAATCCTCTGTCATTCATGTTCATTCAAATCCCCCCTTAAACATGCACGAATATATTCCTTTATATTCCTATTAAAAGAAACTTTCTATCTAATTTTAACTTAGCTACATTATTGCATTGTTTCTGCCCTATTGAACAGTGTTTTCTCATGAATTTCAAAATTTATTGCTAAAAACCAGGGTATATTCTGGGCCAAAATAGGAAAAAAGACTACAGATGAGGATTAACCCATCTGTAGCCTTATTTTGAATATGCCGCAACTTTATTCCGTCCAGCCTGTTTCGCACCGATATACAAGGCACGGTCGGCATTGCGGATCAGCGACATGCCTTCATCGCTGTCATCCGGTGCTGTTGATACACCGATGCTTAAGGTGATATGGACAATTTGCTGCTCCCGGTTAGCGGCAAGATCACTTTCGATCAGGAACTCATGTTTTTCGATGCGCTTGCGCAGGTTTTCAGCGAGCAGCATGGCCAAATCTTTGCTGTAATCTGTCAGCAGCACGACGAATTCTTCGCCGCCATAGCGGGCGATGGTTCCTTCGTCCCCGATTTCTTCTCTTAAAATATCCGCCAGCTGAACGAGGATGTCGTTGCCGCTTTGGTGGCCATACCGGTCATTGATGCTCTTGAAATGATCGATGTCCATCATGATGAGCGATAATTGCGTCAGACGGCCTTCGTTCATTTCTTTAATGCAACTCTCTAGGCTTTCGTCCAAATAGCGGTAATTGTAAAGTTTGGTCAATCCGCAACGTTCGCTTTTCGCTATGACTTTTTGCATATAGCCGGCTTTTTCCAGCGATACGGCAAAATAAGTGCTGAGGATTTCCAAAATTTGCAGCTGGTGTTTGGCAAAAGCGTATTTCTTTTTTGATGCCAGCACCAGCACGCCTTCTGTTTTGTTGTTTCGAGCGATGGGGGTAGCCATCAAACTTTCTGTGTCTTGCGGAAGATTGCCGGTGACCAAATCCTGCCACTGGCTTTTTTCATCATATACATAAGAGTCGTTGGTGATGATGACTTTCCCGGCAATTCCTCTATTATATGGAATAGATTTGATGACGCGCGGCTGCAATTTATTGTTTTCAAAAACCCGCAGCATCTGCTGCAGGTCGTCCCTGTAATCGATTACATAGGCATATTCAACTTTGAACATTTTAGCGACCTGCACGACAAACTGATCGAGTACTTCGTCGGTCTCCAGCCGTGTAGCCAGCTGATGTCCGATTGCCCCAGCTTTTTTCAAGTCGATATTTACCTGTTCTGAGTTGTTATACATTTTCAGCACAGCAGTCATGATGAAGAACGGAACACCCAGCAGGATCAGTGCTGGAACACCAATATATGATTCGAAAATATATAGCGCTATGGCATAAGGGAAAATCACCAGCATCAGGACGAAATCCCAAATGGCATCAATGGATAAGAATTTATTCTTATTGCCAGTCATACGATCATAAACTTGATAGATGATCTGATTGCTTAAGACCGTCATCACTTGGAAAATCAATCCATATAAAACTACATGAGACAGCTCCAAAGAGCCGATTTGTCCGCCAGCAGCTTTATATGTAAGTCCTGCAATTAATGACATCAAAAAAAACATTAATGAATTAAAAGGAATCCGCAGCGATTGCGCTTCATTCGTCCGGCTTCGGTAGAGCACAATGAACATGCTTAATTGAGAAACCAGCATCTCGATAAAAATGCCATATTTCAAGAAAAGTGCTACGGTTACCCATTGCACCAAAAACGTCGAAGCGCCGTTGATGTTCATCGGCATCAGGCTCATTAAAACAAAAAACAAAATATAGGCCAATAAGTTCCATGGATCTGCTACAGATGGTGGGAAAAAATTATAGACAACCACTAAGCCAGCTGGAACAACCAGAGTCCATAAGCTCCAAAGAATCGTTTTGCGAGTAAATTTCTTCCCCATATCATCTTCCCTTTCTAGGCAACTAACTCCATTGCGTCACAATGGCCATTAGGATTGGTAATGTTGAAAAAAAGTATCCGCATAGTTTCTAAGGACTGTCAGGAGGTAGAGTGAACCCGTGACTATAGTCTCTTCTTTCCTACCTTTTACAGGTAATATATCACATAAATTTGTAATTGTCTTTCTTTTACTTCTACTTTCTTCAAATAAAGTTTCTGCAGGCAATGCACGTTCATTGTCAAAGTTAACAAATGTGAAATGGTCGCTGATGGTTTCAAGCCGGCGCAGGGCGTAGACATAGTCCTTATCTTTAAAAATTCCCATAACGATGTGAATGGGACGGTCGGGTAATGCTTCTTTTACTGTTTCCACGAGTGCATCGATGCTTGCTTTGTTGTGTGCTCCGTCAAAAATAACCCCCGGCAAGATCTTTTCAAACCGGTAAGCAAGCTTAGTCGATGACAAGCCAAGCTGCGCTTTTTCTTCATCGAATTCCAGACCAAGCAACTCTTTGGCGGCTTCGAGTGCAAGTGCAGCATTCTTTTGCTGATGAGGTCCTTTCAATCCTAAACGTGAATCTGCCAATTTGGTTGGCAGGATCACATCCGAGTGGAGACGGTCCGCTTTTTCCCGAACAATGTTCATCGCTTCGTTTGGCAGATCCCCGACAACGACCGGTTTCCATTTTTTTATGATCCCCGCTTTGTGGCGAGCGATTTCTTCTATTGTATTTCCTAAGAAATTGGTGTGATCGATGGAGATGGAGGGAATGATGGCAATCTCGGAATCGATGACGTTTGTGCTGTCAAGCGTCCCTCCCATGCCGGCTTCAATGATGGCAAAATCGGGGGCTTGCTTTCGGAAAATGACAAATGCCGCTGCAGTCAAAAGCTCGAAATCAGTTAATGGAGTCTTCACTACACTCAATTGTTGCATGGCCCAGCCAAGTTCATCTGAGCTGACAGGCGTGCCATTGATCTGAATTTGATCATGAAGATCCTCGATGCATGGCGAATAGAAATTGCCGATGCTGCGGCCATGCGCTTGCAGGATAGCCGAAAGAAAAGCCGCAGTGGACCCTTTGCCATTAGTGCCTGCCAAATGGATGAATCTACCCGTTTGATGGGGATTTTCGAGTTCTTCCAGTGCAGCGGTGATGGCATCCAAGCCAGGCAGAATGGCAGAGTCTGTATGTATATTCCATTTGTTTTTATATTGTTCGAGTCCGATTATCATAAGAAGCCTCTTTTCTGCAGTAAACATGATACACTTTTTGAGTATGATTATAGCACGAAGGTGGAATGGATATGACGAGTTGTTGGGTTATTTACAACGGAAGCCTAGTTTCCGATAAGTTTGCAGACCAAGCCAGGCTTGTGGCTGAAGCAGCTGACAGAGCAGGCATCGCTGTAAAGATCATGAAGAATTACGAAACTATAATGGATTTATCAGTCAACTTAAGTATACCTGATTTTGCAATTTTATTGGATAAAGATATATTGCTTGGATATTTTTTGAAAAGCCGTGGAGTTCCGGTTTACAACGATCCGGCCGTCATTGATTTATGCGACAACAAAGCCACACAATATGTCCAGCTCGCCGCGCAACAGTTGCCGATGCCACGGACCATTGTTGCACCGAAAGTCTATCCGAACTTCTCTATAGCGGATTCCGGTTATTTTGAGGAGGTAATCGAACGCCTTGGACTGCCGATGATTATCAAAGAAGGCCACGGCTCATTTGGCATGAAAGTGTATTTGATTGAAACCGAAGAGCAGTTTTACGAGAAAGTCGACAGCTTGAGAGGCATCGATTTTGTCTTCCAGGAATTCGTTGCATCGAGCCGCGGCCGCGACATCCGCATCAACATTGTCGGTGAACGGATTGTTGCAGCCATGTACCGTCATTCGGAAACCGATTTCCGCGCCAACATTACCAATGGCGGCGTAGCTTCTCCCATCGAGCTGACCCTTGCCCAAAAGGAAATGGCATTGGCTGCAGCGCATGCAGTTGGCGCAACGTTTGCCGGAGTCGATTTGCTGTTTGGCGAAAACGAACAGCCTTTAGTGTGCGAAGTGAATGCCGCTGCCCATATCCGCAATATCCTGAATGTCACAGGCATTAATGTTGCAGACGCCATGATTGCTTATATATTGGAGGACTTAGGATGAAACTTCTTTATGAAACGACTGATACCATGCGGAATCAAGGATTTATAGATGAGCTCGAGCGCTTTGGAGATGCTGTGCTGGTATCGTGGGACGACTGGAGTGAAGATGGCCTGGCAATGCTTGTGGATAAGCTGCACGGTGACACCGTGCTTTTCCGTGCACGCCGTCCCGCAGCAGCCCGCCTCTTGGAAGACCACGGGATCCGCCTAGTGAACCGTGCCGAAGTGAACCGCATCGCCAACGACAAATGGCAAAGTTATCAATTGTTCTTGCTGCTGGGTGTTCCGGCTGTTTCGACCTACCGGGAAGCACTGGAATTTCCGTGCGTCGCCAAAACCGTAGACGGCCATGGTGGATCTGAAGTGTGGCTCTTAGATTCCACTGAAGAAATCCCCGATGCCTCTTCCCCGCTGATTTTCCAGCCGGTGGTCGAGCATTTGGCGGATGTCCGTGCCTATGTCATTGGCACAGAAGTTGTTGGTGCCGTTAAGCGCAGCTCCGGCAACTCGTTCAAAGCCAATTATTCGCTCGGTGGAGCTATAGAGAAGTTTACTCTTACTGCCGCCCAGGAAAAAGATGTCTTACGGATTGCGCGTGCTTTAAACAGCGACTATATCGGCATTGACTTTTTGCTGCTGGAAGACGGACGCTATCTGTTTAATGAAATCGAAGACCCCGTCGGCGCACGTTCGTTCTATGAAACGCACGATGAAAATATTGTAGAATTGCTGGTGGAACATATACGTAAGCTGGAAAAGCATGCGCCGTTCCGCCAGGAAGATGGACCAAAGTAATTTTATCTTTTCCAAACCGCTCCGGTCGCTTTGGGCATGGCTCCCGCAAGAAGCCAGGCAAAGAACGCCAGTCTTCTTGCTTCGCCTAGCCCGTGGACGCTCCGTCGCTAAGAAACATGTAAATTCGAAGTAAGTCTAAGAAGTTGCTGCATGCAAGTCTCTGCTACCTCATCTCTCTTACTCTTTTTTTAGAGGTTCTTAAAAATGATCATTTGCGTTGTTTAAATAATAGAATATGAAGCAAACTAGCGGAGACTCCAGCGGGATAGCGAAGTGCCGAAATCCACTTGGGCGCTAAGCCCAAGTTAGTTCGGCGCAAGCCCGCAGGAAAGCGGAGCTAGTTTGCGGAATATCCCTATAAAAACGAAAAAACCGCTTCCCCAAATGGGAGAGCGGTTTTTCGAATTATTACAGGTTTTGCAATTCTACAATGCGTTTTTCAACCGTTGCGTGTTTTTCCACGTAATCGGCTTGCTTCGCACGTTCTTCTGCAACAACTGCTTCAGGCGCTTTGGAAACAAAGCGTTCGTTCGACAATTTGCCGCTGACGAGCTTGACTTCTTTTGCCCATTTTTCCAGTTCTTTGTTCAGACGCGCAAGCTCTGCATCTATGTCGATCAAGCCTTCAAGCGGCATGAACAACTCCGCACCGGATACAACAGCGGACATCGACTTCTCAGGAGCTTGAATGTTTTGGCCGATCGTCAAGGTTTCCGGATTGCAGAAACGTTCGATATACGCTGCATTGGCTTCAAGTACAGCATGCGTGTTGGCATCTTTTGCCGAGATCGTCAATGGCACTTTTTTGCTCATTGGCGACTGAACTTCTGAACGGATGGTCCGTACTGAACGGATAACATCCATCAACAGTTTCATGCTCGAAGACTGGCTTTGGTCGGTCAGGGAATCATCCACTGTCGGCCATGCCGCAATGGTGATCGATTCGCCTTGGTGCGGCAAATTCTGCCAGATTTCTTCCGTGATGAACGGCATGAACGGATGCAACAAGCGCATTGTGTTATCCAGTACATACGCAAGAACCGAACGCGTCATTTTCTTCGCTTCTTCATCTTCGCCGTATAATGGCAGTTTCGACATCTCGATATACCAGTCACAGAAATCATCCCAGATAAAGTTATAAAGAGAGCGTCCCACTTCACCGAACTCGTAGCGTTCTGCAAGTTCTGTCACCTGTTCGATAGTTTCATTCAAACGGGTCAAGATCCATGAATCGGCTACGGATTTCTTGCCGGAAAGATCGATTTGGTCGTAAGTCATGCCTTCCATGTTCATCAAAGCGAAACGGGAAGCATTCCAGATTTTATTGGCAAAGTTCCAAACAGACTCCACTTTATCGTTCGAGTAGCGAAGATCCTGTCCAGGAGATGACGCTGTTGCCAGGAAGTAGCGCAGAGAATCCGCTCCGTACTCAGAAATCACATCCATTGGATCAACGCCGTTGCCGAGCGATTTGGACATTTTGCGTCCTTCCGCATCGCGTACAAGACCGTGGATCAATACGTCTTTAAACGGTTTTTCACCGGTAAATTCGAGCGCCTGGAAAATCATCCGGGATACCCAGAAATTAATAATGTCATAGCCTGTAACCAAGGCATCAGTCGGATAGTAGCGGCTCAGGTCATCGTTTTCTTCCGGCCAGCCAAGCGTCGAGAACGGCCATAGGGCAGATGAGAACCACGTATCCAGTACGTCTTCATCCTGTGTCCAGTTTTCAGCGTCAGCCGGCGCTTCGTGGCCAACGTAGATTTCATTAGTTTCGTTATGGTACCAGGCTGGAATTTGATGCCCCCACCAAAGCTGGCGTGAGATGCACCAGTCACGGATATTTTCCATCCAGTGCAGGTAAGTTTTCTCGAAACGGTCCGGTACGAAGTTAACGCCCGCATCGGTTTTCTGTGCTTCCACTGAAGCAGCAGCCAAAGGCTTCATGTCTACAAACCATTGTGTGGACAGGTAGGGTTCAACAACGGCCCCACTGCGCTCTGAATGGCCAACTGAGTGCAAATGCTCTTCGATTTTGAAGAGAACATCCAAGTCCTGTAAATCTTTGACAATCTGCTTGCGGCATTCGAACCGGTCAAGCCCTTCGTATTTGCCGGCGTTCTCGTTCATCGAACCGTCTTCGTGCATGATCAGCACGCGTTCCAGGTTGTGGCGATTGCCGATTTCAAAGTCGTTCGGGTCGTGTGCAGGCGTGATTTTCACGGCGCCGCTTCCAAATTCCATGTCTACGTAATCGTCCGCAACAATTTCCATTTCGCGGCCGATAATCGGAAGGATGACTTTTTTGCCGATCAAATGCTGGTAGCGCTCGTCTTTCGGATGAACCGCAACCGCTGTATCGCCAAGCATCGTTTCCGGACGGGTCGTTGCGATTTCGATGTGGCCGCTGCCGTCCGCAAGCGGATAACGCATATGATAGAACGCACCTTGTACATCTTTGTAGATAACTTCAATATCAGAAATGGCGGTTTTGGTATTCGGATCCCAGTTGATGATGTATTTGCCGCGGTAAATCAGCTTTTTCTCATATAGTTTTACGAAAACTTCGCGCACCGCTTTTGACAAGCCGTCATCCAATGTGAAACGCTCGCGGGAATAATCAAGTCCAAGGCCCAGTTTCGACCATTGCTCACGGATATGGCCTGCGTACTGGTCTTTCCATTTCCACGATTCTTCGAGAAATGCTTCACGGCCCAAATCATAGCGCGAACGCCCTTCTTCTTTCAGCTTGCCTTCCACTTTTGCCTGCGTCGCGATGCCGGCGTGGTCCATACCCGGAAGCCACAAGGCGTCAAAGCCCTGCATGCGCTTCATGCGCGTCATGATGTCCTGCAAAGTTGTGTCCCAGGCATGACCCAAATGCAGCTTGCCGGTAACGTTCGGCGGCGGAATCACAATGGTATACGGCGTTTTGCCGCTTTCCGGTTTGGCTTCGAAGAATTTGTTGTTGACCCACCAATCGTAACGCCCTTTTTCAATCGATTGCGGATCGTACTTGGTCGACATTTGTTCAGTCATTGGAATTCCTCCTTTAATTTCTGGCAGAACGCAAAAAACTCCTATCGTCTGTAAAGGACGAAGGAGTTTTTCGCGGTACCACCTTTATACACAGGTCCACTTGCACACCTGGCTCTCAAGTTTCATAACGGATGTTAAGTCCGGTTCCCGCTACTCTGTTTCACGGCAACTGCTCAGAGGTGACATTCAAATGTGTGCCCATGAAAACCTCTCACCACTCGGTCTTCTCTCTGAAATGCCCGCACATCCTACTATCCTCTTCAACGCATGATTATCTAATTACTCCCATTGTACTCAATATCCGGTTTTAGCGTCAAGTTTTTTTACAATGAATGCCACAATCGGCGCCGCAATCAGCAAGATGAAGAACAGGCGGAACAATTGGAAGCCGGTGATCAGCGCCACATCGCCTCCGACCGCCAATGCCGTAATGGCCATTTCAGCAATGCCGCCAGGTGCCGCGCTCAGGAAAAAGTCGAGAAATATGTATTCAGGCAGCAATTGGGCGAGAATCATCGCAATCAAAACTGTAAATCCGATGAGCAGTACGTTGTTTAAAATAATTGCGGCACCAAGCCGGAATGTCAGCTTGTCTCCAATCCCTTCCATCTGCAGGCCAAGGTTCGCACCAATGCACACTTGCGCGATGGCAATGAGCCAGTATGGCATATCGATAAGAACATCGCCCGACACGGTCTGGACGACAGCCATTGTCAAGATTGGCGCCAGCAGTTCTGCAGCTGGAAAGCCGATCCGTTTCATTCCCGCGAAAAGCACAACACCGACTACGAACGCCAACAAGAAAAGTGACGGCGAAAACGCGAACACCTGCCGCTCCATTTCCCCTGCGCCTCTGCCGTTCAAAAATATCGTCAAGAACGGCACGATTGTCACCACCATGAAAATCCGGATGGTCTGCATCATCGTCACAACGGTGATGTTTGCCGACGGAATGTCTTCAGCAAGAACGACCATTTGCGCCAGTCCGCCTGGAATCGAACCGAGCAGGCTGGTCGCCAGGCTTTCATTGACCATTCGCTTGAACAACAGCCCAAGCCCTATTGACAGCGCGACGACTGAAACGGTCATAAATGCCATATACGGCAAATCCACCGCCATCAACAGCACCGCATCCCGCGTAAAGGACGAGCCGATCTGAATGCCGAGCATCACCAGTCCCGCTGTCCGCAAAATTTTTGGCCAGTAAAGAGGCAGTTTCGTGAATTGAGTGACCAACAATAAGGCAAACATCGGACCAAGCAGCCACGGCAGGAACATGCCGATCGCTTCAAACACCGCTCCCGCTGCTGTTGCAATAATTGCGGTCAGTATAAACGCCCTCACAGTCATCCCTCTTTTCCACGTGTCGTTAGTTCTTTCTATGTTACACGAAATAACAAAGTATATGTGCGGTGAGGGAAATTTCATGATCTTCTGCTCTCCTTAATGAGTCCAAAAAAAATGAGGCACCCAAAAAATCGGATGCCTCTTTTCTATATTAGCGTGCCAATTTAGCAAATACAGTATGGAATGCTTCCACGGTTTTTGCAATATGCTCTTCCGTGTGGGCAGTCGATAAGAACATGCCTTCAAACTGGGATGGCGGCAGGAAGATGCCTTCTTCTGCCATCAAACGATAGTAATCTGCGAACAAATCCGTATCGGAAGTTTTCGCTGTTTCAAAATCAACCACGTCTTCGTTTGTGAAGAAGAAACCGATCATCGAACCGGCGCGGTTAACAGTATGCGGGATGTTGTATTTCGTCGCTGCTTCCCGGAATCCTTTTTCCAGCTGGTCGCCACGTTCAATGAACACGTCGTAGCTTTCTTCTGTCAAACGGGACAAGGTTTCGTAACCTGCGCGCATCGCCAGCGGATTTCCGGACAGGGTGCCTGCCTGGTAAATCGAACCGCTTGGAGCTACTTGCTGCATGATTTCACGTTTGCCGCCGAATGCGCCAACCGGCAATCCGCCGCCGATCACTTTGCCCAGGCACGTCATGTCAGGCGTCACGCCGAAATAGCCCTGTGCACAATTAAAGCCGACACGGAAACCGGTCATGACTTCGTCAAATATAAGAACCGTGCCATTTTCTGTTGTCAGATTGCGCAATTCCTGCAAGAAGCCCTCATTTGGCGGCACAACGCCCATATTGCCGGCAACCGGTTCTACAATAACTGCAGCCAGATCGTCGCCGAATTCCTGGAACGCCAATCTTAGGCTTTCCAAGTCGTTGTATGGAACCGTAATGGTGTTTTTCGCAATTGATGCTGGAACCCCTGGTGAATCAGGCAAGCCCAAAGTCGCAACGCCTGAACCAGCTTTGATCAACAGACTGTCGCCGTGGCCATGGTAGCAGCCTTCAAACTTCAGAATTTTGTCGCGTCCAGTATAGCCGCGCGCCACGCGCAATGCACTCATCGTCGCTTCCGTACCAGAAGATACCATACGGACCATTTCGATCGATGGAACACGTTCCATGACCAGTTTTGCCATCGTGTTTTCAAGTTCAGTTGGCGCGCCGAATGATGTGCCAAGCGCCGCTGTTTCCTGAATCGCTCCCACCACTTCCGGATGGGCATGGCCCAAAATCAGCGGACCCCAAGACAAGACGTAATCGATGTAGGTATTGCCGTCTATATCCGTGATGGTCGCGCCGCTGCCGGATTGCATGAAAATCGGATCCATGTTGACCGATTTAAAGGCACGGACCGGGCTGTTGACGCCGCCCGGCATTAGTTTTTTTGCTTCAGTGAATGCTGCCAATGATTTTTCGTATGTCATTTAATTCCCTCCAACCAGCGTGCTGCGTCTTTGGCGTGATAGGTCATTACAATATCCGCTCCAGCGCGCTTCATGCTCAATAAGGTTTCCAAAACAATTTTCTCTTCATCGATCCAGCCATTTGCTGCTGCTGCTTTGACCATCGCGTATTCGCCTGACACGTTGTAGGCAACAATCGGAATATCGAAATTATCGCGGACTTCACGGATGATGTCCAAATAAGACAGAGCCGGTTTGACGATCATGAAATCTGCGCCTTCCTGGATATCGGAAGTTGCTTCCCGCAAAGCTTCCATGCGGTTAGCCGGGTCCATCTGATAGGTTTTGCGGTCTCCGAATTGAGGCGTTGAGTGAGCCGCTTCACGGAATGGTCCGTAGTAAGCGGAAGAGTATTTAACGCCGTAAGACATGATCGGCGTATTTTCAAATCCAGCCTGGTCCAATCCGTAGCGAATTGCCGCAACAAAGCCATCCATCATGTTCGATGGTGCAATAATGTCAGCTCCTGCTTTCGCCTGGGACACAGCAGTGCGCGCCAAAAGATCAAGTGATTCATCGTTCAAGATGACGCCATTTTCAATCACGCCGCAATGGCCGTGGTCTGTGTATTGGCATAGGCATGTATCAGCAATGACCACTAGCTCAGGATGGCGCTCTTTCGCAAAACGGATCGCTTCCTGCGTGATGCCGTGATCATGATAGGCTTGTGAACCGACTGCATCTTTTTCATTTGGTACGCCGAAAAGAATGACGGAAGGAATTCCAAGATCAACGACTTCATCCAGTTCTTCGCCTAATTTATCCAGTGAATAATGGAAAACACCAGGCATTGAAGAAATTTCGTGTTTGATGTTTTCACCTTCGACCACAAAAATCGGATAAATAAAATCCTCTTTATGCAAGCTCGTTTCGCGGACCATTGACCGGATATTGGCTGAACCGCGTAAACGGCGGTGACGATTAAAATTCAATTCTTTCATTTCGACAATCTTCCTTTCGCTATTTCATTGATAACTTCTATATAGGTATATTTCTTTGGAGTAAAATCGACTGTTCCGCCGATTGCCTGGATGGCTTCCTGCGTTACGTGGCCAATAGCAGCGGTGCGGATATTTGACCAGTCGCCCCCCGCCTGCCGGTATGCCGACACGGCAGAAGGACTGGCAAAAAGAATGGTGACGCCTTTTAGCAGCACCAGTTTTCCAGCGTTTTCCATGTTCAGGATCGTATCATAAACCGTCCATTCATCTACTTGCATCGGCATGGAGGCAATGGTGTTTTTTGCCAAAGACCCTTTAATGAACAAGCATTTGGCATTTTCGGCAATCACCGGAAACTCTCGGATAAAATGGTCGGCACTGAAGATCTTCGGGATGAAATCCGGCGCGTAGCCATGCTGCTGCAAAACCGCAGCCGTCTGCTCTCCAACCGCGGCAATCTTTGCTCCTACGGTTTCATGAAGCTGGCAAAATGCCTGGGCACTGGTGCGGCTTGTGAAAATCAGCCAGTCGTAGCTGTTAAAGTCAGGCTTTTCCGACTGGCGGATGGATGTGGTGACAAGCGGAAAATAAAGCGTCTTCGCTCCCAGCGATTGTGCATGGCGGACCGCTTCTGCCGGTTCTCTTGAACCGGTAAAAACAATGGTTTCGCCTTCAAGCAGTGGCTTTTCCTTAGACATTGCTCTCAGCTTTAACGCGTTGAATCAAATCATAGCCGCCCTGTGCGCTGATTTTCTCAGCAACTACACGGCCAGCTTCGATCGGATCACGGCTGACAGACATTTCCTTGAACACTTGGTCCGCTTCCGGTGAAGAAATTAGTCCAGTAAAGGTGATTTCTCCATCATTAACCGTGGCAAAACCGGCAATCGGCACTTGGCAGCTGCCGTCCATATCTCTCAGGAATTTGCGTTCTGCGTTAACGGCCAATGCTGTATTTTCATCATTGACTTTAGCGAGTTCCGCCAAAAGTTCTGCATCCTCTTCGCGGCATTCGATTGCAAGTGCCCCTTGCCCAATAGCCGGCAGGCATTCTTCAACTTCTAAAAACTCAGTAACTAAATCATCTTTCCAGCCCATCCGTTTCAAACCGGCTGCCGCTAAAATAATGGCGTCAAAATCGCCCGCCTGCAGTTTTGCAAGGCGCGTATCGATGTTGCCGCGGATCCATTGAATGTCAAGATCCGGACGCAGCAACAAGAGCTGTGAACTGCGGCGCAAACTGCTTGTTCCCACAACTGCCCCAACCGGAAGTTCCATCAATTTCACATGGTTGTTCGCAATATAAGCGTCGCGCGGATCTTCACGGTCTGGAATACAGCCGATGGCAAGGCCTTCAGGCAATACAGAAGGCATGTCTTTCATGCTGTGTACCGCAAAATCGATTTCGCGGTCAAAAAGTGCCTGTTCGATTTCTTTGACGAATAAGCCTTTGCCCCCAACTTTCGAAAGCGTTACATCCACGATGCGATCGCCTTTTGTAACGATTTCCTTGATTTCAAACTCAAAAGGAGCTCCCGCCGCTTTTAATTTATCGATAAACTGGTTGGTTTGCGTCAACGCCAGCTTGCTTCTTCTTGAACCTACAATAATTTTTCTCAAAATAAATCCTACCTTTCTTTAATACCAAAAATGAAATTCAGACAACCGGCTGCCTAAAAAGAAATTGATCAGCAGCAACAAAAATGCATATGCATGGGCCAGCGCATAATTCATGCCGATTAATGAACCCTTGCGATGCCACCATAGGATAAAGCTGTAAACGACCAGAAGGATGAACGAACCGATAATCTTCATATCGAGCAATGAAAATTCTGCAAGGGATATATAAGCCCATTGCAGCCCGAGAACGAGCGACACGAACAGCAGCGAAATGCCGACAAGGATGGAAATTGTCATAAACTGCTGGGTTTGGCCGAGTGATGGTAGATTGCTCCATTGTTTTGTCCACTTTTTCTGCTTCAGCATCCGGTAAAGAATCATGTGAAGCACCGAAAAGACAAATGATAAAGAAAAAGCCACATACGACAAGATCGCGAAGCTGATGTGGATGAACAATAGCTCCGACACCAGCGCTTCCCCAACAGGAGAGCGTTCGATCTGAACCGGCGCAAATGTATGGATCGTCATAAAGATAAATCCGATAATGTTGATAAAAAATACAGCAAAATCAAAGCTGTAAAAAATCCGCAGGACGAGCGACAGCGTCACCAACAGCCAGGCATAAAAATAAATGCCTTCAAACAAGGTCAATATCGGAAACCGCTGGGTCTCAAAAATGTACAGACCCAAAAATATCGTTTGCAATACCCAGACAATGCCGAGCAGTGACATGGCGATCCGGCTGGCTCTTTTTTCTTTATATAAGTAATCTATAAAATAAAAAACAAGGCTGACAGCATATAGAATAACCATAGCTTCGTGCAGCCTTGCCATTGTTATATCAGCCATCCCATTCCCCTTCGTTTCCATAGTTAAAGGCGTTTCGTCTCTACATTTTAACATATAGAATCGAAAACGCCTCTTTAAGAAAGCTTAAAATGAATATCCGGGAGCTTTAGTTGTTGATTGCTGGGTTTGAAGAACGGCTTTATCCGTTTTCTGTTGCGTTGCTTTTGATTGTTTCTCAATTTCCTGTTCCACTTCATCTTCAATTCCAAAGATTTGCATGAACAACTCCAATTGCTCGCGGGATTTAGGCGCTCCGCCCATTTCCTTTGCTTGCAAGATCGGATCTTTCAACAATTGATTGATGATCGATTTCGTGTGTTTGTTCAAAATTTTCTTTTCGCGGTCAGTCAGATCCGGCATTTTGTTTTCAATGCTCGCCATTGTCTCGGCCTGAATGCCAAGCGCTTTTTGGCGAAGCGCAGAAATTACCGGTACAACGCCAAGCGTCGTCAGCCAGTCGTTAAACTGGATAGCTTCCTGGTCAATCATAGTCATGATTTGGCCAGCTGCGCGTTCACGCTCTGCCAAGTTCGCTTCCACAATTCCTTGCATGTCGTCGATGTCATACAAGAAAACGCTCTGCAAGTCACCAATTCGTGGATCCATATCACGCGGAACGGCGATGTCCACCATAAACAAGGGCTTGCCTTTGCGGAGTTTCTCAACATACTGCATCAATTCAAAATCAATGACAAAGTCAGCTGAACCCGTAGAAGAAATCAGGATATCCGCTTCAAGCAATGCGCATTGCAATTGGTTTAACGGTTTCGCGTTGCCCCCGAATTTATCCGCAAGCAGTTCTGCTTTCTCAAATGTACGGTTAATCACCGTAATTCGGTCAGCACCGCTGCCTTGTAAGTTTTTGATCGCCAATTCACCCATTTTGCCGGCGCCTAAAATGACGACGCTTTTGTTTTTAAGCGTGCCAAAAATCTTCTTGCCGAGTTCAACCGCTGCGTACGATACAGATACCGCATTTTCGCCAATAGCCGTTTCAGAATGCGCTCTTTTTGCCAACGTTACGGCCTGTTTGAACAGTTGATTGAACACTGTTCCAGTGGTGCCGTATTCCTGGCCTGCAAGAAAGCTGCTTTTCACTTGTCCTAAAATTTGTGTTTCGCCCAGAACCATTGAATCGATGCCGGCCGTTACACGGAATAAGTGCTCGATTGCTTTGTCCTGCTCATAGACAAATAAGTACTGCGAAATCGCTTCTTGCGGGAGGCCAAAATAGTCGGCAAGAAACTGCTTCACATAATACTTGCCTGTGTGAAGCTGATCCACCACCGCATAGATCTCCGTCCGGTTGCAAGTAGATACGATGACGTTTTCCAATATGCTTTTTTGTTCTTTTAACGCCTGCATCGCCTGTGGCAGCTCATTTTCAATAAATGACAGCTTTTCACGGATCTCCACAGGTGCAGAGCGATAATTCACCCCAACTACTAAGGTATGCATGGGTACAAAACACCTTTCCCGGTCAATATTTCATATAAACTCAGTATACCACTTATCATCTTTAATATGCTTTTGAAATTGTGAACAAGACATGAATATAACTCTTATTTATAATTATTATAATCTAATACTAGCAAAGGTGTTTCGGGTCTACAAGTATAACGCTCTTAGTCGGAATTGACTGTTAACTTACGAGTTGTAGTGTGAAGATTTCGCTCCCAGCGGGGTCTCCTTAATGCCGCTTCACTGCTCCATCAGCAGTCGCCGCCTTGCATTCATTCTTCTAAAAATCATCACGTATTGAAACATTTAATATTTTTTCTGTAGAAGCCTTTTTATTTTTAAGAAATCACTTCATTAATTTATGATACTCACAAAGATATGGAGCAAACCAGCGAAGACTCCCGCGGGATTTTGGTGCAAGCCCGTGGAAGCTGGCACCGCGACGTCTTTGTAGCGCCTGCTGCATGACCCGCATCCTGCGGGCCCGACAGCTTAGCTGGTTTGCGGAATATCCTATCAAATACCAAATTTTTCATCAAAAAAGCGCAACCCGAAGGCTGCGCTTTAGTTTATTACATTCTGCTTTCGATTTCTTGCCATGCTTCGTCTTTGCCCAGTCCGGTTTCGGATGAGAAGACGATCAATGGATCGGATTTGTCCATGTCCAAAGTTGTGCGGACAATTTTCTTGTGCTTGTCCCATTTTCCTCTTGGAATTTTATCCGCTTTGGTCGCGATGATGATGCATGGAATTTCAAAATGTTTCATGAAATCATACATCGCGACATCGTCTTTGCTTGGCGGGTGGCGCAAATCGACGATCTGGATAACAGCGCGCAATGGCTCGCGGTCTGTGATATAGCGTTCGATCATCTTGCCCCATGCTTCGCGTTCGCTTTTTGATACTTTGGCATAACCGTATCCGGGAACGTCGACATAAAACAGCTTTTCTTCGATTTTATAGAAGTTCAAAGTCTGCGTCTTGCCGGGTTTGGATGAAATGCGGGCCATGCTTTTGCGGCCGATCATTTTGTTGATGAAAGACGACTTGCCGACGTTTGACCGTCCGGCTAAAGCGAATTCCGGCAGGCCGTCTTCCGGATACTGGTCCGGACGGACGGCGCTGATTACTAGTTCTACATTATTAACTTTCATTCATTTTCTCCTTCCAAGGCAATTTCCAATGCCTCGTCTGCTTGAGAGACCAGTTTAAAGGTCAGTTCTTCACGGATAGTTTCTGGGATATCTTCCAAATCCCGCTCGTTATCAAGCGGCAGGATGATGGTCTTCAAGCCGGCACGGTGAGCACTCAAGGTTTTCTCTTTGATTCCGCCGATTGGCAAGACACGTCCGCGGAGTGTAATTTCACCCGTCATGCCGACTTCACGGCGGATCGGGCGTTTGGTCAAAGCAGACACCAAGGCTGTTGCAATGGTGATACCTGCTGAAGGGCCGTCTTTTGGAACGGCGCCTTCTGGCACGTGGATGTGGATATCATGCGACTCATGGAAATTAGGGTCAATCCCAAGCGATTCGGCACGGGCACGGACAAACGACAAAGCGGTCTGTGCAGATTCCTTCATGACATCACCCAGTTTACCCGTCAATTGCAGTTTGCCTTTACCGGCTGACAGAGAAACTTCGATTTGAAGTGTATCTCCTCCGACTGTCGTGTAGGCAAGTCCGGTTGCGACACCTATCTGGTTTTCTGTTTCGGCCATGCCGTAACGGAATTTGCGTTTGCCTAAGTAAGATTCAACTTCCTCAGCCCCGACGGTGACCTGCTCTTTTTCTTTCGAAATAATCTGTTTAGTCACTTTTCGGCAAATAGAAGCGATTTGGCGTTCTAAGCCACGGACACCAGCTTCGCGCGTATAGTAGCGGACGATGTTGAGTAGCGCTTCGTCTTCAAACTGCAATTGCTCATCCGTCAATCCATGCTCTTTTAATTGCTTTGGTGCCAAATGGTTTTTGGCAATCATCTGTTTTTCAACTTCCGTATAACCGGCAATCGAAATGACTTCCATGCGGTCGCGCAATGGTCCGGGAATCGATCCCAAATCATTCGCTGTGGCAATGAAAAGCACATTAGACAGGTCATAAGTTTCTTCAACATAATGGTCGCTGAATGAATTATTTTGTTCCGGATCCAATACTTCCAGCATTGCAGAAGATGGATCGCCACGGAAATCATTCGACATCTTATCAATTTCATCCAATAGGAAAACTGGATTTACTGTTCCGGCTTTTTTCATCCCTTGAATGATCCGGCCTGGCATTGCACCGACATACGTACGGCGATGGCCGCGGATTTCCGATTCATCACGGACGCCGCCGAGGGACACGCGGACAAAGTTGCGGTCCAATGATTCCGCAATCGATTTTGCCAAAGACGTTTTACCAACACCCGGAGGCCCCACAAGACAAAGAATTGGTCCACGCAAGGAATTGGTCATCTGTTGGACAGCCAAATATTCCAGAACGCGTTCTTTGACGCTTTCCAATCCATCGTGGTCACGATCTAACACTTCTTCAGCGTATTTGATATCCAGACGGTCTTCTGTCGATTCTGACCATGGAATCGTTACAAGCCACTCGATATAGTTGCGAATAATGCCGCTTTCTGCAGCTGCAGAAGGCAGTTTTTCATAGCGATCTAGCTCTTTCAAAGCCACTTTCTCAGTGGATTCAGGCATTTTCGCATCTTCAATCCGCTTTTTCAAGTCGACCACTTCAGCTGATTTTCCGTCTTTGTCGCCAAGTTCGGTTTGAATCGCTTTCATCTGCTCGCGCAAATAAAACTCTTTTTGCGTTTGCTCCATCGCTTTTTTAACACGCAAGTTGATCCGTTTTTCCAGATCCACAACTTCCTGTTCGCTGTGCAGACGGGTGATCAGCAGTTCCAGGCGTTTGCTGATATCAAACATTTCCAGTACTTCCTGTTTGGCAGCCACTTTCATCGACAGATGGGAAGCCACCATATCCGCCAATCGGCCCGGCTCTTCAATGTCCGCTACCGTATTGTATGTTTCGGTAGTAACTTTTTTCGAGCTCTTGGCATAATTCTCAAAATGCTCCAGCAATAAACGCATCAGGGCATCCTGTTCAGCGTCTCTTTCTGTTTCATCTGGGAATGAAGTCACTTCAACAACCGTATAATTGTCAGCTTCTTCGTAATTCTTCATCTGTCCCCGTTCCAAACCTTCAACAAGTACACGGATTGTGCCGTTCGGCAGCTTCAACATCTGTTTGACGTATGCCAAGGTGCCGATTTTGTGAAGATCGTCTTTTTCAGGCTGCTCCGTGCTCATATCTTTTTGGGTCGCCAAAAAGACGATATTGTCTTCCAGCAATGCCTGTTCCAACGCAGCCACAGATCGTTCACGGCCGACATCTATATGCAGCACCATCGTCGGGAATACAAGAAGTCCTCGCAACGGCAATAATGGAACGCTTTTCGTTACTTTTTTCTTAGCCATGTGGGAAGTCACCTCCGGGAATTTTTACAACAAGAAATTTTTGGGTATGGATGTACTTTTCATTGTTCAGCTTCTGCTTTCCTAGTACTTGTCGGAGGCCCGCAGGATGCGGGTCAGCTAACCATTGCGACACGATGCCGCGCTTTTAGGTTAGCATCTGCTTTTGGCCGCTTCCGCTTTTCTCTTGTCCAGCTTCAGCGGCCAACTCCTCGGGATGTAAGCCACTCCGGCTGTGCGGCTGAAAAAACGCCGCTTCGCCGGATCGTCTTACACCTGTCGGAGCTGAACGGCCGCTTCCGCTTTTCTAACAAAAACGGACTGACTCAGACCGTGCGGATGCGCACGATCAGAGTCAGCCCGTATCATCCTTTTTGATTGGTTCATCTTTCACTCTGCGAGATTTTTCCGCAGGGTGAAGTTCCACTCATTATGCGGATGTTTTTTCGTTATTGTCTTTAACGTACTCTGAGCCGTCTTCTAAAATTAGTTTAGGCTGTACGCTATCAGCAACTGTTTCTTTTGTGATGACACATTCGACGATGTCTTCGCGTGAAGGCAGGTCAAACATTACTTCGAGCATAATGTTCTCGATAATTGAACGAAGTCCACGGGCACCGGTTTTGCGTTCAATTGCCAATTTCGCAATTTCGACAAGGGCACCAGGCTCGAATGTCAATTTAACGCCATCAAGCTCCATCATTTTCTGGTATTGCTTGATCAATGCATTTTTAGGTTCAGTCAAGATTTCAACCAACGCTTTTTCATCCAATTGCTCAAGGCTTGCCAATACAGGCAAACGGCCGATGAACTCTGGAATTAATCCAAATTTCAAAAGATCTTCAGGAATCAATTGGCTAAGCAATGATTTCTCATCCAACTCTTCTTTGTTCGGATCTGCACCAAAACCGATGATCTTGTTGCCGAGACGGCGTTTGATGATTTGGTCCACTCCGTCAAAGGCACCGCCTACGATAAACAATACGTTCGTCGTATCGATTTGGATGAATTCCTGGTGAGGATGCTTGCGTCCGCCCTGAGGTGGTACGCTGGCAGTTGTGCCTTCCAAAATTTTAAGGAGGGCCTGCTGTACGCCTTCACCGGAAACATCGCGCGTAATCGATGGATTCTCGGATTTACGGGCCACTTTATCGATTTCATCGATATAGATAATGCCTTTTTCTGCACGTTCCACATCATAATCTGCAGCTTGGATCAGCTTCAACAAGATGTTTTCAACGTCTTCACCGACATAACCGGCTTCCGTCAACGATGTAGCGTCCGCAATAGCAAATGGTACGTTCAGAATACGGGCCAAGGTTTGTGCGAGCAAAGTTTTCCCGCTTCCTGTTGGTCCGATCAATACAATATTGGATTTCGACAACTCAACATCGTCAATCTTGCTGTTGGAGTTGACGCGTTTATAGTGATTGTATACTGCTACAGCCAGAGATTTCTTCGCTTTTTCCTGACCGATAACATAGCCGTTCAGAATGTCCAGAATTTCTTTTGGCTTAGGCACTTCTTTGAATTCTACTTCTTCGTCCGTACCAAGCTCTTCTTCTACGATTTCCGTACAAAGCTCAATACATTCGTCACAAATATAAACACCTGGTCCTGCGACCAGTTTACGAACCTGCTCTTGTGGTTTGCCACAGAATGAGCATTTTAAATGCTCTTTTTCGTCATTGAATTTGAACAATGTATTCACCCCTATTCAAGCCATTATCTTACAAGATTATCGTAATTCTAGCAACTAATTAGATTCACCGTCAATTCTTTGGCAGCGGACATGTGCATTCAGTGTTCTATGTAGTGGAAAACAAGGTGCGTCTCCGCACCTTGTTTCGCCTATTACTTATATGTTGCTTATGTGTTATTCAGAGATTTTAGCGTTGTCCACCAGGAACTCAACTGTGTTCTGCATACGGATATCGTTTTCAAGCATTTCAGTTCCACCTAGAGCTGTTTTGATCTGTTCAATGTCCATGTTGAATTGACCAGCCATTTTTTCAAGCTCTTTGTCGATGTCTTCTGAAGTCACTTGCATGTTTTCAGCTTCAGCAATTGCTTCAAGCGTCAATGAAACGCGTACGCGTGTTTCAGCATCGCCGTGCATTTGCTCGCGAAGTGCAGCTTCGTCCTGGCCAGAGAATTGGAAGTACAATTCAAGGTTCATGCCTTGCTGAGTCAAACGTTGTTCGAAATCGCTCATCATACGGTCCATTTCTGTGTGGATCATTGCATGAGGAATTTCGATTGTTGCGTTTTCAGCAGCTTTTTGAACTAACTCGTCGCGCAATGTTGCATCAGCAGCAGATTTCTTCTCAGCAATCAGGCTGTCTTTCATTTTTGTGCGAAGAGCATCCAAGCTTTCAACTTCAGGGTCGATTTCTTTAGCCAACTCGTCGTTTAGCTCTGGAAGTTCCTTGCCTTTAACTTCGCTTACTTTCACTTTGAACGTTGCAGCTTTTCCTGCTAGTTCAGCAGCGTGGTATTCTTCTGGGAAAGTGACTTCAACGTCTTTCTCTTCTCCAGATTTTACGCCTACCAATTGCTCTTCGAATCCTGGGATAAATGAGTTTGAACCGATTTCAAGGGAATAATCATTTCCTTGTCCGCCTTCAAATGCTTCTCCATCTACAAATCCTTCAAAATCGATAACAGCTGTATCGCCTTCAACGATTGCTTCGTCTTCTTTAACAGTCAACTCAGCCAAACGCTCCTGGTTTTCTTTCAACTGATTTTCGATATCTTCGTCAGATACTTCAGTATCAGGTTTTGATGCTTCAAGTCCTTTGTATTCGCCAAGCTGGACTTCAGGTTTTACAATTACTTTCGCTGTAAACACAAGCGGCTGGTTTTTTTCGATAGTTTCGATATCGATTTCAGGACGGTCAACCGGGTTGATGCCTGCTTCTTCAACTGCATTCGCGTAAGCGTCCGGCAAGATGAAATCCAAAGCGTCCTGGTAAAGTGATTCTACGCCAAAACGTTTTTCGAACATTTGACGCGGCATTTTCCCTTTACGGAAACCTGGTACGTTGATTTCTTTTACAACTTTCTTAAACGCTTTATCAAGACCGGCGTTTACTTCTTCTGCAGGAACTTCAATTGTAAGAATCCCTGTGTTACCTTCTTGTTTTTCCCATTTTGCTGACATTATATAAGCCCTCCAAACATTTTCTAAAAAGTCATTTTACGTTTTATACGATTTTTGACAACTTCAATATTATAGCACACATAGAGTCAGGTTCAACTATTTCTACCCATTCCGCATTTCAAACCACAGTTCTGCCTGCTGAATCAGCTCCAGAAGCTTTTCATTCTCATCAAAAGACGTCATTCCGCTAAACAAGCCTTCGGTATAATCCATATATGCCTGCGCCACTTCCGCTTCATCATAATCATCCCAGATGAATGGGTAGAGGAGGTAAATATGGCGTTCAAACAATTCTTTCACAAGTTCCAGACGCGTTGGATCTTTCGCCAAATCATCTTCCATTATGGCCGTTATCTTTCGGATCCGGTCATTATTAATCGGGTCTGGCAAATTGTTTATGTTAAATGTGCCTTTGTAATGGAACTTTTGGACAGTCACTTCTGCGTCGATCTTTTCCTGATATAGCATAAATAATATGTATGTTTTCGTTAACAGATCCGCATCTGGATGCTCAATAATTGCCAACAGCCGCTTTTTCAGCGCCTGATAGGAAGTTGTCGGCAAATCCAGAATCAGCTGTTCCTGCTCTGAAGGGGGCAATGCCAAAAATGAATCAATCGCATAGAGCGAGGCATCTACTTTCTCCGAAGCGTTCGCGGCAATCCGCTCGTTCAAGTCACGCAATTGCTGGAACTGCTCAAGCCGCTCTTCCGGCAGGATTTTTTCTTCTATCAAAAGCTCGATCATCTTTTCCGCTTCTTCAAATTCACGTACTTGCATCAAAATGCTTATGTATAGCTCCATCGTCTCCAAATAATGGATCGGACCAATCTTTAATAGCTCCCTGCAGACTTCCAGGGCTTCTTCAAATTCTCCCAGTTCATACAGACAATACGTATAGCCGCCTAAAGCTGCTGCGTGTTCAGGTTCATAAGTCAGCACCTGATACAGGTTGTCCCGGGCATCTTCATACTTTTCTTCTTTTAAAAAAGTCATGCCTTCTGCGAGCAAGCGGTTCACTGTCGTTGGAAAAACGATCACATTCCCCATGCGCTTTAACTCCCGGTATTTCTTTCGCATCCTGCCACCTCATTTTGTGTTTCGTAATCATAGTATATTCCCTTTTGCCCGAAAATAAAAACCTTATCGCAGAGCACATAAACGGCAGCTACCACAAAGGTTTCTGTTCGTTGCTCAGCTCCATCATTTTAGGTATTAAGGACAAGGCTACAGCAAAGAGTATTAGTATCATGCTGATCGAATAAACCAAGGACAAATCAAAAATTGCGGCAAACGGCAACGGCAATAACACCAGCCAGTTGATGAGGGTCATGCGCTTCCGTGATTTTGGCGTTGCGTATTGATTGCTTTGGCAACGCGGGCAGGTCATCGCCCCACTGAACTTCCACGATGCCTTGATTGATTCTTTCCAGGTCCATTCGGTTTCACAAGTTTTGCATGTCGGCATATAAACGCCTCCTTGTTATATAGTACGTAATGCAGGAGGAATGGTTTCAGTGTTTAGTGATTAACACAAAGAAACCTCCCCGCCGTTCCATTGAACGATGAGGAGGTTTCTTTGAAAATTATGTACATCTCTATAATGTCCCAGGAGGGATTCGAACCCCCGACCGACGCCTTAGAAGGGCGTTGCTCTATCCAGCTGAGCTACTGAGACCAAAGCTTTCTTGAAGTCCAGACAGTGGCGTCTGCTGTTGCGGACGGCTTCGCTTTTCTTACGAAAGACAATTTTAATTATAGAAATGATTTGAAGAAAAGTCAATGCTATTTTAAAAAAACATTAGAAATAATTGATGGCGTTTATTTATCTTCGTTCAGCCACGCAGGCATGCTGTCATTGAGCTTGCGCAATGCGTTGCCACGATGGGAAATTTCGGCTTTCTCATTAGGCTGCAGTTCAGCCATCGCTTTATCCTGAGCTGGCACGAAAAAGATCGGGTCGTAGCCAAAACCATTATCGCCCCGACGTTCGTGGAGAATCGTGCCTTCACATGAACCTGAGAAGGTTTCGGTCTGCTGTCCTGGTGCAGCAACAGCCAAGACGCATCTAAAACGGGCTGTACGCTCGCTGTCCGGCACGCCGTCCAACTTCTCCAGCACTTTATCAATATTGGCGTCATCGCTCTTAGCGCCCCCAGCATAACGCGCTGAGTAGACACCCGGCTCGCCGTTTAAAGCATCAATCTCCAAACCGCTGTCGTCTGAGATCACCGGAATGCCGAGCGCTTGTGAAACCGCTTCGGCTTTTAGAATGGCGTTCTCTTCAAACGTCACGCCTGTTTCTTCCACATCCATGTCCTGTGCGACGTCAATCAGCGTCAGCACTTGGTAGCCAAGTGGAGACAGCATCGTTTCAAAATCTTTGGCTTTGCCTTTGTTTTGCGTTGCGATTACTATTCTTTTCATAGTTCTGCTGGCACCTTTTCACCGATGCGTCCAGCTAGTTCGCCTAACGCTTCCCGCTGAATAGCAATCAGCTGGCTGATTCCCGCTTCTCCAAGGTCCATCAATTCGTTTAGCTGAGCACGAGTGAAAGTAGATTCTTCCCCTGTTCCCTGCAGCTCGACAAAATTTCCGGCGCCAGTCATGACGAGGTTCATATCCACTTCTGCACTTGAATCCTCCACATAGTTCAAATCAAGGATCGAGCCGTTTTCTGCCGTGACCCCGACACTTGTTGCGGCAAGAAAATCTGTTACCGGGAATGCTGGCAGCTCCAACTTGCCGATAGCCATCGTCATGGCGATAAATGCACCTGTGATCGACGCTGTACGTGTTCCGCCATCTGCCTGGATAACGTCGCAATCAATCCAAAGCGTACGTTCTCCAAGCTTCTCAAGGTCCACAACGGCACGCAATGCACGGCCGATCAGACGCTGGATCTCCATTGTGCGTCCACCGATTTTGCCGGCTGAAGCTTCGCGGCGGTTCCGGCTGTTGGTAGCGCGTGGAAGCATGGAATATTCTGCCGTAATCCAGCCTTTGCCCTGGCCGCGCAGGAATCCAGGAACTCTGTCTTCAATCGTTGCAGTACAAATAACTTTTGTCTGCCCCACTGTGATCAATACCGAGCCTTCCGGATGAATCAAGTAATCTACGTCCACTGTTACCGGACGCAGTTCGTTCGTTTGTCTATTATCTATGCGTGTCATAAAAATCCTCCTCGTATATGCTCAAATAGCTTACCATATTTCACTGGCAACGACAAAAACCTGACGGCTGAGAGCCATCAGGTTTTGTGGAATCGTATCGAATGGATGATCGGTTCATCGATCCCCAGCCACTTATGGATGATCGAGCTGAATATTTGCGTAGATCCCGATGTATAGAAATGATGCACCGGCGGCTGGCTCCAATTTGCGAACTGCTTTTTGTAATTCAAGTAACGTTCGACATCTTTTGCCGTTTCTTCAGCCGACGACAGCACATGCACCGTGTCGCCAAGCACTTCTTCAATAAAGCCTTGGAGCAACGGGTAATGCGTGCAGCCCAAAATCGCCGTGTCGAACTCTTCGTAGGCAATCGATGCCAATGTATCCTGAACGATGCGGTGAGCAAACTCGCCTTCGTACTCGTCACTTTCTACTAAAGGGACAAACCGCGGGCACGCCAGCTGTACGACATTTGCAGAAGAAACCAGCGACAGGATTGCTTTTTCGTAGGCACCGCTCTTCACCGTTCCCAAAGTACCCAAAACGGCGATTTTTTTAGTTGTTGAAGATTTGATGGCAGCGCGCGCTCCCGGGAAAATAACCCCGATCACAGGGATCGGAAGGTTTTTCTGCAGGGAGTACAGCGCGGCTGCGGTTGCTGTGTTGCAGGCGATGACCAGCATTTTAATATTCTTTTTCATCAGTGCATTGGCCATTTGCCACGTATAGGTCCGTACTTCCGAAAGCGGTCGCGGGCCGTAAGGGCATCTGGCATTATCACCGATATAATAAATTTGCTCGTTCGGCAATAATTTCATTATTTCTTTTGCGACGGTAAGTCCACCGACTCCTGAATCAATTACTCCGATTGGCGCATTCAACGTCATCGCCTCTATCCTATTTCATGTTTTTGTGCAATTTCTCAAGCAAAGCCGCAAATTGCTCGGCTTCGTCCAAAGTGAAATCTGCTAGTACGGTTTCTAAGTATTCCTGGCGCTTCTGGATCACTTCTTCAATAACGCGTTCGCCTTCTTTTAACAATTTGATCCGGACAACCCGGCGATCCTGTTCTTCACGGATGCGAACGACCAGCTCATTTTTCTCCATGCGGTCAACCAAATCGGTTGTGGTGCTGAACGCCAAATACATTTTGTTCGACAAATCGCCGATGGTCATGTCTCCATGCTCAAACAGCCATTGCAGCGCAACGAATTGAGGCGGTGTAATTGTATACGAATTTAAAATTTCCCGGCCTTTTTGCTTGATGATTCCGGAAATATAGCGCAATTCCTTTTCCATAAAAGCTATGCGTTCTAAATCATGGCTGATGCCTTGCTTGTCATCATTCATTAATAGTTACCACTCCTTGAAAAAACCTATCTTATACCTATAGTGAAGGTTTTTTATTGATATAGCAAGAACTGCCTTATTTTTTTGCAATTGCCAATTGCCCTGAGCGGAGCAATTCGATGTCCCCATCTGTCCACGGATGGCCTTTTCCGGTCTTTTTTGAAATCTGGACAATTGCCCCTCTGCCGGTAAAGCAGGTCTCGCCTTTTTCGTTGACTGTCCAATAATGGACATCGACAGAAGAAGTTCCAACGCGTGCGATTTTGACATGAACATCCAACTTTTCATCGAAAAACACCTGCTGGACAAAATCCACCTGCATATCCGCCACCACCGGAAAAAGCTCATTGCCCGCTTCTAGCCAGCGCTGCATCAATCCCATTTCTTTCATGAACTCGATCCGTGCAAATTCAAAGTAGGCAATAGGCACCGTGTTGTTTACATGGCCGAACATATCGGTTTCAGAAAACCGCACTTGAACCGGGGCAGAAAAGAAAAAGTCCTGCTTCCACTCTTCAAAATCATCAATATAATTCGCTTTCATAGGAAACCTCCGATTAAATAACTTTATAAGGGGAACAAAAGAATCCTCTTTGGGCTAGGCAGCGCTAAGGATGATAAAAAACATAAGATTTTTTGCATATTACAACGTGCTAAAACAATGGTTTCCTATCCGATAGCTGCATGGCCTTTAGAAGAAAGATCAACAAGCGTCCGCCTGGAGCAATTTCTTCTATAGTCCAACCCATTTAAATCAAACTCATTAATCTATTTCATTTTCTTAGTATATCAAAAACTCCAGTAAAGAGCAGGCATTTTCTAACGCGGGCAAAATAAAAAACCCCGCCGCAGCGGGGTTTCCAGTAAATGCTAGTCAACCATTCTGTCGCTTCCGAAGAAGTTCCGGAACATTTGAACAGTTGTATCGCGGTTCAACGCTGCGATCGAAGTTGTCAAAGGAATTCCTTTTGGACAAGATTCCACGCAGTTTTGAGAGTTGCCGCAGCTTGCCAGTCCGCCTTCGCCCATGATCGCGTTCAAGCGTGCGTCGCGGTTCATGGCACCCGTTGGATGAGCGTTCATCAAACGAACTTGCGAAAGTGGTGCAGCTCCGATGAAATCGGATTTATCATTAACGTTCGGGCATGCTTCAAGACATACGCCGCACGTCATACATTTAGATAGTTCGTATGCCCATTGGCGCTTGCGCTCAGGCATACGCGGCCCATCTCCAAGGTCATGCGTACCATCAATTGGCACCCATGCTTTAACTTTCTTCAACGAATCGAACATCCGGCTGCGGTCAATGACAAGGTCACGGACAACAGGGAATGTTTTCATCGGCTGAAGACGGATCGGCTGTTCTAATTGATCCACCAAAGCAGTACACGATTGACGCGCTTTGCCGTTGATGATCATCGAACAAGCTCCACAAACCTCTTCCAGGCAGTTCATGTCCCAGTTTACAGGAGTGGTTTTTTTCCCTTCAATATTGACAGGGTTACGACGAATTTCCATCAATGCCGAAATGACATTCATGTTCATCACATATGGCAACTCGAACTTTTCCCAATACGAATCTTCATCCGTAGAGTTTCTGCGTTCGATTTCAAATATAACCGTTTTTGCTGCTTCACCCATGGTAAATTAGCTCCCTTCTATATCATGCTTTTGCAGAATAATCACGTTTACGCGGTGGAATCAACGAAGTATCGACTTCTTCATAATGGAAGATAGGTGCATCAAAGCCATTAAATTTCGCCATCGTTGTTTTGAGGTATTCCTCGTCGTTACGTTCCGGGAAATCCGGTTTGTAATGAGCTCCGCGGCTTTCGTTCCGGTTGAGTGCCCCGATAGTGATCACTCGTGCTAAATGTAGCATATTTCGCAATTGACGTGTGAACATTGCGCCTTGATTGCTCCAAAGCTGTGTATCAGTGATGCTGATATGGTTGAATCGCTCAAGCAGTTCCTGGATTTTTTCATCCGTCTTCTGCAGGCGATCGTTATAGCGTACGACTGTTACATTGTCCGTCATCCATTCGCCCAATTCTTTGTGAAGAACATAAGCGTTTTCCGTGCCGTCCAATGCCAGAATTTCTTCCCAAACGCGTTGTTCTTTCGCTTCATGTGCATCGTAAATCGTCGAAGGAAGATCTTCCGCCAAGACATCAAGGCCTTTTACGTATTCTAGAGCGTTTGGTCCTGCGACCATTCCGCCGTAAATCGCTGAAAGCAATGAGTTCGCCCCAAGACGGTTACCGCCGTGCTGAGAATAATCGCATTCGCCTGCTGCCAAGACACCAGGGATGCTGGTCATCTGATAGTCATCGACCCATAATCCACCCATAGAATAATGGACAGCCGGGAAGATTTTCATCGGTACTTTACGAGGGTCATCACCTGTGAATTTCTCGTAAATCTCGATGATTCCACCAAGTTTGATGTCAAGCTCTTTTGGATCTTTGTGGGAAAGGTCCAAGTAGACCATGTTCTCGCCATTGATGCCGAGCTTCTGGTTGACGCAGACGTCGAAGATTTCACGTGTTGCGATATCACGCGGAACCAAGTTGCCGTATGCCGGATACTTTTCTTCAAGGAAATACCAAGGCTTGCCGTCTTTGTAAGTCCAAATACGTCCGCCTTCTCCACGAGCCGATTCTGACATTAAGCGCAGTTTGTCGTCTCCCGGAATCGCTGTCGGGTGAATTTGGATAAATTCGCCGTTCGCGTAGTAAGCACCTTGCTGATAGACGATCGAAGCCGCTGAACCTGTGTTGATGACAGAGTTCGTCGATTTCCCGAAAATGATTCCCGGTCCGCCGGTTGCCATGATTACAGCATCCGCACGGAACGATTTGATTTCCATAGTCGTCATGTTTTGAGCTGTGATTCCTTTGCCGACGCCCTGCTCGTCAAGAACAAGACCAAGGAATTCCCAGCCTTCGTATTTGGTGATCAGTCCGCTTACTTCGTAGCGGCGGACCTGCTCGTCCAATGCATACAATAATTGCTGGCCAGTTGTAGCACCCGCAAATGCTGTTCTATGGTACATTGTTCCGCCGAAACGACGGAAATCCAAAAGGCCTTCCGGCGTACGGTTAAACATAACGCCCATGCGGTCGAACATGCGGATAATCCCTGGTGCTGCGTCTGCCATTGCTTTTACAGGACGCTGGTTTGCCAGGAAGTCGCCTCCGTAAACAGTATCGTCAAAGTGAATATCAGGAGAATCCCCTTCACCTTTTGTATTAACTGCTCCGTTGATCCCGCCTTGCGCACATACTGAGTGGGACCGTTTAACGGGCACGATTGAGAATAAATCGGCGGGAGAACCTGCCTCTGCAACTTTAATTGCTGCCATCAAGCCGGCTAGGCCACCACCGACGATAGAAATTTTGCCCTTCGCCATGTTAGTATTCACTCCTCTTTTAGTTCACCAATGATTGAGCCATTCTTATACGAATGCAAACAATGCTCTCATACCAATAATCGATAGTACAATAAATACTAGAAGCGTGAAATAAGTTGCATTTCTTTGCGCTGCTTCGGACTGTGTAATTCCCCATGTAACCAGGAATGACCAAATTCCGTTCGCAAAGTGGAAAACTGCGGCTAATACACCAACGATGTAGAATGCCAGCATAAATGGATTGTCCAGAATGTTCGCCATCATATTGAAATCGGCTTCATCTGCTCCGATTGCAACTTGGAATCTTGTTTCAAAGACGTGCCAAGCGATAAAGACTACCAGGAATACTCCTGTATAGCGCTGTGCAACAAACAACATATTGCGCAAATAGCTATAATGCCCAGGGTTGTTCTTCGAAGTAAACGCTATGTATAACCCGTAGAACGCGTGATACATGAGCGGCAAGTAGATGACAAAAATCTCCAGGAAAATAACGAATGGAAGATTAGCCATAAAGTGAGAGGCTGTGTTGAATGACTCTACCCCTTGCGTAGCAAAATGGTTGATGATTAAGTGCTGCGTTAAGAATAACCCGATAGGAATAATCCCCAACAATGAGTGCAGCCTGCGCATTAAAAATTCACGATTGTTATCCAAAATTTTACCCCCCTCAAAACATTGATTGGCAGCGTCCAGGGCAGACAGTATATTACGAAAGCACCTAAAGCCGCACACCATCATGATACAATAATATGACATATTTATTGTACTCCCCCCCTTTAGGAGCGTCAAGGCAACGAAGTTCTTTCAAACAGATAGTTAACAAGCATTTAAAGGGCATTAGACATGCTTTCAACAATAAACCGCATTAGAATGTAACCGTTTTAATGGAATTCCGCAAAAAAGCGATTCTCTAATTGAGAATCGCTTTTTTGCTGTATTCTACCTTATTCCACTGCTATCAGTATTATTGCAATATTGCCATTGAGAATTTGAACATTTTGTGAATATTTTCACGAACAGTTATTTCAGGAGTAAAACGGCTCTTTCCTATTTCACTTCTACCTCAGACAATTCGTATGCCTCGTGCAGCGCATTTGCCGATTTTTTCATATCCACTTCCGGCACAACCACTGAAATTTTAATTTCAGACGTGCTGACCATCTTCACCGGAATTTCTTTGCTTCTTAAAATATCGAACATCCGCGCGGCTACACCTGGATTTGAAACCATTCCAGAGCCGACGATCGATACTTTAGACAAGCCCACTTCAATATTCAGTGACAAGAAGCCAATTTCTTCTTTTGCACTAGTCAGGACTCGCTGTGTTTCTTCCAGGCTTTCCTGGCTGATGGAAAATGAAACAGATGGCGGAAGTTCCTCGCTGATGCTTTGGACGATAATGTCCACATCGATTTGATTTTCGGCAAGCTTCGTAAATATATTTGCCAGGGATCCATTAAACGGTTTTTTGTAGGTCACCGTTACCCTGGCGATTCCCGGTTCAAATGCAACGCCTCTGACGATTAAGTTTTTCTCCACAGTGATCACCTCTTGTATGATAGTGCCAGGCTCATCTGAATAACTCGCTCTGACGGATAATGGAACCTGGTTGTTTTTTGCAAACTCGACTGCCCTTGGGTGCAGAACGCCTGCACCCAGATTGGCAAGCTCCAGCATTTCATCATATGAAATCTGTTCCAGTTTGCGTGCGCCTGAGACATAGCGGGGATCAGATGTATAGACGCCGTTGACATCTGTATAGATTTCACATTTCTCAGCTTTTAATGCTGCTGCAAGTGCCACAGCTGTTGTATCAGATCCACCTCGGCCGAGCGTTGTGATGTTGCCAATTTTGTCGACTCCCTGAAAACCGGCGACAACACAAAAATAGCCGTTTTCCAGTACACGTTCCAGACGCTCTGTATGGATCCGTTCAATACGGGCGTTGCGCGGAACAGATTCAGTTTCGATTCCCGCCTGCCAGCCGGTGAAAGACAGTGCTTCGTGCCCTAACTTTTTAAATGCCATTGCCAATAAGGAAATGGTAACTTGCTCGCCGGTAGCAAGCAGCATATCCATTTCACGTTTTGGCGGCTCAGCAGAAATTTCCCCGGCCAGCCCAAGCAACGTGTCAGTCGTTTTTCCCATTGCTGAAACGACAATGACAACGCGTTTCCCTTTTTCTTTTTCACGAATGGCCCGTTCGGCCACTCCAATAATTTTTTCTGGAGTCGCAACTGACGTCCCTCCAAATTTCATGACGATCGTTTCCATTCCATTCACTCCCACATTTAGTATGTGGCCCTCAAAATGGCTGGCAATGAGCCTATAGAGCAGCAGTGCCAGACATAAAAAGAGGCAGCTCACCGCAACCGCGGCAAACTACCTCTTTTATCATGCACGAAAAACGTCCATGTGAGATAGCCCTCCAGAGATTGACTCTGACAGCTCTGCACTTCTTAAATGCAGAACCAGCATGCGCAACAGCAGTTGTACGCACACTTCGGCGACCGCCCCTTTCACCATTCATCTCAGATTCTGCAAATCTCCGAATGCTTACTATTGACGTTCGCGCCTCTATCATCACTTTTCCAAGTGATTCAAATATTCTTTTACGATAACACGTTATGTTTCGCTTGGCAACGTGTCCTCTGCAAAATGCTGCTCAATCGATAAAGCGAGCGCTTCTGGCATACCCGCCTGCTTTATCTCTTCCACAGAAGCTTCTTTGATTTTTTTGACCGAGCCGAAATGTTTCAGCAGCTGCTGTTTGCGTTTCGGTCCGACTCCTTCAAGGCCGTCAAGCGCCGACTGGATCGAGTTCTTGCCGCGCAATTGACGGTGGAAGGTGATGACAAAACGGTGGACCTCGTCCTGTATGCGCTGCATCAAGTAAAAGGCTTCGCTGGTCCGCTTGAGCGGCACAACTTCAACCGGATTGCCATATAATAATTGTGAGGTCTGATGCTTATCGTCTTTCGCAAGGCCGGCAATTGGAATCGACAGGCCAAGCTCGTCTTCCAAAATCTCGCGTGCCGACGACATCTGCCCTTTGCCCCCGTCAATTACGATAAGATCAGGCAGCGGCAGACCGTCTTTCAAAACACGCGAATAGCGCCGGCGAATAACTTCCCGCATCGCCGCGTAATCATCGGGTTTTGAAGCATTCCGCGTTTTGTACTTGCGATAATCCTTTTTAGATGGTTTGCCGTCAATGAATGTAATCATCGCAGACACTGCATCAGCTCCTTGAATATGGGAGTTGTCGAATGCTTCGATGCGCAGCGGCGTCTGGATATTCATCGCATCGCCAAGTTCCTGGCAGGCGCCGATTGTTCGCTCTTCTTGGCGCTCCAGCAGCTGGAATTTTTCCTTGATGGCAATTTCGGCGTTTTTCTTCGCCAGCGCCACTAAGTCTTTTTTCTTTCCGCGCTGCGGTACCAGCACCCGTACACCGAGCCATTCTTTCAGCATTTCAGGATCGTCCGCTTCCGGCACTAGGATTTCGTTCGGTTTGACGTGATTGGGCTTTTCGTAAAACTGTCCAAGATAAGTCAAAAATTCTTCTTCCGGATCCCGGTACAACGGGAACAATGAAACGTCTCGTTCAATCAGTTTGCCTTGTCGTACAAAAAAGACCTGTACACACATCCAGCCTTTGTCAACGGCATAGCCGAAGACATCGCGATTGGTAAAATCGTTCATCGCCATTTTCTGCTTTTCCATAACGGTTTCGATCATGGAAATTTGGTCGCGGTATTCTTTTGCCCGCTCAAATTCCAGATTTTCTGCCGCTTCGGACATCTTCGTCACCAACTCATGCTTAACTTCACGAAATCCGCCATTCAAAAACTTGCTGATGCCGTCGATCAGTTCCTGATAGGTCTCTTTTTCGACCGGTTTGACGCAAGGCGCCAGACATTGCCCCAAATGATAGTACAGGCAAACCCGATCTGGCATCGTATGGCATTTCCGCAATGGATACAGGCGGTCCAGCAGTTTTTTTGTTTCTGCTGCAGCGTACGCATTGGGATAAGGGCCAAAATACTTTCCTTTGTCTTTTTTGACCTGACGGGTCGTAATCAGCTTTGGATGGCGCTCTCCCGTAATCTTCAAGTATGGATAGCTTTTATCGTCTTTGAGCATGATGTTGTATTTGGGATCGTATTTTTTGATCAAGTTCAATTCGAGAATGAGTGCTTCTTTGTCGGAAGATGTGACAATATACTCGAAATCCTCGATTTCATTGACCAAACGCTGTGTTTTGGTATCGTGGCTGCCTGTGAAATAGGAGCGCACGCGATTTTTTAAAACTTTTGCCTTCCCGACATAAATAATCGTATTTTGGCGGTCTTTCATTAAATAACAGCCTGGCTGATCAGGCAGTATCGCTAATTTATGCTGAATCAATTCATTTGCCATTTTATCTCACCCTATTAAAAAACCGGGCACCATCACTGGACCCGGTTTAAGAATTAATTATGCGTGTTTTTCAACCATTTCAGCTAATGCTTCTTTTGGTCTGAATCCAACTACTTTATCGACAGTCTCTCCGTCTTTCAGCAATAGCAAAGTCGGAATGGACATGATGCCGTAATTTCCAGCTGTTTCCTGGTTTTGATCCACATCAACTTTTACGATTTTAACTTTATCGCTCATTTCAGCGTCCAATTCTTCAAGCACTGGAGCGATCATTTTACATGGTCCGCACCAAGTTGCCCAAAAATCTACTAAAACTAGCCCTTCTGATACTTCTTGTGAAAAGTTCTGATCTGTACCGTGTACGATTGCCATGAATAATTCCTCCTTATGATTAAACCAAACTATATACAGAGTATAGCATGCGTTAAAAACACTAGCTATTTTTTTGCCTACTCTTCCAATACCCGGCAAATAGTGGTGTTAAACGAGAAAAAGTTAGCCTTGCTTTCTGTTCCAGCTGACGATTTCATTGCAAGCAACACATTATTAGAAAAACATACTAAAAATCACAAATGAAAAACAGGTGAAGAAAAATGGTTAATTTTTCTTCACCTGTTTAGACTTTAAAACTTATCAATCTGCCAACCAGCAGATTACATTACTTTTTTGAATTCTTCTGTCAGCATCGGGATGACTTCGAACAAGTCTCCGACAATTCCGTAATCTGCTACTTTGAAGATGTTTGCTTCTGGATCTTTGTTGATGGCAACAATAACTTTAGAGTTGGACATACCGGCCATGTGTTGGATTGCGCCAGAAATACCAGCTGCGATATACAAATCAGGTGTTACCACTTTCCCTGTCTGTCCAATTTGAAGAGAGTAATCGCAATAATCCGCGTCGCAAGCTCCGCGTGAAGCGCCAACAGCCCCGCCAAGAAGATTAGCTAATTCCTGCAGTGGCTCAAATCCTTCAGCACTCTTGACGCCACGGCCTCCAGCAATGATTACTTTCGCTTCAGAAAGATCGACGCCTTCTGTTGATTTGCGAACAACGTTTTTAATGATTGTACGCAGGTTCGTGATATCAACAGATAACGAAGTGACTTCGCCAGAGCGTTCCTGTCTTTCAAGCGGAGCGATATTGTTCGAACGCACTGTGATAAAATCGATTCCTTCTTTTAACTTCACTTTTTCAAACGCTTTACCTGAGAAGATTGGGCGGATGAATACTGCATCATCGCCTTCGCCTTCAATATCCGTTACATCCGAAATTAATCCGGCCTGCAATTTAGAAGCGATTTTCGGTGCCAAGTCTTTGCCGACTGCCGTATGGCCAAAGACAAGTCCTTCCGGGTTTTCCTGTTCAACAACTGCCATAAATGCCTGGCCGTATCCGTCAGACGTATATGACTTCAGGTGTGGATGTTCTACTGTTATAACACGGTCTGCGCCGTAAGCTACCAATTCAGCTCCGAAGTCAGCAACCGAATCGCCGATCAAGACACCAATTACTTCTCCGCCGCCAGAAATCTTCTTCGCAGCTGCAATTGCTTCAAATGAGACATTACGCAAAGACCCTTCGCGCGTTTCTCCCAAAACTAATACTTTTTTCGCCATGGTCTGTTTACCCCCTAAGTAGATGTGTAAAATATATGGAATGTTTATTTGCCGGTATTTAAATGGAAGGAGCCACCTCTTCAGACACTGTGCCTGTCAGAGTTGAACGGGCGCCTTCGCTTTTCTTTGTCCAGACTCCAGCGCCTAGCTCTTCGGGTCATAAGCCAACCCAGCTGTGTGGCAAAGAGCGCCACTTCGCTGGTTCGTCTTATGCCTTTCAGAGCTGAACAGGCACTTCCGCTTTTCTTTGTCCAGACTCCAGCGCCTAGCTCTTCGGGTCATAAGCCAACCCAGCTGTGTGGCAAAGAGCGCCACTTCGCTGGTTCGTCTTAT
>NZ_JAUSWB010000006.1 GCF_030814955.1 Planomicrobium stackebrandtii | reverse complement strand
CATGTGGCATCTGACCGCAACGGTTTCGTCCTCGGTGCCTGCGTAACCCCAGGAAATATTCATGACAGCCACCTCTTGGAACCCTTAGTGGGCGAAGTCATTCGGTCTTTCGGGAAGCCACTCGCTATCGCGGCAGACGCTGGCTATAAAACCCCGGCGATTGCCCGGTACTTACTTCGCAAGGGCATGACCCCGGCATTGCCTTACACACGACCGCGAACAAAAAAAGGGTTCTTTCGGAAAAGCGACTACGCGTATAACGAAGAACTGGATGGGTACCGATGCCCAGCTGGACAACGGTTGGCTTATTCCACAACCAATAAAGAGGGGTATCGCGAATACAAATCCACCCCCCACATTTGCGCGACTTGTTCCTTGTTGGCAAAGTGTACGGAAAGTAAGAACCACCAAAAGGTGGTCACGCGACATATTTGGCATGGGTATATCGAAGAAGCCGAACGTCTTCGGCTCACGGAACCGGTCAAAGTCATTTATGCAAGGCGAAAGGAAACGATTGAACGCATTTTCGCCGATGCAAAAGAAAAGCATGGCATGCGTTGGACAACGCTCAGGGGACTGAAGAAATTGTCCATGCAGGCGATGCTCATTTTCGCATCGATGAACTTAAAAAAGACGGCCAAGTGGACATGGAAAGCTGCCGAAATAAGCTAACTTCGACGCTCTCCCAAGGCCAAATCAAGAGCCATACACCGATCACCGCAAAAAAATAAAGAGGTTTTGGAATGTCCCCATCCCAAAACCTCTTTTGTCTACACTCTGACCGGAAGCTCTATTAGAGAGCTTCCGGTTTTTGGTTTCCATAAATCTGCTTGCCTGACAATTGTTCGCGTCTGCATAACTTGACCAGCAAATAAACAAATGGCGTGTCAGCTGCGGCCACCAGCAGTTTAAATACATACTGTGTCGCAATCATGCCAAGCAATGCGCCGATTGGCATAGTGCCATAAAAAGCGATGGTAATAAAAATACTCGTGTCGACTAATTGGCTGGTCATCGTGGAGGCATTATTGCGCAGCCATAAACGAGATTCGCCATGCCGCTGTTTGAGACTATGGAAAATGGTGACATCCAGGTTTTGGCTGATGAAGTAAGAGACAAGGCTTGCCAGGGTGACCCGGAAACCTGCGGAAAAAATAGCTTCAAAAGATTCCTGATCCGCGAAAAACGGAGCAGCCGGCAAATGGATGGCGAAAAAAATAAAAGCCAGTGCGCAAAGCTGTGTGATAAACCCTGCCGTAACGGTTTGCCGCGCAGCTTCTTTGCCGTATACTTCCGCAATTGTATCGGTAATCGGGAACGTAAAGACGTAGACAATGACAGCAGCCGGCAAAACAGCCCATTCATTGATGCTGAACAATTTCACTGCCAAAATATTAGATAGGATCAACAGGCCGACAAATGCGCCATTCAGATAAAGTAACATCTGCTCTGCTCCTTATCGGTTGGTGATCGTTTCCGGATTCAAGTCGTGATTCATCATCCGGTAAGATGCCATTTCTTCGTATTTGGTTCCAGGTTTGCCGTGGTTTGTGTAAGGATCAATCGACAAACCGCCGCGTGGCGTAAATTTCCCCCATACTTCGATATAGCGGGGATCCATCAATTTGATCAAATCATTCATGATAATGTTTACAACGTCTTCATGAAAATCTCCGTGATTTCGGAAACTGAACAAATAAAGCTTCAGTGATTTGCTTTCCACTAATTTCTTGTCAGGGATAAAGCTAAGATAAATGGTCGCGAAATCAGGCTGTCCTGTCTGCGGGCAAAGTGATGTGAATTCAGGACAATTAAACTTCACGAAATAATCGCGGCTGTGGAGATTGTCAATCGGCTCCAAAATCTCCGGATCGTATTCAAATTTATACTTGGTATTCTGATTGCCAAGCAATGATAAATGGTCTAGCGTTTCTTCGTTTCTTCCTGCCATGAAAAACGGCCTCCTTTAGATGGCCGGCTTGGAAGAGGGCTATAAAAAACGGACAAAAGAAAAAGCCAAATCGCATGTGGATTTGGCGGAGTTTCGGCAATCCATAGTTTTTTATAGAGGGTGAAATGCTATGAACCTCTCCCGTTGCCGGGTTATTTACTTTTTCCTCATCTATCGTATAAGACTTGCTATTCGTTGTCAATCAGTCAATTTCGGTAAAATAGCAGCAATAATAATAGAAACTGAATGTGTGGAAGCAATAGATGGTTCGGCCTTAATAAGGTTTTTTGCAGAAAACAAGCTGCTGTGTTGCAGATTATTTGTCTTACTCCTAAATTATGGAGTGCTCATTTGTTCATGGTACACTGAAACTAAAAGATAGGCAGAAAGGAGCGGCAAGGATGGCTGAAAACGAATGGAACGGATTGCCGGCACAATCAATGGAATGGCTGCAAGAACAATTGGGAGCTGCAGCAGAGCTGGCAAGCATCAAGCCGCTGACTGGAGGGACCTCCTCAACTTTGTTTGAATTGGATGTCCGGGAAAAAGACGAGATCCGGTCTTATGTACTGCGGCTTTTTCATAAAGCTGATTGGTTGGAGAAAGAACCTGATTTGGCGAGGCATGAAGCGGATAGTCTTCAATTCGCTGAACAGGCGGGCCTTCCTGTCCCCCATTTGATCGCATATGATGAGACGGGAGAGGCGAGCGAGGTGCCTGCGGTATTGATGACTAAATTGTCCGGATCGGTCGTGCTTCAGCCATCCAATGACGAAAACTGGCTGGAAGGTTTGGCTGCCTCTCTGGCACATCTGCATAAAACCAAGCCAGAAGGCTTTCCTTATGAGTATTTCTCCTACAACAATGCGTTCTTATTGGAAAAACCGACATGGTCCAAGGTGCAGAATGACTGGATGCGTGCTTTTTATATCGTCGCTGGAAGCCGTCCCGAAGCTCCTGAATGTTTTATTCACCGGGATTTTCACCCTGCCAATGTACTGTGGGAAAACGGCAGGGTCAGCGCCATCGTAGACTGGGTGAATGCTTGCCGGGGACCGGCGGGAATTGATGTCGGGCATTGCCGTGTCAACCTGGCCCAGCTTTATGGCACTTCTGTTGCCAATGATTTCTTAGCGGCTTATGAACGCCATGCTGGCAGCTCATTTACTTATGATCCATATTGGGACCTCGTTTCCTTGACGGATACCCTTGATGGTTCACCAGTCGTTTATCCGGGCTGGAAAGCCTTTGGTATGACCGGGCTGTCCAATGAGCTGATGCGCCATCGGTTGGACGATTATTTATTAAGTTTGTTGGATCGATTTGATGATTTTTAAATGGAAAGACGGCAAAGCTCAATGTACTTCCAGGTTTGATTTCCCCAATAAAGGCAATATAGAGGATAAGTGAGTTTTTTGAGGAGGAAATTAGATGAAAGCCGAACAAGTAAAGAAATTGAAAAAACAGTTGGAAGATCAGGTCGAATCACTGGAAGATCGTGTTGAGCATACAGAGGAGTTTGAATCGACGGAGCTTTCAAATTACGACAACCATCCCGCTGACAACGCCACCGATTTATACGATCAGGAGCGCGGCATGGCGATGACCCAGTTTAAAGAAGAAGAACTGGAAGACGCCAAAATTGCCTTGGCAGCCATCGAAGATGGGACATACGGAACATGTGCCGTGTGCGGCAAAGACATTCCGTTTGAACGGTTGGAAGCATTGCCGACCGCGTTGACTTGCATAGATCATGCTGATCAAAAGCCAGATCTTGAAACACGGCCGCCGGAAGAAGATGTGCTGCGTGCTTCTACATCCCAGCCGGTTGAGAAAGAAGACGGTGCGATTCGGGATTACCAGGACAGCTTTGAAGATGTTGAAGATTTTGGATCATCGGACACTCCGCAGGATCAACCGGATCAAGATCCACAGAAGTTCTTTAAAGACGATAAATAAGTGGAAATGCCCCTTTTGCCCTTAGGCAAAGAGGGGCATTTTTAACAAGGAACATTTCCCGGGAAATGATGGAGGAGAATATATATGGATAAGCTGACCCAGAAGTTCTACGAGCTCGAATGCAGTCACTTGCGGCCAGAAGTCCGGATTTCGATGGAAAAGTTGGGAGAAGTACTGGACGATGAGTTTTTTGAATTTGGCAGCTCTGGTGGAGTCATCAAACGTTCAGAGCTTAGCGGAGATCATATTTTAAACCCAGATTCAATGGAAATACAATGTTTTGCCCTGCATGAATTGGGGCCATCTGCAGTTTTGACTACGTATCAGCTTTATAACCGGAACACAGAAATACTGACAAACCGAAGTTCTGTCTGGAAAAAAAGGAGAAAAGGCTGGAAACTATTTTTTCACCAAGGAACAGTTTCGACTGAAGAGGTGTTTCAATAAAGGCAAAAGAGGCTATTTACATAACAGAACCATTTTTTCCAAAGGAGGAAACCGATATGGAACATGCCGTTGTATTATTTGATGGAGATTGTAATTTTTGCGATTCGAGCGTTCAGTTTATCATAAATCATGATCCGGCCGGCTATTATCAATTTGCTTCATTGCAAAGTGAGATTGGTCAGGAACTCTCTAAAAAGCACAAGGTGCCAGAAGATGTGGACAGCCTTGTATTGATAAAGGATGGACAGGCATATGTAAAATCTGAAGGCGCTTTAATGATTTCGAATCATTTAACAGGCCTTTGGAAGCTGGCATTTTATCTGAAACCATTCCCTCGTGCACTCCGTGATGGTGCATATGATGTCGTAGCCAAAAACCGTTACAAAGTGTTCGGCAAACTGGACAGCTGTATGCTGCCGCCGCCTCACATCCGTAAACGATTTTTAGACAAATAATAAGAAAAGCGAAAGTGCCTGTTCAGCCCTGACAGGTGTAAGGCGATTTGGCGAAACGGCGGGTTTTCAGCCGCATAGCCAGAGTGGCTTACATGCCGAAGAGCTGAGCTTAGAGTCTGGACAATGGATGAAAAGCTGAAAGTTGTCCTTTCTTCGATAATTGATAAAGCCCGAATCCGGAATCTACTCCGGTTCGGGCTTTATCAATGGTAAAGTAAAATCAGAGAATATCAGTAGAAATTGGATATCCGCCAATAGTGGCTGGCAATGGGGTCTGCCATAAAGGCCAGCCCTTCGCTTTCAGTTTGGTGGATGTCCATCCATTTGCCATCATCGCCAAACTTTAAATAGACTTCATGGTTCGGTGATTGATCATGGATTCCGATAATGTCATAGCTACCATCACGATAAAAGGCGGCCGACACATTATAATCAATATTGGGCGAAGTAGTGATCGGGTTGCCGACGCCATGTTTTAATGTAATGGAAACTTTATGGCCGGTTTCATCAATCTTTTCCAACTTAATTCCTTCAGCAGAAGCCACATCTGCTTTACTGAATTTTTTCCGCCAATTATAGCCGATGGTAGGGCCAACATCTTTATCGTAAGCAAATGATGATTCTTCTTCTTTTAAGTCGACAGTGAAATTGACTCGCGTCCGGTAATGGAGTGATTCAGGGTCAAATTTTCTGCCATCCCCCTGGAAATAAGGAAAAGGCGATAAAAGATTTGGATTTTTTAAAACCAAATCAGGCAAGAAAGTTTGATAACGGAAATGCCAGACTGGGTATATTTTTGGTTTTTCCTCATCAGACAGCAGAGCATCCAAAGAAGCAATTTTTTTGGTCATCCAAAATTTTTCCATTGCAGCTTTATCCTTAGTGGAGTTCCAATTCAAGGCGCCGAATATCTTGGCCACTGTGAACTTTTCTTCGCTGAAACTTTCTTCAGAACGGGCTACTGGCCGTTTTCCGCGAATCCAGTAAGTAAATTCCGGGCTCATTGGAACTTGGCGATCAGTATATTGATTCCCTTCAACCGTTTCAATCAGTTGGCCATTTCGATAAATATCGAATTTTGCAATGCCTTCGATTTCCCCCCATGCCAAAGAAATTCTTTCTTTGGAAACAATGGTGGTGAGAACAATTTCCTCAAGGCGATTGATGCTGTCCGCTTTCGGGTTTTCTGTTCCTGTATGAAGTTTGATTTTATCTGTCCAATGGCCTGAAGCATCCAGCCGCTCGATGGTATAGGTATACAATTCGCCTTTTTTCAAACCGGTGTCTTTAAGCAGATTCTGTGTGCCGGTATAAATGACTTGTTCATCTCGTTTTACGCGGCAGACATCATCAGTATCTGTCCATCTAAAATAAATCATTGTATCAGATTGTTCCAATACAAGGATATCCAGTTCATTTGTCATTTTCCCGCCTCCAAATACTGTTTTTACTCATATACCCTAATCGAATCAAAGATGAACCCTTTGCGTTCTAGTAGATTTGTTTCTCAAATTAAATGTAAAAATAATGGATTTAACTGTATAATTAATATAAAACACAGGCAGGGTTGCCTCCTAAGAAAGTAAAGTAAGAGTTCACCTCTTATTATAGATGCTTAAAATTTGTTAGTTCATGCAGATCTAGTATTTAGGGCCTAACACGATTTGTTGGCTGTCTGGTATCAATTTCTAAACTTTAACACTTCATTATAGATAACAAGGATCAGCCAAAAGAACGGGGGACTGACAGTGGAAAGCACTCAAAAGAAACGAAATTTCAGTAACTTTGATGAGGCGGCCGCCTATATCCTGCAGCTGCTGAGCAAACAAATTGGAATCAATTCCATATTCATTGCTAAAAATGATGGACTGACAAATAATATTATTAAAGTGCATAACTCCAGCAAAGATCTGGTTGAAGAAGGCAGTTCGATGCCTCTTCCACAGTCTTTTTGCAGTTTAAGCATTAATCATGGCCCCTCTGCATTAGTTATAGAAGATGTTTCCGAAAACGAGCTGACCCGCTCTATGGACATTACTGCAAATTATGGAAGCGGCACATTCGTTGGAGTTCCGGTTTATTACAATGACGGGACGGTTTATGGAACCATTTGCGGATTAGATGATCGATACTACAAGCTTTCTGAAGAACAACTTACTACTTTCGAAATGATGTCGACGCTGTTGACTTACGTACTGGAACTGGAAAAAGCGAACGATCAAATTCAAACATTGACCGCACCAATAGTTCCGGTAACTAAAGGCGTAGCTATTGTTCCGGTGATTGGCGACATTACGGCGCCGCGGGCACAGGTCATTATCGACCATGTGCTTGATAAATGCAGCAAAGAGTCAATGGATTATTTAATTATTGATGTATCTGGTGTTTTGCAGATCAACTCTGTCGTTGGGGAATACTTGCTGAAGCTTGTCAATATTCTTAAAGTGATCGGGGTAACACCGGTCATTACCGGAATCCAACCCTTCATGGCATTGGGAGTCCCTCATTTTGCCGCTGCACTGAAAGATGTACTGATTGAAGCCAACTTAGAGTCGGCATTAAAACAGCTTGGATTTGTGCTGATAAAAGATTGCAAAGAAAAAACAGACCTTCATTGAGAAGGTCTGTTTTTCAGCTGCTCTCTTTATCGAAAAAGACATGCTTTAATTCCCATGAATCGCCGATTTCCAGCAAGCCAAAGGAAAATTGGGCTTGTCTGCGCTTATCGGTCGGCGAACCGGGGTTAAACAGTGTCACACCGTCAACTTCCCGCATGACAGGGGTATGGGAATGACCGAAAACAATGATGTCCACGCCTTCATCAGCAAAAGTATCATAAGCCTGCTGCTCAGTGGGTTTCCTGTCGCTGTCTCCATGGACAATACCGATTTTTAACTCCCCGAAAGTGAGGATTTTTTTCCTGCCGAACTTCTCGAGGATTTCCCATGGATCGACATTGCCGGTGACGCCATCGATTTCTGCATAGGCTGCCAGTTCGTGATAAACATCCAATGTCTGCCAGTCTCCGGCGTGGATGATAAAATCAGCCTCTTGGCATGCATCCAATAGTTTTTGTGGCAACTTCTTGGCGCGGAATGGAATATGTGTGTCTGAAACAATAACAATCTTCTTCATTAGAACGCCTCCAGTCAGTTTCTTTCTTTTCACTTTACCAAATAAACTTCTCTCCGTCGAAACCGAGCCGTCTGACGGACACGGGAAGAGGATTAATTTTCAGGAAAAAGGGAATTGAAGAAGATACAGAAACAATGAAGATAACCGGAGGGATACCAATGAAAAAGAACAACACGAAAAAGTTTATTTATACAGGAGCAGCAATGGCCGGCAGCATTCTTTTGCTGACTGCCTACAAAAAAAACCAAGCTAAAAAAATCTGGGTTTATGAAGACAATGATATGAGGAATAGTACTGAAGTGGATCATGAAGAAAGTGTCAACGCTGATACGGACGAAGCGGAAATTGGATTGACCCAGTTGGATTCTGCCTATCGTTCTGAATGGCAGGCGAACGGTTTTCCACAAACACATAAAGCGATGGCAGAATTGGAAAGTAAATAAATGAGTGGTCTCAGTTTTATGCTGAGGCCTTTTTTCATGAAAATTTTATAAGGAGGAAGCAATCATGGAGAATAGAAGGAAGATTGTCTGTTATATTGCGGCTAGTCTGGACGGCTATATTGCGACTGAAGACGATTCTCTTGAATGGCTGTTTAGAGTCGAAGGAGAAGGCGACGCAGGCTATGCTGAATTTATGGAGACCATCGATACTGTGGTCATGGGACGCAGAACCTATGATTGGGTAATGGATGCGGAAGATGGAGAGTTTCCCTATCAAGGATTGGCCAGTTACGTTTTTACATCTGCTGCCCATCAGGACGATCCGTTTGTAAAGTTTACGAGTCAAGACATCGCCAGCTTCGCGAAAGACCTTAAGGCCCAACCGGGAAAAGACATTTGGGTAATTGGCGGCAGCAGCCTGCTTCATGGGTTTTTAGAAGAGGACTTAATCGATGAATGGATCATTTCCATTGCGCCTACTTTGATTGGAAAAGGGATACCATTGTTTCGGGAACTAGATTTTGAAATTCCTTTAAAGCTTAAGTCGGTAAAGTCGTATGGACAATTTGCGCAGCTGCATTACGAAAGAAAATAAATTCCATTTTTCTGGCCATCGAGTATTGCTCGATGGCCTTTTGAGTATGGTGCAAAGCGGATCCTTGCTATTTTTTCGATTTTCTAAGTGAAAATGCCTAATTTATTCAAAGAATTGTTCTTCTTTTTTTACTTAAAATCAACAAACTATTACTTTTGGTCATTCAATCATCAGAATTTAAGTAGTCCGAGGGATTGAATTCTTACAATTCCAATTATATACTGTTAAGAAGAATCATTTGTTGATTCTTGGAATAGAAGGGAGAGAAAGCATGAAAAATTTAAAAGTATTGGTATTTGCCTTATTTACAGTTCTATTCATAGGTTTTTCTCAAAACTCTGCAGAAGCGCATTCTCCAGACTTGCATGAAGGCGTTTCCGGACAAGATGTAACCGAACTTCAGTCAACGCTTAAAAAATTGGGTTATTTCAATACAACACCTACCGGCTACTATGGCTCTATCACGAAAAATGCAGTTATTCAGTTTCAGCGTGATTTTAATGTTCCCGATACAGGATTTACAGGTTCAATGACGCGCGCAAAACTTTCAGAAGTTGACATGATGGCACGTGTTGTACACGGAGAAGCACGTGGGGAAAGTTACACAGGACAAGTAGCAGTAGCTGCAGTCATCTTGAACCGTCTAGATTCTTCGGCGTTTCCAAACAATACATACAATGTCATTTTCCAGCGGAATGCGTTTACTGCTATAAATGACGGCCAATACAACTTGAAGCCGAACGCTTCTGCCTACCAGGCAGTGAAAGCAGCTTTTAAAGGTTCAGATCCATCAATGGGCGCAACTTATTATTACAATCGGAGTGGAGTGACGGATACGTGGATTTTCTCACGTACGACAATCACTAAAATCGGCAAGCACGTATTTGCAAAATGATTTAAGATTCGTCCTGATATCATCAGGGCGTTTTTTTTTGCCGTGAATTAGGAAGCAGAAAAGCTTATACTGAAAAAGAATGATGAGAGGTGGAACCAAAATGCCAGAAAGAAAAGGCCAGCAATTGCCGCCAAAAACTTGCACGATCGAAAAGCTCGTAACCAATAAGCACGATGTAGAAAAAGTTCTAGCCGGAACAAAATCGGCAACACGCAGAAATGGCCGTTACGCAGATATAGGGGAGATCATGGTGCTGGACGACAAGAGATTTGTTGTGGACCAGGTATACCAGCAGACACTGGGTGAGTTAACAGACGAAATGATTCTTCGGGAAGGATATGCGACAGTTGAGGAGTACAAGCAGTCCATCCTATCCTTCCATCCCGGCATGCCGTGGCTGCCTGAAATGACTGTGTGGGTCCACGAATTCCAAATGGCAAAAGAATAGTTAAGCGATGTATACAATCATGCTTTACGCTCATATTTTAAGTGCGGTTTTATCCATCGGCCCATTTTTTGTATTGCTTCCTTTAGTCAAACGAATGGAAACAGCGGCTGGCGATGTGCTTGTTTCACATATCACAACGTTCAAATCGGCTACGCGTCTGGTTAAACATGCAGGACATGTACTGGTGGCAACGGGAATTCTGCTGATTTGGCAAGGCCCGTGGGAATGGGGAACTCCATGGATTGTCTGTACGCTGGCCGTAATGGCTGCTTCTGTTTTTTTCTTGGCGCGCGCTTTTACGCCTATTCTTCGCCAATTTGGCGGTGAAGTTAGCCAATTGCTGCTCGTCAAGAAACTCAGCCGTTCCTTATGGATTTATATTTTATTGCTCTTATTGATGCTTTGGTTTATGGTCGGAAAACCGGTGTTTTGGTAATAAAAAAAAGGACGGCCTGCTCATTGAAGAGCAGGCCGTCCTTTTAGTTACCCTTTTACAGCACCAGCGGTCATGCCTGCGACAAAGTAGCGCTGCAGGAAGACATAGGCGATGACCATTGGCGCAGAAGCAATGATGACGCCTGTAAAGAGCATTGGGTAGTTGGTTGAATATTCGCCCTGGAACTCGAGCAAAGCGAGCGGCAGGGTTTTGTAGGCATTGTCCGTAATAAACAGCAAAGGATAGAGCAAGTCGTTCCAGTGCATCACAAACAGGAAAATAGCGGTAGCCGATAAGGATGGCAGCGACAATGGGATCGCCACCTTGGAGTAGATTTTCCAGTTCCCAGCCCCGTCTATTGTTGAAGCTTCAAACAATTCCCTTGGCAAGGTTTTCATAAATCCGGTCAAGATAAAGACGGCAATTGGCATAGTGGTCGAAATGTTAACAAGAATCAACCCAACCAGGCTGTTTGTCAGGCTAAGGTCGAGCATCAGCGAGTAGAGCGGTATCATACTGACCTGTGCCGGAACCATCATACCGAGTGTAAACAAGATAAATATGAAATTTCCGATCCAGTTATTGAGCCGAATTATGCCGTAGGCGATCAACGATGCAAAAAACAGCGTTAAAGACACGGAAAACAAAGTCACAATCGTACTGTTCATGAAATATCCGGACATTGTCTGTTCCTGGAAAATCGCTGAATAGTTTCCGAACTGGATTCCAGCCTCGGGCAAGCCAAGCGGATTTCTGAACGTTTCCTGAATTGTTTTCATGGAAGTCAAGACTACAATCAGCAAAGGAACTAAAATCAGCAGTGCATAGATGAGTAAAGAAAATCTTCGGAAGAACAAGCTGTTGCCCTCCTTTCTTAAAGCGTAGGAAAATATAAGTTTTCGCTCTTTTTTATTTTATTGCCGAGTCTTTACTGCTTTTCTTAATAAGAGATTCGATCAGAACGCAGGGCTTTGAACTGCAGGAAGGTAATGATCGCAATGATGATCATGAAAATAACCGAAATGGCACTCGCATAGCCAAATTGATAGCTTCTGAATGCGATGTCGAAAATATAGGTGGCTACAATTTCGGTTGAATTATTCGGGCCTCCTCCTGTCATCGCAAAGACCAGGTCGAATGCTTTGAACGACTGGATAGTGGTATAGGCAATGACGATTGTGGCAGATGGTGCCAATAGGGGCCACGTTACGGTTCGGAACGTCTGCCATTTGTTGGCGCCTTCTATTTTTGCCACTTCATACAACTCGTCCGGAATCGCCTGCAGACCTGCTACGAAAATGATGAGCATCTGGCCGGCATGGAACCAGACTTGCGTCACAGCAAGGGAATAGATGGCGATATCAGCGTTTCCAAGCCAGTTTTGAGCCAAGAATCCAAGACCGACCAGCTCCAGTACCTGATTCAGGATGCCAAGTGAAGGATCGTAAATGAACGACCAGATAAAGGCGACTGAGACAGATGACAAGATGGTCGGGAAAAAATATAATGCACGCAAAAAGATGGTGGTTTTGTTGTTTTTCAGAACAATCAAGGCGAAAGCCAAAGCAATGAGTGTTTGGAAGACCACAACAACGAGCATGAATTTCAGGTTATTCCCGATGCTCTTCCGGAAAATCGTATCTCCTGTAAAGGCACGTTCGTAATTGCTGATTCCGACAAATTGGAAACTTTGGCTGAGGCCATCCCAATCGGTAAACGAATAAAACAAGGCGCTGATTGTTGGGTAAATAAAGAAAATCGCATAGAGCAGAAGCCCTGGTAAAAAGAATAAGTAGATGGATTTAGAAATTTTCATCTCATTATTCCCTGTTTTCGTCTACGAGCTGCTGCGCTTCTTCAGCGGCCGTCATCGGGTCTGCTCCGCCCAGTACGTTTTCGATGGAGCCAAGCACTGCTGCCTCAATTTGAGCGTTGGTGATCAAGAAGCGCGGCTGGAAACGGGTTGTTCTTTCATCGATCCAATAAGCTGTATTCTGAAGCACTTCTGATTCGTATTCCACGTCGTTGACCGTCAGATGCTGGCCAGTTTCATTGGCATATTGCGAAGCAATTTCAGGCTGGCTGAGGAATGCGATAAACTCTTTTGCCTGCTCTTTTTTCTCCGACTGGCTGTTGACAGCCAACATGAAAGTGGCGGTATTGATGCCTTCATAGACGGCTTCACTTTCTTCAACTGTGATCGGTGCCATTAGATCCAGCTGAAGATCAGGGTTCAGGCCGAGCAAAGCGGACATATGGTAAGATCCTGTTGCAAGCATAGCGGCTTCTTCATTGGCGACCATCGCCATTGCGGAATCCTGGGATGTGCCGAGTGCATCGTCCTGGATATAGCCATTTTGTTCAAGCAGCTGGAAATCTTCCAGTGTCTTGACCCACCATTCGTTGGTCAATGTTTCTTCGCCATTTTGAAGTTTTTCGAAAATATCTTCATCGGGTGCATTGTTCATCATCATGCTGTTCATAAATTGGTTAGGGCCAATATCGGCTCCGGGAAAGGCGATGGGCGTAATGTCGTTTTCAAGAAGTGTGTCAGCCATTTCCTGAAACTCGGTCCAGCTTTTCGGTACTTCCAAGCCCAATTCTTCAAACATGCCTTTATTGTAGACCGGCATATTAAATACCAGCTGATAAGGAAGCGCAAGCTGAGCCTCGTCTTTTTGCCCAACAGTGATCAGTTCTTCATCAAAATTGGAAACAAAATCCTCACCACTTAAATCTTCAAATAAGCCGGCACTGGCGATCGCTTCAAATTGTGCGCCAGGGAAGGATGTGAAGACGTCTCCGGTCGAACCATCCTGAAGCAGGCGCTGGCCGGTAGCCTGATATTGCTCAGATGGATAAATGGTCATTTCCACTGAAATATCGGGATTCTCTTCTTCAAACTGGGCAATGATATCATCCAATACAGCTTTGTCTTCGCCTCTCCAGTGAATAAAGCTTATCTGGGTGCTGTCTTCTCCGCCTTCGTTGCTTGTATCGCTCGTACTTTCACCAGCACAGCCGGTAAGCAGCAAACCTATGGCTAAAATTCCTGGTGTTAAGAATGAATGATTTTTCATCGTCTTGTCCTCCCTCTATTTTAAAAGTTAAAAACGCTTACTTTATTTATACCTTAATCTAGTTGGTAAATACAGAATTATCTAAATAAGTCATGTTTTTAGTTGACAAAAAGGCTCAAATTGAATAAGATGGGCACAACCTTTTATGTACGGATTGCGGTTGAAGGGGTCGGAAGCGACACCGCCGAATTCCAGTGGAGCAGAGCATAGCAGAGCTAAATCGATGAGTAAGAAGAGTAGCGCAGATCAACCTCTCAAAGAGAGCCAGTGGCAGGTGGAAACTGGCGGGGTGTCTGAGTGAATGGGCTTATGAGTGATTCTTTGAAAAAGTCAGTAGAAGAATCCGTTTCCCCACGTTATCAGGGATCAAGTGAAAGCTTTGTCGGCTTTAACATGAGGTGGTACCGCGGTCATTCCGTCCTCTGCAAGGAACAGTTCTGTTCCTGCAGAGGCTTTTTTATTTTTCAGCAAGAAAACAGAACCAATGGTGCAGCGCTGGACACTCTAAACGTCCGCCTGCCTTCTAGGAAATGGAGATGAGTCGAGATGAGCAACAAAATGAAGACGAGAAAAATTGATGGAGATTCCTTGACGCCGATTGCGGTGTTTAACCGGTTGGCAGGAGAACGCAAATGCCTGCTTGAAAGTTCATTGAAGACCAGTGTCACCGGGCGTTATTCTTTTATCGCAGCAAACCCGTCGATCGGATATATCGGACACGGCCAGCAATTGCGGGAAATCGATTTCCGGACAGGTGCCGAAAAAGTGCATGACGGCAAGCCTTTGGAGCTGATTAAAAATCTGATGCCCCGTTATGAAGCGGAGGTGGAAGGCCTGCCTTTTACAGGCGGCGCCCTCGGCTATATCGGCTACGATGCCATTCAAGTTTATGAACCGATCAAAGCACCTAAGGAAGACAGCCTGCAGATGCCTGATATTCACTTGCAGATATATGAAACCATCGTGGTATTCGACCATGTGAAAAATGATGTGACAATTTTATCGTTTGAAGACAAGCTGGATGAAATCGAGCAGCAACTGTCTGTACCGGAACCTTCAACAGCGGCAGCAGACCAAGCATCCCTGCAATTCAATTCCAAAACCAGCGATGCTCTTTTCCGCGAACAGGTGGAGCAGGCCAAAGACCATATCCGCAAAGGCGATGTGTTTCAGCTGGTCTTGTCGCAGCGCTTGTCTGCGAGCTACAAAGGAGATGCATTTACCTTGTATCGGAAGTTGCGCAAACAAAATCCGTCTCCCTATCAATTCTTCATCGATTTCGACGATTATGCCATTGTAGGAGCTTCGCCGGAAAGCTTGCTGACGATCCGGGGAAGCCATATGGTGACCAATCCGATTGCCGGTACCCGTAAACGCGGCAGGACTGCAGATGAAGATGAACGTTTGGCGGAAGAACTGGCCGGGGATGAAAAAGAACAGGCAGAACACAAAATGCTGGTGGATCTCAGCCGCAATGATGTAGGGCGGGTCGCGCAAATTGGAACGGTTGAAGTGCCAAAGTATATGGTCATCGAAAAATACCAGCATGTGATGCATCTGGTGTCGGAAGTGACAGGTGAGCTCGACAACAAAATGCACCCGTTAGATGCATTGGTATCCTGTTTGCCAGCTGGGACAGTCTCAGGAGCTCCTAAAGTGCGGGCGATGCAATTGATACAGGAATTTGAAGAAGAGCGCAGAGGGGTCTACGGAGGAGCTATCGGCTACTTAGGGTTCAATGGCAACCTGGATGTCGCATTGGCGATCCGCACTTTTGTAGTCAAGGATGAAATGGTCCATGTCCAAGCGGGGGCCGGCATTGTTTTTGATTCGGATCCACAGGCAGAATACGAGGAAACGCTGCATAAGGCGCGTTCTCTTACGGAGGTGTTCGGATGATTTTATTAATCGATCATTACGATTCGTTTACTTATAACATTTATCAGGCTGTTGCTGCTATGGGGGTTGAAGTCGAAGTGGTCCGTTCGGGTGTTCTGACCATCGATGACATCAAAGCGAAAAATCCGCAAGCCATCATCCTGTCACCGGGGCCAGGCCATCCACTGGAATTGCCGGACTCGATTGAGCTGATTCAGGAGTTGCATCGATCAGTTCCGATTCTAGGAATTTGCCTGGGGCAGCAGCTGATTGGTGCGGCATTTGGAGGCAGGGTTGTCCAGGCTCCGTTTATCCGCCATGGCAAAGTCTCCGATGTATCGCACGACCATCAGGGGCTGTTTAGAAACATGCCGCAGCCATTGCCGGTCATGCGCTATCACTCACTGGTACTGGAACCGGAAACCTTGGCGGACTGCTTAGTTGTCCAATCGCGGGCACTGGATGATGACACGATCATGGCTGTCAAACACCGGGACTATCCCGTTTACGGCATCCAGTTCCATCCTGAATCGATCGGGACGCCGAACGGGGGGGAGTTGATGAAAGAGTTTATTGAAGAGGTCCTGCAAAATCAAAAAGCGGTAAGCCCTCAGTAGAATAAAGAAAATCCCAAGCCATTGCGGCTTGGGATTTTTATTGTGGTTTGAAAAGGCGATTGGCTGTTCATATCGGATCAAACGCTTACGCACGGATCAATGGCATGGTGCAGCAGCGGAAAGCCCCGCCTGACTTGATGATTTCCGAATAATCAACTTCAATTACGTGGAAGCCGCGGGCGGTCAATTGCTTATTGACTTGTTGATTCTGCGGCTGGCTGAAGACTTTTCGTTCGCCGATGGACAATACATTGGTGCCGAGTGCAAACTGTTCTTTTTCGTTGACACGGATCAGTGTATAGCGTTCTGCAAGCATCTGGACAGTAGCCATGTCGAGCGCTTCCGGAAAAATCAGTGCTTCAGTTGGCGATAGGATATTGAAAACACAGTCAAGGTGAAGGTATTTTTCATTAAAAGAAACAGGTATTACTTCAAAATCCGGCAATTGGAGCTGCAGGTCACGGATGGCTATTTTTGAAGTACGGCTGCTGACGCCAACAAAAACCGTGTCGCGGTCGATAATGACGTCGCCGCCTTCAATGCGGTGGCCTGTCAGCTGTTTAAAGTTGATGTCATGTGCCTCCATCCACTTTCGAAGTTCCTGTTCTTCTCCTTGGCGGATTTCAGAAGCCATTTCACTGACAAAGACCGTATCCCCAATGGTGAACCCGATGTCGCGTGTGAAAACTTGTTCAGGATATTCTTCAGAAGGCTCGATCAAATCAGTTTGTATGCCTTGGTCATTCAATGCCTGGATAAACTCATTGTGCTGATGGAGCGCTTTGTCCACATTGATGTTTTCATCTTTGTATCTTTTCTGTACGTCATTGATGACATCTTTTATCTCCATATAGCGTGGCGGGCAAAGCAGTACGCGCCGGAGTGGATCATATTCGCTTTGGCAGCGGGCGGATGTACTTTCTTTTATATATGACGACATATGGGTTCCTCCAAAAAACGTAGTTATTAACCCTGTATTCCTTTTGAATGGTAAATTAAAACATTGCAGCACAAGAAGATGCACAAAAGAAGTGAACAATGAGAAAATGGAAAAAGGCAATTGGATCAACTAAGAGGAGGAAGCATTTTAATGAAAATCATTCAGCAGGAAGTGGCGGAAGATCGTGATTTTATTCGGAAAAAGGTCGTCGAATACAATAATGCCAGTTTGCCTGGAGAAGAAAAATCTCCAATTGAACAAATGAGTTTTATTGTCCGCAACGAGGCGGAAGAAATTATAGGGGGATTGACAGCTACTGGTTTTTGGCGGCATTTGCACATCGATTTTCTGTGGGTTGACCCAGCCGCCAGAGGCCAGCGCATTGCCGCAAAGCTGATGGCTCAAGCGGAAGTTTATGCACGCAGCAAAGGCCATCGATTGATGATCGTTGATACCTTAAGTTTTCAAGCCCCGGAATTTTACAAAAAGCAGGGTTTCTCGGAATTTGGTGCAATAAAAGATTTTCCGGAAGGGCATAGCCATCATTATTTTGAAAAATGGCTGACAGAGTAACTAAAGAAAAAAACGGAAGCCCAAGGGCCTCCGTTTTTCTTATTCTTGTTCTTGATAAAAGACTTTATCCACATTGTATTTGGCTTTTTGTGTGTTGATCAAATACGTTTCGTAAATATCGCGCTCCATTGGGTCTTCCACGATAGAGACGGTGATGCGGTATACTTCTTCGCGATGGTTTTTCAACGGCGAAACCGAATCTTCGAAATGTTTTTTCACACGCTGGCGAAGTTTGCGGGCTTTTCCGACAAACAACAGCTCTCCGCTGTGGTTGAAAAATTGGATGATGCCGCCTTTATCGCGTGGAATATCGTGCAGATCGATAAAGCCGAATAATGGTTTGATGACAGCTTCGTCACCTGTAATTTCCTGTTTGCGCTGTGTAATCGTCACATCCGCTTTTGGTGGTTGAATATTAATCATGCTTATCACGTCCTCTAGTTATCGTAATGCCTATTTTAACACAAAAAAGAGCAGAAATCCATCCGCTCTTTTTTACTTGCTATTCGGCTTTGTTCTATAAAGAATCTAATTGTTCACTGGCTGGCTGCTCGCCTTGCAGTACTTCAAACACTTTGTTGTAAGTATTGCTGCGGTCAAGCACTTCGACTAGGGCGTGTGCAACATCCGCTCTTGGGATAGATCTTCCTTCTAAAGAAGAAAACCCTTTGAGAGACACTTCAATCTTCCCGGACTTGTCTTCGTCTGAAAGTGCTCCAGGGCGAACGATCGTGTAATCCAAATCGGTTGCCTGCAGCAAGTCATCCGCCGTCCGTTTGGCTACGAGATAAGGCTTCATTGCCTCGCCGCCGGCATCCGGATCATTTGATCCCACGGAACCTAATTGTACAAAACGTTTCACGCCTTTATCCTTTGCATACTGGGCTGCTTTGACAGAGCTCCATAAATCGATGGTGAGGGTTTTGTCAGCTCCTGTTGAAGGGCCGGAACCTGCTGCAAAAATGACAGCGTCGACGCCATTAAATGCCTCGCTGAAATCCTCCTCGAGATCCGCAAGTACTACTTTGGAAGCTCCAAGTTCTTTCATTTTATCTACCTGATCTTCTTTGCGGACCATGGCAGTAGCTTTGTGGTTTGATTCGGCTAATTCTTTGACAACGTTGCGGCCGACTTGACCGTTTGCTCCAATAACTAATACGTTCATTCGATTCCACTCCTTTAATTGTCTTCACCCCATATATGTTCCCTTTTGATATCGCATTAAACGTTTTATTTTGCCATGCAACTGTCCAAAAAGGCGCGGACACGCTAGAATAGAAGAACGGAGGTGTTACAATGCAAATTACAGATTATGTATTCCACAAAATCAACGACCCTACAGGCATCATGGTAGGTGATCGCTACGAGTTTTTGTTGAATGTCGAAGTTGATGAAGATGATGAATTATATACCGAGGGCGGACTGGAACTGCGCGTCATTATAGCTGCAGAAGAAACCGGTGCCCGTATAGCGCATTACAACTTTATTGACAAACAAACAAGAGGCGCGCTTGAATTCGGACTCGAAGACGAGGAAGAAGAAGAAATTCTTGCCTACTGTTCAGAAAAACTGGCCTAATTCCAAAAAGCATCCTGCTCAATTTTGAGCAGGATGCTTTTATTTATATCTTGACTTCCACTTCAGCAGATTCTTTCAACTCTTCGATGCGTGTGAATACTGCATTTTGTGTTTTTTCCTGCTCAAGAGACTGCCGGAGGTTCGGTTCCATTTCTTCCAAGGCAGGAACTTCTTCCTCAGAAGTCTCAACAAAACCATCGTAAGCTTCCTGTACTTCTTCGCTTGTTACCTCAGCTGGTTTGATTTCTTCTGCAACATATTTTTCATATACTAGTTGTTCACGGAGCTGCATTTCCATATCGTCCAGTGTAAAACCGGTTTGCTCCAACGCTTCGTTCATAGCTTCTTCCGATTCAAATTGCCCTTTCAAATCTTCGAGGCGTTCTTTAACAGTCTCTTCGTCAGCTTGATAGCCTTTTTCCTCTGCGTCATTCAAAATCACTTTATTGCCCACCAGTACAGACAGTGCTTGTTCCTTTACCATCTCACCAGTGCCGTCTGATGTGGAGTGTCCTTGGGATGCCAATGTCGTTTCCAGCTGGCGTGCTACACTATTGTAGACATTGCCTAAAATTTCTTCCCCGTCCACAATGACCACGACATCTTCCTGGGCCGGCAATTCAAGTGATGATTCTGCAGGGGCTGTCTCGGCTGTTGCTTCTTCTGAAGTTTCTGCAGGAGCGGGCTCCTCATTACCAGAACATGCGCCCAGTGTCAGCAATAGCAGAAAAGGGGCAAATGCGAATTTCATTTTCTTGATCATGGCCAAACTCCTCTATATCTTAGTCTGTTTAACAGTAAACCATATTTCATTATCCCGCACAAATAGTTGGATAAGTGTGTTCAAATAATGCCGCAATTCTGTATAATAAGGGGGGAGAGGGGAAAAGTCTTGAAAAACGCTTAGTTTGGAGATGATTCTTTTCCTGCCCAAGTTTAAAACTCATGTATCCACCCATCGCTTTGGCCGAATTAGAAGAAGCTTGCCATACTTCGCGGTTTTTTCAGTTGATTTGCCCGCCGAGGCTGATATGATTATAAGAATATAAATAATGATCCATCACTTACATCTTTTGGAGGAATTTCAATGACCAGTTCAAATAATATTAAAGCACGCAAAACTTTAGAAAAAATCCAGCCTTACTCGCCAGGAAAGCCGATCTGGGAAGTGCAGAAAGAATTGGGATTGGAACGCGTCATTAAATTGGCCTCCAATGAAAATCCACATGGCCCATCTCCAAAAGCGGTAGCAGCCATCCAGAATGGCTTGGCAGAATTGAACCGTTATCCTGATGCAGATGCCAGCGCATTGAAAAAAGCGATTGCCAACGAGTTTCATGTCAATCCGAAGCAAGTTATTCCGACCAATGGGGCAGACGAATTGATTACGCTGATTTCTGAAGCGTTCCTTGAAGAAGGGGACGAAGTGATTGTGCCGTCTCCGTCGTTCAGCGAATATGATTTTGGCGCCCATATTATGGGCGCTAAAGTTGTTCCGGTAAAATTTGCGGAAGGCTTCGAGTTTAATGTGGATGCAATGATTGCCGCTGTTACAGAGAAAACTAAAATTATTTACGTTTGTTCACCGAACAATCCAACAGGCACATACATGTCCAAAACAGATCTGGATAAACTGGTGGAAGCAATTGATAACGTATTGGTGGTGATCGATGCTGCCTATAATCACTTTGCAGACGCTGCAGATTACACAAACGGCATCGAGTACATCAATGCTGGATATCCGGTCCTGACGCTGCAAACGTTCTCGAAGATTTACGGCATTGCCGGAGTGCGGGTTGGATTCGGAATTGCCTCTGAATCAATCATACAGTCGATTTTAAAGGTGAAAGAACCATTTAACGTCAATACATTAGCGCAAATTGCAGCAACAGCAGCAATTGAAGACACTGAGCATGTAATGACTTCCCAAAATGCCAACAAAGCCGGCCGGGAACAATTATACAAAGCTTTCGATGAACTGGGATTGACATATATCGAAAGCATGGCGAACTTTGTATTGGTTCGAATAGGTGAAGATGGAGAAAAACTGTACAAAGAGTTGATGGCAAAAGGCGTCATTGTCCGATACGGGAAAATTTGGGGTTTGCCTGAGTATGTGCGGGTTTCTGTCGGAACGCCAGAAGAAAATCAATTTTTTATTGATGCCTTAACTGGGTTATTGGTTAAACAAGTTTAGCAACAAAGGCTCCTGAAAAGGGAGCTTTTTTTTTTGCGTAAATCAAAGACAACCGAAGCGTTTGTTTAGTATGGGAGAGAAACGGGAAATTTCGAAGGAAACGACAATAAAGGATGAGTGATATGATTTATGATTGCGCGATAATAGGAGGTGGGCCTGCGGGACTGAATGCTGCGTTGGTATTGGGGAGATCAAGAAGAAAGACTGTGCTTTTTGACGACGACAACGGACGCAATTTAGTGACAAGAAAATCGCATGGCTTTATAACGCGGGATGGCATCGAACCGGAAGAACTCAAACGCCTGGGCCGCGAGGAAATTGCCAAATACGATTGTGTGGACATGAAAAAGCAGCGCATCATCAGTGTGAAACGCATTTCTGAAGCGCACTATGAATTGGCTACAGAGAGCGGAGATGTTTTTCACAGCATAAAAATCATTATCGCGGCTGGGCTAAAAGAACAACTGCCGAACATCCCAGGTATTGAAAAATTTTATGGCACCAGTTTATTCAGCTGCCCATATTGCGACGGCTGGGAGTTGCGCGATCAACCGCTGGCAGTCATTGCTGATAAGCAGGTATTTGAATTGGCGAAAAAAATCTATACGTGGAGCCGTGACTTAATCGTTTTTACAAATGGAGAAGGACGATTGGAAGAAAAGGATAAGCAAAAGCTGCTTCGAAAGGGCATCAAGGTGGTGGAAGATGTAATAGGCGGCCTCGAAGGCGACAATGGACAATTACGCAGCGTTAGACTTGAAGATGGGACTTTAATTGATCGTGTTGGCGGTTTTGTTACACCTATATGGAGCCATGCTGCTCCCTTCGCCAAGGAACTCGGCTGTAAGATCAACACACATGGAGGCATTTTGACGGATGATTATGGGCGGACAAATGTCTGGAACGTGTATGCGGCAGGCGATGCTTCATTGATCGTTCCTTCCCAGCTGGTTATTGCAGCTGGTGAAGGAAGTGCTGTAGCAATTGGCGTCAATGGGGATCTAGTTAATGAATACTTCGAAATGGATTAACAGGATCAAGAAGTTTTTATGAATTTTCGAAACACCAAATATTGGACAAAAAACAGCAGAAAAGCAGCCAGACACAAGTTGATGTAATACCATAAACCTTCTCCAAAGAAGTCGAGCGGAGAAGTGGTCTTTGGACGCTGCATTAAATATAGGAAGTTGGATTCAGTCAAAGGATTGATCCAGAAACCGATCAGCGCTGCATAAGCTAACACCAACGCGTAGGTGGAAAAGACCGAACGTAAGGTAATGGCATTCGGGCGGCATAATGCCAAAAATAAGCAAGACCAGGGAATGGCGACATGATGAACAAAGAATTTCCAGAAACGGAAATGCTGATAGTCATATGGAAGATCCGGCGTGATCAAAGCCAAAAAAGCAGGTACTATGCCGATAAAAAAAGAGAGTTGAATCCATAAGGGCCGCATAGTCAACAGGCCGATCATAGCTGTAAGAGAAGCTATTCCGCACAGGTGCAGCGGCATACGTCCGCTAAAATGCCAAACCTCATTTGTAATCGCCCAATAATGATAGGAGAATTCTGAAATGATCAGAATTGCAAGAAGTGGCCAGCGCAATGAGCGGAACAGCTTTTTTTCCTCCTTTAATCGTTCTTTCACGGAAATAAGAAGAATAATTCCGATAGCAGCGATCGCTAATATAAACAGGTGGTTCCACGAAAAAGGGTTAAAAGAATGGGTGGATGTCGCCGCAAACCAGGTTTCCATAACAGTCCTCCTACCGTGATGAGGTATTGTAAGAATAGTTTAACATCTCCCTGAGCAGCAGGTCTATTCCCTAAAGGGTTAAATAGGCAAGTGCCAGATGGTCGTATATTTTGCTAAAAACCCTCTCTCTGCGATAGACTTCTATATATGTTGAAGTAATGATTTTGACTTGCTGATATTCCGCAAATAAGCTCCATATCTTTGATGGATACAGCGAAAAACTTAGGTGTGCTTTGATTCCACTCCATCTCTTAGCAGGAGCTCTGCCCAAAGCGATGGATAAAAGTTTGGTTTCTTTAGTTCAACCCATATAGAAAAGGATTTGTAGGAGGAATGCCGATTTGGACCAACTAAATTTATTGTCGTCTATCACTTACATCGACACGGAGCGTTCCATTGAGGCTGGCGAAATGAAAATCGTCGAAACGGAATGCAATATTCAATTGTACAAGGATGAATTAGTAACTTCGGCGGCTAAATTTCATGTAGCGAATGTATGGGATATTTCCTATAAATCATTTTCTTCTGACGCCAGTTTGCTGTACCTCCATACTCATCGCGGCGTGTTGACCTATAAAATCCATACAGATCCAGATAATTTCGTGGCAACGTTTAAAAAGTTGAAAAACGAGAATTATTAAAGAAGGCGGGTTTTTCCTGTCTTCTTTTTTCAACCTTATTGAACCGCGGGAAGAGCAGAACTATTTCTCGAAGAAGGGAGAAAAGGAAATGGAGAACAATATCAGAGTTGCAGAACAGTGGACCACTGGAGTAAACGAGCGGGACATCAAAGGCGTGCTGAAAGTTTCAGATCCGCATATTGAATTGATTGGTCCGAGAGGTATAGCTGAAGGTCATGATATTCTCCAGCAGTGGATCAAAGAATCAGGCATCAAGATGGAAACACAGGACTATTACGCCAAAGGCAACGAAGTAGTGTGTGTTCAAAAAGCTACATGGGAAAATCAGAATGGCCATGTTACGATTTATACTTTTATGGATATCAGAAATGGAAAAGTTCATCGATTAGGCAGATACGATACTTTGGATGACGCTTTTGGGCAATGCCAATTGAGCGAGGAAGATAAAGTTGAATAGTGGAAGGGCAGGGAAAATCTCCTGCCCTTTTTTTATTTTAGTCTATAAAACAGTTATTATTTGCTCTATTTAGTCCAAACGAGACTTTAGTAATATTTTTTGGTTAAACGAAATTTTCTGATAAAACCACTTGATTTTTAAAAAAAATTGAATTATACTTTCCTAAAATGACTTACTAAACCGGTTTAGTGAGAAGGGGAGAAAATGAAAAAAATAACAATGCAAGACGTAGCATTAAAAGCGGGAGTTTCCAAAAGCACCGTTTCCCAGTATATAAACAGTCGTTTTGAGTTTATGGGTGTGTCAACAAAGCATAGAGTTGAAGCAGCCATCAAGGAATTAGGCTATATTCCAAATCACGTAGCCAAAAGCCTGAAACAGAAAAAAACCGGAACAATTGGTGTTATTGTAGCAAATATTTTGCACACGTTTTCTACTGAAATTATTCGCGCCATCGAGGACGAATGTGAAAGAAATGGTTTCCACTTGTTTGTCTGCAATGCAGATGATCAACCTGAAAAAGAGCGTTCTTATATCGATATGCTGGTTGCGAAGCAAGTTGATGGATTGATTATTTTTCCAACGAATGGCAACAACGATTATTATAAACAACTGAAAACTGCAGAGTTTCCAATCGTTTTTGTAGACCGGGTAATCAACGAACCGATTTTCCCCACTCTTTTGCTCGACAATGAAAGCGCTTCACAGATTGCGGTAGATCAATTAGCGAAAAAAGGGCGGACAAAGATCGGCTTAGTCTCCACTTCCATCGTTCAAAAGGTGACGCCCCGCATTGAACGCATCATGGGATATAAAAAAGCGCTGGCATCACATGGGCTGGCGATTGAGGAAGATTGGATTGTTGCTGAGCAGCGTGAGGAGATCGGCAGCAGGCTTCAACGTTTATGGGATTCCGGCAATCGGCCTGAAGCGTTTTTTGCCACAAATGATTTGGCTTTAATCGAGTTGCTGAGGTTTATCAAAAAAAACAAACTAGTGATTCCAGAGAATATCGGCGTGATTGCGATTGATGACTCACCGTTTCTTGAAATGGCTACAACACCGATTTCGGTCATCAAACAGCCCACTTTCGAAATTGGGCAAAATGCAGCAGATACTTTACTTCAACTGATTTCCAGTAAAAACTTTGAAGAAGAGTATGAGGAGCGTCGATATCGCCCGATTTTGGTTGAGCGGGAATCCATATAAATTAAGGGAGGTGAGAGTTTGCTTAAAGAGTTTGGCGTATTAACAATTGGAGATGCCATGATTACCATGAACCCATCCACGACTGGCCCGTTAAAGTATGTAACACAGTTTGAGCGAAAAATCGGCGGTGCTGAAATGAATTTTGCTATAGGCTGTGCACGGTTAGGCCTAGGCAGCAAATGGATCAGCAGGCTAGGCAAGGATGAATTCGGCCAAGTAATTTATAACTTTGCCCGCGGCGAAGGCATTGATGTATCGTCAGTCGACTTTGTCGAAGGTGTCCCCACATCGTTGAATTTTAAAGAAATTCATGCAAATGGTTCTGGGAAAACATACTATTATCGAAATCCTTCTCCTATTTCATCGCTTTCAGAAGAAGACATTACGGAAGATTTGTTTGATGGCATCCAGGTTGTCCACTTAACAGGTGTTTACCTAGCTCTTGGAGAACCGAATATGGCAATTGTTCAAAAAATCCTGACCATAGCAAAACAAAAAGGAATCACTATTTCTTTCGACCCTAATATTCGGTTGAAATTATGGAGCATCGAGGACGCACGAGAAGCATATGAAAAGGTTTTTCCGGAAGTTGATATTCTGTTGACGGGATTAGACGAAATTCAGATGATATCAGGAAAAGAAACTTTGGAGGAACTGGTGGAATATACGGCCCGTTTCGAAATAAAGGATTTTGTGATCAAAGATGGAGAAAAAGGATCGAAGCTCTACAGAAAAGGCCGTTGGATTGAAAGCTCTGGATTTTCAGTAACGCCGGTCGACACTGTCGGTGCAGGTGATGGTTTTGATGCAGGTTATATTTATGGAATCCTAAATCACTTTGACGAAGAATCTTTATTGCGCTTTGCAAACGGAGTCGGTGCACTCGTCACTACAGTCACGGGAGATAATGAGGGGCTGCCTTATTTAGAAGAAGTGGAAAACTTTATCGGTGATAAAAAAGCAGTTGAACGATAGTAGGCCAGTCAGTTGCAAGCGCTTCAGATGCTGGCGCTGAAGCAGTAAAAGCAGAAGTCCAAATTTACATGGATGCTTAAAAGATCCACATGCTAACTTGAAATAGGGGGAGTGCAATGGCAACCGTAACTGTACCGTTTACAGAAATCCAAAAATTAATCGAAAAAAAGCTGGCGAGTGTATCAGTCAGTGAAGAGCACGCCGCTAAAATTGCGGAAATTCTTGTTCATGCAGATTTGCGCGGTGTGAATTCACACGGGGCACTTCGTACAGAGCATTACATGAAGCGGCTCACAGCAGGAGGCATCAACCCAGCACCTGATATCTCATTCAACCAAACCGGTCCGGTAACGGGAGTAGTTGATGGAGATGATGGCTTCGGGCATGTCATAGCCGATACCGCAATGAAACACGCAATCGAGATGGCGAAGAGTAATGGCGTAGGCATGGTGACCGTTATGAACAGCAGTCATTGCGGGGCGCTCAGCTACTTTGTTCAAGAAGCAGCAGAACAGAAATTGATCGGCATTGCCATGACGCATACCGATAAAATTGTTGTTCCGTTTGGAGGGAAAAAATCCTTCCTAGGTACAAATCCGATCGCATATGGAGTTCCTGCCAAATCTGAAAAGCCGTTTATTCTGGATATGGCCACTTCGAACGTTGCGCTGGGGAAGATATTGCAGCATAAAGAGGAAGGGAAGAATATACCAGAAGGATGGGGTGTCGATGAAGCGGGTGCAGCCGTAACAGATCCTGCAAAAGTCGTTTCCTTAATGCCATTTGGCGGTCCGAAAGGTTCTGGATTATCGATGATTGTGGATATTTTCTCCGGTCTGCTTGCAGGTATGGCATTCGGTCCTCACATCAATTCAATGTATGGGGATTTAGACAAGAAAAGAAAGTTAGGCCATTATTTCTGCGCCATCAATCCTTCCTTCTTCACAGATACCGAAGGATTTCTGGAGCAGATGGATAATATGATCAAGGAAATTCGGGAAGTACCAGCAGCTGAAGGATTCGATCGTGTTCTGGTCCCTGGAGAAATCGAACAGAAAAATGAAGAGCGCAGTCGAAAAGATGGAGTTCAGATTGCCGCAACTACTTATGAGTATTTGAAAAAACAATAAAAAACAAAGGGGAGAATTGAACATGAAAAAGAAATGGTTAACAGGTATTTTTGCATCCGTATTGGTATTGGGAGCTTGTGGTTCTAATGAAGAAGGATCGGAAGAAGGCGGTTCAGAGTCAGGCGAAACAATTGAGTGGCGCTTTGGGCATTTAGCCGATGAAAATCACATCTGGCACCAAACAGCTTTGGAGTTCAAAGAACTGGTTGAAACAAATTCAGATGGCCAAATGGAAATCACCATCTATCCCAATAACTCACTTGGCGGCGAAACAGATACGATCAACTCGATTCAGGCAGGAACAGCTGACATGGTTATTTCAGGGGAAACTTTACAAAACTGGGCTCCTAATGCTGCCTTAATGGCAGTGCCATATGCTTTCCGTGATCTGGATCATGTAAAGTCGGTAGTTGAAGGAGAAATCGGTGAACAGATCAAACAAGAAGTCAGCGACGAAGCGGGCTTGACGGCTCTTTACTACCATACGCGCGCTCCGCGGAACTTGACATCTAACGAGCCGATCACGTCTCCGGATGACTTGAGTGGATTCGGTATGCGTGTACCTAACGTTCCATTATTCCTGGATGTTTGGCAGGCTGCCGGCGCTTCTCCGCAAGTAATGGATTTCAATGAAGTATTCACTGGCTTGCAGCAAGGCGTAATCGATGGCCAGGAAAACCCAGTCGATTTGATCCAAAGCGGTGGGTTGGCTGAAGTTCAGGACTACGTCAACCGTACAGAGCACGTTTATTCATGGATTTACATCCTAGTTGGAAATGAGCAGTACAATGCACTTTCAGATGACTTGAAACAAGTAGTTCAAGACGCTGCTGCAGAAGCACAGATTCTTGGAGATGAGCTTTATGAGAGTGAAATTTCTACAATTGAGCAAGACTTGATGGACGAGGGCATGGAATTCGTAGATGTTGACCAAGATGCTTTCCGCGACGCGATGACACCGGCTGTTGAAGCTTCTTTATCACCGGAACAATTGGAATTGTACGAACAGATCCTTGCAGTTGAATAATATGTGAGTAGGGCATATTTGGCTGTCATGGTCAAATGTGCCTTTCCATTAGGAAGGGAATGAATTCGGATGTCGAAGTTCCGAAAATTGATTGACAGCACACTCGCTTTTTTGACAGTCCTCAGCTTTGCCGGTGTTATCATTATTGTCACCGTTCAGATCATTTCACGTTTTGCTCCATTTTCTTTTATTTGGACCGAAGAATTGACGCGCTATCTTTTCTTATACGGCATCAGCTTTGGGGCTCCATTAGCTTTGATGCGCAATGAATTTATCAATGTGGATATGATACTTAATCGGATGTCCGATAACTTTCGAAGGTATTATGAAGTGATCATTTATCTGGCCATTATCGTGTTGAGCCTGGTTATGGTCATTGAAGGATATAATTTCACTCTGTTAGGCGATAACCAAAGATCGGCAACGATGCCTTTCCAAATGTCAGTTATCCATGCCTCTTTGTTGATCATGGCTGTATTTCTGGTATTTTATGCAGTTTTAAAAATTATCGACCTTATCAAAAACAAACAGGACTACAGTCAGAATTTTGGAGGTGACGATTACTGATGGCTACTCTTCTCTTTGTATCCTTTATCGCATTGATATTCCTGGGAGTACCGGTTGCTTTCAGTTTAGGGCTAGCTTCCTTTATCTACCTTATGTTAGCTGGCATTCCACTAAATATTATTCCTCAACGGATGTTCGGAGGATTAAACTCCTTTGTTCTTTTGTGTATTCCAGGATTTATCCTGGCGGGTAATTTAATGAACGCAGGTGGGATTACGGGACGAATCATTCAATTTGCCAACGATCTTTTCGGCCATATCCGCGGTGGACTGGGCCTTGCCAACGTTGGGGCTTCAATGGGTTTTGCCGGAATTTCGGGAACTGCGCTTGCTGATACAGCAAGCATTGGCTCTATTTTAATACCTGCCATGAAAAAAGAAGGCTACGGCGCAGGATTTTCAGCTGCTGTAACCGCGTCTTCTTCTACGGTGGGGCCGATTATTCCACCTTCGCTGCCAATGATTATTGTTGGAACGCTGGCCTCGCTATCGATTGGGGATCTGTTTTTAGCCGGTGCACTTCCAGGCATTCTTCTGGGACTTGGATTAATGATTCCAACGTATATTATTTCGGTCAAACGGAATTATCCAAAAGGTGACCGCCAGCCTCTAAAGGCAATCTGGAAGAGCTTCACGGGCGCTTTCTGGGCCTTGCTGATGACGTTTATCATTCTATACGGAATTTTAGGTGGTTTCTTCACACCGACAGAAGCTTCTATTATTGCTGTTCTTTATGCTTTTGTTATCGGTATTTTCGTCTATAAAGAATTGCCGGTGAAAAAAATACCGGAAATCATGTTGTCTTCAATGACTGCTACGGCTTCTATCATGCTGCTAGTCGGTTTCGCCAACCTGTTTGGCTGGATTATGGTGCGTGAACAAATTCCACAACTTGTCGCAGAATCAATTCTTGGGATTTCGACTAATACCATCATCGTTATTTTGTTAATCAACTTGCTCTTGCTTTTTGTAGGGACGTTTATGGAAACTATTGCGGCACTGGTCATCCTGTTCCCTGTTCTGTTGCCAGTTGCATTGACAGTCGGAATGGATCCAATTCAATTCGGCGTCATGATGGTTTTGAATTTAGTAATTGGATTAGTAACTCCGCCTGTAGGAGTTTGTCTCTTTGTTGCCTCCCAGATAGGGAAAGTATCCATTGGAAAAACAGCAAGAGAATTAGTGCCATTTATAGGAGTCAGTTTAGTGGTACTTATGCTTGTCGCATTTGTTCCCCAAGTTACATTATTCTTGCCAAGTCTATTTGAATAGGGTGGTTATATGATGAAAGCAGTACAAGTTCCAAAAGCACACGAACTGCAAATTATCGAACAGGAAGCTCCGAATATTAAACATGGTGATGACGTGTTGGTCAAAGTGAAGCGTGTAGGAATTTGTGGCTCAGATATGCATATTTACCATGGCACAAATCCGCTGGCTACGTACCCTCGTGTTGTTGGACACGAGGTTGCTGGCGAAGTGGTAAAGGTTGGGAGCTCTGTTGAACACCTGAAAACCGGTGACCACGTAGTCGTAGAACCCATAAATTACTGCGGTAAGTGCTATGCCTGCAGAAAAGGCCGTCCAAATGTCTGTGAAAAACTATCAGTTTTCGGTGTTCATGAAGATGGGGGCATGCGAGAGTTTATTGTATTGCCGGAAAAGCAGCTTCACGCTGTGGATAAAGAACTGGATTGGGATGAAGTCGTCCTGGCAGAGCCCTATACAATAGGAGCGCAGGCTGTCTGGCGGGGAAATGTTGAAAAAGGCGATACAGTTTTGATTCAAGGCTGTGGCCCTATTGGCATCTGTATTTTGAAATTGGCCAAAGTCGCTGGAGCAACTGTTTATATGACGGATTTAAATGAAGAACGGCTGGCTTTTGCAAAAGCCAGCGGCGCTGACGAAGTAATCAATGCAGGCAATGAGTCTGTAAAAGAGCGCATATTCGAGCTTACGTCGAACGAAGGTGCTAATGTCGTGATTGATGCGGTCTGCCTTCCATCTACTGTAGAGTTGAGCATCGATGTGGTGTCGCCGGCAGGCAGCGTGGTCATTCTTGGATTTGATGAACGGCCATCTGCGATTCCGCAATTGCCGATTACGAAAAAAGAAATCACCATCGTGGGCTCAAGACTGCAAACCAATCAGTTTGGAAAAGTGGTGGGTCTTTTAAACAGCGGAGAATTGAAATCAGGTGGGTTGATTACCCATAAATTTTCGTTGGATCAGGTGAAAGAAGCATTTGCTTTTGTTGAAAATAATCCGGACAAAGTAAGAAAAGCTTTGATTGTCTTTGAATGAGGAGAGATGCAGATGATTCCTAAAATGGAAATATATCAACAGATTCTAGATGCCAAAATCGTAGCCGTAATACGCGGAAAAGATGCAGATGAAGCAATAGCTGTCGCAGAAGCTGCTGTGAATGGCGGTTTAAAGGCGATTGAATTGACCTATACAACACCGGGTGTTTCAAAAGTATTTGAGAAACTGGCAGGTTCCCAGGCGTTGATTGGCGCGGGAACAGTCCTGGATGCAGAGACTGCCCGCCACGCCTTGCTGCACGGTGCTGAATTTGTAGTCAGCCCAAACTTTAATCCGGATATTGCAAAAGTGTGCAATCGCTATAATGTGCCTTATTTGCCGGGCTGCATGACGATCAAGGAAATGGTCGAGGCGACAGAATGGGGCTGTGATATCTTGAAGCTATTCCCTGCCAATGGATTTGAACCTTCCTTTGTTGGTTCGGTTAACGGTCCTCTGCCGAAAGTGCGTATTATGCCTACTGGCGGCATCAATATCAAAAACATGAACGCGTGGCTGGAAGCCGGAGCTGTAGCAGTCGGCATCGGCAGCGATTTGACAAAAGCTTACCGTTCAGCCGGAGAACAGGGCGTTACCCAATTGGTTAAAGAGTATCTTAAAGAGTTAGCTTAAAAAGGGGGGATTCTCATGAATATTACATTTCGCTGGTATGGCCGCGGCAATGATAGCGTGCAGCTAGAACAAATTAAACAGATTCCGGGAACCAAAGGGATTGTTTGGGCCCTTCATCAGAAGCCGGCTGGAGAAGTTTGGACAAAGGAAGAAATTGGTTCTGAAATCGATTATATTAAATCTTTCGGGTTTCATGCTGATGTGGTGGAAAGCGTAAATGTCCATGAATCCATCAAGCTTGGCAACGAAGAGCGCGATCAATATATTGAAAACTATAAAGAGACAATCCGCAACCTGGGCGAAGCAGGGGTCAAAGTGATTTGCTATAATTTCATGCCGATATTCGACTGGACGCGTACGTCTCTTTATCATCCACTGCCAGATGGTTCAACTGCCCTATTCTTTGAAAAGGAAAAAATTGAATCTTTAGAGCCGGCAGAACTGATAGAAACAGTTTCTTCAGCTTCAGATTTAACGCTCCCTGGATGGGAACCGGAAAAAATGGCGCGGATTCAAGAACTTTTTGAAGCATATGAAGGCATGGATGAAGAACAGTTATGGCAGAACCTCACCTATTTCCTGGAAGCAATTTTACCAACAGCAGAAGCGAGCGGCATTCAAATGGCCATCCATCCGGACGATCCACCGTGGTCTATCTTTGGCTTGCCGCGCATCATGACAGGCGAAAAAAGCTGGGAACGGCTCATTTCCATATCGGATTCCCCATCCAACGGCATTACGTTCTGCACAGGATCTATGGGTGCCAATCCGCAGAATAACATGGTGGACCTGGCATCAAAATATGCCAAACACTCACCTTTTGCCCATTTGCGCAATGTGAAGATTTTCGACAATGGTGATTTTATCGAAACGTCCCATTATACACAAGACGGTTCTATCGATTTGAATGGCGTAGTCCGTGAATTGTCGAACCAGAACTATACAGGGTATGCCCGTCCGGATCATGGCCGCCATATCTGGAATGAACAGTGCAGACCAGGCTATGGCTTGTACGACCGAGCGCTTGGAATCATGTATCTTTTAGGATTATGGGATGCACATCAAACAAAATAAAGGGGGATACCATGTTTTCAACTCATGAAACTATCGCAGGACGGACAGCCGTCATTACCGGCGGAAGCGGCGTTCTTTGTTCGGAAATGGCGCGCCACCTGGCGGCTCAAAAAGTAAATGTTGCAATCTTGAACCGGACAGCCCAAAAAGGACAGGGCGTGGCGGATGAAATTATTGCAGCAGGGGGGACGGCCATTGCTGTAGCCGCTGATGTCTTAGACCGGGCATCTTTGGAAAAGGCTAAAGAGCAGATTGTCGAAGCATTCGGCCGAATTGATATTCTTATTAATGGTGCAGGAGGCAATCATCCTGACGCTATTACCGATATTGAAATACATGAAGAGGGAGCAGCTGGAAAATCCTTTTTTGAATTGGAGGAAGACGGATTCTCGCGTGTCTTCGCCAGCAACTTCACTGGTTCGTTCTTAGCCAGCCAAGTATTTGGCAAAGAATTATTAAAACAGGACGCGCCGGTTATTTTAAATATCTCTTCTATGAGTGCCTATTCCCCCATGACCAAAGTGCCGGCGTATAGCGCGGCTAAGGCGGCCATCAATAATTTCACAATGTGGATGGCTGTTCATTTTGCAGAGGAAAATTTACGTGTTAATGCGATTGCACCTGGATTTTTCCTGACCGCGCAAAACAAGGACCTGTTGACTCATGCAGACGGTTCGTTGACTCCCCGTTCCGGGAAAATTATGGCCAGCACACCGATGAAACGTTTTGGCAAACCAGAAGATTTAGTCGGCACAATGCTATGGCTCATCGACGAGAATTATTCTGGCTTTGTTACAGGAATCACAGTCCCGGTAGACGGTGGATTTTTGGCCTACTCAGGCGTATAGAAAAATCACATTCCATGAAGCGATTGTTGGAAATGCATAAAACCCCCTGATTCCAAAAATTGGAATCAGGGGGTTTTTGAAGTGCTTTGAAACTGCAATAGCATTCAACTTCGGAGAGAAATTCAAATCTGAAGTGTTCCAAACACAAATCCAAGCTACAAAGGCTAATAAAGCTGCTTCACTTCCTGCCGCTATTCATCATATCGCCTAATTGGTCCCAATTTTTCACACGCGGCAAATCAAGATGGCGGTTATAAGATTGGTCTTTGACGACTACTCTCACCGGCTCATTTGTTAAGGTATCCAAAACAGCTGGCTTGTCATCGAAATAATAATCCAACTCGAGATTTTTGATGATCCCAACTTTCTCCGCATCTTTCATGCCACAGAAAAAGTTCTCCCGCTCTACGGGGAATCCTTGTTCGATGAGCCAGTTGAATGTATTTTCCGTATGCTCAGGAGGACGTGAGGTTATATAGAAAATCTCATGGCCGCCAGACTCGAGCTGTTTTAGCAATTCCAGTGCCCCGGGGTAGATGGGGCAATCGGTGAAATACAAAAAGTCCAAAGAGCGGTTCCACATGTTCTTGCCTTCTTCATCGCTGAGTTCAAATGCCTCGTGTATTTCGACGCGGTTTAAGGCATGGAAAATATCAATGTCTACACGTTTGCCCAATTGCTCCTGGTAATAGTGAAATGCGTATTCACGCAAATTGATCAGTGTATCGTCTACGTCAAATCCAAATCTCATTTGCTGCCTCGCTTTTCGGGATATCCCGTAAATTTAAAATCCTTGCCAATAGGGGTGAATTCGCCATCTCGTATATCGATGGCGTCTTTCATCCATTCAACGCCTGTTCCTTCAATAAAAGTCGGTGCAATTTTGCCGCCGATGATTTTAGGCGCAAAGTAAAATACCACTTTATCAATTAATCCATTTTCCAAAAAAGCTGCATTAATCGTGCCGCCGCCTTCAATAAAGAGTGAAGAAACGCCTTTTTCACCGAGCAGGCGTACAACGTCCAGCACGTCTACCTGATTTTCACTGCTGGTTTCGTAAATGGAAAGGCCCAGCTCCTCTAAGTCCTTGCGCTTGTCGGCGTCGTGATTGCGGCTCGTAAAGATCCATGTATCCACTAATCTATCTGTAACAAGTTTCGATTCCAGCGGAATGCGCAGCGTGGAATCGAGTACAATGCGGAGCGGATTGCGGCCATTTGGAATGCGGGCCGTCAACTCCGGATCGTCTGCGATAACAGTGCCGACACCTACAAGTATGGCCATGTGCTGGCTACGCAGAAGATGAACATCCAATCGTGCTTCTTCAGAAGTAATCCACTTGCTGTCGAGGGAATGAGTGGCAATTTTTCCGTCAAGCGTCGAAGCAGCTTTTAAGGTCACGAAGGGAGTCTTTTCGACAATGAATTTATTGAAAACTTCGTTCATTGCCCGCGACTCCTGCTCACGGACTCCGACAATCACTTCAATGCCAGCTTCCTCCAGCATCCGAACACCATTTCCGGAAACAATCGGATTTGGATCAAGCGTAGCCACAACAACTTGTTTAATGCCTGCATCGATAATGGCCTGTGCACAAGGACCGGTCCGTCCAAAATGGGAGCACGGTTCGAGCGTTACATAGATGGTCGCGCCATGGCTCATGTCACCCGCCATACGGAGAGCATGGATTTCTGCATGAGGTTCTCCCGCTTTCAAGTGGGTGCCGATGCCGACAACCCGGTTATTATTAACGATAACAGAACCGACGAGCGGGTTTGGATCTGTCTGTCCCTTTACGGTTTTCGCATTGCTGAGTGCAAGGTCCATATAAAATTCATGGCTTGACATGGACAATATCCTCCCCATCCTTAAGGTGTCCTGAGCGGTCGATCTTGGTCTGGAGATAGTTTGCGTTGTATTCGGATTCGTCTCCCCATAGAGATGTTCTCGAAGCAATTTGGAGACCGGCTTTTTCAATGGCATCCACTTTCTTTGGATTATTGGTCATCAATATCACCGGCTTGGTGCGCAATGCCTGCAGAACAGCGATAGCGTCTCCATAATTTCTGGAATCATCCACATATCCTAAACGTTCGTTAGCTTCGACAGTGTCATAGCCGTTTTCTTGGAGAACATAAGCCATTGCTTTGCTGAAGAGGCCGATGCCGCGCCCCTCATGGTTGGCCAAATAAAACAGTGCACCAGTGCCATGGTCTGTAATCCGTTTCATGGATTGTTTTAATTGGTAGCCGCAGTCGCAGCGCTTGCTGCCAAAAATATCGCCAGTGTGGCAGATGGAATGCATGCGAATCAATGCATCTGCATCATTTTCGAAATCTCCATAAACGAGGACACTCGATTGCTGGTATTCTGCCAGGTTTGCAGAACTGAGTTTTTCAATAATGCTCTCGTAATCTTCAGTGACCTCGTCGAGGCTTAACCAGCAATACCAGTTGAATATGAAGGTTTCTTCATATAAACTAACAGGCAGCCGAATCGGGCCGACAAGGTAAATAGCACCTTCTGCAGTCTCGATCATTTGAATTTTTTCTTTTAATATGGCAAAGACCTTTGGATCTAGTTTCATGTCTGTCATTTCGGTTTCCCCCTATATGTACCCTGTCTATATGATATCGTACTACATCTTGTTACTAAAAGTAAGTTATTAGCTTGGATAGTTTGTAAACAATAATTATTATCATTTAGATAAAGTCTATTTGCAATTCTGTTGATATTTATTCTCATTTAAAATTACGTATTCTCATTTAACTTGCTTCTGATTTGGAGCTATGGTATATTGACTACATTATAATAATTCTAAATAAGAAAGAGGAGGAATAAAGATGTTATCAGAAAAATTAACGAATGCATTAAACGACCAATTCAATAATGAATTACAGGCAGCTCATGCTTATACGGCTATGGCAGCCTACTTTTCGAAAAAAGGCTATCATGGATTTGCGAACTTCTATTTGATCCAATCAAGAGAAGAGCATTTTCACGCGATGAAATTCTACAATTATTTGGTGACAATGGATGAGAAGCCAGTTCTGCAGGCTTTGACTGAGCCGAAAAATCATTTCGTCAGTGCGCTGGACGTTCTGGAAAGTTCATTATCGCAGGAGAAAAGCGTTACCAGCAATATTTATGCGTTAGTCACCTTAGCTGACGAGATGCAGGAGCATGCAACGCTATCATTCCTTGATTGGTTTATCGAAGAACAGATGGAAGAAGAAAAATCATTCCGCGACATCATCGCAAGAGTAAGAGCCATTGAAGAAGGCGGCGAATACTTCCTGAAAATGGATGATGAGTTTGCACATCGCAAACTGGAAGATTAATAGCAATGCCGGCAGCACACTATAAAAAGTGTGCTGTTTTTCTGGCCGAAAGGAAGTGAGCTTTATGTCTATAAATTATAGGCCGGCTGTCCATTTTAATCATGTGGCTTTTTCGTATGGGGAAACCCCCATATTAACAGGCATTACAGGTTCTTTTCCAGAAGGGAAAATTACAACATTGGTAGGTCCCTCTGGAGCCGGCAAGACAACTTTACTGAAATTATGCAACGGATTGTTATCACCTCAATCAGGGGAAGTTTACATTAAAGACAAGCCTATTGAGGACTACGAGCCGGTTGACCTTCGCCAGTTAGTCGGAATCGCACTTCAAAGCGCTCCAATGGTTGGCGGCACTGTCTACAAAAACTTAAGCCTGCCGCTGGAGCTGCAGGGAAAGTCCCTGTCCAAAGCTCAGGCAAAAGAATTGCTGCACGATGTTGGACTTGAAGAAGAACTGCTGGACCGGAAAGTCAAAGACTTATCCGGCGGCCAGCGCCAAAAAGTTTCGATTGCCCGAACACTTGTCAACAAACCGGCTGTTTTGCTGCTGGATGAGATTACATCTTCCTTGGACCGAACTTCTTTGAAGGAAATTGAAGAACTGATTGTTAAAATCAATAAAAAATACGGCACTACCATCATTTGGATTACGCACAACCTCCAACAGGCGCGTGAGATTGGTGATTTCACATGGGTAATGATGAATGGCGAAGTGGTTGAAACAGGTGAAAGCAGCCTGCTCAATGATCCGGCAAATGATAAAGTCAGACAGTTTGTTATGGGGGAAGCGCAATGAGCTATTTAACGTTGTCCATCACCCTGATTTTTGTTGTGATCCCTCTTCTTTTATCTAAAACTCTGAACCTTGGCCTGGAGAGGGATACAATTGTTGCTACTTTGCGTTCAATTGTTCAATTATTGGCAGTCGGCTATGTACTGAAGTTTGTTTTTGATTCGGAAAGCCTGGTTTATATTTTCCTGATGGTCGCTTTGATGATTGTGGCGGCAACGCACAATGCACAGAAAAAAGGAGCGGCAATCCAAGGCATCACGTCCAAGGTGGCTGTCACCCTGATATCTGTGGAAGTATTAACGCAAGGCATCCTGTTAGGATTTAATATTACACCAGCAACAGCCCAATACATCATTCCAATCAGTGGAATGGTCATTGGAAATTCAATGGTGTTGTCGATTCTTTTCCTGAACCGATTTACATCGGAAATTGAGTCGCATCAGGACGAAACCGAGTTGATCCTATCGCTTGGAGGAACGCCGAAACAGGCAATTCATACGCAATTGATCAATTCGATCAAAGCCAGTATGATTCCGACCATTGAAAGCCAGAAAACCGTCGGGCTCGTCCAGCTGCCGGGAATGATGAGCGGGCAGATCATTGCAGGGGCGGATCCGATCCAGGCGGTTCAGTTCCAGCTGCTCATTATGTTCCTGTTGTTGACAACGGCCGCTGTGACCAGTGTCATGCTTGGCTTCCTGTCTTATCCGACTTTGTTCAACCGGCGGATGCAATTAATGAAAAAGGATCTTATATAAGTTGAACTAATGATTTCTACCTGCTGATTTGCTCCCTATCTTTTTGAATACAGCGGAAAACAACGGCCTGCTTTCAATTCACACCATCTCGCAGCACCGGCGCGATGGGCAAAAGTTGGTTTCTTTCGTTCAACTTATATAGCTAAAGCAGAAGACAAATCCCAGAAACCGGGATTAGTCTTCTTTTTTGGTTGGAGAACAATGGTTTGCAGCGCTTCGCTCAGCCTAGCTCTATTGCCTCGGATAAAAAGTATCGATTTCAAAAGTGCCTGAGCCCGGCAGGTTTTCTACCAAACTGGAACCGAAAAGGCCCGCAGGTGTATAGTATCCGCCTTCGATCCTTTCAATTAAAAGACGTCTGACAATTTCCAGAGAACCGTAGACCGTTAAATCATAGACATTGGCGGTGCGAATGCGTGCGACTTTGATAATGCCTTGCTGGTTTTTGGCTTGCCCCCAAATATAGGCAGGAGAATTTGCACGAACGCTGCTGTCCGGACCTTGTATCCGTTTTTCCACTTGCCCTTGCAGTTTTTCTTTAAACCAATCTGTCGCGAGCAAAGGACCCGCTGCCCCAAGCAAACGTGTACTGTAAATTTTTGATTTTGACATCGGTATCCAGGCAGAAATATTTGGAATGCCGGTCGTATAAAACGCGGTCGAAACATCGCCCCAGGGGATTCCCATCGCGGAACGTGAACCGCGCCCAAAATCGATGGTCCGGCGCTGGGTCCCGAGCGTTACAGTTTTCAGAACACCATCTTTCCGGTGCATGCTGCCTAAACCCAGACCTTGGATCATCGTTTTGAACGTGCCAGGTGATATGCCTGAATCCGAATCAAAACCAAGCGCCAGTTCCGTGGCATCAGGCATTTCTTCTTTCAGTTTTAATGCGGTGCAATCTGTCGGTACCACATCAAAGCCAACCCCTGAGCACAGGATGACATTTTTTTCTGCAGCCCGAGAATGCAGCGAATGCGTGTATTCGAACACAGAAATTTCTCCTGTAATATCCAAATAATGTGTTTTTGCAGACAGACAGGCATGAATCATAGGTTCGCTGGTTACATGAAAAGGGCCTGCACAGTGAAGCACCAAATCGATATCTTCCAACTGTGCTGCGGCGTGTTCATCCAGCGGAAAAGCTTGAAACTCCAGTGACAATTCTTCTGCTAATGGCCGGATTTTATGGGCATTGCGCCCTCCAAGTACGGGAGACATGCCTCTGCTGACAGCTTCTCTGGCAATCAATTCACCCGTGTAGCCATTTGCACCGTAGATCATCCATTTTCCCATTTTATCGGCTCCTCGTTTTTAAGCTCTTCTGTATGTATTCGGTAAAAATCGATAATATCCTTTGTTCAGTTCCAGCAGATAGCTGAGGATCTCATTGCTCTATTTGAAACAACTTATCTTGAAAAGAGCAGCACAAAGAGAAAATGACATATTTACATTTTTTACAAATAATTATTGACTCTGAAAATGGGTAGTGCTTTAATTGTTTATAGATTCAGAAAAGTAAAATAAAAGGGGTGAAAGACATGACAAAAGTGATTACAGGGGATAAAGCCAATGATGAAAGGATTGGAGAAAAGGTAACCCATGAAAGGCTGGCGGATGGAACTCCGGATTTCCAAAAAATTGAAAACTCCGAAGGCTTCAGGGAGCTGATGCGCAAGAAAAAAAGTTTTCTTATTCCGACAACGATTTTATTCTTAGGACTTTATCTTTTATTCAACATCGTGATTTCCTATACAGATTGGTTGAATGCTAGTTTTATAGGAGACATCACATGGGTATGGGTTTTTGCTTTCTCCTTATTCGCTATGACGTGGATTCTTGTAACCGTATACATGAAGCGTGCGGAAAAGTTCGATGAAATGGCTAAGGACACGCTAAAGGAATTTGATTACGATGAGGAGGAAAATCGATGAACGCTACGGTTATAGCCATATTTGTTTTTATTGTGGGAATTACCCTTGTCATAACCTATTTTGCGGCGAAACGCACAAATTCCGCCAGCGATTTCTATACGGCTGGAGGCGGTTTGACAGGCTGGCAAAATGGTTTGGCTATTGCAGGAGATTATTTGTCTGCAGCTTCTTTCCTGGGTATTGCCGGAGCGATCGCTTTGTTCGGTTTTGATGGATTCCTATTCTCCATCGGCTACCTGGTAGCGTATTTAGTGGTTCTTTTCATCGTAGCTGAACCCCTCCGCAACTTGGGCAAATACACACTTGCCGATATGATTAATGCACGCTTTAATGCAAAGAAAGTTCGTGGTGCAGCGGCACTAAGCTCCATTACCATCGTTATCTTCTATATGATTGCACAATTGGTCGGGGCAGGAGCATTAATTCAACTGCTGTTCGGCATCGATTACATATGGGCTGTCCTGCTTGTCGGTATCATGATGACTGTCTATGTTTTGTTTGGCGGGATGACCGCGACAAGTTGGGTGCAGATTATCAAAGCTGTGTTGTTGATGGTTGGTACCGTTATTTTGTCTTTCCTTGTATTAAAGAACTTCAACTTTAATATCCTGGAGATGTTTACACAGATGAAGACAGCTACACCTCATGGAGAAGCGTTTTTAAGCCCGGGAGTTAGATATACGATTCCGTTGGATACGATCTCGCTGATGCTTGCTTTAGTTTTGGGTACTGCAGGTCTGCCGCATATTCTGATGCGTTTCTTTACAGTCAAAGATGCAAAAACAGCCCGGAGCTCGGTTATGTGGGCGACATGGATTGTTGGAATTTTCTATGTCATGACTATTTTCCTTGGGTTTGGAGCAGCAGCTTTCGTAGGATCTGATTTGATCACCTCGACAAATCCCGCTGGCAACATGGCGGCACCGCTTTTGGCTCAGGCATTAGGCGGCGATGTGTTGATGTCGTTCATTTCTGCAGTCGCATTTGCAACGATTCTTGCCGTAGTAGCGGGGCTGGTTCTGACAGGGGCTTCCGCATTTGCCCATGATATTTACGGACAAATCATCAAAAAAGGCGAGGCATCTGAACGCCAGCAAATGTTGGCAGCTCGCTATGCTTCTCTTGGTGTATCGGCATTCTCGATCCTTCTGGCGATTTTTGCCCAAAGCCTGAACGTGGCATTCCTAGTGTCGCTGGCATTCTGTATTGCGGCCAGTGCCAATTTGCCGGTTATCGTCTACACGATTTTCTGGAAACGTTTTAATACAACAGGAGCAGTATCAGCTATTATGACAGGATTGATTTCGGCTTTGGTGCTGGTATCTCTCAGCCCGAGCGTTATGAGTCCGGAAGCCGGTGCGGCAATTTTCGTAGGAGATCCCCTCTTCCCATTGACCAATCCAGCCTTACTTTCTGTACCGCTTGGATTTATCGGAGGGTGGGTTGGAACGATGCTATCGAAAGAACAAGACCTTAAAAAGTATTCTGAAGTCAATGTCCGTGCCAATACAGGCGGGTTTAGACAACTATAATTAGAGGGAAACCGGTGCCGGGGTTGAGGCATCGGTTTTTTCAATGGAACAATAAAGGTTTCGGGGCATGGGTGCCGAATTAAGGAAGGAAGTAAGAAAATAATTGGAAATTATGAGGAGTGAAACAAATGGCGAAGCTGCATTTAATTCCTTATCGCGTAGAAGAAATAACAGAACAGGCACCGCAGATTCCGGAAGGCGTCCGGATGATTCAGGCACCCGATGTATGGGAAGAAGCAGAGCGAGGAAAAGGGAACATCGTTGCTATCCTGGATACAGGCTGCCAACCGGATCATCCGGACCTGCAGGACCGAATCATTGGCGGGAAAAATTTTACGGTTGATTTTGATGGAGATCCGGCAAACTTTGACGACAATAATGGGCATGGTACGCATGTTGCAGGAACTGTTGCCGCCTCTTACAGCGAAAATGGTGGAATAGCGGGAGTCGCTCCTGAGGCCCATCTGCTTATTTTGAAAGTGTTGACAGGAGAGGGCAGTGGGGAATACCAGGGAATCATCGACGCCATCCATTTTGCAGTCGATTGGAAAGGCCCAGAAGAAGAGATAGTGAGCGTGATTTCCATGTCGCTGGGAGGTCCGGAAGATGTGGCTGAGCTTCATGCGGCGATTAAAAGGGCAGTGGACGCTGGTATTCCGGTTGTCTGCGCAGCAGGAAATGAAGGAGACGACCTTCACGATACCGATGAATTCGCTTATCCGGGAGCTTATGGCGAAGTGATTCAAGTAGGGGCGGTAGATTTTAACCGCAGAATCGCGGCGTTCAGCAATACCAATGATGAAATTGACTTAGTGGCTCCTGGCGTCGATATTTATTCGACATTTCCAGGAGGGAAGTATGCCAGTCTGTCCGGCACATCAATGGCAACGCCGCACGTCTCCGGCGCTTTGGCATTGATTAAAAACATTTCAGAAAAAGAGTTTGCCCGTGAACTGACAGAAGCCGAATTGTATGCACAGTTGGTTCGGCGCACGATGGCACTTGGCTATCCTAAAACCGCAGAAGGGAACGGTTTGCTGGCATTGGATATTTTAAATAAAATTGAGCAGTTGTTTAAACTGGTCAACACTTCCTACAGCATAGGTGCTGAAAAGAGCGAAAGAAAATAACATCAAAAAGCCATTCCAGGTAGCCGGAATGGTTTTTTGATGTGAAAAGATGCTTTTTTATTTATATGGATTTTAGCGGATAGAGTTAGCTCCTGTTTGTTGTGGCTGCAGAAATTGATGGACTATGCCATTAAATTCCGGGAAATGTCTTGGCGGCACTTCGTGGCTTGCCCCTTTAATATAGACCACTTTCACATTGGAAGCATGTTGCTGGAAAGGAATCCGGTAATGATGCATCGATTTTTCTTGTGAACCATATATCAATAGCACGGGCATTTTCAAACGGTAAAGTGAGTAAGTAGAGTTGTAGCTGAAGCCGGCATTGCAAAATTCATAAACACTCTGAGGGTCAGCCAGTTTGCCATATTGATAAAAATCAGCTTCATCTTCTTTAAAGTATTTATGCGACTTTGCTTGCATCTTTGCTAATATTGAAACTTTATTGAGCTTACTGATGCCCATGCCGAATCTGAGCATGCTTTTCAAGTTGAGGCTATCAACCCGTGAGTAGCCACCGCTTAAAATGAGTGCCTCTGTTCTCTCGGGATACAATAATGCAAATTCTTGTGCAATGGTGCCGCCGTTTGAAAATCCGCAGATCACGGCTTTTGGGATGTTCAGCTGGTCCAATAGGCATTTTACATCTTTTGCTAAAAGTTCTATGGATAGGGGCGTGTTTCCTTTTGAACTCAGACCGTGGCCGCGAAGATCGTAAAGAATAGTTTGAAAATCCCCTGCAAGCCTTTTTTGATGCTTAAAAACTATATGTCCCATAACGGGAGGATGGATAAAAACAATAGGGGTTCCATGACCGGAAATCTCGTAATATAAAGCTGTGGCATCTTCCGTGTAAATGTAGGGCATAGACAACGTCCTTTCTATAGAAGCAGGATTGATAGAGGCAATAGTGACTAAGATACCTATACCCAAAATTGAAGGAAATAGTGCATTATTGAACTTATTTTATAATAAGTTTTAAACAGAAGCACCCTAGAAAGATGGGCTTTCTTCTTAAAATTCTGAAAAAACCGATTTGATAATTTTCTCTTAAACTTATATACTGATACACAATCCTTTTCGGATGGCGAAAGAATGAAAAGGAAATCGATAATTTGAGAGGAAATGGAATTTTTATGAGTGTTCCCAACAACCAGAAAGAAGCAGAGCTGAAAAAGAAAAAGAAGTTTGAAATGCCGGATACATATGTAATCTTGTTTATTGTGTTATTAATGGCTGTAGCGGCCACCTATATTGTGCCAGCCGGTTCCTTTGAACGGGAAATGGTAGATGAAGTCGAACGGGTAGTTCCGAATACGTATGCACAAACCGACAGCAATCCCACTGGCTTTATGGACATTTTCCTGGCATTGCAGGCGGGAATGGTCGAATCAGGCGGTTTGATTTTCTTGGTCCTGTTTGCCGGTGGAGCATTTGAAGTGGTGGAGCGTTCGGGAGCGATCAAGGGAGGCATCTTGCGGGCGGTCAATAAAACCAAAGGAAAAGAATTCCTGTTGATTGCCCTGGTATCCATCCTGTTTGCGCTTGGTGGAGCAGTGGGGGCAGTGGCAAACTCGATTATTCCCTTCGTGGCAATCGGGGTTATCATTGCAAGAGCTTTAAAGTTGGATGCCATTGTTGCAGTGGCCATTACGTTTGGTGCAACGTTTGCTGGCTTTAACGTCGGATTTTTAAATCCCTATACAGTGGGGATTGCCCAGTCAATTGCGGATGTGCCTTTGTTTTCCGGGATGGGGCTGCGTGTCATCGCTTTTGTGGTAATCGTCGGCGTGACGATTCTCTATACGTGGAGCTATGCAAAAAAAGTATTGGCAGACCCGTCCAAAAGTTTAATTGGCGTGCTGGATGAAGGAGCGAAAGACGAATCTCCTTTGGATGCGCCGTTTACGACACGGCATAAGCTGATTTTGTCGTTTGTTGGGCTCTGCTTGGCATTCTTTGTTTATGCGACAATCGAATTTCAATGGACCATTGATCACATGGCCGCATTCTTTATCATCATCGGTATCGGTGCTGGCATCATTGCAGGGATGGATTACAATAAATTAACTTTGACCTTTTTGGAAGGGTGCAAAAATTTGGTATACGGTGCATTGATTATCGGTGTGGCTCGCGCTATCTTAATCGTGATGGAAAATGCACTGATTTTGGATACTTTTGTGCAAGCCTTATCAGTTCCTTTAGCAGGACTGTCGCCTGTTTTTGCGGCATTGGGGATGTTCGTCGCCAACGGTGCATTGAACTTCCTGGTTCCTTCAGGAAGCGGCCAGGCAATGATTGTCATGCCGATTCTCGCGCCTTTGTCGGATATGATCGGTGTTACCAGACAGGTGGCTGTTCAGGCCTATCAATTTGGGGATGGATTCACCAACAGCATCTTCCCGACATCCGGACCGTTGATGGCGAGTCTCGCTGTAGCTGGCGTGCCTTGGATCAAATGGGCAAAGTGGATGCTGCCGCTATTATTGATGTGGGTCGTTATTGCGGTTGTTATGCTGACATTCGCTGTACTGATCAACTGGGGACCGGTATAAAAAATTTGGCAAATCCGTTTAGCGACGGATTTGTTTTTTTATTTGGACAGGAATATTCTTGGTAATACTTTTTATGAAGAAAAATTGAATATTTATTTGATAATTTGCATTAAAATGATTATACTGAGATTTATATTCTTTTGTTTGTTGATATACATAATTCACTTCCGTTATGTAGACAAAAAGCGGAAAAATCATACGAGGGGGAAAAGACATGGAGAAGAAACAGTATCGTCCATTTTATTTTATGTTGATTTTGGTTTTATTGTTGGCAGCCTGTTCCGGAGGCGATGAAACAGGGGGTACGGAAAATACCGGAGAAGATATGACCGAAGAAGACAAACAGGGCGGTACATTGATTTACGGCCGAGGAGCCGATTCGGTCGGGTTGGATCCGATCAATGTCACGGATGGCGAATCCATCCGGGTCACCCACAATATTTTTGAAACCTTATTGGAATACGATCAGAACTTGGAACTGCAGCCTAAACTGGCAACAGAGTACAACTCCAGTGAAGATGGCTTGACTTGGACATTCCAGTTGCGGGAAGGCGTCAAATTCCATGATGGAACGGACTTTAACGCTGAAGCTGTTGTCTTCAACTTTGAACGATGGATGGATCCGGAAAACCCGTACCACCAAGGAGATTTCCCTTATTATCCGTTCCTCTATGGCGGATTTAAAGGAGACGAAAATCATTTGATTGAGCATGTTTTAGCGACTGGCGAACATGAACTTGAAATCAAATTGAAGCGAAAAACTGCGCCGTTCCTCAGCTATTTAGCCATTTCCATGTTCGGAATCGCGAGCCCGGCTGCCATCGAACAATACGGAGCTGAATTGAACGAACACCCGGTGGGGACGGGACCATTCATGTTCGAAGAGTGGAGCCGCAACAGCACCATTACGTTGGCAAAAAATCCTGAGTACTGGATGGATGGCAAACCGTATTTGGACAAGCTGATTTACCAGGTAATTCCTGAAAATGCCGCTCGTTTGAACGCCTTGCAAACTGGAGAAATTGACGTCTTGGACGGAATGAATGCGGGAGACACCAATGTCGTCGAAGAAGCACAAGGGCTTGAACTGCAGAAGCGCCCAAGTTTCAATATCGGCTATATGGCCTTCAATATGGAAAAAGAACCGTTCGATGATCCGTTGGTTCGAAAAGCGATCAATATGGCCATCAATAAAGAGGAAATCGTCGATGCATTTTACAACGGCATGGCAGACCCGGCAACAAGCCCGTTGCCGCCATCGTTATGGAGCCACGACGATGCACTGGAAAAATACGATTACAATGTTGAAGAAGCGAAAAAACTATTGGCCGAAGCAGGCTTTGAAAATGGCTTCGAGACAGAATTGTACACGATGAGCAATCCTCGTCCGTACTTGCCTGAGCCGATGAAAATCGCTGAAGCGATCCAGTCGGATTTAGCCGAAATTGGCATCACGGCAGAAATCGTCTCAACAGAATGGGCAACATACCTAGACGATACGAAGAGCGGGAAGCACAGTATGGCAATGTACGGCTGGACCGGAGTAATGGCGGATCCTGATAACTTCCTGTATCCAAACTTAAGCAAAACCAATGCGGAAGTGCCCGCACAGAATATAGCTTTCTATAAGAGTGATGAGTTTACCTCGTTGATTACAGAAGCGCGTGAAACCATTGATCAGGACAAGCGGACAGAGCTTTATAAAGAAGCACAGGCATTATTCCAGGAAGATGCACCTTGGGTAATGTTGGCTTATACAACACCGCCGCTTGCACAAAGCGATTATGTGGAAGATTACGTGCCGCACCCGATGAGCAACGATTTAATGACAGACGTGTACCTATCAAATCAATAGTTTGGAGTGGATGAGGGTTGTATGAATTGCTGAAAGGTTTATGTGAACTGGTAGGGCCAAGCGGATTTGAACAGGATGTTCAACGCTTTATCAAAAGTGAAATAGAAAACAAAGTGGATAAAGTAGAAGTTGATGCACTGGGAAATCTGATTGCGACAATAAAAGCGACAGATCCACAGATGCCATCCATTCTGCTAGCGGCGCATGCCGATGAAATCGGCTTTATCGTCAAGAAAATCGAGCCGAACGGCACCCTGCGTTTCGAACAGCTTGGCGGATTCGATAACCGGGTCCTGCTGGCTCAGCCGGTTACGATTAAAGGGGCCGAGGGTTATATAGAAGGGGTAATTGGAACGTTAGCTGTCCACTATGTGAAGTGGGATGATCCCAAACGCATCACTTCCCACCGTGATTTGTATATCGATGTTGGGGCATCTTCGACAGAGGAAGTTCTTGAAATGGGCATCAAGGTCGGCCAGCCCATCAGCTATGGCAGCGGACTGAAATTAGTGGGAGATAAGAAGCGCAACCGCGTCGTCGGAAAAGCACTGGATGACCGCGCAGGCTGCGCCGTGTTGATCGAACTGATCAAGAATCTGGCGTCAAACAAAGACGACAAACACGGCGACATCTACTGTGTCTTTACGGTCCAGGAAGAAGTGGGCTTGCGGGGAGCTTCTGTTTTGTCACCGGGGATCAAACCGGATTTTGCCTTGGCTGTCGATACCACGCCAACCAGCGATACGTATGATGTACTCATGACTGGAACGCGTACGCTTGGAGGCGGTCCATGCATTAAAATTGCTGATAAATCATTGATTGCCCATCCGCTTGTCACAGGCCTTTTGGAAAAAGTGGCAGTAGAGCAAAGCATTCCTTACCAGCAGGAGATTTTTATGGGCATCGGCACAGATGCTGGAGCTATCCATATGACATCTACTGGGGTTTCGTCAGGAGTGGTTTCCATTCCTTCGCGCTATACCCATACCCCGATTGAAATTGTCGATTTGGATGACCTGAAAAACACCGTGCGCTTGGTGGAAGCATTTATTTTTTCTTCCAATGAGTTAATTGGAAAGACCTTTTTGGATACATGAAGACAAAAAGAAAAGTCGAGTGCCTTAACAGGACACTCGGCTTTTTGTTTAAGGAACATCGGTTTTCTGCACACTTGAGATATTTTCGTTCGTAAACATGGGTACAAATCAGCGAACGTTCGTAAAGTGTTTTGACATATTTACGAACGTTCTTTTTTGCGGTTTTTCAGATGTTTTGAAGCGTTCGTAAAGGTGTACTTTTACGAACGGTTTGAGTAATGGTTTTATATCGTTTATGAGTGATCCACCTTCAATTTAAAATCATTCTACGTGGAAAAGAAGCAGACAAATTTGTCTGCTCCTTAATACCGACTCTACTATTTTAATGAATATTTTACTCTGTTATTTCATCTAATCGCTGACGAAGGACTCGAGCCGAGATAGCTAATATAACAAAAGCTGTTGCTGAACCAGCAAGAACTATCTTCAATACATTTCCTATTGGAGGATTAAATAATAGAGCAACTGAGATTATTAAAACGGCACCAGTTAACCCCATCCCTAAAATTGAGAATGCTAAAATCTTATTCATCGAATCACCTCTTTTATTTTATCCTTATATTACCATAGACTTGATTGGAAATATGTATGTTGAGAAGAATGTCAAAAGTTCTTTAGATTGTAAAAGTGTACTTTTACGAATGGTTTTTTCTAAGTTTAACTCAGGATAGATTGTTTAGTTAAGAACCCTTATTATCAAAAAAACATATGGTAAAATTATGGAAAAGGAAAGGGAGATTTTAATCGAGACTAGAGTCAATTATCCATTTATCTATTTTCTAATTGAAGAGCACCTTGTTATAGTTTATCGAATCGAAACTGGAAAATATGTGACAGGATCGGATTTAATAGAGAGCAGCAATCCAGAGACGTACAATGTGGAATCCGCAGAAGACTTTAAGTCATTTATTCATACTGAAAGAAAACCTGTTGAAGGCAGAAGCATATTTATAAATCATCGTGATTTGAACAAACTAGCGGACGAAATAAATAAACAGATTCGAAAAAATCGCCAGAGAAAGAAAGGCGAGAATCATGCGAGTTCAGTTCATATTGTGACTTCGGAATTTGCAGAAAGTTCATTAAGAGCCGGGCTGGAGCGTCCTAAGACCGTAATTGCATTTCCGGATATCTTTTCCATCGGCCCGTTGTGGAAGATGCCTGAAAAAGAAGGTCTGGACTTCCGTTCGGAGTGGCTGTTTGACAATATCAATTCTGGGCAAGAAGATAATGAATATGAGCGAAAGTTTAAAAATGCTGTGCTGCAAATCGAAGATATAGCGCCTGACATTCCTGTCTACATCTGGTACGGAGGTAATGCAAAAGAACAAATAGGCCTTCGTTTTTATCTTTATTTGCTACGGAATAAAACAAATAGGATTATTCTGATGAATACAATGGAACTGTACGAGAAATACATGGCTGTTGAAGACGGATCCGTTTATTTTCATACGGGATTTCTGAATGCGGAAAAACTAAAGCTGTTCTTTAAAAATGAGCAAAATGCTGAACCTTTACCTAAAGAAAAAAGAGACTATTATCTTAAAGAATGGGCTGCCCTTTCCGAAACGGAGGAAGTGCTGCGCATTTGGAAAGATGAAGAACTCAAAACTGTGCCAGCAGATTATTACGATTTACTCATTATAGAGAAACTCGAAAAGCTGCACCAAAAACAAGAGAGTAAAGATTTCATCCTGACTGGAAAAGTAATCGGGGAAATCGTTGCAGAACTGCAGGAGTTTGTTGATTCCTTCTATTTGGAATATCGGATTCGCCAATTGCTGTATAGCGGAGTGATTGAGATAAAAGGCATACCAAAATCCATGAGCCATTACCGGATAAAACTTCGGTGAGCTCTCGTTGATATTTAGAAAGTAAGAAGTAAGAGTTGACAGTAGATTGAATGTAACAAAAGTGCCGTTAAGTTATATTCGATTATTAGAATTTATGAAAAAGAAAATTAACTCATATTACTCCGAAAATTTGGCACAAATTAAAAGTTAAGGAAGGGAGCCATACTCATGTTAGAAGTTGTTTTTCCTTTAATAATTTTAAGTCTCGGTTTGGCTGTCGCTTATATTTGTAGTAGACACAAGTCACAGAAAAAGAAACAAATCGTATGGGGGATTACTTTGATAGCTTTAGTTGCACCATTTTTTTCTTGGCTTATTGGAGGGCTTTATACAACATTTGGATCTGTTGAAACTACTGGGTGGGCAGAAATCATTTATCCAATTCTTATTTTTCCTGTTATCTGTCTAGTTGGAATTTGGTGTTTGATAAAAGGGATTTTTAATAAAGAACAAATCAGCTAATTATGAATGTAACTTAATGTGAATTATGTTTAGTTCAAAATAACAAGGGTCAAAAATTCGAGTATTTATCAAAAAGCTCTATTGGAGGAGAAGAATGAAAAGATGGATAACCTGTTTGTTAATTGGCTTGATCATGTTTATGTCAGGAATATATTTGTCCACTCTTTTATCGACAACGTGGATAATAATTGGCGTGTTGCTTGGAGTACTTGGAGGAATACTAATGGGAAGCAGTACGTATTTCTTGCCTAAGCTACAGAAGAAGTGAGTTACATTGGAAATATATCTACTTAAATCCAGTAGGTTTTTTATTAATTTTGAATGTAACTTATTAGCAAGTAAGTTACATTCAAAAAGGCCAGGAAAAAGGGGGATCCCTTACCTGGTCTTTATCGTTATTATGCATTACTTTTAAAGTCCGCTTAGTTCAGATCGCACTTTTTTACTAGGATTTTTATTCTCCAAAGGCAAAAAATCGTTAGTAAAATATAAAATATTGTAACTAAAATAATAAAGATTTTATCTTGAGGATAAGAAAAGTTGCCATCTGTAAATATTAGAACGTATATAATCCAAATCAGGATAATCTTAATCAGCTGATTGGTGAGATTAGATTAAACATTTCATGATCTCCTTCACTAGAATTCTACTACCGCAAACTAATACTGATGAAATATCAATTTAATTAATAATAAAACCAGGAGCATGAGGCTCCTGATTTTATTATTTTATAAGATTAATTTAAAAAAGAGAAATGAAGTAAATGAAAAATCAACTCCATTACAATCAGTAGCCATTCTGCATTGTACTACGGACGGTTTTAAATGATGGGAACAGCAGACGTCTAGTAGTTAGTCTATATCTGATTTTTTGTATTCCCTGATTTCTTGTTTGTGTAAAAAACATAAACAGCATTTATAATGAACAATACTATTGCAGATGTTAAAAAGCCAAGTATGGCAGGTATATTAGGACCAGTTATTAAGTAGAAAATAGTAGCTAAAACAAACGCTGTAAAGCCAGCCATACTAAGTTTCCATCTAGAATTTTCTATTTTCGACATACTAGTGCTTCTCCTTTCTCATGCAAATAGTAGTGATCTCAACAATTACTTGTTCTGAATCTTTTAGTTGAACTAGCTTAGGGCAATGCAGTTTAAAACTAATCTAAAATTACTTTGTAAACTCTTTATTTCAATATTACTGACCTAATAATTTTTTTTAAGTTGAAAACGGAAGGGTTTGTAAAAATATTGCGAAGATAAATATGATTATATAGAGTTTTGATCCAATCTTAAAGTTAACTTAACGGGAAATAAGTAATGTTCCAATTGAAGTTCCTGCTTGTGTTACAAGTAAACTATGTAATTGAACGGTTTACACATCACGATGTTATCAGAAGGGAAGGACTTTATCTAAAATAAGATTCTTCATTTTTATACGCAAATGAAAAATCCACTATATACCATAAAGGCCCAAGTCACTTTTAAGTGAGAAAAAGTAGGGTATCGGTAATTATAAGGATATAAAGAAAGGAGATGGAAGCAATGAAGAGATTGTGTGTATTACCAGCTCTGCTAATTATTTTTACATTAGCTGCTTGCAGTGAGACTGAAGAGGTTGAAAACGCAGAAAATGGGGAGTTTCTTCTGGACAGTATCTACATGGATTCGATTGAAGCTAATTCCACTTACTCTATGATTCATGAAATTGAGTGGACAGGGGAAGAGGCTGTTACAATTAATTCTTTCGATTTAGTTAAAGAGAATCACGAACCCGTTACATTTGATGAAGACGGAATTGCTTATGAAGTTTATGGAGCGGATCCTTTAAAGCAAGTAGGTGTTTATTCAGAGGGACATGATATAGGGGCTGTCGAAGATATCAGTGGTTATGAGATTGACGAAACAGGAAGAATTGTATTAAAACTGCAACTTGGTGAAGTATCAGAAGATCCGCATCGCGCGGCAAGAATTAACTACACCGTAAACGGTGAAGAGCAAGAGGTAATATACGATTGGGATGGTTATAAACAGTTTAGTACAGGGGAGAGTTGAATTGCTGATTGCAGGTATTTTGTTAAGCTGGTTTTTTAAAAATTAGTTAACATATGAGCGATTATAGGAAGAGAAGAGATCACTTCTTATCCTTCTCTTTTGTCGTGAAAGTGGAATTTGCCAATCACTTTTATTAATTTAGCCTCTAAATTTTTCTGATCAGAACGCTCTCAATGCCAACAAGTGATTCGGAAAATCAAAAAAACTGTAGACAAACCCGATTGCACAGAGCTTGTCTGCAGTTGAGCAGCCCTTTTTGAGGAGCGCTTTTATGGTTAACTGATTTTTACGATTGGCTTGATGGTAATGCCTTTTTTTGAGTCTTCGAATGCTTCGTTAAGCTGGTCAAAATCATAGACTTTAGTTAATTTATCGAATGGGAACAGGCCGCGTTTATAATAATCCACCAGCTGCGGAATAAACACTTGCGGAATTGAGTCTCCTTCAATTACGCCCATGACAGTTTTGCCTTCAGCCATGATGTCATTATGGACATCGAATGTGATTTCGGGTGTCACGCCGACAATGGCGCATGAACCGAGCGGGCGAAGGGCATGGATCGCTTGTTTAACGACCGGCGGCACTCCGGTGGTCTCAACCGCGTAATGTGTACCGCCTTTTGTGATTTTTTTGATCTCTTGTACGACGTCGACATTTTTACCGTTGAGTGTATGCGTCGCTCCCAATTCCCTAGCAAGTTCCAGACGGCTATCATGAATGTCAACCGCAATGATGTTAAAGCAGCCGGCGATTTTCGCGGCCATGACCGCGCTCAATCCGACCGCTCCGCTGCCGTAAATGGCGATGGAAGAGCCAAACTCAGGTTTGAACCGGTTCAATACCGTTCCAGCACCCGTCTGAATACCGCAGCCTAGAGGGCCGAGGAGTGTCAAATCGACTTCCGGATCAACTTTGACGACATTTCGTTCATTGGTCACAGCGAAAGTGCCAAAAGACGATTGACCGAAAAACGTCGACACGGCATGATCGTGGTGATGGATTCGGTTTGTGCCATCCTGCATTTTGCCGCCAAAGTTCAAGTCGTTGAAATTTAGGCAAACAGTTGGATGTCCCGTCAGGCAATTTTCGCAATGGCCACAATAAGCAAATGACAGCACGACGTGATCACCGGCCTGAATGGTCGTAACGGCAGATCCCACTTTTTCAACGATTCCTGACCCTTCATGTCCCAGGACTGCAGGAAATGGAGACAAGCCTAAATCCCTTGCAACAGCATCCGTATGGCAAACACCAGATGCCACAATTTTCACCAGCACCTCATTCATTTTAGGTTCGCCCAGTTCCACTTCTTCAAACTTAAATTCTTCTCCTAAGCCATGTGTAACGGCTGCTTGTATTTTCATTAGAATCCTCCTCGCTAAAATTGATCTTCTTCAATTACTACCCGAATCTCTTCGGTTTAGTCCCGACAAATGAAATGGAAGGTGCATATATGTTATAAAGAAACAGGATAATGGGAAGGATGATTTGTTTTGAATTTTGAAAGCTTTGATTGGGAAGCACTGCTTTTTAGCGCAGGAGTGATTGCAGCCCAAATTATCGGGATTCTCATTGCTTTTGCTTTGGTAAAAGCAATCGGGAAAAAACTGATAGACCGTTTCTTCGATAAACTGCTGGTAAAGGGCGATGTTACGAAAGGCCGCGCTTTGACGCTCCAAAGTTTATCGGAAAATGTGTTTTCTTATGTCTTGATTTTTATATTGGTTGCGACCCTATTCAATATATTCGGCTTGTCTGTCGCCAGTTTGATTGCGGGTGCCGGAATTGTGGGGCTGGCGATAGGCTTTGGAGCTCAAGGCCTTGTCAGTGATGTAGTGACCGGTTTCTTTTTGTTGCTGGAAAAGCAGCTCGATGTAAATGATTATGTAACCGTCGGAAATCTGGACGGCATTGTAGAGGCGGTGGGTTTAAGAACAACTCAAATCCGCAGTTTCGATGGCACATTGAATTATATTCCAAACCGGGACATCACCACAGTCAGCAACCATTCGCGGGGCAATATGCGTGCACTCGTTGATATTGGCATATCTTACGATGAAAATATTGACGAAGCGGTTAGCATCATCCAAACAGCCTGCGACCAGGTGGCGGCAAAAGATACGACAATTGTTGAGGGTCCTGATGTTATTGGGGTACAGGCATTCGGTGCATCAGATGTGACCTTGCGGGTTATTGCAAAAGCGCAAAGCGGTGAGCAATGGGCGGTAGAACGCCAATTGCGCAAAGCCATCAAAGAAGCTCTTGATGCAAGCGGCATTGAAATTCCGTTTCCGCATCAAGTTAATATCCATAAGAATATGGAAATTCCGAAAAGTTGACCATGAAAGCACGATGAAACACAAAAAAGGCAGCCAATGCGGCTGCCTTTTACAATTCTTTTAATAGTTTTTCGGCAACTGATTTTCATCAGCTGCAGATGTCGGAGTATAAGTGGTGTTGACGGTTTCGGAGGACGTCCGGTTTTTTATAAAATTGACAAAGCCAATAGCTGTGTTGCTGTATTGATTAACTTCTGCAATGCTGCGCTTGTCATGGTCCACTCTTGACGCAATACCACCTGTGATGGCCCGAACCGAAGCGTTCAAGTCAACGACCGAATTCATTGTGCCTTTTGCTGCATCGACCAGGACGCCGACTTTTTCGGATTTTATTTGGACGTCTTCTTTTAATTCATTTGCGGTATGCGACAAGGTTGAAACTTCTAAGTTGAGCTTATCGACCCGCTCTTTCAAATTGTTCGCGGAACCCTTCATCTTTTTCACCGGTTCCTTCATCCCTGATATCAGCATAACAACGCCGACGATTGCGATGATCAGCCCCACTACAAAGATTGCGAGTGCTATGTACAGCCATATTGTTGAATCCATGCTGTTTCCTCCTCTGTTTTATTGATGTCTTGGGTATGCTATACCCGTAAAACCGCTCTGATTAACATGCCGTATTGAACTAAACCCCTTTGTTTTGAGAACGGCCAGCAAACAGCTCCCATAATATAAACGAGTATGGTAGAATTTTATCATATGTGTGTATATTATCTGGCATTTTTTAGAAAGATGCGAGAAAGAGCAGGTGCGGAAATGATTGTCGGAATAGATGCAGGCGGTACGTTGGTCAAAGTGGCGTATACCCGAAAAGGAGAAGTCCATTTTGAGAAGTATCCAATTGCTGAAATTGAGCGGGTTGCTGACTGGGTGAATGGTCTTGGCGATAGTAAAGTATGTGTAACGGGAGGCAAATCAGGGGTTTTGATTTCTTTGCTCGATCAGCCTGCCCAGGAAATGGTGGAATTTGAAGCTACTCACCTCGGTGTGCAGGTTCTTCTTAAGAAGATGGGCCGTTTGGAAGATGCTTATCTGGTGACGAATGTCGGGACTGGAACCTCTATTCACTGCATTCAGAACAATGTTCATGAGCGCTTGGGCGGAACCGGTGTCGGCGGGGGAACGTTGATCGGGTTGAGCCATTTATTGACAGGTGTTACCAGATACGATGACATTGTGGATTTGGCAAGGCAGGGTTCCCGCGAACGAATCGATTTGAAGGTCAAGCATATTTACGAAGGCAAAGAGCCTCCCATTTCAGGAGAATTGACAGCCAGCAACTTTGGGCAGAATTTATTTGCCATTTCAGAAGATTTGACGAAAGAAGAGCTATTGGCAACGGTCATCGGCTTGGTTGGCGAAACGGTCAGCACAGTCAGTGTGCAGGCAGCCCACCAATGCAACAGTTCGACCATTGTCTACATCGGCTCTTCCTTTATTGACAATCCTTTGCTCAAGGAAGTTGTGACGAGCTACACTATTTTGCGCGGCTCGGTTCCTTTATTTCTCGACAACGGGGAATTTTCAGGAGCAATGGGGGCCATGTCTGTATTAAATAAAAAGACTGTGTAATTTTCTATATAAAAAGATGCATTTTTTCGGGCCATCATAGTGGCTGGAGAAAATGCATCTTTTTAGTTTGGTTGTTATGCAGCGGCATTTTCCAGTTTCAACAATTGCAGCCCGCTCCAGGCGAAAACAAGGGAGGCGATATAAAAGATGCTGGCGATCGTCAGAAAATCGACGAGGTAGCCGGTTGCGATAACGGCCAGGGCTGCGGCGACAGAGGTCCAGACATGGTAGCGGCCAATTTGCGTGCCGGCAATCTCTTTTGTGGCATAGCGTGCCAGAATCGTTTTTTCGGAATTTTTTTGAATGGCTCCAAGAACTCCCATCAGCACCTGCAAAATATAGACATGCCAAACTTCCGAAGCCAGCGGAAAGAATAACAGGAGAATGGCCATACCCCAGGAATAAATAACGAGAAAGGTTTTGTCTCCGATTTGGTCAGCGTATTTTCCAATCAGCGGGTAACACAGGGCAGCTGTCAGTGCGAACAGGCCATAAGCCCAGCCAAACTGGGCATAGCTGTCCCCGACATTTTTGATCAGCAAAATATAGAACGGAAAAATCATACTGGATGCCATGCCAACCGTGCCCTGATAGTAGATAAAACGTTTATAGTTCATGGCCGATACTCCTCGTAAAAAAGATTCATAAAGCGGTGGTCCGGATCAAACCGGTCTTTCAATTCGAAGAATTCTCCGGTTCTTGGATACGCACTCTGCATTTGCTCCTTTGTTGGATAGCCGAAATACGGCAGGTAATAACTGCCGCCATGCGCCAGCGTTACATCGATCATTTCACGGACAACATCCTGTGTGTCCTTCACGCTTTCCGTATCGGTTCCCTGGTTGACCAGCAGGACAAGTGAAAACATATCCTCTTTGGCATAGGACAAAACCGCATCCTCATTTTTTCCGACGTAGCGGATGGTGACATTCAATAAGTTGAAATCGGGATTAGCTTCCAATACAGCCTTAAGCGCCGGGATATAATGTTCAAATTGATCTGCAGGAACAAAGTACTCCTGAAGAATTTCCGTTTTTCGGCTATTATCATATTCCATGAATTCGGAATCTGAACGCATAACATTATTGCGTGAAACTAGGTTTCCATCGATTTGCTGTGTATAGGCTGTTTGGGCGTTCCAAAAGCTGTCTTTTCCGGCATCATTGATGCGAGAAAGGCCTAGGAAGAACTTCGGAACGGCCACCAGGTTTTCAGTTTTTAATTTTTGATAGTCCGGAAACGGCGTTTGGTCCTCGGCTGATTTGTACGTAATCGTATACATTTCTTCCATAAAAGACTCTGGTGCAATGGAGATGCGGGCCAGATGCATTTTGGCATCCGGATTGTCCTGCACCTGCCGCTTGAAGTACGCAGGATAGTCGCGGTAAGGCATGCTGTCCGTTTGGGTTTCATACAGCTCATCATTAGTCAGCTCCAGCGTGACATCCAAAATAATGCCGAACAACCCATAGCCGCCGAGGACCGCATAGAATAATTCCTTGTTTTCAGAGGGGCTCAAGTGAACAATATCGCCCTCCGCATCCAGCAAGCGCATGGAGACGACTGTATCCGTCAAGCCGCCGTTGCGGATGTCCAGACCGTGGGCATTGACGCTTAACGAACCGCCAACCGTGAAAATGTTCTGAGACTGGCTGATTTTCAGCGATAAGCCATAAGGATTGATAGCTTCCTGTATATCTGCCCACCGTGCGCCGCTTTGCACAGTTACTGTTTTTTCTTCTTCGTTGATTTCGACGATTTGATTGTATGGCTTCATGTCAATCATGATGCCGTTCGGATACACTGTCTGTCCACCCTGGCTGTGTTGCATGCCAGCAATAGACAGAACATCACCAGTCTGTTTGGCATCCAGCACGATCTGTTGCAGTTCTTCTTCACTCATCCCTGCCTTCACCGTTTTGATCTCTACGGGCAAAAGCCGCTGGTGCAGTTCAGCAGCGAGACCGTTCAGCTGGGTGGAATAAACGTAAACGGACAAACCGAAAACACATAGGTACAAAAGTATTATCCACACGGTTTTCATCGCGCCGTTCCCCTTTTTCTGCAAGATTCTGAGTTCTTTTCTTTATTAGACCGCTGTGCCTCGAAATAGTTCCCATGGTATAAACAATTTATGTAACGGCAACCATGCTGGAGACTGCCATGTATTTAAAGAGGTTTTAGCAAAAAAAAAAGAGGTGCCACAGATTGCGCAACCTCTTTCAAAATCATATTACTCGCTGATGATCGTCAACTTTTCGCGAATATCCGTACGCTCCTGTTTAGCGGGAACATGTGCAGGATAGCCAATCATCATCGTAGCGACGATTTTTTCGCCCGGCTTAACCCCGATAGCCTCGCGGAACACAGGATTGTAGATCCAGTCATTGGAGCGCCAAATCATGCCAATGCCGCGTTCCCAGGCTGCCAGTTGGAAGTTTTGCAGCATGGAAGACACCGCGCCATAGTCCTCATCCCATCTTCTTTGTCTCGGGTCTTCTGGCATGATGACGACTAGGTGCAATGGGATGCTGCGGAAGTAATCAGCTTTATTGAGCATTTTCGGTGGGATTTCCCCGTCCGGCGTGCGCATCGATTCAATAAACGCCTGAACAAATTTTTCTTTGCCGGCGTCTGTATACAGCTGGAAGCGCCAAGGTTCATTTACTTTATGATTGGGCGCCCATTTGGCGACGTTCAATAGTTCGATAATTTCCTCGACATTGACAGCGTCCACCTTGAATTTTTTGATTGAGCGTCTCTCTATGATATTCTGGTCAATAGCGTTCATCATTAAACGTCTCTCCCTTCCGCATGGAAAATGCGGGTCTCTATTCATTATCCTACCATGGCGAGAAGGGAAAAGCGTATCAAAAAAGACAAAAAGATCCCTGCTACGAGTCTGAAATATTGTTAGAATGTAAGCATACGCAAGGAGTGGATAAAGTTGAAGAAAGCTGTAGTCATTGGCGGAGGCATTACCGGCCTTTCCGCTATGTATTATTTACAAAAACTGAATCTGCAAGAAAATCTGGATCTGGAATTGGTGCTGGTTGAGCAGGAGCAGCATTTGGGTGGCAAAATCAGGACCGTTACAGATGACGAATTTGTCATGGAAGTCGGGGCAGACTCCATCGTTGCACGTCATGCCAGCGTCATGCCACTGATTGAGGATCTGGGCATCGCGGACCGTGTTGTCTATAACGGTACGGGCATTTCCTATTTATATGCCAACAATGTGCTGCATGCCATTCCCAAAGATACAGTGTTCGGCATTCCGATGGACAAAGAAGCGCTGTTCCGTTCAACGCTCGTTTCGGAAGAGGGCAAGCAAGCAGCGATGAAAGATTTTGACAGCGCCAATGAAAACTTTACCCGGGACAGTTCAATCGGAGAGTTTCTTGAAGCGTTCCTTGGCAAAGAGCTGGTGGAGAATCAGATTGCGCCTGTTTTGTCCGGTGTTTATTCCGGCAGCCTTCACGAACTGACGCTGGCGTCGACCCTGCCATACTTGGTCGATTACAAAAATAAATACGGCAGCATCATCAAAGGGTTCGAAGCAAACAAGGAGTTTTTCCAAGGCGCTGCCAATAAGAAGTTCATCTCTTTTGATGAAGGCATGCGAGTATTGATTGATGAAATGGAAAACCAGCTGGAGCAAGCCTGCATATTGAAAGGCGTCGGAACCAAGTCGGTCCAAAGGGATGGAGAACAGTATCTTGTGGAGTTGGAAAATGGAGAGGTGATAGAGGCGGACTACGTCATTTTGGCAACACCTCACCAAGTTGCTCAGCGGCTTTTGGGAATAGCAGAGCTGGATACTGAGTTCGATCAGTTCCTGAATTCTTCATTGATCAGTGTCTACCTGGGGTATGACGTTCCGGATGACCAGCTGCCAAAAGATGGTACCGGATTTATCGTCTCGCAGGAAAGTGACTTGCATTGCAACGCCTGTACTTGGACCAGCCGGAAATGGCGGCATACTTCAAAAAAACATAATTTGCTCGTTCGCTTATTTTATAAGAGTTCGCATCCTTCCTACGGAATGCTGAACGATTTGTCTGAAGAAGAACTTGCAAAAGTGGCAAGGGAAGATGTCCGCAAAAGTTTGGGAGTTGAAGAAGCGCCTATAGCAGTCGAAGTGACCGGTTGGAAAAACTTGATGCCCAATTATCACATGGCCCATAAAACCGCGATCAGTGCGCTGGAACTGAAAATGGAAGAACTGGTTCCAAATGTTAAACTTGCCGGCTCATCCTACTTTGGGGTGGGAATTGGGGCTTGCATTCAAAACGGCTCTGATCTGGCGAAAATCATTGCCAATCAATTGGTTGATGTAGAATAAGAGTTGAAAAGAGGCCATAGCGGGTCTCTTTTTTTGTAGACAAATATCTGTTGAGGATTTATTTTTTTACTTTGGGAAAAAGAAAAGCCATTTATCCGGTTTTTGGATAAATGGCTAATTGAGAATATAGAGGTTATTTTATCAAGTAATTATTTTGTTTCAGTCAGATCCGGAACTGAAAGACCAAGGCCTTCAGCCACACGTGTACCGAATTCAGCATCTGCTTTGTACAAATGGCAGATTTGGCGAAGTTTGATGTCTTCTTTATCCACAGCGCTCAAGCCGCCGACGAAAGTTGCAACAAGACGCTCTTGCTCTTCAGCGCTTTGCAGACGGTAAAGGTCGCCAGGCTGCGTGTAATGGTCGTCTTTAAAGTAAGGCACTGAATCAGTGACGCCGGAAACTTCAAGTGGATCCGTTTTAGCAGCTGCAGTTTCAGTAGGGCCGCCGTAGCTGTTCGGCTCGTAATAGACAGAACCGCCGCCGTTGCTGCCAAAGTTCATTTGGCCGTCGCGTTGGTAGTTGTTAACTTGGTTTTTCGCCGCGTTGATCGGCAGCATCTGGTGATTAGCGCCTACGCGGTAACGGTGAGCGTCATGATAAGCGAACAAACGGCCTTGAAGCATTTTGTCCGGTGACACGTCGATGCCGGGAACTAAAGTACCTGGAGAGAAAGTAGCCTGCTCCACTTCAGCAAAGTAGTTTTCAGGGTTGCGGTTAAGCACCATGCGGCCGACTTCCATTAACGGGTAGTCTTTGTGAGACCATGTTTTCGTTACATCAAATGGGTCGAAGCGATACGTGTTCGCATCTTCCAAAGGCATAACCTGCACATACATCTTCCATTCAGGGAAGTCGCCTTGTTCAATGGCATTGAACAGGTCTTCCGTATGGAAATCAGGGTTTTCACCGGCAATTTTGTCTGCAACTTCCTGAGTGATGTTTTGAATGCCTTGCTCAGTAAGCATATGGTATTTGATCCAAACTGATTCGCCTTCCGCGTTTGTCCATTTGAATGTGTGGCTGCCGAAACCATGCATATGACGAAGAGTGGCAGGAATTCCGCGGTCGCCCATCAAATAAGTAACTTGGTGCAATGATTCTGGTGATAATGACCAGAAGTCCCACACAGCGTTAGGGTTTTTCAAGTGAGTACGTGGATCGCGTTTTTGTGTATGGATAAAATCAGGGAATTTAATTGCATCTTGGATAAAGAAAATTGGCGTATTGTTGCCGACTAGATCATAGTTTCCTTCTTCTGTATAGAATTTCAAAGAAAAGCCGCGCGGGTCACGGACAGTATCAGCAGATCCCAGTTCACCGGCTACCGTTGAGAAGCGGGCGAACATGTCGGTTTTCTTGCCGACTTCAGATAAGAAAGCGGCTTTTGTATATTTGGAGACATCTTGGGTTACTTCAAAATAACCGTGGGCTCCGGCGCCTTTGGCATGTACCACACGCTCAGGAACACGTTCTCTGTTGAAATGTGCAAGCTTCTCAAGAAGATGAACATCTTGTAATAGGACAGGGCCGCGTTGTCCGGCCGTCTGGGAATTCTGGTTGTCTCCGACTGGGGCACCCCAGCTGGTTGTTAAACCTGTTTTGTTTGTACTCATGAATCGGACACCTCATTCTCTTTTTTATGTAAAACACTACAAACTTAATGATAACAGTTTTTAAATTAAAATCAATTCTAAGTGATAATGATTATAAATAGTGGAGTTTTTTTCTGTCAAACTATTGGTTTAAAGAGGGAGAAAAGCAAAAAGAGCCGCAGCGGCCAAGCCGCTGCGGCTCTTTTTATATAGAAGCTTCTGCTTCCACACCCAGACGCGACGGGCGCTTCCGCTTTTCTTGTTACCTCATTGCGTTCAAGCGCTGGTAGCTGTCAAAGTGCTTGCCCCAATAGCTGTCGTTCAGGCTTGTAATTTGAACTCGATCTCCGCCAGCATGAATAAAGCTGTTGTGGCCGATGTAAATGCCCATATGTGAAATTCCGGCGCGGTACGTATTCTTAAAGAACACCAAGTCACCCACCTGAGGGGAGCTCACTGCATAAGACATCGCATCATAGCCCGTAGTATTTGTTCTTGGGATGCTGATTCCAGCTTTATTGTAAACGTGATAGATAAAGCCGCTGCAATCGAAACCGCCTGGTGCAGCACCGCCCCATTTATATGGTGTGCCCAGCAACGAATTGGCTGTAGCAACTAATGTTGAAATGTTTCCGGATGCGGCAGGTGCAGCAGAGACCGGATTCGAAACAGTCACCGGCTGTTTTGCTGCCGAACTGCCAGTAACCTTCAATACTTGCCCGACTCGGATTGAAGTTGTTTTCAAACCGTTTAAGCTCGTTAGCTGTGAGACCGTTGTCCCGTGTTTTTTAGCGATATTGAATAATGTATCGCCGCTGACTACGCGGTAGCTACTGCTTTTGGAAACAGCAGGAGCCGCTGCAGGAGCTTTAATGGCTGGTGCTGGTGCAGTCGCCTGTGCTTGGCCGCGGACAGTTATTTTTTGTCCAGGACGGATCATGCTTCCCGCCAGCTTATTTAACTGTTGGATAGAACTAACGCTGGTGCTGTGAACTCTGGCTATGTGGGACAATGTATCTCCAGCTTTTACCGTATATGTACTCACAGAGCTTGCAGATGTTTTAGGAGCAGTGACCTTTGGTGGAGATGCTACAGCTGCAACCTTAATTTTTTGATTAGGATAAATAGAATTGGAGGATAATTTGTTCCATGTGATCAGTTGATCAACCGATACATTATTGCTGGAAGCGATTTTCCACAAAGTATCTCCTGGTTTAATTGTATAGCTACTGGCTTCTGTGTCCGAAGCACCAATTGCCAACGATAAAGTCGTAGCTGCAAATAATGTAAAAATAATTTTTCTCATTCTCAAACCCCTTTTTCATCTTTTATAGATAATTCTATCTATTCTATATATTTTACTTAATTCTATATAATTAATTTAATATAGGCAATAAGTTTCAATATTACATTTGTGTTACAGAAATGAAAGTAACAAAATAGCTGTTTTGTATTTATTGATGAAAAGTAGGTACTACTCGGTTGGATGGATGTTTTGAAGTGGTGGTTCGCACATAAACTTTATCGGTCTTATTTAATAAATGTTAATAGCCTAATAAAAAAATACAGGTTATGAAACTTTAAAACGTTTTGTTAAGCAGCCTATATAAGCTGAACTGCTAGCCTGTGCAGTACATATTCTGCGAAATAGCCGGCTTATTACAGATGTCTCGGCTGTTTTTCCCTATGACTGCTGGAAATGTCAGCAAAGAAAGATAAGTCCAGGTTTAGTAGAATAACTCCTACATCGCCGGAGAGATACATAATATGAAAATAGTCCGTTTTGAATGCCAATCTATAAAAAAGGGACTAATTTCTTATACGAAAATGAGAAAATGAATTGTTGCAATATTTCTTTTTTTCTGACATCATGAAATGATAAAGAAAACGATTTCATAAGAAGGAGGAGAAGTGAAGGATGTATGCAACGCTTGGCAAAATATTTGACCAGACAGTTGAGCAGTATCCGGACAAAGAAGCGCTGGTTGACGTGAGAAGAGGGGAAAGGTGGACCTATTCGCAATGGAGCGCTGAAGTTCATCGTTTAGCGAATGCCCTAACGTCAGCAGGCGTCAGTAAAGGCGATCGGGTTTCTACTTTTTTGTTCAATAACCGTGAGTTGCCTACTGCATTATTTGCCTGTGCAAAAATCGGGGCTGTTTTTAACCCCATCAATTTCCGGTTAAAGCCGGAAGAGCTGGTGTATATTTTAAATGATGCGACACCTGAAGTCGTCCTCTTCGAAGAAGCACTGCAAGACACAATCAAGGGAGTTGCTGCCCATTTTCCAAGTATCCAATTTTGGTTTATAGATGAAGATGTTCCGGACTATGCGGTGAGTTATCAGGAGCGGATCAATGCAGCGCCTGCAACAGATCCTTTCGTGCAGGTTGATGAGATCGATACCTATGCCATTATGTATACAAGCGGTACCACGGGGCGGCCAAAAGGAGTAATTCACCGCCATCGCGACATGGCTGAACAAAGCATGACATGCATTGCGATGCTGAAATATACGAAAAATGATGTGGGTTTGGTTATCGCACCGATGTTTCATTGTGCTGAATTGCATTGCTGTGTTATTCCGCGCGTTCAAGCAGGAGCCTCGAGCGTCATTTTGCATCAATTCAATCCTCAAGCGGCTGTGGACACTGTCGAAAAAGAACAGGTTACGGTCATGTTTGCTGTACCGACCATGTGGAGCATGATGGCAGATCTGGATGGAGCAGATTCAAAAGTCAAAACGCTGCAGCGTGGATTATACGGAGCAGCCCCCATGGCGCCCGTGTTGGTCAAACGTGTTAAAGAAGTGCTGGGCACCAACTTGATTCAGGCTTATGGCCAGACGGAAATGGGTCCGGCTATTACGTTCCTGTCCGAAGACGAACAGCTGACCAAAGCGGGATCTGCCGGAAAACCTGCGTTTAACCATGAAATCCGAATCGTTCGGCCAAATGAAAAGGGGCCTTCAGAGCCGGATGACAGAGTAGGGATATTTGAAGTAGGAGAAATCATTGTCCGAGGACCGAGCATGATGGCTGGTTATTTCCATCGTCCCCAGGCGACGTCTCGTGTGCTGTATAAAGGTTGGTATCACACCAGTGATTTGGGGTATATGGATAAAGACGGCTATTTGTTTGTTGCTGACCGCGTAGATGACATGATTATCAGCGGTGGAGAAAACATCTATCCACGGGAAGTTGAGGATGTTTTGCATGAACATGAGCTGGTTCAGGATGTTGCTGTTCTCGGAATCCCGGACGAAAAATGGGGTGAAGCGGTAATGGCTTTTGTAGTGGTGAAAGATGATTTGCTGACAGAGCAGCAACTGGAAGAATTTTGCCTTAATAATGATAAACTTGCCCGTTTCAAACGGCCAAGAACTTATCGTTTTGTCGATGAACTGCCGCGAAATGCCAGCGGTAAAATACAAAAGTTCCTGTTGCGTGAACTTTACGCTAAAAGCAATGCTTGATAAATCGAACTCTCAGAAAAGTGGCAGTCTTGAGAGGGTTTTAACTGGAGAAGGAGAATACAGATTATGCAAATGAAACCGGTAGAGGACACCATCGCGGGTGTATTAGGAATAGAGTTTGTCGAGATCACCCCGGACAAAGTAATCGCGACGATGCCTGTTCACGCAGCCACGCATCAGCCTTTCGGACAGTTGCACGGCGGGGCTTCCGTTGTATTGGCGGAATCAGTTGCCAGTATCGGCACTTGGGAGTTGATTGATCAGGAAAACGAAATTGCCGTCGGCTTAGAAATCAATGCCAATCACCTGCGCGGCAAACAGGAAGGGCTAGTGACCGCTATCGGCACGCCGCTGCATAAAGGCAGAACAACAATGGTTTGGGATATTAAAATTATTGATGAAGAAGAAAAGCTTATTTGTGTCTCGAGATGTACCGTAGCAATCGTCAAAAAGAAAAAGCAGTAATTTCAACTGGAAAACGAACCCCCGCCACGGCAACTGAAGCGGGGGTTCGTTTATTTTGCGGGAAGCTTTTGAGTTTCCAAATCCAGCAGCAATCGTTTGAAAGCAAGACCGCCTCTATAGCCGGCCATGGTGCCATTTTTGCCAATGACGCGGTGGCAAGGGACGATGATGAGCAACGGGTTTGCGCCAATGGCAGTTGCCACTGCCCGCACAGCTGATGGTCTGCCAATGCGTTCGGCAATTTCAGAATAAGAAAGGGTTTGCCCATAGGGTATTTGTTTTAGGGCTTGCCATGTTTGTTGCTGAAAAGGAGTCCCTTGTACATCGGTAGGCAAAGAAAATTCCTGTTGCGAACCCTCAAGGTAAACCGTTAATTCCTGGCTATAGTCCGCGAGCTTCCTGTCGTTTCTTTCCAAAATCGCTGATGGAAAACGTTTCTTGAAGTAAGCTGTAAACTCTTCAAGGCTTTCGCCGGGAGAACCGACGCAGCACAAGCCCTTTTCGGTCTTGGCGATATGAATCTTCCACGAATTGTATTCGATTGTTGACCAATAAATGGTGGAGTGGGCCACTGGCATCCATTTATCATCCTTTCTTGTAAACTGGGCGCTATACTAACTCCAAAATAAGGTTTTATTTCAAGAAACGCAAGCTGCAAAAATTTCAGGAGAAACGGTTTTCAGTTTTATAACAATAAAAAATAAGGAGGAACTAAGATGGCAAGAGACAAAAATTTAGAGGAATTAAAACAAAAGCAGTTGGAAAAGGAATTGAGAGAGCAGGAAAACGAGATGGAAATGACCGACAGCGGACGGGTACCGAATCTGCAGGATGATCTGGAAGACAAACAGGACGAAGAGAAGCAATAGAAGATAAAACTATTTCCCGCATTTCGGTTTCAAACGAGGTGCGGGTTTTTCATGGGGAGGCATGTTACTATAGACACTATCAAAATGCAAAGAGAGAGTGGTTTATATGTTTAATTCCTTAATTGAATTAATGGATGCCAAAGAGTTAGCAGACAAGCGCTCAATCCCGTGGAACCAAATTTGCCAGGAAGAGCAGTTGTCGGAAAGATTCATCAAAGACAACCTGGACCAAGTGAATTGGAAGCTGATTTCACGTTTCCAGGAGCTATCGGAAGGCTTTATCCGCAAATACAGAAACCGCTTGTTCTGGGATGAAATCATTCAGGCGCAGAAACTGTCAGAAACCTTTATCGAGAAATATGCGGACAAAAAGAAATGGCGGCCGATTGCGGCAGAAGAACTCAGTAAAAAACAGCAGAAGACCGTAGACAAAGAGGGCAAGCCGTTCGATGGAGTGGAATATTGGAAGCTGGTCTCGGCAAAGCAGCAACTGGCCAACTCGAAAGGCCTGTCGCCGGCGTTTATTGAAAAGCACCAGCATGAATTATCATGGCCGGAACTTTGCCGGCATCAGCATTTGCCGATGCCGTTGATCGACCGCCATGCCCGTCAAGTGGATTGGACATTGGTGACGCGCCATCAGACTTTGTCTGAACGTTTTATTGAGAAGCACAGCCGCGATATAGAATGGGAAACCCTCTCGTTTCATCAGTCATTGTCCGAGCGCTTTATCAATCGGCACCATGCGAAAATGAGTTTTATTTCAGCGGAAGAAGGACGTTCGGAAAGCTTCCTCTATACCCATTTCAACAAGCTGGATGCCGCGTCGATTCTGGAGCACCAGCAGTTAAGAGAAGTGAAAAAGTACGAGCCTTTGGATGTTTATGTGCTGACCAAGAACGGCCAGAAAAAATACATTCTCAAGTTCCACGGCCTTGCTGACAACTTAGAGCCAATCCGAAAAGCTGATGAGGAAGAGCTGTATGAGCAGTTGGAAGAAAATGATTTATTGGCAACCGTGGAGGAAGACTTCCCGGAACTGATGATCATCGGAGATATCCGGTTCTGATGTTTGATTTCGGCATCCACAGCAGTAAAATTAAAGGAGATCCAAAAAATTTTTTTTCAGTTTTTATGAACGCATTAACCGCTTCTCAGAATTTTTGAGAAACGGTTATTTTTTATTTTAGTAAAAACAGGTTATACTGAATAAAAAATTGAAAGTTGGGATTCTATTCATGGCGTTTACGGATTTATCAATTGCGAGCAAAGCGACGATCCTGCCGATTCTGGAAATTGCAGAACAGGCAGGCATCTCTATAGAAGCCTTGGAATTATACGGAAACTTTAAAGCGAAAATCAATGTGGACCGATTGCCGCCTGTTGAAAAAATGGGACAAGTGGTACTGGTTACAGCTATCAGCCCGACTCCTGCTGGAGAAGGGAAGTCTACCGTTACAGTAGGATTAGCAGATGCGTTCAAACAATTAGGTGAATCGGTGGCAGTTGCGCTGCGTGAACCTTCTTTAGGCCCTGTCATGGGCGTAAAAGGCGGAGCCACTGGCGGCGGATTTGCACAAGTCCTGCCGATGGAAGACATCAATTTGCATTTCACAGGAGACATCCATGCCATCACTTCAGCAAATAATGCTTTGGCTGCGTTGATTGATAATCACCTCCATCAAGGAAATCTCTTGAATATCGATCCGCGCCGCATCACATGGAAGCGCGCGCTGGACATCAATGACCGGGCACTTCGCCAAGTGACAATAGGTCTTGGCGGCCCAGGGCAAGGAGTTCCGCGTGAAGACGGTTTCGACATTACCGTAGCTTCGGAAATTATGGCGGTGCTTTGTTTAGCGACTTCTTTGGCAGATTTAAAAGAGCGGTTGGCACAGATGGTCATTGGCTATACGTATGACAGAGAGCCGATTACGGTAAGGGATCTTGGAGTGGAAGGTGCTTTGACGTTATTGCTGAAAGAAGCATTTAAGCCTAATCTGGTCCAGACTATTGAAGGAACTCCAGCCATCATCCACGGCGGCCCGTTTGCAAACATCGCCCATGGCTGCAACTCGCTGATTGCAACGAATACAGCAAGAAGACTGGCAGATATTGTCGTAACGGAAGCGGGATTCGGAGCCGATTTAGGTGCAGAGAAATTTATGCATATCAAGTCAAGAAAAGGCGGATTTCACCCGGATGCCGTCGTCATTGTGGCGACGGTCCGTGCCTTAAAAATGCATGGCGGTGTTGAGAAAAATCTATTGGCAGAAAAAGACGCGGATGCGGTCAAACGCGGGATGGTCAATTTGGCAAAGCATGTGGATACGATTCGCCAATTCGGCATTGAGCCGGTTGTGGCTTTGAACCGCTTTGCAGGCGACAGCGAGGCAGAATTGAAAGCCGTACTGGATTGGGCCGAGGCAGAAAAGGTTGCCATTGCCATGACGGAAGTTTGGGAAAAAGGTGGTCAGGGCGGCATTGCCTTAGCCAAATTGGTCAAACAGGAATTGCAGCGTCGGACAGATTTCCGTCACTTGTACAAGGAAGATGATGGCATTGAAGATAAGCTCCGCACGATTGTTCAAAAAGTATACGGGGGAGCGGATATTCAACTATCGGACCTTGCGCAAAAACAATTGGTCGAATTGAAAAAGTACGGCTGGGATTCTTTGCCGATCTGCATGGCAAAAACCCAGTACTCATTATCAGATCAGCCGAAACTGCTTGGCCGTCCCGAAGGATTTATCATTACAATCCGGGAAATCATGCCGAAGCTGGGTGCAGGGTTTTTGGTCTGCCTGACAGGCGATATTATGACAATGCCAGGTCTTCCAAAACAGCCTGCCGCTCTGAATATGGACGTTACAAATGACGGCAAAGCCGTCGGTTTATTTTAAGAATGAAAGACCCGGGCAAAGCTCTGGGTCTTTTTTTCTGTTCAAATATGGCGGGCGAGAAAACGTTTTTAATTATACTCAATAATCAGATAAAAAAGGCTATTTATAAGGATGAATGGTAGAATGTAGGGGACAAAGCATCATCAGTAAGGGGAGAAAACTATGACAGGAACCATCGTTGAAAGTGTATACGGAAAGCTGAGCGGAGAGAAGAAGGGCAACGTAATCGTTTGGAAAGGCGTTCCTTACGCTAAGCCGCCCATTGGCGATCTGCGTTTTCGAGCTCCGCAGCCTCCTGAACCATGGGAAGAAGTGCGTGAGGCAACTTTATTCGGTCCGTCTGCTATGCAAGCCTCCAGTGGGATCATGGAATTTTTAGGAAATCAGACAGACAATACAAGTGAAGATTGCCTCTACTTAAATGTCTGGTCGCCTGCAGCAGACAAAAGACGCCGTCCAGTCATGGTATGGATTCATGGCGGTGCTTTTACCGCTGGAACAGGATCCAGCCAAACCTTTGATGGCCGTTCTTTTTCGTCAGAAGGGGATGTTGTCGTTGTGACATTCAATTACCGCTTGGGCGCTCTCGGTTTTCTGCATCTGGGTGGTGTGGGAGGCAATGATTTTTCAGGGTCCTGCAATTGCGGTATTTTGGATCAAATTGCCGCTCTTCAATGGGTCCAGGACAACATCGAAAGATTTGGCGGAGATCCGGAGCGTGTAACGGTTTTCGGTGAATCTGCCGGAGCGATGAGCATAGGTGTATTAATGGCGGTTCCAAAAGCGAAAGGGCTGTTCCATCAGGCAATTCTGCAAAGCGGTGCAACAGCTAATGTGCTCAGTTCCGCTATTGCGGAAAAAGTAAGCAGCCGCCTTTTGGCTGCGCTGAAAATTGGACATGGTGAAGTGGACAAAATTAGACGAATTCCGGCCCAGCAATTAGTGGATACTGCCGCTTTATTGCCAGCCATGAGCCTGGTTCCAGTGATAGAAGGCGACTTGCTTCCTGTTCATCCCGAGCAAGCGATAGCCGAAGGGGCAACGAAAGAAATTCCGATACTGATAGGGACAAATAAAGATGAGTATCGACTTTTCAGCTTTTTTGACCCTCGTTGGAAACAAAACGATCCGGAAGAAATCTCTTCCATTTTTGAACACGCATTCGGCCTTAACTGGCTGGAGATTTCCCGGAATCTGATTGAGGGAGAAAATCTGAACCAGGAGATCTTCGACAAACTGATGACGATGAGCCTGTTTACATCTCCAGCTTTAAAACTTGCAGAGCTGCAGGTCAAGCAAGAGGCTCCAGTATGGATGTACCGGTTCGACTGGGAAACTCCTGTTTTTAATGGAGAGCTGAAAGCCTGCCACAGCCTTGAACTTCCGTTTGTTTGGAATACTCTTTCAAGAGCAGGTACAGAACGGTTAACCGGAAACCTAAAGGAACGAAAGAAGCTGGCGGAAGAAATGCACCATGCCTGGATTCGTTTTGCCCGAAGCGGCAATCCTAACACGCCTAAGCTTCCTGAGTGGGGGTCGTATAATCTCGAACACCGGCCAGTCATGATATTCAACCGCGAAAATGTGCTGGTTCATGACCCCAACAGTGAGGAGCGGAAAGATTGGGGAAACCTTATGGTGCATCTGGAAAGCATCCGGTAACAGCAGAAACAGGGGAACGGTGGGGATAAATATGAAATGCCAGATTACTGTCACCGATTTTATTGAACAAGGAACGGCAGTTTACATAAAAGTTGAGGTTTATGATCATCAGGAAGATCAGCGGCATGATGGAGAATTACGATTTTTAGAAGAGCTGCTTTACGGGGACTTAGTGCATCCGAAAAAGTCCCCGTTATCAGAAAAGTGCCGTTTGGATACCATTGCTTATCTACAGCAGTACTTTGACCGGGCAACAAGATGAACTTAGGGTTGGGTTTCAAACAGGCAGATTAGATCTGGAGAAAAGGAGAGATCCGCATGAAATTTCAATCAACACGCCAACAGCAGACATCTTCAAGTTTAACAATCTACAATGATGGGTTCGGATTGGTCAAAGAGACGCGAATGATTCCACAGAACAAAGAAACAACTGAAGTTCAGTTTATGGATGTCGCTGCAGGAATTGAAGCGGAATCCGTCTTGGTGGACGGGCTCCATGTACTGGAACAAAGCCATAATTACGACTTGATCAGCAAAGAAAAGCTCTTGGAAAAATACATTGATGATGTTATTACTGTGAGAAATGCAGAGCTTGATGAAGAAATGCAGATCCGTTTGCTCAGTGTTTCTGGGAGTATCATCGGTGAACGCGTCGATACGAAAGAAGTGGTCATAGATCCGATCGGCGAGCTGATTCTTCCTTCGTTGCCGGAAGGGATATTGACGAAACCGGCATTGGTATGGAAAACAGCTCCCATCGAAACGGACCTGGAAGCTAAAATTTCTTATTTGACTAATGGGTTGGAATGGCGGGCAAGTTATGTCGCAGAAATCCGGGGATCCCAGTTAAGTCTCTTGGGCTGGGTCCAGCTGTCGAATAACAGCGGCATAAGTTTTTTTGACAGCCGCCTTAAATTGGCTTCCGGCAAGGTGAACCGGTATGTGGATGCTCATCCATTATATGCACAAGCGAGGCTTTTTGCCGAAGCCGAGAAGCCGGAATCTTCTTTTCAGGAACATAGCTTCGCTGATTATCATGCATACAGCATCGAACGTCCAGTAACCCTGTTGCACGGGCAGACAAAGCAGATCCGTTTCCAAAAATCACAGGAAGTGGCTTTCCGGAAGCTGTATAAAGTGGAGCCGGGCAGTCAGCGGGCGAAAGTTATAGTGGAATTTGACAATACTGAAGACAACCAACTTGGGATTGCTTTGCCTAAAGGGATTTTCAAGGTTTATGAGCAGGACCGTGATGGGGAAATGGAATTTATTGGCGAGAATGCTATCAGCCATACTGCGCCACAGCAGAAAGTATCTTTTGTTATAGGAGAGGCATTTGATATTGTCAGCAAAAGCTGGGAGAAAAAACGTGAGCGGCACGGCCACTTTGACTATGTGACTCATGTATACAAATTGCAAAACCAAAAATCAGAATATGTGCGAATCCAGGTTAATCATCAAATTCACGAACGGATCTGGCAGATGGAGTCGTCCAGCCACGACTACGAATTAAAGCAGTCGAACGAGTTGGAGTTTCGTGTCCACATTGCGGCAGGAAAGGAAATAGAAGTGGAATTCACTTACAAAGTGGACAGAACTGGTGACAAACGGATTAAATAAGGAAAAAGCGGAGAGGCACATTCTGCAGAAAAAAATTCTAATGGAAATTATTGGTGTCCTTCTTGCATTTCTTTGTTAAAATAAATCTGAACAAACCACTATATTATGGATAAAGGGGAACGGGCGAGATGTTTAAAAAGATGGCTTCAGAAGCTCTTGGATTGTCAGACATAGGGAAAATAATCGATCCGCAGGATTTTGACAAAACAGATTCGGATGATTATGTTATGTACGAAGATGGAGAAAAAATCTATTTTCTTATCAAAACAAAAGCGGATGAATATTGCTTCACAAACCTTGCGATTATCCACGTTGACGGAGATAGTGCAATGTCCTCCAAACGTACATTGAAACGTTATCCATATTCCCAGTACACGATTTCAGGTGTGATTCTTGAAACTGCCGGAAAAATCGATTTGGATGTAGAAATTGCCTTTGTTGTAGGGACAATTCCATTTAAAATCGATGTTCAAAAACAGCAGGCAGACCGTTTGACCGATCTTTACAAATCACTGCTGAGAATTGCCGAAAACACTCACGAGAATTCAATTATCATTAATATGGCCAATGACAGTCTGGAGAAGGCGGTTACCGTCCTGCAAAATTCCAGAACCGGAGAAGTGGCATTGGATGACCAATACTCGAAACTGACTGATTTTGGTTTTACCTGGATGACTTCTGTCCGCAACCAATACCATGTTAAAGATTTTGGCGACGTGTTTGAAAAGTATATCAACAACTAAAAGAGAAAAGGTGGATGCCAAATCGGCGCCATCTTTTTTTGCTGATCTTCTGATGGTCAGAAAATTATCAGCGAAAGAAAGCATTTCACTAAATTAGGAGGAAGCCTATGTATAAGACGATATTGACGCCAAGAGTTTCTGAAACGGATGCTGTCGGGCACATTAACAATACGACTTTGCCAGTTTGGTTTGAGGCAGGCAGAAAACCGGTTTTTGACTTGTTTACACCAGATCATGATTTTGCAAACTGGAAAATGGTCATTGTAAAGACCACTTTGGAATTTACGGGACAACTCTATTACGGCCAGGATGTTGAAGTAAATGCATGGGTCAAAAAAGTTGGCGGCAGCAGCCTGGAGTTATATGAAGAGCTGCATCAGAGCGGCAAACTTTGTGCACGAAATGTTGCTGTCTATGTGAATTACAACCTGGAAAGCCAGGAATCCGAAAAAATTCCGGATGCTATTCGTGAAGAGTTGGACAAGCATTTATGGGAAGCACAAGACGAGTAAGTATAAATTTTATCTGAATAAAGGGAATACTTTTTTAAATTCCAGCTCTGTTGAAATGCGAAAACAGCGTGCTATAATAAAACCATTCAAATACAATTTACTCATATAATCGCGGGGATATGGCCCGCAAGTTTCTACCGGTTTGCCGTAAACGAACTGACTATGAGAAGCAACGAAGCATGGGAATTGCGCCTTTTTAGGCGTCTTTTCTTTTTGTTTCCTTTCGAATTCAAGCTCGAAGGACATTGCTCCACTCATGGTATGGATGGATGCACGTTCTGAGGGCTTTTTTTTATGTCTTCAGCCGTGACAGAAGAGGAGCTGACAGCATGAAAAAACTAAAAGATAAAATTTTATCGGACGGCAAAGTCTTGTCGGAATCGGTGTTGAAAGTAGATTCATTTTTAAATCATCAAATTGACCCACCGCTGATGCAAGCGATTGGTGAAGAATTTGCTTTGCGCTTTAAAGAAGACGGCATTACAAAAATTTTAACTTTGGAATCCTCGGGGATCGCACCAGCCATGATGACAGGGTTGGTTTTAGGCGTGCCGGCAGTTTTTGCAAGAAAGCGGAAATCACTGACGTTGGTGGATCATTTATATACAGCAAGCGTTCACTCCTACACCAAAAATGAAACCAACGACATTTCAGTATCAAAAGATTTTCTTCAAAAAGATGACGTTGTGCTGGTCATGGATGATTTTCTGGCAAACGGACAGGCGGCATTAGGGTTATTGGATATTGTTGAGCAAGCTGGCGCGAAGTTGGCTGGCATCGGAATCGTTATCGAGAAAGGGTTTCAGCCGGGTGGCGGTTTGCTTCGTGAGCGTGGTATCCGTGTCGAGACATTGGCCAATATTTCGTCTTTGGAAAATGGAAAAGTGACATTTTTTGAGGAGGCGAAAAATCAATGAAAAAAACATTGGGTGAAACGGCTTTAGGATTTCAACATGTATTGGCCATGTATGCAGGTGCGGTATTGGTTCCGCTTATTGTCGGAGAGGCTCTTGGGCTGACAGCAGAACAGCTGACGTATCTGGTCGCGATTGATATTCTGCTTTGTGGTGTAGCCACCATTCTTCAAATCGTCAGCAACCGATTTTTTGGCATCGGCCTTCCGGTTGTTCTTGGCTGTACGTTTACTGCTGTTGGACCAATGATTGCTATTGGCGGGCAATACGGCATCTCCGCTATTTACGGGGCTATTCTCGTTTCCGGGGTGTTCGTTGTTTTAATCAGCGGGTTTTTTGGCAGTTTGGTCCGATTTTTCCCGCCAGTTGTCACAGGAACAGTCGTTACCATTATCGGAATCACGTTAATACCTGTAGCCATCAACAATATGGGAGGCGGACAGGGAGCCAGTAATTTTGGTTCGCTCGTCAATATCGGGCTGTCGTTCGGTACTCTTTTGTTTATTGTGTTCATGTATCGATTTTCAACTGGTTTTCTAAGAGCCATTTCCATTTTAGTGGGATTGATTGTTGGAACGGTCGCGGCTGCTTTTTTCGGAAAAGTAGATGTTTCACCTATTGCTGATGCTTCGTACTTCCATATGGTGGAACCGTTTTACTTTGGAGCTCCGACTTTTGAATGGCCGGCTATCCTGACGATGATCTTAGTGGCAATGGTGTCCTTGGTAGAATCCACGGGCGTCTACTTTGCACTTGGTGACATCACGAAAAAGAAAATCGCCGAGAAAGACTTGGCAAAAGGATACCGGGCGGAAGGATTGGCCATTGTACTTGGAGGGATATTCAACTCGTTCCCTTATACAGCATTTTCACAAAACGTCGGGCTGATCCAAATGTCGGGCGTCAAATCGCGTAAAATCATTCTGATTGCCGGCATTATGCTGATCACCCTTGGATTTGTTCCGAAAATCGCTGCTGTGACAACAATTATCCCACCTTCTGTTCTTGGGGGAGCCATGATTGCGATGTTCGGCATGGTCATTGCACAGGGCATTAAGATGTTAAGCACAATTATTACCGACTCTCAGGAAAATTCCATGATCATTGCCTGTGCAGTCGGCATCGGACTTGGGGTTACTGTAGTTCCTGAATTGTTTGTTCAATTGCCGTCAAGCGTTCAAATTTTGACAAGCAACGGAATCGTGGCTGGGAGTGTTACCGCTATCGTTCTGAATATCTTGTTCAACATGCTGCCTTCTAAAAAACGGAAGCACGCGGCAGCTGTAGTAAAGGAAAGTGCAATAAATCAAGGGTGAACCAAAAACGAGCAAGCCGCAGATAAGCGGCTTGCTCGTTTTTTATTTTACTGACTATGGATGAAAAGAAACTGGAGAGTTTTATCAAGTGTTTCCCGCGCATCTTCCGTGCTTAAATCGTATTGATACTCGTGTTTCAGATTTTTTTGGGTACCTTCAAAAAAGACAGAACTGACTGGAACGTCATAAGATTGCAGAACATCGGCCAGTTCAGTGGATTGCGACACAAAAGGATCTGCGTCACCGACTGTGATGAAAGCGGGCGGAAAGTTCGAGGTGACATGTTGGACCGTCGAAAGCTCATCGATCCTCTGGAACGATTCGAATGGTTCTGCCCCTGTGTAAGCTGATAGATATACATCAATATTGGGAAAGGCCGTGGCTCTGACCGTGTCCAAGTTGTACAAGCCGCACAAAAGCAATGCTCCTTGAAGTTGGCTATTGGCGATAGCTGGTTGAATCGCCATCGTTTCGGCCAATTCTACATTCGATACAAGCGAAGCAACTTGGCTGGCAATCTGCGCTCCTGCCGAATCGCCGCCTACAAATACACGGTCCATGTCGCCGCCGTATTCAGCTGCATGAAGCTGCATATAGGCAAGTGCTTTGTTCGCCTGCAGCACTGGACCTGGATAAAGCGACTCTGGGGCTAAGGCATAATCGATGTTTGCTACTACATAGCCGGCATCTGCCAAAGCCATTGCATAGTCCTGGCGGCTGTCTTTGGAACCTCCAACATAGCCGCCGCCATGAATCCATAAAATGACCGGCATTGAAGGGGCTCCATCTTTAGGATAATAAATATCCAAAAAGCTGTTAGCGGTATCACTATAAGATAAATTTTTCCTAACTTCGACCCGCTCGCTGATTTCATTGATGTTTGGTGGAGAGCTGAAGGCTGCGGAGCCTGCAATTTGTATGGATGCGGAAGCATCAGGGGAGGAGGTGATTTCCCCAAAAGCGGCCATAATAAATAACAGGGCAATCAAGAAAACAGGCATCATCCATTTTTTTTGAATCCAGTGTCTGAATTGAGCTCCCACAGTATCCATCCTTTAAAGTGAATTTTCACTAATAATCATCGTATTAACTGACCGGCTGGCGCATGTTATAAGAAGATCGGTTTCAAAGTTGCGTAACTTCAATTGTTTTTTAGCTTCTTTATATAATAACTATGCTAACACGAAAAAAGATAGTGACCAATAGATTAATTTCATCAAACTGAAATATGTTTGTAATGATAGAAGAGCAGGAATGCAATATAATATGGGTACCTTAGGAGGTAGAGCTTTTTGGGCTTTCGAAAAGGAGTGAGCGAATGTTCGGATTAGCCGATTTAGTATCATTGATAATTTCCGCATTTATTATCTTGCCGGTTGTCGTCTTTTTAAGAGAGTCGGGTTATTTAATAATGAGCTTGATTTTGGGCGTGAAAAACCCGCGAATGACGATTGGTTCGGGTACAAGGATTATTAAAATAGGAATGTTCGACATACGGAAATACTATCATCTGTATAGCTGGTATTCGTATGATTCTCTGAAAAGGGAAGGGAAGTTTGCTTATGTATCCCTGTATGCAGGCCCTATTTTAGTGAATCTGGTAGTGGCAGTCACGATAAATGCCATGTTGGCGAATGGCATGCTGGAAGAGTATGCCACTTTCTGGGACAGATTTGTCTTTTATGCCTTTTACTATGTATTATTTGATATTGTTCCAATGAAAACGGCTAATGGGATGCCGAACAACGGACTGATCATTTATGATATGCTTCGCCATGGCAAAAGAACGGATTATAACAATGAACCTTTCCTTCCCTCTACCTCTGAAGTGGAAGATCAGTATCAAGAGGAAGTAGAAAAAATAGAAGAAGTCAAAGAGCATCAAAAAGATCAAGTGGAAGAAGAACAGGAAAATTCGAATATTTCTAAAACAGAAGAACAACAGCGAAAAGAGAAAATTGAAGAAGAAAAACAGGACAACAAAGAAAGCTTGGAAGAAATTAAACAACAGCGAGAAGAACAGTTGGAAAAGCATGAAGACAATAAGCCGCAATGAAGTTTTATTGCTAAATAGTGTCTGAACACGGAATTGCAATTAATATTTCTAATTCGAGATAATACAATGGTAAGATAACCATATAGTTGTAATGACAAAGGAGTGCTGCGCAATGACGAAGAAGTCAATGGGAATCCATCATATCACTGCAATTGTTGGAGACCCGCAAGAAAATGTAGATTTTTACGCAGGTGTATTGGGGCTGCGCTTGGTAAAGAAAACAGTGAATTTTGACGATCCAGGAACCTATCATCTATATTTTGGTGATCAAACTGCAAAGCCCGGAACCATCATTACCTTCTTTCCCTGGGGAGATGCCTACAAAGGGAAAATCGGGGATGGCCAAGTTGGTGTCACCACTTACGCAGTTCCTGTTGGAGCTCTGGTTTTCTGGGAAAACAGGCTGGAAAAGTTCAAGATTCCATTTTCAAAAACAAAGCGTTTTGATGAGCAATATTTAACATTTGACGATCCGCATGGATTGCATGTAGAGCTGGTTGAAAGACAGCAAGGCGAAGCAAACAGCTGGGGAATTGGTGAAGTTGCGGAAGAGGTTGCGATCAAAGGATTTGGCGGGGTTACTTTATATACGGCCAATGCGGAAAAAACCGCTGAATTATTAGAGACGGTCATGGGACTCGAACGGATAGGGGAAGAAGACGGCCTCTTGCGTTTCCGTGCAGCAAGCGATCTGGGCAATATCATTGATGTAAAATTGTCTCCGGTTGGTACAGGGCAGATGGGCGTTGGAACTGTCCACCACATTGCGTGGCGTGCACAAGATGATGCCGACCAATTGGATTGGAAAGCGCAGGTGGAAACTTACGGATTGGGAGTGACCCCTGTTCAAGACCGCAATTACTTTAATGCCATTTATTTCCGTGAATATGGAGACATCCTATTTGAAATCGCAACCGATCCACCTGGGTTTGCAATAGATGAATCTCCCGAATCGCTCGGAGAAGCGTTGATGCTGCCACTGCAATACGAAAGGCACAGAAAGAACCTTCAGCAAGATTTGCCGCCTATCCAAGTAAGAAATTTGGATTGAAAAAAGAAAAGCGTAAGCGCCCGTGTAGGTCCGACGGGCATAAGACGCTCCGGCGAAGCGGCGTTTCTTCAGCCGCACAGCTGGAGTGGCTTATGACCCTAGGGCCTGGGCGCTGAAGTCTGGACAATGAAGAAAAGTGTAAGCGCCCGTGTAGGTCCGACGGGCATAAGACGCTCCGGCGAAGCGGCGTTTCTTCAGCCGCACAGCTGGAGTGGCTTATGACCCTAGGGCCTGGGCGCTGAAGTCTGGACAATGAAGAAAAGCGGAAGCGCCCAAAAGCAGAAGCTAACCTAAGAGCGCGACTTCGTGTCGCAACGGTTAGCTGACCCGCATCCTGCGGCCCCTTGACCGGCATAAGACGCACTGGCGAAGCGGCGTTCTTAAGCGTTTCTTTCGTTCGACTTATCTAATTGGCAAAAAGAAGCACCTCCAGATTTTGGAGGTGCTTCTTTTTATTTAGAAACTAAACTTTTCAACGCCAAGTTGATGTTTTGAGGTCTTTCAGCCAATCGTCTCATATAATACGCATACCAGTCCTGGCCAAAAGGAACATAGGTTGTGAATGCAAAACCTTCTTTTGCCAGATCCTTTTGCATTTCTGTCCGAAAACCGTACAGCATCTGAAACTCAAAGCTGTGCAGCGGAATATTTTCCTCTTTTACAAACGCTTTTACCTGTTCAATAATATGATGGTCGTGCGTTGCAATCGATGTATATCCAGGAGCTTGGAGGTGAAGTTTGATCAGCTTCAAATAATTTTCATCGATCTCTTTTTTCTCCTGAAGTGAGACTTCCGGGCTTTCTTTATATGCCCCTTTTACGAGGCGGAGCCGAACATTCTTCAAGTTTTCTAGATCTTTTTCGGCTCGGTATAAATAGGCCTGGATCACGGTTCCGACATTATCGTATTCCTTAAGCAGGACATTTAGGATATCAAGTGTTTGCTGCAGGTGATCATAATCTTCCATATCCAAATTAATGAAGATATCATAGTTTGCAGCAGCTGATACAATTTCTTGGATGTTTTCCAGACAGAAATCCGGGTCTACGTCCAAACCGATTTGTGTCAACTTGATGGACATATGTGCATTAACGCCATGAACTTGAATGGCTTCCAGTGTTTTTAGGATAGCTTCCTTGGCTTGTGTTGCTTCTTCTTTGGTCTGTACAAACTCACCCAGATTATCGATTGTGGCACTAATTCCATTCGCATTAAGTTCCTTGACCGATTGCATCATGCTTTTGATGTCAGTTCCGGCAACTACTTTTCCAGCGCCTAATTTTAAACCCCATCTTTTAGCCCCGCTATTGAGCGCCTGGTTTTTGGACAAGGCGATAAAGAAGCTTCTTGTTACACCCACGTTTAATTCCTCCTATACTATGAGAAAACGATGTCAATCTGTTAAGCCTTTACCATAGGGAATTGCTTCCTCAATGAAATACCACTCATTGTTATCTCAGAGCATATCACATATTAACTGAAAACAAAAAATCTTAAGAAGATGCCGAGAGATTAGTACAGCCTTAGCCGCCCAGTCCCGAAATCAATCGGAAATCCATGGAACTTGAAAGAATAGTGCACTAAAAGGTGTAGAATAAAAAGAAATGATGGAGCTATTCAAAGGGGGGATGAAATGAATCAGAAAGCAGCTATAGGATTTATTTTTTCAGTTTCAGCGTATGCTCTCGTGCATTTTGTCACTTACTTTTTTGAGAGTGGTCCGTTAAACGCGATGCTCCCAATTTTAGGTGTGCTAATTTTATTGTCGGCCTTGTTCTTGCTGCCATTGAAAAAAATTCAGCTGCAATTGTTCTTGATTGCCGCGGCTTTGATAGTGCTTTTTTTTACAAGCAATTCTTTTATGGGTGATATATTCGAGGGGCTGCAGCAGATGAGAAGCCTCATTGGATTACTGCTGATTGTTCCAATGATCAGCTGGGTTTTGAAAGAAGAACCTTATATAGAAGAGATTATGAGTTTTGCCCATAATTTGCTAAATAAGAGCCAGAAGTTTTACTTTGGGCTGATGGCGATGACCCAAGTAATTTCCCATTTCCTCTTGTTTGGGGTGGTGCCGATGATGTACCGCTTTATCGATGTGTTTTTAAAAGAACATAAAGACGAGGCCTGGGAAAATTTTAAAGGAACAGCTATCCTGCGCGGCTTTGGATTGTCTACATTATGGGTCATCAGCATCCCCAGCTTTATTTTTGCGGTGGAAGCGCTTGAAGCGACTCTTTGGAAGTCGATGGCGCTCGGGTTTGCTTTCGCTTTCGCGGGAACGATTTTATCTGTAATTTTCTCTTATTTCCAGGAAAAGAAGTACGGAGTGGACTTTACTTATGTTTTGAAACAGGAAATTGATAAAGCCATGAAGAATTCACGGAACCAAGGAAAGTGGAATAAGGATGTGGCAGAGTTTGTGTTTCTGTTCATTTCCCTGTTTGGGACCATTTTCTTTGTGCATGAAATGACCGGTTTGGAATTTTTGTTGACCATTCCATTAGTAATCCTTGGATGGACTATGCTGTATTTTTTAATCAAAAGAAAACCTTGCAGTTTTGTTGTGGAGACCCGGTATTATTTCTCGACAGGAATCGCGAAACAAGCGCAGCAGTTTAGCATTTTAATTGCCGCAGGTTTGTTGATCTATGCACTGAACCAGTCAAATGCAGGTGGCTATGTGATCGGCGGCATGAACTATTTGACTGGAATCGTTCCAGTGCTCAATGTTCTGTTCCTGATTCCGTTCATTGTCATCTTTCTGGGCTTTATCGGTTTGGGGCCGTTGCCAGTCATCGTTTTGGTGACAGGGGTTTTAGAGGCGATCCCTTTTCCATACCCGCCGGAACTGGTGGTACTGGCCGTGACTTCGGGAAGCGTCATCTCCATCATTTTATCTCCTTTTGTGATGCCGGTTATTATTTTGAGCAGTGTCAATGGATTGAGCGGGATCCGGAATGGCCTGCAATTCAACTTGAAGTTTGCTGTCGCTTTTTATATCATGGTCCAATTATTCATCCAGACGGTAATTCACTTGTAATGGAATCTTCCGCTGAATTGTTCTATATCTTTTAAGAATACAGCGGAAAATATGATTTTGTTTTGAATTTACTCTTCTTAGCGATGGCGCATCCACGGGCACTCGCCTTTGCCCTGCCCAAAGCACAGAGTAAAAGTTGGTTTCTTTATTTCAGCATATATATTTTACTAAGATAAAAATTGTAAGCTTCTAAAACATATCGTATACTTTAAAATATCTGAATATTAGAACGGGGAGGAGTGGCAGAAGATATGACAAATCAACAAAAAACCCGCCATATAGATATGACGGGTTTCCTCTTTTATTTTGGCTGGGGTGCATGAATTTCCCAGGATAGTTTCAAGGCATCAGCCAAGTAATCAGCCGCTTCTTCCGCTTTGAAATTATCGACCTGGAACTTGGAATGATTTAATGAATAAATTGTTTGCCGTTCAAGAAACAGCGTTTTCATGTCTTCGAGAGAGCGTCCTTTTAAAAGAGGGCGGTTGTCGACGAGAATGTGGATACGGTCTTTCCACGATTCCCATGAGATATCGAGAAACAGGACGATGCAGTCGGCCATGCAGATGTCCTGTATTTCTTTTTGCAAAAAGGCACCGCCGCCGACAGAAATGATGTTCAGCGGCTGTTGGCTGTATTTCACTATCAATTCTTTTTCTTTGGCACGAAAGGCCTGTTCTCCGTAGACTTCGAATATTTGTGGAATCGGCATAGCAAATGCTTTCTCAATCTCCACATCAATATCGACGAAGTTGCGATACAGTTTTTGGGCCAGCAGTTTTCCAACAGTTGTTTTTCCGACTCCCATGAAGCCGATGCATACAATGCTTTTTTCGCGGATGGATAAACCGAAGTTTCTCATGGACAACCTTCTTTCTCGTATAATAGACTGGTCAGGTTTCATAGCTTACTTTAACTCATCTTCACCGGAAATTCACGGGAATTTAAAATTTTATAATTGGACGAAGAAGTTGCGTCCGTGCCGTACCCGCACTAAAAATGGAGAAGTTTGCTTTGTACTAGAAATCGAGGAGGAATTTGATGGCATCCAGCTACCTGCTGACAGGATCGTATTCATCAGAAAAAGAACCGGGCATCAAACTTTGGGAATTTGAAGACACCACGGGAGAATTAACAGAGCTAATGGGCATAGCGGGTATTGAACGCCCATCTTTTATCGCTGTTCATCCGAACGGCACAAGTTTTGTAGCTGCCAGTGAAGTGGGCAATGGCGAACTTGTCAGCTATTGGATCCAACCGGCAGCCAAGAAAATAGTGGAAATCAACCGCCAATCTTCCAATGGGGACCATCCGGCTCATGTCACCATCGATGAAACGGGGCAATGGCTGCTCACTGTTACATATTCAGGCGCGACCGTGAATGTTTATCCGCTCCATGCAGATGGAGCGATTGGAGAGCTAGCGGCTTCAGTAATGCATGAAGGCTCCGGGCCGAATCCAGACCGGCAAGATGCTGCTCATCCGCATTCAGTCATACAAGTTCCGGGGAAAAATTTGTTTTTGGTATCGGATTTGGGGACAGATACAATATCCACCTATAAACTGGATGCCAATACCGGGACATTGACGCTGAAATACAAAGTGAAAACAGAGGCGGGAGCTGGTCCGCGCCATTTAAGCTTTCACCCAGAAAAACCTTTGGTCTATTCCTTAAATGAGATTAATTCCACGCTGTTGGTCTACAAAATCAGCCAAGACGGGCAATTGGAATTTTTGCAGCTGCTGCCTTTAGTGCCTGACAGTTACACAGGAGAAAATACCAGCGCAGAAATTACTGTTTCAAGCGATGGCCTGTTTGTTTACGCATCAAACCGCGGACATGACAGCATCGCATCTTTTGCCGTTCAGGAGAATGGTACATTGGAAAATATCGGCTTGACCAGTTCAGGAGGCGAAGGGCCGAGGCATTTTACTTTAATCCCCGGCAATGTCTGGATGGTAGTAGCGAATGAAAACTCACATACACTTGTTGTTTTAAAGATCGTCGGTTCAGGTGCTCCTTGTACAGTTGAGAATACCATACAGACCACCGCTCCAGTGTGTGTCAAAGTCATAAAGTAAATGCAATAACGAAAAACAGCCAGAGAATTTTTTCTCTGGCTGTTTTTTAGTTACCAATCCGTCGATTCTTTTTCCATAATGCCCAATTCTTTCATCAGCCGGATAAACCCGCTGTCCCGATTGCCTTCAAAGGCTTTTTCGGTACAGGAAGAATGTGGAGGATAATTGAGCTCTTTGGCTGTCTCCAATGTTGATTCTTCCAGGAAATTAGTGGCCTCTGCCTGTTCGAAACAGGAAGGAGCTATATACGTTCTAAACGAATGCTCCAGGATGACTCGGCTTTCATCAGCCGGAACATTTTCACGTGGAATGAAAAACAGGAGGAGCAATGCGGCGGCAGCAAGCAGGAGGGCGGCCGTCCAGATTTTTTTCTGCTTCATCTGCTATTCCTCCGTCAGTAGGATTTCTGCGTCTGCTAAAATCTCTTCAACCGGTGGGTTTAAGCCGTCATATGATTTCATGATGACACCTTCTTGATCGACTAGATAAAAGTACGTGCCATGAATAACTTGATCGTCATTTTCAGGTTTTCTTGCTAAAGTTTCGAAATTGTCCATGGCAAACTCATCGATTTCCTGAGGTGTATAGCCGGTCAGCAAATTCCAGCTGGATAAATCGGCGCCGTAGTTCTCGGCATAGGACTTCAGGACATCGGGCTTATCAAACGCCGGGTCCACACTGAAGGAAACGATCTGGACATCCAGTCCTTCGGCTGCCAATTGTGCCTGCAAGTCGGTCATGTTGGCCATCATTGGCAAGCAGACTGTGGTGCAATTGGTGAACACAAAATCAGCAAGCCAAACTTCGCCTTCCAGGTCAGCCAGGCCAAAATCTTCGTTGTTATGGTTGGTGAAAGTAAATTCTTCTATCTCCCACTCGAGCGGGTCTTCAATGCCTTGAGTGCATGCCGCCAGAAAGATACTGAAGAAAACAGCCAGCAGCAGGGCTCTATATTTTCGCACAAATTTCAGCCTCTCTTTCAATTAAACAGCTATCTTCCTAAGCGTAGTGGATATTCTTCCTTCAAACAAGGGTATAAGAAGAAAGAAATGTGTAGACATTTCGAACGAAGAGGCAGCGGAATTTTCAATTTATCGAATTTTTTGAACAATTCTCTTTCTTAACAAGGAATTTACAGTACTTATGTAGAATTAAAAGAAGACGCGGAACTGTAAAAAATTTGGAGGTGTCAAGATGAATGACCTGCAAAGCCGTCTTACTCAGGAACAGCTGGATGCTTTCCATGCGGGCTTGATGAAAGACGCTTATCTATATTTTGGAGCACATGCAGCTGCAGATACAACGAGGTTTACAATATGGGTTCCGGATGTGGCAAATGTGGAAGTAGCTTTTACGGGTCCTGAAAGTATGGTAGAAGAAGTTTTTCAAATGAAACAGCATCCTCTCGATGAGACAATCTGGGACATACAAATTCCGCAGAAACTGACCGGCTGTTCGTATGAATATATCATCGAAACAAGAGCTGGCAAAAAGCTGCGTAAATCCGACCCCTACGCGCTTGAAGGTGAGATGAGACCGAAAACCAAATCGGTGGTAGCTTCAGCCTCCAAGCATACATGGTCGAAAACAGTTTTGCACCAAAAGAAAATACAAAATAATGACCACCGTGAAAAACCCATGGTGATTTACGAATTACATATCGGGACATGGAAGCGCAATGCCGAGGGAGGATTTTTGAACTACCGTGAATTGGCTTCAAAACTGATTCCGTACGTCTTGGACATGGGCTTTACGCATATCGAAATCTTGCCCATCACAGAGCATCCACTGGATGAATCCTGGGGATACCAGACTACCGGTTATTTTGCGCCAACCAGCCGCTACGGAACAGCTGATGATTTAAAATACTTTATCGCACAATGCGCCGAGAATAAAATCGGATTGATTTTGGATTGGGTTCCTGGACATTTCTGTGTTGATGAACACGCGCTAGCTCTCTTTAATGGCAGTCCCTTGTACGAGGATGAGCGGGAGGAACGGGGTGCCAATCCTGACTGGGGCACCTTAAATTTTGATATTCAAAGAGGAGAAGTCGTCAGCTTTTTAATATCGAGCGGACATTATTGGCTCAATGAATTTAAATTTGACGGCTTCCGAATGGATGCATTGGTTTGTTTATTGTTTATCCCGAACAGAGAAGAGCGTCCGCATAATCAGGAAGGCACTAATTTTCTGAGGAAACTGACAAATAGTTTAAGAGAGTTTTACCCTGAAGTGCTATTGATCGCCGAAGATGCCTGGCATTACCCAAAAGTGACGCACGAAGTTTCTGAAGGGGGTGTCGGTTTTCACTATAAATGGAATTTTGGGTGGATGCGCGACACGCTGGATTACATGGAAATACAGCCATCCGAACGCTCTGAAGCACACCAAAAGATGAACTTTTCTCTCGTATACCAGTACGAGGAGCGCTACCTTCTCGCGCTGTCGCATGATGAAGTCGTAAATGGAAGAGGCTCCCTTTTAAATAAACTTCCCGGAACGCTGGATGAACGGTTTCTGCAATTGCGGCTGCTGCTCGGTTTCTGGATTGCCCACCCCGGCAAGAAATTGCTGTTTATGGGCCAGGAGTTTGGCCATTTCGAAGAATGGGAATTTAAACCAGAGTTGGATTGGGCTTCGTTGGATACTGAAGAACATAAGAAAATGGCTGATTATACAAGAGATCTGCTGGAATTTTACAAAACAGAAAAAGCATTATTTGAACTGGACGACCATCCAGATGGCTTTTCCTGGATCGATGCAGATAACAATGAACAAAGTGTGGCTGCCTTTATTCGAAGAGGATTCATGCCAGAAGACGAATGCATTGTCGTCTGCAACTTTTCGAGTCGCCGGTACGAGAATTTTAAGGTAGGGGTTCCAAAAAGTACGGAATATGAAAAAATCTTTACATCAGGAAACGATGCCCCAGAGGCTGTTATTGGGACCTTTGATGATCCATACGATGATCTTCCGTACTCCGTAGAAATGGATTTGCCAGCATTTACGATGAGCATATGGAAACAAAAACAAGATGGGAGTGAAGCATGATGAATGATAAAGTAGTCGCAATGCTGTTGGCCGGTGGACAAGGAAGCCGGTTGAAATCATTAACTTATACGATAGCCAAACCTGCGCTTCCGTTTGGGGGGAAATATCGCATCATCGATTTCCCGTTATCCAACTGCACCAACTCAGGCATCGAAACTGTCGGTGTGCTGACGCAATACCAGCCGCATGTCCTGCACGAGTATATCGGGTTGGGAACCCCATGGGATTTGGATCGCCACAACGGCGGAGTTACAATGCTCCCGCCCTACGCGGAAATTGATGGGATAAAATGGTACGCGGGAACAGCCAGCGCAATTTATCAGAACATCAGCTTTCTTCAATCCTGTGATCCGGAGTATGTATTGATTCTTTCAGGGGATCATATTTATAAAATGGATTATGAATTGCTCGTCGATTACCATAAAGAGCATGAAGCCGACGTGACAATTTCCGTCCTGGAAGTCCCGTGGGAAGAAGCCAGCCGATTTGGGGTCATTAACGTCAACGACGAGATGGATGTGTTGGAATTTGATGAAAAGCCGGAAAATCCGAAAAGCAACCTGGCTTCCATGGGCGTGTATGTATTCACATGGGAAAAGCTGAAAGAGTATTTAGAGACGGATAATGTAGATGAATCATCTTCCCATGACTTCGGAAAAGACATCTTGCCGTCCATGCTGCAAAAAGGCGAAAAAATGGTTGCCTACCCGTTTAAAGGATATTGGAAAGATGTTGGAACTGTCGAAAGTTTATGGGAAGCCAATATGGATTTACTGGATTTGAATTCTGGCCTAAATTTGCACGATCCGGGTTGGCGTATTTTTTCTTCGAATCCGCAACTTCCTCCGCAAGTTATTACTGGAACCGGTAATGTTCAAGGTTCTATGGTAAATGAAGGATGTGTCATTTCTGGTGAAGTTTTAAAATCTGTTATTTTTCAGAATGTGATGGTTGAAGAAGGTGCATCGGTTTCGGAAAGTGTGATTATGAGCGGAGTGACAATCGGCAAAAACGTAAAGCTTCACCGTGCGATTGTACCGCCTAGACTTGATGTGCCGGAAGGGTTTGAAGTGTCGAACCAGAAGGATGAAGTGGTTTTATTGACACAAGAGCAGCTGGATGAATGGAAGGAGCGTGGCGGAAAATGAATTTAATGGCAGTAGTAGACGCCTCTGTTAAAAAAGAAGGGCTGCAGGATTTGACAATGCAACGGACCGTTTCTTCTGTACCATTTGCAGGACGTTATCGATTAATCGACTTTCCTTTATCAAATCTTGTGAATTCCGGTGTTAATACGGTCGGCGTATTTCCTACCTATCCTTTTGCTTCTTTGCTTGATCACATTGGTGTCGGCAAAAGCTGGGATTTGGACAGAAGAAAAAATGGCCTTTTTTTCCTTCCGGTTACCCAACGCGATGGGGGGATATCCAGTGTCGGTGCATTTGGGGCTTTAGAAGAGCATATACAGTTTTTCACGAAGAGCATTCAGCCGCATGCTGTTGTCATCAATAGCTTCATTGTAAGCCAATTGGATTTCAAAGACATGCTGGATCAGCATATCCAATCAGGTGCAGATATCACCGAAGCAGTAAGCGGAGGAGTTTCCTTAAAAACCTATATTTTGTCTAAAGATCTGCTAATTGATTTGATCCGGACTCACCGGGACAAAAAAGTGGTAAGCGTCGAAGATGTGGTAAATTTAAAGAAGAGCCCATATAAATTCAACGAGTATGAATATGAAGGATATTTTGCCGTTATCGATTCTGTTCAAAGTTATTTTCAGGCATCATTGGCTTTGCTGGATGAAGAAAATCGGAAACAACTGTTTCTGGCTGACCGTCCGATTTATACAAAGGTGAAGGATGAGCCGCCGACACGATACGTAAGCGGTTGCCATGTTGAACGCGCACTCGTCGCAAATGGCAGTACGATCATGGGTCAAGTGGCTGACAGCATCATCAGCCGTGCCGTTTATATTAAAAAAAGTGCACGTGTCGAGAAATGCATCATCATGCAAAAATGCGTTATTGAGGAAAATTGTGACTTGTCTTATGTCATTGCAGATAAAGACGTCTACATCGGTGAAGGGGTAGTTTTGCATGGAACAGCTGAACAGCCGATTGTTTTGCGTAAAGGGGAAAAGGTCACTAAGGAGGACATGCGATGAAAATCATTATGGCAGCAGCAGAATGTGCGCCTTTTGCAAAAGCCGGAGGACTGGCGGATGTAATAGGTGCGTTGCCGAAAGAGCTCAGCAGATTAGGCCATGAAGTCAATGTCATCATACCCAAATACAGTTTGATCTCAGAAGAATATGCAGGAGAATTCGTCTTGAAAGAATCGGTCGAATTCAGCTTTAAAGGCCAGCAAAAATCATTTGGGGTTTTTGAATATGACCAGGCTGGCGTGAAATTTCTGTTTGTGGAAAATGACAGCTATTTCAAAAGAGACCAGATTTATGGTGAGGATGATGCTGAACGATATGCTTTTTTCAATCGTGCAGTGCTGGAGATCATCCAACGGCAGGAGCAGCAGCCGGATCTGCTTCATGTCCATGACTGGCATACCGCCATGGTTCCTTTTTTATTGAAGGAAGATCAGCGATATTCGTCCATTAGAGAAATCAAGACAGTGTTGACAATTCATAATCTGCAGTTTCAAGGAAAGTTTTCAAAAGACACTTTCCTGGAAAACTTTGAAATGGATGCGCGTTATTATGACGAAGGGATTGTGGAATGGCGCGGCGACTTCAATTCGTTAAAAACGGGTATTTCATACGTGGATAAAGTGACGACTGTCAGCCCCACTTATCGAGATGAAATCTTAACGGACTTTTATGGGGAAAAGCTGAACAGCTTCCTGCAGGAAAAACAGCAGGACCTGGTTGGCATTTTAAATGGCATTGATACCGAAGTTTATAATCCTGCGACGGACCTGTCCATTGAACACGAGTTTGATGCGATGAGCATGGAAGGCAAACTGGTCAATAAGCGGGCAATCCAAAGACGAGCTGGACTGCCGGAGCGCGGGGATGTTCCGTTGCTGACGATGATTTCCAGACTGTCAGGGCAAAAAGGGATTGATGTTTTGGAGGAAGTGCTTCCGGTATTATTGGCAGAAGAGGATCTTCAGTTTGTCTTGCTGGGTTCTGGAGAAGAACAGTACGAACAGTTTTTCCGGACGCTGGCAGCTGATTTTCCGGATAAGGTTTATATTCATGTGGGCTTTGATGAGGCGTTCGCCCATCTCCTGTATGCGGGAGCCGACATCTTCCTGATGCCTTCCCACTTTGAGCCGTGTGGCCTTAGCCAACTGATTTCGATGCGTTATGGAACGGTCCCGGTAGCCAATAAAACAGGCGGCTTGAAAGACACAGTAGTAGAATACGACGAACAGCTAAAGGCCGGAAATGGATTTTTAAGTGATTTTTCACAAAGCCAGCCATTTGGTCTGGCACTCGCACGAGCCCTGGCTTTTTATCAGCAGCCAGAGCATTGGGAGGCCGTTAAGACAAACGGCATGAAAGGTGATTATTCCTGGTCGCGCTCTGCGGCAGAATACGCTAAACTCTATGAAAGGATAATCTAAAGGGGTGTGTCAATAATGTTTTCTTCCAAAGAAGAGTTTAAGAAAATCTTTGTCACTCGAATGGAACATAAGGGAATGGGAAAAACTGCAGAACTGGCCTATGAAACTCTTTGGGAAATGACCCAGGAGTGGATTCAGGACCGTTGGTATCGGACAAGCCAATTATATAAAGATAATAACGAAAAGCAATTGTATTATTTCTCTATTGAATTTCTGATTGGACGTGTTCTGGGACAAAACCTCATCAATTTAAACTTTTATGACATCGTAAAAGAAGGGCTTGATGAATTGGGTCTTCAACTGTCTGAGATAGAAGAGCTGGAAACAGAACCAGGTCTTGGAAATGGCGGTCTGGGAAGGTTGGCGGCTTGCTTTGTGGATTCTTTAGCTTCTTTGGGCTTGCCTGGAAACGGCTACGGCCTCAGATACAAAGGGGGTTTGTTCACGCAGCATTTTGTGAATGGCTACCAGACTGAGCAACCGACCCAGTGGATCCAGGAAAAACACAATGTAGACGTTCGCCGTGAGGATCTGGTAGTAGAGGTTCCATATTACGGAGAGGTCCAATTGGTCATGGGGATGGATGGGCTTAAAGTCAAAGTGGAAAAACCAGAGTGGGTCAAAGCAGTCCCTTATGATATGCCGGTGGTAGGTGCAAACGGCGGTACGGTCAACACCCTGCGATTGTGGCAAGCGGAAGTGTCGGATCGTCCGTTTCCCGGCCATAAAGATTATGCGGTCTATGAGCACGAAACTGCTAAAATCACTGATCGGCTTTACCCGGATGATTCCTTGGAGGCCGGAAAAATCCTGCGCTTGAAACAGCAATATTTCCTATGCAGTGCATCACTTCAAACTATTTTGAATGAGGGCAGCTTCTCTATAGAGGAACTTCCTGAAAATGTCGCCATCCAAATCAATGACACGCACCCAGCTCTCGCAGTTCCGGAATTGATGCGCTTGTTGATTGATGATTATGCCTTGAGCTGGGATCAAGCCTGGGATATCACTACCCGCACTATTTCCTATACAAATCATACGATCCTGGAAGAGGCAATGGAGAAATGGGACAGACGGCTGATTCAAACTTTGCTTCCAAGAATTTATATGGTCATTGAAGAAATCGATCGGCGCTTTAAAGAAAGCCTGCAGGAGCAGGAACTGGATGATGAAGCCCTTCATAAACTATCCATTATCGAAAATGGCGTCATTAAGATGGCGGTGCTGGCGGTAGTGGGAAGCTATAAAGTGAACGGCGTCGCAAAATTGCACACCGAAATTTTGAAAAAACGTGAAATGAAAGAATTGAGTGAACAATTTCCGAACAAGTTCCATAATAAGACTAATGGCATTGCCCATCGCCGGTGGCTGCTAAAAGCTAACCATGAGTTGTCCGGGCTGATTACGGATACGATTGGGCCGCAATGGATCAAGGAACCTGAACGCTTGAGCGAGTTGCATTATTTTTCGCAAAACCATTCATTTCTTCAGGATTTCCAAGCGATCAAGAGCTTGAAAAAAGAGCAGTTGATCCATCATCTCCAAAGAAACCAAAATGTCATCGTGGATCAGGATTCAATTTTTGATATTCACATCAAAAGGTTCCATGGTTATAAGCGCCAGTTGATGAATATACTTCACATCCAGATGCTGTACGATCGGATTAAACGGGATCCGACGTATCGGCCATATCCGCGAACTTTCTTTTTCGGTGGAAAAGCGGCCCCCAGCTACCATTTTGCTAAACAAGTCATCAAAATGATTAATACAGTAGCAGCAAAAGTGAACAATGACCCTCTAGCAAGAAAACACCTTCATGTTGTTTTTGTTGAAAACTACAACGTGACACAAGCGGAATACATGATTCCAGCGGCAGATGTCAGCGAACAAATATCAACGGCATCCAAAGAAGCTTCAGGAACAGGCAATATGAAGCTGATGATGAATGGTGCATTGACAATTGGCACTTTTGATGGTGCGAATGTCGAAATATTTGAACAAGTCGGTGAAGAGAATGCTTTTGTTTTTGGCATGCTTGCCGAGCAAGTCATGCAACACGAAAAGGAAAAATCCTACAATCCGAAGAGCATAATTGATTCGGATCCGGAAATTGCACAATTGATGGAAGAACTGATCAAAGGGGAATGGACAGAAGGCAAAACAAATGTCGATTTTATCGTGGAGCAATTGTTGGAGGACGGCGATCCTTATTTTGTATTAAAAGATATTCGCAGTTATTCAAAAGCGCATGAACAGATTTTAAACGCTTATGCGCATCCGGAAAAATGGGCTGAAATGTGTGTCAAAAACATTGCAGCTTCTGGATATTTTTCAAGCGATCGCACCATTCAGCAATATTCAGACGATGTCTGGCATTTAACGAAAATTCCCAGTTTATATTAGAGTTGAGAGGGTGGGAATATGGCAGATAAAGAATTCGACAACACTGATTTAAAAGACTATAAAGCCAGTGGGGCACTCGTCGGGAAAGTGGCAATTGTCACGGGTGCCAGCAGCGGCATCGGCCAGGCAGTGGCAATTGCCTATGCTAAGGAAGGTGCAAAAGTTGTCATCGGATATCTCGGTGACGACGAAGGCGCACAAAAAACCATTGGACTGATTGAAAGCTATGGCGGCAAAGCCAAAGCGCTAAGCGGCGACTTGGGCAAATCGGAGAATTGCGACCAACTGGTCCAATTTACGTTAGCAGAATTTGGACAGGTAGATATAGTAGTCAACAATGCCGGCTACCAATATCCACAAACTTCTCCTCTGGATATTACAGATGAACAGATGCTGAAAACGTTCGAAATTAAGGCATTCGCCATGTTTTATTTAACACGGGCAGCCTTGCCGCATTTGAAAAAAGGTTCCCGCATCATCAATACCGCTTCCATCAATGCTTACCGCGGCCATTCGGATCTGATTGATTATGCAGGAGCCAATGGTGCGATGGTGGCCATGACCCGTTCGTTGGCAAGGCGTTTAGTGCGAGAGGAAATTGCTGTGAATGGAATTGCGCCAGGCCCAATCTGGACTCCCTTAATCACCAAAACTTTCGGTGATTTAAATCCGGACGTAGCCGACGGCTTTGGTGAAGATGTTCCGGCAGGGCGTCCGGGACAGCCATATGAGCTGGTGAAAGCATATGTGTTTCTAGCTGATCCGCAGAACTCGTATATGACAGGGCAGTTTCTGCATATGAACGGCGGGGACTACATGTCTACGTAAATGACAGCAGGCCAAGGGATTTTCCTTGGCCTGCTTTTTCATTTCGATTTGCTTGTGGTAAAATTCACTGGAGATAGAGGAGTGAGTTTTTGAAAAAGATCAGATGGGCCATATTGGCAGTCCTTGTTTTTATGCTGCTTGCAGCTTGTACACAAATAGCCGTACAGCCGGAGGAAGAACGCAATAATGAAGAAACAGATCAAAAAAATGACCAGTCGCAAGCGGAAGAACCTGCTGCAGAAGAAGTTAGCCAGGATGGTTTGACAGTGCATTATATTGATGTCGGACAAGGGGATTCCACGTTGCTTGAATTTGAAGGGTTTACGATGCTGATCGACACTGGCAATTGGAATTCAACAGAAGCAGTGGATTACTTGAAGCAACAGGGCATTCAGGACATTGATATTGTCGTTGGCACCCACCCGGATGCAGACCATATTGGACAGCTGGCACAGGTTGTTGGCGAATTCGAAGTTGCAGAAGTATGGATGTCCGGCAACACGAGCAGCTCCAATACATTCCTCAATGCACTGCAAGCCATTGAAGCGAGCGGTTCGGATTATGTGGAACCAAGAAGCGGAGACCGCTTTGATGTGGGTTCCATGCAGATCGAAGTGCTGTATCCGGACGACATTACGGGAGCAGCAAATGAAGAGTCGATATCATTAAGAATGACCTATGGCGACGTTCGTTTTGTTTTCACAGGAGATGCAGGTGTTAAAGAAGAGCAGGAAATGATCGACAGCGGCATGGATCTCGATGCAGAAATTCTGCATTTGGGGCATCATGGTTCCAATACTTCGACCAGCACCGCTTTTTTAAAAGCTGTAGCTCCTGAAGTGGCGATTTACAGTGCAGGCGCTGACAATTCATACGGCCACCCGCATGCAGAGGTGATTGCAGCTGCAGAAAACGAGGGGGCAGAAGTGTTCGGCACTGATGTCAACGGCACTATCCTGGTTGAAACAGACGGCGAGTCCTACAGCGTGGAAACACAGCAGGAAGGGGTTCCAACTGAAGGTGAAAACCGGTGCATCGATCTGAATATAGCTTCTTCAGCGGAATTGCAGGAAATTACAGGAATAGGTGAAGTTTATGCGCAGTCCATCATCGACCAGCGGCCATTTGGAAGTTTGGAAGAATTGCTTGATGTAAAAGGGATTGGCCCGGCAACGCTGGATAATATTCAGGAGCAGGGTTTGGCATGTATAGGAGGGTAAGGCGATGAAAGGGATTTTGGATCGAATTGAAGACGGCATCCATGCAGTTATTTTAGTGGAAGACGAAGGACTTGAATTGGTTTTGCCCGCCAATTGCCTGCCCGAAGGAAGCAGGATTTATTCCTGGTTTACTATTGATGCCGAAAACGGTCAACTGGCAGTCACTTTGGATGAGGAAACAAGCCTGATGAAAAAGAGGCGAGCAGAAGAGCTCATGGCCAGGCTGCGGACGAAGAAAAAAGGCAGCCGCTTTAAGCGAGATTAAAAAGAAGCCCGCGACTGAGGTCGCGCGCTTCTTTTGGCATGGTTCACATGATGCAGTTCAGGCCATACAAGTCTATCTATACCCGTTCAACTAATTCCAAGTAATAATCAGCTACTTGCCCTGGTTTGTACAGATCGGTAATAGAGGTCGAATAATTGGAAATGGACGCATCAAATTCCAGTTCTTGCGCTGGAACGCGGATTCGAAAATCCATTTCATACAGCAGTACGGCGATGTCATGGTATTCTTCGCTGGTCACTTTGAAGTCGAATGAAATTTTTCTTTGTGGCTTTTGAGAATTTGGTTGATGGCTCCATTGTTCGTTAAAATTTAAAGCCTGTATTTCGGTATGATTGATCCAAACGGTGGTTTCCATCGTTTATTTCACCTCTGTCTTTGAGTGTTGGGTAAATGTATGGATTGCCTGTGCTGCCAGTTGGCCCTTGACCATGTCTTCCATCGGCGGATTGTAGAGCCCCGCACGAACGTTGAGATAATGGCGGTGCATCGGATTGTCTTCTGAAAGGGCACGGGAGCCGACAATTTTCATGGCCTTGTCAACAATCTCCATAGCTGCTTGGGTAACGGCGATTTTTGTGATATTCAAAGCTTCATCCATTTCCGCTTTATTGGCAGCATGAACATAACGTTCTGCAGTGCCATATAGAAGATGGCGGGCAGTGGCAAGCTGCAGCTCCATTTCACCAATAGTCTGCTGGATAGCAGGTGTCTCTGCAATTGTTTTGTCGAGGGATGCAGGACTGTAATTGGCAGCGAATTCGACTGCATAGGCCCGTGCAGCCGCGGCAATCCCAATATAGCAGGCGGGAATATGGAGCAGCCAGCCTTTAGCAGCCGCCGCGACTCCGGCAGATTTTAATATATGGGTGTTCGGAATCCGAACGCTGTCGAGAACCAGTGTGTGGCTCGCTGTGCCTCTCATCGCAAGCATGTCCCAAGTTTCGTCGATTGAGACTCCCTCGGCGTGGCGTGGAATAATAACTGTGATGACTTCATCCGTTTCTGTTGCCGCGGTCACGAAAATATAATCGAGTGCGGGGGCCATAGAAGTATAAGTTTTTTCGCCAGTGACGACATAGTGATTTCCATCAGCGATAGCGGTGGTCTGCGGCAGGGCGCCTCGGGCTGGGCTGCCGGCATTGGCTTCTGTTGCTGCGGTGTTGATGAGTGCACCGTTTGCAATCTCTGCCATCAGCCAATAAGCGGATTCGGGCTGCCAATGGCGATTTTCAGCGTATTCCAGAACAATGCCGACATGCCAGCCGATTGAAAGTGCTGTCGCTCCAGAACCTTCAGCGATGGCTTCCTGTGCCAATACATATTCATACAGCCCGAATCCTTGGCCGCCATGTTCCTGCGGTAAGGTAAGGGTATGGTAGTCCAATTGTTTCAGAGCTTTAATATTTTCAAAAGGGAAGGAACCGCGTACATCCAGTTCCGGCTCGCGCGCCAGGAAAGCGGGCTGTATAGCACGAAGCCGATCGATTAACGCTTGCTGTTCCGGTGTTTTGATAAACTGATTCATAAGAAGGCTCCTTCCGATTTTCTTTGTCCAGACTTCAGCGGCCAGAGTGGCTTATGCCTGACGAGGGCCCGCAGTATGTGGGTCAGCTAACCGTTGCGACAGGAAGTCGCGTACTTAGGTTAGCTTCTGTTTTTGGCCGCTTCCACTTTTCTAAATTAACGGTACCATAAAAAAGCCGTCAAAGCAGTGTGGCAGGCTTTGGCGGCTTGAGGGTCAGCGGGTAAAACCCGCTTATGAATGTTTCTTTTTATGCGGTTTTCGGATGTCGGCAAAAATTAACGCTCCAACTAGGAAGAAGCCGAGGTAGCCAACTATTGGATAAAACAGACTTACGAGTTCGGTAAACCCGACAAAACTTAAGATGTAAGCGACAATCCCAACGATGATGACAAATATGCGGAATTTTTTTGTGCCCATTACGACAAAGCGTGCCGAAAACGAAAACAGCATACTGACTGCCGTATTGTAAATCATGCCGAAAAGGATGACCGACATAAAGACCCCAAGAACGGGTGAAATGTCATCGGCAATTTGCAGCAATGGCATTTCTGCACTGCCGACAACATCCACTTTGGAGAAAATCGCCAAGTGGCTCAGAATAATAAGGCCGCCGAGAATCAAGCCGCCGATCAAGCCACCGCGTGCAGCAACTTTTTCATCTTTTTCCGTTCCCCCCATGACGATGGCCATCGAAGCACCGACTGCGATGTTGAATGACACATAGTTGATGGCAGACAGGAACCAGTTAGGCAAAGTAGATGGTTGTTCATTGGCGATTGGATCCAGTGAAGCAAATGTGGAATCCATCGTCAATAGACTGTAAACAGCCAAACCGATAACTGCAATGATCAGAAACGGTGTGATGCTGCCAATAATGGCAATAACTTTTTGGACGTTCATCATAATGGTCAAAACGACCAGAATGACCATAACCGTACTGCCCAGCGGTGCCGGTAGATTAAATTGCTGTGAAAAGATAGAACCTGCTCCAGCAATCATTACTACTCCCACGCCGAATAAAGTAAGGATGATAATATAATCAACGATAGTCCCGATTATTTTTCCGCTAATGCCAAAAACAGCTTCTTTATGTGAAGTGGTTTTCATACGGCTTCCCAGTCGGGTCAAGCTCATCCCCAGATACGCAAATAAAGCGGTTGCAAGAATGGCTGCGAGTGTCCCCATATAGCCGAAGCTGGTAAAATACTGTAAAATTTCCTGGCCAGAAGCAAACCCGGCACCGACAATAATGCCGACAAAGGCGCTCCCCATTTTTAAACTTTTCATGTTGTTCCCCCTTGATGCAAATTGATGCATGGATAAGTTTTTTAAAAATTAAAAAATCCCTATCTAAATATAACAAAAGTCATTTAGGGACACAATAGAGAAAAGGCGTCAAGTTGATTTATAACACAATATACCTATATGCTGAATTGGGTTAAAATAACATATTAGAATAATTAAATAACGGGGCTCTGATAAACTTTATTGCATAAAAAAAGCATCGCCTACTGGGTAGGCGATGCTTCGGAAACAAATTATTTAATGTTTTTATTTGCGACGATAACTAACTTTCCTTTATCAAGCTCTTCTTCGTACTGCTCAGCTTCCTGATCGGATAACCCAGCAGCTGCCAGTTTCGCGCGAAGTTCGTCGCCTCGTGAACTGGTCATGTTTTTCATGCTGTTTAGGAAGCCTTGTTCTTTCACGCCGACTTCTTCTGTATCTAAGGCTTTTGTAATGTCCTTGTTGCGTTTTTTATCATGCGCGAAAATGTAGATATCATCGTGCGTGTATCCTTGTGTTTCTAATTTCTCGATTTCTTTTTTTGCTTGCACTGCGTTTTCAACTGTCATTTTTAAAGTCAATGTAATCCCTCCAAAGGAAATTTCTGTCTTACTCTATATATACCACTGCAAGCAACGGGTTAAACAACAGGAACTTTAAAGAATCGGTTATACTGAAGAAAAATTAGAGACAGGAAGTGGTTTTTTGAAGATTATACCGATTGGCATTTGGGGCGGCTACCCCAATAAAAACGAAGCAACGTCCGCTTTTTTAATTGAGCAGGACGGTTTCCGCTGTCTGGTTGATTGCGGGAGCGGCGTCTTGGCAGCGGTTCAGAATTACACGGCATTGCGTGAGTTGGACGCAGTCGTCATCAGCCATTATCATCCGGACCACATTGCTGACATTGGCGTACTGCAGCATGCCGCTATGGTAGGCATGCAGTTGAAAGAATGGGATACTCCATTGTTTATCCATGCCCATGATAAGGATGCTGCCGAGTTTGAAAAGCTTTCGTATAAAGGCGTTACGGAAGGGCGCGCCATCCAGGCTTCTGAAACGCTTGAACTGGGTCCGTGGCAAGTGACATTCTGTGAAACGGTTCATCCGGTGTACTGCCTGGCCATGAAATTTACTGCCAACGGACGGGCCGCGGTGTTTACGGCAGATACAAGCTGGAAAGAAGAGCTGGTTGAATTTTCCCGAGGAGCAGATTTACTTGTTGCTGAATCGAATCTTTACGAAAAATACATCGGAATTATTCAAGGGCATTTAAGCGGCAGCCAGGCTGGGGAGCTGGCTGAACGTGCAGGTGCCAAACAATTGCTGCTGACCCATCTGCCGCAGTACGGGGAGCTGGATGAAATTTTGCAGGCAGCAAAGTCCAGTTACTCTGGTGAAGTCGAATTTGCTGTAATTGGAAAGAGCTACGAAATCTGAATCGCCGATGAGCAGGCAGATAGTTTGTGTACCAGATATTTTCCTTTTATCCTTAGAGAATAAGAAGGGCGAAAGGAAGTTAAACAAATGTCACAACCCATAGATTCATATCCGATTTCCGTACTGGATTTGGTTCCAGTCCGCGAAGGCGGAACGACGAAAGACGCATTAGATGAAATGGTCACCATTGCTCAGCATGCAGAAAAGCTTGGCTATCGGCGGTTTTGGCTGTCCGAACATCATAATACAGCCACCCTTGCAAGCTCCGCTACAGCAATTTTGATTTCCAAAGTGCTTGAAAACACTGAATCCATTCAAGTAGGATCTGGCGGCATCATGCTGCCAAACCATACACCTTTAGTTGTTGCAGAACAATTCGGTACGTTGGAAACCCTGCATCCGGGACGATTGAATCTGGGTCTTGGACGTGCTCCAGGAACAGACATGCAAACAGCGCATGCACTCCGCAGAACGACTCAGGAAACAGCGTTCGCTTTTCCTCAGGATGTTGTCGAATTGCAAAATTACTTGAAACCGCTTGACGAGCAAGGACCTGTCCGGGCACATCCGGGTGTAGGAACCGGAGTGCCGGTTTATATTCTAGGGTCCAGCACTTCAAGTGCTCAGCTTGCTGCCAGCCTTGGCTTGCCGTACGTGTTTGCGGCGCATTTTGCACCGCAGCAGCTAAAGCAGGCACTTCAGATTTACCGCAGCGAGTTCCAGCCTTCTGAATATTTGGCTGAGCCGTATGTGATGGTCTGCGTCAATGTCATTGGGGCTGATTCTAATAAAGAAGCTGATAAGCTGGCAACGTCCAGTGATCAATTTTATTTGAATGTCGTGAGAGGCAGCAAAAATCTGCTGCAGCCGCCACTCGATACAATGGACGGCCAATGGAGCTACCGTGAGGAAATGATGGTGCGCGGAATGTCTCAATATACGTTCCAAGGCGATGAAGAAACCATCAGCGAGCATTTAGGAAAGTTTGTTGCGGAACTGCAGATCGATGAAGTGATTGCAGTTTCCTATATTTACGACCAGGAAAAAAGAAAACGTTCATTCGAAGTACTGAAGCAAGCCGCAAGCCGATTCGGCGTGGCCCAACAAGATTCTGCCTCTTCAAACGTCTAATAAGCAGACCCGCTTGTTATAAAAACTGACCTTTTTGTTCATCTATACGCTATATAGAGAATGGAGGAGAAGCAAGTGAAAATAGGGATTATTGGTGCCACTGGAAAAGCCGGAAATTTAGTCTTGAAAGAAGCCTTGAAAAGAGGGCATGAAGTGACGGCCATCGTCAGAAATTCGCAGAAAGTCGGAAATCCGGACATACCAGTGCTGGAAAAAGATATTTTCAGTTTGACTTCAGAAGACTTGTCTCCTTTTGATGCAGTGGTCAACGCATTTGGGGTTCCCCCAGAAAAGGCGGGGCAGCATATCGAAGCCGGAAGACTTCTAATTGATGTGCTTAAACAAGCTCCGAAGACCCGTTTGATCGTAGTGGGAGGCGCGGGCAGCTTATTTGTTGATGAAGCGCGGACGACCCGGTTGGCAGAAACCCCGGAGTTTTCTGAAGCGTTCAAATCGATCGCCAATGGCCAAGCGCAAAATCTGGCCGACCTGGAAGCTTCAGAAGGAGTTCAATGGACTTTTTTGAGCCCTGCTGCATTTTTCGATCCGGAGGGACGCCGCACTGGCCGCTACCAAAAAGGCGATGATGGATTTATTGTCAACAGCAAAGGAAAAAGTTATATCAGCTATGCGGATTATGCCATTGCCCTAGTCGATGAAATCGAAAGCGGTGAACATAAGAATAGACGATTCACCGTCGTTTCTGAAAACCATTAATCTTCTGGAAAAGCCGATCTTCTTTGGATCGGCTTTTCTTTGGCATGAACCGCGTGGAAATCTAACGGAACTTGCCATGAAATGTTCACGTTCCTAAAAAGAACAGGTCCAAGAATCATGTATAATAAGATGAAACTTAAGGTTTAAAGGTGGGAAACAACACAATGGATTTTTTATATTTTCCTGAAGACAAATCGGAATACATCCCAGGGATTATTTCTGTCGTAATTATATTCATTTTATCTGTGCTGATAGTGCGGTTATTGATTAAAGCATCACGCAAGCAAGTCAAACAGTTGGAAGACCAGGGATATCCGGTCGTCTACAGAGACGGTTTTGACCCGGACAAACAAACTGATGGCGATGCTGATCCGCAAGAAACGGTACGCAAAGTAAATGAACAAAAAGCAGCACGCAATAAACCGAAGGCCTGACAATTGTCGGGTCTTTTTTTGATCTTTTCAAAAGGTGTATACTGTAAGCAATTGACAGAATGAAGAAGTGGGGAAAGCGCTTATGAAAAATATTTTTGGCGGTGTGCAATGGGCGGTCTTTTTGATTGCCTCTTCTATCGCAGCACCAATTGCCATTGCCAGCATCTTTGGCATGGATACGGCGGATACAGCGCTATTCGTCCAGCGAACCATGTTTGTGCTGGGCATCGCTTGCCTGGTTCAAGCTTCAATCGGCCACCGCATGCCGATCAACGAAGGACCGGCCGGTTTATGGTGGGGAATTTTCATTGTTTACGCAGGGCTGGTTGGAATCCTGTATGGCTCTATGGAGGAGTCTCTTCAAGCACTGCAAAGCGGCTTGTTATATAGCGGAGTGCTGTTTATCGTATTTGCTTATAGCGGCCTGGTCGATAAGCTTAAGATTTTCTTTACACCCACCATCACGTTCGTTTACTTGCTGCTATTGGTGCTCCAAATCAGCGAGTCGATTTTAGCGGGTTTGTTGGGAATTGTTTCGAAAGGCGATCCGGTGGACGGGCTAGTGCTGATGGGCGGCATTGCGGTCATCTTATTGACTTTCTTTTTCATGGGCCACAAAGTGCCTTGGGTCAGCCGCTATTCCATCCTATTTGCGATTGCTGCCGGCTGGCTGATTTTCTGGATTCTCGGCAAATCGCCTGAAGCGGAAAGCGGGGCGAATACTTTGGTATCGTTTCCGGAAATGCTGGTTTTTGGACCGCTGATCTGGGATAGCGGCATGTTTGTTACGGCTTTGTTTTTGACCATCCTGCTGATTGCCAATATGATGGCATCGATTCGGGTAATGGAGAGCGTGCTTAAAAATTCCTTCTCGATTCATGTGCCGGACCGCATCAAACAGGCTTCAACAGCTTCCGGGATTAATCACATCATTGCCGGTCTTTTTTCGTCCATCGGTCCCGTACCGATTTCAGGGGCAGCTGGGTTTGTCAGTGCCACCAGAACCCCAGCGCTAAAGCCGTTCATCTTCGGTGGCGTTATTGTCGTGCTGATCAGTTTTTTTCCGTCAGTGATGGCTATTCTTGCTTCTTTACCGGCTCCAGTGGCGTATGCTGTCATTTTTGCCGTATTCACCAAAATGGTGGAGATGGCCTTTACGGAACTGGAAAATGAAACAGATTGGCAGCATTCCTACAAAGTGGCTGCATTCGGTTTGATGAGCGGGGTCGGCATCATGTTCGTTCCGCCTGAAAGCATGGCGAACCTGCCATCTGTTGTCGCGGCTACTTTATCAAACGGTCTGATCACCGGTACCCTAATCGCTATTGGTGTGGAACAGCTCCTGTTATGGCGTAAAAAGAATGCCTGAAAAAATTTTCATGCCTTCATTGCAGCAATTGAACATTTTTATTGTTGCGAATCCAATCCAGTGTTACAGGCACGCCGTTTTTTGAGGTGATTTTGATAAGGTCTTATAAATGGATTTTTTATTATGGGCGTTCAAATGAATTTGTGGTCGCTCATACGAATTTGCAGTCGCTCAAATAAATTTACAGTCGTCCAGACCGGATTCTTACGAAAGAAATCTACGCATAGATGTGAATCCCAAAGCGACCGGTAAGCTTTTGAAAACTAATGCTTGATAGAAGGCTCCTGACAACTTGAAAAGCCGTGCGCAAACGAACTGCGCACGGCTTTATTTAGTTAATGCTTAAGAACCTATACAGTTTGCTCAATTTCTTCAGTCAAGCGCACCAGTTCGTCCACCAGTTCGCCAATGTAGGCGATGGTGTCTCGCAGCGGCTGTTCGGTCGTGATATCGACTCCGGCCATTTGTGCAAGCTCCACCGGTGTCTTGGTGCCCCCAGCTTTTAGAACCTCCAGCCAATCATCTACAGCCGGCTGGCCTTCATTCAAGATCCGTTTGGATACTTGAGTGGAGATGGTCAACCCGGCACTGTAGGTGTACGGATACAAGCCCATGTAATAATGCGGCTGGCGCATCCAAGTCAATTCGGCGCCATCTGTAATATCAACGGCATCTCCCCAGAATTCTTCCAGCACACCGCGTTTAATGGCGTTTAAAATACCGGCGTTGACGCTTTTTCCTTCATCAATCCGCTCGTACACTTTGCGCTGATAGGCAGCTTCCAGCAAGTGAGTGACAAAGTTGTGGTAATAGGTTCTGGCCACAATCGATGAAATCACCCAACGTTTGAATTTCGGATCTTCTGAACTTTTCAGCAGATGGTTGGCGACCAGCATTTCATTCATCGTCGATGGGGCTTCGATAAAGTAAAGGGAAGGCCGCGCATTAAAGATGTTCTGTTCACGGTTGGCGTTATAGAAATGGCCGGCATGTCCAAGTTCGTGAGCAAGCACAAAGACTTCATTCATGCGGCCGGTCCAGGAAATCAAAATATAGGGATGGTCACCGTATGGGCTTGAACAGAAGGCTCCGGTCGATTTTCCTTTGTTTTGTGCAAAGTCAATCCAGCGTTCAGAATACGACCGGTCAACCATTTCAATATAGTCCGTGCCCATAATGGAAAGTGCATCATCAATGTATTTTTTGGATTCTTCCACGGTAATTTCCGGTTCGTAGCTCGGATCTAAAGAAATTTTTAAATCGGCGAACGTCATGCGGTCCAAGCCGTGAGCTTTCTGCAATAGCTTGGCGTACTTCTGCATATGCGGTGCCAGTTCTTTGGTAATCAAATCAATTTGGCGGTTATAAAGCGAGCGGTCGACTTCCTGATTGAACAGAAGAAAATCGAAAATACTGTCATAGCCTCTAAGGTCCGCTGTAGTTTTTTCTGTCTGCAACTGCATGTCATAAGTTTTCGCAGTCGTATGCTGATAATCTTTGAGCTTTTTGGAAAAGGCATCAAATGCTGCCCGACGAAGCTCCGCATCCGGCTCTGCTTCCCAGTCTCCTTCAAAAGAGACATAGCTGAGCGGGTAGGTTACGCCATTTACTTCGAAATCGTCGAAGTTCATATCGACCATTTTTGTGGTGTTGTAAAGACCGTATGGCGCACTGAAAGTAGAAGAGTAAGCGGCAAGGCTTTTTTCCACTTCAGGGTGCAGCTGGTAAGGCTTTCTGCGAAGCAGCTTTTCAAGAAATACTTTGAACTCTGCAGATTCCTGCATTGCCTGCTCTAAGGTTTCTCTCGGCAAGGCAAGAAGCTCGCTGTTGATAAAAGACAGCTTGCTGCTGATTTTGGCTGATGCAGCGCTGAATTTGCTGGACTGCAATTGAGCTTCATCGTTGGTTTGGTCGGTGCTGATCGTCAAACTTGCGTAGGTGCTTACTATAACTAACTTTTCGAGAAAAGCCGTGTAATCCGTTAACGCCTGAATGGTAGTTTGCACATCGACGATGGTTCCTTGCGTTTTTTGATTTAAAGCTTGGGCTTCCTTTTCCAAATTTTCCAGGGCTTGATCAAACTCGGCAACGCTGTTGAATAAACTGGATAAATCCCATTTTTCTTCATCGGAAATGGCTGAACGTACGGGCAAACTTTTAACCATATAATCTCTCCTCTATGTATTACGGATTTCGAACTAATTATTAGTATAGAGGGAAGGAGATGAAAAGTAAAAATATTATTCAGAATTTATTAAAAAATTTTAAAAAATAGGTTTAGTTCCAGCGGAAGAGTGGGTAATATAAAAGTACAAGGCGGAATCACCGTCGGAAGATACGACTGGATCCAATCCAGAATCGCCTTCAGACGAGAAACTGCACGGCCTTGGCGGGAAATTTGCTTTACTGACGATATTCACTCTTGTCAGGAACCATCGTTACTCGGGTTTCTATCCGGAAAGTGTTTCAAACAGTAAGCCGTAAGTTTTTTGTGGAAGTGCAATTGAAAGCCTGGCTGCAGAATCAAAAAATTCACTGAGAAGTACACGTGAACCCAATTGCCCTATCGGCAAATGCATGTCAGCGCAACTAAACTGCAATGACGAGAGTTTCGTATTCGTCAGAGATGTACAGTTTGTAGAAAGAATTTAATAAAATTTTCCGCGTGCAAAAATCCCTCAGGATTTTCGAGGGATGGAAAAAGGAAAAGCATGATCTGATGAAAAGGATCATGCTTTTTCCTTTGGGCATAAAAAGGCACATTTAAGGAAAGCCAATATTTGATATTGCCAATCAACTAAAAGAAAAGGGGAATACATTATGGAAAACCACTCAGTAATCGCTATACAGGATGACTATGCAGAAGACTTTGCCTGGTGTTATGGCTGCGGACGGCTCAACAAAGAAGGGCATCATTTTAGAACAGCTTGGAGTGGTAAGGAGACTGTCACGTTGTATGAGCCAAAATCTGTTCACACTGCTATTCCGGGATTTGTTTACGGGGGATTGATTGCGTCATTGGTCGATTGCCACGGGACAGGTTCTGCTGCTTTAGCGTTGCATCGGAAAAATGGGTTTGAACCTGGCAGTGGTGAATCACCTCCGCGCTTTGTTACAGCTTCTCTGCATGTCGACTATCTGAAACCCACTCCCCAGGGAGTTGTTTTGAAAGCTGTGGGAAAAATTGAAGAAATCCATCCAAAGAAATTCAAAGTGAAGACAGAGGTTTATGCCGGCAATACATTGTGTGCGACAGGTGAAGTTACCGCTGTGGTTATGCCGGCTTCATTCGCAAAATGATCTACAGGGGGTAGATGGCCAATTTGGCATTTTTCTTCTAGAGAATTTAAAGTCTAGTTTACTGGTAAGAATTAAAGGTTTTATTGTATACTGTTTTTATTCTGTTAAAAGATTGAATCTTTCGAGAAGTTGGGCCGAAAAGGAAAGGTGTGGTGAAGATGAAATATGGTTTTTGGTTGCCGATTTTTGGAGGTTGGCTGCGAAATGTAGAAGAGGAGCAAATGCCACCGACATTTGAGTATGCTAAGAAAGTCATTCAATCTGCTGAAAAATGGGGATATGATACAACCCTGATTGCAGAATTGAATTTAAATGATATTAAAGGGATGGCCGCTGACTCTCTTGATGCTTGGTCTACAGCAGCAGCGCTTGCGGCAGTGACTGAAAAAATTGAAATTATGACCGCCATTCGTCCCGCGTTTCATAATCCTGCCATCGCAGCAAAAATGGCTGCCAATATTGATCAAATCTCCAATGGCCGCTTTACACTGAATGTAGTGTCAGCTTGGTGGGCGGAAGAAGCGAAGCAATATGGTGGAGACTTCACAGAACACGATGAACGCTATGATCGGACAGACGAGTTTTTGAAAGTCGTCAAAGGCATGTGGACGCAGGAGGAATTCTCATTTAAAGGGAAATATTATGATATTCAAAATGCGCGTCTTGCACCGAAGCCAGTTCAACGCCCGCACCCGATTCTTTACGCTGGTGGCGAAAGTCCACGAGGCAAGAAGTCAATCGTGGAATCGTGTGATTCCTATGTGATGCATGGGGGAACGGTGGAAGAGATTCAGGAAAAAATTGCTGGCATGAAAGAATTGCGCCAACAAGCTGGCGGCTCACCTTTGCAGACATTCGGCATGGCGGCGTATGTGATTTGCCGCGATACAGAAGAGCAAGTCGCTGAAGAATACGCGCGCATCACCGATGTCAAAGAAACAGACGGCTATGTCGGGTATAATGACTTTGTCAGCAAGTCTCAGCTGGAGCAGCAAATAAAGCTGGAGGATTACTCGGTATCAAACCGTGGCTTGCGCCCGAATTTGATCGGTACGCCTGAACAGATTTCAGATCGGATTATCGCTTTTGAAAATGCGGGGTTGGATTTGCTGCTGCTGCAATTTTCTCCGCAATTGGAGGAAATGGAACGTTTTTCACAACAAGTTATGCCCTTGGTAGAAGAAAAAAGAAATGCGATTCGCGCGCTGAATATCTAGGAGGATGCAATATGTCAGAAAAAATTTATGTAATTCATGAAAATGAAGAATGGACGACCCATTTATTCAAACGGCTCGATGAACTGAACTTGCCTTACGAAGACTGGTTTATTAATGAGGGATTAGTCGACTTGAACGAAGCGCCGCCTGAAGGCATTTTTTATAGCCGAATGAGCGCATCTTCCCATACAAGAGGCCATCGTTTTGCGCCTGAGCTGACCGAGTCCTTACTAGTATGGCTTGAGCATCATGGCCGTACAGTCTTTAATGGCAGCCGCGCCTTGCGTTTGGAAGTCAGCAAAGTTAACCAATACATGGCGTTAAATGCTGCAGGGATTCAAACACCGAAAACAATTGCTGTAAACGGACAAGAGCAGATTTTAAAAGCTGCTGAAAAAATGGGTGTTCCATCTTTCATTACTAAACATAATCGTGCCGGCAAAGGTTTGGGCGTACGCTTATTCCATTCGCACGAAGCTTTGAGAGAATACGTCGAAGGCTCTGAATTTGAACCGTCCATTGATGGCATTACCTTGATTCAAGAGTATATTCAAGCACCCGAACCATTCATCACCCGATGTGAATTCGTCGGCGGGAAATTTGTCTATGCTGTTCAAGTGGATACATCTGAAGGGTTTGAGTTATGTCCGGCAGATGCTTGCCGGATTGATGATTTGTTTTGTCCGGTAGGGGAAGAAGTGGAAGAAAAGCCGAAATTCCAGGTAATCCAAGGCTTTGATGACCCCATCCTTAAAAAATATGAAGCGTTCTTGCAGCAAAACAATATCAATGTAGCCGGAATTGAATTTATTCGAAACGCTGCTGGGGATATCTTTACTTACGACGTGAACACCAACACCAATTACAATGCTGATGCAGAAGCAGAAGCTGGGAAATTTGGCATGCTGGAACTTGCCAAGTTTCTCGAAAAAGAATTAAAAAGCTTGAAACTAACTGTCTGACAGAAAGTACGGCCATCTTTTATCGTATGATGGCCGTTTTTTTCTGGTGTTTATCCTGAAGCGATGAAGGGAAACTTTTAAAGTAAGAACTGCTTTAGAAAAAGGAGTGAAGGGCTAATGGTCAATGACCCAAAAGAAGAAGAACGTCCAGAATCTATAGAAGCAGATAAAATTGAAGAAACAGAAGGTGAATCAGCTAAAGATAAGTCGAAGTTTGATAAAATTTACAGCAATATCGCATCTAATCGATTCGAAAATTTGCGTACCAGCCATATTGAAAATAAGGCAAAAGAACTGCGGAAACGCAAAAAATAAAAGATCGAGTGCTGTTGCACTGGATCTTTTATTTTTTAGGAAGTTTTTCAATTTCTTCTGAAACGACAAAAGCCAAATCATCATTTCCGAACATCTGCAGAACGTCCAGCAAGGTTTCATGGTCTATGTCCATCTCTTCGGTATCCGTCTCATCGATCGCGTCAGTCAGCACAGCACTTTGTGGTTGCCCGGGATACGCACGCTGGTAAAGCTCAGCGGGGTTCAGCTGATAATTCGTGCACCATTGAACAAACAGTTGAACCATGATTTGTTCTTCTTGCTGATACTTTTTAATGATAAATTCATCTCGGTTTTCAATATCCAATTAAGGTACCTCCCCCATAAATAGTTTTTGTGATAGTAGCATACCAAACAATTCAAGTGCTTGCATGGACTTCTATGCTTTTTTCCTCTAGAATGAAACCATGGCAATGACAGTATCGGAGGGCAAATTATGAAATTATTGCAAGTACGAAAAGGACAATTTGTTTATTACCAAAATGAATTGCACAAGGTATATTCTGTAAAACCGCTGGCTAAAAAGTCGGTGCTGATGTTCCGCGTCAAAGACATGGAACAAGTCGCAAGCAAGGCTGATGAAGTTACGTTCTACAAACCGAAGAACATGGATTCTTTCTTATTCTTTGGGGCACGCTATACTTTACGTGAGGATCGTCCAGCAGAAGAAGGCGGATACATCCTAATCACGAGACCAGATCCGGATTACATGGATCATTACTCATTAAATGAATTTGAGAAAGTTGAATCGGTCGAAGGCAAGAATGTTATCACTACTCGCCAAAACACAGTGAAATCAAAAGAATTTTATGTGATGGTTCCTGGAGAAGAAGCAGGCAGCAATGATATTGTTTACTTTGATAAATCCAAAGTTTCGGCTGAACAGCTGGAGCAGGATGCTCAACTGGAAGAGGTATTGCGTGAGAAGAACGCGATCCGTCCTTCTATCGGAGATGTTTACTTGAACCTGGATAACACAGGGACCGCAATGGTAGTAGCGATTGTCGGAGAAGAAGTGACCCTCGGTACTGGGGACCGCCTTACTTTCCATGAGCTGTACAAAGCGGACAACTGGAGTTATCTGTTTAACATTGCAGACGGTGAATTCAGATAAAATGATAAAAGGCGGCCCCGAGGGGCCGCCTTTTATTTGTGTCAGTCTTTAAAAATAGAGCCTATTTCAAGGATTTCTTCAGTGCTCAACTGAACATCCAGTGCGCTCAAGTTTGATAGTACTTGGTCCGCACGTTTGGCGCCGGGGATAACGCCATCAATTTCAGGGCGTGCCAAGTACCAGGCAAGCACTACGTGTGCTGTTTCCGCCCCTTTTTCTTCTGCCAACGCTTTTAACTTGCGGACTTTCTCTAAATTGCGTTCGAATTCCTGTCCCTGAAGATGGGGCATATTCGTCCGCAAATCATTAAAGGTTTTATTTTTATCGTATTGGCCCGCAAGCAAACCTGCAGCAAACGGGAAGTAAGGGACGTAGGAAATTCCGTGCTCTTTTACGTATGGGAAGTAATCTTCTTCCGCCTGGCGCTTCAGCAGATTGTACTCGCCTTGGAAAACATCTACATAGCCATCTTTATTGGCATCTTTCAGCTGCTCCATGGAAAAGTTGGATACGCCGATTGAACGGATTTTGCCTTCTTCTTTCAAACGCTGCAATGCACCGACAGCTTCAGCTTTCGGCGTTTGCTCATCTGGGAAGTGGATATAGAACAAATCGATATAATCGGTTTGAAGGCGTTTCAGGCTGTCTTCTACTGCTTGTTTTAAAAACGCAGGTGAGTTGTCGGTAATATGCTCGTCCCCTTGCCGGCGTTGAGCGCCTTTTGTTGCGACTACCATTTCATGGCGTGCACCGGATTCCTGAAGCACTTCGCCAAGCAATTCCTCTGAGCGGCCATAACCGTAAGCATAAGCCGTATCTACGAAATTCAATCCGTTGTCGATGCCGGCGTGAACCAGTTCTTTGCCGGTGTCTTCATTCAAATCAGGATACAGATTGTGTCCGCCAACAGCGTTTATGCCAAGGCCGATCGGGTTAATGAACAATCCGGTAGTTCCAAGTTGTTTCTTTTCCGTCATTGTCAGTACAGCTCCTTTGATAGATCATCCCTTTTTCGACTCGGGCTCAGTGGTTTGTGCCACACTAAGAGAGTCTTGTTTTATCATAACATTCGAAATTTGAAGAACGTGTAAAAATGCTCAAACTGGACCTTTTTAGCCGCTAGTCAAAGCGGAGACAGCGCATGGCTGTGATCGATAAAAACAAAAGCGTCGTATCGCTGTGACATTTTGGAATGAACATAATTGCCGTATGATTCAAATTCAGGGTTGTAGACAACGCCGATTGCACGATGGCCGACCCAGCGATCGAACAAAGCAAAGTTCTGTGAATGGAACAGCAGGAATTTGTCGGATGCACCGGTCCGATGCAAAAGGTCTTCCCACGTATAGGGCTGGGCAGGCGGAATCACCATTCTTTCATAAGGTTCTTCCCAGGAAGGGGCCGCAATGACAGTACCTGAATGGGTTCCAAAGCCGACGGCATAAACATCTTCTGGGCGGTTTTGTTCACGAATAATCTGTCCCACATTGGTCATGCCTTCATTTTTCATTTCAGTGGCATCTGCAGCCCCAATATGGGTATTGTGCTCCCAAACGATAATCTTTGATTCTCGGCCGTGATAATCACGTATTTCATTGATGGCTTCCACCATGTGTTCATCGCGGATGTTCCATGAAATTTCATCGCTTTGCACCAAGGAGCGGTAATATTCTTCTGCATTTTTGGCGACAAGTGCATTGATCTTCAAATCCAGGTCAGTTTCATGGGAATCTCTATAGAGCTCCTCATTTGAACGGATGGATGCCAGCAATTGGGATACCGCTTTTTCGCATGACTTTGAGAAGTCGACGGCAGCAGCATAATTTTCAGGTATGCGATTAAAGGATTCAAAGCAAGCCAATACTTGTTTTGCCAAGTTGATCGCTTCACCGGAAGGGGCGATATCTGTCAGGCGATGTACGATCTCTTCCATGGATTCCCAAAGGCTATAGACGTCAATGCCATAAAAGCCGACGTTTTGGCGATCGGTGTCATTGTGCATTTTCAGCCAATAAATAAAGTCAGCGATTTCTTCATTGGCCCACATCCAGGTTGGCCATCGCTTAAAGGCTTGAAGCACTTCGCGCGGCTGTTGTTCTTGTTTGGAAAAACTCTTGATATAGCGATTCACCTGTTGGGCAGCGGGCCAATCGCCTTCAACCGCAATCAACGAAAACCCTTTTTCCAGAATCAGTTTTTTAGTCAAAGCTGCCCGCCATGTATAAAACTCAGATGTCCCATGGGTTGCTTCTCCAAGAAGGACGAACTTAGCATCTCCAGCCGCTTCCAATAGAGGTGTCAAATCTTCAATTGAATTGAATGGCTGTGCATGCATCTTGACGGCTTCCTCAAGTGATGTCTTCACACTATCCAACCCCTTTTTACTGTTCATGTTCCCCTTGCCGCACCTCTCAAACAAAGCCATAAGAAAAAGCATCCGCTCTAAGCGGATGCTTGATTATTTTGCCAGCACGTCCTGAAACTCTGGGGTCTTTTCAATGACGCTTTTAGCAAATGGACATTGCGGATCAATTGTCTTGTTTTCGCTGCGGGCATAGTCAACAACCTGTGCCACTAATTTTTTGCCGATTCCTTGGCCCTCGAGCTTTGGAGAAACTTCAGTATGGTCAACCGTCAAAACACCGCCATTTGGTATATAGCTCAGGAAAGCCAACTCTTCGGAATTCTCCAGAGCCGAAAACTTGTTGTTTTCATGTTTAAAATCCATGCATATTGCCTCCTTTTTATTGCTTATTCTTTTTATGTATTCCCTTTTCATCATTTAATATTCAAGGAATGCATGAAATTTCCTTAAACTGCCATGCAATGTTTGTAAGTTTAGAAGAATGGGCACATAATATAATTAAAATTTTTTGATTTTTCTTGAAGATTCCTTTGGTAAAGGAGCAATGAAAATGAATTCTGTTATTCGATTGTCTAACGTATCCAAACGATACAAGAAATTCTTGGCTGTAGAAAACATTTCATTGGAGATCGGGAAAGGGGAAATATACGGTTTTATCGGATTGAACGGTTCAGGCAAAACGACCACCATCAAAATGCTGCTGGGAATGGTCCACCCGAGCCAAGGAGATTGTTATATTGGAAACCAGAAAGTGGGATTGGCCAATCACGACATATGGAGGAAAGTCGGAAGCCTTGTGGAAACACCGTATGCGTACCCTGAGCTTACAGTCAAAGAGAATTTGGACGTTTTCCGCCGTCTGCGCGGCGTTTTGGACAGTTCTTCTGTTCACCAGGTGATGGATCAATTAAAGTTGACAGCATATGCGGATAGAAAGGCCGGCAAGTTGTCTTTGGGAAATGCGCAGCGTCTCGGGATTGCAAAAGCATTGTTGCACAAACCGGAGATTTTGATTTTGGATGAGCCTTCAAATGGACTGGATCCGACAGGGATTATTGAAATTAGGGAGCTTTTTCAGCATTTGGCCTCTGATATGGGGGTGACGATTTTCATGTCGAGCCACCTTTTAAGTGAAGTGGCTAAAATTTCCACCAGAATAGGTGTAATCCATCAAGGACAGTTGATAAAGGAAGTCAAAGCCGATCAATTTAAAAGCCTGTTATCCAAACGATTGGTTGTGGATGCGCGTAATAGAGAGAAAGCCTTAGGGGCAATGAACCGAGCAGGATATTCATCTGTTTTCAATAGAAAAGGGGAAATTGAAACGACTGCCGAATATGCAGTGCAGCACCCAGATGATATTTCCCGTTATTTGGTGTCCGAAGGTGTTCCTCCAACCCATTTAGCTTTGGAAGAAGAAGAGCTGGAAGCGTACTTTCTGCGCGTCATCTCAAAGCGGGAGGGATGACGCGATGGGCTTTTTTACGGCAGTGGGAGTAGAGGGCTTAAAGATTAGGAAATCTAAAATGATCTGGATTACCTTGGCAGTCTTTACAGCGGCCCCTTTGATGGCTGGATTTTTTATATTCGTCTTAAAAAATCCAGAGTTCGCAAAAAGTTCAGGCTTGATTGGGGATAAAGCACAACTATTTGGATTGGCGGATTGGCCCACCTATCTGAGTATGCTGGCCCAAATTATTGCAGTTGGCGGAATTTTAGTTTTCGGCTTTGTGACGAGCTGGGTATTTGGCAGAGAATACGCAGATCGCACAATCAAGGATTTGCTGACATTGCCTTTGCATCGACTGAGCATTGTCATGGCGAAATTTCTAGCAGTATTTATAACCAACTTCCTTTTGGGTGCGTATGTTGTCATTATTGGGGTCATTATTGGATTCTTCATCAAGCTGCCTGCATGGTCCATGGAGGCTGTGTTGGATGGTGGTTTTGTCTTATTGGTTACGACCATCCTCACCTCAACATTAAGCACACCACCTGCTTTTGTGGCCTGTTATAGCAGAGGCTATCTGGCACCAATTGGTTTCATCCTGTTTATGGTGGTGCTGGCTCAAGTGATCGCAGCAGCGGGCTATGGAGCATTTTTTCCTTGGGCAGTTCCAGCGCTATTCAGCGGAATAGCCGGGACAGGAGCGGTACTTGGACTCAGTAGTTTTTTTGCGGTTTTTTTCACAGGCTTGATCGGATTGGCAGCGACTCTCTACTGGTGGCTGTATGCAGATCAGCATTAAATAGTTAAAGGATGCGAAAAAGGGTAAGAAACAGTATAAGAGGTGATTGTAAATGGATAAAATGGCAAAAACGGCTATTGATCAGATTGAAAAGGTTTTTGGTACGTATACGGGTTACCGGAGAGCTCATGCGAGAGGGAAGAGCTATAAGGCGCGTTTTACGGCGAACGGCTCTGCCAGCCATTTGACGGCTGCTCCACATTTTCAAAAAAGCGAAAGCGGAGCAATGGTGCGTTTTTCGCATTTTTCTCCAAATCCGACATGGGCCGATGCAATGTCTCCAGTCAAAGGAATGGCAGTCCAATTCCAGCTGCCAAGCGGAGAAGCAACCAATATTGTAGGTGTCACGTCTCCCATTTTCTTTGCTAAAATACCTGAAGTTTTTACGGAGATGCTTGGCGTCGTCAAGTCATTTAAGAAAGGCAAACCGAGTTTAACGGAACTGGCAGGCTTGCTGGCGGATTATCCGGAAAGCGGAGCAATGATTGCCAACATCCGGAAAATGCAGGCGCCAGCGAGTTTTGCAACGGGGCAATACCATTCGGTCCATGCATTTTATTTCATCAATCAAGAAGGGCAGCGGCAGCCGATCAAGTATCTTTGGGAACCGGAAAGTGGCGTAGCGACCTTATCGCCGCTCGATGCGGTTGCCTTGCCGATCGGTTTCTTCGAAGCGGACATTGAAGACCGTGTAGCAAGAGCACCGGTCAAGTTCCGGTTGGACGTGGTACTGGGACAGCCAGGTGATCCCACTGATGACCCGACAAAAGAGTGGCCAAAAGATCGTGAAAAGCTGACAATTGGTTATTTGGAAATCATAGAAGAAGCACCAGAAGCAGATGGGATTATGTATGACCCGACGCTTATGACAGAAGGCATTGAATGTTCGGAAGACCGGATCCTGAACTTCCGGCATGATGCGTACAGCATTTCCCATCAGCGGCGAACGTCTGAAATGTAAAAAAGCGCAGCCCGTTAAAAGGCTGCGCTTTTTCATTGATAAAATAAAGAATATGATTTTTAATTCTTCACTTATTGTCCAGACTCCAGCGCCCAGCTCTTCGGGACGTAAGCCACTTTGGCTGCGCGGCTGGAAACATGCCGCTTCGCCAAATCGTCTTACACCTGTCAGAGCTGGACAGGCACTTTCACTTTTCGCGCTGTGCGGCAAAGAATGCCGCTTCGCCAGTGCGTCTTATGCCTGTCAGAGCTACATGGGCGCTTTCGCTTTTCTTAGTAAAGCTTGCCTTGCCGGTAAATCACCGTCGATAATCGCATGACGGAATGGATAAAGCAGTTTTGGCGAAGGGCATATGGATCTCCGTAATATTGCGGGAGGATCATGTCCATCGTTTCCTGCATTTTCTCAATCAATAACCGGTAGACTTCTTTTTCTGTATAGAACTGCGTCTCACGGCCTTGCAGCCATTCGAAATAAGAGACGATGACTCCTCCGGCATTTGCCAAAATATCCGGGATGATGACAACTCCCTGTTCATTCAAGTATTCATCAGCTTCTGCAGTAGTCGGAGCATTCGCTCCTTCGACAATGATGCGCGCCTGGATATCCTTCATATTTCCTTCGTGGATTTGGTTTTCCAATGCTGCCAGGAGAAGGACATCGACAGGCAATGTGACGAGGCTGTCCCGTTCTTTTATTTCAGCTTTGATGCCGGCACTTTGTAGGTGCTGCTCTGTTGATGGAAGATCGCCGCGGCTGGTTTTGGTAAATTCGATCAATGCGGGAATGTCTAAGCCATCTTCGTTGAATAAGGTGATGTTGCGGTCACTGACGGCTACGATTTTGTGGTTGATCAAAGGACAATTATAAGCTTCCAGAGCTGCAACAGAGCCGACGTTTCCAAAGCCCTGAACGGCCATCGTCAACGGACGGTCATAGAGAGACAATGTAGTCTTGGCGAAAAGGTTGTCACTGTTGGCCAGCAGCTGTTCATTCGCTTTCACATAATCATGCAGCAAGTAACGGAATGTGAAATAAACCCCTTTTCCAGTTGCTTCCCGTCTTCCAAGAGAACCGCCGTTAACGACACTTTTTCCTGTAAAGCTTCCGAGGTAAGGGGTGCCATGATGGACTTTCTTAAATTCTGCCATCATCCAGTCCATTTCGCGTTCGCCTGACCCCATGTCTGGTGCGGGAATATCTTTATCAGGACCGATGACATCCGCAAAATACCGCACATATTTTCTAGAAATTAAGTTCAGCTCTTTTTCCGAAAATTCGCGTGGATTGATTTCAATGCCGCCCTTGCCTCCGCCAAATGGCACTTTATGCAAGGCGTTTTTCAAGGTCATTAAAAATGCCAAGTTAATGACTTCTTCTTCATTGACAGTTTCGTGATAGCGGATGCCGCCTTTATAAGGGCCCATCGCATCATTATGCTGCGCGCGATAGGCAGGAATGCGCACCACGCTTCCATCGTCGAGCGGAACTCTTAAGAAAGATTTATGTATTTTGTCGGGAGTGGAAAGAATGGCACTCAGTGAAGCGAAAGCCTGCTTGCGGTCTGTTAAATCTGGCAGGAATGAGTCATTCTCAAGCAACGCATTCAATGATTCCTGAATGATTTTTTTGGTTTCTGTCTGCATTTCCGGAGCACCTCCAAAGGATATAGTCTAGTTATCCTATACCCGCTCATTGCCTCTTTAATCAAAAGGGAAAAGCCGCCTTCGGGAATGTTTCCGAAGGCGGCTTTTGGTTATTTCTTATTCTTCATCAATTGTAATTCCAGGTTCAAAGCCTTGAACAACGCAAACACCATTAAGATGATGACAAAGGAGAAAGGCAATGCCGCAATGATGATGGTGTTTTGCACGGCCGTCAAGCCGCCTACCGACAACAGGATGGCAGCAACCATCGACTGGGCAATTCCCCAAAGAATTTTGATTTGGTTGCTTGGCAATAGTGAGCCGCGCGTGGATTGCATCCCCAATACAAAAGTGGCAGAGTCAGCTGATGTAATAAAGAAGGTGCTGACGAGCAAAATTGCAACAATTGACATGAGGAATCCGAGAGGTAGCTCGCTGAACATCGCAAATAATGTTTGTTCAGTGGGAAAAGCCGTTAAATCGATGCCGCTTTTTTGAATATTGATGGCAGTTGTTCCAAAGGCGGCAAACCAGATCGATCCAAAAATCGTTGGTGCCAGTACCACGCCAGCTAAAAACTCGCGGATGGTACGGCCTTTGGAAATACGGGCAATGAACATGCTGACAAATGGCGCCCAAGAAATCCACCAAGCCCAATAAAAGATGGTCCAGCCATCAAGCCAGCTGCGGTTTTCCGCATCCAGAGGAGCCGACTGAAAACTCAAGCTGATAAGATTCTGGATGTACTCCCCGAAAGTTTCAGTAAACATATTCAAGATTAAAAGAGTTGGACCCAATATAAGTACCAGAACAAGTAAAATAACGGCTAAAATCATATTGGCATTGGACAGGTACTTGATACCTTTGTTCAGTCCTGACCATGCAGAAATGATGAACAGGATCGTTACGACGCCGATGATGACCATCTGTACCCAGTATTCCTGAGGGACGCCGAATAGATAAGAAATTCCGCCATTAATTTGAGCAGCGCCAAAGCCGAGTGAAGTTGCTACGCCAAAGACTGTAGCAAAAACAGCAAGAACGTCAACAAACGTTCCTAAAGGACCGTTCATTTTGTCGCCGAAAATCGGCTTCAGTGTTGATGAAATTAACGCAGGTTGGCCTTTTCTGAATTGGAAAAAGGCTAAAGACAAAGCGACCATTCCATACATGGTCCAGACATGGATGCCCCAATGGTAGTAAGAACGCTGCAAAGATTCCTTGAACGCTTCATCGGAACCGAGCTCTGCTGTTGCCGGTTGGATAGCGAAGTGGGACAGGGGTTCAGAGGCGCCATAAAATACGAGGCCAATACCCATTCCAGCTGAAAATAGCATGGAAATCCAACTGAACGTCGAGAACTCCGGGCGATCCGAGTCTTTGCCTAGACGGATTTTTCCATATGGGCTGACCATGATGATGGCCACAAAAATTAACAGGACGGCCATAATCATTAAATAATACCAGCCAAAAGCGGTGTTGATATAGCTGCGGATGTTTCCAGTGGCAGTTTCGAAGGTTTCGGGCGCAATAACGCCGAAAGCGACAGTTAAAATGACCAATGCAAATGTGATGTAAAAGACTTTCGAAGCTTTCTTCATAGTTCCTCCTGATGTAATTATTTTAACATAGTTGTTAAGGTTACCTAAAAGCTTACATATAGTCAACTGGCTAAAGGCATATGCAAGATCTTAATTGTCCCATTCATTCATTTGTTCTTCTTCTGTCACAACACGCAAGTCGTCGCCAGTTATCGTTAAAACCTGGTAATCCGTGGTTTCTGCGTAACGGTCGGCTTCTTTTTTGATGAATTTCGGTGAGCCATCGGTTTCTTCGTCATAGACAATCAGAATGCCATCGGAATTGCGCAGAAAAAACTTGTTTTTTTCGATAAACTGCCAGGGCGCTTCGTATGGTTTGCTGGTCAAGCTGCGGTGAAAATCCGCATTGGAGAGGATCAAACGATATTGCTCCTGTTTGGTTTCGTTCCATCTTTTTTCTTGTTCCAGAAAAGGTGTCAGCACGGCATATTTCAATTCCGGAAACTCTTCTTTCATATCCATCACCACTTCTGCAGCCCAAGTTTCGACCCCGAGCTGTCCACTTAAAATAATCCATTCCAACCCTTCATCAAGCAATGCGCGAAACCGGTTCTCCAATGCTTTTTTGATAAAGCGGATGCCTGGATTCTTTTCATCAAATATCCCAAGTTCATGTTGCTTGTAGCCTGTAACCACCAATCGTTTCAACAATGTCTCCACTCCTTTCAAGGATTTGAAATCTTAGTCTACAGGAAAGAGAGTGGATTGAATACTTGCATCCACTATCAGCATCATTATAGAAGAAACTAAATCGAGAGCAGCTACTTAGATGCGATAAAATTTGTCTGAATAATTAAACTCCTTCATATGGGTATGATAAGATACGGAGCATACAGAAAAAGTCGAGAAAGGAAGCGAGTAAGATGGTCAGTTTGGAAGATGTGAGAAAGGCACAGGAGAGAATCGAGAACGTTATCCATAAAACCCCGATTATAACGTCATCCCTATTAAACGAACGATGTGATCTGCAGATTTTTTTAAAAGCAGAGCACCTTCAAAAAACAGGTTCATTCAAAATTCGGGGGGCAACAAACGCGGTCAAGCAGGCGATGGCAGAAGGCGCACGGTTTATCACAGCAGCATCGTCTGGCAATCATGGCCAAGCCGTAGCCTATATTGCAGGCCAGCTGGGAATTCCGGCAGCCATTGTCGTGCCGAAGGACGCTAACCGGGCAAAAGTTGAAGCGATCAAAGCTTACGGAGCTAAAGTCGAATATTGCGGGACGACATCAGCTGAGCGGATACCAAGAGCCAAGCAATTAGCTGAAGACAATTCCGGCATATACATTCCCCCGTACGATCATCCGGCCGTTATTGCAGGTCAAGGAACTGTCGGACTGGAGATTTTAGAGCAGTTGCCGGACATTGGAGCCATTGTCGTGCCAGTCGGTGGAGGCGGTTTGATCGGCGGAATTTTATGTGCGGTAAAGTTCTTGAAACCGGAAGTCCGTGTGATTGGGGTAGAACCGGAGACTGCAAACGATACGTTTCTGTCACTTCAAAAAGGAATTATCACAGCCATTTCTGGAACCTCGACCATTGCGGATGGACTGCGGACCTCGCAGCCCGGTGATTTAACTTTTCCGATTTTAAGAGAGCATTTGGATGAGCTGGTCCTGGTTTCGGAAACGGAAATAAAAGAAGCGTTTCAATTTCTTTTGGAGCGCACGAAGCAGCTGGTAGAACCATCGGGAGCGACTGCTTTGGCTGCGGTGATGTCCGGCAAGGTTAGCGCGGCAAATGAAAAAGTTGCAGTCGTTTTGTCAGGAGGCAATATTGACTTGCATCAAATTCCGGATTTTTTAAACAGCTGATCATAGACAAAGGGAAAGGGGAAGCGGTGTTTCAGCTAATCCCTTCTTGCAATAAAAAAATGAAAGCGGTAACATAAAGTTTAAGTATTCTGAACATACTAACTAGTTAGTATGAAATTCAATGGTCAATTAGGGGGATGGAAGATGAACGTAATGGATTTATTCAAGCTGGAGGGCAAGACGGCAATCATCACTGGAGGCGGACGAGGTCTTGGCGCTATGATGGCGGAGGCTTTTGCTGAAGCAGGTGCGAACGTCGTATTGTGTTCGCGCAAAGTGGAGGCTTGCCAGGAGGCAGCTGACAAGCTTGTTGGAATGGGCATTGGCACGCTTGCGCTGGCCTGTGACGTCACCAATCCGGAAGATGTGGAAAACGTGGTTCAACTAACAATCGAGAAATTTGGCTCCGTTGATATCCTGGTCAATAATTCAGGTGCGACATGGGGAGCTCCGGTTGTTGACATGCCCTTGGATGCCTGGAAAAAAGTCATGGATGTAAATGTGACCGGCACATTCCTGATGAGCCAGGAAGTGGGAAAGGCAATGATCAAGCAAAAGAGCGGGAAAATCATCAACATCTCATCAGTTGCGGGGCTCGGAGGAATTGATCCGACGCTCATGGATACCATTGGCTACAACACCAGCAAAGGGGCTGTCATCACGTTTACGAAAGACCTCGCTGCCAAATGGGGGCAGCATAATATTAACGTTAACGCCATCGCACCCGGCTTCTTTCCGACAAAAATGTCAAAGGCAATAATGGAAAAAGGGCAGGAAGGCTTGCTGGCCCGGACGCCTTTAAATCGCTTTGGTACAGAAGAAGATTTGAAAGGAACGGCGTTGTTCCTGGCATCTAAGGCTTCTGACTACATAACAGGTGATGTCATTGTGGTGGACGGCGGCATGCACGCGATTTAAACTACGGAAAAACGAATGGCGGGGAAAAGTCATGAAACAAGGCATCAAACAGCAAAGCATACTTCTGTTTGAGAAAAAAGGTTTTAGTGAAACGTCCATACAAGATATTGTCGAAGCTCTAGGTGTGACCAAAGGAACGTTTTACTATTACTTTACAAGCAAAGAGCAGCTGCTGATGGACATCCATTTAGGCTATATCGATGATCTGCTGGAACGCCAACAGAAAATCCAGCAAAGCCAGCTTAGCAACCGGAAAAAACTGGAGGAGCTTGTGGCGTTATTGATTACTGATATTGCAAACCATGGACCGAGCGGAAAAGTGTTCTTCAGGGAGATGCGCCATCTTTGCGAAGAGAATGCGGTCGAAGTAAAAGCAAAGCGTGAGAAATTCCGGAAAAATCTTGAGAGGATAATAAGCGACGGCATCGCCGAGCATGAATTTAGGCAAGGGCTTGAACCTGAAATGATTGCTTTTGCCATCTTGGGCGTTACCAATTGGAGCTATCAATGGTTTAATCCCACTGGAGGAATTTCAGCGGATCGGTTGGCTGGCATATACAGTGATTTGATTTTAAATGGCATCGTCTGACGGGAGGAAAACAGAAATGGCACATGAAATTCCAGTAAAAGTGCGTTTTAGTGAAACAGACGCATTGGGGCATATCAGCAACGTCAGTTACTTTATTTACCTGGAAGAAGCGCGCACTGAATTTTTCGCTGAACTGGGTTTTGGACGCGACATCAAAAATTGGAAAATAATTCTAGCTTCAGCTTCCTGTGATTTTATCAGCCAAGGCTACTACAATCAAAAACTGAGCGTTCGAACAGGAGTCAGCAAAATCGGCAATTCAAGTTTTCGGGTGGAGCATGAAATTAAAGATGCAGAAAGTGGGGAACTGATTGCAAAAGGGCAGGCAAGCGCTATCTATTTCAATTTCAAAACCCAAAGGAGTGAAGCATTGCCTGATGCCAACCGCCGGCAGCTGGAAAAACATTTGATCAGGGAGGCGAGCCATCATGGAAACTAAAACGACTGAATACAAAGGAGCGGCTTTTTTGTACCAGCCGTCCAAAGGCTTTTTTACTCCAGAAGATTTCACTGATGAGCACCAGTTGATCGCTAAAACAGCGAAACGTTTTTTAGAGAAGGAAGTCCGGCCGAACAATGAAGAGATTGAAAACCAAAATTTTGGATTGGTTAAAGAGCTATTGGGAAAAGCTGGTGAGCTGGGCTTGCTGGGGCACAGTGTTCCGGAAGCTTACGGGGGCCTGGGATTGGACAAAATCAGCAAAGGGCTGGTTGGTGAGTCGCTTGGGTCAGCTGGAGGCTACGGAGTGGCGCATTCCAATCATACATGCATTGCGACTTTGCCAATCACTTACTTTGGGACGGCGAAGCAAAAAGACAAGTATTTGCCGAAACTGGCTTCCGGTGAATTTATCGGAGCTTACTGCCTGACGGAACCGGGAGCGGGATCGGATGCCTTGTCAGCCAAGACCACTGCCAAATTGAACGAAGCAGGCACTCATTACTTATTAAATGGAACAAAAATGTTCATTACCAATGCCGAGTTTTCAGATACGTTCATTGTCTATGCAAAAGTGGATGGCACTGCCTTTACGGCTTTTATCGTTGAAAAAGACCACCCTGGCCTATCACTTGGCCCCGAGGAACAAAAGATGGGCATTAAAGGTTCTTCCACGCGGGCAGTCATTTTCGAGGACTGCAGAGTTCCGGTCGAGAATGTGCTTGGCGAAATCGGAAAAGGCCACGTTATTGCGTTGAATGTCTTGAACTTGGGACGCTATAACTTGGGTTCTGCCTGTATGGGTGCAGCCAAATACGGACTGGAGCTGACATTGAAGTATACCAAGGAGCGGCGCCAGTTCGGCAAAGCGATTGCTGAATTTACAGCGACGCAGGAAAAACTGGCTGACATGGCGCTGCGGATTTATGCATCCGAATCTCTGCAATACCGGACTGCCGGGTATCTGGAAGACGCGCTTGGCAGCCTTTATGGGTCGGAAGATCATGGCGTAATCGCCAAACAACTGATGGAGTATGCGGTCGAATGCGCAGTTTGCAAAGTACATGGCTCAGAGACGCTGGACTTTGTAGCGGATGAAGCGCTGCAATTGCACGGGGGCTATGGCTTTATCAAGGAATACAAGGTAGAGCAAATGTACCGGGATTCACGGATCAACCGGATTTTTGAAGGAACAAATGAAGTAAACCGTTTACTGATACCTGGAAACCTACTGAAACAGGCAGCGAAAGGAAAGGTGCCATTGCCTCAATTGGCGGCTTCAACTATTAAAGAAATGAAGTCTTCCCCCAAAATAGCTGATGGACCGATTTCCATAGAAATGGAAGCAGTAGAGGCGATACGCCGTATTTTTCTGTTCAGTATTGGTCTCGCTTATGAATCGTACGGCAGTGGATTGGGCGAAGAGCAGGAAGTTCTAATGGCATTGGCCGATATCGCCATTGCATTATATGCTTTGGAATCTGCTGTCATGAGAACAGCAAAAGCGATAGAAAGAAACAAAGAGGAGCAATCTGCACAGAAACTTCTTATGGTGCAAGCGTTGACTGGCGATACGCTATTGGAAGTGGAAATGGCAGCGCGCAAATTGATGCAGGCAGCTTCTCCGGAAGACCAATTGGATCTCAATACGGCTGCTGTGACAAAAGAATTGGTACGGCTGCAGCGCGGTGGGCTAATTAAAGTGAAACGGCAAATTGCTGAAAAACTGATAGATGCGGAACATTATATTTGTTAGGAGGAGACAGTGATGAAAGTTATAAAGTTTGAAGAGTATGGTGGTCCCGATGTACTGCAATTGGTTGAAGCGGAGAAACCGGACCCGGCAGCTACAGAAGTCATTATTGAAGTAAAGGCGATTGGCGTCAATTATGCCGATACAGCAAGGCGTGAAGGAAAGTATGTGGTGCCGACCGAGCTGCCTTATATTCCGGGATCGGAAGTCGCTGGCGTGATTGTTGAGGCCGGAGAAAACGTGGAGAATTTTAAAGCCGGCGATCGGGTAGTGGCGCTAATCGGTTCTGCAGGCTATGCAGAATATGCGGCCGTGGACCAAAGTGTACTGACGGAAGTTCCAGAAGGCGTCGGTTTTGATCAGGCGGTTGCATTGCCGCTGCAGGGGCTGAGTGCTTATCATATTTTAAAAACCATGGGCCGCCTCGAAAAAGGAGAAACGGTGCTGATTCATGCCGCAGCAGGAGGTGTCGGTGCTATTGCAGTGCAATTAGCCAAAATTTTTGGCGCAGGAAAAATCATTGCCACTGCCAGCACAGAAGAAAAGCTGTTTCATGCACAAAAAATGGGGGCAACCCATCTGGTCAACTATTCGGAAGACGGATGGGTCGAAAAAGTAAAGTCCATCACTGATGGCAAAGGGGTCGACTTGGCACTTGAGATGGTGGGGGGCGAGGTCTTCAATCAAACCGTGAAATGCCTCGCACCATTTGGAAGGCTCGTTATATTCGGAGCCGCGAGCGGGCAGCAAGCCACTTTCAACCCAGGTCAGTTGATGCGCAAAAATCAGTCGGTCATCGGCTTTTTCCTGCCTCAAATTATGCGCTACCCGGAGTTGTTCCAACGGAGTTTCAGCGAATTACTGGGCTACATGAAGAGCGGAGAACTGATTTTGACAATTGGAGCTACTTATCCACTTGCAGAAGCTGCAAAGGCCCATCAATCGTTGCAGGGGCGGAAAACCATTGGCAAATTAGTGTTAAAACCATAAATTAGTCTATATGAAAAGTACAAAAGAGGAGTGGAAGAATGAAAATTTTAATTGTTGGAGCAGGTGCGATTGGCGGATACTTTGGCGGCCGCTTACTGGAGAAAGGAGAGGACGTCACTTTTTTGGTAAGGGAAGGCAGAAAGAAAAAACTGCAGCAGACAGGTCTGAAAATTCAAAGCAAATACGGAGATCTCCAACTGCAGCCAAAGCTGATCACTAAAAAAGAACAAAGCCCCCCGTTTGATGTCGTGCTGGTTTCCACGAAATCCTACCAGCTTGCGGATGCTATAGAGGATATTCAGCCATTCACAGGTCCGAATACCATGATTTTGCCTTTACTTAACGGCATCTCGCATTTACAGCCGCTGGTTAGAGCATTCGGAGAAGAAAGAGTCATTGGCGGCTTGTGCTTTGTCGAAACGACTTTAGCGGAGGACGGTACAATTGTTCAGACAAGCCCTGTTCATCAATTGATATACGGAGAGCGGACAGGCAAAAAAACTGAACGGATTGAAAAACTGGAGCAGGCTTTTTCAGGAACCAAGGCGGAATTTATCAAAAGCGACAACATCAACCAGGAGATGTGGCATAAATATCTGTTTATCACAGCGATGTCAGGCATTACTTCAATGATGGAATCGCCTATCGGTCCGATACGGGATCTTGAAACAGGCAGGCGCACGATTCAGGTACTTCTGCAGGAACTTGCGGCAATTATGGAAAAAATGGGAGCTCCTATCCAACCGGGAATTGCGGATACGCAACTAAGCCGAATCGAGAGCATGGCAGCGGGGATGAAATCATCAATGCAGCGAGATATTGAAAAGCTGCAGCCTACAGAAGCCGAGCATTTGCAAGGTTATTTGCTTGCTCGAGCTAAGGAACTGGAGATACCGGTTCCGGTTCTTGAAATCATTTACACTAAACTGAAGCTCTATGAACAGAAAATAAATACAGATAAATAAGCTGTTTGAGTGAGCCTGATTTGGTAATATGCCATCAAATCACTTCTGGCAAATCAGTGTCCCTCTATCGCGGCAAAAAGAAGAAGCACTGGGTTGCTCCATATCTTAATGGCAAGAGAGCTGTGCAGAAAATGGTTGCCTGAGATTTTTTGCATCCTCTTCTATTAAAATAGTTTAAGGAACATGACTTTTAAAACGACGTTATAATATAAATGAAAAATTTATCAGAACATTTACATTATTGTGTCACTCCTCTATGATTAAACTACAAGTGCTTTGTTAGCGCTTGCAAAAAATAGGAAAAGGGGTTGGGGTTGTGAATGCCATTGCATTGGCCGCTATTGGAATTTTTATTTTTATACTGGGGTACCGCTTTTATTCCAAATTTGTAGCAGAAAAGATTTTCAGGCTAGATCCGAATTATGTAACGCCGGCGCATCGCTTTAAAGATGGCGTGGATTTTGTGCCTACCAACAAATTTGTGTTATGGGGGCATCACTTTACTTCCGTTGCTGGAGCTGCCCCAATTTTAGGACCAGCCATCGCTGTTTATTGGGGTTGGCTGCCTGCAGTGTTATGGGTAGTGCTCGGTACAGTTTTTGCTGCAGGTGTCCATGATTTTGGAACATTAGTACTGTCAGTCCGGAACAAAGGGCAGTCTGTAGGAACGCTTGCCCACCGTTTAATTGGCCAGCGAGGAAAAATCTTGTTCCTGTTTATTATTTTAATTTTGGTTCTTATGGTTAACGCGGTATTTGCATGGGTTATCGCTAACCTATTCATTTCCTACCCGGCAAGTGTCATCCCGGTATTCATCCAGATTCCATTGGCAATTTGGATTGGTCATGCCGTTTATAAGAAGAATAAGAAAATGCTCGTTCCATCACTTATCGCCTTGGCAGTCATGTACATAACTGCTGTAGTTGCCAGCCAAGTGAGCTTTTTGCAAATCGATCTTGTCCAATATATGGGCGGAGAAGACGGTGCGGGACTATTTGGCCTGGGATCAATCTCAACAGCTTTCTTTATCTGGATCATCGTGTTGATGATCTACGTTTACATCGCCTCCACCTTGCCGGTATGGAAATTGCTCCAGCCGCGTGACTTTATCAACTCGCACCAATTAATTGTAGGACTTGGTATTCTTTATCTTGGATTGTTGTTTACCAATCCAGAAATTACGGCACCCGCAACCAATCCAGATGCAGATATCTCCTGGTTCCCGTTGCTGTTCATTACCATTGCTTGTGGAGCAATATCCGGTTTCCATGGCTTGGTATCGTCCGGAACTACTTCAAAACAGCTGGATAAAGAAACCGATGCCCGTTTTGTCGGTTATTTAGGAGCAGTAGGTGAAGGGGTTTTGGCTCTGATTTCAATTATTGCCGTTATTACTTTGTTCCCTGACCGCGAATCGTTTTTTGCGACATACAGCAGTTTCCAGGCATCCAACGGAGCTGGACTGGGCGCCTTTATCGAAGGAGCTACCAACTTGGCTCAAGGTTTGCTCATTCCTGCAGATGTTGCTTCAACGATTGTTTCCATTATTGTTGTTTCATTTGCCGCCACCACTTTGGATACTTCCGTCCGCTTGATGCGCTATATCATTTCGGAATTGGGCGTAGAATACAAAATTCCATCCCTTGAGAAAAAGCATGTTGCGACAACAATTGCTGTTGGAGCAAGTGCCGCACTGGTTCTTCTTCCTGAGGGGCCAAACGGCTTTGGTTCAGGCGGCTACTTGTTATGGCCGTTATTCGGTACAGCCAATCAGCTGCTCGCGGGCATCAGTTTGCTGCTGATTTCCATCTGGCTCCGAAAACTTGGCCGCAATTACATGATTACCATCATTCCAATGATTTTCCTGATGTTCATGACACTTTGGGCAATGTTCCAGCAAGTGTTCCTCCAATGGGCTTGGTACGCAGACCAGCCAAGTACGCTGCTGTTTGTCTTTGGAGCCATCATTTTCGTCTTTACACTTTGGATTATCCTGACAGCTATCCAGGCATTGCTGAAGAAAACAGATCCTGATTTCTCAGGAGACGACGAATAAAGAAAAAGTTCAAGCAGTGAATGTTTCATTCCACTGATCATTAAAGCAGAAAAAATAGGAAGACGGCCAAGGGATCATGCGTTTTGTGGTCCCTTCCGTTTTTAAAAGGAAGAGGTGCTGATATGTTGGTGTTCGACAAATTAAAACAGTTGATCGCTTTTTATGAGGCCGTCCTTGAATTGCCGCATCGCACTGAAATTGCCCGGGAACTTCGGGATGAAGACGATCTATTCCTCCTGATGCTTTATTCGGAAATGCTGGGGATACCCAATCCGGTGTACTATTATACCTTGGAATTGTATCCGTACATGATTGAAGAATTCCATGACTGGCATTTGCGTATGGGCATGGATAAATCACCGTTAACCGGCATTCGCTGCTGTTAGTTTCTTTAGGAATGAGGGAATAGAATGGATGTATTATCAAAAAACATCATTTTTGTTGGAGGAAAAGGCGGTGTTGGGAAATCGACATCAGCTGCGGCCATTGCTTGGCGATCAGCCAAAGACGGCAATAAGACATTGTTGATCTCAACGGATCCAGCTCATAATGTAGGGGATATCTTCAATCAAAAAATTGGCGGCAAGACGAAAGCAATCGCTGACAATCTCTATGCGCTTGAAATTGATCCGGAAATTGAAACAGATAATTACATTAAAACAGTAAAAGCCAATATTAAAGGAACCGTCCACTCCAGTATGATGGAAGAAGTAAACCGCCAACTGGATACGGCAAAAGCCTCTCCTGGTGCAGATGAAGCCGCATTATTCGACAAGCTGATCCACATTATTTTGGAAGAGCGTCAGAACTTCGATAAATTGGTGTTTGACACTGCTCCGACGGGGCACACCATAAGGCTTTTGACGTTGCCGGAATTGATGGGAGTCTGGATTGAAGGGCTTCTTGAAAAGCGCCGCAAGACAAATGCCAATTACACACAGTTGCTGAATGATGGCGAACCGCGGGAAGATCCGATTTATGATGTGTTAAGAGAACGGCAGGAACGTTTTTCAAAAGCACGGGATCTCCTGCTTGATGAACAGAAGACTGGATTTATCTTTGTGCTGAATCCGGAACGACTGCCTATTTTGGAAACAAAAAAAGCATTGGAGTTGCTGCATAATTACCATCTTCATGTGAATACGCTCATTATTAACAAAGTGTTGCCAAAAGAGGCCGATGGTGAATTTTTAATGGAACGGAAAAAGCACGAGAAAAAATACATGCAGCAGATTGAAGAAACTTTTCCAAATCAAAAACTCGTTTATGTTCCCTTATTTTCGCAAGACATTGTCAGCAAAACGCAATTGGAATTATTCAGTGAACACTTTAAGGAAGGATGATGGATTTGAAGGCATTTGTAATAGAATCCGGTGAGTTGAAACTGAAAGATATGGAGGAGCCGAAAGCGAAACCAGGAGAGGTCGTCGTGTCACTGAAAGCTGCTGGCGTCAATCGCAGAGATTTGGGTTTGATCAAACGTTATGGAGACAATCCTTCAGCTTTGATCATTGGATCTGATGGCGCTGGAGTAGTGGAGTCCGTGGGTGAAGATGTCATCGACTTTACTGCTGGAGATGCAGTGATCATTAATCCAGCATTGCGCTGGTATACAAACAGCGAAGCGCCCCCTCCGGAATTCGATATTTTGGGCATGCCCGACCACGGAACTTTTGCTGAAAAAATTGCTATATCTGCTGGCCAATTGGAAAAGAAGCCCCGTTATCTGAGTTGGGAAGAAGCCGGGAGTCTGGCGTTGCCGGGAGTAACCGGCTATCGCTCCCTGTTTACGAAAGGGCAGTTGAAAAAAGAAGATACTTTGTTTATTCCGGGTGCAGGCAGCGGAGTGGCAACGTTCTTGATCCAATTTGCTAAAAGTGTGGGAGCGAGAGTGATCGTCACGTCCCGCAGTGAAGAAAAACGTCAGCAAGCGGAAAAGATTGGCGCCGATCGGGCCATTCCCACTGACAGTGATTGGGTGAGGGAATTGGCTGATGAGAAGATTGACCTCGTCATCGACAGCGTCGGAGGGGCAACCTTTAACCGCTCACTTGAGGTTTTGAAAAAAGGCGGGCGGATTGTCATTTTCGGAGCTACTACAGAAGACAATGTCGATTTCAATCTTCGCCAATTCTTTTACGGGCAATACCAATTATTTGGTTCAACTATGGGTAGCCGGGAAGAGTTGCGAGACATGCTGAAACATATGGAAGCAACTACTATGCGGCCGGTCATCGACAAAGCATTTCCGATGGACCAAGCACAGGAAGCGTTTGACCATTTAGCTTCCGGCAGCCAATTCGGCAAAGTTGTTTTAAGTATCAGCCAATAAAATATGAAACTTTATAGTCAGCCATCCGTATAGTAGAGTATAAGAAAGATTTGACTGGAGGGTTGCATGATGGAAAATACAGGCTTGAAAATACTTGTCCATGCCAGTGCGTTTTTCGCTCCGTTCCTTGTTCCTGTGATTGTGTTTCTGATTTCACAAGACAAAGAAGTGAAGAAGCTGTCAATCCAGGCGCTATTGTTCCAACTGGCTTTAGGGGTGTTGATTTTCATCTCGAGCTTGCTGATTGTTTTCATCATCGGAATTCCGATGCTGATCGTATTCGGACTGATGGGCATCATCATTCCAATTATGGGGATTATCAGAGCGCTCAACAATGAACAATTTGACTATCCAATAGTTGGAAGCTGGTACCAATAAAAAAAGCCCCGAGGGGCTTTTTTTATTGGAGTGAAAGCGAAGAAGCTGGCGGAGTTGATGCAGAATAGTTGTATAAGTCAGAACTAAAACTATTTCTTGCTCTCCGCGTCGTGGACGTTGGATAGGGTTCCTGTAAGAAGCCTGGGCCGTTTAACGCGCTAATGTTAAGAAATCTATTGGATTTTAAGATGAGCTTGTGCTTTTCTACTATTTTATAAAAGATAAAACAGCGCTTCTCTCCTTTAAAGACAGAGGGAGAGAAGCGCTGTTTTTATTCGGTAATATAAGCCAGAGCCTTGATGGCCTGGTCGCAAGTTTCGACTGTGGCGTTTGCTTTGCGGGACAATTCCTTTAAAGGATGGTGTAATTTCTCCGGGCGGATGAGTATGACCGGCTTGCCTAAAGCAAGGGCTGTGCTGGCATCCATTGCCGTGTTCCATTGCTTGTACTGTTCGCCAAAAAGCGCAATGACCAAATCGGCTTTGTGCATCAGGACGCCTGTGCGCAGATTGTTGAAGCTGGAAGCGGCTTGGTCCTTAGCGATAGCATCAGACTGTGCACCAAGAATGTCTTCGCCAATATTATCCGAGCGTTCATGAATTTCCATCGGTCCGACAAAGTCGATCGGCAAATCCAAAGCTGCCGACTTTTTCTTGATTTCTTCGCGCCAGGCGCTGTGGATTTCTCCAGCAAGATAAACAGTTAATCTCATCATTTCACCCTCCAAAACCATTTCTTTCAGTGTATCATAAGGGCGAATCGGCTTAAATGATCTGGCGCTCTTTATGGATAACGGGCATCAATGAAAGCACATTATCCATTTTAAAGGTGCGTTTTTTGCGGCGAAGAAAGCAATAGGCCTGGAACGAGTCTCCATGGACCTTCAAAATTTTGATGCGGCGTTTGCTGATGCTTCCATCATTGGCCATATACATCATGTCAACAAGCTGCTGGTATTTAAAAGCCTTCAGGATTTGTGCTTTCATGAGTACCCTCCTTTTAATAAGAACGTTTGTTCTTATTATAGAACATAAATCCGATTTAAACAAGCAGACAGTATCGTGTATAATGGAACGAACATATATTCTTTTGCAAGTCGAGAAAGGGGTAATTCGATGAAGTTTTTTCATACCGCCGACTGGCATTTAGGCAAGCTGGTACAGGGAATTTACATGACAGAAGAGCAGCAGATAGTGCTTGAGCAATTCATAGATGCTATAAAAGAAGAACAGCCAGACGCGGTTATTATTGCAGGGGACCTTTATGACCGTGCAGTACCGCCAACTGACGCCGTCAATTTATTGGATGAGGTGCTGGCGAAAATCGTGTTGGAATTGAAAACACCGGTCTTGGCTGTGGCAGGAAACCATGACAGTCCCGGAAGGTTGAATTTTGGCAGCCGGCTGATGAAAATGAATGACATCCATATTGCTGGGCATGTTCATAAAGAACACCAAGCGGTTGTTCTGGCTGATCCTTTTGGGGAAGTCCATTTCCATCTGGTGCCTTATACAGATCCATCAATGGTCCGCTATGAGTTTGAAGATGATGCCATTCGGACCCACAATGATGCCATGAAAGCCATCACAGAAAATATCAAGTCAGGGTTTGATCCTCAAGCCCGCCATGTGTTTGTGGGGCACGCCTTTGTGACGCCTCACGGTGAACAGGAAGAGAACACCAGCGATTCTGAACGGCCGTTGTCAATTGGCGGAGCGGAGCACGTGGATGCCCATCATTTCGAAGGATTTCATTACACAGCGCTCGGCCACTTGCATAAAGCTCATTATGTGTTGAATGAAACCATCCGTTATTCAGGATCGCCTTTAAAGTATTCGATCTCAGAAGAACATCACCAAAAAGGTTTCCACATTGTTGAAATGGATGCTGAGGGCAGTGTTTCAGTGACAAAGCGATTGTTTTCGCCGAGACGCAATCTGCGTACGGTCGAAGGCACAATGGCTGAGATTTTGCATCACGAAATCAGTGAAGATTTTGTCTTTGTGACATTGCTGGACGATGCGCCGGTATTGTTTCCGATGGAAAAAATACGCTCAGTGTATCCAAACGCGATGCATGTGGAACGCAGAAACTTTTCAGCAAGCATGACGCAAATAAAAGCTGATTCGCGCCAGAAAATGGATTCACTGTCCTTGTTCCATGCTTTTTACGAAGAAGTGAAAGGTGAAACAGCGACAGATGAAACAGCCAAAATTTTTGAGGATGTACTTCAGGAGTTTCTGCATGAGGAGCCGGCTGGAAAAGAAGAGGTGAAATCATGAGGCCTTTAAAATTGAAAATGACCGCATTCGGTCCCTATAAAAATACCGAGGAAATCGATTTTGCTGATTTACAGGGAAATCAGCTGTTCGTCATTTCGGGTAGTACCGGTTCAGGGAAAACCACCATTTTTGATGGCATCTGCTTTGCCTTGTACGGCTCAGCCAGCGGTTCCGACAGAAGTGAATCACGTATTTTAAGAAGTGATTTTGCAGATGATGCAATGCACACCTGTGTTGAAATGGAATTTGAAATTCACGGCAAGATTTACCGGATTCTTCGTCAGATGGGCCATGTGAAAAAAGGCAATAAAAGCGCAACCGGCGAACGCTACGAGTTTTTTGAGCGCAACGCGGAAGGAGAAAAACCTTGTGTCGAACGACAGATTGTCTCGGAAATCAATCGGCGCGTTGAAGAGATTCTCGGTCTGACACAAAACCAATTCAGCCAGATCGTCATGCTGCCGCAAGGCGAATTCCGCAAGCTGCTGACGTCTGAAACAGACAACAAAGAAGAGATTCTCCGGAAAATTTTTAAAACAGAGCCTTATAAGCTGATCAGTGAACGCCTCAAGCAAAAGAAGGATGCTGCTGCCAAACTCTTTGAGCGCGAACAGCATGTTCTGGGCAGCTATGTCCAACGAATCACCTCTTCCTTGCCGGAACGTGATTCGGAGCTTTTTGACGTGTTGGGCCGGGAGCATATGAACATTAACCAGGTGCTTGACGGTCTTCAAAAAGAGATTGTCTATTACAAGCAAAAGATCGGTTTGGATGAACAGAAATACCAGGCAGTGTATGGGCTGCATGCAAACAAGTTAAATGCTTATCATGAGGCGAAAAAGTGGAATGACCGCTTTGGCGAACTGGACATAAAAAAACAGCAGCTCGAGCAGATTGAACAGCAGCTGCCGCAGTATGCAGAAAAAGAAATTGCTCTGCAGTTGGCGGAACGCGCCAGTTATATTGCCGGTGTTGAAAGCCTGTTCCAGGAATTGCAAACCAATGAATTGGAGAAAAAAGAAGTGCTTACGTCAGCGGTACATCAGCAGCAGCAGTCGGAACAAGCAAAGCTTGCTGCCGAGCAGTTGTTTATGGAAGAAAAGGAACTTCAGGGTGAGCGGGACGGGCTGCGTGAAAAGATCACTTACCTGGAACAGCTGTCCCCGGCAATTCAGGAGTTAGGCCAGAAAAAAGAGAATCTGGAACATCTTGAGAAAGTTTCGCAACAATCAGAAGCTCGTTTTAAGCAAGTAGAAGAAGAATACAGCATCAAAAAAGACGACAAGCAAAAATTGGATGGAAAAGTCGCCCAATTGGAAGTCTTTCTGGAATCATCTGATGAAACACAGCAGGAGCTATCAGTTGTCACAGAGAAATCCCGCAGAGCTGCTGAGTACCTTGTGCTCAAGCAGCAAAGGCAACAGCAAGAAACCAGTCAGGAAGCGAAAAGAATGGCTTTTGAACAGGCCGACGGTTCTTATCGCCAGCTGGAAGCGCAATGGTTTTCCAACCAGGCGCATATTTTAGCTGCCCAATTGCACGATGGCGAAGCCTGTCCAGTTTGCGGCAGCGTGGATCATCCTGGAGTAGGCTTGAAGAGCGAAAAACAAGCGGTGTCAAAAGAACAAGTAGAAGCTGCAAAATCTGATTTTGATGCAGTTGATAGAGAATATCGCAATGCGTCAGCTAAACTGTTCGCTTTGCAGGAGCAATTGGAAAACAAAGAAAAAGAACTCATAAACCTGGAACTGGTTCCAGAACAGGCAGAAGAACAGTCGCATGGACTGGAACAAACCAAGCGCCAGTTAACCGAACAAATAAAAGAACAGCAGAGGGCAAAACTTGAGTTGCGGAACTGGAAAGAACAATTGGCTGGTTGTGTGCGCAAAACTGAACAATTAGAGCAAAATAAACGTGGATTGGCGGAAGAAGTGCAGAAACAGCAATCTTCCTACGAAACGTCCAAAGCCGTTTTTGAGAACCAATTGGCTGCTGTGCCAGAAGATCTACGGGAGCTTACTGTTTTGAAACAACAGCTGCAGCAAGCTGCTTCCCGCAAACAACAATTGGAGCAAAGCTGGACCAGCGCACAGGAGCAGTTTCAACAATCGAAAGAACGCTTGGCAAGTGCCCTGGTTTCTGTGCAGCATGCCAAAGATACTGCAGAAGAAATAGCACAAAAAAGGGAACGAGCTCAACAGCAGTTTGCGGAGGCTTTGGCAAAATCTTCATTTGATTCTGAAGAAGCTTATCAGCAGGCTAAAATGGCAGAAGCAGTATTTACTGCTTTGAAAAAAGAGGTTCTGGAGTTTAATCAAACCCGCCATACGTTATTGCAGCAAGTCAGCGAACTTGAAGAGCTGCTGGCATCTCAAAGCCGCAAGGACTTAAGCGAGGCGGAAGTGGAGCTAGTGGAACTAAAAGCTGCTTACGAGCAAGCACTGGCAGAGCGCAATCGTTCACAGGATTTTGAAAAGGCTGGATTGGGCTTGATTGACAGCATTCATCAGGTGATTGGAAAAGCGCTTGAAGCTGAGCAAACTTTAAACCGGATTGCCGATCTCTATGATATGATTCGTGGACAGAACGGTTTGAAGATTTCATTTGAACGCTATCTGCAAATCGAATATTTGGAGCAGATTATCCTATCGGCCAATGAACGATTGAAGAATTTATCGAATGGCCAATTTCACTTGATCCGCAGCGACCGCCAGGAAGCGCGCGGCAAACAAAGCGGGCTCGGATTGGATGTCTACGATGCGTATACGGGACAGACGCGTGATGTAAAAACTATGTCAGGCGGGGAAAAATTCAATGCATCGCTATGTTTGGCGCTCGGAATGGCAGATGTCATACAAAGCTTCCAAGGCAATGTGTCGATTGATACAATGTTCATCGATGAGGGATTCGGTTCGCTTGATGAAGAATCACTCAACAAATCGATTGAGACCTTGATTGATCTGCAAAAATCCGGGCGGATGATTGGCGTCATTTCACATGTCCAGGAACTGAAAGCAGCAATCCCGGCTATTCTGGAAGTCGAAAAATCAAAAGAGGGCTACAGCCGTACGAAATTTCTCATCAAATAAATAAGCCTGCACAAGTTAAACTGAAACAGAATAACTTTTTAATTCAGCTAAATATAGCAGTGTCTCCGACGTTTAGACTTGTCCTAAAAGGTAAAAGTAGACAGAGTGGGATAAATTGCAGAGAATGATAAAGTGCTTTGCTTCGAAAACTATGAAAACCAAAGGAGTCAAAAACATGAAGAATTTTAGTTTTAAGGCACGAATCCTTTATTTCGGTGCAATTGCTTTAATCAGCCTGGCTTTCTTCACTTTACAGCTCGTTGCTGTATTAGAGGGGTCTGATGGAATAGGCTCCATTATTTTAGTAATCTTATGGGCACTGATGGCATTATTCGGCTTGGCCGGTGTTGTTTTTGCTTTAAAAAATCGTAACCGTCAGAAAAACTGACGGTTTTTTTTATTTGGACTAAAAACGCCGAATAGTGCATAAATTTCGGAAATAATGGGGTCTGCACAATATATGATAAAGTTGTAGCATAACAGCACACAAGGGGAGGACATAAAATGGGGAAAGAATTAACGCCACAAGAAGTTATAGAGCTAATCGATTCGAAAGCGGATCTGATCATCCCGATTGCCAATGGGGAACCGATTCGCCTTCTGGATATATTGGAAGAAAACGCCGAGCAATTGGACGGGGTGAAAGTCCATCAAATGCTGGCATTGCGTTCACGTTCTTACATACAGGGCGAAATAGAGCAGTTAAAGCATGTTTCGTATTTTTTGAGCGGGGCTACGCGAAAAGTTTACCAGCAGGCTAAGATGGATCTCGTTCCAAACAATTTTCATGAAATGCCGCGCATGCTTCAAAAAGTCACTAAGATGTCGATGATTTTGACAGTGGCTTCGCCCATGGATGAACACGGTTATTTTACATTGGGCACGCAGGCCGATTATATTGCTGATTTCATTGGGAAAGTGCCGTTCATTTTGGAAGTAAATGACCAGATGCCGCGGACATTCGGGCGAAATCAAATTCATGTCAGCCAAATTTCAGGATATGTGCATCATCATGCCGCTCTATCAGAAGAGCGAGTCCTCGAAGCCAGCGATAAGGATCTGCTGATTGCTTCTTCGATCATTCAGGATATTCAAGATGGCGATACGTTGCAGATTGGAATCGGTGCTGTTCCCAATGCTGTTATCAGCATGTTAAAAGACCACCGCCATCTAGGAATCCATACCGAGATGCTGCCGGACGGCGTCGCAAACCTGGTAGCTGCCGGCGCAGTAGATGGAACACGGAAGTTTACGAATCCTGGAAAAATTGTTGCAACTTTCGCTTTTGGGTCTAAAAATCTGTACAACTTTATCAATAACAACCCGGCCGTTGAATTTCAGCCGGTGAGCGTCGTCAACGATCCAAGGGAAATTGCTAAAGAAAAGAATATTGTCTCTATCAACTCGACAACCGAAGTGGATTTGTTCGGCCAATGTGCATCCGAGACGGTTGGCGGCAAATATTATTCATCAAGCGGCGGACAAGTTGATTTCGCACGCGGTGTCCGGTTCGCAGAAAATGGCAAAGGCTATATTTGCATGCCATCGACTGCGAAAGACGATAGCTTGTCGCGTATCAAATTGAACCTGACTCCAGGATCAGTGGTGACCACCGGCAAAAATGACGTGGACAATATTGTCACTGAATATGGAGTTGCCCGGTTGCATGGCGTATCTATTTCAGAGCGCGCCAAGCGCTTGGCAGCAATCGCACACCCAAAATTCCGCGAAGAACTGTTGTTCGATGCAAAAAAACAAGGATTTCTAATTTAATACCAGCAGAAAAGCCGTTTCCAGATGGAAATGGCTTTTTTGAGAGTCGAAATGCTTTTCTTTACAAAGAAATTAAATAGCCATATACTTACCTAAGTAAATAAAATGCGAGGATGAAAAGCATGAGAAACCTGCTGTTTCACGAGATCCATCAAAAATCCCGTTTATCCATCAAGGAAGTAAACGAAGCTCTTAAGGAATTTGATTTATACAGTTCCCAGTGGTCTATATTATTTTGCCTCAATCAATTTGGTTCGATGACACAGAAAGAAATCTGGCAGTATTTAAATGTCGAGGCACCGACTGTGACAAGGACAATTGTCCGCCTCGAGAAAAGCGGGTGGATCGCTCGCCGTGAAGGAAAAGACAAGCGTGAACGGATCGTTCAGCTTTCCTCTTTTGCTGAACAAAAACTGCCGGATATTGAAGAGCGGATTCGGCAGACAGAAGCCAGCCTGGTTTCCAGTTTGACGGATGAAGAAAAAGAACAGTTGCTTGTGTTGCTGAAAAAAATAGGAATAACGGGTTCTGAAGAAAAGGATGTAAGGAATGGCTGAAAAAAGACCAATTTGGACAAAAAGTTTTATTAATATCTCAATCAGTACTTTTTTTATTTTTGTGGTTTTTTATGCGCTGCTGACGTTTATGCCGCTGTATGTCTTGAACGATTTAGGCGGTACTGCTGCTGAAGGTGGAGTGGCGGTTTCGATCTTCCTGCTGTCTGCCATCATCATGCGTTTTTTTGCGGGCATGATTTTGGAGAAGTTCGGGAAGAAAAAAATCCTGATTATTGCGCTCTTCTTGTTTACCGTCAGTACCGTGTTTTATGTGTTTGTCGGAAGTTTTGCAGTGCTTTTGCTGCTGCGTTTTTTCCAGGGCATCTGGTTTAGTTTGGTCACGACCGTAGCTGGTGCCATCGCAGCGGACATCATTCCGCCAGAGCGGCGCGGAGAAGGCTTGGGCTACTATGGCATTGCCATGAATCTGGCAGTAGTTGCAGGGCCGTTTATTGCGTTAACGCTTCAGCTTTATATGCCGGCGCAAATTGTTTTTATTGTACTCGCCGTTATTATGGTGATCGGTTTCCTATGTGCCTTAGGTGTTAAAGTGGAAGAAGAGCCCGTTGTGAAAAGTGGCAAGCATAAACTGACGATTAACGATTTTTTGGAGAAAAAATCGTTGCCGATTGCCAGTGTCGGCTTTTTCATTTCGTTTGCTTATGCCAGCATCCTGACGTTTATTTCCGTCTATGCCGAATCGCTTGGACTCATCAAAGCAGCGAGCTTTTTCTTTGTGGTATATGCGATCGCTATGCTTGTTGTGCGGCCGCTTACCGGGAGATTGTTTGACGCCGTAGGTCCGAGCGTGGTCATCATTCCTTCCATAATTATTTTCGGAGTGGGATTAATATCGTTGAGTTTTACGGAATCTTCGTGGATGCTGCTGGCTTCAGGTGCACTGGTGGGTCTTGGCTACGGGACCTTGCTCCCGAGCTTCCAAACCCTGGCCATTCAAGCGGCTGATAAGCATCGCAGCGGCTATGCCACAGGAACCTTTTTTGCTTTATACGACAGCGGGATTGCGGTAGGTTCAGTCTCACTCGGAGTCCTTGCAGGAATCGCCGGTTATTCGAATCTGTATTTGATGCTTGGCATTTTTGTCATCCTCATTGTCTTTTACTATATGTGGATGATGCCCAAGGAACAGCGTTCTTCCCATTAAAGAATAGCAATATAGAAAAAGTGGTGCACAAAGAAAATTGTGCACCACTTCAGACTGTAGACAAAATCTAACCGAAATGAATAGTAGTGTATCATCCCAACCGGTCCGGCCACTTCGCTTTCCGTGGGCTCAGCTTCAGCCTCCTCGTCACTGCGTTCCTGCGGGGTCTTCAGCTCTCGCTGTGCCACAGGAGTCTCGTGGCCAGCCCGGTTGGGAGCATGCGGCTTTAATTAAAGAGAGAAGCCTGTTCGCCAGTTTCTCCATGACACTGATTTCGACAAGCCTGATCATCACCTCACTGCAGGATCCGGAGCGCAGGGCGGCGACTCCTGCGGGATAGCGAAGTGCCGAAATCCACTCGGACCCAAGTCCGAGTTAGTTCGGCGCAAGCCCGCGGAAAGCGTCCGCCTGGAGCGCAGTATCCCGTATAAACAAGCTAAAATGAATATTCATTCTTTGAATTTCATAAATACTCTTTTGTCTACAAGCTCAAGTGGTGCACAAAGAAAATTGTGCACCACTTTTGTTATTCGACGGTCAAGGTTACCGAGCCAAGCTCCCCGTAACTGGCTTCGTAAAGTCCTTTTTCAAGAGGTTTTGGCAAAATGAAAGTGCCGGATGAAATGGCCATGCCTTTTTTGATAGCCAATCCGTGCTCAGCTAGTTCATTGGCGAGCCACTTAACTGCATGGATGGGATGATCCAGCACTTCAGAGGAACTACCTGCAGCAATTTCTTTGCCGTCCAATGTCAATGTGCCGGCCAAATTTTCCAGTTGGCTGTATACGATATTGTCCTGCGGCAGGCCCGTAATGATCTTTCCAGCCACTGCACTGTCGGCGATCACTTGTCCGAGTGTGATTTTAGGAAACCAGTCGTCAAAGCGGGAATCCGGAACTTCAATGCCTGGAGCGACTTGGGTTTTTTCTAGCAACGCATGAACATCGTCAGCCGCAGACAAATCTTCCTTGGCGATAAAAATCAATTCGATTTCGATTAAAGGAGAAGATAACGAATCAAGTTCGATGACGCCATTCGATAAAGCAGATGTGGTGAGAGCCCCATACAGCGGGGTTTCTGATTGAAAAAGATTCTGGGTCTCTTTGCTTGTTAAGCTGATTTTATAGCCCTTCAACTCTTCCTGGCCCTTGCTTGTTTTGTTTGCGGTAACAGCGTGCTGTATTGCGTATGCGGGGTTCTTCTCTAACGCAGCTGGTATCTGATCTTTAGCTATGGTGTGTCCGTTTTGATAGGCACTGTATAAAATTTCTGCCATTTCAGTTTGATTAGAATCTAAATTTTTCATAGATATGCCCCTTTCAGATAAGTTAGCTCCTATCATATCATTATGCCCGTCGAATCTACACGGGGCGCTTCCGCTTTTCTGTGTCCAGACTCCAGCAGCCAGCTCTTTGGGTCATAAGCCAACCCAGCTGTGCGGCTGAAAACACGCCGCTTCGCCGGAGCGTCTTATGCCCGTCGAATCTACACGGGCGCTTCCGCTTTTCTTGTTACAGCACATAAAAATAAACGGCTAAGAAATGGCAGAGGCTGCCGAACAGGATGAAGAGGTGGAAAATTTCATGGAAGCCTAAATACTTGGAAGAGAGGAAATCGGGTTTTAATCCATAAATGATCCCGCCCACTGTATAGGAAACTCCACCTGCGACAAGCAGCAGCAAGCCGGTTAGTGACATGCTGTCTGAAAGCGGCACGACAGCGAAAATAATGATCCAGCCCATGGCGATATAGATGGCAGTCGACAGCCATCTCGGGGAATGAAACCAGACCATCTTAAAGAAGATGCCGCTCAGTCCCAAAATGGCGACAAGCGAAAATAGTGTCCAGCCGAGTGTTCCGCCAAGAGCAATCAGGCAAAAGGGTGCGTATGAGCCTGCAATTAAAGCGAAAATCATCGAGTGATCCAGTTTCCGCAAGAATGCAATAATGTAAGGTTGTGAAAGAGCCGAATGGTAAATCGTCGAAGCTGTATACAGCAAAATGAGGCTGATGCCAAAAATGGCAACTGCGGCAACGTGCAAGAAAGGTTCATTGGCATAGGCCGCTTTGATGACCATCGCTAAAAGTGCGGCCAGTGACAATACAGCACCTGCCAAATGGGATAAGGCGTTAAAGGGTTCTCGGATATATGCGTTCATGTGAAACAGCTCCTTGTTATATGTAGTTATTGAAACTACATATAACGATACTCGCATCGCTAAACAGAGTCAAGTTTGGAGAAAACTTGATGGTGATGTAAAATAACGAGTATGAAACGGCTGAGGGAGTGTGAATGTATATGGAAAAAGCAAATAGCATCATCCAGGAGATGGCTTTTCATAATCAGGTTTTGCCGGAAGATATTCCGAAGATCGACCTGTATATTGACCAGGTTATTCAACTATTCGAATCCAATTTTTCCGAATCGAAACGGCATCCAGACGAAAAAATACTTACCAAAACCATGATCAACAATTACGCAAAAGGAAAACTGTTTTATCCAGTTCAAAATAAAAAGTACAGCCGCAACCACATTATGCTGATCAGTTTGATTTACCAGATGAAAAGTGCGTTATCGATCAATGACGTCAAGTTGGTATTGAATGGCATTAATGAAAAGGCAGCACAAAAAGAGCTGGACCTGGAGCGGTTTTACCAAAGTTATCTAAAGCTTCAGCAAGGCAATACGGAGATTTTCGCGGATGCACTGGATCAACAAGTGGCAGAAGCTTCCAAACAAACAGCGGATGACGAGGACGCAGAGGAGCTGGAACAGGTATTGCTCATTGCGTCACTGGTGCATACCAGCAATCTTTACCGGAGAGCAGCCGAGAAATTGGTGGATAGAATGGCGAAAGGGGCGAACGAGTAATGGTTAAAATTCTTATTGATGCAGATGGCTGTCCGGTGGTCGGACAAACCATCGATTTGGCTAAAGCTTACCGCTTGCCGGTCATTTTGATTTGCGATACTTCCCATGAAATGCATCGGGAAGGGGCGGAAACGATTACTGTGTCAAAAGGAGCGGATGCCGTTGACTTTGTCCTGGTCAACCGGGTGGCAAACGGAGATATTGTTGTTACCCAGGATTATGGACTGGCGGCAATGGTTCTTGCCAAGCGCGGCATTCCGATTGACCAGAACGGCCGCGTCTACTCTGATGAAAACATTGAACAATTGCTCCACGGCCGACACGTTGCCAAAAAAATCCGTCAAGGCGGAGGCAGGATGAAGGGACCGAAAAAAAGGCGAGCCGAAGACAACGAGAAGTTTGAAGAGGCTTTAACAGCACTTTTGAAAAAAATAAAGGAAGACAAAGAAAGACCCGGCAACTAAAATGCCGGGTCTTTTTTCTGAGTTAGACAGTCCAGCGATCATTAACAATCGCCACTAGCACCCAGTCACCGTTGCTGTTTTTCTCGAATACCATGTTCAGGCTTTGCCAGTCCATTTGGTCATACTGAGCTGTGCCAGGGAAATAGAACTCAACAATGGTCGCTTCGGGATACAGGCGGTGAATAAACTCATGCGTAGTTGGCTGGATAGTTCGCCCATAGCGTTCTTTGGCAGTATAGGTCGCATCCGTATCCATCAAGTAAGCATTGTAATACTCAGCAGGTGTCAAATTGATTTCAAAACCGCTGCCATCCTGATAGCCCCATAAATAATCATTGGGGTTGTTCATAAAGCCTGGCAGCTGAGCTTTGGTAAAAGTGACCCCGCCATTATCAATACAGCCACCGCTGTAAGGGCAGAAGGTCAATCCATCCGAAGAGCTGACAAAGGCCGCCACATCACCAAAATCTTCAGCTTGCAAATCCGCCAGAATTTCATTGGCTGTCATCAGTAATTCCTGTTTTTCAGGAATGAAAGACGGCTCGATTGCACGGGCCAGAAACGCAGAAAACTGAGCGCGTGTCACAGGGATATCGGGGCGGAAAGTGTTGTCCGGATAACCGCGCGCGACACCTTGGTATGCAAGTCTTGAGACAGCATCAAACGCAAAATGATTTTCCCTCATGTCGCGGAAATTATTGTCTGGTGCTTCAGGGAAATAGAAGGCTCTATCCAGTATAGTGACTGTCTGAGCACGGGTGACCGTCCAATCAGGTCGGAAATAATTGTTCGGGAACCCAACAACGATCTCTTCTTCAACAGCAGAAGCAATATAACCGGAAAAAGGATGGCTCGCAGGTACGTCCCTAAAGCCGGTGGAGCGTGATGTGTCATCCAGATTCAAGGCACGTCCGATCATGGCGACAGCATGAGCCCGGGTAACAGGATCGTTTGGTCTGAAGGTTCCATCAGGATAACCATTGATGATCCCTTCTTCATACAGGTAAGCGATTTCAAAAGCGAACGGATGATTGGCAAATACGTCATCAAACAAAACAATCGCTTTGGCGGGAGACGAAAACGAACTGAGCACGAGGATGACAGCAGCTAATAAAGACAATAAAGTCTTCATATCTATCCCTCCCTATTTGATCTTATTTTACCACATTGAAAAGTAAATAGTAACAATAAAATGTTATATAAAATAAAATAATGATTAAAAAATAGCTGGAGAGTAGTTTTAGGAAGGACAGGGAATAAAAGAGGAAATACGCTAAATTAAGGCGAAAGGAGATTGTCATGAAAAAAATCTTGATTGTCGCGACGAACGCAGCCTACATTGGAGTCAGAGACAGAAAAACGGGGCTTTGGCTGAGGGAATTGACCGATTTCTATCATGAAATCAAGGATGATTTCAAAGTGGATATTATCAGCGCTGCCCCTGCCCGAATTCCGATTGATCCGTTAAGTTTGATGGAAGCGGTGGTCCATAAGCAAACCCGCCAGTATTATTTGGATGACGGATTGATGGACAAATTGAAAAGACCACTGACACCGGAGCAGGTCGAAAGCTGGGACTATTCCGCGATATTTTTTGCAGGAGGCCATGGTGCAATGATCGATTTTCCAAATCATCCAGGTTTGCAGCAACTGACGGCTTCCATATATGAAAGGGGTGGTGTGGTGGCAGCCGTTTGCCACGGGCAGAGCGCTTTGCAGAACATTCATTTATCCAATGGCCGAAACCTGTTGGCAGGGCATGTTGTGACGGGATTTTCAGATTTGGAGGAAAAAATGATGGGGATGTACAGTGATATTCCGTTTTCATTGGAGCAGGCACTGAGAAACCAGGGTACCTTATTTCAAATAGCTCAGCTGCCATTCACCGCTTGTGTGATTGAATCCGGACGCTTGGTTACCGGACAGAATCCGGCGTCAGCAAGCTTGGTTGGAAAAAAGGTGAAGAGCTTATTACAAGCGGTAAACCCGGCTTAACCATCAGCCGGGTTCGTTTATCTTCATCTTCTTTTCTGCGTAAGCCATGAATTGCAAGGGATAATTGGTTTGAACGAGGCTGATGCCGCGATCTATAAACCAGCCCCAACCTTTATCAGGATCAAGTAGGGACAAAGAGTCCGAGTGGCGGGCATTTTCAGCAAAATCAAGCGCGTTGCCCCATAAGTTCGTATGGCCTTTGAGTTTGGCAATGACAGCATCCGAAAGGACTTCGTCATCTTCTGTGTAAAAAAGAAGTTCGATTGCCGTTGGAGAGATGGTCTCCAGCAACAGGTCGAGTTGGTGAAGGTTGTTGTCGCTCAGCTTGTGCATATAAGGCATGTTCCGTGGATTTGAATCAAAAAAAGCGGCTAATTGCTTAACGGGCCTGTCACTTTTTAGCAGGAAATGATCAAACAGGTCATGCTGCTCAACGAGTTCATAAAGTTCATGCCGCAATTTCCATGCCTTATCTGCATTGATCATGGCTTTTCCTTTAATCATCGGCAGTACTTCCAAAAGAGTAGGCACTTTTTCATTTGTGTTTTTGGCGTTGGGACCGCCAGTCAATTCTTTTAATGACAATTGTTTTATTTCCGATAAAGTCAATTCATCTACTTCTCCGGAGCCGTTCGTCGTTCGGTCAACTGTCGTATCATGCATGAGAACGATATGGCCGTCTTTAGTCACCTGCATGTCCAGTTCGATTAAATAAATATGATGGTCAATGCAATGCTGAACAGCAGGAAGCGAGTTCTCAGGAGCAGGATTCCACAGGCCGCGGTGGGCAACGGGAGTGAGTAGCTGCTGTTTTTCCTGTAAAGCTTTTAAAAAATCTGTGTAGCTGGCTAATTGCCATCCGAGTTTCTGTTGGTTCAGCGACATATGCTTCCTCCTAGTCTTCTCCTTTCAGTATACAAGGTTCGGATGCATAAGTTTATTGAGAAGCTCAACCCAGTGGTTTTAGAATATCCTTGACAGCTGACACAGTGCTTGCAGCACAGAAGGTTAGGGGTGGTCTGCTGCATAAGAAATATAGTTTGGAAGTTACGATTTAGAGGAGGAAATGTGGATGGCAATGATTCGAAAAGTAGTAACAGAAAATGCACCATATCACGTAGACCAAAAAGAAATTGTCGGTGTGGTCCGAAGTTTGTTCGGAGGCGACTATAATGACATCGAAAGGCTCTTAAAGGTGTTTGGAAACGGCCAGATTGAAGGCCGCTATTTTGCTGCTCCTTTGGATTGGTTTGAAGAAGAGCGGGGACTGGAAGAAAAGAACATGCTTTATGTGGAAGAAGCTGTGAAAATGGGAAGCCGCGCTGTGGCCCGGTGTTTGGAAGAGGCGAAGGTGGACAAAGAGGATGTAGATGCTTTTATCTTTGTGTCGAGTTCCGGGATGTCTACACCAACGATCGATGCCCGGATCATGAATGTCCTGCAGATGCCTCAGCATGTAAAACGCATTCCTTTATGGGGGCTCGGTTGCGCAGGGGGAGCATCAGGCCTCAGCCGTGCTGACGATTATTGCCGGGCTTATCCGGAAGCCGTGGTAGTGGTTCTTTGCCTGGAACTTTGCAGTTTAACTTTTCAGCGCTCCGATCGCTCAAAAAGCAATTTGATCGGAACTTCCCTGTTTGCGGACGGTGCTGCCTGTGCTTTGGTGACAGGAGACAAAGTAAGCTTGCCGGGTGAAGGATTCCATATTAAAGAGTCACAATCAACGTTAATGCGGGACTCTGAAGATGTTATGGGCTGGGACGTTAAAGATGAGGGGCTTCACGTCGTTTTTTCGCGTGATATTCCAAAAATCATTGAAAAATGGCTCAAACCCAATGTAGATCTGTTTTTAGAAAAGATTTCAAAATCTTCATCAGATATCACCCATTTCATTGCACATCCAGGCGGCAAAAAAGTATTGACAGCATACGAAAAATCGCTTGGCCTGACAACGGACAAGACGGATATTTCAAGAGCAGTGCTTGCTAAGTATGGCAATATGTCTTCTCCTACTGTGCTTTATGTGCTGAAAGACTTTATGGAAACGAAACCTACACAGGGAGAAGAAGGCTTGCTTACCGCCTTGGGACCCGGATTCAGTTCAGAGATGCTATGGCTTGAATGGGGAGAGTCGGTGCGATGACCTTCTTTTATCTATTAATCGGTTTTGTCGTTTTGCAACGGCTGTTGGAAGTGGTGTATGCGCGATTTAACGAAAAAGCTATGAGAAAACAAGGTGCCATCGAATTTGGCGCTGAACATTATAAATGGATCGTCCTGCTCCATGTGCTTTTCTTCGTTTCACTCATCATCGAAACTTGGGTGTCTGGCACCGGGCTGGGGACCGGCTGGCAGATCTTTTTAGTGATTTTTGCCATCGCACAGCTGCTTCGCTTCTGGGCTTTAACGTCTCTGGGCCGTTTTTGGAACACGAAAATACTCATTCTGCCTGGAGCGGATTTAGTGAAGAAGGGCCCATATCGCTGGCTGCCGCACCCTAATTATCTCGTCGTTGCCATGGAGATCGCTGCATTGCCGCTTATTTTCGGTGCATGGAGAACAGCTTTGATTTTCAGTATTGCCAATGCTCTTCTGCTTTTGCTCGTACGAATTCCGGCAGAAGAAAAGGCTTTGCAGCAACTGGAATCTTGAAGGAATAAAAAAATTCCACTGGACTAGTTAAAAAATCATATATAGGGTATACAAGTAGAAGTGAAAAAAAACACGTATTTTTGGAGGGACTTAAAATGAAAAAATCAACAATGAATACACTGATTGGCAGCTCACTTGCAGCAGCCTCTGCAATTTTTGTTTTTAAAGCGTATCAGGCAAAAAATACTGTAAGTGTAGTAGAAGACACGGATATGCGCAACAGCTCGAAAGTAGATGAACGTGAAAGTGTTAGCGTTTTAGAAGATTCTACGGAACAGGGCTTGTCTCAATTGGATTCTGCTTACCGTGAAGAATGGCAGGCCAATGCATTCCCGCAAACTCATAAAGAAATGCGCGAACTTGAAGAAGATAAATAAAAGCATTGGAAAAAGCGAAAGCAAAGTTTCTTTTTGCTTTCGCTTTTTTATGTGCAAAAAATACCTGTTCTAGCAGGGAAGGAGGAGTCACTATGTGGATTAAAAAACCGTTTTTCGAATACACGACCGCGATTTTACTCGTTGCAGTCACTTTGTTTTTCTTGGGAAAGATTGATTATGTTTTTGAACCCTTACAAATCATCATCGCTACTATTTTTGCTCCGGTTCTAATCGGAGGGTTACTCTATTATCTATTGCGTCCATTTGTGCGATTGCTGATGCGTTACATGTCTAAAATTGCCGGGATTGGAATTGTCTTTACTGCCATTATCTTAAGCTTATCCATTCTGCTTTATTTCTTTGGACCGGTCATCTCGGAGCAAGTCGAAAGTTTGGCAAATCTTGCGCCTTCAACAGTGGAAGAAGTGACCGAGGAATCGAACGATATGCTGTCCGGTTTTCAATTGGGTGGGGTCACGGGCCCTGAAATAAAAGCATGGGCTGTGGACTACCTGGAAAATCTTTCAGAAGGCTTGCTGAGCAACGTCATGAATATTTTAACGATGGTTATGAACATTGCTATTGTCCTGATCGTTGTACCTTTCGTTCTCTTCTTCTTATTGAAAGACGATGAGAAATTCGTTCCGCATCTAATAAAGTATTTGCCGGAAGAGCATAAGCTTGAAGGGGAAAAGCTATTAAAAGATGTTGATCGTACTTTGTCTGCGTTCATCGTGGGACAAGCCATTGTTGCTGTTGTAGTGGGAACCTTAATGTATATAGGCTATTTGATTATTGGATTGGATTATGCCCTTAGTTTAGCCATTTTTGCGATGTTCTTGATCATTGTGCCGTTTTTAGGTCCACTGATTGGTATTATTCCGGCGTTGTTTGTTGCCCTCATGAGCGGCGACATGTGGATGGCGCTAAAAGTTATTTTGGTTTTGCTGGTCGTACAGCAGCTTGAGGGGAATTTGGTTACCCCAAATATCATGAGCAACCGCTTGAATATCCATCCGTTGACCATTATTCTACTGCTGATGATTGCAGGAGCTTTGTACGGATTTGTCGGTATTCTGATTGCCATCCCCACATACGCAGTTGTGAAGACTCTTGTTCATAATTTCCGGCTGTTTAACCGCTTGCGGAAAAAAAGAGAAGTTGCCAACAATAAAGAGGTTATATAGTCCTCATTTATTTTTGCTGAATGTTGGTTATTTTCTATCAAAGGTTCTGAAATTGAGAAGATTGTGATATATTAATATTCAGAAAGACCGATGAAAGAAAACAAGGGGGAACTACTAATGAAAAAATGGAGTCTATTAGCACTATTGATTGCAATGATGCTCGTGCTCGCTGCATGTGGATCTGATGAAAGCGAAGAAGGTACGACAAGCGAAGGTGGCGGCAGCGAAGGAGAAACGTATACAGTGGGTATCGATACCACCTATCCGCCTTTCGAATTTGAAGTGGATGGCGAATACACAGGAATCGACATTGACTTGATTAACGCTATTGCTGAAAATCAGGGCTTTACAATTGAATTCAACCCGATGGACTTTGGCGGAATCATCCCGGCACTGCAAGCAGACCAATTGGATGTTGCCATTGCGGGAATGAGTATTACAGAAGAACGCCAAGCAGTAGTTGATTTTTCAGATCCGTACTTTGATGCAGGATTGTCTTTAGTTGTTGCTGAGGACAATACGGACATCATGGCTTTGGAAGATCTTGAAGGAAAAACTGTAGCTGTTAAGAGCGGGACAACGGGTGCACAATTTGCTCGTGACAACGAAGATGAATATGGCTATACGGTTTCACAATTCGAAGATAGCCCATCGATGTTCCAGGAAGTTTCAAACGGCAATGCCGATGTTCTTCTGGAAGATTATCCGGTTATTGCCTATGCAATTGCTGAAAGTGAACTTTCTTTGAAAACTGTTGGTGATCGATTAACTGGAGATCAATACGGAATTGCGGTATTGAAAGGTGAAAACGCAGAGCTGCTTGAACAGATCAATGCAGGCCTTCAGGAATTGCGGGACAGTGGAGAATATGATGAAATTCTAGCGAAGTATATCGCGGAATAAAAAATGAATGCAGCGCGCAGGGGTGCGCTGCATTTTTTTATGTAAAGGGGATAGGTGTATGGATACAATTGTTAATGCTTTTCCGTACTTAATGGAAGGGCTGCAAGTCACACTGTATATTTTTGCTATTGCCATCGTCTTCGGATTTCTAATCGGCTTGGTTGTGGCACTTTTCAGATTGGCACCATTGAAAATTTTGAACTGGATTGCCAAAATCTTTGTTGATGCTATACGAGGGACGCCGTTTATCGTTCAGCTCTTCTTTATCTATTTCGGTTTGAACTCGCTTGACTTTATATCTTTGGATAGTACTACTGCTGGGATCGTCACAGTGGCCATTAACGCGGGTGCCTATTTCTCGGAAATTATCCGTGCAGGCATTCAGTCAATTGATAAAGGGCAAACAGAAGCGGCACGTTCTCTGGGCTTGAATTCAACACAGAACATGCGCTATGTCATTTTGCCGCAGGCATTCAGACGGATGCTGCCAACCATTACCAACCAGGCGATTATTTCATTAAAGGATACGTCCCTGTTATCGGTTATTGGGGTTGCAGATTTGACGCAGGAAGGCCGAATTCAGGCCAGTGCAACATTTGATGCCTTTAATGTGTACTTGATTCTGGGAATTATTTACTTCGTCATCATATACTTGCTCTCCATGCTGGCGAGCTTTGTAGAAAGGAAGTTTGTCTTACGATGACTATGATCAGAGTAGAGAATTTAAAAAAATCATTCGGCAATCTGGAAGTCATTAAAGATATGAGCACTGTGGTGGAAGAAAAAGAAGTCATTTGTGTGATTGGGCCATCAGGTTCAGGGAAAAGCACATTTCTTCGCTGCTTGAACCGGCTGGAAGAAATTACGGGTGGACATGTTTATATCGAAAACGTAGACATTACAGATCCAAAAGTAGATATTAATCAAATTCGTCAGGACGTCGGCATGGTATTTCAGCAGTTTAATTTGTTTCCTCATAAATCGGTGCTGGAAAATGTTGTTTTGGCACCAATGAAAGTAAAGAAAAGCGACAGAAAAGCCAGTGAGCAAAAGGCTTACGAATTACTGGATAAAGTCGGATTGCGCGAGAAAGCGAAGGCTTATCCGGGCGAGCTGTCCGGCGGCCAGAAACAGCGCGTTGCCATTGCCCGCGCACTCGCAATGGATCCGAAAATTATGCTTTTTGATGAACCAACTTCTGCGCTTGATCCGGAGATGGTAGGGGATGTACTGGATGTTATGAAGCAATTAGCGCGTGAAGGAATGACGATGGTCGTTGTGACGCATGAGATGGGATTTGCCGCTGAAATGGGTGATCGCGTACTGTTTATCGATGGCGGTTATATCGTGGAAGAAAACGTGCCAAAGGAATTGTTCGGCAATCCGCAGCATGAGCGGACCAAAGCGTTTTTAAGCAAAGTGTTGTAAAAAATGCGCCTGCGGGCGTATTTTTTTGTGGTGTTTTACCGGTAGAATCGTAAATTAGAAGCAACAGATCGTATTTAGCTTGTTATGAATCGTATTTGTCCTGTTGCGGACCGTATTTCACACTCAACGGATCGTATTTCAAAATCAGCGGCTTAACCAACCTTAAAACGGCAAGTGAAACCGGCCTGGATTCTGATCCAGGCCGGTTTCATGTAGACTTTCAGAATGCGCACGGTTTACGGGATGTAATACTTGTTGAGAATTTCTTCGTATTGTCCGCTATCGCGCAATTCCTGAAGGCCTGCATTGATTTGTTCAAGCAACTCTTCATTTTCATCTTTTAATACCGCAATGCCATATTGTTCATCAGTCAACCGCTCTTCTACAATTTTAATCTCCAAATCTTTAGTGCTCATTGCATAAGCTACTACCGGATAATCCTCCACGATGGCATCTAAATGACCATTCTCCATTTCCGCAAACATGGTTGGGCTTTCATCGAAGCTGGAGATTCTATAGCCGAATTCCTCACTATTGTCATGAAGAAACTTGGATCCAGTAGTGCCGTTTTTTACACCTACAATTTTTTCTTCCAAATCTTCTACTGAATCAATATCGGCATTGTCCACGGCTACTGCAAGAGCCAATCCGGCATCAAAGTAAGGCTCAGAAAACTCAACAACTTCTTGCCGTTCCTCGGTAATGCTCATGCCTGCAATCGCAATGTCCAAATCACCCGCTTCCAAAGCGGGGATGATTTCATCAAAGTTCATTGGACTGAGTTCAATTTCGAATCCCTGGAGTTCCGCGATGGCATTGATCAATTCAATATCAATTCCTGTGTATTCACCGCCTTGTTGAAATTCAAATGGAGCATACGAAGTGTCAATTCCGACAATATACGGCTGTTCTTCCGTGCTCATTGTTCCTTCAACATTTTCAGTTGTTTCTTCCTCAATAGCATTCCCACTTTCTTCTTCAGATTGTCCATTTTCCTGGGTGCACGCGGCAATGACCAAAATCAGGGCTATAAGCAGCAGTAAGAAACTGAATTTCTTCACTTTACTCACCCCCTGTCTGATAAATCTCTCACGCTTAATATATCACTAATTTGATGTAATATCACTAATTTGATTCAATTTTCTAACAATTGTTTTCTCTTTTAAAAGCCCAGTTTACTCTGTACTTGAATTGCGCAGTAAAGTGACAGAGTATACTTAATAAAGCTTAGTTTCTGAAAGAAAATAACCAAAAAAACGGCCTGGATCAAGGATCCAGGCCGGTTAAGCTTATAAGGCTTATTCTTCGTCAAAAACGTGAACTTTAGTCATTTTGTCGCCGTTGCTCATTGCTTTGGCAGTTTCAAGTCCTGAAGTCACTTGTCCAAAGACAGTGTGAACGCCATCAAGGTGCGGCTGTGGTGCATGAACGATAAAGAATTGGCTTGAGCCAGTGTCTTTGCCGGCATGCGCCATCGATAAGCTTCCTGCTTGGTGCTTATGCGGGTTGCCTTCAGTTTCGCATTTGATTGTTTTGCCGCTGCCGCCAGCACCAGTGCCGGTTGGGTCGCCGCCTTGGCTTACGAAGCCGGGAATTACGCGGTGGAATGTTACGTCATTGTAAAAGCCTGAGTTTGCAAGCTCTTCAAAGTTTGCAGCTGTGTTTGGTGCTTCGTTCGGGAAAAGTTCGAATTCAATGATTTCGCCGTTTTCCATGTGGATGTGTCCTTTTTTCGCCATTCTAAAAACATCTCCTTTATAATTGGTTCATTTTCCAGTATATCGATTTTTGGGTTGGCTGTATAATGATTTGGCACATTACAGTGCTTTTAATGAACCGCCTTCTATGACCAGTGACTGTCCTGTCAAATAGGAATTGGCCGCAGAAGCGAGAAAAACGACAACTTTAGCGAATTCTTCGGGATCACCATAGCGGCCGGCTGGAATATTGGCTTTGCTTTTTTGGATAATCTGCTCAATCGGAACGCCTTGTTTGTCTGCTGCAATCTGATCCAGTTCTGCTACCCGGTCTGTGCCAAACCGGCCAGGTCCGACCGTGTTGACCAGAATATTGTCTTTTGCGACTTCACGTGCCAGCGTCTTCGAAAAGCCCACCATTCCTGCCCGGAAAGTATTGGACAAGATCAGGCCGTCAATTACTTCTTTTGTCGAAGAAGAAGAAATATTAATGATGCGTCCGAATTGCTGTTTCTTCATATAAGGGAGCACTGTGCGCGAAGTTCGGATGTAGCTCAGCAGATTTTGATCAAACGCCTTGTACCAGTCGGCATCTTCCACTGCGTCAAATCCGCCCGCTTTCGGACCGCCCGTGTTATTAATCAATACGTCAATTCGACCAAATTGATTGACGACAAATTGAAAAATTTCCTGTATGTCCTGTTCTTTGGAGACGTCGCAAACATGGGAGAACACTTGCTGGTTTCCAGAAGCTTCTTTTATTTCGGCGGCAGTTGCATCAAGTGATTGCTGGCTGCGGCTTGAGATGATGACGGTTGCGCCTTCCTTGGCAAATTCGAGGGCCGTCGCTTTGCCTAAACCTTTGCTTGATGCCATAACTACTACGACTTTTTCTTTGATTCCTAAATCCATTGTCCTCATCCTCTCTAGTCTATCCATTCTTCAGTTTAAGGATAAAAGACGGATAATTCAAACTTTTATTTTTTGAATTTCCGCCATAAGTCCAATGGCGTGAATACGGGGTAAATATGATAGGATATAGATATTGATTAGATTAGGAGTGTTATAAATGGAAGAACGCGAAGTTTTTGATATTACAATTATCGGCGGCGGGCCAACTGGCCTGTTTGCTTCCTTTTACGGCGGTATGCGCAAAATGAAAGTAAAGATTTTGGACAGCCTTCCGCAGCTTGGCGGTCAGCTGACTGAGCTGTATCCGGATAAGTTCATTTACGATGTAGGTGGATTTCCAAAAGTGTTAGCGAAAGACCTGGTGGATAACCTGGTCCAGCAGGCGAAATACGGAGATCCCGAAATTTGTCTGGAAGAAACCGTTACAGCCGCAGAGCGCCACGAGGACCACTTTGTGATTCAGACAGATAAAGGTCTCCACTACACGAAAGCGATTTTGCTGACTGCCGGCGTTGGTGCATTCCAGCCCCGCAAACTTGCAGTTGAAGGATGCGAAGTGTTCGAAGGCAAAACACTTCACTATGGTGTGAAAGATCTGACTCTTTTCAGCGATAAAAAAGTCGTCGTTTTAGGCGGCGGGGATTCAGCAGTTGACTGGGCGATGATGCTTGAAAATGTAGCATCCCATGTGACTTTGAGCCACCGCAGAGACAAAATGACGGCTCACGAAGCCAACATTGATACTTTAATGGAATCAAAAGTAGAAGTGAAAAAGCCATATGGCGTTAAAGAGCTGGTTGGTGAAAACGGTGAGGTCAACGAGCTAGTGTTGATTGACAAAGAAGGAAACGAAGAGCGCCTTGATGTAGATCACGTTATCGTCAACTATGGCAATATCACTTCACTAGGCGCCATTAAAGAGTGGGGACTCGAGATGGATAAAAACTCGGTCATCGTCAATTCCAAGATGGAAACGAGCATTCCCGGTATTTATGCAGCAGGGGATATTGCCACATATGAAGGCAAAGTCAAGCTGATTGCCGTAGGCTTCGGTGAAGCGCCGACTGCCATTAATAACGCGAAATCCTATCTGGATCCAAAATCTAAAGTGCAGCCTCTGCACAGTACCAGCGTTTTTAAATAACAAAAAATAAGAGCCGGCACATTTTTATGTGCCGGCTCTTATTTTTTTAATGCCTTTTATTCTTTTTGGCTAATGGATCATGAGAAGCCGCCTTGAGAAAGGAGACGCCCATTAAAATGATAACGACCGAAAAAGGCAGGGCTGCAATGATCAGGGCATTTTGCAGTCCCTGCGTGCCGCCAGTATAAATGACGATGGCAGCAACAGCCGACTGGATAAGCCCCCAAGTGATCTTGACCAAGTTCGGCGGATTCAACATGCCGCCAGTTGTTTGCATGCCGAGTACGAACGTAGCCGAATCGGCGGAAGTGATAAAGAAAATCGCGATGACAAACAACGTAATAATAGAAAGTAAAGTACCGAGTGGATAATATTGCAACACCCCGAATGTTGCTGTTTCTAAACTGTATTCGGAAATTTTGGCGATATTGTTTTGTTCAAGGTTTAATGCAGAAACCCCAAATACCGCGAAAAAGATGAAGCATACCAGTGAAGGCACCAACAGTACACCGAGCATAAATTCTTTAACTGTCCGTCCGCGGGAAATGCGGGCGATGAAAATGCCGACAAACGGTGCCCATGAAATCCACCATGCCCAGTAAAATACTGTCCAGCCATCTACCCATGCCCGCCGCTCTTCATTAATTGGCTCAAGGTTAAAGCTCATGGAGAAGAAGTTGTTCATGTAGCCGCCGATGGCATCAGCAAACGAGTTGAAAATATAAAGTGTTGGTCCAACAATCAATAAGAGCAAAAGCAGAACAAAAGCAAGAACCATATTGATATTACTCAAGTACTTGATGCCGCGTCCGATCCCGGAAGAGGCAGAGGCAATGAAAAGGACTGTTGCAACAGCAAGTATCAGCATTTGGAAAGCAAATGTATTCGGTGTGCCGAATAAAAAGGAAATCCCTTCATTCATTTGAGCAGATCCGAATCCAAGCGTTGAAGCGACGCCGATTACTGTTGCGAAGACCGCCAGCGTATCTATCAGTTTTCCAAGTGGTCCGGCCATCAGTTTTTTGCCGAATAAAGGAATCAGCGTTGCACTGATTAAACCTGGGGCGTCGTTGTGAAACTTAAAGTAAGCCAAAACGAGTGCAACGATTCCGTATACGGCCCATGCATGCAGTCCCCAGTGGAAAAAAGAGAATTGCATTGCTTCCTGAATTGCCTGATCTGACCCCAGTTCAGCGTTTGGAGAACTGATGAATGCGTGTGAAATTGGTTCGGCTGTTGTCCAAAAAACCAACCCCATCCCCATGCCTGCACTAAATAGCATGGCAAACCACGATACGAGAGAAAATTCAGGTTTGTCTCCAGGCTTTCCTAACTTCAAATTAGCAAATCTTGAGAATATTAAGTACACGCAGAAAATCAGAATTAGAAAGACTGTCAGAAGATAATACCAGCCAAATGTACTGGAGATGGCTGCTGTCAATTCGCCTGTCTGTGTCTGGAAGCCTTGAGGTGAAGCCAGTCCCCAAGCAACCAGGCCAATGCAAATTATTAATGAGATCCAAAAAACCGAAGTGATATTTTTCAAGTGACTTCCTCCTTTCATTTTCTATAAACAACTTTTTAATATTCCCTCATATATAGGGGATAAACTGTCTAAGCACAATTTCTTGTTTAAGAAGTTGGAGCAATGATTTTATTTGCCGGCAAATCAAAACTGTTGAATAGCTGCACGGTTTTTTTGCTGGAGCAGCAATAATGGAAAAAAGTTGGTTCTATCCAATTCGGCTCATTTGCCTTCAGGCATTTAAATTAAGGTTCGGAATTATAAGACTTCGCTGCAAATTATCAGTTTTATTACAGCTTGTAATAAAGTGAACAATTGTGTCACGAAATTGTTATGTTCTATCTGCCATTCTGTCATGTTCCTGAAATGTCGAGGTGTTATGATCATTCCTGTTAGTGAAAAGGAGGAATTTCAATTTATGAAAAAGCAAATCGTTACACTAACTGCTATCGCAGCGTTAAGTGTGGGAGCAGCTACGTCAGCTAGTGCTTCATCATCGTATACAGTTCAATCAGGAGACACTCTCTGGGGAATTTCACAAGATAAGAACGTATCAGTAGAAAGCTTAAAAGGATTAAACAATTTATCCTCAGACTTGATCTTGCCGAGCCAGGAACTTAAAGTTGATGGGCAAGCAGCATCAGAAACGAAAGCGGACAACTCAACATATACAGTAAAATCTGGCGACACATTATTCGAAATCGCTAGTGCACACGGAATTTCATTGGACAGCTTAATCAGCTGGAATGGCGTTTCCGGACACCTTATTTTCCCGGGTGAGCAATTGGTTGTCAAAGGCGGAACTGCAACAGCAGAAAAAGCACCAGCTAAAACTGCAGCAGCGCCAGCAGCACCTGCAAAATCAGCGGCACCAGCTCCAACGCCAGCACCAGCAAGTGCTCCTGCAGAAAAAGCTCCTGCAGCAGCTTCAACACAATCTGGTAAAACCATGACAGTGTCTGCAACAGCTTATACTGCATACTGTGCAGGATGTTCAGGAACTACAGCAACTGGAATTGACCTTCGTTCAAATCCAAACCAAAAAGTAATCGCAGTTGATCCTTCAGTAATTCCACTAGGCTCTAAAGTTTGGGTTGAAGGTTACGGAGAAGCAATCGCTGGCGATACTGGCGGCGCAATCAAAGGAAACAAAATTGATCTATTCATTCCATCACAAGATGCAGCTCTACAATGGGGCCGTAAAGACGTTACGATCAAAGTTTTAAACTAATACCATAATGCTACACAGCCGAGGTGTCCATTCCCTTGGCTTTTTTGTATACATAATTAAGTTCAAGGCAGTCCTGAAATTTTTGGGGACTGCCTTTTTTTAGGTTGGAAAAGTTTGTTATAATTTTCTGTGAATTTATGAATACGAATCTTTTGAAAGGGTATAGTAGTTAATATTCGAAATATTCTAAACTTTAATCATCATAAGGGGGACAGCGTAATGGCAAAAAAAGAAAAGAACTTTTCGCGGCGCGACTTTTTAAAAACTTCAGGTATTGCAACGGGTGCATTGATCGGCGGAGGAATTATCGGCGGGTTGATCGGCGCCAATACCAATCAGCAGAATGCGGGTTCAACTTCTGCACCCGGCACGCCTGAGGAGTCGATGGGGGCACCAGGAGGAGTAAGAGGGCTGACCTTCTTTAAAAACAACGCAGAATTTGAAATTCTGAATCAGGCCACGGAACGGATTTTTCCGGAGGATGATTTAGGTCCGGGAGCCATTGGATTAGGTGTCGCTTATTTTATTGATCAGCAACTGGCGGGCAGTTATGGCGAAAATTCAAAAGAATATATGCAGGCACCTTTTTATGAAGGGGAATCTACTCAAGGTTATCAAAGCCGCTTAAAGAGAAATGAGATGTTCCGGCAGGGCATTCAGTTAATGCAGCAGGAATCTCAAAGCCGTTTTAACGCAAACTTTGTTGATTTGGACGGCGGACAGATGGATGAAATTCTGACAGCTTTCCAGGAAGACGAGATCCAGATGAAGGGGACAACATCGCTGTTCTTTTTCAGGCTTTTAAGGCAGGCAACCCTTGAAGGCGCTTATGCAGATCCGATTTACGGCGGCAACCATAATATGGACGGCTGGCGCATGAAAAGTTTCCCAGGCCACCAAGCTGCTTATATCAATGAAATCGACAGTGAAGACTTTGTGGAAATTGAACCTCAGTCTCTGGGCATGGAGCATTAACTGAAAAGGGGGAATTTAGATGGTAACGACTTTAGACAGCGTTGATGTGGTGACTGTAGGTGTCGGGTGGACGGGCGGAATCATCGCCGCCGAATGTGCGAAAGAAGGGCTCAGCGTGGTGGGACTGGAACGCGGGCGTGAACGGGGAACGGAAGACTTTAGCATTGTGCACGATGAGTACCGCTATGCAATCCGTTATGAATTGATGCAGGACTTATCAAAAGAAACGATTACTTTCCGTAATAGTCGACAGCAGCGGGCATTGCCGATGCGCCAAATGGGATCATTCTTATTGGGTGAAGGATTGGGCGGATCGGGAACGCATTGGAATGGCCAGAATTGGCGTTTTCTTCCTTATGATTTTCAGATTAAAACCATGACGGATGAAAAATATGGCGCCAACAAGCTGCCGCCTGAATATACTATTCAGGACTGGGGAATCACATACGACGAACTGGAACCGTATTTCGATCGGTTTGAAAAAACCGCTGGCATTTCCGGTGAGGATAATAATCCGTTTTGGGGTCAGCGTTCAAGTCCTTATCCAACTCCGCCAATGAAAAAGACGCCGCTTTTACAGCGTTTTGAAACAGCGGCCACCAATTTAGGGCTGTCGCCATTCATGATGCCATCTGCCAATTTGTCTGAAGCATACGAAAATCCGGATGGCCAGCAAATTAATGCGTGCCAATACTGTGGCTTCTGTGAACGCTTTGGTTGTGAGTATGGGGCGAAAACCTCTCCGGAAATCACCGTCGTTCCAACTGCCAGAGAAACAGGCAATTATGAAATCAAGTTTAATGCCAATGTGGTTGAAGTCATGAAAGAAGGCGATCGTGTCACAGGTGTCCGCTATTACGATACAGAAACTTTTGAGGAATTTATCCAGCCGGCAAATGTTGTTGTTCTGACAAGCTATATGCTGAACAATGCCAAGCTGTTGATGGTGTCCCAAATTGGTGAGCAGTACGATCCGGAAACGGGTCAGGGAACACTTGGGAAAAACTACGCGTACCAGATTCTTCCCGGAGCGTCCGGTTTCTTCGACGAACAAATGAATACCTTTATGGGTGCTGGAGCTCTTGGAATGACTGTTGATGACTTTAATGGAGATTCTTTCGACCATGCGGATTTGGACTTTATACACGGAGCCAGTTTATCCATGACCCAGACCGGCTTGCGGCCAATCTTGCACAATCCGATTCCACCGGATACCCCTTCCTGGGGAGCCGATTTTAAGCGAGCATCAATTGAAAACTACACTAGAACTTTAAATGTTGGCGGACAGGGAGCTTCCATGCCTCATAGAGACAACTATATGTCGCTGGATAGCACTTATAAAGATATTTATGGCGTTCCGTTGCTGCAATTGACTTACAATTTTACTGATCAGGATCGTGCGCTTCACAGTTACCTTACGGAAAGAGCCGGCGAAATCATGCAGGAAATGGGGGCAACTACAGTGGTAGCTGGAAGTCCAATTTCTGATTACGATATCGTTCCTTACCAAACTACCCACAATACGGGAGGGACTATTATGGGGGCAGATCCAGCTACCAGCGTAGTTAATAACTTCCTGCAGCATTGGGATGCGGAGAATCTGTTTGTTATAGGAGCAGGGAACTTTGCCCATAACGGCGGCTACAATCCGACTGGCACTGTTGGGGCACTGGCTTACCGCTGTGCAGAAGGAATAATTCGCTACAGCCGTGAAGGCGGATCGCTTGTTTAAAAAAGGAGGAAAATAATATGGGTGGATTAGCTTCAATTGGTGTACCAGGTTTGATTATCATATTGGTCATTGTCCTGATTATATTTGGACCGAAAAAATTGCCGGAAATCGGTGGAGCGGTAGGAAAAACTTTTTCGGAATTTAAGCGTTCAACTAAAGGCTTGATGGACGATGATGACGACGAGACCGTGAAAAAAGATACTGTGGAAGAAAAGGATCTTAAAAAATCTGAGAAGCTATGAAGGTGGTTAGATGGATCCGTATGGAGACAGAAACTTAACAAGTCCTTTGCGTAAAAAAGCGGTGCAGACAGAAAAACCTGCGGAAAAAGTGCCGGAGCCCCCCATTGAAGAGCCAGAGCCGCCTGCAGAGGAACCAGGCGTACAAGTAGAAACTTTAGTTGACCATTTAGGAGAACTGCGGAAACAGCTCATTAAAAGTGCGCTTGTTTTCCTGTTCTTCCTGCTGGTCGTATTCTCGACTTTAAACTTTTGGTTTCCCTACATCGTCAAAGGCAACAACCTGGTTATTCTAGGGCCATTAGAGGTCATCAAATTCTATACGTCCATATCTGCAACACTGGCCTTGGGATTGTCTTTGCCATTTTTGATTCATTTCATCTGGCAATTTGTGAAACCCGGCCTGGAAGAAAAAGAAGCACGTTTTTTGGGTCTTTATTCGCCGGTCATGTTTTTGCTGTTTGTTTTGGGAATTGCTTTTGGTTACTTTATCGTCAACCCTTTAAGCTTTCAGTTTTTAATCGGTATGGGAATGGCGAATTTTGATGTAATGATTTCCGCGAATGAATACATTCATTTTTTGATCATGACAACGGTTCCCCTCGGCTTGCTTTTTGAAATGCCAATTATCGCTTTGTTTTTATCGTCTATTGGCGTATTGACGTCTGTTTCGATGAAGAAGGTCAGAAAATGGTCCTATCTGGTGCTGGCTATTGTTTCGGCATTGATCACCCCACCGGATTTTTTGAGCCAGCTGCTGGTCCTTATTCCGATGGCGGGCCTCTATGAAGCGAGCATTTTCATCATCAAGAAAACAGAAGATAGGAAATCGGCAATTGAAGATACAGTTTGATATACAAAACAGGCTGCAGTTTAGGACATGCAGTCTGTTTTGCGTTTGTGTTGAAAGAAAATTCTGATATTTATTGGCAATCGAATCTCAACTGCTATACACTGAAAGAGCAAGCTAATGGCAGGAAATCCGCAAGTGGAAATGGTTATCCATAATGAGGAGGATGCGACATGGCAGTAGAAATCAAAGAAATCCAGGACTTACAGCAAGTAGATGTTTCAAAGCTGGTGGAAGAAAGTGAAGCAGAGGGCTATCGTTTTTTGAGAAGGCTCGTCGACCAGTACGAAGATGGAAGCAATACATTTAGTAAAACAGGCGAAGTGCTATACGGCGTATGGGACCATCATAATCATCTAGTGGCAATTGGCGGTTTAAACCGCGACCCTTATTCCACTAAAGAAGGCGTTGGCAGGCTGCGAAGATTTTATATTTCTGCAAATGCCCGCCGGCAAGGAATCGGAACGAAATTATTGCAGCAAATTCTAAAAGATGCACATGGACATTTCCGCGAACTAGTTGTCCGGACAGACTCTTCTTCAGCGGATGCCTTCTACAGAGCGAATGGTTTCTCAGGAGATCTTGGCCTGCCGGATGCGACTCATGGCATTGTTTTGGAACAGGAACAAAGAAAAAAGGCAGAGTAAGACCCCCGGTAAAACGGCTTGCTTCGGCAAGCCGTTTTGTTTTGCTCTGAATTATTTGCACAAGCCGGTCCCGTGTGCTGAAATGTGTGGTAACGTAAAAAGAGGTGGCAGTGTAGTGCCTAAAAAGAAGGAAACTGCTTGTATTGAAAAAGCTATAGGAGAGATCTCATGGAAATGTCTAATTGGCAAGGCGCTGCAGGCGTGTGCGTCAACGAAAAAAACGAAGTGTTATTGGTATTGCAAGGTGTTCCCGGTGAGGAAAAAAAGTGGACAGTGCCAGCGGGTGGTCTTGAAGGCAGCGAAACAGTGGAACAATGCTGTACGAGGGAGTTCTTTGAAGAGACTGGCTTGACAGTTCGGGTCGTAGAGAAGTTGAACATCAGAGCTGGTCAGTACGAAGACTCGGCAGTTTCCTTTGAAGTTACTTATTTCAAAGTGGAAGTGACAGGCGGGAAGATTACTTTGCAAGACGGCGATGAATGGATAGAGGCAGTTGCCTGGAAGCCGATTTCTGAACTCGGGGAATTGGAGATGGCGTATCCGGATGATGCAGCGCTCATTGAATCACTGGCCGTTCAATAAGCAAAATCGTTTCCTTGGATTATAAAAAAATAAAACGGGTAATTACGGTATAACAGCAGTCCAGGAGGTGTTTTGGATGAAGAAAGACCGTGAAAGCAAAGAAGGCGAAGAGCTGATTCCAGAAGTTGAGCCGCGCCGGAATATGCCGCCTGAAAAGGATATGGATCCGATGCCGAACAGGGATTTGGAATACAAGGAAAACTCGAATGAAAAATACAGAGACAACACACAGCAAAAAGAGTAGGCAAGCCAAGTACTGGCTTGCTGAGCTTGTAGACAAAAGAGTATTTATAAAATTCAAAGAATGAATATTCATTTTAGCTTGTTTATACGGGATCCTGCGCTCCAGGCGGACGCTTTCTGCGGGCTTGCGCCGAACTAACTCGGACTTGGGTCCGAGTGGATTTCGGCACTTCGCTATCCCGCAGGAGTCGCCGCCTTGCGCTCCGGATCCTTGAGTGAGGTGATTTATCAGGCTTGTCGAAATCAGCGTCATGGAGAAACTGGCGAACAGGCTTCTCTATTTGATTAAAGCCGCATGCTCCCAACCGGGCTGGCCACGAGACTCCTGTGGCACAGCGAGAGCTGAAGACCCCGCAGGAACGCAGTGACGAGGAGGCTGAAGCTGAGCCCACGGAAAGCGAAGTGGCCGGACCGGTTGGGATGATACACTACTATTCATTTTGGTTAGATTTTGTCTACAGTCTGGGCAAGCCAAGTACTGGCTTGCTTTTTGCATCGCACCGAACGGTCGAAAGGGGACAAAATAATGCCGCAATATACGTTTGAAAATGCAGTTTGGCATGAGGAGGACGGTGTCGAAGACTATAGTTTCCGCAAATTCCTTCCCAAAAATGAAAAAATGCTCAGATGGATTGACAAATCAAAAAATCCTGCAGTGAATATCCTTCATACACATACAATTGAGAATGGAAAAGAATCGCTTTGGGGCTCCTTGATTTACCGGCAAAGTGCCACATCTGAAGGTTCACGTGAGGTTTTTCATTTCTATTTGTCCCATGAAGTCTTTGTTACGAATAAGATTGATTTCGAAAAAGATGCAGATTTGGAGAAAGAAGAAATTTTGCACCAAATGGAAAGCGCAGCCTCTTCTGTAGAAGTGATGATGATCATCCTAGGCGAGATGGTAGCTTCTATATTACATAAAATTGATAGTTTTGAAGAGCGCCTGCATGATTTGCTGTGGGCAATCAAAGAGAAAAATAATAAGAAAACTTTAGAGAAAATTGAAAATGTACGCCATGAGATTCTCTTATGGAAGCACCTGATTATGGGGTTCCAGGAAATCAAAATGGCGATTGAAGAAACGTTTGGAAAAAGTGTGACGGAAGAAGCTGAATACCAGCGGACAGCTGTCCGCATTGGACGCTGTGTTATGCTTGTCAATTCTTACGAGGACGAAGTCAATAACATGGTTGATATCGAAAACGTAGTGGCCAATTATCGAGGCAACGAAATCATGAAAACTTTAACGGTTCTCACCACTTTGTTCACACCGATTATGGCATGGGGGGCCCTTTGGGGAATGAATTTTGAAAAAATGCCAGAATTGAAATGGCAGTTCGGTTACCTTGGGGCGCTGCTTGTAATTATTGGTTCGACCTTCGTCCTGTATCTTTATTTGAAACGAAAGGGATGGATGGGGGATATCCTTCAGTCGATTGGCAAAAATTCATCTGAAAAAGAATAGATAAATTCTAAACAAAATGAATAGCGGTGCATAACATCAGCCAGTCCGGCCACTTCGATTTCCGTTGGCTCAGCTTCAGCGCTTCGTCCGTAGAGGCGTCCGCCTGGAGCGCAGGATCCCGCGTAATTACGATAAATTGCATGTTTATTCTTTAAAAAACATAAGTATTCTTTTGTCTACAAGCTAAAACAAAAACAGGAATCCATTAGGATCCCTGTTTTTGTTTATTTTGCCTTGTCATTTTCAAGTTCCATCAGCAGTTCCGTATAGCGATGCAGGTCCTGATCTCCGTGCTTTTCTACGTAGTTTGTAATGGTTTCTTTTAATCCTCTTCGCTGGCGTTCTACTGCCACTAATTTTTCCTTCATTGATTGCCGTCTCCACAACTCTGCGTCCTGGACATCTTCCATTTTTTCAAGCATGTCAATTTCCGCTAGCAACACCAAGGCTTCAGTCTTTTTGTCTTCATACTTTTTCAATGCCTTTTCTACTTTTCGGGTATCGTTGTCAAAAGCCAACTTGGAATACATGGACATTTCCTGATCCCCCCTCTCTGCTGAAATGCTGTTACTTTAATGTTTCCCGATTTTAAGGAATTTATACCTACTTTTAAGCAGAGAAGAAGATAAAAAAGATTATTCCGTCAAATTATTGACGGAAAACAACAGGAAATGTATGATATAAGAAATAAACGAAGGAGGTGGGTAAGATGAATCAAACTGGTAAGCGCATGACAGAATGTCAGGAATATCTATACATTCTTCATGGCGTCACTTTCACTGCAGCAGCTGTACGGGACAAGTCTGTCCTTTTTCAGCCAACTGCATCGAGTGAAAATTACCAGTAAGAGACATCTGCCTGCAAACGGATTTAGCAAAGGCATGCCTCCTGGCGTGCCTTTTTTGCTGTGCATGCGTCTCTTCAATGGAAAGGAAGAGGAACATGATTATTAGCCAATTTCAACAAATACTGTGCCATTTTGCGACGCAAAAACTATTCAACCAAATAAAAGGGGAAGTAATGTACGGTCAGCGCATCGGTCTTGTCGGAAGAAACGGAGAAGGGAAAACGACTCTTTTGAATGTTTTGGCTGGAACCTTACAGCCCACTGAGGGAGTTGTGACATGGAAAAAAGACTGCAGCATCGGCTTGCTGGAACAGTCGCCTGTGGAACAGGAAGAGCAGACTGTAGAGCAGCTGATGATCACTGTGTTTTCAGAACTGACGCTTATCCAGCAGCAGCTGACAGAGATGGAATACAAAATGGAAAAGGCATCTTCAGAAGAGATGGAACGTCTGCTTCTGCGCTATGGGACGTTGCAGGATAATTTTATTCAGCGCGGCGGCTACGACATAGAAGTGAAAATTGACCAGGTGCTGAATGGATTGAAAATCAAACAACTGAAATTTGAGCAATGGGGACATCTGAGCGGAGGGGAAAAAACAAAAGTGGGCTTGGCAAAGCTGCTTTTGCAGAAACCTGATTTGTTGCTGCTGGATGAACCGACAAACCACTTGGATCTGGAAGCTATTGAATGGTTAGGTGCATTCATCAGCCATTACAAAGGAACGATCGTCCTTGTTTCCCACGACCGCTATTTTCTGGATGAAACCGTTACTCATATTTGGGAGCTGGACCAAGGGGGCTTGATTCAATATGCCGGCAATTATTCAAACTATGTCAAAGAGCGGGAAGCTCGCTTGCTGATTGAATTCCAGCAATACCAAGATCAGCAAAAGAAAATTCAAAAGATGAAAGAAACCATTAAACGGCTGAAGGAGTGGGCCAACCGGGCCAATCCGCCGAACGCAGGAATGCATCGACAAGCGAAAAGTATAGAAAAAGCCCTAAATCGCATCGAACTTCTCGACCGTCCGGTATTATCAAAAAAACAGATGGCACTGGATTTCAAAATAGATGGACGCAGCGGTAAAGACGTCGTTTTTCTTGACGGGATTTGGAAAGAGTTTGGAGACCGAATTTTATTCCATGATGTTTCGATGCATATACGCTATGGAGAACGCGCGGCAATTGTAGGCTCCAATGGATCAGGAAAAACAACCCTGCTCAACATGCTGGTGGGCCAAGGGCATGCTGACGCAGGCGAAGTGAAAATGGGCAGCGGTTTGTCGATCGGTTATTTGTCACAGCACACGTTGGAGATGGACAATGATCGAACCATTATTGAAGAATTCCGTGACGCGGTTGCCGTTTCAGAATATGATGCACGGCCCATGTTGGCTAAATTCCTATTCTTCGGAAATATGGTTTTCGAGCCGGTTCGGCAGCTGAGCGGAGGCGAGCGAATGAGGCTTCGACTCGCTCAGTTGATGCATCAAAACCACAATTTGCTGATTTTGGATGAGCCCACGAATCATCTCGATCTGGAAGCAAAAGAAGTGATGGAAGATGCCTTAAGTGAATTTCCAGGAACCATTATCGCAGTTTCCCACGATCGTTATTTTCTGGATAAGCTGTTTCCAGTGACGTATTGGCTAAGAAACGAAACGGTCGAACGATTTGACGGCAACTATTCAGCTGCAAGAGAAAAAGTCGCAGCTGCTGTAAAATAAAGTTTTTGAAAGAATGGTTAATTTTTGTGCTGTTATGGCATAATAGATGAACACAAGCAAGTGGAAATCAGTAGATAAGGTGGTAACACATGCCAGCTATAGGAAAGATCCCGGAAAATATACTTTTACTGAACGCCCTGGATGTTATCGGGGAAACCATCATTATTGCAGATAGTTCCTATACCATCAGATGGATGAATACCGAAGCATGCCGATTAATGGGTGAAGTCGCTCCTTTATATGGCATGCCGGATTGCGAAGCAATGATTGGGATGAACATGGATGATTTCCACGAGCGTCCGGAGCATCAGAACAAGATTATGCAGAAACTAACCGGAGTTCATCGAACGCGCATTACAATCCGAAATCAAGTGATGACCGATATTGTGATCACTCCCATCATGGGAAGCAGCGATGAACCTGAGGGCTATATCGTTATGCTGATGGATGTTACGATGCAAGCAGAAGAGCAGAAGCGAAGTGCGCAATTGATCAAGGAGCTGTCGATTCCCATTCTGAACATCTGGGACAAGACGATTGCCTTGCCTTTAATCGGAGACTTTGACAAAAATCGTACAGATCAATTGATCGCGACAGTTTTAATGGAATGTTCTGAGAAGCAAATCGAGTACGTCTTAATCGATTTGAGCGGTATCAAGGAGTTCGAAAACCAGGTCCGCTATCAGATTCAAATGATGACTGATACGCTGAACTTGATAGGAGCCACCTGCATACTTGTCGGAATCAGCCCAAAGCTGGCCATGTCAATTGTCCAATTGGACAGCAAGACTCCGATATTCAGTACAGCTCATGAAGGATTAAAACACATCATACAACTGCAGGCGAAATAAAATAAGAGCTTATCCGGTTTACCGGATGAGCTCTTATTTGTTTTAGAGGGAGTATGATGCGATTAACTGGTTAGCCAGACGGCTGTTTACACATTTCTTGTTTCAGTTGGTTCCACCCATATTTGCGACCAGTTTTGGATTTCATCCATAACCGGTTTTAGGGAAAATCCTTTTTCGGTCAATGCGTATTCGATCCGTACGGGCGTTTCCGGGTAGACGGTTCGTGTAACGAGTCCTTCGGCTTCCAGATTTTTCAGGCGTTCCGATAAAAGGCGGCCGCTGATGCCGATAATTTCGGTTAAATGGCTGAAGCGCTGGGGACCGGATAATAATTGATAAATAATTAAACCTGTCCAGCGTTGGCTGAGCAGAGAAATAGCTGTCTCAAAACGGGGGCAAATGACGGAAGTATCCATACTCCTCACTCCTTTTCTCCAATGATAGCATAAATGATAGATTCTTTAAAGGAATTAAGTTACTTGACAGAGTTTAGTTTAATAAATATAATTTGTTACATAAAGTAACTAAAGGGAGAGAGAAATATTTATGAACTTTCATCAGAAGCCAGTGACTTATGTAGGTGAAGTAGGATTAAAAGTAATGGATATTAATAAAATGAAAAAATTTTACGAAGAAATTATTGGATTTGAAGTGATTTCAGAAGAGCCGACGATTGTAGAGTTGGGTGCAGCCGGCAATGTCTTGTTGAAGCTTGAAGCCATAGAAGGAATCTCACCAAAACAGGATCGTTATGCAGGACTTTACCATTTTGCGATTTTAGTGCCAACTAGAGAAGATTTAGGGAAAATTCTTATTCATCTTCATCAGAATGGAATCCAGCTGGGTTCTTCGGATCACCTTGTCAGTGAAGCCTTGTATCTATCGGATCCGGAAGGCAACGGCATCGAAATATACCGTGACCGGGAACCTGAACAATGGAACTGGAGAAACGATGAAGTTTCGATGGCAGTAGACCCGCTTGATGCCCAAGGGTTAGTGGAAGCAGCGCAAAAATCATCAGAGCCATGGAAAGGGATGCCTGCTGCTACAGTAATGGGGCATATCCATTTGCATGTTTCAAACTTGGAAGATGCTAAAAATTTCTATGTAAATGGACTTGGTTTTGAAGTAGTTGCAAGCATGGGGGGTCAGGCCTTGTTCTTGGCTGACCAGAAATATCATCACCATATTGGCATGAATGTTTGGAATGGCACGGGCATCCCGGCATTGCCTGAAAAAACAGCAGGCCTGCATTACTATACGTTGATAATTGAAAGTGAAAAGCGAAATAAACTGGCAGATACTCTGCATTCGATGGGAACTGAAATTGCACAATATGATGATTACTGGGAAGTGAAAGATCCTTCTGGCAACCGGATTCGTTTAGTTGTTTGATGAAAAGAAAAAGCCGACTCGTTATTCGAGTCGGCTTTTGTCGTTCAGGGAGGCTCTGTTACAGCTGTTGTCAATTGCCGTAAAAGCTGTAGTGGTGAAAGCTGCCTGTTCCGGAATCTCAGTAGTCATCTGATTTTGCGGTGGTATTTCCGGTAGGTCGTTCTGGCGTGTTTCAATATATGCGTACATTCTTTCCTGGCTGATCACCTTTTCTAGAGGGTTGCCGTAAAAAGATAAGAGAATTAATCCACATGCTCCAACAATTAAAGTGACGCCTAGAAGTGAAAGGAATCCCTTCATAAATAAATCCCGCCTTCTCATGTTTGCTTACTATAGAGAACGTTGTCTCATGCAAGAAAGTTCCCTATTGCTGTACATTGCCGTTTGCGGGATACTTGGAACAACAGCAAATGCATTCAAATCAAAGAGGAGGACCATTCATGATTTCATTGGAAACGGAAATCTGCCAATTGTTCAAAATCGATTATCCGATTATTCAAGCCGGTATGGCCGGAGGACCGACGACCGTAGAACTGGTTGTTGAAGTCAGTAATGCAGGAGGACTCGGAACTCTGGGGGCTGCCTATATGTCGCCCAGTGCATTGCGACAAGCAATCAAAGAAATTCAGTCCGCAACAGCAAAACCGTTTAGCGTCAATATTTTTGCAGCACCGGTGAAGGATGATTTCAGCCGTTTAGAAGAAGTCCAGAAGGCATTAAGCCCTTTTCGTTCAAAATTTGAGATTCAGGAAATTGGGTCTTCCTATCAATCACCGGATTGGAGCGAAGAGCAGTTCAATGTTTGTGTCGAAGAAGGTGTGCCTATTATTAGTACAGCTTTTGGCTGCCTTTCAGCTGAGCAAATGAAAACTGCTAAAGAGCAGCAAATTCAAATTGTAGTGATGGTGACCACAGTGATAGAGGCCAAACAGGCGGAAGCTTCTGGAGCAGCTGCCATAGTGGCTCAGGGAAGCGAAGCAGGAGGACATCGCAGCACCTTTTCGCTTGATCGTCATCCGGCAGGTGCGCAGATTGGGACCTTGTCATTAGTGCCGCAGGTAGTGGATGCTGTCAGCGTTCCAGTGATAGCAGCAGGAGGAATCATAGATGGCCGCGGATTGGTGGCTTCGCTTGCTCTCGGGGCACAGGGTGTGCAAATCGGGACCCGTTTTGTCAGTTCTAAAGAATCCGGTGCACATAGCGCGTATAAGCAGGCGCTATTCAAAAGCAATGAGGAAAGTACAGTTGTGACAACCAGCTTTTCGGGACGTCCGGCACGCGGCATCAAAAATCATTTTATTGAGAAGTTTGAACAAACCGGCGTTGCTCCTTTGCCGTTTCCCTCTCAAAATACGATCACCAAAGACATCCGGGCTGCTGCTGCAAAGGCTGATGATCCTGAATTCATGTCGTTATGGGCCGGGCAATCGACTCGGAGCCTGACGGAAGAAGTGGCTGCGGCAGAAATTGTTAGGAGCGCTGTGGAAGAAGCAAAAAGAATAATAGATTAATTTATTGATGGATGGTTTGATCTGAATTAAGTGATGCTCGAGTTTCCATTTCGCACATGCTATACTGGTTAAAGTGATTTTTAAGACAAGGAGACTAGACGAATGGAATGGAAGAACATATACCGCGGCATCTTAATGGGCATCAGTGATTTGATACCAGGTGTCAGCGGAGGCACAATTGCCTTTATTTTAGGAATTTACGATCGTTTATTGGAAGCAATCAGCGGTTTTTTCAGCCGGGATTGGAAAAAACATCTCGGATTTTTAGTACCACTTGGTCTGGGAGTTGTCATTACACTACTGCTGTTCAGCCGGGTTATTGAATATTTATTGGAGCAGCATTATGAAGCGACGCAGTTTTTCTTCATGGGGCTGATCATCGGCGTTATTCCGTACATTATGAAACAGGCAGAAGTTAAAAAGAATTTTACTCCACGCCATTTGATTATCCTTGTGGTTATTGGAGCTGCTTTAGCGGCTACTGCATTTATCCCGACAGAGGATAATTTGGCGCCGATTACTTCACTTACTATACCTGTATTCTTCACGCTGTTCTTTTCCGGCTGGCTGGCCAGCATGGCGATGTTGCTGCCAGGAATCAGCGGTTCGTTTATCCTGTTGTTGCTGGGTGTCTATTCGACAGCTATCAATGCTTTAACTACCTTAAACATTCCAGTTGCGCTGGCTATCGGTGCTGGAGTTATCGTTGGATTTATCGTCAGCAGCAAGGCAATCCAATATTTGTTGGAACACTTTACCTACGTTACGTATGCGGCGATTATCGGTCTGATTATCGGGTCTTTGTTTGTGGTCTTTCCTGGATTCTCGACTGATTCGGCCACGCTCATCGCCAGCTTGGTGACATTTGCGCTTGGTTTAGTATTTACGTTGTTGTTCAGTTCACCTAAAAAGACTGCCATTACTGAAGAATTTTAATTGGGTAAAAGAGGAGCCATCAATTGGGATGGTTCCTCTTTTTAATTTAAGACGCCTCCGCTTTTCGATGTCCAGACTCCGGCAGCCAGCCCCTCGAGTCGCTTCAGCCTTACCAGCAATGGCAAAGACCGCCATTACCGATAAGGCTTCCAGCGCTTGTCGGGGCTAAACGGCAGCCTGCGCTTTTCTTTATTGTCCAGACTCCGACAGCCAGCCCCTCGAGTCGCTTCAGCCTTATCACCAATGGCAAAAACCGCCATTACCGATAAGGCTTCCAGCGCTTGTCGGGGCTTAACGGCAGCCTCCGCTTTTCTTGCACAAAGGCGTTTTGCTTTGTGGATGATGCGTTTGCGATTAAACTGTAGGGTAAGAGGTGATGTGTGTGCGGAAACTTTTTTGGTTGATGGTTTTGTTGCTGGCGGTTTTTTTTGCGCGCCCGATTTGGGAAGAACCAGTGGGTGAATATGTCGATTTAAGTTTCTTGGATTCAGTCGATCGCACAATTGATAACATCACCGAAGATCCGGAAGTTTCACAAGCAGTTGATGAAGCCTGGAATTTCACTTCGCGTGTGGGCACTGAACTGCGGTCTATGATTGCTTCCAGCTCTCTTGAAATGCCGGAGGCTGTGGCAAAACCGGAATTGGCCGAACCTGATGCCTTGTTTGCGGTCCATAATGTTACGCTTGGTATGGACAAGGACGAAGCGCAGGAAAAAGTGGGAATGCCACTTCGTTTAATGCGGAATGAGTATGGCACTGACTGGCATAGCTACCATCAGGATTATCAAAATTACGTGCTCTTGTCTTACGATGAGGATGGAAAAGTGAATGGAATGTTCACGAACCAGGATTTGATTTCTTCTACGGAAGGAATAACGATGGATTCTACTAAATCGGAAGTCCGTTCGTTGCTCGGGGTTCCGCTGAAAAGCCTCCAAAAAGGAAACGTTCAATATATACTTGATACCGGGGAAGAATACGATGTATTTAAAACCGAGAATACTTATACAACCGTTTTTTATGATATCCATGAAGAAGATACAGTGACTGCTGTGCAAGTTATCCATGAAGAGCTGGAGAAAGCGCGTCCTGGAATATACGCAGAAGCGAACGAAGAGTTGAAAGAAGGATACGAATACCTGCTTTTTGAATTAACCAATTCAGCGCGTATTCAACGTAACCTGCCGCTATTGAAGTGGGATGAACAGACAAAACTGACAGCCCGTAAGCATAGTGACGATATGGCGGAAAATAAGTATTTCAGCCACACCAACCTGGTGGGCCAGTCACCGTTTGATCGAATGAATGAAGACGATATCGCGTTTTATGTGGCCGGTGAGAACTTGGCTTATGGGCAATACAGCAGTATTTTTGCCCATGAAGGATTAATGAATTCCATGGGACATCGTGAAAATATCGTCAAACCCGATTTTGGGTTTCTTGGTATAGGCACAGCGTTCAACGCAGAGAATCAACCCTATTACACGGCTAATTTCTTTAACCGATAAAAAAGAGACGAACTTTCAATCAAAATTGAAAGTTCGTCTCTTTTAATTAATTTAATACTACCCATGCCAGAACGACAAGAGGACCAACGATAAAGCAATAAATTGCAAAATACTTTAATTGGCCTTTCGCCATGATGTTCATGAACCATTTGAGTGAGAAGTAAGAAGCTACAAGAGATCCCAGGAACGCCATGATGTAAGGGACCGCCATGGAAGCCAGGTTATCATCATTGACGATGTCGGTAATGCTGAGGACAGCGCCACCCAGGCTGATCGGAATAAATAACAGGAAAGAGAAGCGGAGAGCGGTTTCCTGATTAATGCCACGTGCCATAGCCGCAACAATGGTAGCGCCGCTTCGGCTGATTCCTGGAATCAACGCCACTGCCTGGGCACCGCCAATGATCACAGCATCTTTCATTGTCATGTTGCCGTCGTTTCGCTGTCCGCGCATATTGCGGATCCACCAAAGCCCGAAACCTGTCACGATTAAGGTCAAACCGACTGTGACAATGGTCGAAAGATTCTCATCAATTGCATCCTGGAACAGCAGGCCGATAACCCCAGCAGGAATTGTTGCGACTACCAGGTAGACAACGAACAGGAAGTCCCGTTTTGTTTCCGCGTTTTTAACTGTAAAGTACTTTAATCCGTTGATGACGAGGCGCTTGATATCGTCACGGTAAATAATCAGTACTGCAATCAGCGAAGCACTGTTGACGAGCAACGCGAAAGTTGAAACACTTCCTTCGATCTGTACGTCCAAAAAGTATTGCGCGATCAATAAATGTCCGCTTGAAGAAATAGGAATTGGTTCAGTAAGTCCTTGAAATAGGCCGAGAAGCAGAAATTTAATTGTAAGCCATAATTGGTCCATTGGAATAAATCCTCCATTGCTTGATCATATATTTTGTTTGTTAGTATTTCCTTTTTACGCGATAATTTCAAAATAACATAAAAAAATATAATACCATACTTTCATGATAAACTGGGTATACTATTGAAAGAAAGGAAGTGTGGCGCTTGACGAACAAGCTTTGGTTTCAAGTTGGAGTAGGAATTATCCTGGCTTTAGTCATCATTCGATTATTTATTGAAGTACAAGGAATTTTTGATCCCTTATTCATTATTGCAGGAACAATTTTTGTTCCATTGTTGTTGGGAGGCGTCTTGTTCTACCTGACAAGGCCGATCTTGAATTTTCTGATGAAGAAAAAGTTTCCGAAATGGGCTGCAGTTCTAACAGTTCTGCTATCCATTATCTTGGTGTTCTATTTGTTCTATGTCATGATCGGACCGATTGTTACAGATCAGATCAATACACTGGTAGAGAATGGGCCTGAAATAGTAGAAAGTGTGGAAGAATACGGTCAATATATATTCGACCAGCGTGACCGGCTTCCGGATTCAATTGAAGAACAGTTGGATGGCATGACCGGGCAAATTGGTGACAGCCTTGGCGATGTCGGAGGATGGATTCTGGCCTTCATTACGAGTTTTGTCTCGGGTGTTATCACTTTAGTGTTAGTGCCGTTTTTCCTTGTTTACCTGTTGGTCGACCATAAGAAATTTGTTCCATTCGTTTCCGGATTCTTTTCCGGAGAGCGCAAAAGATGGATTCGCAAAACTTTGCATGACATCGATGAAACCTTGCAGGCTTATATCCAGGGGCAGCTGTTTGTCAGCTTCCTTGTAGGACTCATGTTGCTGATCGGGTATCTGATTATCGATTTAGACTATGCATTGTTGTTGGCATTGATCGGTATGGCTACCAATGTCATTCCATTTTTGGGGCCTTACATTGCAGTTATTCCAGCTATTATCATCGCGCTTGTGCAAGATCCGATCATGGCTGTGTATGTAGCCATTATCATGCTCGTTGCACAGCAGATCGAAAGCAATTTCATCACTCCGAACGTCATGGGGAAATCGCTCGACGTCCATCCGCTGACGGTCATTACCTTGATCTTGGCGGCAGGAAATATCGCCGGTCTTTGGGGAATCATTTTAGCAATTCCGGTGTATGCCGTAATTAAGACCATCGCAAAAAATGTATACGCAAGACGAAGTGAAATACGCAATACGGCTACGCGCGATATTGAATAAACGCAACCTGTGAACTTTATGTTCACAGGTTTTTTTGTGGAATTGCGGTTCTTTCTTGACCATAGAAGGTTTACCCCCTAGACTATTAATATTGGTTGAGGGGGTAAACTATCGTGGACAATCGCATTCAAGAAGCGGTGGATCTTTTTCAAGAAGTCATGATATACGGAACTGAGCGTGTCATCAAATCCGTTGACCATCCTTTATGGAAAGAGTATTCGCCGGAACAAATCCAATTGTTGAAACTGATCAGCAAGGAAAAACAGGTTACTTCGGCAAGATTGGCTGTCATGCAAGCCGTACATAAAAGTGCAATTTCCAGCCGCATAAAAAAACTGCTTCAAAAAGAAGTAATTCAGATCGTCGAAACAACAGACAGGCGGGAAAAATTGCTGGAACTGACGGATAAAGGCCAAACGATTTTGGCAGAGCTGGACAAGGTGTTGACGGATTATCTCGAGAAGCTGATGTCCGAAAATATTGCGGATGAAGAAATAGATCAATTCCTCACGATTTTCCGGAAGCTGAAAACGATCATAAAAATGGATGGAGTGTAATACATGCGTAGCGTATTAAAATTCAAATGGCCGATTGCCATAGGATTGATAGTATTAACAGTCGCCTTATTCTTATTAGCACCTAATTTAACAGAGCAGGCAGAACAGGCAGGATCGTTTCAGCTGTCTGATGAAGCTTCTTCGCAAATCGCTTCAAGCATTCTGACAGATGCAGACGCCTCGGAACAAACGATTTCTCTCGTCATGCCGCTGGAAAGTGAACTGACGGATTCGGTTCGGGAAACGCTTGAACAGATGGTGACGGATATCGAAGCGCTGGGAGATCCGGTGACAAGTGTCTTAAATCCAGTTGAAAGCGAAGAACTGGAAGGCCAGCTCATTTCGGAAGACCGCCAAACGGTGTTGATGCCGATTACAGTGGATGGGACAGACGAAGAAGTGAACGCCGTTGCCGATACCATCAGGGAGTCTATTATTCCTGAAGACTTGACGGCCTATGTTACTGGAGAAGCCATCATAAATAATGATGTCAACATCAGTGCACAGGAAGGCTTGAAGCGCACCGAGATTATTACGGTTGTCTTGATTTTCGGATTGCTGCTGGCCGTTTTCCGGTCAATTGTAACGCCTTTCATACCGCTTGTGGCAGTCGGAATTACTTATTTATTGAGCCAGTCACTGGTCGCTTTTTTCATCGATTGGTTTGGTTTCCCAGTATCCAACTATACGCAAATATTCCTGGTCGCGATTCTTTTCGGAATTGGAACAGATTATTGTATCTTGCTCCTGAGCCGCTATAAAGAAGAACTTTCGGCAGGACATGATGTAGAGCAATCAATCATCAACACGTATAAAACGGCAGGGCGAACGTTGCTGATCAGCGGAATCGCTGTATTTATCGGGTTCTTCGCCATCGGCTTTGCAGAATTTCCGATTTTTAAATCTGCCGTAGCGGTAGCAGTTGGGATATTCGTATTGTTGCTGGTTCTATACACGATCGTGCCATTCTTCATGTCATTATTGAAGGAAAAGTTATTCTGGCCAGCAAAAAAATCAGCTTCTCACAATGACAGCAAATTATGGGTCACCATGAGCAAGCTGTCGATCAACCGGCCCTTGTTGTCGATGCTGGTGGTAGCTGTGATTACAGTGCCTTTGCTCTTTACATACGATAATTCTTTGTCGTTTAATACAGTAGATGAAATTGGTTCGGAATATGAATCGGTGAAAGGCTTGCGTGCTATCGAAGAAGGCTTTGGGCAAGGTGATTCACTGCCTGTTCAAGTGATTGTGAAGTCAGAAGACTCATTGATGGATCGATCAACTGTCCCTTATTTCGAATCGTTAAGTGCAGAAATTGATAAAATTGATGGGGTTGAAACGGTTCGCTCCATTACACGTCCAACGGGGGAAGTAATCGATGAGCTCTACGTCGACGAGCAGCTCGGCTTGCTGGCGGATGGGCTTGGCGAAGCACGCGATGGAATAGGTGAAGTGCAGGCAGGGTTAGCAGAAGTCCAGGCGAACTTAACTGCCATCAGTGAACAAGCGGGTGATGCTGGAGGGTTGGATGAGGCGGCGGCAGGTCTCGGCCAGATCAATCAACAATTGGATCAGGTTTCTCAAGGATTGCAGCAAACAGGCAACATTCCTCAAACTGTTGGTGCTTTGACACAAATCAACGGTGGGTTGTCAGAAATTCAGCAAGGTTTGGCTGGCGCGGCTGGCCAAACAGCAGAACTTAGTGCCGGATTAACGCAATTGGCAGATGGAGTCGGAGCTTCAAACGATGGCTTGGCAGAAATTGAAACCGGTTTGACGGAAGCTGTCTATATGATGGAAGAGATGAGCGGCAGCGAAGCGGTTCGCGATACGGGCCTGTTCATTCCGGAAGGCACACTTGAAAGCGCTGATTTTGAGCAGGTATTGGACCGTTATTCTTTTGCCGACGGCACAGGAATGATGATGGAAGTAATCTTGTCAGAGGATCCTTACTCTCATGAAGCCATTGTCATTACTTCTGAGATTAAGGAAACGGTGGAACGCTCTGTAGCCGGAACGCCGCTTGAAAGCGCGGAAATTGCATTCAGCGGGATTTCGAGCATCAACAGTGATTTGGAAGAAGTATCTTCCAATGACTTTACGAATACCGTGATCATCATGCTGATCAGCTTGTTCGTTGTGCTGGCAATTCTTTTCCGGTCATTGATCATGCCGCTGTATATGATTGGATCGCTGTTATTGACGTACTATACAGCAATTTCCATTGCGGAATTAATCTTTGTCAACGGTCTCGGATATGACGGCATCAGCTGGGCAGTGCCATTCTTTGGCTTTGTCATGCTGGTGGCGCTCGGAGTCGACTACTCGATTTTCCTGCTCGACCGGTTCCGAGAAGAATCATTTAATGGCATCACCGTTCGCGATGCGATGCGTACTTCGATGGCGAAGATGGGAACTGTCATCATCACGGCAGCCATCATTCTGGCGGGTACATTCGGTGCCATGATGCCATCCGGCGTCTTAAGCCTAGTACAGATTGCAACCATCGTCATTACTGGATTGCTGCTGTACGGATTGATCGTCCTGCCATTATTGATACCGGCAATTTCAGTATCCTTTGACCGGGGTGTCTGGTGGCCGTTTGGCAAGAAAAAGTAAGTCGGTGGAGTAAAATCGTTATTCGATTTTATAGTAAAGCCAAAAAGCTGCGTTCGCGCAGCTTTTTTCTATGGATGTGGGATTGTGGCTGGCATGTTATACTGAATGGTAATTAAAAATGCGAAACGGGTGTAACCATATATTTCTGCGATTTTCTCCATACAGCAGTTCTATATTTTGGATCTTACTGATGTTTTTGATGAACTAACTGAAACTAAGAAATGAGGTAATGAGATTGTTAACATTTGAACAAAAGTTGGAAATCATTGAATCTTTTCCGGAATTGACGAGAAAAGATGTATCGATGAAACGCGTGAATTTTCATTATGAAGAAAGCTTATACGACAAAAAAATCGTTGTTTACCATTTGCATCCGACGGGCAATGGCTTTGTCTATGTAGGAAACTTGCCGCATTACGAAGCGGACAAGAAAGGCTTTGTCAACATCCGTGATTTTTCCGAAAAGGAATTGCGCAGCGTCCTTGCTGATTCTTTGGATTACTTATCACTGGAGCCAGAACCTCCATACGACAAAACGTGGGTTAGCCGCGACAATGTGAAACTGGATTTGGTTTATGAAGAGCCATTTTGGAATATCTACACAGGAAAAAACCTGGAAGAAAGCTTTGGAACTTTTGACGATGCTGAAAATTATTTGATCGATCAAGGCTTTAAAGAAAAGAAATGATGGAATTCCGACAGCTGCAGGCTCATGAACCGCTGCCGATGGACTTGTTGCTCGAAGCGGATCCTTCCGAAAGCCTGGTGCGTGCTTATAGTGAATCCGGCTGGTGCACGATCGGAGAGCAGGGCGGTGCAATTGTCGGCGTTTACGTACTTGTCGCTCTGTCGGACACCGTTGTGGAAATAAAGAATATTGCAGTTGCAGAAAGCTTTCGGGGCCGAGGGTACGGGCGTCAACTTCTGCAGCATGCTTTGGCTGAAGCGGCACTCCGCGGATTTACGTTTGTGGAAATCGGTACCGGCAATTCGAGCCTGGATCAACTTGCGCTTTATCAGAAATGCGGGTTTCGGATGTGTGCGATTGATCCGGATTTTTTCAGGCGGAATTACCCACAGCCGATTTTTGAGAATGGCATTGAATGCCGCGACATGATCCGGCTTCGCTCCACAGTAAACAATGGACTGTCTTCTTAACCACTTCCGACTGCCATAAAAAAGAGCCTCTGGGCTCTTTTTTTATGGCTAAAAGAGGTAAAAGATTGGATTTTTCGGTATGCTAAAGGCAAGGAGTGAGGACATGTTTAAAAAGGTGACCTTATACACAAATCAGTTAGAAGACATGAAGGGCTTTTATGAATACCAACTGGGCTTCCGGATTGTTGAAGAAGATGAAAGCAGCTTTACGCTGTCGATTGGAGAATCCCAGTTAGTCTTCCAGGAATCCGAAAGACCAGCTATTTATCATTATGCGCTGAACATTCCAGGCAACCAGTTTACACTCGCTAAATGGTGGGCTGGTGAGCGGGTAACCTTGAATCGCCAAGAGGGAATGGATGAAGTTTTTTACGCCAATTTTGATGCTGATGCATTTTATTTCCAAGATCCTGCCGGCAATGTCATTGAATTCATTGCGCGGCGCAGCGTCGATCGCATGGGCAATTTTACAGTCGACTCTTTGCTTAGCATCAGTGAAGTGAGCATCACGACACCGCATGTTGAAGAAGTCGGCAAACAGCTTGAAGAGATGGATATTCCAGTGAGGGGCTATAAGGGGATCGATCCAAATGCATTGAACTTCTTGGGCAGTGGACATGCTTATATTTTATTGGTGGCACCAAAGCGCGTCTGGTATTTTTCGAAACAAAAAAGCGAGACGCATCCTTTATCGATTGAGCTGTCAGACGGCCGCCACATTAACATTACAGAAGACGGACGGTTTCAGCAGGAGAAACCAGCTACGCCAATTATGGACAAGATGGAAGAGATCGATTTTTCGGGCGCCGTCTTTTTGCGTAAAGAGGAAACCTGGACAGCAGCAAGAGGATTTGCCAATCGTGCAGATGAACGGCCGAATGCTGTCGATACAAGGTTCGGTATTGCATCGGGCAGCAAGATTTTCACGGCTGTTGCTGTGTGCCAATTGGTGGAGGCAGGAAAGCTCAATTTCCACGACAAGCTATCCGAACTGCTGCCGCAGGCTTTTCCGCATTTCGACGTCACCATTCATCAGCTATTGACTCATACATCCGGCATGCCGGATTATTTTGATGAACAAGTCATGGGAGATTATGAAGAGCTATGGAAACAACGGCCGATGTACACCATGCAAACTGCTTCAGATTTTATTCCTTTGTTTAAAGACCAGCCAATGATGTTCAAGCCGGGTGAGAGGTTCCGCTACAACAACGCTGGATTTATCGCACTCGGCCTGATTGTGGAGCAGGTGACTGGCAAAGAGTTTGCCGAAGTTGTGGAAGAACAGATTTTTGGTCCAGCCAAGATGGAAAGCTCGGGTTATTTCCGTTTAGACCGGCTGCCTGGTGAAACGGCTTTCGGCTATATTGAAGAAGATGGAGTGTGGCGTACAAACCAATACGCTATCCCGATCCGTGGAGGTGCTGACGGCGGAGCTTATGTCACAGCGAGTGATATGGCGAATTTCTGGAGCAGTCTGGTGGACGGCGCCTTAGTGACGAAAGAGATGCTGGAGACCATGCTCCAAGTGCATGCATCCGGGGAAGACGGCGATTATGGTTATGGAATATGGATTCAGAGCCAAGGGGATGGATTGGTGAAATATCATGTTATGGGATACGATCCGGGGGTCTGTTTCCATTCCGCATTTTACCCTGAAGAGGGCAATATTCTCACAGTCTTGTCGAATAAAGGGGCAGGAGCTTATAAAATTACCGAAACCATTGAAGATTTGAGAATGAAAAAGGAGTGACAGCATGACCGGGAAAAAATTAGCATTGGGGATCATTTTTGGAACGCTTGCCGTATGTATTTTGATTTTTGCAGTTTTCCAACTGTACTTTTGGCTGAATTAAAAGAAATACGAGGCGGTATTTGCTGATAAGGCAAATGCCGTTTTTTTTTTTTGAATGAGAAAAGGCGCAACCAGGATTTCCCTGATCACACCTTCATAAAGGACAAAAAAATAAGCTCTTCCGAAGAAGAGCTCATTGATAGTTTGACTTTAGATTACGCTTTTTGAACGTTAGTAGCTTGAAGACCGCGTTGGCCTTGCTCGATGTCAAAAGTAACTTCTTGACCTTCGTCTAAAGATTTGAAGCCTTCGCTTTGAATTGCAGAGAAATGTACGAATACATCGTCGCCGCCTTCGCGTTCGATGAAGCCAAATCCTTTTTCTGAGTTAAACCATTTTACTTTACCTTGTTCCATGTGTGTTTCCTCCTCGTATGCGTAAGCATACATTGTATTACTATCCTTGCTCAAATCTTGCAGATGGACATCTGACACTTTGTAAAAAGTTATCCGAACAAAAATAATTCTTCCTTAGAATAACATGGGGTTACATATATTGCAAGGGATTATGAAATATTCTTTTTACTACTTTTCTTTTCCACCATGAATTATAATAAAAAAACTGAACAGAGAAACAATGGGGAGGCGCGGTTATGCAGAGAATTATGGTGCTTGGCGTATCATCTGGGGTTGGCAAATCAAGCTTTTCAAGAAGCTTGGCAGACATAGCAGCAATTCCGGTCCATCACTTGGATGCTTATTTTTGGAAGCCAGGTTGGGTGGAAAGCAGCGATTTAGAATTCAGTGAAAAACAGCAGCGGCTGGTTGAACAGGACCGTTGGATCATTGAAGGAAATTACACAGGCACTTATGAAATTCGAAGGCAAAAAGCCGATACTATCATCTATTTGGAACTGCCATTAGCCGTATGCCTGTACCGAGTGGTCAAGCGCCGCATTATGAATCATGGAAAAACACGTCCCGATATAGCCGCCGGTTGTCCGGAAAAACTGGACAAAGACTTCCTAAAGTTCATCATCTCCACATATAGTGCCCGAAAAATAAAGATGAGAAAGCGCCTGGAACAGTTTATAGAAGAAAGTCCTCACAACCAAGTCATTTTTCTGCGCAATCAAAAGGAAATTGAGAGGTTTTTGAAAGAGACAGCGGTTGAACTGTTTTCCGGCTCTCCAACAAGATAGTTGGCATTGTAATATAGTGAAAAACTTGCAGACGTTCTGGAATGGAAGTGGTATTCTATAGCTACAAAATATGTGGAGGAGAATGGCTGATGAAGTTGCTGCATGAAGGCACAATAACAAACCAAGTGCTTCATAAAAAACTTCCCTTTTCTATGAAGCGGCTGTATTTGGAAGATTTGCCCGTGATCGAACAGATTCAAGCAAAAGTAATTGAATCGCTTCCCGAAAAGGACTCCCTTCAGGCATTGGCTACCGAAGAGTTTTTGTTTATTCTGAATGAGCGGGGCTTGATGGTTGGGGCATTTGTCGAAGATGAATTGATTGGTTTCAGGGCATTGCTTATTCCTGAAATCGATGAAGAACATTTGGGCTGGGATATCGGCCTGCCGCCAGAGCAATTGCGGAAAGTGATTTACCAGGAGATTTCTGTGGTGCTTCCTGAATACCGGGGAAATCGCCTGCAGCAAAAATTAGCTGAGGTCATTATGAAGGAATTGCCTAATCTTGAAGAAGAGTATCGCTATGTTTGCTGCACCGTTGCGCCCATGAACATCCCGAGCTTAAAAGACAAGTTTACGCAGGCAATGCACATTGCCGCCCTGAAGGAAAAGTATGCCGGATTACAGCGGTATATTCTGGTGAAAGACCTGGAAAATCCATTGGGCCACTACAGTGACCATGTCACAGCCAAGCTGGATGATCTTGAAAAGCAGCAGGAGTTGCTCCGTGAAGGGTATGTAGGCATCGGCTTTCAACTGGTACAAGGTTTTCATGAAATTCAATTTGCAAAACCCGTTCTATAAAAGAACGGGTTTTTATTTGGGTTTCAAAGGATTCTGAAACTTCTTTTGAAGTTATTCGTTATTAGTAAGAGAGATGGGAATTTACTTACTGGAATGGGAGGTTTTGGAATGGCTGTTTTTGGCTTACCCATGGAGCAGCTTTATATGTATGTGCTGCTTGCATCAGGAGCGCTTACTGTACTGTATGTCTTTTTTGGCGACATCGCTGACCTTAAGGGTGGTTTGCCGGTGTTCAACCTGACCGTAATCCTCGCTTTCATCATATTTGGCTCTGCAATCGGCTTTTTGATGGAAACAGCAACAGAACTGAGCGAATGGGCGATCTTGGCGATTAGTGGAGGGGCGGCAACCATCTTAACTATGGTTTTATATTTTTTAATCTTATTGCCGCTGTCTGCTGCAGAATCATTAAGTGCCTATTCGGAAGAGCCGCTGCCTGGACAAATGGCCAATGTGATCATTTCAATTCCTGTCGATGGATATGGGGAAGTAGTGCTGGAGAATTGCGCGGGAATGATTTCAAAACGTGCAACCGGCTATAACAATGAAGCGATCAGCCAAGACGAAAAAGTGCTGATTGTTGAAGTGAATGACGGCACTTTATATGTGCAGGCAAGCAAACCTAGAACTTTATAAAAAATGGCGGCTACAACGGGAGTTAGATGTAGGTTGGCTGAATTTTTTTAGGTGCTGGTCCCGGGAATCCGGCGATTGGAATAAATTGAAGTGAAATAATTATAGAAGTTCCCTGCTCAAAGAGATTGTTGAGCAGTTTTTTTATGCTCTATAAAAGTACAGAAAAAGTCAGCATTTCAGAAAAATTCGACGTAATTCGACTTAAAATGTTGGCGCTGTCAGAGGGAAATGATAGAATAATGATACATGTTCCTGTGAAACTATAGGTATTTGACATAATATTTTCCCTAAGGAGCCTTTCAATGGAGATACAACTCACCAGCATCCCGTCTTTCCCCGTAATCGATCAATTTGGACCTGCAATATCAAAAGTCAGTTCAATTGAATACAATTCAACACAAGTTACCCAAGGTTGCACTTTCTTTTGTGTTCCAGGCGAAAACACCGATGGACATTTGTATATTGAAGAAGCAATCGACAACGGCGCCACCACAGTTATCGGATCGAATCGGCAGATAATTGCTGAATATGCCGAAAAACATCCTGATCTTTCGTTTGCAGTGGTGGCGAATGTCCGGACAGCACTTGCTTATATGTCCGATTTCTTTTACCATTCTCCTCAAAAAAACTTGCTGAAAGTTGGAGTTACAGGAACCAATGGGAAAACAACTACAGCTACTTACGTTTACAATTTATTTAACCTTTTGGGCATTTCCTGTGGGTTTATCGGCACGACAGGGATTATAGGAGCCAATGGCAAAATTCCTTTTTATAAAAGCACCCCGACCACTCCGATTTCATCCGACATTCACAAAATTTTCGGAAAGTTTGTAACAGAAGGAGACCGCGCTGTGGCGATGGAAGTTTCTTCTATCGCTTTAGATCAAAAACGCGTGGAAGGCATCAGTTTTGATGTCGCCATCCACACAAATATTTCTGAAGAGCATTTGGAATACCATAAGACATTCACCCACTATCTTCAGTCAAAACTTTTGTTATTCAAGCAAGCTAAGGCTGCTGTAGTCAACATCGATGATGAAGGTATGGCCAAGGAAATTTTGGAAGTCGTTGATTATCCTCATTTGACATACAGCAACCAGCTGGATTCCGGAGCTGATTTGATTTGGACGGCTTGCGAATCTTCGGATACAGGATTGAAATTTGATTTATGTTATCAGGAAAAGCGATGGCCGATCCATGTGCCGCTTTATGGCGAATACAATGCGGCTAATTTGACGGCAGCGATCGGCACAGCCCTTTTGTCAGGTGTTCAGCTGGAAGATATTTTAGCTGTTCTTCCGGACATGCCTCAGGTTGAGGGCCGTTTTCAAGTAATTCATGGCCCCGAAAACCGCAAAATCATTCTGGATTATGCCCATACGCCGGTCGCTTTAGCCTCGGTGCTGCAAGAAGTAAAGAAGTTGTCGCACAATCGGCTGATTGCATTGATTGCTGGCATCGGGATACGGGACTTCTCGAAAATGCCGAAAATGGCCAAAGCGGCGGAAGGGAAAGCGGACGTTCTTGTGGTCACAGTCGATCATCCAGGCGACAACGAACCGAGTACCGTGATCAATGCGGTATTGGAAGGGTTCACAGTGCCTTACAAGCAACAGGTAGTGACCGCCAATTCACGGCGCGAAGCGGTTCTGGCTGCTTTGAAGGAAAGCGGTCCTGATGACTTGGTCCTGCTTTCCAGCGGATCGATAAACGGTGCACAAATCGTTAAGGGCGAGTATATTCCACATTCTGATGAAGCAATAATTGAAGAATTTTTCAATAGCAAAACCAGCGATTTTTAACTGCAAAGGTCGCTTTTTTAGGCTTGTGTGTGGTTATAATAGAAGAGAAGAATACATAGACATCAGAATTGGAGTGAATGGAATGCAGTATCGTACAGAAAAAGATACCATTGGTGAAATTCAAGTTGAAGCGGACAAAATGTGGGGCGCTCAAACGCAGCGCAGCGTACAGAATTTTGAAATCGGTACGGAACGCATGCCGCATGAAGTCGTCATGGCTTTTGCTCAATTGAAAAAAGCGACAGCCAAAGCAAACCATAAACTGGGGAAATTATCCGAAGCGAAGATGAAAGCCGTTGAACTTGCTGCAAATGAAGTGATCGAAGGCAAATGGAACGATCATTTTCCATTGGTTGTCTGGCAGACAGGAAGCGGTACACAATCCAATATGAACATGAACGAAGTTCTGGCGCGCCGTGGCAATGAAATCTTAGCAGAGCAGAATTCTGACGAAAAACTTCATCCAAACGATGATGTGAATATGTCTCAAAGCTCGAATGATACGTATCCGACAGCAATGCATGTAGCAGGGGTTTTGGCAGTAACTGAAAACCTGGTGCCGGCTGTTCAAAAACTTAAAGCAACATTGGATGAAAAAGCACAGCAATTCGATGAAATCATTAAAATTGGACGTACGCATTTACAGGATGCAACACCTTTGACACTTGGCCAGGAAATCAGCGGCTGGAGGCACATGCTTGAAAAAAGCGAGCGGATGATTCGCGAAAGCGTTGAACACATGCGTGAATTGGCAATCGGCGGCACAGCAGTTGGAACAGGCATCAACGCAGATCCGACTTTCGGCCCTTCAGTTGCTGAATTTATCAGTGAAGCGGTTGGAACTTCTTTCACTTCTGCAGAAAACAAATTCCATGCACTGACAAGCCATGATGAAATGGTCTACACACACGGCGCTATTAAAGCATTGGCAGCAGATGCCATGAAAATTGCCAATGATGTACGCTGGCTGGCAAGCGGTCCCCGCAGCGGAATCGGTGAAATTACAATTCCTGCAAACGAGCCTGGAAGCTCGATTATGCCAGGTAAAGTCAACCCGACTCAAAGCGAGGCACTGACAATGGTTGCGGCTCAAGTAATGGGCAATGACGCAACAATCGGTTTCTCGGCAAGCCAGGGGAACTTCGAGTTGAACGTTTTCAAACCGGTTATCGCTTATAACTTCCTGCAGTCTGTCCGTCTTTTGACAGACAGCTTGGTCAGCTTTAATGACCATTGTGCGGTAGGCATCGAAGCCAATTTGGATGTTATTCAAAATCACGTCAGCAATTCATTGATGCTGGTTACAGCATTAAACCCGCATATCGGTTACGAGAATGCCGCTGCAATTGCTAAGCAAGCACATAAAGATGGCACCACCTTAAAAGAATCTGCCGTAAACAGCGGGCATTTGACTGCTGATCAGTTCGACGAATGGGTTAAACCGGAGAACATGGTAGGAAAATAACAAGCTGAAAAGCGGCCGGGAGTTTCCGGCTGCTTTTTTTCAGCTTGTTGAAAAACTCACCTTACTTTTCATTTCCCTTCAGGCGGACACATTCCACTGGCAAAGCTTCTGCCGTAGGAGTCGCCGCCTCCAGCTGCATTCAAGGAAGAAAGAGTTTACGAAGTAGCTTGGAGAAGCGTCCGCTCGTAAACCCTTCTGCTCCCATAGCATTTCGCGCCTGCTGCATGACCATATCCTGTGGGTCTGAAAGCGGGTGGTAAGCTTTGGAAATCCACGGCTTGGTAGAAGTTTCTCGACAGCCTGAAAAAACACTCTTCCCTAAAAAGGAAGAGTGTTTTTTGTGTTCATTTATTTGCCATTCTTATACTGCATGTAAACCACTTGCGTAACTAAAAAGTCTTCCATGCCATGCTTGCCGTCTGCGCCCCCGAGTCCGGATTTGCGCATACCGGCGTGGTAGCCTTGAACCGCTTCAAAGTTTTCGCGGTTCACATAGGTTTCGCCAAACTTCATCTCGTTGACAACCTGCATGGCTTCGTTCAAATCGTTTGTGTAGATGGCGGAAGAAAGGCCGAATTCTGTATCATTGGCTTTTTCAATAGCTTCTGCCAGTGTGCTGTAGGTAGTAATCGGCAGTACAGGCCCAAAAATTTCATCACGGATAATGGCCGAGTCGTGTTCCACTCCTGTCAGAATAGTGGGCTTGTAGAAAAATCCAGACCGGCTGCTGTCGCGTTCACCGCCGATTGCGACAGTGGCACCTTCTGTGACCGCCTGTTCGACCATGTCGTGTACCGTATCAAGACGGTCCTGGCTGACGAGCGGACCGACATCTGCCTCTTTGTTTTCACGCGGATCTCCCAGAACTTTCGATTCAAACACAGCAATGAGTTTTTTTGTGAATTCATCTGCGATGCTGTCATGCACGTAAACCCGTTCGGCGTTTGTGCAGGCCTGTCCGTTATTTGCCAAGCGGGAAGTGGCGATGGCTTCAGCTGCCAAATCGAGATCCGCATTTTGCGTGACGATGGCCGGAGCCTTACCGCCCAATTCCAAATTGACTTTGGTAATGTTCTGCGCTGCTGCTTCCATCACTTTTGTACCTGCTGGGACACTGCCAGTCATGGTGATCAGCTGCACTTTTTCATGTGATGCGAGTGCATTGCCAATCTCTGAGCCTGTTCCTGTAACAACGTTGTACACGCCTGCTGGCACTTCATCCATCTCGTGGATGATTTTAGTGAATTCCATGGCGGTGTTCGGCGTTTGCTGGCTTGGCTTTAAAACAATCGTGCAGCCGGTGACAAAAGCGGTGGCCACTTTTCTGGCCAGGATAAATACCGGGAAATTCCACGGAACAATACCGGCTACGACACCAATCGGTTTTTTGTAGACAAAAATATTTTCGTTCGGGCGGTCACTTGGCAAAATTTCACCTTCGATACGCCGAGCCCATTCGGACATGTAATGGAAATAGTCAATGGCAAGATCCACTTCTCCGCTTGCCAACTCATAGCTTTTTCCCTGCTCTTCCTGCAGCAGATCGATAAAAGTATCGCGTCTCTCCGCAATTTTATCCCCGAGCTTGCGGACAATTTTGCCGCGTTCGATGTTGGGGGTCAACTCCCACGCTGTCTGCGCTTTAAACGCAGCATCCACTGCGCGATCAACATCTTCTTTTGTGCCTTTAGGTATTTGTGAAATGACTTTTTCAGTTGAAGGATTGATGATGTCGATCCATTCTGTTCCTGCAGATTCTATATATTCACCATTTACGTATAATTTATGCTGTTGCATTTTTTTACCTCCTTTGGGTATAGTTGAGTTTTCCCTTTGCTTTAGCCTATTAAACGGATAGAAGTATAATAAAAAACGAAAAAAGATTTTTCAGCAAACCACCAAGGGCTTGCCAGTGTTCTCGAAATTCAAAATCCGGATGTGCAAAAGGGTTTTTCGGAAGAGGCGGCGAACTAGTTACAACAACAGTGAATTAAAAAAGAAGAGGTGTAGTATGCAAAAATCATTTGTTATGTCATGGAGTGGTGGAAAAGATTCGGCACTCGCTTATTACCGCGCGGTGCTGGAAGGACATGTGCCGCTCGCATTATTTACGATGTTCGAAGAAGATGGCACCAAATCCCGTTCGCATGGCTTGCCGATTGAGGTTATGGAAGCGCAGGCTGACCGCATGGGATTGCCGTTAGTTATTGGCAAAGCCAGCTGGTCCGGTTATGAAAAGGAATTTATCGAACAGTTGAAGAAATTCAAAACGCAGGGCATCGACATGGGTGTTTATGGCGACATCGATTTGCAGGACCATTTGGAATGGGTGAAAAAAGTCAGTGCGGAAGCAGACATGGATGTCAGCCATCCACTTTGGCAGGAGCCGCGGAAAAAACTGTTGGAAGAACTGATTAACGAAGGCTTCCAGGCTGTTATTACCGTAGTTGATACGAAGCGGTTGGACGAAAGTTTTTTAGGGCGGGAGTTTACGCACGAACTGATCGGTGAACTGGAGACTGCAGGCGTGGATGCCTGTGGTGAAGAAGGGGAATTTCATACAATCATCATAGATGGCCCTATTTTTGTAGAGCCGGTTCCGGTCCGGTTTGGTGAAACAGTGAAAGTCGGCAACTACAGAATCCTGGAAGTGAAACTCTATTCAGAGGAGTGATCGTGGATGATTCAAATTACAGGGATGGAAGAAAAGCATATTCGTCAGATGTCCGTATTGTTAGCGAAGCGGCATGAACGGGAACGGAAGATCTTCAATTTTTTGCCTGCCCAATTTGAAGAAATCGATGACACTGAAGCAGTTCTCCGAAAGGTATTGGAACGGCCCTTTATCAACGGCATTGTCGCTGTAAGAGGCATCGATGTCATCGGGTATTTGCTGTATGAATTTAAAGAAGATGCCAAGCGAGGCCGCTATGTGTGGATGGACTATGAATCCATCGCAATCAGTGAGCACGAAAATCCAAGGCTGCTGAGGCTGCTGTATGCAGACGCTGGAGCTGAATGGGTCAAACACGGCTACTTTCATCATATGCTGCTGGCGCCGCTTGGCAATGAGGCGGTCATTGACCAATGGCTGGATCAATCTTTTGGCTTTGAACAGAAATACGGCATCCTTTCGCTCGATGATTTTGAACCGAATAATGGCACGCTTCCAAAGCTTGAATTCCGAAAAGGCGGTAAAGAAGATGCGCCATTGCTCAAGAAAATGGCAATGTGGAACAGCATTCATCAGGCGACGGCTCCTTCCTGGCTGCCGATTACACGTGAAACGATGGAAGATGTTAAAGAGAGTTATGAATCCTTGACTGAAGATCAGGATGCCTATTTGTGGATGGCAGAGCAGGGAGACCAAGTTGCTGGATTCCATGTCTATTTTCGCAAAGAAGACCCAATGAGCATGGTAACGCCCGAGAATTGTGCAGAACTTCCTGCTGCCTCTACCAATCCTGATCTTCGCGGAAGAGGAGTAGGGCGTGCATTAGCCAATCATTGCTTTGGTGAAATGAAAAAACAAGGATTCGAATATATTTTTGCAGATTGGCATACTCCAAATCAGTTGGCTTCCTATTTTTGGCCACGAATGGGCTTTCAGCCTATCATGGTGCGTATGACAAGGCAGATTGATCCACGGATTTCATGGGCGCATGGGGAATAGCGGTAACTTGAAAGAGTGCATCAATTTTCAGTTGGCTGTGCATTTGAAAACCGCATTTGGGGCGCAGAAGTTTGGTGGAATAGGGCACTTTACTAATTTCAAAAATTCCGGTAAGCTAGAAATAACAGGAAAACTAATAGTGTTTCCGCTTTGTACTCTCCAGCTCAACATTTTGTGACGATGACTATAAAAACGAATAATTTGGTCAAGTGCTGCAGAGAATAGAGCTGCCAGCAAAGCCGAAAAGCATCTCTCCCTAGGAGGGCTTTTCGGCTTTTTGTTTGTTCAAATGGAATAATACCTTAAACAGAAAGGATGACAGCGAACGTGCCGAAAAATCCATCTGCTGATCAACAAGAAGTGCACTTTTTTTTCTCGAAATCCAAAGCTACGCATGAAGAAGCTGGAAAATGCTTTATCACCCTGTTTGCACGTTTAAGTCTGGAGATTCCTGCTTCTGGAAAACAGGGAGGTGCCAGCGAGAACAAAACGATTTGGGTGGACATAGAAGAAGTGGCAAGTGAGCGGGCTACATCTAAAATGAAAAAAATGCCGGACTCGATCGAACGGTATAAAATTTCCAAAGAACTGTTTTGGGAACTTCATAAAATTTCTCAAAGATGTCCAGAGGAACTTTATTACATAACTCCGCTGTCTTATTTGCACGACTACCGCGACAGATGACTTTGTTTTCCTAATAATAATGCATGGACTGTCTCATAACTACAAAATATAAAACCGGCAAAGAAAAGGATTGCTTTTCTTTGCCGGTTTTTAAATGAGCTGACGGGAATGGAAGCGGCGACTCCTGCGGGGTAGCGCAGTGCCGAAATCCACTCGGGCGTTTAGCCCGAGTCAGTTCGGCGCAAGCCCGCGGAAAGCGTCCGCTGGAATGGACATCAGCCCCTTTTGGAACAGCCCCTGCTTTAATTTTTTGGAGCTACCATAAAGTCGATGGTTGCACTGATTTTATAAGGGGTACTGGACCCATCGGCATTTATCGCAGAAAAATCCGCGTACCCTTCCATTTTGTAGTAGCCTGAAGGAAACTGCTTTTTCATGATGTTTTGGACAAACTCAATATAGGCATCATCATCTTCTGCACTGTAGCCGCCGCTGCCGGCATAGCGTTCCTGTAAGGGCTCGCCTCTCGTCAGCTTAGTAATCAGCAAAGGTTCATTCATGGGATACTCTACAGCATAAGCCCGGGTTTCTTCACGAAGTGGGAAATAGAAGGGGGAAGCGGCGTGGGAAATTTCAATAGTTTCCGCCTCGCCAGTATATTCCAGTTCAGCTTGAATTATTATTTCTTCGCCTTCGGTGTATTGATCCCGGTCTGTTGACAAGCGGTAAATAAAGTCCGCTTCTGAAGATTCGCTGTGAGAAGAAATAACCTGGAAGTCAGTTATTCTGTTCACGTTTTCATTGCCCGCATTCTCCGCGCCACAAGCTGCCTGCAATAAAATAAGAGGAGCGATCCAAACCGATAAAGCCATTTTCATCCTCGTTCTGCCTCCTTTATAAAGAAGACGAAACAATGTGCCCTTCGGTTACAATGGCTACTCCATCTTATCTTCAGGCCGCCAGCCTTGCTGCAGCTCGCGGATGGATAAGCCAAAAGTCATTTCCAGATGAGGATAATCCTTAAAGCGCTGCCAGTCGCCACCCCAGTCAAAGCCCAGGTTTTTGCCTATCGCTGCGACTTCAAACCAGTCACTTTCCCCGTTGCCGTTGCCATCCCGTTCAATATCCCATACCACCGAGCCATCATCCAGGCGCAATGCATAATCGATGGCCAAACCATAATTATGATAGGATTCCCCTGCTTCTGCATAAGTCACGATAGATCCAGACGAACTGCGGCCTTGGCTGTGGAGGCCATCCTGCTCTTCCGGTGAACGATAGCCATCGGTAATCAGGATATCAATGCCGATTTCAGCAGCTTGCGCCACCAGCAAATCCCGTTTTTCTTCTACGATGGGATGCAATCCGGTAGGCAAAGTCCGCTGCTCCAGCTCTTCGCGGAACGCCAATTCCTTTTCCAGCCATATGAACAAAAAACCGCCGAGAACCAATAAGAAAAGGATGGAAAAAGCGGTCTTCGTATTTTTCAAATCCATTCACCTCTGTAAGTTCTATTGTAGCAAAAATCATCTGAAGAGTATCGCGGCAGAGAATTTGGTACGATAGAAGAAATGAACTGAGAGGGGATACGGCCAATGGTTATCGAATTAATGAAAGCACACGCGTCTGTAAGAGATTATAAAGAAAAACAATTGTCACGGGAGGAAGTCAGTGAACTGGTTGAGGCAGCACAGCATGCGGCGACGTCCCATTTTGTCCAGGCCTACTCGATTGTATGGGTAACGGATCCTGAAAAACGCAGAAAGCTGGGCGAATTATCAAAAAACGCCAAGCAGATGGAAGGCGCCGGAGCGGTCTTTTTGATGTGCGCTGATTACAACCGCCTGCAGCACGCTGGAAAACTGCAAGGACAGGAAATCGTCTTTGACCGTGCGGAAAACTTGATTGTTGCCGTTACCGATATCGGGTTGCTGGCACAGAATCTGGCTCTTGCTGCCGAATCAAAAGGCTATGGTATCTGCTATATCGGCGGTGTCCGCAATAATATGGAAGAGATCAGCGAACTGGTCGGATTGCCGGAAGGCGTTTTCCCGGTCTACGGATTGACGGTCGGTGTGCCAAACGAAGCGAATGGAGTCAAGCCGAGATTGCCGGTGGAAGCGATTTTGCATGAAAATGAATACGATGAAGCCAAATACGAAACTCTCTTGCCGGAATACGACAATACAATCGAAGCCTACTACGCCAGCCGCGGATCGAATCAGAAAACAGCGACCTGGACACAGCAAATGGCAGATTTTCTTAGCAAGCCACGCCGTGAAGACTTAAAGCAGGTACTGGCGAAAAAAGGCTATCATTTCAGATAAACACCATGCAGGTTTTTGATAGACAGAACATGAGGGGGAAAAGCGATGAAACTGGCTATATTCGGAGCGACTGGCCGTGTGGGAGGCGAAATTCTCAAGCGGGCACTCAGAGATGGGCATCATGTAAAGGCCTTGGTCCGCTCAGAAAAATTGGAAACACATCCGAATCTGGAAATTATTCTGGGAGATGTGCGGAACGCGGAAGATATTGAAAGAACAATCGCAGGGACAACTGCGGTTTTTAGTGCCATTGGTACGGACAGAACGACGACGTTATCTGAAGCAGCACCTCTGATTGTCAAATCGATGGCCAATCACAATATCAAACGGATAATAACAATTGGGACGGCAGGGATTTTGGACAGTCGCCTCAGCCCGGGTCTGCTTCGCTATGAGGGTGGGGACTCCAAGCGTAAGCTGACTTTTGCTGCAGAAGAACATGAAGCAGTTTACCGATTGTTTGAAAAAACAGAGCTTCATTGGACCATTGTTTGCCCTACATACTTGCCAGACGGCGAGGCACGCGGCAATTACCGCGCAGAGAAAGACTTGCTGCCGGAAGAAGGCAAGGAAATTACTGTCGGTGATACAGCAGAATTCGCCTATCGTCAGCTCCAATCACAGGAATTTATTCAGAGCCGTGTAGGCTTGGCTTACTAAAAAGTTCAGACAAGAAGGTGGCGCGATGAAAAAGTGGCTGTTGCGTGTTGCAATGAGCGTTTTAGCTTTATTAGTGATTGCGATTGTCAGCTTTGTTGTTTATGCTCAATTTGATTATGGGCCAAGTGAGACCTTGGCTGAAAGAGTGGATTTGTCTGCGCTTGAAAGTGACGGGGAAGGGCTGTTCTTCCAGCCCGAATCGCCGAATGGCCAAGGAATAATCCTGTTTCAAGGGGCTAAAGTCCAAAAGGAAGCTTACGCCTACCTTGGCAAATCCTTGAGCGAACAAGGATTTGTGGTGTCGATTCCTCAGTTGCCGTTGAATTTTGGGATCCTCGGTTCTGGAACAGCGGGTTCTGTGATGGAAGTACATCCCGAAGTGGAGGAATGGTTTCTTGGCGGACATTCTTTGGGTGGGGTAGCTGCCTCTTTCTATGCAGAAGACCCTTCACCGAAGCTTAGTGGACTTTTTTTCCTGGGGGCATACCCAGCAAGTGACTTTTCAGAAAGCGGACTGCCGATGCTGTCGATTTATGGAGAGTTGGATGGCTTGTCCACGATTGAGGATATTGAAGCGAGCCGTGAACTGTTTCCGGACGGCAGTATCTTTGAGGAAATTGAAGGGGGAAACCATGCGCAGTTTGGGTTGTACGGTGAACAAAAAGGTGACAATCCAGCCCAAATAACCGCGGTGGAGCAACAGGATCAAGTGATAGAAGCATTAATTGAATGGATAAACAAAAACTGACCCAGAATTCCGGGTCAGTTTTTGTTTTGCTTATCAGTTTGGAAATATGTTCTGTTTAATGCCATTTAGAGCTAAACGGGCGCTTGCGCTTTTCTGTGTCCAGACTCCAGCAGCCAGCCCCTCGAGTCGCTTCAGCCTTACCACCAATGGCAAAAGACGCCATTACTGGTAAGGCTTCCAGCGCTTGTCGGAGGGCCGCAGGATGCGGGTCAGCTAACCGTTGCGACAGGAAGTCGCGCTATTAGGTTAGCTTCTGCTTATGGCTGCTTACGCTTTTCTATTAAGCCGTTACGTCTCTTTTTCCGAATGTCCAGTAGCTGATGGCCATGAATACTAGGAAATAGATGGCCAGTACAAGCAGGGACATCGAGATGGTGATGTCCGGAACCAGGAAGTTGCCGGTGTAAAATTGTGTCAGATCTGTATGGGTGAACAGGTAGTATTTAACGATTTCATAATTCTGCAGGAAGAATACAGCTTGAACACCTGTGAACATGAGGAAGATCGATAAGCCGATAGCCAGAGAACTCGAGCGGAATACAGTTCCGAGCATAAAGGCAAACGTGCTGATCATCCAAATGCTTGAGAATTTAAGTGCTGCCAGCTTGAGGGCTTCCAGCCAGAACGAAGCTTCTGCCACTTCGGTGCCGGTCCATGTAAGAAGAGTGCCTTCTCCGATGCCCAAAAAGATCAGTCCGGCAAGTGCTGTTGAAATCAGCAGAATCACTGTCAGTAAAACAGCGAACAGCAAAACGGTTATGTATTTGGAAGTAAGGATTTTCCAGCGTTTCACCGGCCGCGTCAACAGCATTTTAATTGTGCCTTGCGAAAATTCAGCTGCGACAATGCTGGCTGCGACAATAACTGTCAATAGCGTGACGAGTGACATCATCATATGAGTGTCGAGCACCTGCTGCTGCATGCTGGCGTATTCGAGTGGCGCAATATCATTTTCCAGACGATGCTCAGCGATGGCGATTTGCTCTTCGTAATTGTCAATCTGAGTTTCGCTCAAACCAGGTTCCTCCATCATGAGGTTGATGCTGGCGAGTTCTGCCTGCGTATTCTCCTGCCAGCTTTCATCAATGTCTTGATTGCCTGTGGAGTTCATCCACTTGGTGATTCCAAGACCGGCAAATACGATGAAAACCAGCAATATGACCATGATCCAAGTTATTTTCTTATTCCATAATTTCATCCATTCATTTTGTATGAGCTTGAGCAATTTCTCCGCCTCCTGTCATTTCAAGGAATTGCGATTCCAGGGTTTCTCGGTAAGGCTGGACGGCAAAAATTCTGGCGCCGGCACCTACCAATAAATTGATGGCTCCCGGGATATGTTCCGCTCCGGAGTCGACCAAATATCCATTGTCGTGCAATACTGCTGGAAAACCGGCCCCTGTCAGCACTTCGCCTACAAGCTCCAATGGCTCTGCTTGAATGTAATAGCGGGATTTCTGAAGTTCGTTGACATTCTTAATATTGATCAGTTCACCATTCTGGATAATGGCAATCCGGTCGCACAGCAATTCGATTTCAGAGAGTAGATGGCTTGATACAAAGATAGCGACCCCGTTTTCCTTGGCGATTTTTTGAAGATAAATACGGAATTCGCGGATGCCGGCTGGATCGAGGCCATTTGTCGGTTCGTCTAGAATGAGGAATTTGGGGTCGTGCAACAGCGCTTGGGCAAGGCCAAGCCGCTGGCGCATGCCCAGTGAATAGGAACCCACTTTTTCATTGATGCGATTCTGCATGCCGACCTGTTTGACGACTTCATCGATTCGCTTTTTTGGAACGCCTTTGTGCATCCGGGAAAAGTGAAGCAGGTTTTTATAGCCTGACATATACTTATACATTTCCGGATTTTCAACAATCACGCCGACTTTCCGGATACTGCCTTCAAAATCCCCTTGTACGGATTGGCCATCAATCCATACTTCTCCATCAGTGGGCTTCATTAAGCCGACCATCATGCGAATGGTTGTGGTTTTTCCGGCTCCATTCGGTCCCAGAAATCCTGTGATTTCACCTTTGTGCAAATCCAGGTTCAAGTTTTTGATGATTTTTTTGCTGCCGATCGTTTTCGACAGATTTTTAATTTGGACGATCGCCTGTTCAGCCATATGATGCACCTGCTTTCTCTTATCGTGTCAGTAGTAATAACGAACCAAAAGAGCGAAAGTTTCACTTTTTTCCAGTGACATGGAACAGTAATGCATATTGCATTAGAGAAAAGGGAATAGAAAAAGCAACAGCAAAATAATGGAGGGATTGGCGATGGAAGAGTTGGAGGACAAGGAGCAGGTGTTAATCGCTTATTATGCGCAATACTATAGAGGTGCAAACTTTGAGGACGTTAAACAATTGGATCAGCACTTGTCGAAAGAAATCGGCGAAGAGCGCTATGCAGCAGCGATGAAGGAATTGAAAAATGAAGGCCTGATTTTTGGGATTGAACAAGTACGGGACCGCGAAAAAGAAGGTCAGGACAGCCCGATGGCGACGAATGAAGGGATGCTGTATGTCAACAGCGTCTTGAACCTTCAATCCGACGCAGTAGAGGAACATCAATTGGATTATTTGGAGAACAACCTGAAAACCAGCAATTTGAAATTCACTTTGGAACCGGTAAAGGCCTATATATTCAAAACCATTCAGGAACAGGCGCAGCAAAAGCCGAATGAAAATTCTCCTTGATGGACAAAAAGAAGCGAAGGCTCACTATGGCCAACGCTTCTTTTTGTCCTATAATTTAAAGATGAAAAACACTAGAAAGATGGAGATGATGACAAGCGTATTGACAGTGAATGAGGTGCGCTTGCTGACAGATTGATCAAGAGATGGAAACCGCTCAACAATCCGCATTGCTCCGTAAATAAGGGCAACTAATAGCAGTAAAGTCACAATGATATTCATATCATAAACGCGAACATCGATAAAGCGTATCAGCACGACTGAAAAAGCTAAAATTATGCCGTTTACCAGGTTTTTGCGTTTCATAAATACTCCTTTAATTCGTTTTCCAGAAATGGGGCGGCTGACAGGAGAGCAGTAAACTGACGATAACTTTCAAATTGCCCTGCAGCAGGTTTTCGATTGGTTTTATAAGCACGGATCAAAATATTTTTAGGGGTATGCTCCATATCGATAAACTCCATTAATTGTGTTTCATAGCCGACCAGCGACAGCAGTTCTGCTCGGATAGAGTCGGTCGCCAAGGCGCTGAACCGCTCTTTGATCAGCCCGTGCTGAAGCATGATGCCAAGTTCCGGTGCATCGATTTGGCTGTTTAGTTCATGCTGGCAGCAAGGAACGCTCAAGATCACCTTAGCATCCCATTTGACGGCGCGTGCTAAGGCCATATCGGTTGCTGTGTCACAGGCATGCAGGGTGACGACCATATCGACAGCCGATTCATCATTGTAGTCGTTAATATCGCCAACCAGGAATTCCAGCTGTTCGTAGTGGAGATCCTGCGCAATCTGCTGGCATTCCGCAATCACTTCTTTTTTCAAATCAAGGCCGGTAACACGGAGGTCCAGTCCTTTTTCGATGCGCAAATAATGGTAAAGCGCAAAGGTCAAATAGGATTTTCCGGAGCCGAAATCGAGGATGCGAACGGTGCGGTCCTGCGGCAAATAGGCAAGTGCATCGTCAATAAATTCAATAAAGCGATTGATTTGGCGAAACTTATCATATTTCTGTTTTTTGACTTTGCCATCTGGGCTTTGTACGCCAAGACGCACCAAAAATGGATACGGAATGCCGTCTTCCAGCAAATACTGCTTTTTGCGGTTATGCGAAAGCTCGGCTTTTTTCTCTCCAGTCGGTTCGGCTTTCCAGATGACTTTGAATTTCTTGGATAGTTGGATCTGCACCTTTTCATCTGTTAACTGAAACAGTGCCTGGCGGAAATCAGTGAACAAAAGAGCCAGCTTTCTGGCGGCTTCCTCAACTGGCAGATTTTCATGTTTCAGAACATGCTCATGCTGGTACTCAAATTGAATCAAGTATTCTTTCTTTATCTCTACCGGTTTTAATTTGATCCGTTTGATGTCATTTGATTTAAGCCTTGGCTGGCTGATGGTTGCTGACACCAGCTGCTGCTGCAAAAGGCGTTCTGTAAGTTGGTCCTGCATTGTTTGTAAGTCCATGGTCGATCCCTTCCATTGCATGTAGTAGTTTTAGTTTATCATGCAGTACATGATAAGAGCGAGCTGTCCGTTTTTACAGATAGAGCAGGTTCCATTAATTTGGAATTTTGTGATAGTATATAGTGGACTGAAAACGTTTTCAATTAGGGGGATGGAAAATGGTTATTTTGCAAAAGACAGTCGGCCAAGTGGTAAAAGAGCAAGCCGCGCGACATCCGGAGACGGAAGCTTATGTCTATCCAGAGCATGGCATCCGAAAATCCTATAAGGAATTTGATGAAGAAACAGATCGTCTGGCAAAGGCGTTTATCGGCATTGGGATTGAAAAAGGGGAGCATGTGGCCATTTGGTCAGACAATAAGCGTGAATGGCTGCTGAGCCAATTCGCTACCGGCAAAATGGGCGGTGTGCTGGTGACAGTCAATACCAGCTACCAGTCCAGTGAACTGGAGTATTTATTGGAACAGTCGGACGCGACAACTTTGATATTGGGGGAAGAATTCAAAGGCACCAGCTATATAGAAATTCTCAACACGGTTTGTCCAGAGTTGGCAACGGCTGATAAAGGAAAGATTATAAGCAAGAAGCTGCCTCATTTGAAACGGGTGATTGTCATGAGCAATAACAATTATCCGGGAATTTATTCGTGGAACGAATTTGAGGCTTTTGCTGAAGGAATCAGCGACTCCGAGTATGAGGAACGCTTCGCCTCAATGATTCCTGACGATGTCATCAATATTCAGTACACATCAGGCACTACAGGATTTCCCAAAGGCGTCATGCTGACACATCTGAATGTCGTCAATAACGGCAAGTTGATCGGTGACACGATGAACCTGACGGAAAAGGACCGGCTGTGCATTCCGGTGCCTTTTTTCCATTGTTTTGGCTGCGTTCTTGGAACGATGGCCGCGGTCACGCATTCCACGACCATGGTCATTGCGGAGCAGTTCGAACCGAAGCGCGTGCTGCAGATGGTGCAGGACGAAAAATGCACGGGGCTTCACGGAGTGCCAACCATGTTCATCGCCGAATTAAACCATCCGGAATTTGCGTCGTTCGATACTTCCACGCTTCGCACGGGCATCATGGCCGGTTCGCCTTGTCCGATTGAAGTGATGAAAAAAGTCATCCATGATATGGGCGCTTCAGAAATTACTATCGCTTACGGACAAACAGAATCGTCGCCAGTTATCACGCAGACGCGGGCGGATGATGATATTGAAAAACGGGTCTCAACTGTCGGCAAGCCGCATGCCGGAGTGGAAGTGAAAATTATTGACCCAGTAACAGGTGAAGAGGTGGAGCCGGGCATTCCCGGCGAACTTTGTACAAGAGGCTATCATGTCATGAAGGGCTATTATAAAAATGAAGAAGCCACCCAAGCAGCCATTGATTCCGAAGGCTGGCTTCATACGGGTGATATCGCAGTGGAAGACGAAGACGGCTATATTGCCATTACCGGACGCATTAAGGATATGGTAATCCGCGGAGGCGAAAATATCTACCCGCGTGAAATCGAAGAATTTCTTTACCAGCACCCTTCGGTCCAGGATGTTCAGGTGGTCGGTGTGCCGGATCCGAAATACGGAGAAGAACTGATGGCATGGGTGATCCTGAAAGAAGGGGAAGGGCTGGAGGCAGAAGAGTTGAAGGAGTATTGCAGCGGAAAAATTTCACGACATAAAATTCCGCGCTATATTGAGTTCATAAAGGAATACCCAATGACAGCCTCCGGGAAAATTCAGAAGTTCAAGCTGCGTGAACTATCTGTAGAGCATAGCCGGCAAGCGGGTGTTTGAGTGGAAAAATGCTTGATAGGTAAAAGCGTCTCCTGGACGCTTCAGACTGTAGACAAAATCTAACCAAAATGAATAGTAGTGTATCATCCCAACCGGTCCGGCCACTTCGCTTTCCGTGGGCTCAGCTTCAGCCTCCTCGTCACTGCGTTCCTGCGGGGTCTTCAGCTCTCGCTGTGCCACAGGAGTCTCGTGGCCAGCCCGGTTGGGAGCATGCGGCTTTAATCAAATAGAGAAGCCTGTTCGCCAGTTTCTCCATGACGCTGATTTCGACAAGCCTGATAAATCACCTCACTCCAGGATCCGGAGCGCAAGGCGGCGACTCCTGCGGGATAGCGAAGTGCCGAAATCCACTCGGACCCAAGTCCGAGTTAGTTCGGCGCAAGCCCGCGGAAAGCGTCCGCCTGGAGCGCAGTATCCCGTATAAACAAGCTAAAATGAATATTCATTCTTTGAATTTCATAACTACTCTTTTGTCTACAAGCTCAAGCGTCTCCTGGACGCTTTTTTTTTGCATCTTTTATAGAAGAAACAGCTGCAAATCCCTAGTTTGTTTAAACGAGTTCCGCTAAGGGGAGACATCTAGTAAAGAGGGTTATCTCGCATATAAGGTATCCGATTCTGAAATATACATATATAAGTTGAACTAATAATTTTCGGCTGCTGGAATTCCGCAAATCAGTTTCGCTACCCCGCGGGAGCACTGGTCTTGCTCTGCCCAAAGCAGCCGAAGCGGTGGGGAAAGCTGCTGTTTCGTTCACCTTATATAGATAGAAAGGAGAAAGCGGATGCTTGGTCTAAGCTTTATTTTTGCCATTGGATTTGTATTGATTCATCTTTTCTCAAAACGTTTAAAGTTGTTGAAAGTGTTGCCGCGCAGCCGGTTTCTTTCAGTTGCCGGCGGTATATCAGTCGCTTATGTTTTTTTGCATCTATTGCCTGAACTCAGTATTTTCCAGGACGAACTGCAGGGAGAGCTCGAAAACAGCGGTCTGCAGTTTCTGGAAAACCATATATATGTGATCGCGATGGCCGGACTGGTCATTTTTTATGCTTTAGAGCACTCAGTCAAAACTTCCAAGAAAAAGAACAAGCATGCAGATCAGCCGAAAGCTGCAACGGGGGTTTTCTGGGTGCATATTGTTACCTTTGCATTATACAACTCTGTAATTAGTTATTTGCTTGTCAGAGAAGAGTACGGGGATCCTTTGGGGATGTTTTTATTCTTCATTGCAATGGGGGTACATTTCATAACCAATGACAAGGGGTTACGCGCGACCCACCAGGAAGAATATGATCGGTATGGCAGATGGCTGCTTGCCGCAGCTATCCTTGTGGGGTGGGCAACTGGAGCTTTTGCGGATGTTCATGAATGGATTATTTCAGTGCTCACAGCTTTCCTGGCAGGAGGTGTTATTTTAAACGTCCTAAAAGAAGAACTTCCAGAAGAAAGAGAGAGCAGTTTGGTGTCCTTTTGTGTCGGATTAACGTCTTACTCTATTTTATTGTTATTTTTATGAAATAAAAACTTCTTTAAGGTAGTAAAATGCTATTTTTTTGGTATAATAGCCTTATTACTGTAGGTAATAAGACGCTAATTATAAAATGGCTTACCTAAGAGGGTGTTTGCAGTGATCACAGAAGAAGAGCTCGCCATTTTCGAATATGAACTGATTAAGCTAATGGACGAATACCGAAGATGTACGGATCAGTCCTTGAAACTGATAATACAAGAAGATATGGTTTGGTTAAAGTCGGCCATTTTTTCAATAAACTCTTATGAACAACCAATCGAAAGTTAATGATTTCAACCCTGGAGGCCAAATGCCTGCAGGGTTTTTATGTGCGGAAGAAAAGGATGAATTTGTGAACAACATTGTAACAAAGCTTTGGATAAATGCGGCTGCCATGGGCACCTGACGGGGGTTTCAGTATCGTATGCTTTATAATGAGAAGAGGTAAAGCGAAGGAGAGAATGGCATGAACGACTTAAAACAGCTGGCATTCCAACGGAAAAACATTATGGCCTTTCTGGCGGCGGCATCGCTTTTAAAAGGGATTGCCACAATTGGACAAGCCTTATTTTTCGTATTCATTGCAGATCGTGTTTTTCTTCAGAATGCTGCATTCGAAAGCTTGCTGCCACTGTTTGGCGGCTTGTTCGCGGCAATTTTGCTGCGTGTAGTGGCCGGTTACGCAATTGGCAGAGCGGGTGTCAATCTGGCCGCTGACGTAAAAAATGAGTTTCGAACCAACTTGATAAAGTCATTTGCTGAAAATCCGCTGCTGTCTGCAGCTCAAGGGCAGTCTGGCCAAAAGGTCAGCCTATTGATGGATGCAGTGGATGAAGTAGATGGCTTTTTCAGTAAATACATTCCACAAATGATCCAAACTTATATCATTCCACTCCTGTTATTGGTGGTTATTTTCACTCAAAACTGGACTACCGGTGTCATCATTTTAATCACGGCGCCGTTCATCCCAGTTTTCATGGCCATGGTCGGAAAAGGGACGAAGAAAAAAGCCGATGAAAAAATGGAGCAGCTCAACCGGTTTTCCGGTACTTTTTTGGATATTCTGCAGGGATTGTCCACGCTCAAATTATTCGGACAGGCTGAAAAGCAGCAAAAAGCCATCCGCAAAAGCAGTTTAAGCTTCCGTGATTCAACAATGGAAGTATTGAAATCCGCGTTTTTATCATCGTTGATGCTGGAGTACATTTCCATGCTTAGCATTGGTATTGTTGCACTGGAAATTGGTCTGCGCCTTGTTGTGTTTGACAGCATCAGCTTTTTCACTGCGTTTTTCATTTTGATTTTAGTGCCGGATTTCTTTAATTTGCTGAAAGATTTCGGCAGTGCTTTCCATACAGCACGCGGCAGCGTATCAGCAGCCAAACAATTGGGTGCTGAACTTGAAAAAAAACATTCGCCATTAACTTGGGGCAATGAAGCTGTTGCACCTGAGCCGCCGCATTTGTCTTTGGAAGGCTTGTCTTTTCAATATGGCGAAGGCTTTGAACTCGCACCGTTTAATGGAGAAATTCCCCCTTACAGCCAGGTGGCGATTGTCGGCAAAAGCGGTTCCGGAAAAACGACATTTATGCATTTATTGGCTGGGTTATTGCCGCAAAGCCAGGGCCATCTGATGATCAACGGAGTTCCACGTGAAACCGTCAGTGAAAAGTCTTGGTTTGACCAGTTAAGCTATATATCCCAAAATCCGTATCTTTTTGCTGGCACTATCCGTGAAAATATGGAAATCGGTGCCAACCGGCAAGTCAATGATAAAGAAGTGCTGGCAGCTGCTGAAAAAGCAGGGATTGCAGAAATGATCTCAATGCTTGAACAAGGATTTGAAACGCCAATCGGGGAAGCCGGACGCGGATTATCCGGTGGAGAGAAACAGCGAATTGCGCTGGCTCGCGCCTTCTTGAAGAAACCGTCGCTCATTTTATTTGATGAACCGACAACTGGACTGGATCTGCGGACCGAACAAATCCTGCAAGCTTCGCTTCGTGAGCTGCAAAAAACATCCACGGTCATCACGGTTGCTCACCGCCTGCATACGATTAAAAATGCGGATATGATTTTCTTTCTGGAAAACGGCAAACTGGAAGCAGCTGGAAGCCATGATGAACTTCTGCAAAATTACGGTCCCTATAAAGAAATGCTTGCAGCACAGCAGGGAGGCGGCGTGCGATGAATGAATTAAAGCATGTATTGAGATTGACATTGATTGAGAAGAAGGATGTTGCCACTGCTATCTTTTTTGGATTTATAGCGGGCGCAGCGAGTGTGGCATTGATGGGTTCAAGCGGCTATTTAATTTCTAAAGCTGCCTTGACTTCTCACATGACGACGCTTGTTGTGATGGCAGCCTGCCTGAAATTATTCGGTTTTATTTCGGCGTTAAGCCGCTACGGGGAACGTTTGTATTCCCACCGGGCAACGTTCACTATGCTCAGCCATTTGAGAGTATCCTTTTTTGATCGTTTGGCGCCGCTCGCCCCTGGAATATTTGGCAAGTATCGGAGTGGGGATTTATTGTCTCGAATTGTTGGAGACGTCGAAAGCCTGCAAAATTTCCTGCTGCGTGTTTTCTATCCGCCGGTTGTATTAGGGATTGTTTTTTTAAGCACCATTTTCTTCAGCTCATTTTTCTCCATGGGAATTGCTGCTGTGATGTTCATCGGGATGCTGCTGACGGTTATCGTGGTTCCGGCTCTGTTTTCGATTAGAAAACGCCGGACAGATGGAAAAACGAGAGCCAAGCGAGGAAGTTTGGCTATTGAAGCGACAGAATTCCTTTATGGTTTTCGGGATTTGAAAATCCACCAGCAGCTCAATGCCAAAGAACAGCAGCTGGCAAATGATGCAGCCCAATATAATGAGAGCCAGCGAAAAGAGGGGTTGGAGGAAAACCTGGCCCAGTCCATCAATTCCTTGGTGGCTTTGCTGGTATCGTTTTTCGTATTGGGTGTCGGTGCGTATTTTGTTGCAGCGGGTGAACTGAACGGTTTGTATTTGGCTATGCTCGTTATGATATCCATTGCTGCCTTTGAAAACGTAGCCCCGATGGCCGCCTTCCCTGCATATTTTGAAGAAAGCCGAAAAGCCGCCGTGCGGTTAGAAGAAATTGTGGCAGAACCTGCTGCGCCGCGAGGAACGGAACAGCTTCCGGAAGGGCCGCTCGATATAAAGCTTACGAGAGCCAGCTTTAGCTATCCTGGAGAAAAAAATGCAGCAGTCGATGATGTTTCACTTCATTTGAAGCCAGGCACAAAAACCGCAATTGTCGGACCCAGCGGATCTGGCAAGTCGACGCTTATGCAATTGCTGCTGAACGTCTTTCCGCTTGACCACGGGCAATTATCAATTGGCGGAATACCTGCCGAAAAGCTTCAACAGGAATCCATCTGGCAGAAAATGAACGTAGTGCTCCAGGAAAATCATTTTTTCTATGGCACGGTGCGCAGCAATCTGCTGATTGCAGATCCGGAAGCAAGTGATGAAAAAATGGAACTGGCATTAGCTAAAGTTCAGTTGGAACTGTTTCCGTTGTCGATGGCGGTGGAGGAAAAAGGGCAGAACTTGTCTGGCGGCCAAAAACAGCGGCTCGCCATTGCACGTGCTCTCCTCAAAGGCAAATCACTATGGCTTCTCGATGAACCGGTATCTTCAGTAGACAGCCTGACTGGCCAAGCCATTTACGAGGAACTTTTCCAGCAAGGCAAAGGAGACATGTTCGTTACGATCAGCCATGACTTGGCAGGCCTTGAAAAGATGGACCAGATTATCGTAATGGAAAACGGCCGCATCGTAGAAAGTGGATCCTACCAGGAACTAATGGAAAGAAAATCATATTTCCACCAATTAAAACAGATAGAAAACAGTGTATTTGCTTAGAAAAGCGTAAGCGCCCGTGTAGCTCTGACGGGCATAAGGCAGAACAGCGAAGTGGCGCTTTTTGCCACGCAGCTGGAATGATTTATGACCCCGAAGAGCTGGGCGCTGGAGTCTGGACAATAAGGAAAAGCGTAAGCGCCAGTGTAGGTCCGACGGGCATAAGACGCTCCGGCGAAGCGGCGTTCTTTGCCGCACAGCCAGAGTGGGTTACGACCCGAGGAGTTGGCCGCTGGAGTCTGGACAACAAGAAAAGCAAAAACGCCCAAAAGACCCGTCACACAATTAGGTGACGGGTCTTTTGCTGCTCTTATTTCAGCAGGAGATGCTCATTTTTTTTAGCATCTTCCAATTTCAGCTGTTCCAACTCGAGGCGCATTTTCTGTGTTTCGATGACAAAATTATCGTGCTTCAGCTTTTCAAGTTCCAGTTCAGTTTCAATCATTTTGTGCTTAAGTTTTGCCTGCGTCTGGAGATGTGCGCTGATGATGCCAGCAAGTGGTATCGAAAAGACCATGATGACGGCTACAAGACCGGTCATATGCCTCACTCCGTTCTGATTTTTCTGATTATTTTCAGTATACACATATTGCTTGTAATTTTAAAGAAGCAGATTTCCTGAAACATATGACAACTGTCATATAGAAATATAGACGTTTGTGTCTTATAGTCAGGTGGTTTTCCCTTTATGATTGGGTTAATAAGTTATTCGGACCGAAAAAGTCCGTTCGAGGAGGAAGTTGAAGACATGAGCAGAGAAAAAACAGCGCAGTTACGCAAATTTGTCGCCCCTTTCGAAAAGGCGGATGTCAAAGCAAGTGTAAGACAAATAGCAAACACAATTCCACCTTTTATATTGGCATGGTTCTTGGCTTACCAAGCACTTGATGTCTCAATTTGGTTGACCATTGCGTTATCAGCAGTAGCCGCCGCATTCGTTATCCGCACATTCATCATTTTCCATGACTGCACGCACGGATCGTTTTTTAAGAACAAAAAAGCAAATGCAGTTGTCGGTACTATCACAGGCATCATGACACTTTTCGCTTATGAAAAGTGGAAACGCGAGCACTCGATTCACCATGCTTCAAGTGGTAATCTTGATAAGCGTGGAGTCGGCGATATTTGGGTAATGACTATAGAAGAATATGTAGAAGCTTCAAAATGGGAACGTTTCAAATACCGCATGTACCGCAATCCATTGGTCATGTTCGGAATTGGACCTCTCTTCCTTGTATTAATCTCAAGCCGTTTCAATCGTAAAGATGCACGCAAAAAAGAACGCAACAACACGTACTTGATCAACTTTTCGCTAGTTGCCATCTACTCGCTTTTGATTTGGGTAATCGGCTGGCAGGCATTCTTGATCGTTCAAGGAACAACGATGTTCATTGCCGGAGCATTCGGTATTTGGTTGTTCTACGTTCAGCACACATTTGAAGATTCGTATTTCGAAGACGAAAACGAATGGGATTATGTGAAAGCAGCGGTAGAAGGAAGCTCGTACTACCAGCTTCCAAAAGTATTGCAGTGGGTAACAGGCAACATCGGTTTCCACCACGTGCATCACTTGAGCCCGCGTGTTCCTAACTACAACTTGGAGAAAGCACATGTTTCTACTCCACCGCTTCAACAGGCAACAACGATCAACATCAAATCGAGCCTTAAGTCATTGCGCTACAAATTGTATGATGCACCAAATAAAACATTCGTTACATTTGGGGATATCAAACACTTGCTGGGCAATTCGAAAACGGCTCAACAGTAAAAGAAGCAAAAAGCCATTCTTAGCGGAATGGTTTTTTCTTTTGCCTATTTTTTGCTATGATGAAACTATATAAGTTGAATTAAAGAAACCAACTTTTAACCATCGCTTCTGGCGCGCCTGCGCTAAGAGATGGAGTAGATTGAAAGCAAGCCTAAGTTTTTCTGCTGTATTCCTAAAAGATAGGGATCGAATTAGCGGAAACGCCTACAGGTAAGTGGAGCTGATTTGCGTAATATCAGCAGGCGAAAATCATTAGTTTAACTTATAAGGCAGAGAAAGGAAGCGAAGGATCGTATGCACAGCTGGTATCAAATATTCCCTAAAAATCCTTGGCTGAGCCTATACGCTTGGGTGATCTTTTGTATTTTACCGTTTTTCTTTATTTTCCGATCTTCTTTGATGCCTGAAATTATTTTCGGCATTTTGCTTTTGCTGCTATTCTTCATCGCATATCGGCTTTCTTTCAATTCAAGAACCGGCTTTGTCTATGTTTGGGTGAGCTTTGAAATGGCGATCAATATTGGGATGATCCTGTTGTTCGGCTACGTCTATCTCTCGATTTTTGTTGCCTTTTTCATTGGGAACTTGCGCAGCAAAGTCGGTTTTTTCATAATTTATGGCATCCATATCGGAACAACGATTACGGCTGTCGTATTCGGCTTTTTTGAACACAGTGAACTATACGTTTCACAGCTGCCATTTATCGTGCTCAGTGTATTAGGAGTAATTCTTTTGCCTTTCAATACTTATAACCGCAACAAGCGGGAAAAGCTGGAAGGTCAGCTGGAAGATGCCAATAAGCGGATTTCCCAGCTGGTCATCATCGAAGAGCGGGAACGGATTGCGCGTGATCTTCACGATACACTGGGGCAGAAATTGTCACTGATCGGTTTGAAAAGTGATTTGGCGGGCAAACTAATTTACCGGAATCCAGAATCTGCTTTAAATGAAATCAACGATGTCCGGCAGACAGCCCGTACTGCTTTAAAGGAAGTCAGAGAGCTGGTCTCAAATATGCGCGGCACCAAATTGGATGAAGAATTGCTGCGCATTCAGCAAATTTTAAGTGCTGCAGAAATCGATTTTGTGTTTTACGGTTCACCACAGCTGACCAATACACCGCTCTTGGTGGAGAATGTCCTCAGCATGTGTTTGAAAGAGGCCGTGACAAACGTTGTCAAACACAGCGGTGCTGTACGCTGCAGCGTTTTGATCAAGCAAAATCCGGAAGAGATTTTAGTTCAGGTGCAGGATGACGGCAAAGGGTTCCCGGAAGGAAACACTTCCTTGCAGGGGAACGGACTGGCAGGGATGCGGGAGCGTTTGGAATTTGTGAATGGTTCAGTCGATATTAAAGAAATGGATGGCACTACGCTGAATATCCGGGTGCCGAATGTAATTTTATATAGTTCAAAGGAGGCGGTGAAATGATTCGAATCGTATTAGCAGAAGATCAGCGGATGATGCTGGGAGCTTTAGGTTCGTTATTGGATCTGGAAGAGGATCTGGAAGTGGTTGGCAAAGCGGCAAATGGAGAAGAGGTCATTGAGCTTGTGGAAAAGCTGCAGCCTGATATTTGCATTATGGACATCGAAATGCCATTAAAAAGTGGTTTGGATGCTGCAGAAATTCTGAAAGAACATCCTTGCAAAATCATCATTTTGACCACGTTCGCACGTTCAGGCTATTTTGAGCGCGCAAGAAAAGCGGGAGTCAGCGGATATTTGCTGAAAGACAGCCCAAGTGAAGACCTTGCTACATCCATACGGACAATCATGGATGGGCGCCGTATTTATGCACCAGAGCTTGTGGATTTGGCCTATGCTGACGAAAACCCATTAACCGAACGGGAAAGCCAAGTTATGGAATTGATCGCCGAAGGGCGCAGCACGAAAGAAATTGCCAAAGAACTGTTTATCACTACAGGTACTGTCCGCAATTATATCTCAACCATTCTGGACAAGCTCGAGGTCGGGAACCGGATTGAAGCCATATCCCGTTTCAAAGAAAAAGGCTGGTTCAAATAAAACGCTGCTGTCGGCTGACAGCGGCGTTTTAGTGTTCGGGAGTTATTCATAAAGCGTGTCGGAAAGGGAATCATCTTCGTTGTAAATGTGGAGTTCTCCATGATTTTTGTTGACGTAGCGTTTGGCTTCGCCCATCAGGCTATCCTTTGTTTCTTCGATCAGGATGGCTTTTTTGCTGTCTTTTTTCTTTAGTTGCCACCCTTCGTCATGTTTTCTGATCTCGTAGATCGGCCGCTCTTCGTCTCCCGTTACACTTTGTTTTGCACGGTCCAAAGCAATAGGTATGGCGCGGCCTTCCTCGTAGCCATCACGAAGCAATGCATTTGCGATTTCAATGGCTTTGCTGCGGACTGCATTGTCCAAGTTTTTAAACGAATCCGGATAATCATTTTTGCTCCATGGCATCATAATCTCCTCCTTGAGATTCTTTTCCCCGATTGGACGGGCAGTAAAACCGAAAATGGGACTTTTAAAAAGTGTCAATGATGTTACACTGTTAAACAAGGAGGGGATAAAATGACAGATACTACATATCAAATCATTGCTTTAGCTATTTATCTTGCAGCCATGCTCTTTATCGGCTGGTATGCTTATCGAAAAACTGCCGATTTATCCGACTACATGCTTGGTGGGAGGGGTCTTGGGCCAGCAGTTGCAGCACTCAGTGCCGGTGCATCGGATATGTCCGGATGGCTTTTGCTCGGTTTGCCTGGTGCTATTTACCTCGGAGGATTGGTTGAGGTATGGATCGCCATTGGACTGACAGTGGGTGCCTTTTTAAACTGGTACTTTGTTGCGCCGCGCTTACGGATTTATTCATTCGTCACGAGCGACTCGATTACCATTCCAAGTTTTCTTGAGAACCGCTTAAAAGATAAATCACGGTTGTTGAGAATTGTATCGGGAATTATTATCTTGATCTTTTTCACGTTCTACGTTTCTTCCGGAATGGTTGCATCTGGATTATTCTTCCAGAGCTCGTTCGGCATGGACTATCATTTAGGCCTTGTTTTAGGGTCGATTGTTGTTGTAGCCTATACGCTGTTCGGCGGATTTTTAGCTGTCAGCTATACGGATTTTGTCCAGGGCATCATGATGGTGTTGGCGTTGATCGCAGTTCCGGCAGTTGGGATTTTTGCTACAGGCGGATTTGGCGAAACAGCTGCCAGTATTCGTGAAGTAGATCCGAACATGATGAGCCTTGTTTCTGGAGCCTCTACAATCGGAGTTATCTCCGCTGTAGCTTGGGGTCTTGGTTATTTTGGCCAACCGCATATCATCGTTCGTTTTATGGCAATTAAAACTTTGAAGGAAGTTCGTGTAGCCCGCCGCATCGGTATGGGCTGGATGATTTTCAGTCTTCTTGGAGCAACGGCAACAGCGCTTGTCGGGATTGCTTACTTCCAACAAAATCCTTCAGCAACTTTAGTGGATCCAGAATCGGTCTTTCTTGACTTGAGCCAAATCCTGTTCCATCCATTTATTGCTGGATTTGTATTGGCAGCTGTTCTGGCAGCTGTTATGAGTACGATTTCTTCTCAGCTGCTGGTCAGTTCATCTGCATTGATTGAAGATCTGTACAAGATTGCTTTCAAGAAAGAAGCATCGCCGAAAGGCTATGTGAATTTGAGCCGTATTGCTGTAGCGGTTATCGCCATAATTGCTGCATATCTTGCATGGGAGCAAAACAACACCATTTTAGGTCTGGTCGCTTATGCGTGGGCAGGATTTGGTGCCGCGTTCGGACCAATCATTCTACTGTCTCTATTCTGGCGCAAGCTTACTTCAAAAGGTGCTTTGGCCGGAATGATTGTTGGTGCTGTAACAGTTATCGTGTGGGATTTGATTGGTACTGCTGCAGACGAACCTGGAGCAACTGCAACAACGAATTTCATCGGCAGTGTCTACGAAATCATTCCAGGTTTCTTCCTGTGCCTGCTTGTTACATGGCTTGTCAGCCTTGTAACTTATAAACCGGATGCACAAATTGACAAAGAATTTGATGAAACGGTTCGATTGATCAACGAAGACAAATAACACTCTAAACAAAAAGGCGTACGGCCCTTCCAACTGGAAGGGCCGTACGCTTTTTTTCATTGATTCGGTTATTTGTTGCGCTGCTTGCGGGCTTCCTGTTCCATGCGCTTGAATCGCTGCAATTCGGATTTTCGAATTGGCGGTGATTCTGTGCGAATGATTTTAGTGAAGGACCAAAGCATCAATACGAGCAGTACGGTAAACGGCAGAGCCGATATGAGAGAAGCTGTTTGAAGAGCTTCCAGTCCGCCTGCATACAGCAGAACTGCAGCAATTGCAGACATCAGAATACCCCAAACAATTTTAAACGCTGTTGGCGGATTCAAGCTTCCGTAGCTGGTCATTGAAGCCAGGATGTAAGTAGCTGAGTCAGCAGAAGTCACTAAGAAAGTGAAAATCAGCAGAATGGCAAGAACCGACATAATGGTCGTCAATGGCAGCACTCCGAAAGTTTGGAACAGAGCCGATGTCAGGTCATTATCAACAGCTTCGGCAATTCCAGTACCCTGATTGATATCATACCAAAGTGCCGTGCCGCCAAAGACCGCAATCCACAGGCAAGCGATAGCCGGCGGAATGACGAGTACACCCATTACGAATTCGCGGATCGTCCGTCCTCTTGAGACACGTGCGACAAATGCGCCAACGAATGGAGACCAAGCAATTGCCCAGGCCCAATAGAAGATTGTCCATCCCTGCACCCAATCGCCATCTGCATAAGGTTCAAGGCGCAGACTATAGGACACAAAGTTGGTGATGTAATCGCCCATTGCCAATGTAAAGGTCTCCATGATGAAGACAGTCGGTCCGGCAATAAAGACAAATACCATCAGTACCAAAGCGAGTCCAAGGTTTAAATTGCTTAAGTACGCAATTCCTTTTTTCAGTCCGGTTGAAGAAGATAAAGTATATGCCACAAACATAACAGCGATAATGCCAAGCTGTATCGGGAAGGCGTTGTCGATACCGAATACGGCATTCAGTCCGCCATTCATCTGAAGAACGCCCAGTCCAAGAGATGTCGCAATTCCCATGACGGTCGCGATGACCGCAAGCGAATCGATTGAGTGTTTGATCAAAGGCTTGCTGCCGAGCACCGGCTCAAGAGCTGTAGAAACCAGGCCAGGTTTCTTTTTTCGGAATTGAAGAAACCCGATGACGAGCCCGACAATGGCAAATACCGACCATTGGCTGATGCCCCAGTGGAAAAACGAGTAGCCCATAGCGATTTTCGCAGCTTCCGGTGTTTGTGCTTCATCGCCAAAAGGGGTGGTGAAAAAATGGCTCATCGGTTCAGCTACGCCCCAAAACACAAGGCCAGCTCCGAATCCGGCAGAAAACAGCATGCCGATCCAAGTAAAGAAGGGGAATTCCGGACGGTCGCTGTCAGCTCCAAGCCGAATGCCGCCATATTTGGACAATGCGATGATAATAAGGAAGAGGGTAATGACAAAGACAGCCAGCAAGTAGAACCAGCCAAAGTTTAAGGTAGTGAAACTGAATAAGCTCCCCGCTACTTCCCCGAACTGAACTGGGGTCGCCGCACCTAAAATAACCAGTATAAGAATAACGGCGGCGGATACTATAAATACGGGATTTTTCAACATTTTTTTATCCATCGTGACCTCCTATAAGTTTTTCTATAGTTTACCCTACCGAATATGCGGGATAAAAACCACCCATTATGGTAAAAAAACCAAAGTTCCTGCTAAAATCATAGGTTTTCTGGTGCCAGTTTTTTACTTTCTTTGCTTGGAGGAGACTGGGTTACAGATGGCGAACGGTATAGCATGACAAAAATTGTGAGGTGCTTTATGAAATTGGATCATATTGTTCATTTCGTCCGCAAAAATCCGCAGGAAGCTGCAACCCTGTGGAAGGAACAAGGATTTTATGCAGCTGTTGGAGGGCAACATATAAACTGGGGAACGCATAATGCACTTTTGTATGTAAAGGATTGCTATATCGAATGGCTGTCAGTTGAGAAAGAGCAAGTTGCTGCTCAGGCTGATCATCCGTTGACCCGGCAGCTGCTCTATGACCAAGTGGGGTTTGGGACGGTTTGCTTGCGCACCGACAATATCGAGTCAGTAAACGATGACTTAAACGGCCGCGGATTCACCACGTCTGGAGTTCTGGATGCCGAGCGCCGGACTGAAGCCGGACAGCTGATCAAATGGAAAATGCTGTTCATTAAAGAAGAGGCATCAGCCCGCCTGCCTTCCCCATTTTTTATTGAATGGCAGGAAACGGACCAGGAGCGCTACAAGAACCTTAAGGAAAATGGCGCAATTCAAGAATCAAATAAAGAACTGGCAATTGAACGCTGTGTGTTTGGGGTATGGAATCCAGAGGAAGCCGCGAGTACATGGCAAAAACTTCTGGGCGGGAGTCTGGAACTTGAAAACTGCCGCATCGAATTCAGAAAAACCGATCTTCCGAAAGAACGTCTTGAGGAAGTTCATTTTGCACAAGGTGTAAATAAGGTGGAATTCGAACAAGGGCAGTATTGGTTGCCCCAGCTGTAGTGGGGCTTCAGAAGAACTGTGGTAAAATAGGGGAATCGAAAAGGAATTTTTCTTTCCTGAATTAGGAGGACATGATAAATGGATGAATTACAAGAAAAAGCGGTCATTGTCGGTGTCCAGCTTCAAAAAGATCTTCATTTCGCATATGGCATGGAAGAATTGCATAATTTAGCAGAAGCCTGCAATGTGGAAGTAGCCGGTGAAATCACACAAAATTTGGATCGCATCAACCCTTCACATTATGTCGGAAGCGGTAAAGTGGAAGAAATCAAAGCTTTCTATGAAGAGGCAGATGCAAACCTCGTGATCTTTAATGATGAGTTGTCGCCATCGCAGATCCGGAACCTCGAAGAAGACCTGGAATGCAAAGTGATTGACCGGACCATGCTGATTCTGGATATTTTTTCGCGGCGTGCAAAAACACGTGAAGCACAAGTCCAGGTCGAGCTGGCGCAGCTTCAATATATGCTGCCACGCTTAATTGGCCTGCGTGCATCGCTTGGCCGCCAAGGGGGAAGCAGCAGCGGAGGCGTAGCCAACCGCGGAGCTGGTGAAACCAAGCTGGAGCTGGATCGCCGGAAAATTGAAGAACAGATTTCAAAACTGCACAAAGAACTGGAGCATATTAAAGACCAACGAGTCACGCAGCGCAAGCAGCGCACGAAAAAGGGCATGCCTGTCGTCTCGCTGGTCGGCTATACGAACGCCGGAAAGTCGACAATCATGAACGGCTTGTTGGAGAAAACCGGACAAAACGAAGAGAAGCAGGTATTTGAAAAAGATATGCTGTTCGCAACACTCGAAACTTCTGTCCGCCAGATCCGCCTGGAAGACAATAAAAGCTTCCTGCTGACAGATACCGTTGGCTTTGTCAGCAAACTGCCGCATCACTTGGTAAAAGCGTTCCGTTCCACACTGGAGGAAGCGCGAAATGCGGACTTGCTGCTGCATGTAGTGGATGTTTCCAACGAAGAACACCGCTATATGATGGAAGTGACAAATTTGACTTTGCAGGCTGTTGGAGTGGAGAATGTGCCAACGCTGTATGTTTACAATAAATCAGATCTTGCAGGCGTCCGTTATCCGGCAGTAACCGGAGATGGCGTGTGGATTGCGGCAAAAGAAGGCAAAGGACTCGACGAATTGCTGGAAGTCGTCAGGAAAAGAATTTTCGCAGATTACGTCACATGCCGGATGGTCATCCCATTTGATCGCGGCGACATTGTCGCTTATTTGAATGAACAAGCCAGTATTCTTGAAACGGAATACGAAGAAGAAGGCACAGTGCTGAAAGTAGAATTGAGCCACGAAGATTACGACCGCTACCAGGAATTTGTCGTCGGCAGCTAAAAAGAAAAGGAGCATCTCATTTTTTATGAGATGCTCCTTTTTAGCTTGCTCTTAAACTACTCTATTTATATAACCATCCCAATTCAAATGGTCTTATTGCTGAAACTGAATGCGGTGGAGGTTGGCGAAAATGCCGTTGCTTTCCAACAGCTCGCTATAGCCACCCTGCTCTGCAATCCCGTCTTCTGTTACAACGATGACGCGATCGGCATCGCGAATTGTAGCAAGGCGATGGGCGATTATTAAGGTTGTGCGGTTTTCTGCAAGCTCGGCTAAAGCTTCTTGGATGACCCGCTCTGTTTGCGTATCAAGTGCAGATGTTGCTTCATCCAGAATAAGGATCGGTGGATTTTTCAGGAACATGCGGGCAATAGCCAGGCGTTGTTTTTGGCCGCCGGACAATTTCAGTCCGCGTTCCCCGATCTGGGTGTCGTAGCCTTGCGGCAATTTCATCACAAAATCCTCTAAATGTGCTTTTTTGGCGGCTGCTAAAATCTCTTCTTCGCTGGCATCTCGTTTGCCGTAAGCGATGTTTTCACGGATTGTTCCCGTAAACAAGAAGACATCCTGCTGGACGATTCCGATTTGCGAACGCAGCGAATGCTTGGTCATGTCACGGATATCCATGCCATCAATGGAGATGCTGCCTTCCTGAATATCATAAAATCTTGGAATCAATGAACAAATAGTCGTTTTTCCAGCGCCTGAAGGGCCGACAAATGCAACGGTTTCTCCGGCACGCAAGTTCAAATCAATACCTGACAACACAGGTTTGTTGTCATCGTAGCCGAAATGAACATCTTCAAATTTAATATTGCCGGTTAGGCTTCCGATCGCGACCGCGCCTTTTCGGTCATTGATGTCAGGCGCCTGCTCGATCAGTTCACGGAAGCGGCTAAAGCCGGCCATGCCTTTCGGATAAAGCTCAAGCAATGCACTGATTTTATCGATCGGCTTGATCAATACGTTCAGGAAAAGAACGAAACTGACAAGCTCACCGTAGGATAATTCGCCTTGGAAGTTGAGCCATGCTCCATAAACAAGGACGACTAAAGTCAAGAGGCGAGTCATCATGTAGATGCTTGAATGTGTTGCTGCCATTACTTTATAAGCAATCAGCTTGGCTAGGCGGAAACGGTCGTTGTCTGTTTTGAAGCGTTCGATTTCAAACTCTTCGTTTGTAAACGACTGAACAACGCGTGCTCCTGAAACACTGTCTTCTACACGGCCATTGACGTCCGCAATTTTCCCGTACATGCTGCCCCATGCCTGGTTCATCTTGATGTTGCAGAACGTGATGAGCCAAACCAGGAATGGAATGACAATCAGCGTGACAAGGGCAAGTTTCGGATTGATCCAGAACATGATGCCGAATGCTCCGAAAAACGTCATGATGGCGATAAAGAAATCTTCCGGGCCATGGTGGGCAAGTTCGCCGATGTCGAACAGGTCATTGGTGACGCGGCTCATGATATGGCCGGTTTTGGTGTTATCAAAGAACCGGAAAGACTGCCGCTGAACGTGGGTGAACAGTTCTTCCCTCATATCTGTTTCGATGTTGATGCCCAGTTTATGTCCCAAATAACTGACGATGTACTGCAAAAACGTACTTAACAGGAAAACCGCCAACAGCAGGAAACTGATTGTGGTGATGGTACCCCAATCGCCGCTCGGCAGCAGATCGTCGATAAACCATTGGACAGCGACGGGAAACGCAAGTTCCAAAATTGCTACAAGGACGGCACTGGAAAAATCAATAATAAACAGCCGTTTGTGCGGCTTATAGTAGCTGAAAAAATGTTTTAATCTCAAAAGATCCACCTCGTTTTTTTTATCACAATGAAAAGTATAATCTAAGTTGAAGAAATAAACGAATGGAATTTGGGTAAACAAGGAATATGAAACTTTTTCCAATGTTTTTCGTAGAATAAGAAGACTCACCTCAATGAGTTTATGATCTCGTTGAGCGCTGAAAAAGAACAGTAACCAATACGACTTAGAGGAGAGTGAACGTTTTGAAGAAATGGATTATGTTTATGAGCGCGGCGACTTTAACCGTGGGCCTTTCCGCTTGCGGCGAAACAGCAGAACCGGCGTCAGGAGACGAAGCAGCAAAAGGGGAAGACAGCGATTTGACAGTTGAAGAAGTTTACGCGAAATCGGTGGAAGCTTCCGAGGATGTAACGGGTCTGCACGCAGATATCTTAACCGATCAGGAAATGGTCATGGGGACTGAGGGTATGGAAATCAATATGAAAATGGATTCTGCAATGGATATGACTACTGAACCATTAGCATTTCATCAAACTGCCGAAACAGCTATCGAATCCGAGGATATTGAAAACAGCAACCCCATGAGCATGGAAATGTATTACACGGATGAAGGCATGTTTATGTATGAAGAGACGATGGCAACTTGGCTGAAGATGCCGGATGAAAGCATCGAAGATTTAAAGGGCTTGGCTGATCAGCAAACTGCCGATCCTGCTCAACAGCTCGAAGAACTGGCGGAATTCCAGGATGATTTTACGTTTGAACAGACTGAAGAGGAATACATTTTGACTCTTGATGCGTCTGGGGAAAAGTTCCAAGAGTTGATGGATCAACAGCTGGAAAAAACTTTGGGGCAAATGGAGATTGAGGCTCAGATGGTCCTCGAAGATATGACCATTCATTCGGTAAACTATATCATCAACATAGACAAGGAAACATTTCTGACGAACAGTATGGACATGGAGATGGACATGGATTTGAACATCGAAGGAGAAACGATGAACATCAAGTCGGACGTGCAGGCTGATTATAGCCAATACAACGAAATTGACGCGATCACAGTACCGGCTGAAGTGCTGGAGCAGGCACAGGAAATTGAAGGCTGATTGGTAAAAGTAATTTAATAGCTGCAATAGATGCCACTGTTAACGCATAAGGGCAACTTTTATAAGTACAGACAACGAGCACGCCACATTGGCGTGCTCGTTTTCTGCTTCCATTAATTTGACAAACTTTTGACAAAAGAATATCATTCTCAGCTAAATGAAAATAATTCTCAACTATTCGTTGACTCTTCTTTTCAGCATGCTATACTGAAACATGTAAGTCGGTGATAATGATTATCACTATCGAATAATCAATAATGATTTATTGAGGACAGATGAGGGACAGTAATGAAGAAACGTTATTTAATACCAACATTAATCATACTGTCGATCGTTTCCTTGTTTGTCGGAGTGAGCAGCATCAGCATAGTTGATTTGCTTGACTTCCAATCGGAAGAGACACAGATATTCTTGATCAGCCGTCTGCCAAGACTGGTCGCGATTTTGCTGGCAGGTGCAGGGATGAGTATGGCAGGACTCATCATGCAGCAGTTAAGCCGCAATAAATTTGTGTCTCCGACAACGGCAGGTACATTAGACGCCACTCGGCTTGGGATTCTCGTGTCGATGTTATTGTTCGCAAATGCCTCGATGCTGGAAAAAATGACAGTGGCTTTTGCTTTTGCGCTTGCCGGCACATTTCTTTTCATGCACATACTGAACCGCATCAAATTCAAAGATGCTATATTCATTCCTTTGGTCGGTATGATGTTCGGGAACATCCTGTCTTCCATCACAACATTTTTCGCTTATCGGGCGGACGTTATCCAAAACATGTCTGCTTGGCTGCAAGGTGACTTTTCGATGGTGATGAAGGGGAGTTATGAACTTCTCTACATCAGTATTCCGGTCTTTATCATCGCTTATATGTACGCCAATCGTTTTACGGTGGCGGGTATGGGCGAGGACTTCTCCAAAAATCTGGGGATGAAGTACCGGAGTGTCGTCAACATCGGATTGGTGCTCGTGGCTCTGATCACAGCGACGGTTGTCTTGACGGTAGGGGTTATCCCATTCCTTGGGTTGATCATCCCGAACATCGTGTCGATCTTCAAAGGAGATCATTTACAAAAAACATTGCCGCATACTGCAATGCTTGGAGCTATTTTCTTGCTGGTGTGCGATATCTTGGGAAGAGTGATGATTTACCCGTATGAGATTTCCATCAGCTTGATGGTCGGCGTTATCGGAAGCTTTATTTTCCTCTTCTTGTTGTTTAGGAGGAAGTCGTATGCGTGACCTACATAAAATGCTCATATTAATCGGCTTAGCTTTAGCCGCTTGTGGAGTTTATCTATTCCAGGATTTGAACGGAAGTTTTGATTATGCATTGCCGAGACGCGGTGTAAAAGTGTTTGCTATGGTGTTGACTGGAGTCGCTATCGCCTATGCGACGGTTGTCTTCCAGACGATTACCCATAATCGGATATTGACGCCAAGTATTATGGGCTTGGATTCGCTTTACATGCTGCTTCAAACGCTGCTGATCTTTTTCCTTGGATCAGATCATGTAACGATTGTGAACAAGCAAGTGAATTTCTTGCTGTCGATTGCTGTAATGGTAATCTTCGCTTTGCTGTTCTACCGCTTGCTCTTCAAAAAGAACGATCGGCCGATTTACTTTCTCCTGTTGGTCGGCATCATTTGTGGAACGTTTTTCGGCAGTATCACAACTTTCCTGCAAGTCTTAATCGATCCCAATGAATTTTCAATCATCCAAGACCGGATGTTTGCCAGCTTTAATAATGTCAATTCAGATTTGGTGTGGACCTCCCTCGTCATCATCACCCTGTTGATTGCATTTGCTTGGAAACAAAATTCATCTTTGGATGTTCTGACGCTGGGGCGTGATACAGCGATCAATCTTGGCGTGAACTACGACGCATTGGTAAAACAGATGCTGGTGCTATCGGCGGTCTTGATTGCGATTGCCACTGCGCTGGTCGGACCGATTACGTTTTTCGGTTTGATTGTCGCGAACTTGTCTTATCAATTTTTCACCTCATACAAACATTCGGTTTTATTGACGGGGTCTATTGTCATCAGTGTAGTCGCCTTGGTCGGCGGCCAGTGGGTAGTGGAACGGATCTTCACTTTCAATACGACATTGAGCGTCATCATCAATTTCATCGGTGGAATTTATTTCATCTACCTACTATTAAAGGAGAGTCGATCTAAATGATCCAAGTTCGTGAATTGACAAAGCTGTACGGAAAGAAACAAGTTGTGGAAAATGTCTCAGTTGATATCCAGCGCGGCCAGATTACATCTTTTATCGGGCCGAACGGAGCCGGAAAATCCACCCTGCTTTCGATGGTCAGCCGTCTGTTGGATGCCGATACCGGCGAAGTGCTCATTGATTCAACCAATACCAAAAAGTTAAAGTCCAATGAGTTTTCGAAGCGTGTGTCGATCTTGAAGCAGTCCAACTATATGAATGTCCGTTTGACAATTCGCGAGCTCGTCTCTTTTGGCCGTTTTCCTTATTCAAAAGGCCGCCTGAATGATGAAGATGAAAAAATGGTGGACCAGTCAATCGATTACATGGATTTAAAGGAAATGGAAAATTCCTATCTGGATGAACTTTCAGGAGGGCAGCGCCAGCGCGCATTTATCGCGATGGTTATTGCACAGGATACTGACTATATTCTATTAGATGAACCTTTGAACAATTTGGATATGAAGCATTCTGTCCAAATCATGAAGATTCTGCGGCGCTTGGTCGATGACCTCGGCAAAACAGTCGTCATTGTTCTTCATGACATCAACTTTGCTTCTGTCTATTCGGATCGGATTGTGGCTTTGAAAAACGGCCGCGTGGTGAAAGATGGAACGACGGAAGAAATTATTCAAAGCGCAGCATTAAAAGAAATCTATGACATGGATATTCCGATACAGCAGATGAACGATTGCCGAATTTGTGTATATTTCAATTCTTAAAAAAGAGGAGCTCGAAACAATATGAAAAAATGGTTATTAGCAGCATTGACTTTAATGATGGTCGCTTTCCTTGCAGCTTGTGGATCAACTGAAGAAACAACTGAATCCGATACGGCAAATGCTGGAGCAGAGGAAACGGAAGAAATGACAGTAACGCACGAACTTGGAGAAACGACATTCAACAAGAATCCTGAAAAAGTAGTAGTATTCGACTTTGGTGTTCTTGACTCCATGGATCAATTAGAAATTGATGCTGTTGCGGGAGTTCCTCAAGAAAATGTTCCTGCTTACCTTGAAGAAGAATACGGCAACGCAGAGAAATATGAAAATGTCGGTACCTTAAAAGAAGCGGATTTTGAAGCGATCCATGCAATGGAGCCGGATTTGATCATTATTTCTGGTCGCCAGGCTGAAATGTACGAAGAATTTTCTGATATTGCGCCAACGATCCATATGGCAGTAGATACAGACAATTATATGGAGTCATTCGAAGGAAACATGACCACTCTTGGCGAAATCTTTGGTAAAGAAGACCAAGTCGTTGAAGAGTTGGCGGCAATCGATGCACAAATCGAAGAAGTAAAAGCAACAGTAAGCGAATCGGATGAAAAAGCATTGATCACTCTTGCCAACGAAGGCAAAGTAAGTGCTTATGGTGCGGCTTCACGTTTCGGAATCATCCATGATGTATTCGGTGTTCAACAAGCTGATGAAGGCATTGAAGCTTCAACACACGGGCAAAGCATCTCTTTTGAATACATCCTGGAAACTAACCCGGATATGATGTTCGTTGTTGACCGCAACGCAGCTGTCGGAAACGAAGCAAGTGCTGCGGACTCTCTTGAAAATGAATTGGTTCAAAAAACAACAGCTTATAAAAACGATAAAATCATCTACTTGGATCCAGACTTCTGGTACCTGTCAGGTGGCGGATTGCAGTCTGTCACGCAGATGGTAACGGATGTACAAACTGCATTTGAATAAAGAGTGACCAATAATCAGCGAGGATTCTCTATCCTCGCTGATTGTTGATTTGTCCACTGATTGTCAAACGGAAAAGAATGAAGGAGCTGATCACATGTTTGTGCAAATGAAACGGATCGTAGTGAAAGAAGGATTGTCGGAACTTGTACTAGCTCGCTTCTCAGGCGAAGGCAAGCTTGAAAAACAGCCGGGTTATATTGACCGTACTGTTTTGAAGAAAAATGTTCGCAGAGGCGATGAAGAAGTGATCGTCTATGTGCGCTGGGAATCGGAAAGCGACTGGAAAAATTGGGAGAAGAATCCTGAACATATTGCAGGGCACAAAGCCAATATCGGCAAACCGAAACCCGATCATATTATCGAATCATCTCAAAACACCTATCACGTTCACGCTGTAAGATAAGAAAAGGCGAACCCTCAATGGTTCGCCTTTTCTCATGAGTTTTCACAAATTCGCAATAAATACTATATTTATATAAGGTTTATACAGGAATTGTATAAGTGAGTGCAGTATAATTGGAAGTAATAAAAATTATAGGCATCAAACTAAAGAACTGGACGCGCCGGCGCTAAGAGATGGAGTGGAATCAAAGCAAACTTAAATTTTTCGCTGTATTCATAAAAGATACGGAGCAAGTCAGAATCTTTAGTTCAACTTATCTAAATCAACGAAAAGGAAGTGAAAAGATGTTTTTGGCGTGGAACGAAATTATGAAAAATAAACTGCGTTTTACATTGATAATTGGCGTGTTGATGCTGGTCGCTTATCTGGTATTCTTTTTATCCGGTCTAGCAAATGGGCTGGCGAGTCTAAACAGAGAAGCCGTGGACAAATGGGACGCGGATGCCATCGTGCTGACCGAGGAATCGGATCAAAGCTTGACGCAATCTTCTTTTGCTGCCGATTTAGTAGACGGCATCGATGCTGATGAAACGGCTGTTCTCGGACAGCTGAATGCCATTGCCCAAACCGGTGACCAAAAAGCCAACGTGTCGATTTTTGGAATCGACAGCGGTGAGTTTATTATGCCGGAAGTAACAGAAGGATCGGCATTCACCAGCGGTAACGAAGTGATTGCCGGGGATTCTCTCAAAGACGATGGTTTCAGGCTAGGGGATACTTTGAGTTTATCTTCAACAGAAGAAACGCTGGAAATTGTCGGCTTCACAGATGAAGCGCGTTTTAACGCTGCGCCAGTTCTTTATACAGATGTGGAAACGTTCGAGCGCGTAAAGTTTGGAGAAGAGGCAGCTGGAACTGATCGCCAAATCAGCGGATTTGTGGTGCGGACAGCTGATCTTGCCGCGGTGACCGATGAGGAGGACCTGGCAGTGATCGAGACAGAAACTTTCATTGAAAGCCTTCCTGGCTATACAGAACAAAGTTTGACGTTAAACTTTATGATTTACTTCCTGTTTGTGATTTCCTCAGTGATCGTCGCGATATTCCTTTACGTCCTGACTGTCCAGAAAATCAGCATGTTTGGCGTTATGAAGGCACAGGGAATTCCAAGCGGCTATCTGGCGCGCTCGGTTATAGCACAAACAGCTATTTTAGCGGCGATTGGTGTAGTAGTGGGCCTCGGGCTGACGCTTCTTACAGGTGCTTTTCTGCCAAGTGCGGTTCCGGTAACGTTTGATATTCCGACGATGCTCATTTACGGGATGGTTCTGATTGTGGTAGCTATTCTAGGCGCAGTCTTCTCTGTGCTGACGATTGTGAAAATTGATCCATTAAAAGCGATTGGAGGTTAACTCATGGCAGTATTGGAAATGAAGCAGGTAAAAAAAACGTTTGGTACAGGACACAAGAAAGTAGATGCATTAAAAGAAACGAATTTTCATGCAGAACAAGGAGAGCTCATTGCGGTCATTGGGCCCTCAGGATCCGGCAAAAGCACATTTTTAACGATTGCCGGCGGACTCTTGTCTCCGACAAATGGAGAGGTTTTGATCAACAACGCAAACATTTCCACGTTAAATGAAAAACAGCTTTCTAAAATTCGGTTGAAAGAAATCGGATTTATTCTGCAGGCTTCCAATTTGGTGCCGTTCTTGACCGTGGAAAAGCAGTTGAAGCTGTTGGATAAAGTGAAAAAAGACAATATGAGCAAAGAACAGCTGGAACAGCTATACACGGATTTAGGAATTGGTGACCTTCGTGGGAAATACCCGTCGGATCTTTCTGGAGGCGAACGCCAACGGGTGGCGATTGCCAAAGCACTGTACAGCAATCCATCCATTATTCTAGCGGATGAACCGACGGCATCTCTGGACTCCGACCGCGCGTATGAAGTAATGGAATTATTGAAGGAAGAAACAAAAAGCAAAAAAACAACGACAATTGTGGTGACGCACGATATTCGTCTGGTCGATTATTGCGACAAAGTCTATAAAATGGTAGATGGTGTGCTGGAGCTTCAATAACTAAATTGGAAATTGGGCCCGTTCGCTGACATGGCGAGCGGGCTTTTCATTTTGCTTATGATAAACTGTAAGTAATAAGGAAAGAGGGTGTATGTCATGAGGCATCTTTTTTATCCATTGGCAATAGCGACCTTGCTCGGTTTTTTTGCCATACTTGTTAATTACCCTGAAAAAGCGATTATTCAAATCGATCAGCAAGCGGCAGAGCTGTTAGGCGGTCAGAGGCTGCTCGACAGCATGTCATTTATAGGAGAACCATGGATGATAGCGGGTGTAAGTCTGGTGCTGCTCATCTATCTGTGGCTGTTCCGAAAAAACTACCGCGGAATGCTGTTCGTCTTTCTGGCTGTTGGCGTGGGAAATGTGCTGAACCAGCTAATGAAAGAATGGTTCGAGCGCCCGCGTCCGGATTTGCAGCATGGTTTGGAATCTTTCAGTTTCCCATCCAATCATGCGATGGTTGGCTTGTTGTACTTGTTTACGCTGGCTTATTTTCTCTCGGAAGCCAGTGCCTCACGAAAGATCAAAGCTTTCATATGGCTGGCCGCTGTTGCGCTGTCCGTACTTGTTGCCTTATCGAGAGTGGCGGGGGGAGAACATTACTTTTCTGATATTACTGCTGGCCTTTTTGCTGGCTATGCCTGGTTTGTGGCAATAGCCGTCTGGTATGAACTGCGTGAACGACAGTTCCGAAAAAGGGCTGCAGAACGAGAAAAAGAGGAATTTCCGGAGTAACCGGAAATTCCTCTTTTTCGCTTTGGCTAGGAAGTTGATTTTTGGGAAGTAGGTGCATCGCCCAGCTGGTTCAGCCGGTGCGCAAATGAGTCGTTGCTGCCAGTCGGTGAACCGAGCAGGACATCCTGCATGGAGTATGCCTGAGAGCCATGCTCTGAAAAGTCCAAGCCGACTTCTTCTTCCTCAGCAGTAACTCTAAGAGATACAATGCTGCCGATAGCGAACAATACCAATCCAGTGGAAATGGAAGCCCAGGCAATTACCGCCAGAATTCCGACTGCCTGGAGTCCGAGGATCTCTGCTCCGCCACCGTAAAGCAACCCGCCAGTAGTATCGAACAAGCCGACTGCAAGCGTCCCCCAGATACCTGCAATACCGTGAACGGAAATAGCTCCGACCGGATCATCGACACGAATTTTGGAATCCAGCAAACGGATAGCTTCGGTCATGATGACCCCGGCTATCAAACCGATGACAATTGCGCCAACAAGAGAAACGTTTGCTGCACCTGCGGTAATGCCGACCAGTCCAGCAAGCGCGCCGTTCATAGTTAACGAAGCATCGATGCGGCCATAGCGCAAGCGTGTATATCCGGCGGTGGCGAGTACCCCGGCAGATGCTGCCAATAGCGTATTAGCGATTACGGGAGGTACGAGAGCAGGGTCAGCTGCCAAGGTGCTGCCTCCATTAAATCCGAACCAGCCGAGCCAAAGGATGAAAACCCCTAATGCGCCAAGCGGTAAACTGTGGCCGGGAATTGTATTGACCGACTTGCCGCTGTATTTTCCGATGCGGGGTCCGATTTTCCAAGCGGCAATAAATGCAGCTACTGCACCGGTTAAATGCACCACCGTTGATCCAGCAAAATCAATAAAGCCGATTTGTGACAGCCAGCCACCGCCCCATACCCAATGTCCAACGACAGGGTAAATGACTGCAGTCATAGCGATTGTCAACAAAATATAAGCGGATAAATGCATCCGTTCAGCTACAGCTCCCGAAATGATCGTCGCACAAGTAGCGGCAAAAACAGCCTGGAAGACGAAGAATCCAATGTCTTCAACCCCTGATAAAGCAAATCCTTCTGTGCCGATTAATCCGAAAGCTGACGGGCCAAACATAAGAGCGTATCCGACGATAAAATAAAGAATCGACCCAAGTGCAACAGTGATCATGTTTTTCATTAAAATATTCAGGGTATTTTTAGATCGTGTAAAGCCTGACTCCACCATGGCAAATCCTGCGTGCATGAAAAATACCAGCATAGCCCCGAGCATCACCCATAACATATCTACTGAACTTTGAACTGCTTCCATCAAATCTCCTCCTTATCCAATCGCGACGACGCCGCGTTCTTTTGTTCTGATTCTTATCGCTTCTTCAACCGGCAAAATGAAAATTTTGCCATCTCCGACTTGGCCGGTTGAGGCATATTCCAGTAAAGCTTGGATGATATCTTCGACTTTGTCGTCATCCACTACCATTTCTAATTTCAATTTTGGAGAAAATTCCATTGTGTAGGCGTTGCCTCGGAACAAACCGACTCGGCCTTCCTGCTTTCCGATTCCCGCAATTTCCGTTACACTCAAACCGTCTATTCCTTCAAGCGCCAAAGCTTGGCGAACATCCGCGAAAACCGAGGGCCGAATAATCGTTTCAATCTTTTTCATGTCTTTTCCTCCTTAATGTTAGGTTTGTTAACATATTAGTTTATATTTTCTGAAAATGCAAGAGTTATTTTCATTTCATGTTAGATTTCCTTACATGAAAATAAATAGTTGAGGTGAAACTGGATGTATAAAATTTCAAAAGAGCTGGCTGAACTAGGAAAAAAAAGAATAGAAGGGCATCCTGTCGAGGGATTTGTCTGGGGAAGCGGACCTGCCAATCCGGCTATTATGCTGGTAGGAGAAGCGCCGGGAGAAAACGAAGTGGAAACTGGCATTCCTTTTACGGGACGGGCTGGAAAAGAGTTGATGGCATCTCTTGAAAGTGTTGGTTTAGCAAGGGAAGATGTCTATATTACAAGTGCGGTGCGAAGCAGGCCTTATAAGTGGGGGACCAAGAAAAAGCGCAATGGAGAGACCGTTGAAAGAAAGTACAACCGGGCACCGACCAAAAAGGAAATTATTGCACATGCACCAATATTGGATACGGAGATTCAGGATGTCTGGCCCCCGCTGATTGTGACTTTAGGCAATGTTGGGCTGCAGCGGTTGATCGGCCCAAAGGCAAAAGTTACTGAACTTCACGGCGTTTTAATGGAGACGCCGATTTTATATTGGAATGAGGAGGAAGGGGTCTTTAAAGAAACTGCTGAAATTTATCATGTTTTTCCTACATTTCATCCGGCCAGTGTGTTTTATAATCCGCCTGTCCGTGCATTGAAAGATGGAGATTGGCAGAAACTGAAAGGCCTTCTTGGTAAGATAAAATAAATGAATAGTAGAAAATCTTTCCATGTTAAAAAAAGTTGCGCAAAGGAAACTTTTGGCGTACAATAACCATATTCACTAGAATTGGAAGGAAGGCATGTCTATGGACAGTACAGTCTTATTTGCGCTTGGATTAACTCTTTTTGCCGGGCTGGCCACTGGGATTGGCAGTTTGATCGCATTTTTTGCATCCCGTACCAACACAAAATTCCTATCGATTTCATTGGGTTTTTCAGCCGGAGTGATGATTTACGTTTCCATGATTGAAATTTTTGTTAAAGCAAAAGACTCCTTGACCGGTGCCCATGGCGAAAGCATGGGCTACTGGCTGACCTTGGCTGGATTTTTCGGCGGCATGATTTTCATGGCGGTATTGGATCGGATTTTGCCCCAATTAGGCAATCCGCATGAAGTCAAAACGGTTGAGGACATGGATGATGGTCCGACAAATGATGAATATGCACGGCTGCGGAAGATGGGTATTTTCACGGCACTGGCAATCGCCATTCACAATTTTCCGGAAGGGATCGCGACATTTATGTCAGCGATGCAGGACCCTACCCTTGGTATCGCCATCGCTATTGCGGTAGCAATTCACAACATTCCGGAAGGGATCGCTGTTTCGGTTCCGATTTATTATGCAACCGGGAGCCGGAAAAAGGCTTTTCAATACAGTTTTCTTTCAGGGATTTCAGAACCGATCGGAGCGATTGCGGCGTGGCTGTTCCTGATGCCATTTCTCAGCGACACCCTGTTTGGAATTATATTCGCTGGAGTAGCTGGCATTATGGTCTTTATCTCACTGGATGAACTATTGCCTGCTGCGAAACGCTACGACGAAGCCCACTTGTCCATCTACGGACTGGTGGCGGGTATGGCGGTAATGGCTGTCAGCTTGGTATTAATCGTCTAATCTTGGAACTTTTAGCCTCCTTTTCTCGTAATAGAGAGAAAAGGAGGCTTTTTCTATGGATATTAAACAGATCGAACAAACTTTCTCGGAAGTGTCAAAAGTAACGGGATGGGCCGTAGACAAACGAATTGCATTGGCTGTTGCGAATATATATTTATCGCGTAACCAGACATTCGATGCGAAAGCGCATGAAGCAGCAGTTGAGGTCATTAAAAAGACCGAGGGGTGGACTTCACCTCTGCGCTCCCACTTGCTCCATATAGCAGCAGCTTTTATGGTGATGAAAGAGGAAGATGCGGAAAGTTCATTGAAGCTGGTCAATCAAAATCAGAAAGAGTTGAATAACGCGGGATTTTGGAAAACTTCCTATACGTACTTGGCAGCTCTGCTGATGCAGAAACCGGAAGAAGCCGAACGGACAAAGGGATTGTACGAAGAGATGAAAAAGCACCACAAGTTCCTGACGTCAAACGAAGACATCCCATACGCAGCGTTGCTAGGCAGCAGAGAAGGTCTGCTTGAAGAGCGGGCAGCGACCATGAATATGTATTACCGCGATCTTCGCGAGCAAGGCTTTACCATGGGCAATGACCTGCAATGGCTGTCGCAAATTATGACTTTTGATTCTCCTGCGTATGATCCCAAAATGGTGGGGCGGGTACTGGCGATCCACCAATTTTTTAAAGATGAAAAAATAAAAATCCGTCTGGCACAATATCCTGTTCTTGGTTTTTTAGCGGTGACACAAGTGGATGGCGTGGCACTGAGGGAGATTGCAGAAAACACCCGTGAACTGGAAAAAACCAAGATTTTCCGTTGGTACAAGGACATGGCTTTTTCGACCGCTGTTCAGCAGGCGATGGTGGATAATTTAGAAGTTCAGGATATCTCTGCCATGACGTTCTCTACCTCGCTGGAAACCTTGATGCAAGCACAGCAAGCAGCGATGATGGTCAGCATCAATGCAGCGATTATTTCCACCACAAATAATTCTTCCGGTTAATCTTCATAGATGGATAAAAGTTGATTTCTTTGGAACTGCCTATAGATATAAGCTGAATTGATCATCTTTGATCGCTGCTATTTCACCATCGTCAATTACAATTTATTAGAAAAAACAGACTTTTCCTACGGGGCTTGTCACTAATTCGCCATAAGCGTATAGTGGTGTAAAGACAGTACTATACATGTGTAAAGACAAGGAGAATGACAATGTCGACCGTAGTTGAGAAAAGTCCAAGTACTATTTCAAGAAATAAGTTATTGTGGGTCGCGGGGCTGGGTTGGCTCTTCGATGCCATGGATGTCGGAATTTTAGCTTTTGTTATTGCAGCCTTGCATGAAGATTGGGGTTTAACTTCCAGTGAAATGGGCTGGATTGGCAGTGTCAACTCGATCGGGATGGCGGTCGGTGCATTTGTCTTCGGCATTTATGCAGACCGTGTGGGCCGGAAGAAAATCTTCATCATCACTTTGCTGCTGTTTTCAATTGCCAGCGGAATCTCTGCCTTCACAACGACGCTTGCTGCGTTTTTGGTCCTGCGTTTTTTCGTAGGAATGGGATTGGGCGGTGAGCTGCCGGTAGCATCCACCTTAGTTTCAGAAAGTGTGCCGGCAAAAGAACGGGGCCGTGTCGTCGTCCTCTTGGAAAGTTTTTGGGCAGCTGGGTGGCTGGTTGCTGCAGTTATTTCGTATTTCATCATTCCGTCCTATGGCTGGCGCGTCGCTTTGCTGTTAACGGCTTTACCGGCATTTTATGCATTGTACCTACGCATCAACTTGCCTGATTCGCCGCAGTTTTCTGCGAAAAAGAATGTGCTAAGATCAGTTTCCACCAATATCAAAGAAGTTTGGTCAAAAAAATACAGACGTCCTACTTTGATGCTATGGATCGTATGGTTTACAGTCGTCTTTTCGTATTATGGGATGTTCCTATGGCTGCCAAGTGTCATGGTGCTTAAAGGATTTACTTTGATCCAGAGTTTCCAATACGTACTGATCATGACTTTGGCCCAATTGCCGGGTTATTTTTCGGCAGCCTGGCTAATCGAGCGCGCCGGCCGGAAATTCGTTTTGGTCACGTATTTGATCGGAACGGCAGCCAGCGCTCTGGCGTTCGGCAATGCGGAAACCATCACTTTACTGATAGTTGCAGGCGCTTTCCTGTCGTTCTTCAACTTGGGCGCGTGGGGAGCTTTATATGCATACTCACCAGAGCAGTATCCGACAGTCATTCGTGGAACTGGCACAGGCATGGCTGCATCTTTTGGACGAATTGGCGGAGTTCTCGGACCGCTTTTAGTCGGTTCGATGCTCACGGCCAACATCGGCATCAATGTGATTTTTGGGATTTTCTGTGTTTCTATCCTTATTGGAGCAATGGCAGTGGCATTTTTAGGAACTGAAACAAAGCAAATGGAATTGGAATAATTCGATTGAAAAACAACGTGTCCGATTTAACTTCGGAGAACGTTGTTTTTTTATTAAAGGAAATATCGATATGGGCAGGAGATTTTCCATAATATAGCTAATACTTATGAAGAGGAATTACGACAGAAATGGACGTGAAAAAATGGAATTGCTTATCTACTCGGATTCAGCAGCGTTTACGGAAAGAGTTGCACCTTTGCTTTATAAGAATGAAGACATATACAGCTTGTTCCTGGGGGTTCTTGGCCAAATTCAAGCCAACCGGTATGAGGAGTATTTTTTAGCTATTGCCGAAGTCGAAGGTGAAATTGTCGGCGCTTGTCTGATGACGCCGCCGCATGCTTTGCAACTGGTGATTTTCCGGCGCATACCCAGAATCGAAAAAGAAATCGCTGAACATTTACAGAATCTTGGATTAGAGATTAGTGGAGTGGTCGGGGAACAGCAAACAAGCCGGATGTTCGCGGAAGCTTGGACTAAGCAGACAGAAGAACAGGTAACAGTATTGATGGACCAGGGTCTATACCGTATTGATGCAGTCAATAAAGGATTGCGCAAAAGCGATGGAACTTGGCGAATTGCCAGTAAAAAAGATTCGGAACTTCTTGAGGAATGGTATAGGCTCTTTGAAGTGGACACGGGAATTAAACGCTCTACTCAGGCCCAAGCAAAACACCGGATTGCCGAATTTCTGGAAAGAAAGGAAGTCTACGTGTGGGAAGTGGATGGAGTGGTCGTTTCCTGTATGAAAAAAGCGCGCCCTTCCAAACATGGCATCACAGTTTCCTTCGTATTCACACCCCAAGAATGCCGTGGCAAGGGATATGCACGGACCTTGGTCGCGGAAGTCACGGACGAACTGCTGCTGGAGTTTGATTTTGTCATGCTCTACACCGATCTGAGCAATGCCACAGCCAATAAAATATACAGGGAAATTGGCTTCGTGCAGATTGCCAACCCGGTTCATCTGGTTTTTGAAGAGCAGTAATTATTCCGTGAAAACTTTAAGGAGTAAAGAAGTCGGCCAGAGGGTATAAAAAAGCTAGGCTGAAAGAATCAGAAAGGAGTGGATGCTATGATTCGATTTGAAAATGTCACGAAGCGCTTTCCTGATGGAACAGAAGCGCTAAAAGACATCTCACTCGTTCTGCCGACTCATGAATTGACTGCCATCATCGGTCCTAGCGGATGCGGCAAAACCACTTTAATGAAAATGATCAATAAGTTAGAAAAACCGACTGCCGGAAGCATCTATATTGATGAAAAGCCGATTAACGGAATGGATGAAGTTCAATTGCGGCGATCCATCGGTTATGTTATTCAGCGTATTGGGCTGTTTCCGCATATGACGATTTCGGACAATGTGGCGCTGGTACCCAAGTTGCTGGAGTGGCCAAAAACCAAAAAAGAAGAACGTGTACGTGAACTGCTTGAATTAGTCGGTCTGGATCCAGCCATTTACATGGATCGCTATCCGCTTGAATTAAGCGGCGGACAACAGCAGCGTGTAGGCGTAGTTCGCGCACTTGCTGGAGACCCGAACATTGTACTGATGGATGAACCTTTTTCTGCACTTGACCCGATCAGCCGGGAACAACTACAGGACGAACTCCGGAATCTCCAGCAAACCATCAAGAAAACCATCGTTTTTGTGACACACGATATGGATGAGGCGTTGAAAATTGCAGATTCCATTATCGTAATGCGAGGCGGGCAAGTTGAGCAGACAGGAACACCGCAGGAACTGGTTGACAACCCCGTAAACGAATTTGTCCGAAACTTTATCGGTGTAGAGCGCATCAATCAAAAACGTACATTCGGCGAAAGGAAATTGCTGGAGTTTTTAGGCTTGTTCTCTACTGGATGGACAGGAGACGCTGAGAAGATTTCAGCTGACTCCACTATTGAAGAAGCTTTTTTTCAGCTGGATGGAAGCAGCCAAGATCACTTGGCCATCATTCAGGATGGCCGAATTGTAGCGTATGCCAATGACCGTGATTTGTTGAAAGCAGCTCTCGCTAAGGAAACGGGGGTACTCGCATGAGTAATTTTTTGGATACCCTTGTCAGCCGGCAAGATATGATTATCAGTGCATTATTGGAACATATCTACCTGTCATTTGTGGCGGTGGCAATCGGCATTGCCATTGCATTGCCTTTGGGAATTATTATTACGCGCTACCGCCGTTACGCTGAACCGATTATTGGGGTAACGGCAGTTTTCCAGACGATACCAAGCCTTGCATTGTTCGGCTTTTTGGTACCGATTTTGGGAATCGGCTCTCCAACTGCGTTAATCGCACTCATTATCTATGCGCTGCTGCCGATTCTGCGGAACACTTATGCTGGAATCGTCGGTGTCGATGGTTCGACCATCGAAGCCGGCCGGGGAATGGGTATGACCCGGATGCAAATTTTGCGCCAAATTGAGTTGCCCTTAGCATTGCCTTTTATCATGGCAGGGGTTCGGACAGCGACGGTATTGACGGTCGGAATCGCGACACTTGCCACATTTGTTGGGGCAGGCGGCTTGGGTGACATCATTTACCGTGGCTTGCAATCGTATAATAACTCGTTAGTACTGGCAGGTGCGCTTCCTGTTGCTTTACTGGCAATTGGATTTGATCAAATCTTGAAGTGGATTGAAAAAAGAGCGACACCAAAAGGCTTAAAAACATAGGGGGAAATTAGAATGAAGAAAGCGGCATTAGGTATTTTAATGGCGGGAACAGCGGTCATTGCAGGATGCGGATCAGGTGGAGGTGAATCGGAACCGCTGGTAATCGGCGGCAAGCCATGGACAGAGCAGTATATTTTGCCTCATATTCTCGGGCAATATATTGAAGCGAATTCCGAATACACGGTGGAGTACGAAGATGGCCTGGGAGAAGTGGCGATTTTAACTCCTGCTTTGGAGGATGGCGACATCGATATGTACGTGGAATATACGGGGACAGGACTTAAAGATGTCTTGAAGGAAGAATCAGTGCCTGGACAGACCTCGGAAGAAGTGCTGGAGATTGTCAGAGCAGGCTATGAAGATACTTTAGGGGCTACTTGGCTGGAGCCGCTTGGTTTTGAAAATGGCTATACTTTGGCGTTTTCAAAAGACAGCGGTTATAATGCAGAAACGTATTCGGATTTAGCGGAACTCTCGAAATCAGAAACTATGCGTTTCGGTGCACCGCATCCTTTCTATGAACGTCAAGGTGATGGTTTTGATGACCTCGTCGCCACGTATCCATTTGAGTTTTCAGCTACGGAAAGTTTTGATCCGGCCATCATGTATGAAGCTGTCCAAAGTGGAGAAGTCGATGTCATTCCGGCTTTCACAACAGACAGCCGCATTGAATTATTTGATCTTGCCACTACAGAAGACGATCTTTCGTTCTTCCCGAAATACGACGCGGTGCCTGTCGTGCGAATGGAAACACTTGAAGAATACCCGGAGCTTGAGGAAGTATTGAGCGGATTGGCAGGGCAAATCAGTGAAGAAGAAATGCTGGCCATGAACTCGCGGATTGATGTAGACCAAGAAGTAGCGAGCGATGTTGCTCGTGAGTTCCTGATTGAAAAAGGGCTAATTGAAGAGTAAGAAACGATTCCGCGGCTAAAGCTGCGGAATTTTTTTGTTCAAGAATACTGAAGCGTGGTACAGACCAGTGCGTTGCTGGTTCGTCTTATGCCCGTCGGAGCTACATGGGCGCTTCCGCTTTTCTGATTGTCCAGACTCCGGCAAGCCAGCCCCTCGAGTCGCTTCAGCCTTACCGGCAACGGCTAAAGACCGCCATTACCGGTAAGGCCTCCAGCGCTTGTCGGAGCTTAACGGCTGCCTGCGCTTTTCTGATTGTCCAGACTCTGGCAAGCCAGCCCCTCGAGTCGCTTCAGCCTTACCGGCAACGGCTAAAGACCGCCATTACCGGTAAGGCCTCCAGCGCTTGTCGGAGCTTAACGGCTGCCTGCGCTTTTCTGATTGTCCAGACTCCGGCGCCTAGGTCCTAGGGTCATAAGCCACTCCAGCTGTGTGGCAAAGTGCGCCACTTCGCTGGTTCGTCTTATGCCCATCAGAGCTACATGGGTGCTTCCGCTTTTCTAATTGTCCAGACTCCGGCAAGCCAGCCCCTCGAGTCGCTTCAGCCTTACCGGCAACGGCTAAGACCGCCATTACCGGTAAGGCCTCCAGCGCTTGTCGGAGCTTAACGGCTGCCTGCGCTTTTCTTGTAGCATTTGCCATAGGGTTCTTGTACAATAATCTTAATGAGTGAATAGTCATTCAATTCAGCTAAATGAAAGTGGATTCAAAAATAAGTGGTGAGGTGAAGAGTATGAGAGAAGTGGTAATTATAGAAGGAGTTCGTTCACCTGTTGGAAGGAGAAAAGGTTTCTTTGCCTCAACGCGTCCAGATGAGCTGGCGGCTTTGGTGCTGGAAGAACTGGTAAAGCGTGCCGGCTTGGATAAAGGTGATGTAGAAGATATTATTTTGGGCTGTGTTTCGCAGGCGGGTGAGCAAGGGGGCAATATTGCGCGCACCGCGGCATTGATTGCCGGCTTTCCGGATCATGTGCCGGGCGTTACCATTGATCGTCAATGCGGATCGAGCCAGCAAGCTGTACATTTCGGGGCGCAGGCAATTTTGTCGGGAGACATGGACATTGTCATCGCGGGCGGTGTCGAAAGCATGACACGCGTGCCGATGTTTTCCAATATGCAAGGGGCAACGCCGAGCGAGAAGCTGACAGATCAATACGAAATTATCAACCAGGGATTGTCCGCAGAACGCATCGCTGAAAAATGGGGATTCAACCGGGAACAGCTTGATGCTTATGCGGTGCAAAGCCATCAGCGAGCCCAAAATGCTATTCAGGCGGGACGGTACGAGCGGGAAATTGTGCCGATTGAAATTCAAGGAGAAAATGGTGAAACACAAATTGCTGCTGTTGATGAAGGTCCGCGTCCTGGAACGACGATGGAAGTTCTGGGTGGCCTGAAAACTGTCTTTGATGAGAATGGTGTGATTACCGCAGGCAATGCCAGCCAAATGAGTGATGGTGCTTCTGCCGTCCTTTTAATGTCGGCTGAGAAAGCACGGGAACTGGGGTTAAAGCCGAAAGCGCGGATACTGGCTCGCACGGTGGTCGGGTCTGATCCAACCTTAATGCTGACAGGTCCGATAGCGGCTACGAAAAAAGTACTGGAAAAAGCAGGTCTCACAATCGGCGACATAGACCGCTATGAAGTCAATGAAGCATTTGCGCCGGTCCCGCTTGCATGGCTGCATGATATTGAGGGAGATCCCGACAAGCTGAATGTCAACGGAGGCGCCATTGCGCTTGGCCATCCGCTTGGTGCGACAGGAACCAAATTACTGGTGTCCTTGCTGCACGAACTGGAACGCTCCAACAGCCGCTATGGTCTGCTGGCAATCTGTGAAGGCATGGGAATGGCAAACGCCACTATTATTGAAAGACTTTAAAATGGTTGGAGACTTAAGGGGGATGACGATGAAATTTTCACAGGTTAAAGCAGTGGTTACGGGCGGAGCATCAGGGCTTGGAGAAGCAACGGTGCGGCGTATAGCAGGAAGCGGGGGTAAAGCGGCTATTTTTGATTTGAATGCGGAGCGGGCAAGGGTGCTAATTCAAGAATTGGGCGAAGAGTCGGTTATCTATAAAGAAACCGATGTGACGGATGCGAAACAGGTCGAACAGAATATCAGCGAAACGCTCGAACAATTCGGCGGCATCGACTTAGTGGTCAATTGTGCGGGCATCGGCACTCCCGGAAAAGTGCTATCCAAAGGTACGCCGATGGCATTAGAGCAGTTTGAAAAAGTTGTCAAAGTAAACTTGATTGGCAGTTTTAATGTTATCCGCATTGCGGCAGCTGCTATGCAGAAAAACGAACCAAACCAAGAAGGTGAACGGGGAGTCATCATTTCGACGGCATCTGTTGCAGCTTTCGAAGGGCAAATTGGACAGGCGGCCTACAGTGCATCAAAAGGCGGTGTGGTGTCCATGACCCTGCCGATTGCCCGGGAACTTGCCAGAGACGGGATTCGAGTCATGGCGATTGCACCCGGTTTGATGGAGACGCCGATGGTGGAAGGGCTGCCAGATGCGGCAATCGTTTCATTGTCTGCAGCAGTGCCGTTTCCGGCGCGCCTCGGAAAACCTGCCGAATATGCACTATTGGTGGAAAGCATTACGGAAAACCCGATGCTGAATGGCGAAACAATCCGACTCGACGGAGCAATCCGGATGCAGCCGAAATAAGGGGGATGAACAGGATGGCGAAATACCGTTTTGAAGAAGAAGAGCATGTAATGTTTCGAAAATCCTTGCGTAAATTTCTAGAAAAAGAAGCGGTCCCGTACTATGACCAGTGGGAAAGGGATCGTCTAATCCCCAAGTCGTTCTGGAAAAAGCTTGGCGATATGGGTTTCTTGAGTCCGCAGGTAGAAGAGCGATATGGCGGCCTTGGCCTTGATTTCCGTTACGCAGTTGTCATCGGAGAAGAAATGGAACGAGTAGGTGCCAGTCTGACCGGGGTCGGACTGCACAATGATATTACCGTCCCTTATATTGAAGCGTATGGAAATGAGGAACAAAAACAGCGCTGGCTGCCGGGCTGCATTTCTGGCGACCACATCACAGCCATCGCCATGACAGAACCGGGAGCCGGATCTGATCTCGCGAATATATCGGCTACGGCTGTGCGGGAGGGTGACGACTATATTGTCAATGGCCAGAAGACCTTCATCACCAATGGCATCAATTCGACGTTGGTGCTGGTGGTCGTAAAAACCGATCCAAAGGCAGAGCCGAAGCACCGTGGAATTTCTCTTTTGATGGTAGAAGAAGGGACGCCTGGCTTTACGAAAGGGCGCAAGCTCGATAAGGTAGGCCTTCATGCACAGGATACGTCCGAACTGTATTTTGAGGATTGCGTCGTCCCTGCTTCGAATTTAATCGGCGAAGAAAATAAAGGCTTTACCTATTTGATGGAAAAACTGCAGCAGGAGCGTCTGGTAGTCGCATTAGCGGCACAGGTGGCTTCTGAGGATATGCTTGAAATGACGTTGGAATATGTAAAGTCAAGAAAAGCATTCGGCAAGCCGATTGGCTCGTTTCAGAATTCGCAGTTCAAACTGGTGGAAATGGCGACGGAAATCGAACTGGGCCACTCATTCTTGGAATCATTGATTGAAGACCATATGGCTGGAAAAGATATTGTTTCCAAGGTATCGATGGCAAAATACTGGCTGACTGACACAGCCAAAAAGATTTCTGGAGAATGCATGCAATTGCACGGTGGATATGGATATATGGAAGAATATAAAATTGCGCGCCGGTACCGGGATATTCCGGTAGCTGCAATCTATGCCGGTTCCAATGAAATCATGAAAACCATTATTGCCAAGCGGATGGGGCTGTAAATGAAAGATGCACTAAAAGGTGTACGGATCCTGGATGTCACTTATTATGTTCCCGGGCCTTATGCGGGAATGCGGCTTGCTGAACTGGGTGCAGAAGTCATTAAAATAGAGCCGCCAGACGGCGACCCTGCCCGCTATATGAGTGGAGGGCACGTCCATGCGGCGAACAATCGTGGCAAAACGATTGTTCATATCGACTTGAAATCTCCGGAAGGCCGTCTGGAAATGATGGATTTGGTCAAAGGTGCAGATGCGTTGATTGAGACGTTCCGGCCGGGTGTCATGAAGAAGCTGGGTCTGGATTATGACAGCCTAAAAACGGTTAAGCCGGATTTGGTTTATTGCTCGCTATCAGGTTATGGCCAAACAGGTGAAATGGCGGAATTGGGAAGCCATGACTTGAACTATATGGCTTTGTCAGGTGCCTTGGAGCAATTAAGCGATGATTCTGGCAGGCCCATTCATCCAACGAATACCTTCGCTGATTTTACTGGAGGTTTGATCGCTTCAGAACAGCTGCTTGCTGCGCTATTGAAAAAGTTCCGCACTGGAAAGGGGCAATACTTGGATATTGCTTTGGCTGAAGTCATGGCGGAATTTCTCGGCAATCATGACATCTACCACGAAGCCGGTGTTTCAGATAGCGGCATCCCGGAAATCGGCGGCGCCCGGATCAGCTACGCCATTTACGAAACAAAAGACGGGCGCTACATAACTTTAGGGGCATTAGAAGACAAGTTTTGGCAGGTTTTTTGCCACTTTGCCCACCGGCCGGATTGGGTAAAGTGGGGAGAAAAGCCATTGGGAAGTCCAGAACACCAGGAAGTCGCAGCATTTTTCAAATCAAAAGACTGGCAGGAATGGTACGGGGCTTCGCTCCAAGTGGATGCCTGCCTCGCGCCTGTATTAAAGGCTCATGAGCGGCACAAGCACCCGTTTTTCATTGAGCGAAATAAAACGAAAAAGGAGTCAGATGTGACATGATGGATTCGCCGTTATTATTATCATCTTTCGTAAAAAGAGCAGAGCGCTACTTTCCGGAAAAATTGATTGTTTCACGAACCGGAGAAAATATGATTCACCGTATTTCCTATAAAGAGTTTGCGGTACGCACACGCAAATTGGCTGCTGCTTTAAGCAAAATCGGTATGAAGCACGGTACGAAAGTCGGAAGTTTTGCCTGGAATCATCACCGCCACCTGGAACTGTATTTTGGGGTGCCGGGAGCGGGTGCCATTCTTCATATGATTAATATCCGCCTGTCACCAGAGCATATTGCCTACGTCATCAACCATGCCGAAGATGAAATCTTGTTGGTCGACCACGACTTGTTCCCGTTGATTGAAAAACTGGCGCCGATGCTGAAATCGGTCAAGCATTTTGTTGTCATGAAAGACGGGATGGATTTGCCGGACACGTCGCTTGAAAATGTTTACTCGTATGAAGAATTGCTGGCGGCAGAGGATGGCAGTTTTGAATTCCCGGAAGATCTGGACGAAAATACGCCGGCTGGCATGTGCTACACATCGGCGACGACCGGCAATCCGAAAGGCGTCGTCTACACACACCGGGGATTGGTGCTGCACAGTTATGCACTCGGCATGTCCGATGCAATGGGCTTGTCTGAACGCGATATTGCATTATCCATCGTCCCGATGTTCCATGCCAATGCATGGGGGCTGCCGTTTGCAAGTGTCCTGTTCGGCACTACGCAAGTATTGCCGGGACCAGGGTTTGCTCCTGGCATGCTGCTGGATTTGATCGAATCGGAAAAAGTTACGTTGACTGCCGGTGTCCCGACTATCTGGCTGGGCGTTCTCAAAGAGCTGGAAGCCAACCCGCGCAACATTGAAACGCTGCGGATGATCATCTGCGGCGGATCAGCTTCGCCGAAAGGGTTGATCCGGGCATTTGAAGAAAAATACGCTGTGCCGTTTGTGACCGGATATGGCATGACGGAAACTTCACCGCTTGTCAGTTTGGCTATTACAACGTCTGCAATGGCCGATATGACGATGGATGAGCGCATCGAACGCCGGTCAATGGCAGGATTGCCGATGCCGGGGCTGGAAGTGCGAATCGTCAACGAAAACGGTGAGGCTCCTTGGGACGGCGAAACGATGGGCGAACTGAATGTCAAAGGTGCATGGATCGCCAATGAATATTATAAGGACGAACGGACCGAAGACGCTTTTAAAGACGGCTGGCTTTATACGGGTGACATTGCCGTCATTGAGCCGGACGGCTATATCAAGTTGACGGACCGAACAAAAGACTTGATCAAGAGCGGCGGCGAATGGATTTCCTCGGTTGATCTGGAAAATGCGCTGATGACCCATGGCGCCGTTTTCGAAGCAGCAGTTGTCGCAATCCCTCATGAAAAGTGGCTTGAACGGCCCCTTGCCTGTGTCGTCCTAAAAGAAGGGCATGCTGAAGATGAGGCGATGAAAGCGGAATTGCTGACCTATCTGGAGAGCCAATTCGCCAAATGGTGGGTTCCGGACGATGTGGTCTTTTTGAAAGAAGTGCCGAAAACTTCCGTCGGGAAATTCCTCAAAGCAGCTTTGCGAAAAGAACTGGATGGCTATTATCAGTGATTAATATTTGTTCAAACGCAGGTGCCAGAGGGAAATGGGTGCTTGCGTTTTTCTTTGTCGGGCTACACGACTTCCTCCGCATTTCTTCATTGTCCAGACTCCAGCGCCCAGGTCCTAGGGTCATAAGTCACTCCAGCTGTACGGCTGAAGAAACACCGTTTCGCCGGAGCGTCTTATGCCCGTCGGACCTCCACGGGCGCCTCCGCTTTTCTTTTACTTGACAGAATAAACAAAACCTTTTAAGATAAGGGTCAACTTGTTGTACGAGAAGCAAGTCCTTTTGAGAGAAGAGCCTAGAGAAGACTAGAATAGAAGAGTGTATAAATCGAGGATTGAGACGAGTAGGCAGGGAGATCCATTTAGAGAGTCAGCGGCTGGTGGAAGCTGATTGGGTGAACTGCGCGAATGGACTTAGGAGAGCTGTCCTGAAAGCGGAAGCGAGTAAGGGAGACGTAAGCCCTGCGTTAAAGGGAAAGGCGAAGAGCCTGTTTAAGTGAGTGCAGAAATTTATTGCATTAATGCGTGGTGGTACCGCGGTTTTAACCCGTCCCCGCAATCAGATTAATTATCTGGTTGCGGGGATTTTTGCATTCAAAATCATGATGAGGAGAGATTAGGATGAGCAGAGCAGAGAATATGAGTGAACAATTGATGTATGAAAAATCGTTGGAAATTCTGGACGGTACAATAGATGAGCAGCATGTGAAAAGTTTTTTATCCGATTTGCACGGAAAAGGCGAAACGGCTGATGAATTGGTCGGATTGGTCAAAGCGATGCGCGAAAAAGCGGTCAAACTTCCGGAGGTAGAGGGGGAACTGGTTGATGTTTGCGGAACTGGCGGAGACCGTTCCTACAGTTTCAACATCAGCACATTGACGGCTTTTGTCTTGGCTGGCTGTGGATTGACTGTTGCCAAGCATGGCAATCGCAGTGTTTCCAGCAAGACTGGCAGTTCCGATGTATTGGAAGCATTGGGCATTTCGACAAAATCGGATATTGCCTCAATTCCAGCGATGCTGGATCAGACTGGGATTGCGCTTTTATTTGCACCCGCTATCCACCCGGCACTTGGCGGCTTGCGCCGAATCCGCAAAGAAATTGGCACTCCGACTATCTTTAACTTGGTTGGGCCTTTGGCAAATCCATTGCCGATCACGGTTCAAATGACCGGTGTTTACCGTCTCGACATGCTGGAGCCGATGGCCGATGCGCTCATTCGGCTAGGCAGAAAAAAAGGAGCATTGGTTCACGGGGCAGGTGGATTGGACGAATTGTCGCTTGCCGGCACTAATGAACTGATTGTTTTCGATGAACAGGGCAAGCGCAAAATGACGATCCATCCGAATGAAGTCGGTTTGGAAGTTGCCCCAATCGAAGCGATTCGAGGAGGAGACCCGGAGCGCAACGCTGAAATCTTTATGGACGTCTTATCAGGAACCGACAGTCCCTATTTGGATACAGTGGCACTGAATGCGGGAACCGTCCTGTATGTCAGTGGCAAGGCTAAAACCGTTGCGGAAGGTGTGCAGCAGGCAAAAGCATCAATCAAATCAGGCGAAACCGCGCGCGTCTTCGACTTGCACCGGTTAGCAGCGGAGGTATTTGTATGACCATATTGGATAAAATTATTGCCACTAAATATGAAGAAATAAAAACTTATAAACCGGTGGAGCCAAGCGCCATCGCTTTCCCGGAAAAATCAAAGCTGCTGCAGCATCTGCAGGAAAAAAACGGCGTGATTTCAGAAATAAAGCGCGCTTCCCCGTCTAAAGGGGATATCCAGACAAGAGTGGATGTTGTGGCACAGGCGAAAAAATACGAAGCAGCGGGAGCAGCCGCCATTTCAGTTCTCACTGATGAAACTTACTTTAAAGGATCGATTGATGACCTGCGCAAAGTAGCAGAAGCAGTGTCGATTCCTGTTTTATGCAAAGACTTTATGGTCAGCGAAATTCAGATTGACCGAGCACAACACGCTGGAGGCACCATCATCTTATTGATCGTGGCGGCACTCGAAAAGCAGAAGCTGCATAGTCTTTACCAATATGCCATTTCTAAAGGACTTGAAGTTTTGGTGGAAGTCCACGACGAAGAAGAACTGTATACAGCCTTAGAGCTGGATGCTAAGCTGATCGGCGTCAATAACCGCAACTTAAAGACGTTTGATGTATCGGTTGAACGGACCGCGCAATTGGCAGAGAAATTTCCATTTGACGGCGAACGGGTGCTGATCAGTGAGAGTGGGATGAATACAAAAGAAGATGCGAAGTTCGCTTTTGCCAGCGGCGCTTCAGGAATTTTGGTGGGCGAGGCATTGATGCGGTCTGAAGATCCGGGCAATTGGATTCGCCAGGCGACAAGTGAGGAGGCAATCCGATGACCAAAGTAAAAATCTGTGGTTTGAAAGAAGAACAGCATGTCAAAGCGGCAGAGCGGGCAGATGCTATCGGTTTTGTGTTTGCTCCAAGCAAACGCCAGGTGACGATTGAACAGGCGACTGAACTGGCCAAACACATTCCGGTAGATACCGATAAAATTGGTGTATTTGTTAATGCTTCTTTAGAAGAAATCGAAGACGCCATTGCACGAGTACCGTTGACGATGGTCCAATTGCACGGCGATGAGCCGGACGAGCTGGTCGGAGCGATTCAAGTCCCGGTTATCCAGGCGTTTTCCATCCGTAGGAAAGAAGATACAGATCAATTGAAGAAATCCATTGCTGATTATGTTTTGGTAGATGCTCCCGGTACCGATTATCGTGGAGGCAGCGGCAAAGTGTTCGATTGGTCCCTGCTCGATGGAGCCGATATTGATCCATCCCGCCTAATTGTAGCAGGGGGCTTGAAGCCGGAAAATGTTCATGCAGCCATCACGCAAACAACACCTTATATGGTCGATGTTTCAAGTGGCGTCGAAACAGACGGCCGCAAAGACACGGCAAAAATACAGGAATTCATAAAACAAGTAAAGGATGATTCGATGGAACAAACAATAGAGAAGGTTGGATTTTTCGGCAAATACGGCGGACAATTTGTACCGGAAACCTTGATGAAAGCCGTCAAAGAATTGGAAGATGCCTATAACGAGGTAAAAGAAGATCCTGAATTCCAAAAAGAATACCACCATTATTTATCCGAGTATGTTGGCCGCGAACAGCCGCTGACGTTTGCGCAACGCATGACAGAATCATTGGGTGGACCAAAAATCTACTTGAAGCGCGAAGACTTGAATCATACCGGCGCCCATAAAGTGAATAATGCAATTGGCCAAGCCTTGCTTGCCATGCGCATGGGCAAACGAAAAATTGTAGCAGAAACTGGAGCGGGCCAGCATGGTGTAGCGACAGCGACGATCTGTGCACTTTTTGATTTGGAATGCGTTATTTTCATGGGAGAAGAAGACATCAAACGCCAACAACTGAATGTTTTTCGCATGAAGCTGTTGGGAGCGCGTGTTGAAAGTGTTACAAAAGGCAGTGCAACTTTAAAAGATGCGGTCAATGAAGCCCTTCGCTACTGGGTTTCGAATGTAGAAGATACGCATTACCTGATCGGTTCGGCTCTTGGGCCGCATCCATTCCCGACGATGGTCCGCGATTTCCAAAGCGTCATCGGCGATGAAACAAAGCGTCAAATTTTGGAAAAAGAAGGTCGTTTGCCTGATGCCATTTTGGCATGCGTAGGCGGCGGCAGCAATGCGATCGGCATGTTTTATCCATTCATTAAAGATAAAGACGTTCAGCTGATTGGCGTTGAAGCAGCCGGTCAAGGTGTTGATACGGACAGGCATGCTGCGACTTTAACAAAAGGGACAGAAGGCGTACTCCACGGCGCTATGATGAAATTGCTTCAGGACGATGCGGGGCAGGTACAGGAAGCGCACTCTATTTCTGCGGGACTCGATTACCCGGGAATTGGGCCGGAACATGCTTATTTAGCGGATATCGGCCGTGTCGAATACCGTTCGATTACAGATAAAGAAGCGCTTGATGCGGTCATCAGCATGTCCCGCCTTGAAGGAATCATTCCTGCGCTTGAATCGGCACATGCAATTGCAGAAGCTGAAAAGCAAGCCAAGACGATGACTGCCGATCAGATTCTGGTGATTTGCGTATCAGGACGCGGCGACAAGGATATGGCGACGTATGCTGAAAAACTGGAGGGACTGTCATGAAACGACTGGAACAGCTGAAGAATTCAGGAAATAAGGCGTTTGTCGCCTACATCATGGCAGGCGATGGCGGCCTTGGCCGTTTGAAAGAGCAAGTGCAGTATTTACAGGGAGCGGGAGTAACGGCCATTGAAATCGGCATCCCATTCTCTGACCCGGTAGCGGACGGACCGACGATCGAAGCGGCAGGCAACCGTGCCTTGAAACACGGCGTCACACTGCAGAAAGTGCTGGAAGAAATGAAAAGCTGGACTTTCCAGGTTGAAATTCCACTGCTGATTATGACTTATCTGAACCCGGTGCTGAAATTTGGCGTGGAACGTTTTGCATCTGAATGCAGCAAGGCTGGAGTTTCGGCTGTCATTATCCCGGATCTTCCTTATGAACATAAAGAATTGGTGCAGCCCCATACAGATAAAGAGGGCATCAAATTGATCCAGCTGGTGACCTTGACGACGACCGATGTGCGGCTGGCTGATATTCTCAGCGGAGCGGAAGGGTTTGTCTATGCAGTAACGGTCAAAGGCATAACCGGATCACGCGATGAAATGTCGGAAGATGTTAAAGCCTTTATGCGCAAAGTCCGGGAGAAAAGCCCGGTTCCGGTTTACGCTGGATTTGGAATTTCAAAAAGCAGCCACGTCGACATGCTGCGTGATGATGTAGACGGCTTTATTGTCGGAAGTGCCATTGTGGAAGCTTTCAACGATAATAGAATCCAGGAAATCGAACCGCTTATCAATGCGGTGACTGCCACCCATTCGGTATAATGCCGATAGGAGGAGATGTTATGTTTACACCAGTCACTGCTGAATTTTTCCATGCTCCGACATTGGAGCTATCCCGGAAATTGCTTGGCCAAATCCTGGTTCATGAATTGCCGGAAGGCATTGTTGCGGGGCGCATCGTGGAAACTGAAGCTTACATGGGTGCGGAAGATCGGGCTGCCCATAGTTTTGGCAACCGGCGCACCAAACGCACTGAAATCATGTTCGGCAAACCCGGGCTCGTTTATACCTACCAAATGCACACCCATACATTGATCAATGTCGTCAGCGGACCAGTAGATACTCCACGGGCGATTTTGATTCGTGCAGTTGAACCGGTAGAAGGCATAGAGCTGATGGCGGAACGGCGCGGCAAGCATATGCCGATGAAGAATTGGACCAGTGGACCTGGAAAACTGACCAAGGCAATGGCCATCACCATGGATCACTATGGCAGCCATTTTTCTGAGAAGCCGCTTTATATTGCGCAAGGAGATCCCGTTCATGCCGTATCGGTCGGACCGAGAGTCGGGATTGGGAATTCGCTTGAAGCGGTCGACTATCCATATCGTTTTTGGGAGACAGAAAATCCCTTTGTCTCGAAATTTCGCTAGTTCTGTGTTTAATGTCATCTTTTGGTGGAATACTGAAAGAGAATGATTAAACAGAAGGAGTGGTAGAAAGTGGCAAAAATCGCAACTTTAATTACAGACATGTTCGAAGATGTGGAATATACAGATCCGTCGAAAGCGTTTAATGATGCGGGTCACGAAGTCTTCACTATCGAAAAAGAAGCGGGCAAAGAAGTAACGGGCAAACAAGGCGAAGCTGTTGTCACCATAGATAAAGGCATTGACGATGTCAGCCCGGATGATTATGATGCACTATTCTTGCCAGGCGGATTTTCTCCAGACCAATTACGTGCGGATGATCGTTTTGTAGCATTTACAAAAGCGTTCATGGATGCGAAAAAACCGGTCTTTGCAATTTGTCATGGACCTCAATTATTGATAACGGCCAAAGCGCTGGAAGGCCGTAAAGCGACAGGCTTTAAATCGATTCAAGTCGATATGGAATATGCAGGAGCTACTGTAGTCGATGAAGAAGTGGCGGTGTGCCAGGACCAACTGGTTACGAGCCGCCAGCCGGATGACCTTCCGGCGTTCAATCGCGAATCCTTGCGTTTGTTGGAAAAATTAGCTTAATAAAAATAAAGCCCGAATCAGCTAGGCTGGTTCGGGTTTTGTTTTGGAGAAAATGTTGAGTCGCATGGCTTTCCGAAAATTAAATCCATTGAAAAAGGAGTATGCCGAGGCACACTCCTTTTTTCTAATCCAAAAACTTCGCTAAATAAATTTCGTTATGTGGTTTGCCGTTTATCATCATGGATTTTTGGCGGATGCCTTCAGATTCAAAACCGGCTTTTTCATACAGTTTGCGTGCCGGTGTGTTTTCTTCGACGACCGACAGTTCAAGCCGGCTGATGCCTTTATCCTTAGACCATTCAACTGCTTTATCAAGCAATGATTTGGCAATTCCTTTGCCTTGCGCTTCTTTTTGAAGGCCTAAATCGATAGTAGCCCTATGTGCAGCTCGTTTAGCATCGTTGCCCATAATCATCAAAAAGCCGACATGCTGACCGTTAAGGATAGCGATGATGATAGTCGAATGGCCGCTTTGTTTCCATTCAATGATTTGTTTACGGACTTTTTGAGTGGATTGTGTCCGTTCATCTTTAGCATACAGCATGAACTCGGACTCGGATTCCACTGTTTTCTGCAAAGCAGCGAGAGAGCGTGCATCTCCGTGCTCAGCAGTTCGGATCAGCAGGATGTCCTGATCTTCTTCATCTTGGCCTGAGCCGCTGCCATTTGAAAGATCGATCCTTTCAAAAACCACAAAGCGGTCAGGTTCAACATCGCTGACAAAGTAACCAGCGTCTACCCAGGCATGAAAGTGCTTTGCCGGCGCTTTTGTCTTTTTCCACCAGCTTTTATTTAAGTAGGCGGCATTGGGCAAATTCTGTCCCATAATTTGTTCGATCTCTGAAAATGTTAGCTTTATTGAGGGATTCGTCGCTCCGGAGAAATAATCGGCCAGAGGAATGTATTTCTTTTCCAGTAAAATAGTCACAGGCATCTCTTCCTTCCACCTAACTTTGAATTAGTTAGTCATATTATACCATTAGCATGTGCTAAAGTACACAACGAATTTATAAAATACAGATAATTCTATAAACTTTATACTCTTTTAGGTTTATTTTTTATTGTTTAGCAGTTCGATTTTTTCAATTGCTGTACTTATGTTAGAATAAGCACAGAAACTAAGTTTTCCAGGAGGCTATTATTGATGTCAAATGTTTTAGTATTGGGTCATAAAAATCCGGACACCGACTCCATTTGTTCGGCCATTTCATACGCTTATTTAAAAAATGAAATGGGCATGGTTGCTGAACCGATTCGCTTAGGGGAAGTAAACAACGAAACGTTATTCGCATTGAAAACCTTCGAGTTCGATCAGCCGCGCCTGGTGAACCAGGTCGCTAAGGAAGCTTCACAGGTAATTTTGGTGGATCACAATGAACGCCAGCAAAGTGCAGAAGACCTCAATGAAGTTCAGGTGATTGAAGTGGTGGACCACCACCGGATTGCCAACTTTGAAACCACAGATCCACTTTTTTTCCGTGCGGAGCCGGTTGGCTGCACGACGACCATCATTTTGAAACTATTTAAAGAAAACGGCGTGGAAGTGCCGATGAATATCGCTGGCTTGATGCTTTCGGCCATTATTTCGGATACACTTCTTTTCAAATCGCCAACCTGTACGCCGCAAGATGTTGAAGCAGCCAAAGAACTGGCAAACATCGCTAACATTGATGTGCAAAAGTATGGCCTCGACTTATTGAAAGCGGGAGCTGATTTAAGCAATAAAACATTAGAGGATTTAATTTCATTGGACTCCAAGGAATTTGAAGCCGGCGACCGCCGATTTGAAGTTGCTCAAGTCAATGCCATTGATGTGGAAGAAGTCATGGTCCGTCAAAAAGAGCTTGAAGTGTTGATGGCAAACGCCATCGCTGCCAAAGGCTTAGATCTCTTTGTGTTTGCTGTTACGGATATTCTCAACAATAACTCAGTCGCCATTGTTCTTGGCGAAAGAGCAGGCATTATCGAAGGCGCCTTTAAATCTAGTGTAGTCAACAACCGCGTCTTGCTGCCGGGTGTTGTATCACGCAAAAAACAAATTGTTCCTGTCATTACAGAAGCATTAAACTGATTCCCTATGGGGAGTCAGTTTTTTTATGGTTTAATGGCTTGCCTTAAGCCCGTCGATTCAGGACAGGCGCCTGCGCTTTTCTTGTTGTCCAGACTCCGGCGCCCAGCTCTTTGGGTCATAAGCCAACCCAGCGGCGTGGCAAAGAACGCCACTCTGCTGGTCTGCCTTATGCCTGTCAGAGCTACATGGGCGCCTGCGCTTTTCTGGTTGTCCAGCTTTGGCGATCAGACCTTCGGGGTCATAAGCCACGCTGGCTATGCGGCTGAAAAGATGCCGCACAGCCAACGCGTCTTATGCCCGTCAGGTCTAGCTCGATCGCCTCCGCTTTTCTTATTGTCCAGCTTTGGCGCCTTGAATCTCGGGGTCTTAAGTCATCCCGGCTGTGTGGCAAAAAACGCCACTTCGCCGGTATGCCTTAAGCCCGTCGATTCAGGACAGGCGCCTCAGCTTTTCTTTTCACAGGCAAAAAAATTGAGCGCTGTTGTTTTCGTTGCTATAGTTAATGGCGAGGTGGATAACTATGAAAATTGAAGTTTGGTCAGATTATGTATGCCCATTCTGCTATATAGGCAAGCGGACTTTGGAAAAGGCGTTGGTTCAATCAGGTTTTGAAAGCCAGGCGGAGGTTTCATTTAAAGCTTATCAGCTGGATCCGAATACTCCGACCGATTCTGTTGTTTCGACTTATGAGAGTCTGGCGAAAAAATTTGGGAAAACTATGGAACAAGCAAAAGAAATGACTGAGGGAGTGGCGCAGCATGCCCGTTCTGTTGGTTTGGAATATGATTTCGATAACATGATGGAAGCCAATACATTGGCGGCCCATCGTTTAGCTAAATGGGCTGAAACCAAGGACAAAGATGCAGAACTGACTGAACAGCTTATGCATCAGTATTTTGTTGAAGCAAAAAACGTCAGCAATCACAGGGTTTTACTGAATATTGTGGAAGCGGTTGGACTATCAAGTAATGAGGCGGAACAAGTGCTGGAATCCGATCAATTCATGGCTGAGGTCCAGCTTGATATTGCTGAAGCCGGCCAAATCGGCGTACAAGGCGTACCGTTTTTTGTCATTAACCGCAAATATGCGATTTCAGGTGCCCAGCCATTGGAAGCATTTGTTGAGTCACTTGAACAAATTGCTGAAGAAGAAGGAATTCGCCCAAAGCTTAAGCCGATGGGCAAAAAGAAAACCAGCTATTGTACAGGGGATTCATGTGACGGACTTTAAGCCTGAGGCAGAGTAATTGACTTTTACTCTGCTTTTTCTTAAGATGAGAAAGTGCTTTTAATTTGAGATAAATAATTTTAATATAATTACAGAAGGAGTTTTAACCTAATGACAAATGTTTTAGTAGTAAAAGCAAATAACCGCCCTGCATCTGAAGGGGTTTCAAGCAAAATGTACGAGGTATTTATGGATTCAATCGGAATGGGCACAGAACTAGATGTTCATACATTCGACGTATTCAAAGAAGATATGCCGTATTTCGGCCAGGATTTCTTCAATGCAATGCAAAAATCGGCACAAGCTGAAGAAATGACAGAGTTGGAGCAACGCATTTTGACTGCTGCCAACAAAGCTATGGATGCATTCATGGATGCGGATGTCGTTGTATTTGCGTTCCCATTATGGAACAAAACAATTCCTGCACCATTGCAGACGTTTATCGATTACGTTTACCGTGCAGGCGTTACATTCAAATACACAGCTGAAGGCCCGGTCGGTCTAGTGCCTGAGAAAAAAGTCATTATCTTGAATGCGCGCGGCGGAGTTTATTCAACACCTGAAATGGCTCCTGCTGAAATGAGCGTTAACTATATCCGTTTGATCATGGATTTCTTCGGTATTACTGACATCGAAGAAGTAATCATCGAAGGACACAATATGTATCCGGATCGCGCGGAAGAAATCGTTGCTGAAGGCATGAAGCGCGTAGAGCAATCTGCAAATTCATTAGTAAAAGTAAACGCATAAATTTTCGGATGAAGGACTGCCCTTAAAGGGCGGTCCTTTTTTTCTGTTGGACAGTAAATCTGCCAGGTGGACAGTAAACTAGCAATGGCCGACAGTATTCTTGAAAGTTGGACAGTATTTCATTCGAGTTGGACAGTATATCCAAATAATTGGGAAGTTGAGGATCCAATAATTTGATTAAGATTTTTCAATAGGGGTAGACATTTATTAAAAGCTTATATGAGGAGGAATGGCATGGTGCAGAGTGATAACGTGAGTCGAGTTCCAGGAGAGCAGAAGTCATATTGGAGAGAATACAAGGATATTCCAAGTTATCCTGCTTTACAGGCAAACGAATCTACAGATATTGCAGTTGTTGGCGGGGGCATGGTCGGTATTATCAGTGCTTATCTACTAGCGAAAGCCGGCAGGAAAGTAACCTTAATCGATGCTGGGAAACTGGTTGATGGGGTAACAGGCAATACAACCGCGAAAATAACGGCACAGCATGGGCTTTTTTATTATCCTTTGGTCAAGCTGGTGGGCGAGGAAAAAGCAAAACTGTATTACCAGGCAAACATGGACGGCTTGAAATTCATTGAAGACACTGCCAATGAACTTGACATCGACTGTGATTTTTCTCATCACAATGCATTCGTCTATGCCAATACAGCTGCAGGAGCGAAGCTGGTTGAGAAAGAGGCAGAAGCTTACGAACAGCTGGGTATCGACGGCGAGCTGGCAAAAGACGAAGTAGAGTTGCCGTTTCAAGTAAAAGAAGCGGTGGTCATGCGCGGCCAGGCCCAATTCCATCCAGTGAAATTTTTGGCGGGATTGGTGAAAGAAATTGAACGGCTGGGCGGCAAAATTTATGAGCAGACCCGTGCCGTGAAGATTCTGAGCAAAAACGATCCGGTTATTCAAACTGAAAACCTGTCGCATTTGTCGTGCAACCAAGTCATTGTAGCTACGCACTATCCATTCAATGATTTTGACGGTATGTACTTTTCGCGCTTATCGGTCAAACGCTCGTATGCCATTGTAGCCAAAGTGAATGGCAAGATTCCGAATGATATGTATATCAGCGGTGATATGCCGTCCCGTTCCCTGCGCTATGTGCCGGGAGACAATGGGGAGAAGCTGCTGCTGATTGGCGGTGACGGCCATGCAACCGGAAAAAGTTCGAGCGAGACAATGGAACATTACCACAATCTTGAGAAGTTTGGCGAAGAGCATTTCGGCATCCAGGAGATTCCGTACCGCTGGTCAGCACAGGATATGACAACGCTCGACCAGATTCCTTATATCGGCACCATCACCGCGGGGTATGACAAGATCCTGGTGGCGACCGGTTTCCACAAATGGGGAATGTCAAACGGCGCATTGGCTGGCATGCTACTAACTGATCAAATTCTGGGCAAGGAAAATCACTACGCACCTGTTTTCAGTCCAACCCGGCCTAAAATGAAAGCGGTGGATGTTGCGAGTTTTGCGAAAGACAACGCTTCGGTTGCGAAAGAGTTGGTCAAAGGGAAACTGAAAAGAGCTTCCAAAACCGTTGAGGACCTTGGCAAAGACGAAGGCTCGCTGGTTAAAGTCGGCAAGAAAAAGGCTGGCGGCTACCGGGACGAATACGGCCAAGTCCATCTTGTGGATACGGCATGCACCCATATGGGATGCGAAGTCAACTGGAATGACGCCGAGCGTTCTTGGGACTGCCCTTGCCACGGCTCCCGCTTCTCCTATACAGGAGATGTATTGAATGGGCCAGCGGTTAAGCCGCTGAAGAAAATAGAATAGGAATACTGAAAAGCGAAAGCGCCCGTATAGCTCTGCCAGGCATAAGACGCGCTGGCGAAGCGGCGTACTTTGCCGCACAGCCAGAGTGGCATTTGCCCAAAAGAGACCGTATAAAACTAAAAAAAAGCAGTGCGAGGAATTTTCCTCGCACTGCTTTTTGAATGTCTCTTTATTATGCTGGGTTGCCTTCTAATTCCAATGTGATTTTGATATCTTCGCCGACCATTACGCCGCCTGTTTCAAGTGCTTGGTTCCAAGTAAGGCCGAAATCTTTGCGGTTTACTTTGCCTTCTACATTGAACGCCACTACTTCAACGCCCCATGGGTTCGTGCCTTTGCCGCCGTATTCTACTTCGAAAGTAGCCGGGCGCGTAACGCCTTTCATCGTAAGGTCGCCAGTCAATTCGTATTCGCCATCGTTCTTAACAATGTCATTGGCTTTGAATGTGATGTATGGGAATTGCTCAGCATCAAAGAAATCAGCAGAGCGCAAGTGGTTGTCGCGGTCTGTGTTGTTAGTGTTGATGCTTGCTACGTCAATTTTAAAGTCGATCAACGCGCCTTGAAGATTTTCTTCGTTTGCTTCAACGACTGCTTCATAAGATGTAAAAGAGCCTTTTACTTTCGAGATCATCATGTGTTTTACAGAAAATCCGATTTCTGAGTGTGCTGTGTCTACTGTCCATTTTTTCATGTTAAATTCCTCCTAGAAATATTGTTCTGAATTAAATATAACGCCAATAAATCTCAAAGTCAATAGTTATTAATTAATAATTCTCGAATTCGAGACATTATTTTATTGGACTTTTGGCCTGAACCTTGCTATATTGCTTGTCAAATCGGGATGAAAATTGGATACTAGTAGAAGCTATAAGTTTAGAAGGGATTTGCTTTAGATGACGAAAGAACAATGGTTGACGGATTTACGCGATTTTTTGACAGATGATCACGTCAAAATGGATGAACCGCTACACCTTCATACATTAACTAAAATGGGTGGGCCGGCTGATATTTTTGTGTCACCGACAACTGAAGATGAAACTGCTTTTGCAGTAAAATATGCATACACAAATAACATTCCTTTGCTGCTTCTCGGAAACGGATCAAATATGGTCGTCCGGGACGGAGGATTTCGTGGAATTGTCCTGACTTTAAAAAGTCTGCAGGCGATCCGCATAGAGGGTACAAGAGTTTATGCCCAGGGTGGAGCGAACATCAAAAAGGTATCAAAAGTTGCGGCAGCCAACCAACTGACCGGTTTTGAATTTGCTTGCGGCATTCCGGGATCCATCGGCGGTGCCATGGCGATGAATGCAGGAGCTTACGGTGGAGAAATAAAAGATGTTATTATTCAAGCGACTGTTCTCTCTAAAGAAGGCGAGAAGCTGGTCTTATCCAAAGAAGATTTGGAGCTTGACTACCGGAAGAGCATCATCACGAAAAAAGGATTTTATGTCTTGTCGGCCGAATTCGAGCTGGAAATCGGCAAGCAAACGGTTATCGATGCCAAGATGACTGAATTGACGTATCAGCGGGAAACGAAACAACCGCTGGAATTTCCTTCTGCAGGCAGTGTTTTCAAACGTCCACCCGGCAATTTCGCCGGAAAACTGATTCAGGACAGCGGCCTTCAGGGGCGGGGCTTTGGCGGAGCAGAAGTCTCTACGAAGCACGCCGGTTTTATTGTGAATAAAAACAATGCATCGGCCAATGACTATATCAAAACGATTGAAATGGTCAAAGCGGCTGTGCAAGAGAAGTTCGGTATTGATTTAGAGCTGGAAGTGAAAATTGTCGGAGAAGATCAAGTTTGATTCCAAAAGATGTCCCTTAGCCGGGGCATCTTTTTTTGTGGAGAACTGAATTGGCGTATACGATTTTGTGCTTTTAAAAAAAGGGATTTATCCTTCGTCAGTCGAATGAAACATCATAAGAAGAAGGGGGCAAGGCAATGGGGGAGAAAGTGAAAAGCAGAAGGTGGCTAAAATGGCTTTTGGTTGTTCTGGGCGTTCTTGTCGCAGTTGCGGCAGCGGCACTCATTTTTGTAAACGTTTACATAGGGAAGTCCAAGCCGGTTATTGAAGGCGAAGCGGCAGTCGCGATACTCGACAGCGATGTGTCGGTCATCCGTGATGTTATTGGCGTGCCGCATATCCAGGCAGAGACAGATGCTGATCTCTACCGGGCACAGGGATATGTCCAGGCACAGGACCGGATGTTCCAGATGGACCTGTCCCGCAGACAGGCTAGCGGCCAATTGGCAGAGGTGATCGGCGCAGATGCAGTCGATACCGATAAGTTTTTCCGGACCTTCAGTTTGGGGGATGCTGCGGAAAAATCATGGGATGGCTATGACGCAGAAGCCAAACAGGTTTTAGAGTGGTATGCAGAAGGGGTTAACGCCTATATGGAAGAGGCAAAAGCCAATGGCAAGTTAAGCTTTGAGTTTGCCTTGCTTGGCTATGAGCCGGAGGAGTGGACACCTGTCGACTCACTGACAATCGGCAAGTTCATGGCCTATGACCTCGGCGGCCACTGGAATACACTTGCAGTCCGCCACTGGGCATTGAATGAATTCCCGGAAGACAAAGCCCGTGAGCTGTTTATCTCTTACCCGGAAATTGCACCGGCGATTTTGGCAGCAAACAAGGAGCAGCCAGTCCAGGTAGCTGGGGAATTCGATGCTTCGGTTATTCCGCCTGAATTTAACGGCAGCAACAACTGGGTGGTGTCAGGAGACAAAACGGCAAGCGGAAAACCATTGCTAGCGGATGATCCGCATCTTGGACTCAGCACGCCGTCGATCTGGTACCAAATGCATTTGGAGTCGCCTGAACAAAATGTCAGCGGCGTTATTTTTGCTGGCATTCCCGGGATCATTCTGGGGCATAACGAGGAAATCGCCTGGGGCGTCACCAATGTCGGCCCCGACGTTCAGGATCTTTACATCGAAACGCCCAATCCCGAAGATCCGACACAGTTCCAGTATGAAGGCCAGTGGGAACAGGCAGAAGTCAGAGATGAACCGATCAAAGTAAAGGACGGGGAAACGGAAGATTTTGAAGTGGTAGTAACAAGGCATGGCCCTGTCGTTTCGAATGTCCTGTACGACGAAGAGGAAACAGATGCTGTCTTTTCGATGCAGTGGACCGCTCTGGAGCCGACACTCGAACTGCAGGCCGTTCTGAACTTTAATAAAGCATCCAATTGGGAAGAGTTTGAACTGGCGCTGGAAGATTTCCAGGCTCCTGCCCAAAACTTTGTTTTTGCTTCTACAGATGGCACAATCGCTTATAAAGCGAACGGCCGCATCCCAATCCGCAAATCCGGGGACGGCCAGTTGCCGGTTCCGGGAGATTCTGCAGAATACGGCTGGGAAGGTTATGTGCCTTTTGATGAATTGCCGTCTGCGGTCAATCCGGAAAGCGGGTTTATTGCTACAGCGAACAACGAAGTGATTGATGAGTCCTACCCTTATCACATCACCGATTTTTGGGCGCAGCCCTATCGCTACGAGAGGATTGCCGAAGTGCTGGAAGCATCGGATGATCTGACAGCGCAGGATATGATGGAGCTGCAGATGGACCAGCAAAATTTATATGCAGCTGAGTTTTTAGGGGATATGATTTCCACTGTGCGCAATGAAACCAATGAATACGATGAGGTCCTCACCATGCTTGAAGGGTGGGATCAGGTCGACAGTCAAGATCAGGCCGCACCGCTGGTTTTCCATAAATGGATGAAGCAGCTGCCGGAAACGCTATTGGCAGATGAATTTCCAGAAGACGTTTTCGATATGCTGGCGGGCAAAAATCACATTACGGATGAAATGATGCGAAGTGCATTTGCCGGGGAAGAAGGCGTTTGGGTTACGGAATATGGCGGCGCCGAAAAATGGCTTGTCGATTCACTAGAGGCAGCAATTGCGGAAATTGAAGAAGAACAGGGAAATGACACAGCCAAATGGGCATGGGGAGACCACCATCAATTGACATTCCCGCATCCGCTTGCAGGTGCCTCTGCAATTTTTGCCGAGTTCCTTAACCCGAGCCCTGTACCGATCGGGGGATCCAACATTACCGTTCAGGCCGCAGCATCCACACCAGAAGGCGAAGTCGATCACGGAGCCTCCTGGCGTTTTGTGGCGGATCTTGCTGATTTATCAAGTGCCTATCATATTGTCGGGCCTGGACTAAGTGGACATATGAAATCAGATTACTTCCACAACCAAGTGGATGACTGGGCAGAAGGCAGATTCCATGAAACCGAAATTATGGAGGATATTGAAGGGGCGACATTAATTTTAAAGGCTCAGTAAGTTATACCGAAAACCGTTCGTAAAAGTGTATGCAAATAAGGGAACGTTCGTAAAGTGTTTTTACACGTTTACGAACGTTTTTTTGTGCCGATTTTCAGATGTTTTGAAGCGTTCGTAAAGGTGTACTTTTACGAACGGTTCTACTGTAAGTTATAAACTAACTGAGATTAACAGTTACGATTAATTCTACTTTCAATCTATCAGGACAATACAAAAAAGCTATTGCTCTGAAAAAGATTATTCTTAGAACAATAGCTTTTTGTATTTTTAAGATTGGCTTACAGGTAACTCTATAATCTTTTTTTCATCAGTTCCGCCATTTGACTTGAATCAGGATTCTTCTCATGTTGTAATTGCTCAACGATATTCCGATAATCCGATTCATTCCGGTTCTGGCTCATTTTATAGGCAGCCTGAATTTCTCCTATCTTAATCTTAAATCCAACAATCCCCTTTATTTCTTTTTCCAATAAAGAAGTAGAGAGTTTATCCCAAAGAACCGGGTTCTCACGATGTTTCTCGTATTTTTCCAGCAGCTTTGTCAGGTCCTGTTTCAATGCTTCTTCGTCTAAAATGGTGGCAGGTCCATATACATGAACAGCCTGGTAGTTCCAGGTTGGGACATTTTCCTGTTCATACCAGGAGGAAGAGATGTAAGCGTGCGGACCTTGGAACATAACCAAGACTTCTTCAGAGGTGTCGAATGTCCGCCACTGCGGATTACCGTATGCCATATGTCCGGTTATATAGTACTCCTCGTCTTCCTTTATTAACTGCAAGGGCAAGTGGGTCGCAATGGGTCTTCCTTTTCTATTTGTGACAAGCGTTCCAAAGGAATTCAGTTGAACAAATTCGCGGATCTCTTCAACATCGTTCACCTTATAATATTTTGGAATGTACATGATGGCATGCTCCTTTTTGTCTGAAATTGATGTTCTGAAAAATTTCGGAGAGGTTCTACTAACTTTGATAAAAAGATTATGGATTCAGGAAAACTACTTGCAAGCCAAGACCGATATAAAGCAAACCCAAAGCTTTTTGGCCCCACTTGTTGATTCCACTCCCACGTTTGATGAAATGCCCAATGCTTCCTGTAAAGACGGCTAAAATCGTTGTATAACCAACCGTTAAGGCCACAAAAATAACCCCTAACAGTAAAAATTGCGTGATGATTGATCCACTCTCCGGATGGACAAATTGCGGAAATAAAGCCAAAAAGAAAAGGGCTGTTTTCGGATTCAAAGCTTCTACTAATATGCCGTGCCTGTAGACTTTAAGCAGTGACGCCTGTACAATATCAGTTGTTTTTATGGATGATGCTTTCACCACTAATGCCTGAATGCCCATATAGATCAAATACGCTGCTCCGGCAACTTTTATGATCGTAAAAGCAGCAGGAGAAGTCAACAGAATAGCCGAGATTCCAACAGCGGCTACTAACACATGAAGAAAATCTCCCGTTGCAATGCCTAGGCCGGTTATAAAACCTGTTTTGGTTCCTTGATGAGCCGATCGGGTGATCAGCAACAAGACAGCAGGACCCGGGATTAAAAACAATCCGCAGACAACCAGAATAAATGCGCTCAACTCTGCGATACTTACCATCGAATCCCCTCATCCCTCTACATTCTCACCCTGAATATTTTTCAAATTACTTTTAAAGCTTATGGCTATCGGTTAGTCTCCATAGTAAGATAAGACGTGACATATAAAAAGGTACAAATAAAATAATTTAGACATGTCAGGGGTGATTTAGTATGAAAAATATCATTTTTGCTTTAGACAGTCACTCTCCTAAATACAAACAGATATACGAGCGATTTAAAGTATTGGTTGAACAGGAGGACCTACAGGAAAATGAACAATTGCCTTCCATTCGCCAATTGGCAGAGTCCTTGCAAGTCAGCCGTAATACGACCTTGATGGCCTATGAGCAGCTTGTAGCGGAAGGCTATGTCCGCGGAGAAGGGAGAAAAGGGTATTTTGTAAATGAATTAGAGCCAATTTTAGTTCAAAGCCCCTTCATTGCACATAATAAAAAGCAGGAAGAGACAGCAACGCCAGTCAAAATTGATTTCAAAGCAGGAGCCGTGGATCAAACCCATTTCCCCTTGAAAACTTGGAGAAGAATATCCAATCAAGTGTTAACATTGCAGGAGAGCTTTCAATACGGGGAACCCTTTGGTGAATTGAGTTTACGTGAGAAAATCGCCGCTTATTTATTCCAATCGCGCGGCGTGAAAATAGAGCCAAGTGCGATTGTTATCGGCAGTAGTACCCAACAACTGTTGATTCAACTAGGGAAAATCCTAAAGGAAAAGGGAAAGAGCATTATTATCGAAGACCCGGGTTATGACGGGGCAAAGGAAGCGTTTCGCTTTCATCGTTTCACGATTGAAACATTACCGGTTTATGAGACAGGGGCTAATTTTTCGCATTTGGAAGAATTGAAGTCGAATTTAATTTATGTAACCCCGTCCCATCAAAGTCCATTAGGGGTAAGCATGTCCATTCAGCAGCGGCAGATGCTTATTCATTGGGCGAACAGCAAAAATGGATTTATTATCGAAGATGATTATGACAGCGAGTTCCGCTATACGCAACAACCCTTCCCAGCACTGGCTTCCATTGATTCAACGAGAGTCATTTACCTGGGGAATTTCTCGAAGTCCTTTCTTCCGGGAATCCGCCTAAGTTATATGGTGCTGCCGCAGTCCCTAGTAAATCATTATAAAAATCAATTTCTTCAGTTCGAGAGTACCGCTTCACTCCTCAGCCAGCTGGCAATGGCCAAATTTATGGAAGAGGGTGAATGGAACCGCCATATTAAACGCATGCGACTTGTGTATAAGCGAAAAATGCAGTGCCTGGTTTCAGCATTAACAAAACACTTTAAACAAAAGTTATCCATTATCGGGGAACAGTCGGGGTTGTACGTCTTAGTGAAGGTGCATCTAAATTGTTCGGAAGAATGGTTGATAAAGCGTGCTTCCATGCATGGGGTTAGAGTGTATCCGACTTCCATCTATTTCATCAAAAACCATCCCACAGAAGCCATGATTAAACTTGGTTTCAGCAATCTTTCCTGTGGTGAAATCCAGGAAGGTGTAAAGCTTTTAAATGAAGCATGGACATAAAAACACCACAGGTTCTCTTAATTGTCTAAGAACTTGAAGGTTAAGGTCAGTAGGAGAAGGCTTGCCTCTTTTTTTACTTCTTTATTTATTCTTAGCTGTACATTAATTTAGAGGGAGAGTAAAGATAAGGTTTTCTTTTAAATTAAACATCGAAACTATGGATATGCTATTGGTGAAAGAAAGTTCACATATCCTGACGTTACCGGAAAAAATTCATAGACGAATGGAGAGAAGAGAGGTTAATCAATGCCTCTCTTCTCTCCATTTTGTCTGTAATCGTGTACTTTTACTAATGGTTATCAAGAAAACTTGTTAACACACAATTTAAATTTCTATTAAACAGACTTTTAGATATACGTTAATTATAAACCGAATGTAAGCGGCTAAGATTACAGTGGGAATTGTGTATAATATACAGAAGTTCTCAGATACGATGAAGGGATTGAGCCGAATGGAAGAATCGCTGAAAACTGCTTTGGAACTTCGTCGGGATGGTAACCTGCTGGAGTCAAATCAGCTTCTTAAGGAACTTGTTTTACAGCATCCGGAACATGCAATGCTGCATCATGAGTGCGCATGGAGCTGCGATATTTTAAAACAAGAAAAGGATGCAATTTCTTTATACCAACGGGCACTCGAGCTTGGTTTGCCCAAAAAGGAAGCGGTAAATGCTTATGTTCAAATCGGCTCATTGTACCGACAGCTCGGCAAGTTTACGGAATCTGAAAAGATTTTAATGGAAGGGATGCTGCGGTTTTGGGATGTTGGTCTTCTAAAAGCCTTCTATGCGTTTACCATGTACGACTTGGGGAACCCAGGAGAGGCGATGCGTTGGATGACACATGCTCTTTTGGATTCTGCCGAAGATCAGGAAATCTTCTTGAACCAACGAGTGATTCGTTATGTCGGAAGCAATCTGGATGTTCAAAATATTGCGGGCAGTCTTGTTCCCAATGTTCCTGAAGAAGTTGAACTCTCAGAAGATGGGAAAACGATTGTAGAAAAAGTAGAGGCGGTATTGAAAGTCTTTGAACCGACCTATTTCCACGGCGCGTGGGTATTCGAGTTTGATCGATATGACGTTCATTTCACGGATTCGAATGATGAAACCCGGCGAGCAGCAGTCGCGGCCTTTGCTATCATGGTCGGTGTTTGGGAGACTGGGAGTGCCCAATCGTTCATGCCGCAGCATGAACGAAAATATTCAGGTGATTACAATCCATTTGAACCTCATTTCGAGCTACATGGCTACATCCGTGCTTTTTATTCTAATTTCCATATCCTTCAGCAAGAGTTTCCAATCATGACAGCCTATACGGTCGATTCTCTAGGCGTTATTGATGAAAGAAGTAAACTTGGACTGGATCAAGAATTCCCGGAAATAGACCCCATCCTATTCGGGGAATTCCGGCAAGAGATTCTTCTGCCAAACCGGAAATTGAAGAAAAAACTTCCTCCATTCGATAATTTCCTTGAAGAAATCGGATGGGATCTTTCATATAGAACATGGTGAGGTGATTTTTAAAGAAAAGCCACACAATCGAAACACTGAACCCGAATAATGGACGCACAAAGAGGAATATCGTAGTAAGGTTAATTTCTGAACAAAATTGTACTTCCAAAGCTCTGTGATTCAATAACAAAGCCAAGTTATTATTGGTAAAAAATGAAAATCATAAAGTTGCACTGCTGATGAACCGTACTAAAAGAGGAGGATTACTTTATGGAGTGGAATTGGAATAACACTAGCATCAATCTTCCGTATTCATATGAAAATCTTAAGACTCTTTTAGATGAAGTTTGCAAGAAAGAAAACCAATTTTCTCAAGTTGATTTTTGCATGTGGTGTGATAATTTAACAATGGCTTGGGAAGAAGAAGATTTAGATGATCAGGATGAATTAACCTTTTTAATTGCCCGAGATATTGAGTGTCAATGGGATTTGTATGACCACGGTTTTTCTTCCCATGAAAAACTAATGAAAGCGGACCTTTCGAAATTAGAATTACCCTCCGAGTGGTTTAAAGAATGGGCAGCTGAGTTAGACGGAAAATAACCAGCAAAGACTAGGATTTGAATGTAACTTATGTGCAGTTAAGTTACATTCAAAACCTAGATGTTGTTTAGTAAGGACAGATATTTCTTGGATTTACGGCCATTAAACTGAACAAGATTTTGACGCTTCTGGAAAAACATCAGCCGGACAGCGAAATAACGAACTGGCTTGATGCACTGGGAATGGTCTTCACAAAAGACCGAAATGACAAGAGAAAATGAAGCACAAAAAAGCCGTATCCGGATTTTCAGGACACGGCTTTTTATTTTAGTAAAGTGAGTAAGAGAAGGAAAGATCGACTGTTTTACGGTAATAGTTATCTCCACTAACCGATCCGCCAATTGAGAACTCTGCTGCTTCCCATCCTCCTGAAACCGTTGCCGAAGTAGCCACTTGGAGGGTCACATCTCCGTAAACATTAATACTAGTTGTTGGGAAATCTCCTGTAGTGGAGACAGCATAAGCTGAAGCATTTTCTAGCGTATGTCCTCCTGAACCAGTAAACCATCTAGTGTCATGAACGCTTTGAATTTGTGAAAAACTAGTTGAATTATAAACTTCAATTACACTTCTTATCCAAGTCTCTAGACCATTATCAGCACTGCTTGTTCTATATCTTGTTACATTTCTTAAGACCGTAGTGCTCATTGCGGAAAATTCGTTTTTATTCGCCACTATTTCATCTTCTACGGCAAAAGTATCTAACAATTCTCCAGAACCTTCTTCAAATACTTCAATCTTACTAACCAATCCTTCTAACGATTTTTCGACATAGACTTCGGATTCATTATATGGAATTTCAAACTCAACCCCATTAATTCTTTCTTTAAACGAATCGCTGTCTGTAGAAGTACTCGCTGCTGAGAACAAAGGGGCTGCTAAAAACAATCCAAAAACTAAGGCTACCAAAAACAAGGTTTTCTTCACTTTAAAAATAATACCACTCCTTTTCTGTTAGAATAGTTTAAGTGTTGCAATTATTTCAAATATATTTTAAATAATATCCATTAATTTCTATTATTAGGTTTTTAAAACCATCTTAATTTAAGTATGCTACACTTATTTAAAGCAAAAAGGGGGAAGAAATCATGGATGAAATTACAACACAGGATTGGAATAGCTTAGTAGGTAGTGTGGGTTCGATCGGTGATAAGACTCAGAATCAATTACTTCGAATTCAAAGCCAGCTCGAAGGATTAACTGACACGTTAATGATTACCAATATTCTTTTAGGCATTATTGCTGTGACATTTATAATTTCAGTAGTTAGTAGGATTTTTTTCAAAAAATAGCAGTACAAAAAAAGTCTTTTTAAAAAGGGCCTTTTTTAATTTCACCACGTGCAAATATACTATTCCTAACCCGAATTTGAATGTAACTTAATGTGAATTAAGTTACATTCAAAACTTTGATTTCACTGTACTGAAAAACTTGTTAATTTAATAGCTCGTAAATTTTTTTTGACGAACTTTGTGAAAGGGTGTAGATGAAATTAGTATCATCTAGATTCATTATCGTTCCCTGTTCTTTACTGATCCAGAGATAATATGATTCTTCACCGAATTCAACTTTATAGTCAGGATCAGCCATGTCAACTATTCCTGGCTCTTTTTTAGCTTTTTTGAACGCTTTTACTAACTGGCTAACCACTTGAGAGTCTGTGTATGAAGTTAATGACTCCTTTTTGATAACCGAAAAGCTTTCCATTTCGTAAACATCTAATTTCTCGATGTTTTCTGAAGAACACCCACCAACAAAAGACAAAGTGAAAACCACTAATATAAATAATAGAGACCATTTTTTCAACGGAATCCCCCCTTTATGATTGATTAGACATATCTAAAGCATTAAAGTTACTTATTTATTTTCAATTATTGATATAACTTTAAAAATTATTTTTTATTGATTTTGAATGTAACTTATTAGCAAATAAGTTACATTCGGTTTCCACTGATCAGTAGCTTTTAAAAAATTGGAATATTTATAAAATAAGTAGTTCTTACCAATTACCGGTGTTATGATATTTAGTAGTTTAAATCGGTAAATCAATGTCGTAATCGATGCTTTTCAATTAATTTTAAGGGGGGTTATTTATGTTTTCAGTCGACGAGTATATCCGTTCGATCAAAGCCAATCTGGAGAAAGAATCCGATTCAGTAATAGCGAATATGAAAAAAGTTTCTACATACAATTTTTCTTCCGACATAGAGCTATTGGACTTTTCTCCATCCATCGAACCTACAAGATTCGAACTATCCATAGTCATGTTCTCCATGGATAAAGAGGCCAATGAAGTTTTCAACGAAGGAAATGACCAAACAGTTTTTGCTGGAAGTGAAGAGGTCCTGCCAGAAGTGGAATATTATCAGTTGGACAATGATCAGCAGGAAGCGTTTTTTGACTTTTACGAACAAAATGAAGAAACGCTAGTTCCACAAGAACAACAAGCATTTGCAGATTGGTTCCGTCAATGCTGGGAAACCGCAGGTGGGGCTTCATTGGATTTGCCATCATATTTTGTTTTTCACGACGAAGGCACACCGTATGACTTAAAGAATAAACAATGGGTAGACGATGAAGAAAAATGGTCATAAATATCGCTGAAAAAATGCCTTTTTTGAGAGGCATTTTTTGTTGGTAAAATTTAAATCTGAATGTAACATATGTCTAATTAAGTTACATTCAAAAACTTGTCTTTAATACTCTTATTGACTGCAAAAGAGGGTAGAAAAGAAAGTGTAAGGAGGTCGATTTCTAGTGATAAAGTTAGTTCTAATGTTCATCGGTGTATGGATTGTGGCACTTCCTATTTTCCTTCTATTTGGAGCTGATCCACGAGATATTTTCAATATTTTTATTGCTACCATAATTGCTAATATTATTTTATTAACTTATACAAAAATCCAAAAAAAGAGAACCAGCCAGTAAAATAAAGCAACTTTTTTATTGAATCTAAATGTAACATAAGTGTAATTAAGTTACATTCATTTCTCCCACTTTAAAGAAGTTAGCAGTACTACATGTGAAAGTTAATTTGTTAGAAAAAATGATACATTCAAAAGGCTATATTCTAAGGCTTTAAGATCGTGTAGTGGCTAAGAATTTACATATCGCAGATTATTTATCGGAAGTCTAAAAAGCAAAGTGAAGAAGATGCTGGTCCTAAGCATCTTCTTTTTTCGTTTATGTAGGTGTACTTTTACGAAAGATAATATTTCCAAAATTATCTAGCTATCTCTCTATTGTTTGCGTATATTTGAAGAAACAGTTATTAAATTTTCAGCTTTATTAAAAAAGAAAAAAGCGCAAATGACGACCATGGGGAATCTTAGAAAAGCAAAGCGATAAATTAACAAAATATCAAAGGAGAAAAAAATGCAGAAATCCTTTTATCTAAAAAACCAAGCACATTTACATTCGACAGAAGCTATAAAGTGTTTATTACAGAAAACCAATTTATCTTTATTAACATTGAAGATAAATTCGACGAGGACAACAACGTTTGGTTTCCCATGTTAGGTCTTGTATACGAGTTGCGGGATATGATTTTCAAAGAACTAGCCAATCGTAATGAAAAAAAGATTGACCAGGTCTTTCAAAACAATCAACAAGAACTACTTCAGAAGAGAAGAAACTTTCAACTCAATATAGTAGACATCAAACACGTTGAATTTAGCGAAAAGTCTACTTTCCATTCCGCCTTACCAGACAATGGGAGATTGGTGTTTATTTTAAATAACAATAAGCAATATAAGTTTATTGTGCCTTCGAGTGTAGCAAGAGAATCCGTCAAAAACTTACTGAGAGAATCAGGCGTCCCTCTCGAAATTCAAGAAAAAGGGCTTCTATATTGATAATCATAATAAATACATTCCTACTTAGTTTACATATCATCAGATTATCAGAAGCTTATTGAATACGTAGAGAGAAGAGGCGAATACTAGCGCAGGTACTGCAAAAGAAGATTCCAAACCGGAATTATTTTTCATAAAACGTTTTATAACAACACAAGAGTTACTAGTAAAACCGCGGTCATTTAGGCCGGCATCTGCTATAATTTATATAAAATCTGCACTTTTATTAAATTGAAATTTGGTGAGTCTGATGAAAGAAAAAGATAGACGAAGCAGCGATAACACTGCTTTAAAAAAGACCTTATTGCTATATAAAGAAGAAGCAAACGAAGACCGTTTACCACAACAGGCTTATATCATAATTCAAAAAGCGATCCGAAATCTTCAGCTTCAACCTGATGAAGCTTTTTTGGAACGTGAAATTATCGACATGTTGGAAATGAGCCGCACACCCGTACGAGAAGCATTGATTCGATTGGAGATGGATCGCTGGATTCGGTTAACCCCTCGAAAAGGCTTTAGTGTTGAACCAATCATAAAAGAAAATATTGAGCAAATTTGTCAAATAGCTGAAGCTCTTGATGGAGTAGCTGCTGAGTTAGCCACATTAAATATTGACGAAGAGCATCTCGGAATTCTGGATTCCCTTATTGCGCTTCAAGAAAAGCATCTGAACGAAAATAATTTAAAGGCCTATATAGATGTAGATAATCAATTTCATAATTTAATCGTTGAGTATTCCCAGAATGAACGGCTGCAAAATATAATGGATAGTCATTCTGATCAATTGTATCGGGCTAGGTTGTTTACCATTAATGAGCGAAAGCTTCCTGTTCGATCGATTAAAGAACATCAGGCAATAGTAGCTGCCATGCGAGCCCAAGACAGCAAAGCAGCTCAACTCCTAATGCATTCCCACAGGCATCGTGGAGGACAGGAAATCTTAGGGATCATCGAAAGCAAGCCTACGAATAAGAAGAAAAAATAAGGCAAGACGTTTCTTAACAAGAAGCGTCTTTTTTATATATATGAAATTTAAAAAATTTATTAAATAACTATTTTCGTTATTTTAATTAAAATTAAGCTTTATATTGACATTAATAAATTTATTAATTATTCTATAAATAGATGACAAATGCCAAATAGGAGGTTTAAGGATGAAAATAATCGATATCAAAGAAAAAGCAGTACCTATTAAATCGAGTATAAGCAATGCTTATATTGATTTTTCTAAAATGACTGTTTCTGTCGTAGCAATCGTCACAGATGTATTTAAAAACGGCAAAAGGGTTATAGGATATGGCTTCAATTCAAATGGCCGCTATGCTCCAAGCGGACTTCTTCATGAACGGTTTATCCCTCGTTTATTAGAAGCGGAAACTAATGATATTCTAAATGATGAAGGGTCAAATTTTGATCCTCATAAAATCTGGGATATCTTGATGACGGGCGAAAAGCCAGGCGGCCACGGGGAACGATCGGTTGCGGTGGGAACGCTTGATATGGCAATTTGGGACGCCGTTGCAAAAATAGAAGAAAAGCCCCTTTATCAACTGCTGGCTGAACGTTATGGGGATGGAAAGCCGGACGATAAAGTATTTGTCTACGCGGCAGGCGGCTATTATCAGCCAGGAAAAGACGATAAAATGCTCCAAGAAGAAATGAAAGGCTATTTGAACCTGGGATATTCAGTTGTGAAAATGAAAATCGGGAACGGTTTAGAAGAAGATCTTCGAAGAATCGAAGCTGTACTGGAAGTGGTGCCATCCGGCCAATCTCTGGCGGTGGACGTAAACGGCCGTTTTGATCTGGAGACAGCGATTCGATATGCAGAAAAATTAGAGCCCTATAATTTGTTTTGGTATGAGGAAGTAGGAGATCCGCTGGATTATGAGCTTCAAGCGGAGCTTTCCAAGCATTATAAACACCCGATGGCAACCGGGGAAAACCTCTTTTCTATGCAGGATGCCAGAAACCTCATTCGATACGGGGGCATGAGGCCAGATCGGGATTATCTGCAATTTGACTGTGCACTGAGTTATGGACTTGTGGAGTATATGAGAATATTGGATATGTTAAAGGAACACGGATGGTCTTCTCGCCGTTGCATTCCACATGGTGGGCATCAATTGTCGCTGAATATTGCAGCAGGATTGGGTCTAGGAGGCAATGAGTCTTATCCGGGAATTTTTGAACCATTCGGAGGATTTGCCGATGATATTCCGGTTGTAGATGGCTATGTGGGTTTGCCTGACGTTCCAGGGATAGGTTTTGAAACGAAAGCACCGCTTATTAAATTGCTTCGTTCGGTGGCTGAATAATACATGACAAAAACAATGGATTTTTAAAATGAGCCCTAATTTTTGAACAATTTAAGAAGAAAGGACACTCAAGTCTTTATTCCAATACGATGACACTGATAATGTGGGTTTACCACTGTACCAGTGTCATCTTTTTTAGTTTCACTGCTTTCGTATTACAAGAAGCTGTCATCATTAATTCATACCGGACAATATTCTTCTTGTGATGGGCGTATTTTAAAGATTGAACTTAAATACTTCATTATCAGCATTGAATATAAAAATTTATAGGTCAACACCTTCTATTTTGGATTAAGTATTTTACATATAATCTATTATCGAAAGCTACCATAGACAGAGTATGAACCTTAGGGACCCCTGTAACCTTTTTATGCCAAGGTGACAGGGGTTCCTTTAAATTTAATGCAAAAAACCCTAGAATTGAAGAATACTATCTCTTCAAGTGAAAAACACGTTTCTTTTTAATAAGTTATACTGAAGAAAAACAGATGCGGGGCGTTTGGGATGAAGCGGATATTGGCGGTAGGATTTGGCGGAATGGCTGGCGCGTTGCTGCGTGCAGGAGTATATATGGCAGTTGCAGGAGGGCTTGGACTTTGGCTCGTTAACATAGCTGGTAGTTTTTTGATAGGAGTTGCGGCTGTCCGTTTAGCCCGCAAGTCGGCAGAGCTGCGGCTGCTGGTATCGACAGGCCTGCTTGGCTCGTTTACCACTTTTTCTGCGTTCTCCGCTGATTGGTTTCATTACTTGGAGTCATCCGTTTGGGTAGGATTGGCGTTTGCCGGGAGCATGACAGTGGCCTGTATTGCCTCAGCGGCCGCAGGACTGTGGATTGGCCGAAGAGGGGTGGCGTCATGATCGGTATCGCAATTGGCGGATTTTTGGGCGCCGTCACACGTTATCTGTTCTATTTGCTGGTTGAAAGCAGGTCATGGCAGCCAAAAGCCGCAACTTGGCTGGTCAACAGCGTCGGTTCATTGGTGCTTGGTGCATTTATCGGAAGCGGCAGTTTGTGGGCTTTCTGGATCACTGGTTTTCTCGGAGCCTTTACCACTTTTTCAACGATGGCCTTGGATGCCGTCAAAGATTTTGAAGACGGCAACTGGCTGCAGGGTGGCAGCTACATTCTAGCTACTTTAGCGAGTGGGCTTTTATTATTTGGCCTCGGTTACGTCTTGATGCAATAGATTTGGACTCTGCCTGTGATCGATGCAGGGGGAGTTTTTTCGTGGACGGCGATAAAATCTGTTGAGCGACTGCAAATTCAGCTGAGCGACAGTAAATTTTTCTGAACGACTGCAAATCCGAAGGAGCGACCACAAATCCCGTTGAACGACCATAAACCAAAAACTCAGCCGCTTTCGCAGATTCACGAAAAGCGGCTGAGTTTATTTGACGATGATGACAGGAGCTTGAACACGTTTGGCCACTTTATGGCTGACGCTGCCAAGCACCATTTCCTGCAGCGCGTTCAATCCGCGGCTGCCGATCAAGACGACATCATAGCCGGTTTCATTGGCGTGCTTAACGATGGTCGGTCCAGGAACGCCGTGCAGTGTTTTGGTTTCAAAATCAACGCCCGCAGAACGAAAGATTTCTTCGAGCGGCACTAGATGCTTGCGGCGTTCGAAGTGGACTTCATCACTGCTTTGGCTGTGAAGAATTTCGGTTCGAGCTTTTTCGTAATCGATGACATACAGCAAAGTAACGAAAGCCTGTGGATTGGCTTTGGCCATGCGGACTGCTTCGTGAGCAGCTCTTTTTGAATGATCGGAGCCATCAGCCGCTACTAAAATTTTTTCGTACATGGAGCAACCCCCTTAATGTGTGCTCTTGCCCGCCTGGCCGTATGTCGCTAACTTATCGACGAGTTTCTGGCTGGAGGCATTCAAACCGACAATTTCAACAATTTGTCCCTGCGCTTGCAGTTTGTTCATGACCCGGTCGATTGCCCCGACGCCTGAATCGTCCCAGACAGTCGCATCTGAAAAGTCCAATACAATCCCTTCGGAAGCTTCGACTTTATCGAATGCGGAAACAAAGTCCTGGGAAGAAGCGAAAAACAATTGTCCGTGTATCGTATATCTATTCGACGCATTGCTTTCCAATCCTTCTTTGCGGACATCGACTTTGGAGATTTTGGCTGCAAACAGCAAAGCACTTAAAATAACGCCGGCAAATACGCCCTTGGATAAGTCATGCGTGTATACGACAACCACAACAGTCAGCAGCATTACGATGGCATCCGCTTTCGGGGCAGTTGCTAAATACTTGAACGAGCCCCAATCAAAAGTGCCGATACAAACCATGACCATGATGCCCGCCAAGACCGGCATCGGGATTTGGACGACCCAATTGCCAAGGACAATGATCAGGAACATCAGGAAAGCGCCGGCAGTAAAAGTGGATAACCGCCCGCGGCCGCCGGACCGGACGTTGATGCCGGACTGGCCGATCATGGCGCAGCCTGCCATGCCGCCGAAAAATCCGGTGATGACATTGGCAATCCCTTGTCCGCGTGCTTCCTGGTTTTTATCCGAATCTGTTTCTGTTGCATCATCCAAAATGGAAGCGGTCAGCAAAGATTCGAGCAAACCGATGATGGATAAAGCCAATGCAGTTGGGAAAATGATTTGCAGGGTTTCAAAGTTGAATGGAACATTTGGAATAAAGAAGCTAGGCAAAGTTTGTGAAATGGTACCGAGGCTGCCGACATTCTGCATATCGATGCCGCTGTACATGACAATTCCCGTCAATACGAGGATCGCAATCAAAGGAGCCGGAATGGCTGTGAAAAAACGCGGCAGGATGTATACAATTGCCAACGTGATTCCAACAAAAACGTAAGTAATGGCATTGACTCCGAAAATGAACGGCACTTGTGCCATGAAAATTAGGATCGCGAGTGAATTGACAAAGCCGATCATGACAGCGCGTGGAATGAATTTCATAAAGCGGGCTATTTTCAATACGCCGAAGATCAATTGCAGAACGCCGGTCAGGATCGTCGCTGCGAGTAAATAATCCAGTCCGTGGTCGCGGACCAGCAGGACCATCGCCAGTGCCATAGCGCCTGTCGCGGCAGAAATCATGGCAGGGCGTCCGCCGACAAAGGAGATGATGACGGCGATGGAAAACGAAGCGTACAGACCGACCATCGGATCGACTCCTGCAATGATGGAGAAGGCGATTGCTTCCGGGATGAGCGCAAGTGCAACAACAATTCCAGCAAGAATGTCTCCGCGAATGTTGCCGAACCATTGCTCTTTATAAGATAAGGTATTCAAAAATGTCCACTTCCTTCTATATTAATTGAGTCGATTATTTAAGGGTTGGTGTCCCATGAAGGGGTCATCTTACAGATTCCACAAAAATTTTCCGGGCAATAACTTTAAAACTGTATCACCTTTTTAAACCGAAGTAAATAAAGCTCATTCAAATGTGCGTTTGACTGTAGCGGGTTGAGCAGATATACTGAAGAAAACAATCAAATATCCATTTGAATGAAAGAGGTGACGGCATGAGAGAAGTATGTGAAGTGACGAAAGTTCATCCGGAAGCGGTCGAGCGTGTCCAAAAGCACATGACCGATTTAGGGGATGTAGCAAGTTTATTCAAAGCGCTGGCAGATGAAACGCGATTGAACATTGCATATGCCTTAACTATAGAAGAAGAAATGTGCGTTTGCGATATCGCTGCGGTCATCGGATCCTCCACAGCTACCGCCTCGCATCATTTGCGTTACCTGCGTGAACGGGCATTGGCTAAGTCTGAACGCAAAGGAAAACAGATTTACTACTCGCTCTCGGATGATCACGTTCGCCAACTGGTGACCATCGCTCATGAACATACGAAAGAAGGTATGGAAAATGGTTAAAACCTACCGTCTTGAAAACTTATCGTGTACCAGCTGTGCAGCCAAGTTTGAAAAAAATGTTCGGAATTTGCCTGATATCAAAAATGTCAATTTGAATTTCGGTGCATCCAAACTGACCATCGACGGGAATGTGACGATCGAAGCGCTGGAAAAAGCGGGAGCCTTTGATCATATCCGTGTTTATCCTGAAAAAGAAAAAGTACCGCATGTTCCTTTTTATCAGCGCCGTCAAACGATAGAAACCGCTCTTTCGTTATTGCTGCTGATAGCGGGGATTATCGTTTCGTTCCAGATGAGCGAAACGCATCCATGGTCCATCGCGCTGTTTGGCGGTTCCATGGCAATCGGTGGTTACCATATGTTCTGGACAGGGCTGAAAAACCTCAGCTCGTTCCAGTTTGATATGAAGACATTGATGACAATTGCGATTATCGGTGCGGTCATAATTGGGGAGTGGCGTGAAGGCGCTGTTGTGGTGTTCCTCTTCGCTGTCAGTGAAGTATTGGAATCCTTTTCGATGAACAAAGCGCGCCAGTCAATCCGCAGCCTGATGGATTTGGCTCCGGCACGGGCGCTAATTCAGCGCAGCGGTGAGTTGATCGAAATGGATACCGAAGACATCCGCATCGGAGACATTTTGATCGTCAAACCCGGCCAGAAAATTGCGATGGACGGCACGGTCCTTCGCGGGCAATCTTCGGTCAACCAGGCAGCCATTACAGGAGAATCGCTTCCTGCAGCCAAAACGACTGGTGATGAAGTTTTCGCCGGTACGATGAATGCTGAGGGTGCACTTGAAGTCACAGTTACCAAACGTGTCGAAGATACCACCATCGCGAAGATTATTCATTTGGTGGAAGAAGCGCAGGCTGAAAAAGCGCCGACCCAGAAGTTTATTGATCAGTTTGCCAAATACTATACACCGGTAATTATTGCCATCGCCTTTTTCGTAGCGCTGATCCCAGGATTTGTGACCGGCAACTGGGAGCTATGGGTTTACCAGGGCTTGGCCGTACTTGTTGTGGGTTGTCCATGTGCCCTGGTTGTTTCAACGCCGGTTGCGATTGTAACGGCGATCGGCAATGCTGCGCGTCAGGGTGTGCTCATTAAAGGCGGCGTTCACTTGGAAGAAACGGGACGGATCAATGCTGTCGCTTTCGACAAAACGGGAACATTGACCAAAGGCTATCCGGAAGTGACAGACGTGCATACGCAGGGCACGATCACCAATGAAGAACTTTTGAAGCTGGCGGCCTCCGTAGAAGCGATGTCGCAGCATCCCTTGGCAAAAGCCATTTCACAAGCGGCAGCGGGCGTCTATGCTTCCGAAGGTTTTAATTCGGTGACCGGCAAAGGCGCTTATGCGTTAGTTAATGAAGAAACAGTTTATGTCGGCAGTTTGGATTGGGCAGAAGAAAAGGGCTTACGCATTCCGGAAAAAGCGCGTAAACTGCAAGAGAGCGGAAAGTCCGTTACCGCCATATTTTCAGAAACTGCGCTGCTTGGAACGATTGCAGTCGCAGATGCCATCCGAACGGAAAGTCCTCTAATCATCAACCAATTGAAAGCGATGGGAATAGGTCAGACAATCATGCTGACAGGCGACCATCCGGCAACAGCAAGGGCGATTGCCGCTGAAATTGGCGTGACAGATGTCCGGGCGGGATTGATGCCGCAAGACAAGCTGTCCGCAATTAAAGAGCTGAAAAAGCAATACGGCCGTGTTGCAATGGTCGGTGATGGCATTAACGATGCGCCGGCACTGGCTGCATCAAACATCGGCATTGCAATGGGCGGGGCAGGGACAGATGCAGCACTGGAAACGGCAGATATTGCCCTGATGGCCGACGATTTGGAGAAACTTCCGTATACGATTCGACTCAGCCGAAAGACATTGCGTATAATAAAAGAAAATATCGTCTTTGCATTAGGGCTCAAGATCATAGCATTGCTTTTGATTATCCCAGGCTGGCTGACACTGTGGATTGCGATTTTCGCAGATATGGGTGCCACGCTCCTGGTGATCTTGAATGCACTGCGTCTTGTGAAAGTTCAGAAGTAAGGTACGTTTGGGGGTTTTGTGTTGAAGTTAACAGAATGGACAATGGAAGAGCAGGAACAGCTGATTCATTTTATGACGACAAATTCATGGCCTTTTCACGGGCATGAACATCCAGTTCGGGCTTTGATCGAAAAAACGATTGAAGAAGGCGGCTATAAGTCGGATCAGGTGACGACGTTCTGGATTGAAAATGAAGAAAACCAGCAGATTGGCTTGGTAAAGATTTTTGATTTGCAGGACGATATTCCGCTTTTTGATTTGCGGATAGCGGATCCATACCGCAGCAAAGGCTATGGGCCGAAAGCGTTGAAATTGGTCGCTGATTTCGTCTTTTCAATGCCAGAGAAGAAAATTCGTCTGGAAGGCAACACGCGGCACGATAATTTTGCGATGCGCAAAGCTTTTGAACGGACCGGTTTTGTCAAAGAGGCGCATCTTCGCCAAGCCTGGTTTTCTCCAAGAGAAAACCGCTATTACGATGCCGTGACATACGGCATGACACGTGAAGACTGGCAGGCAGGCATCACAACGCCGGTGCTGTGGGACGATGCCATAATAGAATCAAAAGAGCCGCCGTTCAATCCGGTATTGCTTGATTTTCCGGAACAATTCGAGTCGGAGCGCCTATTGATCCGTGCACCGAGAAGAGAAGATGCGCAAGCGAGCTACGAGGCAGTCATGCATTCACTGGAAGCGTTCCGCCCGTGGCTGCCATTTGCGCAGCAAAAGCCTGACCTGTCGGAAACCGAAGTAACCTTAATCGAGGCAGAGGCCAATTTCAAACTGCGCAAAGATCTGCGCCTCCATTTCTTCTTGAAAGAAACCGGCCAGTTTATTGGTTCTACAGGACTTCACCGCATTGACTGGGAAGTGCGTAAATTCGAGATTGGCTATTGGGTCGACAGCCGTTTTGAAGGCAAGGGGTTTGTTACAGAAGCTGTGGAGCGCATCACGCGCTTTGCTTTTGAGGAGCTAGGAGCCAACCGCGTCGAAATCCGCTGCGACCCGGACAATGTCCGAAGCCGCGCCGTAGCCAACCGCCTGCATTTTGAGCTGGAAGGAATTTTACGCAACGATGCGGTTTCCCGGGTAGGAAACAAGCTTCGGGATACTTGTGTTTATGCGAAAGTTAGACAATAAAACCGTTCACTCGGTAAAGCAGGAGAGAAAATCATTGATTTCTCTCCTGCTTTTTATATTGGATTAATAAATTTAACAGCAAACAAAAAAGAGTCGCCCCAAAAGCCATTTATCATGGCTTTCGAGACAACCCTTTATGTTTAATCGTTGCTATGGCTATACGCCTTTACGTCCAGTAACCAAATTGATAACTAAAACGATTGCTGCAATGATTAAAAGAATGTGTATTAGTCCGCCTGCTACGTCCAATAAGAATCCGACTAGCCATACTACGATAATAACCGCTAAAATAATCCAAAGAATGCGTCCCATGTTTTTCACCTGCCCTTTCACTAATAAGTAATTTGTATATAGTAAGATATACCCTAGCCCCGCTCACCTTAAACCTTTCTGAAAAAACGGACTGTTATGAGAGGGCCCAAGCCCAGTTGTTTCAATGATGGCGGTATAGTAAACTGAACATAGCTACGTGAGGGAGGAAAGACTTTTGCCTACTCCAAGTATGGAAGACCATATTGAAATCATATACTCATTAATTGAGCAAAAAGGCTATGCGCGTGTATCGGATATCGCGGAAGCCTTATCGGTGCTGCCTTCTTCTGTCACCAAGATGGTCCAGAAGCTGGACAAAGACGGATACTTGATCTACGAACGCTACAGAGGCCTTGTGCTGACGCCAAAAGGCCAAAAGCTGGGCAAAAGGTTGTTGCAGCGGCACGGCTTGCTTGAGCAATTTCTTCGGTTGATCGGTGTGGAAGAAGAGCGGATCTACGTGGACGTTGAAGGAATCGAGCACCATTTGAGCTGGAATTCAATCGATCGGATTGCCGATTTGGTCCAATTGCTGGAAGAAAGCCCGGAGTTCAGAGGCAAGCTAGAACAGCTGAAAAAAGAAGGAAAAGACAGTTAACAAAAATAGGAGGAGCATATTATGGCTTTACACCCAGGATTAAAAGCGACATTACAAGTAAAAGACCGTTCGACATCACAATGGATCCTATCAGACGGTTCAGGCGATGAGGTAATGATGAACGCGTCAGAAATAGAAGAAGGGCAGGAGATTGGGGAAGAGATTGAAGTCTTCCTGTACCGTAACCGCCAAGGCGGCGTTTCGGCAACACCGATGATTCCTCACATCCTGCCGAGTGAATATGGCTGGGCAAAAGTTTTGAAAGTGTCTCAACGTGAAGGCGCCGTAGTAGATATTGGCACGACGCGTGAAGTTTATTTGCTGCCGGCGGATCTTCCGCAAATCATGGAATTATGGCCGCAGCAAGGCGACCATATTTTCATGACGCTCCGTACCGATCGCCATGGCGATTTGTACGGACGCCTGGCAACAGAGGAGAAAGTTTTGGAATTGATGCAGCCGGCACCGGAAACAGCCTTTAACCAAAACCTGCAGGCACGAGCTTACCGCTTGCTGCCGGTTGGTACCTTCATGCTGTCAGTACCTGAAATGTATAGAATTTTCGTACACGAAACAGAGCGGGAAGAAGAGCCGCGTCTCGGTGAAGAAAAAACGGTCCGCATCATCGATGTCAAAGACGATGGCACGTTAAATGGTTCTTTGCTTCCAAGAAAACAGGAACGATTGTCAGACGACGCGGATGAAATCATGCGTTATCTCGAAGAGTCGGGCGGCAAAATGCCGTTCACTGATAAATCTTCTCCGGATGAGATATTGGAAATTTTCGGCATGAGCAAAGCGGCTTTCAAGCGTGCACTCGGCAAATTATATAAGAACCGCCAGATCATCCAGGAAGAAGGATGGACCAAGTCTACGAAGTAAAGGAACCTTTTCAAATTAATTTCGTATTAATTTGAAGGAAGGGGCAATTAAAAAATGAAAAAATTACTCACTGTTATAGCATTACTGTTTACGCTGTCTGTCATGCTGCCATCGTACAGCTCGGCAAATGTCGGCATCAATGAAAAGTTCGGTCTGCCAATCGTTGTTTATGGAGGCGATTTATCGGCCGAAGAAAAAACTTCTGTAGCTGAAAGCCTGGATGTTGCAGGAGAAGCCGACGTGGAAGAAATTGAAGTGACGGGCGAGGATCTGATCAACTATATTGAAGACGGGGATTCCCGTGCCAATATGTACTCATCCGCGAAAATTACCCGCAAAGATGAAGGCGCAGGCCTGGTCATTGAAATCGTCACTCCTGACAACATTACACAAGTTACCTCTGAAATGTACGGCAATGCCATGCTGACTGCAGGTATCGAAAACGCTACTGTGGAAGTGGCTGCACCTAAAGCGGTAACTGGCCATTCAGCGCTCGTAGGAATCTACAAAGCTTATGAAGTGAATGGTGAAGAGCTGGACCCAGAGCGGACAGACGTTGCAAATGACGAATTGACCGTGGCAACTGAACTGGCAGACGGCGGCGTGGAAGACGCTAAAGTCAGCGAACTGTTAACAGAAATCAAAAAGCAGATTGCTGAGCAAAATCCGACAACTCGTGAAGAAGTAGAACAAATAGTTGAAGAGCAATTGAGCAATCTTCAAATTGAATTAAGCCCGGAAGACCGCCAATTATTAGTGGATCTGATGGACCGCATTCGTCAACTTGATATCGATTTTTCACAATGGTCCACGCAATTGGAAGATTTGAGCAAGACTATTGAAGACAATATCAGCACCATCGTCAATGACGAAGGATTTTGGGAAAGCGTTAAAAATTTCTTTAGAAATATAGCTGATACAGTACGCGGCTGGATGAATTAATGAGAACAAGCAAACCCGGAAATTTAGGGTTTGCTTGTTTTTTTATTGGAGTTTAATGGCTTGCGCACACGAAAAGACAGTGATAATATGGAATTAATATCTCGAATTCAAGATAAACAGGAGGAAACAACGATGAAATTAGAAGGAATTCACCACGTCTCAGCTTTGACCGCCAATGCCGATGCCAATCATGATTTTTTTACACGGATACTGGGAATGCGCCTAGTCAAAAAAAGCGTAAATCAGGACAATCCATCTTCTTACCATTTGTTTTATGCTGATGCTGTCGGAACGCCGGGTACTGACATGACATACTTCGATATACCGATGGCGGGGCGCACGCATCCCGGTGTTTCAAGCATCAGCAACACGGCATTCCGCGTGAAAAGCGAAAAAGCGCTGGATTACTGGATTGCGCGCTTTGCTGAATTGCACGTCCCGCATGGCAGCATTGAGCAGCGTTTTAACCGTTCGACTTTAACATTTCAGGATTTCGAGGGCTCGAGATTAATGCTGGTTGTCGATGATGGCACCGGCATTGAATATGGAGTACCTTGGACCAAAGCAGGGATTCCGGAAGAATTTGCGATTGTTGGTTTGGGGCCTGTCCGTTTGACAGTCCGCAAAAGCGACAAAACAGCATCCGTTTTGACAGACATTATGGGCTTTGAGCAAGTTGGGGACTATCCGTCTACTGTAGAGGGGCAAAAAGATATTTTGGTCTTTTCAACAGGAAAAGGAGGACCTGCTGGCGAAATACACTTAGAAGAACGTTCAGACCTTCCGCCGGAACGTCCCGGAAGAGGGAGCGTCCACCATGTTGCGTTCCGTGTAAAGACGTACGAAGATTACAGCAAGTGGAACGATTATTTGCGGTCGAATGGTTTTGTAACTTCGGGTGAGGTCGACCGTTATTACTTTAAGGCAATTTATTTCCGTGAGCCCAATGGGATTCTCTTTGAATTGTCGACAGATGAGCCCGGCTTTGCAACGGACGAATCGATGGATGCTTTAGGTGAAGAGCTGGCATTGCCGCCATTTCTTGAGCCGAAACGCGCTCAAATCGAAGCATCTCTTCGGCCATTAAGCATCAACAAGTGAATAGGAGGAGAATAGAGGATGGATTTTAAATTAATTGAATTGGGCAGCGACGAGTTTGCTTACCGTCTGGAAGAAGAGGGCAAAGTCACAGCAGAAATCACCTGGACAGAGCTGGCGAATGTTATGGTCATTGAGCATACCTTTGTCGATGAATCGATGCGCAACCAAGGGTTGGCGAAAAAACTTCTGGACCGTGCAGCAGACTATGCACGCGAACACGATTATAAAATGGAGCCGGTCTGCTCTTACGCCGTAACGGCATTTGACCGCTATAAAGAATACGACGACGTCAAAATATAGAAACGCTTTATGCAGTGGGGAGTTTTTCCGACTGTATAAAAACCGAATATTGAACACACAAAAAGCAATCCGCTGTCAGTCGAGTGGATTGCTTTTGCTAATGAAAAAGTATGTAATTGATCATTCGGTACCTCCGTTTTAGATGCTTGTGATAAAGAAGACGATTGCTGTTAAAACTGAAGCTCCTCCGATGCCGTAAAAAAAATCAGCTTGGTTAAAAATTATATTTTTTTCCATTATTTAGAACCCCTTTCAAATGTTTGATATTAGTAATTTACCCCACTTTCAAGTTTCTAAACAGGTTTTATTAATTTTATTACGGGAACAGTGTAATATAAGTAACCAAATTCTTACTTATACGTATACAATAAGAGATTGTAAGTCTAAAGGAAGAGGTGGATTGAATGAATCAAGAGACAGTGAACAGAGCAGGAGAAAAAGTGCTCGGCATTATCGGCATCATTTTTAATATTTTAGCAATCGCATTAATCGGCTTTGCAATGGCAAGCTATGCGAACGTTCAGGGCACACCTGAATTCCAACAGTTTATCGAAGATGAAATCATGTCAGATCCAGCGTTTTCGACTCCTGAAGAAGCACAAACGGTCATTAACATGATGTCATCAAGCTTTAGCGTAGTAGGGTGGGTGCTGATTGCACTATTGGTAGTAAGTACAATTTTGGCTATTATTGCCCTAATCAATCTCCGTAAAAACAAAAAGGCATCGACTGCAGGCGTCCTGTTTATCCTAGCTGGTTTGTTTGCGGGGCTACTATCTTTAACGTCTATTCTTTTCTATATCGCTGCTATTATGTGTTTTGTCCGCAAGCCGCGTACACAAAATAATCAAAACACGCGTGATGATGATTTTAAGTATCAGGAAGATCAGCTTCGCCGCAAAGAAGAATCAGTACGCCGTGACGATACAACAACACGCCGCGAAGATGAAGTACGCCGTGATGATACAACAACCCGCAATGATGATGATACGCCTTACCGTCCACTATAAGGAGGGAGTGTCAGTAAGCATAAAAGACGTTCAGGCTGGAAGTGCCTGAACGTCTTTTTTAATGTTTCTTTCTCAAAAAAGAAACTGCCTATAAGGCAGCTTCTTTCAAATGATAAACGTATTTAGCCGTTTGCAAAGGGTGGCCTTCGAATAATTCTTCGAATTCCTCCAAAAATTTAAAACCGTTGGCTTCATAGAAGTTTCGGCCTTTTGTATTTTCGCTTTCTACGTAGACAAATAGTTGGTTGCCGTTAAGCAGGTAGCTCAAGCCGCTGTTCAGCAATTGCCTGCCGTAGCCGGAGCGTTGAAATTCCGGTTTCATGTAAATGGCAATCAGCTCTGCATCGCCATCTTCATCCACCTTCGTGAAGTTAGCGAAGCCAACGGGCTGGCCTTCATGTTCCGCAAGCAATATAATCGTTCTTTTTAAACGCATTTCCATCATCGGAATAGAATATGATTTTTCCAAAAAGCTTTGTTGGATTGTAGAGGGAATGATGCCGGCATATGTATCATTCCAGCTAATCTTAGCAATCTCCTGTACAGATGTGATATCTGCGGATGTAACGGTTCTAATCATGCAATCACCTCTGAAATTCTTTCTGCAATCATATCAAAAAAAGCGCTGAATAGCCACTAATGTGGAATAATAGAACCAAAAGGAGGATGTAAGATATGAACTGGAATACCTACCAATTTGACGAATTAGCAGCAAGAAAATTATATGAGGTGTTAAAGCTGCGTGTGGATGTATTTGTAGTCGAACAAAACTGCCCTTACCCAGAGCTTGACGGTTTAGATCAACAGTCGATTCATTTGGTTTACAGTGAGAATGATGAGGTACTGGCCTATGCCCGTTTAGTGCCGGCTGACGTGAAATATGAGCTGCCTTCTATTGGAAGAGTCATAGTCCGTAAAGATGCCAGAGGACGGGGATTGGCAAAAGAACTGCTTGAGAAAAGCATCGAGTACATCTTCAAAGAATGGAATGCCCCTTCGATTCAATTGCAGGGACAAGTTTATCTCCAGGAATTTTATCAATCTTTCGGATTTGAGCCGGTGTCGGACAGCTACGATGAAGATGGCATACCCCATGTGGACATGAAATTAACGTACAGCAAAATGTAATACTTTTGACATATAAAAAAGGATTAGCATTATGAAAAAAAGGGTAATTATTAAATATTAAACAAAACTGACGAAGGAGTGCTGCAAATGGCAAGAGGAAGAGGTTTTTTATTAGCAGGATTGGCTGCTGGAGCATATGCATATTTTAAAAATCCTGAAAACCGTGAAAAAGCCACAAAGGCTTTCAATGATACGAAAGTGAAGGTGAATTCTTACATGGAATCACAAAACCTTGATAAAGACGGCAACCCCATCTCGAAAACGGCTGACACACCAAGCACTACAGAAAAACGTGAAAACAAAATGGTTGCAGAAGGCGGAGCTTCAGCAAGCGTTCAGTATTACAACGAGCAGCAGCAGAAAAAGCATGACAAAGAAAAAGGCGATGTGAAGCTGTCATCAAATGATAACAGCAGCGACAAATCTGAAAACACAACTTCAGCTGCACCAGAAAATAAAATCGGTACAGATAATTTATAAAAAAAAGGATGGTCCAGGACCATCCTTTTTACTGCCTATTATTTTTTAAAAGCCATTGCATTGAGCAGAGCGACGATCAGCAACAGCGAACCGCTGACGATAAATCCTTGATCGGGGCTTAAAGCAAATGCTCCTGTAACGCTTGAGCCGGCTACGACGCCGATGGAGAAAAAGGCGTAAAAATAACCGTATGCTCGGCCTCGGGAGGCAGAATTCGTCGAATCAATCAAGATGGAATTGATCGAAGGAAAGAGCAAGGCGAAACCCAGCCCATAAGTGCACATGCTGGCATACAGCAGCAGCTCAACCGTTGCAGCGCTCAGGAAGAATAGGGAAAGTCCCATTACTGCAAACCCGGCGATCAGAGTATAGATGGGTTTGGCGGCATCGAAAATTCGATTGACCGGAAGCAGGAAAACAAGAATTGCCGAAATTCCGAAAGTGCTGAGCAGCAATCCGCTGAGTTGTGAATCCAGTCCGAGCGCTTCAACTTTCAGAGGAAGCATATAAGCCAGGACTCCCTGTGAAAACATCAGAAAAAAAGCGCCGGAAAACGAACGGAGTAGGCCACTGTTCTTTATGATATCCATGAAAGGGACAGTCTCTTTAACAACTTTATCTTTTTTTATGGCAGTCTGCCTTAATGCGAAAAATGCGGCTACACCAATCAGCAAAATTATTGTTCCTGTCAATACCATGGTTTGCGGAACGTCATTACGGCTTGTATAAATGGCTCCATAAGCCGGACCAAGAATTGCGGCCAAACCGACAAAGGCTCCTGACAATGCCGCACCTTTTCCGCGTTTTGCGGATTCAGTGCGATTGGCCAGGTAAGTAAAGGCTGCCGGAACGGTCAGCCCAGCTGCCAGGCCGTGAAGAAATCTGACAGCAAGCAGGCTGTACGGCCCATCAATTGCCGAATAGGCAAATAAGGTAATGCTTGTCGACAATAGGCCAACGACTAAAATGGCAAAGGGTCCTTTTCGATCTGAAACAATACCGGAAATTATGTTTCCGAAGGTATTGGACAATGAATACATGCCGACTGCCAATCCGGCGATAAAAGGACTGGCTCCTAAAGTCATCGCATAGGTGCTCATGATGGGAAGTTGGGCAAATAGGTCAAAAAAGGCAAAAAAGATAATGATGTATATGAAAAGGCGCAAGACAGTTCCTACTTTCTTGGATAAATCGCAGTTTTCTGGATTTATTTACACTGATGTGTGGGTAAAGATAGTTATGGCTGTATTATAACATCGGAGGTCTGATGATGAAAAAAGCAATGTTTATATTAAATCCATCTTCTGGAAAAGAGCGCGCTGCGGAATATCGTGAAGACGTAGAAAAGATGCTTGCTTCAATGGGGTATGAAGTGGATACGCGAGAAACACAAAAAGCAAAAGATGCGACCCATTTTGCAGCCGAAGCCTGTGAAAAAGAATACGATTTTGTTGTCGCCATGGGCGGTGATGGTACCATAAACGAGGCGGTATCGGGTATAGCCGAACAGCCGCACCAGCCATTGTTTTCGTTGATTCCGCTTGGCACCGTCAATGATTTTGCACGGGCGTTAGGAATATCACTGGATCCGCCGGAAGCAATCGAAGCTCTTAAAACCGGCTATGAAAAACGGGTGGATATCGCCAAAGTTGGAGATCATTTTTTCATGAACATTCTGGCAATCGGTGATATTGCAGAATCCACTTACGATGTTGATCCCGATTTGAAAACTAAATTGGGAGCTTTAGCCTATTTTGTTGAAGGCATAAAAGCCATTACAGCAGATACAGAAACCTATTTTGAAATCGAGCATGATCATGGAACGTGGTCAGGAGAAGCGAAACTGGTATTGGTTGCACTGACAAATTCGGTAGGCGGTTTTGAGAAATTGGCGCCAGAAGCATTGACCGATGATGGTCTTTTGCATCTGTATATTGTGAAAAATGCAGCTTTGCCAGGTTTTATCCGCATCGCGACGTCGGTTATAAGAGGGAAATTGGAGGAAGACCCTTCAGTGGAAGCAGTCCATACAACAAAAGTATCGATTAAAACCAATGAACCTTTGTCCTGCAACATAGATGGTGACGAAGGCTGTACAACTCCTTTCGTGATCGAAGTATTGCCGAGGCATGTGAGGGCGCTGATTCCGCCGGACAAAGAAGAATAACAGCATCATAGTTTATCAACTGGATTTTAGGTGGTAAACTTTAGAATCCACTTTTATGCCAAACAGGAATTTAAAGCAAACTGTCTGTTTTCAGAAGTTTGTTTTACATTCCTGTTAAAATTGAGTTTCGTGTATCAAAATGAAACCTTTTTAAAACTAATACGTTATATATAGTATAAATTTTGTATTAAAACGTTACAGATGGCATAAGATGCAGTTTGGGCGAATAGAGCAAATTACACAAAAAAATTACAAAATTAGCAGCTTAACTCTATTATTTTAGGTTATTTCAGTATATAGTTGAAACATTGCTGCAAAAACTTGTAAAAAGAAAGACGGGGAAACGATGAATATTATTACAGCACCATCTATTCAAGAAACTATTTCAAAAATCTTTATGAACGAAACAGAAAATTTAAACCAAATTGAAGGGTTGGATAAATTTTTTGAAATTGAAACACAGTTAATGTATGAGATTCACCACCTGGAAAAAGAGCGGGCAAAAGAGACGTTAAGAGAATTGATCGACATGCTTTCACTTCGTTCGGAAAAAGACATTATCCGTTCTATCCGCAACTATTACATCATCCTGTCTTCTGTCATGGCACGCAAACTTTACGAGATGCGTGTACCCCCTAAAAAAGCATTCGCTTTCAACTCAGCTTGTGTGGAATTAGTGGACAAGCACATGAACGATTCAGAATTTATGTTTGTGGCTGATGAACTGATAGAATTCTTTGTATCGATTATTTCTGAACGCAAGCAGCCTTCTTTTGGCCACCAAACAGTCAATAAAGTTGTGATCTACATCAATGATGAAGTAGAGCGCGATTTATCAGTCGAGGAAATTGCTAAGCATTTTAGTATTTCGACAAGCCATTTGTCCCGGATTTTCAGAGAGCATGCCGGCATTACTCTTGTTGAATACTTGAACGTCCGCCGTGTTGAAGAATCGCAATACTATCTTCGCCACTCAGACAAAGGCATTTCTGATATTTCCAAGCAGTTTCATTTCTGCAACCAAAGCTACTTTACGCGGATTTTCAAGAAATACACAGCCGTCACGCCAAAGCAATTCCGTGACAGCCAGCATATTCCATATTTCCGCTACACATTGCCGAATGCCAAGTAAGGAGAAGAAATTCTCCTTTTTTTCTTGTTCATTTTTCATTTAAATCAAACTGGATTTAGTTGATTCAACAAATAGTTTTTAGCAGCCGAAATTGCTGTCTATCCCGTTGCTAAAGCAAAGTAGCGCGGTAAATCAGCCGTCTGTCCTGTAATTTGGAAAGCCGTAATTTTGTCACAAAAATTAAAAAAACCTCTCGTGTTCTATACATGGATTGAATTTTGCTGCGCTTATCGTTATACTTCTTAGTAGTTGAAAAAGGTGAAGGTGACTAAATTGAAAAAGAAAATTACATTATTAATGATGATGGCTGTTGCTGCTGTTTTACTGAGTGGCTGTGCGGCTGTTGAAAACAAAGAAGGAATTTTTTATACCATCTTTGTAAAGCCATTTGATATTTCATTGGATTATTTAGGAGGATTGTTTGGCGGCAGTTATGGTATGGCCATTGTTGTCATTACGATCATTATCCGCCTAGTTTTAATGCCTTTCATGCTGCGCACATATAAACGCCAGCAAGGTATGAAAGTCAAGATGGATAAGATGCGCCCTGAAATGGAAGATATTCAGAAGCGTTTGAAAGAAACAAAAGATAAAGAAGAGCAGATGAAATTGCAGCAGGAAATGATGGGACTTTACAAGAAGCATGAAGTAAACCCGCTGAATATGGGCTGTTTGCCTGTCATTATCCAAATGCCGATCATCATGGGCCTTTATTTCGCCATTCTGTACTCGCCGGACGTTCGTTCTCATGAGTTCCTTTGGTTTAATCTGGGATCACCGGATGTCATTATGACCTTGATTGCTGGTGCAGTGTATTTCTTCCAGGCCAAAGTGTCGTTATGGACTATGCCTGAGCAACAGCAAAAACAGATGAAATTGTTTGTCTACATTTCACCTATCATGATCATGTTCATCTCGTTTACATCGATGGCCGCGTTGCCGGTTTACTGGGCAGTCGGAGGGATCTTGTTGATTATCCAAACCTTCATTGGCCGTAAGTTTTATTCAAACCATCCGGAAATAGCACTTGAATCAGTAGAAGATAAAAAATAATGATGAAGAGCCGGCAAATATTGCCGGCTTTCTTTTTTAGGGGATGCTTATGTGAACATTAAAATTTTGCAGGGAATTGGAATTGCCCTTTTAAGTGTTACGGCTTTAACGTTTTTAATATTAGGCTATCTGGAAGTTGCTGTACTGTTTATGACGTTGCTGTTCGTACTGACAAACAGCTTCCGTTACCGGCATATGAAGGCGCAAGGCATGCACCGGGAAGCCAAATGGATGCTTGGCATGAGCATTATTTTCGGGATTTTGTTCTTTGTCGTACTGGCGACTATATTAATATAGAAATGAAAAACAGCACATCTCATTTAATGAGATTGTGCTGTTTTTGTATATTCGTACTTTTCTTTCATTCGTTCTTCAAGCAGTGTATCCAACTGGTTCATCAAAGCCTGGATATCACGTTCTGTTATACGATCCAATGTTTCCACTCCTTATGTGTTTATACTTATTTATTCGGAAAAAACATAGGGAATATGGGGGTCGTTTTGAACATGGATTATTTGGTTTAATGCATATGAAAATAACAGTCTCGTCTTTGAGTTTTGTGAAGATGCAGAATAAACCTTCAAGAAAATACTGCCCGTGGAAGAAGAAATTCAGCAACAAGAATGGTAGAATAATAAAGAAGTTGACAGAAGGAAGGCTTGGCATGAAGTTTATGGAGAAGCTAAAACAAAAAGACAAAAAGTTCTATATAAAATGGATGGTGATTAGTGTGTCAGCAATTATGGCTGCTCTGGCAGCTGCATGGTTTTACATACATGACTGGGACGTTGAGCAAAGCATGAAAGCATTGGCAGAGGCTGTGTCAGTTGAAGAGCCTGCTACAGAAGCGCCAAAAGAGGAAATCGCAGTGCCGACCGAACCTGAAGAGCCGGAAACACCGGAAGAAGAGCCTGCAGCAGAAGAGGCGCCTGATGCGACTGTTTATCCGGAAAACAGTGTACTGCCCACGGAACCGACTTTGATCAATGGCGTGCTGCTTGCGAACAAGCAGCATCCATTGCCTGAAACTTATGCACCTGGGGAAGTTCCGGAAGCGCGAACCGCTTTTGAAGCGATGAAAGCTGCGGCAGCCAAAGAGGGCCTTAATCTTTCCGCATTCAGTACGTATCGCGATTTTGCGCGGCAAAAACAATTATATGAAGGCTATGTAGCCAAAGATGGCCAACAAGCGGCAGACCGATACAGCGCACGCCCTGGCTATTCAGAACATCAGACGGGTCTGGCGTTTGATATCGGTGAAGCGGGACAGGAACAGCATTGGGCATCAGCATCCTTTGGCGATACCGCTGGCGGCAAATGGCTGGCAGCAAATGCCCATGAATATGGATTTATCCTGCGCTATCCTGAAGGCAGTGAACAAATCACCGGCTATATGCATGAATCCTGGCATTTCCGTTATGTCGGCAAAGAGGTTGCTGCAGAAGTTTATGAAAAAGGCATTACACTGGAAGAATATTTAGGAATTTAAGAAAGCAAAAAACGTCTCCATTTTTTCGGAGACGTTTTTCTATGGGAAAATAAGTGATTATTCATGTTTGGCGAAAATTTTTATTTTTATAAGATAGGTGCCAACAGACGGGCAATGGATTCTTTGGTTTTGATCATTCGGGTGCGTTCCAAATACATTTCATAAGTCAATTCAGTCGAAAGCTTCATATCCTGATGGAATAGTTCTGCGAGATCGCTGGATACTTGCTCATCATAGATAAAGGCATTGACTTCGAAATTCAGTTTAAAACTTCTGACATCGATGTTGGCTGTTCCGACGGTAGCTGCTTTATTGTCTGTCACAATCATTTTTGTATGCAGGAAGCCGTTGTCGTAGATGAAAACCCGAGCTCCTGCTCTTAGCATCTGCCCTGCGTATGAGTAGGTGGCCCAGTAAACAAAAGGGTGGTCCGGTTTGTTGGGAATCATGATGCGTACATCGATGCCCGACAAAGCAGCAATGCGAATCGCATCGTAAAAACTGGCGTCCGGAATAAAATAAGGAGTCTGTATGTAAATATAGTCTTTGGCCAGGTTGATCAGTTTCAGGTAGCCATCTTTAATCTGTTCCCATTCTTCGTCGGGGCCACTGGAAACAATTTGCATGGAGGTGTTTCCTCTGGCTGGCTTGAGGGGGAAGAAAAATTCATCGTATTCAATGTCGTGGTGTGCAGAAGCCTGATTCCAATCCAGAATAAAGCGCGTCTGCAAAGGATGCAGTGCACTGCCTTCAATGCGCAGGTGGGTGTCTCGCCAATAACCAAACTTTCGGCTTAGCCCAATATATTCATCACCTACGTTGAACCCGCCGATATAGCCAACTTGGCCGTCAATCACGACAATTTTTCGGTGGTTTCGGTAATTCAATCGGGGATTGATAATCGGCAAAATTGAAGGGAAGAAGGTTTCAACTTCTCCTCCAGCCGCTGTCAGTTTTTTGAAATGCCGTTTGCTCAAGCTCCGCGAGCCCATATCGTCATAAAGCAAGCGCACTTTGACTCCTTCTTTTGCCTTTTCGGTCAAAGCGTCTACAATCCGTGTGCCTAGTTCATCCAACCGGAAAATATAATATTGGATATGAATGTGGTTTGTGGCGTTTTCAATATCCTGAAGCAGTGAATTGAACTTTACTCGACCGTCATTGAAAATTTGGATGCTATTGTCTTGAGTCAGCAAAGCGCCATTATTCCGCAGGTGCAGATAAATCAAATCTTTGTAATTTTTTGTATTGGCATTTTGGAATTGAAAGCCGTCATCATGCAGCTCATTCATTTGATGTGCAATCAGGCTCTCGATGCCGATTCGTTTACTGGTGCTTTCCCATTTAAAAAGCGTTTTTTTACGCAACTTTCTGCCCAAAAGCAAGTAAATGAAGAACCCTAGTATAGGGATGAAAAATAGAACCAGCAGCCAGGCCCATGTAGAAGAGGCATCCCGTCTTTCAAGAAATACGAGAGCTGCAGCCAGGACAATATTGAATATGAAAATAGCGGCAGTGAAAACACTGAAAATGGTCACAGTCATGGGGATTCTCCTAACTTGTAGTTCTTGTGTAAGCTGAGTTAAAGAAACCAACTATTCTCTATCATTTCAATCGCTTAGCCTATTCCCTGCTATGGGGGAAGTTTATCTTTAACTTTGAAGCTTGCGCACCAGATTCTATAGAGCTTGCTGCGGAATTCCAAGAAGTGATTTACTGGTTCAGCTTCTATCTTATTAAAAATGCCTATATTATACAAATAATGTACAGCAACTCAAAAAAAACCGGCCTCTCGGGAAAGCTAAGGCCGGAAAAAATTAACTTAAGCGCTCTTCTTGTTTCAATTGCTCGACGATGCCTTCCACTTCCTGGCGGCTCATCTTTTCTTTTCCTGACTTTAATGCTTTTAAAGTACTGTGGGCTAGAGCCAATGGAACTTTGCAGAACATCAAAATCCGCTTATTTTTGATCGGTTTAACATATAAATCTGCTTTGGCCAAATTATCTTTGGCATAGTTGAACATATCTTCACGTGTCCAGCCTTCTGGTACAAATGTCACGCCCCGCTCAAAATCTTCGTCGTAATTTCGCAGCATGTTGACTGCCTGCAGCCCACGGCCGAAGGCGATGGCATGATCGGGATCCGTTTCGGTGCCGTCATACCAATGCCAGATGTCTGACAGCATGGTGCCGACAAGGCCTGCCACATAATACGTATATTCATCCAGATCTTCTTTGGTTTTGATAACCCAATCTTTTTCCACCCATTTAGACATGCCGCCGGCCATGATGGCGGTAGACTCCATCACTTTTCCTTTGATGTCTTCAGGGCATACGCTGATCCAGTCAGCCAGGCGCATCGTGACAGGAGGCAGAAACTGTTCATAAGGAGTGACAAGTTCTAAATAGCGCGCCTCATCAAATTCAGTAGCCAACATCTGTTGAATACTGCTCAGCAGAGTGATTTTCACTTGATCATCCAGCTCTGGGTGATCCTCAATTTCATCAATTGCTCGCATACATAGGTAGGCAGAGCCGACAGTTTTCTTTAAAGTAGGTTCCAAAAAGCTGATTGGGATGAAAAAGGTCCGGCTTGTTTCTTTTAGCATAACCAGGGACTCTTTTTGTAGATTCGAAACTTTGCTCATCTCAATTTCCTCCTGTTGTGGATTGACGTTAACTGGCTTTATGTATTTAAACTTCCCGAATATAAAATAGCTTCCTACTAAATATAAACCATATAAGCAAAAAAACAAACGATTACTCTGCAAGCTTTTCGATTGAACAATAAAACAATCCCCTTGAACAAATTTTTATGCTCAAAGGGGATAGGTGTCAATCTGTATAGAAATGGTTCCATGCTTCGTGGATACCGCCAGCATATTTTTGTTTAGCGCGGTAAATAGAAGGGTGTTCAGCTTGTTGAAGCAGCTCGGGCTGTGCATTTCCAACAATGACTGAAGGAAAGCCCATGGTAAGCATCTCCACATCGTTGCCGGAATCACCGGCTACTAATAATTTTGCATCGGCCAGGCTGTATTTATCCAGAATATACTGCAGAGCCTGCCCTTTGCCGCTTCCGGACGGAAGAATGTCGACATCCCGGCCGCCGCTGTAAATCAGTTTGTGTAAAATACCGGCTGTATTCAACGCTGAGCCGAAAGCTTCCACGACAGCAGCATCAGAAGCAAAATAGGAACAGCGATTCGTAATCGGCAGATTTTGGGAAGCAAGCCCCGATATCCGGCTGGCAACCAAATCGATTTTCTCGGGATTCCAGGATTGTTCCAGGCGCCTCGTCCATTCCAAATCCTGCTCCAGCTGATCGCCTATGTAAATGCCGGTTCCCACATCTGTAATCAGCACGTGGGGAACCGGTAAATTTTCTTCTGTGATGAGAGATAAAGCGGACTGATAATGGCGCCCGGTAATATAAATCAGTGAAACCTGATAGGTTTGGCTGTCATAGAAATCCAACAGCGCTTTTAAACTGCTGGCATCACCGACCAGTGTTCCGTCCAAATCTGTTGCTAACAAATGCGTTGCTCCGTGCACTAATGATCACCTCATACAATGAATTTATGCGAGTGGAAATGGAATCCCAATCAAAGTCTTTGCGGGCGATTTGCACCGCTTGGCGGCTTAAACGTTCCGTTAACAGCGTATTCGCTGACAAGACTTCCATTGCAATTGCCAGGTCGATTTCGTTTTTCGTTTCAACGAGCAGGCCGGTGATGCCGTCCTGAACAACGTTCTTGAGCCCACCGACATCTGACGCAATGATGGGACTGCCGCAAGCCTGGGCTTCTGCAGCTACCATTCCAAATGATTCATAGAAACTTGGCACAATTGTTGCCGTAGCTGAATTGAATAATAGGGCAAGTTCATCTTGAGACTGTGGCCCTAAAAACTCGACCCGATCCTCGATGCCTCTAATGGCTTCACGCAACTTTTCATCTTTTGGAAGTTTGGTTTCGAAATCTATGGATTCCGCATCTCCGCCTGCAATCACTAGATGTGGAGTGTTGGAAGGGCCTGTTTTTTCTGCCAGCAATTGAAAAGCTTTGAGTAAAGTGAAAATACCCTTAGTCACTTCTAATCTTCCAGCAAAAACAAAGAGAGGATTGCTGTAGCCGAATTTCTTTCGTAAATGCGTTCGGTTGCCGCGCACTTTGAATGCTTGGTCTACTCCGATGGGGATAACTTTGATGGGAGAAGGAGAATCAACAAAAGTTTTGATCAATTGTTTTTCATTATTGGTGGTAGCCAATACCTGATCAGCATTTTTCAAAATCGCTTTTTCAGCGTTTATTCGGCGCTGGTCATGGACGCCTGTTGCTTTTTCTTTTGCCCACGCAAGTGAATGTGCAGTGTGTACGTATGGCAGGCCAAAGTCTTTTTTCAGCTTTTTGCCGATTAGGCCAGAGAGCCAATAATGGGTATGGACGATATCATAGGATTCAAGATTCATCGTACTTTTCATTTCCTCATAAAAGGCAGGAAGCATGGAGTACATTTCATCTTTTGAAACAAATCCTCTGTGTCCCGCTTCCAGTCTGATTACACGGCATGCGGTTCCGAATGTTTCTATTTGGGGAGCGGAAGAGTCGCACCAATGTGTGGCGACGTCAACTTGCCAACCTTTATCTTCCAATGCAAGTGCTAGTTGTTTTACGTAATTATTTTGGCCACCCGCTTGTTTGCCACCGAGTTTAGCTAAAGGATCACCATGATCCGAAATAAATAATGCTTTCTTACTCATCAAAGCTCAACTCCTTATTTAGACTTACTAAATTTCCTGATAAAAGCAGAGACTGCTTTATTTGTTTACCCGTATCCAGAAAAGGTTAAACATTTAATTGTGATTTTTTTTCGAATTATATGAAATCAGCAAAAAACAGCGGCAGGATCGCCCGCTGTTTTTGCTGATTGCTTCGCCTATTTTGTATGGACGTATTTTCCATAAGCGGGTACAGCAGTGGTTTGGAAGTTCTCAGCGAGATCGACTAGCCCTTTGGCAAGCAGGGCTCCTGTCATCGGTTTGCCGTGTCCGGTTGCCGCAATGGAAGGCTGAAGATCGGCCAGTTTGCAAACGGATTCCCAAGCGGCGCGCCAGTTGGTGGTCAAGTAGACAGGTGGGCCATGTATTTCTTTTTTCTGGCGCAAGACTTTGTGGAGTGAATCCTGTTTTACCGTTACAAAAGCATCTCCTGCAATAAGAATGCGTCCTTGCTCCCGGAACAGCGAGATGTGGCCTTCTGAATGGCCTGGAGTGTGGATCCATTTCCAGCCTGCCATTTCCGGTACACTGCCGTCTGATGGCAACTCATGGATATGTGCGGTGATGTCGATGGCTTGGGTAGGGAAAATTTTTGACATTTTCGCTACCATGCCTCCTTCAACGGAAGTATCGGGCTCTGGATAATCTGTTATGCCTTTCAAATATGAGAATTCCAGCGGGTGTGCATAGACCGGAACTTTGTGTTGCTCCAGAATATCGATCAGCCCGCCCACATGGTCAAAATGGCCATGCGTCAAAATGATGGCCTTTAGTTGATGGTCGGGGCCAAAACGGTTTTCGGCCGCTTTGAGAATCTTTTTTGCGGAATGTGGCATGCCTGCATCGACCAATACCCATTCGTTGCTGATGTTGGGATTTCCGATAAAGAAGACATTTGCCACTTGCACGGTATAGCAATATACGTCAGGAGCTATTTCAGTTCCAGACCCGCTTCGAATAGATGTCATGGGTAAAATGTTTTCGGTTGCTGTGCTTCTTTCCATAAATCTGATTCCTCCTCTAGTAAACTTCCGTTAACTTCCTAATATAACTTTACCCCAAATTTCAAATCTGAATCCGCTGACTGTAAAATTTATGGAATGAGTTTGAGTCTCTCTGCTGTCTGGATTAGAATAGAGGCACAAGACTTTGTGAAACTGGGTGTTAAAATGAAATCATTGATTATTATCGGTTCTGGAATTTTAGGAGCTTCTGCGGCTTACCATGCAGCAAAAGCAGGGGCATCCGTCGTATTGGTAGACCGGGGCGACAAAGGGCAGGCCACAGGAGCGGCAGCAGGAATCGTCTGTCCGTGGATTTCGCAGCGAAGAAATAAAGCCTGGTACGGATTGGCTAAAAACGGAGCCAAGTATTATCCGGAATTGATCCGTGAGCTTGAGGCTTTGGGTGAAACAGACACGGGCTACAAACAAGTCGGCATTGTCAGTATCCACGAAGACAGCAAACTCGATAAAATGGAGCAGAAGGCATACGAGCGCCGCCTGGATGCACCTGAAATGGGGGACATCAAGCGATTGACACCAGAGGAAACAAGAGAGCTTTTTCCGTTTGCGACAGAAGAATACGGGTCGTTATGGGTCAGTGGGGCTGCTCGTGTCGATGGCCATGCCATTCGCGACGCTTTAATTTCGGCAGCGGTAAAGCTGGGAGCGAAATACCTGATGGGCGATGCCAAATTGCTCATTGAGAATTCGCAGGTCATTGGCGTTGATATAGATGGGGAACATCTGGTGGCAGATCGGGTTGTCTCAACAGGAGGCGCCTGGGCTGCAGAATTGTTCAAGCCTTTAGGGCTGGATTTGGATATTGTGCCGCAGAAAGCCCAAATTCTTCATTTGCAGGCAGAAGGGCAGCTGACCGGAAAATGGCCGGTTGCAATGGTTCCTTATGGCCAATACATCGTTCCTTTTGATGACGGCAGGATTGTCGCCGGGGCAACGCACGAAAACGGTGCTGGCTTTGATGACAAACTGACAGCGGATGGGGTTCACCACATTCTAAACAAAACCCTGGAAGCGGCACCTGGACTTGGGAAAGCGGAGATAGCAGGTGCGGCAACAGGATTTCGTCCAGCAACAACAAGTGCCCTGCCATTTATCGGGCAGGTTCCGGGACAACCAAACTTCTTTGCAGCAAACGGGCTCGGAGCTTCGGGGCTGACTGCCGGCCCTTATCTTGGCGGGCAGCTGGCAAAGCTCGTGCTCGGGGAACCTGTGGAGATCAATTTAAGTCTTTATCAAGTAGAAGATGCATTTAAAAGTTGAAGGGGGCGGACAGCTGTGTATTGGTGCAAAATTGCCCGGACAAAGAAGGAATTCGATGAAATAGCGCGCTTAAATTACGAGACATTTGTCGAAGAAATTCCTCAACATCAGGCAGATTCCAGTGGCATGCGCCCCGATCCTTTTCATGGGCAAAATACCTACTTGATTGTGCTGTCGGGGATGGATGTAGTGGGCATGATTGCGTTGCGGTCTGAACGTCCTTTTTCCCTGGATCTGAAAATCGGGAAAGTGGAAAGTTTTCTGCCGGATGTAAGCCGAATCTGCGAAATCCGTCTGCTGGCTGTCCGCAAAGCGCATCGCAATGGCCGTGTCTTTTTTCTTTTAGCGCGCGCCTTATCCGATTATTGCCTGGAACAAGGCTTCGAAGCTGCAATTATTTCCGGAACAACACGGCAATTGAAACTGTATGGCCAATTAGGGTTTCAGCCGTTTGCCGATCCGGTAGGTGAGGGCGAGGCAGTGTTCGTCCCGATGGTTGTGACGCGCCGTCAATACAGCGATTCTGTAGCGGCAAGGCTGCAGACAAAACGCCGGCTGTTCGTGCCAGGCCCTGTTGTTTTGGCAGCGCAACTTGCAGCACCATTTCAGGAACCACCTATTTCCCATCGATCGGTGGCTTTTCAGGAAATTCGTCAGGAAGTGGACCGCCTGCTATACGAGATGGCTGAATCCACACCTTATTTGTTGGCCGGCAGCGGAACTTTAGCCAATGAAGCGATGCTTGCGCAAATCAAGCGGTTGGACTCTAAGGGATTGATTCTGGTGAATGGCGAATTTGGCAGGAGGCTGGTCAATCAAGCGGACCGCCTTGGGTTGGACTATGTGGTGGAAAGCGCTTCGTGGGGCGAGGCTTTTGATATTGAAAAAATCGTCTCAAAGCTGGAAACAGGAAATTATAACTGGGTGCTTATGGTCCATGGTGAAACTTCGACCGGCCAACTAAATGATTTTCGTGAATTAACTGAGATCTGTTTGCAGAAGGGGATCCGGTTATGCCTGGACTGCATCAGCAGTTTTGGGGCGCTGCCATTTTCCTTGAGAGGGGTTTGGCTGGCAACCGCTGCAAGCGGCAAGGCGGTGGGAACGATGAGCGGGATCGCTATTGTCTTTGCGCATCATAAAATCATGCCGGATAACAAGTTGCCTAGCTATTTGGATCTGGGGCTATATTCTGCGAACATTCCTTTTACATTCCCCTCGAGCTTGTTGGAGAGCTTGAAGCGAGCCTTAAACACATACCCTGAGCGTTATGGGCTGTTGGATAAGCGCTTTAAACAGTTGCAGGAAGATACGAAAGATTGGCCATCGCTGTCAGCTGGCTACCCGACATCCCGGACTTTTAAGACGGCAGCAGAAAATCGTTTTCTTTTTCAGGACGCCCATCTGTCGGGATTCGAACTCCATGCAGCGAGCGGCTATTTGAAAGACCGTGCACTTTTTCAAATCTCCTGCATCCAGCCTGAATTTGAAAAGGACTGGCAGCAGTTCTTGGATTTTTATAAAATTTATCAGCGTTATCATGCATAGCAAAAGCCCGCCATTAAAAAAATGGCGGGCTTTTGCTATGCAGTCACTTGTTTGTAAACGTCTAGAATGAATGTTTTGTATGGCAAATCAGGCATGGGTTCAATCAGGTTTTTAGCGATCGTGGCATGTTTTACGGCGAGTTCACTGTTGCCGAGCTTCATATAAATCATTGCCATGTATGCATCCTTTTCGTAGTGCATGGACAAATCGTAAGGGTGATGAAGAAACTCCCAAAGTGTGTGCTTTTTCAGCCAGCCCAATGCTTCCTCCAACCGCCCCATCCCATACAAGGCTTTGCCTTTTTCCAATGCGAACAAAAAGATTTTATCTTCCTGATGCTTTTCCAAATTCTTCTCAATCAATGCATCAGCTGCCTTGTAATCATGCACAAAAGAATTCAAGTAATGAATTTCTATGGCATCTGCGATAGCTTTGATTTCTTTGCTATCGGTAAAGTCAGCAAATAGGCGAAGCTTAGAAATATAGTGATCTTTGCTTGCTCTATCCCCATTCAAAACTGCCTGGAAGCCGGCGAGGCGATAAAGCGCATCAATGCGGTAAAACAGCTGCTTCTTTTTGGAGAAATCGATAGCGTCCTCCATCAGCCGTTTAGAGTTATCCGTATCTCCGACAGCCGAATAGAGGATGGACTCATAATAGTCGAAATCCAATTTTTTTAACGGGTCTAAAATACCGGTGCGCTCTTTAAAAACACTTCTCGATGCTTGGATCATATCCAAGGCTTCGCTGTATCGATGCTCGGTGAAAGCCATCATCGCTCTGAAAATATGGAGATCCGCACTTTGGTTGATCATGTGCAGGTTTTCGTAAATTTCCTCCGCCTTTTCTAAAGGTCCCTGCCAGCCATCCTGTTTGGTGTGGTAGCTGCAACGGCTGTAAATTTCGAGAAGCCGTGCGGACTCATAGCGGAAAGGAAGCTTGTCGATATAAGGTTTTATTTTACGGGCAATTTCCTTGTATTTCACAATCAGTTCATCACTGATCATTTCCTGCGTATAAAGCTGCTCGATCTTTTCCAGTAAGTTTCTCAATTCATTGGTCGGGATATCTTCGAGCAGCTCATTGCGATCCACCGCCAGTCGCTCTGCTATATAAGAAAGACTTTCCATTGAAGGGTTGGCTTTATTATTTTCGATCAAACTCAACATGCCTTTAGTCAGTTGATCGCCTGCTAAAGCTTGCAGCGTCAAGCCCTTTTGTTTGCGCAAATCTTTGATGCGTTCGCCTAAAGTGGCCATGCCATCACCAATCCTTTCCTTAGTTTAATTATATTAAACTTTATCTTGCAACGCCAGTTTTTCTATGTTATATTTTGTTTAATTAAATTAAACTTTCACTGGAGGAGTGAAATCATGCAGGAAGCAGTACGCATCAAACGGGCAACCTATCACCTGTACACGTTTACGGCCAGCAAGTTGATTTCTACATTCGGCAGCTCTGTTTATGCATTTGGCATCAGTTTATACGTATTGGCATTGACCGGGTCAGCCGCAAGTTTTGCGATTAACCTGATCTGCAGCATATTGCCAAGATCTTTACTCGCGCCATTTGCTGGATACGCTGCGGATAAGTATTCAAAAAAAGCGATCGTCATCCTGTCCCAACTGGCCAGCATGCTGGCAGTAGCGGGCTTGCTGGTGTTTGGTCTGACAAACGGCTTGTCGCTAACAGCCATTTATACAACGACCGCACTGCTGTCAGTCAGTTCGATGTTTACCGGTGTCACGTTTTCTTCTTCGATCGCCAACCTCATTGATCCGGATCGCATTCAACGGGCAATGGGCTTTAACCAGTCGGCCATTTCGATTGCTGCGATAGGCGGGCCGGTGGTTGGCGGCATCCTCTTCGGATTCGTATCGATAAACGTGTTTTTAGGGATTCAAGTTGCTGCCTATGCTATTGCAGTGCTGTTGGAGTCGACGATGAACTTCCGGCTGTTTACAGCGCACGCCGAAAACGCTGCAGATGAAATGAAGAAGACAATGCTGACAGAGATGAAAGAAGGATTTTCTTATTTGAAATCCAACCGGGTCATCATGGTCATTGTGACAACTGCCATTGGCATCAATTTCTTTTTTTCTTCATTGATGATTGGCTTGCCATTTATCGCTGTACAGCAATTGCAGGTGGAAGCGACGCATTTTGGAATGATTGAAGCAATGATTGCGGTGGGTATGCTGGCAGCTTCCATTTATTTTTCTGTCAGCAAAGAAGTGAAGTTTCCTTTGCTGTTTGCTAAAAGAGGGATATTGGGAATGTCCTTGCTGCTTGCAGGAATGGGAGTGCCGCTCGTAATTGTCATGTCCTATGGTGTCACGGTTGTTTATTTCCTAATGCTTATGCTAGTTTTCGGCATCACTAATGTGTTTGTCAACACGCCGATCGGAGTCATGATGCAAAAGGACGTCGAAGAAGAATATCGAGGCCGTGTCTTCGGTATTCTTGAATCGATGGTGATGGCCATGATGCCGCTCGGTTATCTGTTGTTCGGATTGCTGTATGATTTGGTGCCCGCAGAATATATTGTTGGAACAAGCAGCCTTTGCCTGATTGCATTGACCAGCTACTTGATGCGTCCATCTGTTCTGAAGGAAGCCCATCCTGAACTCCAAGAAGCTCTTCCGAACCAGCCAGAACCTCTGTAAGTAAGAGGAGCTGGCTTTTTTCATGAATAGTTTTAGTTTGTAAGAATAAGGGAAAAACCGGAAAAACCATACTATTTAAGTGAGAGGATGATGAATGATGGATAAAAACAAACCAGAAAATGTACCGGCACAGGAACAGGAAAGGCAACCGGGATTTGAAGCAGAAATGGACCCTAAACCGGATTTCAAAGGAAACTTGGCTGGCCAGGCCCATCGGCTGCCTGACAAAACAGCATTAATTACCGGAGGGGACAGCGGAATTGGCCGTGCCGTAGCGCTTGCGTTTGCGAAAGAAGGGGCGGATGTCGCAATCGCCTATCTTGATGAACATGAAGACGCGGAAGAAACGAAGAAATTTGTCGAGCAGGAAGGACGCCGTTGCCTGCTGATCGCTGGAGATATCGGGGATGAATCTTTTTGCAAGGAAGTAATCCGGAAAGTGATCGATGAATTCGGCAAATTGGATGTGCTGGTCAATAATGCAGCCGAACAGTATGTCCAGCAGTCTCTGAAAGATATTACTGCAGAACAGCTGGAGCGGACATTCCGCACTAATATTTTCAGCATGTTCCATTTGACTAAAGCGGCATTGGACCACTTAAAACCTGGAGCATCCATTATCAACACGACCTCCATTACCGCTTTCCGCGGGGAGCCGACATTGATTGATTATTCGTCAACAAAAGGAGCCATTCTGGCATTTACCCGTGCTTTATCAGGTTCTCTTGTCAAAGAAGGGATTCGGGTTAACGGCATAGCACCTGGTCCAATCTGGACACCGCTCATTCCCGCATCCTTCGATGCCGAAACGGTGGAAGGCTTTGGAACCGATTCACCGATGCAGCGTCCAGGGCAGCCGGACGAACTGGCACCAGGCTATGTCTACCTGGCGTCCGACGACTCCTCTTACGTCACAGGGCAGGTTCTCCATATTAATGGGGGATCACCTTACTAAGGGGAGCGGAAGCGCCGTTTAATTCCGGCGAAATTTAATTTTTAAAACTGGCAGGCGCCTTTTGGGTGTCTGCCAGTTTTTTAATGGAATTCACAAGGAGTTAATGCGGAAGGGTTAAAATATGTGAATAAATACCTGGTTTTGTTGTCTAAAAATAATGTTTTTTGGGTAATCCATTACTAAGTACACATGACTGATCGAGTGAGGATGTGGCACATAGGGATGGAAAAGCGCAAAGCGCCTTTAAGGAAGCATGTCTGGAGTTTGGTTATCTTGAATTTCCTCGATGGGCTGTTAACTTATATAGGTCTTTCATTTGGAGCCATAACCGAGGCAAATCCATTATTGGCATCATTCTCTCCACTGACACTTTTAGCGACAAAGCTTTTCTTATCTCTTTGCCTTTTCGGTTTTCTTTACACGCCTTTTATCTGGATTCAGTCCCGCATTTGGCGCTGCGCCTTTATTGGTGTTAATTCGCTATACGGCTTCATTATGATGTTGCATGTATTTTGGCTGATTTTTTATATGTGAGATAAGGATCCCCTATTCCCCATCACAAAAGCACCGCTCTCAGCGATGCTTTTTTAGTTAAACTTATAGTTTTTATACAGAAGCACTGGCTTTTCCTGTTGTTCGCAAAGTTTTAGTGGAAGCTTTATAGAGCAGGATCAGCAGGATGCTGGCAATCGCTAAAGCGGCCGATAAAAAATAAATGCTGCCGGCTTGCATCGTCAGCAGCCATGTAAACGTCAATGGCCCGATGATGCGGCCAAGATTGTCCATTGAATACGTCATGCCGGCAGCTGTCCCGTATTTGCCGCCTGATTCTTTAGAGGTCAGCGACACCAAGGCAGTTCGTGCCAAGGCATTGCCGGCAGTAAAGATGCTGAGGGCAACACCGGCAAAAATCAGGCTGCTGGTAAAGGGCAGGATCACTAAACCGAGAGCTGTAACAATTTGCGCACCGATAATCCATTTTGTTTCGGCACCATCTTTGATGCGGCGAACAACGCCGCCCTGGATTGCAGCGTCTACAAGTCCGCTGGCTATAAATAAGTAGCCGAGCTGAAGCGGTGTAATTTCAATTTGGTCGATTTGGAACAGTTGGAAAGTTGATTCCAATCCGGCGAGCAGGAAAGTCACCATAAATGAAAACAGGAACAAATACCGGATGCGGAATTGCCAAAGTGTGCTTGAGCCTTTTGGCAAAAGCGCACGCTTCACTGCTTCGCCTTTTCGGACAGGTTCTTTTAAAACAAGGCTTGCGTAGCCCATCAACAGCAGAACAAGAACCGCAGATACCGTGAACGGGAGAGAGAGGGAGACTGAACCGAGCAATCCGCCAATGGCAGGTCCGAAAATAAATCCAAGGCCAATCGACATGCCAAGAAGCCCCATGTATTTATTGCGTTCTTCGTTTGTTGTGATGTCTGCCACGTATCCTGTTACAGCGGTGTAAAGTGCACCCGAGAACAAGCCGCCGACAATGCGCGAAAGGTAGAGCAATGCCAAGTTATCGAGGAACAGCGAAAACAGGAAGAAACTTAAGCAGAATCCGGCCAAGCCGACAAGGATCAGTTTCTTGCGGCCCGTTTTGTCCGAAAGCTTTCCCCATAGCGGGGCAGTGAAAAAAGAAGACAGCGCATAGATGGTGATCAGGCCGCCAACGTGGATTTCCGAGTAGCCTTGCTGAACAACGACTTCAGGTAAAATAGGGATGATAATACCAAATCCCAAGTAAACGAAAAACTGGACAGACATCAGCAGTAAAATGGTTTTTTTCATAAGAAGAGGTTCCTGCTTTCTCAAAAGAATATGCCCTTATTTTACTCTTGTTTCATCTATAGAACAATGACAGGAAAAAGAGGCCCATTTCTGGACCTCTTCGGCAAACTGATTGTCATTTATCCAATTTCACGCGCTGGAGGCGCAATGCATTCATGACAACCGATACGGAACTGAACGCCATGGCTGCACCAGCAAGCCACGGAGCCAGGAAACCGGCTGCAGCAATTGGAATGCCGATGGAATTGTAGGCAAGTGCCCAAAACAAGTTTTGCTTGATATTCCGGACCGTCAATCGGCTCATCTGAATGGCATCAACGACGCGCATCAAATCGCCTTGCATCAAGGTGACATCGGCCGCTTCCATGGCAATGGCCGTTCCGGTGCCCATAGCCATGCCGACATCTGCGCTGGCTAGCGCGGGTGCATCGTTCAAGCCGTCTCCGGCCATTGCGACGCGCCGGCCTTGCGCTTGAAGCTTCAGCACCACATCTGCTTTTTCAGCAGGGAGGACGCCTGCAAACACTTCATCGATGCCAACTTGTTTGGCAATAGCTGATGCTGTCCGTTCTTGGTCTCCTGTCAGCATGACAACATGGAGCCCCATATTTTTCATTTCCTGGACCGCTTGTTTTGCGGTGTCCTTAATGGTATCTGCTACTGCGATAAGGCCGCTGTATTGCCCATCAACTGCGATGAACATAACGGTCTTTCCGTCGCGTTCAAAAGCTTCAGCCTGGGCTTCATCAAGCTCAAGCCCGTCCATCAGGGCCCGATTTCCCATAACTACTTCCCGATTGGCTACTGTTGCGCGGATGCCGTGCCCCGGAACCGCGCTAAAACGACTGACGCTCAAGGATGATACACCATACTCAGAGATGGCCTGCGCCACCGGGTGTTCGGATTGGCTTTCGGCACTGGCCGCCAAATTCTTCAACTCATCCAAATCAAAATCACCTGCCGGAATAAAGTCTGTTACGACAGGACGCCCGTTGGTGATGGTGCCCGTTTTATCCAGAACGACAGTATCGATGTGTTTGGTATTCTCCAGGGATTCTGCGGTTTTGAACAGGACACCCTGCTCGGCAGCCCGGCCCGAACCAGCCATGACGGAGGTCGGTGTAGCGAGACCAAGTGCACAAGGGCAGGCGATGACCAGAACCGCGATGGTGCTTTCAAGTGCAGCGGCAAAGTTGCCGGGTGCAACCAGGAAATACCAAACGATAAATGTGGCAATGGCAATCCCTACGACGATCGGAACAAAGATGCTGGAGATTTGGTCAGCAAGCCGCTGGATAGGCGCTTTAGAGCCTTGCGCCTGTTCAACGACGCGAATGATATTCGATAAGACGGTATCTTTGCCGATTTTATCGGCTCGTACACGAAGCGACCCATTGGAATTGACGGTGGCCGCAAATACCGCGTCACCCGTTTCTTTGTCGACCGGCAAGCTTTCACCTGTCAGCATGGATTCATCTACAGCCGAGTTGCCTGAAAGGACAGCTGCATCAACCGGGATGGAGGCCCCAGGTTTTATCAACAGGATATCTCCGGTTTTCACTTCTGAGATCGGCAAGCTGATAAACTCGTCCCCACGTTCAACCAAGGCATGCTGCGGCTGCAGCTTCATCAGCTTTTTGATGGCGTCAGAAGAACGGCCTTTGGCTCTTGCTTCAAAAACTTTTCCTAAAATGATCAAAGTGATCAAAACAGCACTGGTCTCAAAATACAAGCCCATGTTATGCCCCATATTCCAGTTTGCCAGAACCAGATAGACGCTGTAAAAATAAGCGGCTGATGTGCCAAGGGCGACCAGAACATCCATATTGGCAGATTTATTTCTCAATGCAAAGTAGGCTCCTTTATAGAAGGAAGCGCCAATCCAAAATTGGACTGGTGTTGCCAATGCCCATTGAACGAGCGGGTTCATGAGGATTTCAGGTACATACATCCATGAAGTAAAGGAAAAATGGCTGAACATGGTCCATAGCAATGGAAGAGAAAGAGCAGCAGAAATCCAGAACAGACGTGTTTTCTTTTTAATTTCCTGTTCTTTGTGGTCTGTCGCTTCTTCGGTTTTCTGATTGAGGACGGCATCATAACCCAGTGACTGAATTCGTTTGACAAAGTCCTCGGGAGTGACAGTTCCGGGATTGTAGGATACATGTCCGGTTTCCATCGCCAGATTGACATTGGCCAATTGAACACCTTCCATTTTATTCAACACTTTTTCTATGCGTGCTGAGCAATTGGCACAGGTCATGCCCTGTATGGAAAAATCAATTTCTTCCTGTTGCACGCCATATCCCAATTGCTCTACTTTGTGCTGGACATCTGTCATGGATGCCTGGCTGTCGTCAAAGATCACCGAAGCTTTTTCAGTGGCGAAGTTGACGCTGGCTTCTGAAACGCCAGGCATTTTTTGAAGCCCTTTTTCGACGCGGTTCGCACAGGCGGCGCACGTCATGCCGGTAATCGCCAGCTCAGTTTGTTTAGTGCTCATAACAATCCCATCCTTTTGGAAGATATATACCTATTGGGGGTATATTATTTTGAAAAAAATAACTGCGTTTCCGCAGTTATTCGCTTAACATTGCAACATCGTACCCTTGATCTTCAATTGCTTCCGCAATTTGGTTGACTTCGACTGCCGCTCCATCGTAAGCGACATCAACAGAACCGTTTTCTAGAGACACTTCGACTTTGTCGATGCCGGGTAAAGCCATAACGCTATCTTTTACTGAGCTCACGCAATGTTGGCATGTCATGCCGCTGACTTGCAAGTTGATTTGTTCTTTCATAAAAAATTCCTCCTTTTATTTACGCATCATTTTTTGAATCGTGATAAGCAATTCGTCCAACACTTCTTCTTCTCCATTTTCCAGCCGGTCTTTGACGCAGCCCTTCAAATGGCCTTCCAGCAAAACTTTGGTGACACTGTTTAATGCAGATTGAGTGGCGGCAAGCTGCGTAATGATGTCATCGCAGTAAACATCTTTCTCCACCATGCCTTTAATGCCGCGGACCTGGCCTTCTATACGATTCAACCGGTTGGTCAAATCCCGTTTTACAGACAGGGGGTGATGGCTTTTGCGGCAAGAGTTATCCATTACAAAGGGTTCTTCAATCAGTTCGCTCATCTGAAGATCCTCCCATCTTTATTTCTGACTCCAGCATACCTCTTAGGGGTATATAAATCAAGCGATTTACATCATATTCGCAATTGTCATCAAAATGATAAGTTTAAAATCCTGAAATGATGGTATTATAAACATAGACACAGAAAAGTCAACAATTTATACCTTGCCCCTGAAACATGGCAAGTTCATATACGTTCCTATAAGCAATGAAAAATTAAAAGAGGTGATATGGATGGCGAAAAATGTGGATGTTCGCAATATTGTTTCAAATTTATCGAAACTTGGAATCCAAGCAAAAATCACAAAATCCCGCGTTGAATTAATAAAAGCGATTGGCTTGCCTCAACCAATTCAAGCGCAATCTCAACAATAAAAACTCCGACGCAGGAAGTCGGAGTTTTTATTTTTTGCTTTTATCGAACATGTAGTTTTTATGATGGAATTTCATGCTGAAGACTATGCCAAGTGCCAGCATGTTGCCGATCAATGAACTGCCTCCGTAGCTGATAAAAGGAAGCGGAATCCCGGTGATTGGCAAAAGTTGAATCGTCATGCCGATGTTTTGGAATACATGGAATGTAATCATCGCGATAATTCCTGCACATACATAGGTACTGAATGTGTCTTTGAATTGCAGTGTGATTTTGGTCAAGTGGTAAATCAGCATAAAGAATAGGATAATGACGGCGCTGGCACCGATAAATCCGAAGTCTTCCGAGATAACAGTGAAGATAAAATCTGTATGGTTTTCCGGTACATAGACTTGGCGTCCCTGGTAGCCTTTTCCGAACACTTCACCCGAGCCAATGGCGTTCATCGCAGCAATCAGGTTGTATCCGCCGGCTTCTGCATAAGAGTAAGGATCGAGCCATGTATAAATCCGTTCAAACATGTAAGGCTTTAAACCAAAAGCATTGGACAGGAAATCCTGGGCATTGATGGTCATCCACAGCAGCAACGTGCCAACGACAGCAACCCCGCCAAAGCTGGGCGCAATGATTTTCCAGGAGATTCCTGAAACCACGACAATAGCTAAAGTGATTGCGATAAACACCAGAGCAGTTCCTAAATCAGGCTGCAGCAGGATAAAGCCCAGAGGTATGGCTAGACAAAGGGCAATTTTTCCAAGTAAATAAAAGTCGGATTTGATGGATTTCAGCAGGTTTTGTTCATGGTGGGTAGAAATCATTTTTGCGAGTGCAAGTATATAGAAGGTTTTCATAAATTCAGCCGGCTGAATATTGACAAATGGCGTATGGAACCAGGCTTTGGCTCCATTGACCGGTTCGGCTATTTGGCCTACGCCGTCTGGCGAAATCATTAACAGAACAAGCAGTAAAATGCCGAATCCGTATAAATAATAAGCCATCTTTTTATATTGTTCTGGATCGAAATACATCAATACCGCAATCATTCCAGTAGAAATGATGTAAAATAAAGCTTGTCTTGGGACGAAATTCGTTAAATACTGACCGGAAGTCTGAGCTGAGGAAATAGCCACCAAGCTGACGATAAAGAACAGAAATAAGAGGAAAGCCAGCGACCAATCGATCCGATCGGTGAAGCTTTTGTTAGTTTGCATGTATTTTCACCTGTACTTTTTATTATTATGAGTCGGAATATATTATAACGTATAAATCTGTAATATGCGCATGACAAAAGTAATGACGCATTTGAAGCAGAGATGTTTCATATTTAGCCCTTTTGGTCGTATAATAGAAAATGGAATGGAGTGGGGGATATGGTAAAAAAACCGTTGAACACGGATGCTTACATACAGCATTTATATATTTATCTGAACGAATCTGATCAGTTTGCCTTATTCAGCGGACTTACCTTTGCCCATTTTTTGGATGCGATGAAATTGCCTAAAAATCTGTTGTTGTTAAAACACCCATACGAAGATGCCTCTTTTAACATGCACACTCATATGGAATTCGCTACACAGGAAGAGTTTGGGCAGCTGCGGAAAGCGCGGGCAAACAAAAAAAGCGAATTTTGCTGGATTGATTTCAAAAGTGAAAAACAATTAAATTCCCTGACGCCCCAGGAACAAGCAGAACTGTTGTACATCGGCCATAAAAAAGAACCAGTCAAGACACCATTTTACTCGACCCTTCAAAATGAGTTTGTCTATCTATCCAGCGAAGAAGAAGAAACCACAAAAATTTACTTCCGCAAATTAGAGCGCCTGAATGAGCTTGTCGGAAATTATTTCACGTACTTAATTCGTCGGGAAGAGAATGGACAGAATTTCTGGCGCCGAAAATCTAAAGACCTGATTCCGGAACTGCCTGCCGAAATTCTGCAATCTCTAAAGAAGAATTACCGTGAAGGCGTGCTCATCTCACTGGCAGACCCCGAAAAAACAAAGAACACCATCGAATTGCATATTCGTCCGGTAGAGGAAATCTCCTTTCTCGACGAGTTCTGGTCCGATATTGAAGAATACACAAAGCAGGGGATTTCACGTAAAATCGTCTACGACAGAAAACAAAAAGTATGGAAATAATACCTGGAAACAGGTATTATTTTTTTCGGGTTGATTTTGGCTGCGGCAAGATTTTTTAAAGTTGTTTTTGATGCAGCAGAAAAATTATATGCAGCGTCGCCCATTTTGTCTGGGCACTTAGTTTCGGGCCATTGTCTTTAGCCTTGACGACTATTGCCTTGGGAACAGGGTATGCAGTATGGATAGGCATCGGAAAGGCTCGTGATGGTTTGATCGGCACGCTATTTTTTACGAAAGCCGGCAGCCGGCGAAATTATTTTTTCTGCGATGCTTCATTGCAGGACTGCCCGGCCGGAAAAATTTCGAGGGCTGGCAGGAAAAAAATATTCGTCACTGAAGGTTCGTGATAAACTAAGCAATATGGATAATGAAATGAGGTTTCTTGGATGAAAAAAAGAATTGGTTTATTATATGGAGGCAAATCGGCAGAGCATGAAGTTTCCCTGTCAACCGCCCTTGCAGTTACAAAAGCTATTGATTTTGATGCATATGAAGTGTATCCGATCTACATCACGCAGGATGGCGAATGGAGAAAAGGCGCCCGCCTGGAAGAAACGGCAAAAACAATTGAACAGCTTCAGTTGGCTGGACAATCTTCAAAGCCGAATGACATCTCCGGATTCCTTCCCGCCGAAAGCGGTGAAGCGCTGAATGTCATCATTCCTTTATTGCACGGACCGAACGGGGAAGACGGCACTGTCCAGGGATTGCTTGAAGTCATGAATATCCCATATGTTGGGAATGGTGTGCTGGCATCATCGGCAGGCATGGACAAAGTGGTCATGAAGCAATTGTTCGAACAGGCAGGTTTAAAACAAACCCCTTATGTGTATTTTATAAGAAGAGACTGGGACAAGAAGCAGGATTTCTGGCTGGATAAAATAGAGGCAGAACTCGCTTGGCCGGTTTTTGTAAAGCCCGCGAATTTAGGATCGAGTGTCGGCATCAGCAAGGCGGATACTCGTGAAGAATTGATTGCAGCCATTAAAGAAGCCTTGAAGTTTGACCGTAAGATTGTCGTCGAGCAGGGAGTGGTTGCCCGTGAAATTGAAGTGGGTGTGCTTGGAAATGATGAGCCTGACTGCTCGGTTGCCGGAGAGATCAAACCGCTAAAAGCGTTTTATGATTACCAGGCAAAATACAAAGACGGCAATACAGCGATGATTATTCCTGCTGAGCTGGACAATGCAGTTTATGAGAAATTGCAAACTGACGCCAAGAAAGCTTTTAAAATCCTGGATTGTTCGGGACTTGTGCGTGCAGACTTTTTTGTCACTGAAGCCAACGAAATTTTGATCAATGAAGTCAATACCTTGCCGGGCTTCACGCCTTACAGCATGTTCCCGCTGCTTTGGGAACACACCGGATTGCCGTACCCGGAACTGATTGAACGCCTGATCGCTTTAGCGATTGAACGTCATGAAGAAAAACAATTACTGCAAGTTAAAATAGATTGAGTGGAGAAACCAAATGAAAAAAAAGATTGAGCAAGTAGCCAAATGGCTGAATATCAAAACTAATTTAAAAGGCTTTGACATTACAGGGGCCTCGATTAATACGAGAACGCTTAAGCCAGGCGATTTGTTCATTCCTTTCCGTGGCGAAAATGTGAATGGACATAAATATGTCCGTTCAGCCATTGAATTAGGTGCGGCGGCTTCTTTATGGCAGCGCGATGAACCCGGTGCCCCGGAAGATCTGCCTTTGCTGTATGTGGATGACTGCGAAGCCGCTTTGCAGGAAATGGCCCGTGCTTACCGCGATGAATTGTCGGCGCTGGTTATTGGAATTACAGGTTCCAACGGCAAAACTTCGACAAAAGATCTGGTGGCAAGTGTGTTAAAACCTTATTTCAAAGTGCAAAAAACACCGGGCAACTTCAACAATGAACTGGGTCTCCCTTTGACAATCCTTTCTTTGGATGAAGACACCAAAGTCGCTGTCCTGGAAATGGGCATGAGCGGCAAAGGGCAGATTGAATTTCTATCTGAGCTGGCCCGTCCCGATTACGCCATTATCACCAACATTGGGGAAGCGCATTTGCAGGATCTGGGATCGCGTGAAGCCATTGCAGAAGCAAAGTTCGAAATCACTGCCGGCCTTCAGCAACACGGCAAACTTTTCTATGACGGAGACGAGCCCCTGCTGCAGCCTTTTATGGAAGATTTTCCGCAAGGCGTTTCTTTTGGATTTGACGACAATAACGAATTGACAGTGACAGATATCAAAGCTACTGAAAACGGCAGCAGTTTTATGGTCAGTGGAATTATAGATGCCGCGTTCACCATTCCGGTATTAGGTGAACATCAGGTAAAAAATACATTGGCAGCTATCTTGATTGCGCTTGAAGCAGGTTTGTCGGAAGAACAAATTCGGAAATCCTTGAAGGATGCGGCTTTAACCGATATGCGCATGCAAATGGTTCAAGCACAAAACGGCGCGATGTTCATCAATGACGCTTACAACGCTGCTCCATCATCAATGAATGCGGCTTTGAATTTCATTCGTGAAACAACGATGAAGGAAAAGAAATGGGTCGTTCTTGGCGATATGCTGGAACTCGGAGATGACGAACAAACTTATCACGAAGCGTTGAGCAAATACATTTCTGGCAGTCTGACTGGGGTGTGCCTCTATGGCCCGCGCATGAAATGGCTATACGACAAGCTCCAGCCTGACTACAGCGGCAAGCTGCTGTGGAGCGAAAATGATTACGGCCCGATTATCGACCTGTTGAAAAAATACACAAACAAAGACTCGGTGATTTTGGTGAAAGGTTCCCGGGGCATGGCTCTGGAAAACATCATTGAACCCTTCACGAAGCCTGAATAAAGAAAAGCGGAAGCAGCCGTTTAGCCCCGACAAGCGCTGGAAGCCTTACCGGAAATGGCGTTCTTTGCCATTGTCGGTAAGGGTGAAGCGACTCGAGGGGCTGGCTGCTGGAGTCTGGACAATAAAGAAAAGCGCAAGCGACTGGTTGGGCAACTGGCATAAAGCGATGCTGCTTAGCAGTGAAAAGAGGGAAACAATTTGAAGACTGGCGTTCTTTGCATCCATGGTTTCACAGGAGGCCCGTTTGAAGTTGAACCGTTTGCTGATTTTCTAACAGAGCAAACCGATTGGGTTGTGGAAATACCAACTCTACCGGGACATGGTGAAAAACTGGCTTTAAAGAGCATTTCAGCCGAAAGCTGGATGATGGAAGCGGAATTGGCATTGAAAAGGCTGAAGAAATCAGCAGATCGCATCATCATTGTCGGCTTTTCAATGGGCGGCTTGATTGCCATGTATTTGGCGATGCGCTACAAAATCGACAGGCTGGTTCTGTTAAGTGCTGCGGCTAAATACATCAGCCCAGCCCAGATTTTCGTGGAAGTGCAGGAAGCCATGCGGGATGTACTGTCTGGAAAAATAGCTGAAAACGCATCTTTCCATCTTTACGAATACAAGCTGACGAATACGCCGATCAGTTCAGCTGTCGAGTTTTTGCGGGTAGTCAAGATGGTGGAGCCGTATTATGACAAGATCAAAGTTCCAGTTTGCATTGTCCAAGGCGGCAAAGACAGCGTGGTCCCGGCTTCAGCTGCAGACTTCATTTATAACCACATCGGTTCCGATGAAAAGCACAGGATCCACTCAGAAACCGGCAAACATTTAATTTGCTACAGCGATGACTGCGAAGATTGGTTTAGGGAAGCTTTTGCTTTTATGAATAAAGGTGCAGAGTAAACTGATTATTAGAACCTTTGCAGATTGATTGCAAATGATAAAAAAACGTGTTATTCTTTTGAAAGCAATGGATACATTTTTGAAACACTCTTCCCTGTGAAGAGTATTTTTTTGAGCAAAACGGTTTGTTCTATAGATAGGGCTTCAAACACCCGACGATCAGACCGCTCGGCAAAGCCCGAGCTTTTCCTGTTCACACATCCCCTCTGACTTAAAACTACAGAGTATGATTTTCGACGTGAAACTTCCTCATAAAGGCTCGCCCTTGTCACTATTCATCTAAAATGTACACCATTTGTAAATCAGATGAAGACAAAAGGAGATTGAAAAAATTTGGTAAAATTTTCAGAGTTAAATATTAGCGAAACAACTTTAAAGTCCGTTAAACGCATGGGGTTTGAAGAAGCAACACCAATTCAAGAGGGAACAATCCGTCTTGGAATGGAAGGCAAGGACATCATTGGACAAGCACAAACCGGTACTGGTAAAACAACCGCTTTCGGGATTCCTTTGATCGAAAAAATCGACACTAAAGACGGTAATGTTCAGGGATTGATCATCGCACCAACACGCGAATTGGCTATCCAGGTTTCTGAAGAACTTTACAGATTGGGCCAAGATAAAAACGTGCGTATTCTTTCAGTATACGGCGGCCAAGAAATTAGCCGACAAATCCGTGCACTTAAAAACCGTCCGCAAATTATCGTTGGTACTCCAGGACGTCTATTAGACCATATCAACCGCCGTACTCTTAAATTGGACAATGTAAACACATTGATCCTTGATGAAGCAGACGAAATGTTGAACATGGGCTTTATCGAAGACATTCAAACAATTATGTCAAGTGTTCCTGACACTCGCCAGACATTGTTATTCTCGGCAACTATGCCGGATGCTATCCGCCGCATTGCAGAGAAATTCATGAAAACTCCTGAAATCGTTAAAATCAAATCAAAAGAAATGACTGTTGAAAACATCGAACAATTCTATGTTAAAGCAGTAGAACGCGAAAAATTCGACGTTCTTTCACGTCTCTTGAATGTTCAACAGCCTGAACTTGCGATCATTTTTGGACGCACAAAGCGCCGGGTTGACGAATTAGCAAAAGCTTTGAATATCCGCGGCTACTTGGCTGAAGGAATTCATGGCGATTTAAGCCAAGCTAAGCGTATGTCCGTCTTGAAGCAATTCAAAGCAGGCAAAATCGATATTTTGGTTGCAACAGATGTAGCAGCTCGTGGACTTGACATCTCAGGCGTATCACACGTATACAACTTTGATATTCCTCAAGATCCTGAAAGCTATGTTCACCGTATCGGCCGTACTGGCCGTGCAGGTAAAAAAGGAGTCGCAGTCACGTTTGTAACACCACGTGAAATGGGCTACTTGGGCATCGTTGAGCGCACAACTAAGAAAAAAATGGAAGCTCTAGTTCCTCCAACTGCTGACGAGGCTGTACTTGGCCAAAAACGCGTTGCTATGGAACAATTGCAAGAAATGACAGAGAAAAACAATTTGGGCGATTACCGCGAATTCGCGACTAAAATGCTTGAAAACTTTGAAGCTGTTGACTTAGTTGCTGCTGCACTTAAAACAATGACTAAAGAACCGGAAGATGTTCCAGTCTCTATCTCCGAAGAACGTCCTTTGCCATCACGCGGAGGCGGCGGATATAAAGGTAAAGGCGGAAGCGGACGCAGTGGCGGAGGCGGCGGCTATAAAGGCACTCGCTCTTCAAGCTCATCTCGTCCATCTTCATCAAGCCGTGGAGCGAGCTCAGGCGCAAGCCGACGCCGTGAAGGCGGAAGCGGTGGCGGACGTCCAGGACGTACGACTCGCCGCAGCGAATCTTAATACCGATTAATTCAAGGACGTACACAAAACAGGAAACTGTTTTGTGTACGTCCTTTTTTGCTGTCCGGATATCGGTTACAATTGAATGAAACGTTATGATCAATAAACCGTATAATGGGTAGGCGAGCGATTGGAGAGAAGCAAATGGACAATCAACCAAAAAATCAAATTTCCCGAAAAGGGTTAACCGTTTGGCGTGTATATGGCAGTATGGAAACTGCGGTTATCGCGCTGATTGCAATTGGAGCGGGGGTATTGACGTATTTCTTTGACTGGCCGCAATGGCTGTATGCTGTATACGGAGCGGTCATTTTGCTGTTCGGCTTTCTGTTGATTTACTTGTTTCCAAAAATCCGTTGGCAGCGCTGGCGCTACGAAGTACGGGAACAGGAGATTGAATTGCAGCATGGATTGTTCGTCGTTACCCGCACGCTGGTGCCGATGGTGCGGGTGCAGCATGTGGATACTGAACAGGGACCGATTTTGCGGAAGTATGACCTAGCCGAAATCTCCATTTCAACCGCTGCCACGACTCACACAATTCCTGCGTTGGTCACGGCAGAAGCGGATGAACTGAGAGCTAGAATTTCGGTATTGGCAAGGGTGGCGGAAGACGATGTATGAAGAACGTTATAAGCTGCATCCTATTTCAGCGTTTTTAAATTTTATTAAAGGCTTGAAAGAGCTGATTGTGCCTTTTATCATCATTTTTGGCGTCAATATATTTAGAGATGGCGGCATTAGTGCAATGTTCAATCAAGGATGGCAGGGTTTGATTCCGCTTATGATAGGCAGTGTTGTGCTGATATTCATGCTGGTAGCTGGAATCATTAAATGGAAACGCTTTGTTTACTGGTTTGAGGATGGAGAATTGCGCATTGAATATGGGCTTTTTGTAAAGAAAAAGAGATATATCCCTTTTGACCGGATTCAAAGCCTGAATTACACGGAAGGCATTTTCCACCGGCCGCTCGGTTTGGTGAAGGTGAAAGTGGAAACAGGAGGTTCCGGGAAAGTTGGGCAGGCAGAGGCTGAACTGACAGCGATATCACGAGAAGATGCAGACCGCATCGAAAGCGAAATGGAAAAGGCCAAATACCAGCTTCCGAAAGAAGCCCTTCCAGTTATGGGGCCAGTGGAATATGTAGAAGCGCCAGCCAAAAAAGAAGCAACAGTGCTTTACACCATGTCTATGAAGGAATTATTGATTCTTGCTACGACTTCCGGAGGGATTGGCGTAGTAATTTCAGCAGTTGCGCTTTTTCTGTCGCAGTTTTCGGAATTGATTCCGTATGATGCAATTTACGAGGAAGTCATGCTGTTTCTTCGTTTTGGTGTATTGATCGTGGCTTTGACAATCTTTTTGGTGCTGTTGATTGCGTGGATCATTTCAGTCATTATGACCATTATAGCGAATTACCAATTCACCATTCAGCGCGACGAGGACCACATCTATATTACCAGAGGGTTATTGGAGAAGAAGAAAGTATCGGTACCATTGAAGCGCGTACAAGGAATCAAAGTGAGCCAAAACCCGTTGCGTGAAATGTTCGGGTATGCCACGGTTCTGGTTGAAAGTGCGGGCGGTTCCATTGGGGACAAAGATGAAAAAATTCGTTTGTTTCCTTTGGTAAAGACAGAGCGGATGTTGCCGATACTGGCAGACTTGTTCCCTGAGCTGGAATGGACGCCGGAATTGATCAAGGCACCGAAACGCAGCGTTCATTTTTTCTACCGGCTAGACTTGCTTTGGCTGTTGCCGTTGTTTGCCGCTGTGGGGTATTTTTTCTATCCTTATGGTCTGCTGGCGCTGATTCTAGTGCCAATTGTTATTGCTGTCGGGATTTGGCAGCACCGGACAGCCGGTTATGCGCTCGGTGAAAAACAATTAACGATGCAATTCCGAGGGTTCAGCAAGCACCGTTTCTTCATGCTGAAAAAACGAGTGCAGGTAATCCAAGTGACACAAAGTTATTTCCAGCGGCGCAAGGACATCGCTTCTATCAGTTCAACGATCAAATCCGGCATGATGGGTGCTGTTGCGGCCACTCCGCATATGGAAAAAGAAGATGCCAGCCGAATTTTGGCCTGGTATGAACCATCCGGCACAAAAGAAACAGACAGCTGAACAATTATATTTCCTCGAAAAAAAGACAGCCGGAAGTTTTAATTCCGGCTGTCTTTATTTTTTAGCGCGCCAGCTGACAATCCGCTTTGGATGAAAATAGCTGAGGCCGATTAAAAATCCGGTAATCATTCCGGCAATGTGTGCTGTAACATTGACATTTGGCGTCAGGAAAGTCATGACTATACTAATAACGATAATTGGGAGTATAATTTGTTTGAGCTGCGGCAAAGCGCGTCCTCCATAATACACCAACGCACCGAATGCACCGAAAACACCAAAAATGGCACCGCTGGCTCCGACATGGGCGTAATCGAGCGGCTGCAAAAAGTAGGTAGCCGCTGAAGCGAATAATCCTGCCAACAAGTAGATCGTGATAAACCGGACTTTGCCGGTTAAGCGCTCTAATTCAGGTCCGAATAGGAACAGTGAAAACATATTAAACAGCAAATGCATCAACCCGCCATGAAGAAACATAGGTGTAAAAAAGCGCCACCATTGGCCTTCTGCAATGTAAAAATTGGAGCCGACACCATAAAAGTAAAGCCAATCACCCAATAATGGCAGCAATGCCAATACATAAACCAAGAGATTAAGAGCGATTATAGTGGAAACGACCGGATACATCCGCAGATATTGCTTAAAACTTTCTGTTCGAATAAACATTTTGTCACCTCTATTTCATATCTTTAATTATACCTGTTACCTGTTTGCGATTGAAAGGAGAAACATTTATGATTACAGGAATCGGTTTGGATGTTGTCGAATTGTCACGAATCCGGCGACTGGATGCTAAATCACCAAAATTTCGGGAGCGTGTTTTAACCGAATATGAGCAAAATGAATACAGCCGTTTAACAGCGGCGCGTAAAGTAGAGTATTTAGCTGGCCGCTTTGCAGCAAAAGAAGCTTTTTCCAAAGCAAAAGGCACGGGAATTGGCGGTGCCTGTTCTTTTCAGGATATCGAAATCAGAAAAGATGCCAAGGGCAAGCCAAGTGTTTATTTTCAGGACGTCGAAACGGGCATGGTGTCCATTACGCATTCAAAGGAATTTGCAGCAGCGCAAGTTCTCATACAAACAATTTAAATGGGCGGTGTTACGATGACGGAACAATATCGGCCGACAAAAGCGGTCATAGATTTAGGTGCAATCAAAAAGAATTTATCGGCTTTTCAACAAAAGAGCGGAAAAGCGCAAGTAATCGCAGTGGTGAAAGCTGATGCATATGGCCACGGAGTGTTGGCGGTGGCCAAGACTGCGATTGAAAGTGGTGTCACTATGCTGGCGGTTGCAACTCCGGACGAAGCTCTTTTTCTGCGCGATGAAGGCATTGAAACCGAGTTGCTCGTAATGGGGGCGACTCCATCGAGCTTTATTTCAGTCGCACAGCAGCGCAACATTATCGTTACTGCAGTTTCTTTGGATTGGCTATCCATGGCGGCGATGCATGTGTCGCCAAATTTAAACCGGTTAAATATCCATTTGAAAGTCGATACTGGAATGCGGCGCATCGGCATTCAGGTGGATGAAGTGGATGAGGCGCTGGGGTTTATCAGTGACCATGATTTTGCCTTTAAAGGAATTTTTACGCACTTTGCAACGGCCGATGAAGAGGATTCTTCACTGTTCCTGGAGCAGGTAAGCGCAATGAAAGCTGTTATAGAAAAGGTGGACGATCCTTCTGTGATGGTTCATGTCTCCAATAGTGCCGCTGCCATTATGCACAGGGAAATTGCCTGTGATGCCGTTCGCGTTGGGATTTCCTTGTACGGCATTGCCCCTTCTCCTTATGTGGGGCAGGAAATGGATTTTGAATTGCAGCCGGCTCTCAGCCTGGAAACGGAAATCATTCATGTGAAAAAAGTGAAAGCCGGCGAAGGACTGAGCTATGGGGCGACATACCGCGCTGAGCAGGATGAGTGGATTGCGACTTTGCCGATCGGTTATGCAGATGGCATGCTCCGAGGGCTGCAAGGGCAGGAGGTTTTGGTGCAGGGAAGGCGCGTGCCGATTGTGGGCCGGATTTGCATGGACCAGTGCATGATTCGCTTGTCTGAAAAATTACCGGTTGGAGAAAAAGTGCAGCTGATTGGAAGCCAGGGCGGACAGCGGATTTTCATTGATGAATGGGCGCGCAGACTGGAAACGATCCCTTATGAAATTCCTTGTATTTTAACAAAACGGGTGCCCCGGATTTACTCGGACAGCACCGAAGTTGCCGATTTACCTTTTCAGGAACCCGATACAATGTTAAGATAAGAAAGATAAAGACAGAAGAACGGGATTTTCGGAGGTGTCGGCTGTGTACGAGAAGTCAAAGACAAAAGAAGTGGTTGTAAAATTGCCAAAACAATTTATTTCGGAGTTGACAACTCATTCAGATGAACGTGTTCAAGAAAGTGGAGATTATATTTATGTTTCCACGCATCGGGTAACTAAGAATCTGTACGACTCATATCATATTCGGGAAGCGATGATCAAGGGCTACGTGGAGATGTCACAGATCAATCTATCGATTGCTTGTGAATGTTCTCACGCTGAGTACGAAGCGGAGCACACGACAGTGCGACTCGTAAGCGGAGGGTGACAACTTGATTGTAAAACGCGGGGATGTTTTTTTTGCAGAACTATCGCCAGTCGTCGGGTCTGAGCAAGGTGGGACCCGCCCGGTTCTGGTGATTCAAAACGATATAGGGAATCGTTTCAGTCCCACTGTAATCATTGCTGCAATTACAGCGCAGATTCAAAAAGCCAAATTGCCGACTCATGTAGAGATCAACGCCAAAAAATATGGTTTTGAACGTGATTCTGTTATTCTGCTTGAACAATTGCGGACCATTGATAAGTCGCGGCTAACCGATAAAATCACTCAACTTGACGACACGCTGATGGAAAAAGTGGACGAAGCACTGGAAATCAGTGTCGGCCTCGTAAAATTTTAAGCATACATACTCCGTAAAAGGCACCTTGAGGATTTTTCTCAAGGTGCCTTTTATTCCAGGAAATGGGCTTACCGACAAAAAAGATGTGAAAAAAACGAATTTCCGATACAATAAAGAGTAGCAGATAAAATTTGAGATACATAGTGTCACAGGGAGGGTTTTTAACCAGTATGAATAAACAGATGGCTCAATATATACAGGGCAATTTAACCGAAATCATTTCGCAATGGCAGAAAAAAATGAAGGATGAAGAGAACGAACGTTCTTTTCAGATGATGTCTGAAGAATTAATGACCCAAACAAGCCATGAGTTTGCGGAGCTGATGATTTCAAATTTACTTGAAAGCCATCAAGCATATGAAAGCCGATTAAACGATTTTGCAGAAAAGGTGGTTCGCCTCGGATGGTCCATTACATTCGTGACAAAAGCAATTACTCATTTTGCTGAAATTATTTACGAAAATATGACTCGAGAAGAAATCATTCATGAAGGCAATATTGCCGCTTATGTAAAAGAATTCAGCAATTGGATCGCGCCGATTCGCGAAAGCACAATCCAGGCATATTCTAAAACTTGGGAACGCACAGTCAGCCTGCAAAAGATTGCGTTGCAGGAACTCTCAGCTTCGCTTATTCCTGTCTTTGAGAAAGTATCAGTTATGCCGTTAGTCGGAACAATCGACACGGAGCGAGCGAAATTGATTATGGAGAATTTGCTGGAGGGTGTCGTCAAGCACCGTGCGGAAGTCGTATTGCTCGATATTACCGGAGTTCCTGTAGTGGATACGATGGTCGCGCACCATATCATTCAGGCCGCAGATGCTGTCCGCCTTGTCGGAGCAAAATGCATGCTCGTTGGAATACGTCCCGAAATTGCACAGACGATAGTCACGCTGGGCATCAACTTGAACGACTTTACAACAACAAGCACATTGCAGCGGGGCGTGGAACAGGCGCTTGCTTGGACAAACCGAAAAATTGTGGAGGTTGAAGACTAATGAATTTTAGAATTCCAATTTTAAAGTTAAGAGATACATTAATTGTTTCGATTCAGTGGGAACTAGATGATCAGACGGCTCTTCAATTTCAAGAGGATTTATTGACTAAACTGCATGAAACAAGTGCACGGGGCGTCGTTATCGATTTGACATCCATTGATTTCATCGACTCATTTATCGCGAAAGTTCTGGGAGACGTCATCAGTATGTCAAGCCTGATGGGGGCTAGAGTAGTCATTACCGGTATCCAGCCAGCAGTTGCTATCACTTTGATCGAGTTAGGAATTCGACTTGAAGATGTTATGACAGCGCTAGATTTAGAAAATGGTTTGGATAAACTTCAATTGGAATTGGAGGCTTAAAAATGAGCGACCAGTCCTCGGTGGAAATTTTGACAGAATGGGATATTGTGGCTGCAAGACAACTCGGACGCAACGTGGCGAAAGAGCTTGGCTTTGGTACAGTTGACCAGGCCCGTATTACGACGGCCATCAGCGAGCTTGCTCGCAATATTTATTTATATGCCGGTAAAGGCAGAATTGAAATTCAGCAATTGACTGAAAATGGTATGAAAGGGATTTTGATTATTGCTGCAGACAGCGGTCCAGGAATCCCGGATATCCGAAAAGTAATGGAAGATGGTTTTACGACTTCCGGCGGACTAGGAGCGGGACTTCCCGGTGTCAAACGGTTAATGGACGATTTCAAAATCGAAACAATTTTAGGCGAAGGTACAGATATAAGAGCTACCAAGTGGCTTCGTTAGGGGGAACGCCTAATGTCTCAAGAAATAGAGTTTCAATACAAAGAGATTTTAAAGGAATACACTAAAAAGCAGACAGAACAGAATTTGTATGTCGGCCAAAATTTCAGCCGCCAGCTTATTTTGGAGAACATTGCGCCCGAAGAAGTCATCAGCATGCACAAAGCGGCAATTCAAGAGCTCTATGGTGAATTGCCGGATGTTGTTTGGCATTCTTTTGATTTTTTAATTGAAATGATGATCAATTACGGGTTAGCACTCCAGGAACGGCAAAGCCTTCTGAAACAGCAGGAAGAACTGAAAGTGGAAATGGATCTTGCGGCAAATGTTCAGGAAACGCTGCTAAAAACTAAATTGCCTATACTGGAAGGTCTGGATATCGGCCTTCTTTCTATTCCTGCGCGAAAAATGAACGGAGACTACATATACTTTGTCAGTGATCATGACGGCTATGCCGGAGTTGCGGTGGCAGATGTAATCGGCAAAGGCCTGCCGGCTGCCCTTTGCATGTCCATGATCAAATTTGGCATGGACAGTCTGAACAGTTCACATGCACTTCCCAAAGACGTTTTAGGCGTCATCAACCGAATTGTTGAAAAAAGTGTCGATGATTCGATGTTCGTTTCGATGTTTTACAGCAATTACGATGCTAAGCAGGCGCGGTTGACTTATGGTTCTGCAGGGCATGAACCAGCTATCCTGTATCGTGCCAAGGATAAGGAATTCAGCGAGCTTTTTGCGAAAGGATTGCTGCTCGGTGTGTCTCCCGTTGCTGTCTACGAAGAGCATACCGTCGACCTGGAAAAAGGCGATCTTGTAATTATGATGACGGATGGTGTGACGGAAGGCCGGAATGACGAAGGCTTTATTGAGCGCGAAGTTATTTATGAATTGATTGAACGGAAGAAAAAAGAGCCTGCCCAAACGATTGTTCAGTATGTGTATGACGAGCTTGAACGTATGCAAAGTGCGCAATTCCAGGATGACTTTACATTGGTGATTTATAAAAAAGTATAGGACGAGGTTTAGTTATAGGTATATTGTGGTATTAAGGCTTAGAATAGCTTTTTTAGAACGGGATAGAATTTTAAAAAAACGGGGTGTCGAATCACAATGAATATTCAAGTGGATTTAACTGAATCGAATAATGTCCTAGAGGGATTTGTACGCGGGGAAATCGATGCGCACACTGCACCGGTCCTACGTGAAAAATTAGAAACTTACCAGAGTCATCAAGGGTTGAAAGCAGAGTTGGATCTTTCCGACGTTAATTATATGGACAGTACTGGATTGGGAGTTTTTGTAGCTTTTTATAAATCGGTCAATGCCAATGGCGGCCACGTAAAGTTAAAAGGACTCTCTGCGCGATTAAAACGGCTTTTCGATATTACAGGTTTAGGCGATATTATGGATATCGAATCAGTCGGGAAGGGTGGTAACTGATATGCGTCCTTTCGATTATGTGGAAATGAGAGTTCCGGCCAAATCTCAATATGTTGGCGTTGCAAGACTTACCATTTCAGGTTTAGCCAGCCGTATCGGTTTTTCGTTTGACGATATAGAGGATTTGAAAATCGCTTCGAGTGAAGCAGTGACCAATGCGGTCCAGCATGCTTACGCAGAAGGCGAAGAAGGCGAAGTCGTCATTGGATGCGCGCTTTATGAAGACAAGATTGAAATTATGGTGGCAGACCATGGCCAAAGCTTTAACTTTGAAGAAACCAAGGCAAAAGTGGGTCCTTATCACGATCAAGAAGAAGGTGCTTTTCTTCGCGAAGGAGGTCTCGGCTTGTATTTGATTGAAACATTAATGGATGAAGTAAAAGTTCATCATCAAGAGGGAGTAACAATCTTCATGACAAAGCATGTTGAAGGAGAGCAGGTGGAGAAGGATGTCGAAACAGTCTCATCCTAATCAGCCTACTAAAGAGCAGGTGCTTGAATGGATTGAAGCTTATCAAAAAACAGAAGATGAAGAAGCCCAAACAAATTTAGTTATGAATTACAAGCGTCTTGTTGAATCCATTGCGCGAAAATATTCCAATGGTAAATCTTACCACGAAGATATTGCGCAAGTGGGCATGCTGGGACTTTTAGGAGCTATCAGACGCTACGATCCTTCATATGGCCGTAGCTTTGAGGCTTTTGCTGTGCCTACGATTATCGGCGAAATCAAACGCTTTTTGCGTGATAAAACATGGGCGATCCATGTTCCGCGGCGCATAAAAGAGTTGGGCCCCCGCATTAAAGCGACCGTTGAAGTGCTGACAACAGAACTTCAGCGTTCACCGCAAGTATGGGAAATTGCTGAATATCTGGATGTTGAAGAAGACGATGTACTGGAAGCAATGGAAATGGGCAAAAGCTATCAGGCACTTTCAATGGACCACTCTTTGGAGGCAGATTCAGACGGCAGCACAGTTACGTTATTTGATGTAGTAGGCCAGGAAGATGACGGGTATGAGAAAGCGGACCAGCGGATGCTTGTAGCTGAAGCGATGAGCGTGCTTTCTGAACGAGAAAAGCAGATCATCCAATTCACCTACATAGAGCAGCTGAGCCAAAAAGAAGCCGGAGACAAACTCGGTATTTCTCAAATGCATGTTTCCCGTCTGCAAAGAAAAGCCATTAAAAAACTCCAGGAAGCTATATTGGCAGCCGGTGGGGTTTCGTAGTGGAAAAAATTCAGCATAGTTTTGTAGATGCTTTTATTTTCAACGAAGCAAAAAAAGGGAATTATGAATCCGGCGACAGCTACCATACAGTGTTGACGGAAGATTATTTCATTTGCTCCGTAGCCGATGGATTAGGCAGTGGTCCTGTAGCGCGTGAATCGTCTCAGGTCATTCCTCAAATTTTACGAGAATATCACCATGAAACCATCGATCAATTAATGTACCGCTTTAATGGATTAATGCTCCAGAAACGCGGAGCTGCCGTAGCCATCTTCAAAGTGGATTTCAAAGAAAAAACGCTTGAATACAGCTGCGTCGGCAATATTCGCTTTTATTTGTACCGGAAAGCAACAGACGAGATTATTTATCCGCTGCCGGTGATGGGTTATTTGTCAGGACGGCCGCAAAAATTGCGGACTCAGCTTTACACATATGTCGAGGACGACTTATTTCTCATCCATTCCGATGGAGTGGATTTAAGAAATCCAAAAGCCATGATGCGTAAGGCTGCAGTTCCCGAGCAATTATACCGCGACATTCTGGCATCCATCCAAACGGGTGACGATGCGACATTTATAACAGGAAGCCTTCTCAAATGAGACGGCTTCTTTTTTTGTCCAGACTCTATTGGCCGATTTTGATGGGCGCGTAGCTTTTTCCTAATGTGTTAAAATAAAAAGGAACTGAAGGGAAGTGTCCAGATGGAAATGCAACAGATTCATACGTTGATCGCAAAAGAAACTGGCGTGCGGAATAACCAGGTCGCGCAAGTCATCGCATTGATTGAAGATGGCAACACCGTGCCTTTTATCGCACGTTACAGAAAAGAAGCTACAGGCTCTTTAGACGAAGTCCAGATCAAAGCAATCGATGACCGGTATACATACATTCAGAATTTAGAGCAGCGGAAAATAGATGTGATCCGTTCCATCTCGGAACAGGAAAAACTGACGGATGAACTGGAAAAGGCAATTCATAATGCCACCGTCCTGCAGCGCGTCGAAGATTTATACCGGCCATACAAGCAAAAGCGCCGGACCAAAGCGACCATTGCAAAAGAAAAAGGCCTGCAGCCGCTGGCAGATTGGCTGATGGAGCCGGACAACGAAGAATTGGCTGACAAAGCGCAGGCATTTATCAATGAAGAATCGGGCGTCGCGTCAACGGAAGAAGCAATTCAAGGAGCGCAGGATATCTTGGCGGAATTATTCGCTGACGATCCGGACATTCGTGAGAAGATCCGTTACATGACGCGAAAAGATGGAACGATCGCGACCATCGCCAAGAAAAACCATGAAGATGAGAAACAAGTTTTTCAAATGTATTATGAATACGAAGAAGCTATTCAAAAGATTGTGCCGCACCGAATTTTGGCCATTAACCGCGGTGAAAAAGAAGATGTTTTGAAAGTTGCCATTAATCCGCCGGCCGATCGCATTGTTTCATTGATGAAAAACAAATGGATGAAGCAGACACGTTCGACAGGAGAAGCCGTTGCCGCAGCTATTGAAGACAGCTACAAGCGGCTGATCCAACCATCAGTTGAGCGGGAAATCCGTACAGAGCTGAGCGAAAAAGGGGAAACCCAGGCGATCCACATCTTCTCTGAAAACCTGCGGAATTTATTACTCCAGCCGCCAATGAAAAACAAAATGGTATTAGGTGTCGACCCGGCATATCGGACAGGCTGCAAACTAGCCGTCATCGATGAGACAGGCAAGCTGTTGGAAGTGGCAGTCATTTATCCGCATCCTCCTAAATCAGATCAAGCCGGCTCGAAGAAAATTATGGAGCGGTTGACTGCGAAGTACCCGATTGAAATCATGGCGATCGGCAACGGTACGGCATCACGCGAGACTGAGCAGTTTGTTGCTGACTTTCTGTCAGAAACTGCAGCGGACATTTCGTATGTCATCGTCAACGAAGCAGGTGCCAGTGTCTATTCGGCATCGGATATCGCCCGTGCTGAATTTCCGGACCTGAAAGTCGAAGAGCGCAGTGCCGCATCGATTGCACGCCGTCTGCAGGACCCGCTGTCTGAACTGGTGAAAATCGATCCGAAAGCGGTCGGTGTCGGACAGTATCAGCATGACGTCTCCCAAAAGAAGTTGGCGGATCAGCTGACCTTTGTTGTCGAGACGGCTGTAAACCAAGTCGGCGTCAACGTCAATTCGGCGTCCTCCTCGCTATTGCAATATGTAGCAGGATTAAGCAAGACTGTAGCGGAAAACGTCATCAAAGTCCGTGATGAGAATGGCCGCTTCACATCACGCGTCCAGCTGAAAAAAATTCCGCGCCTGGGTGCGAAAACCTATGAGCAGGCAATTGGGTTCTTGCGGATTCCCGAAGGCAAGAATCCACTGGACGCAACCGGCATCCATCCGGAGAGCTACGACATCGCAGAGAAACTGTTGAATTTGGTTGGTGAAGACAAGAAGTCTGTAGGAAAACCGGGGATCTCTGAAAAACTGGAAGCGCTCGAACTCACAGAGCTGAGCGAAAAATGGAATGTCGGGGAAATTACCTTGAAAGATATCGTAGATGCCCTGAAAAAACCGTTCCGCGATCCGCGTGATGAATTCCCGCAGCCGTTATTGAAGAACGATATTTTGAAAATGGAAGACTTGCTGCCCGGCATGGAAGTTCAAGGGACAGTCCGCAACGTTGTTGATTTTGGTGCTTTTGTGGATATAGGGGTAAAGCAGGATGGACTGGTTCACATCTCGAAATTAAAAAAAGGCTTTGTAAAGCATCCGCTGGAAGTGGTAGCGGTGGGAGACATCGTCACTGCTTGGGTGGAAAAAGTCGAAAAAGACAAAGGGCGCATTGCCTTGACAATGCTGCAGCCGAAAGAGCAAACCCTTTAACATTGAGTATAGGGGAGTTAACATGACCAACGAAGAATTGACTGGACTAATCAGGGAGATTTCATGGACGAGCTTTCATAAAGAGTTCAGGCATGAAGGTGTTTTCAATTCCCGGCTTCGGACCACGGGAGGCAGATACTTGCTGCGCTCCCACAACATCGAAATCAACCCTAGCTCATATGAAAAGTTTGGCTATGCCGAACTTGAAGGCATTATTAAACATGAATTATGCCATTACCATCTTCATATAGAAGGAAGAGGCTACAAGCACCGCGACCAGGACTTCAGAGAACTGCTGAAGAAAACAGGATCGCCGCGTTTTTGTTCCATGCTCGAAAACAAAGCAAAACAGCGTTCAGCCAAGTCGTATGTTTATCAATGTGTAGCATGCAAGACAAATTACACACGCAAGATCCGGATGAACACAGAGCGTTACAGGTGCGGCCGCTGCTCAGGAAAACTGGCCGCGCAATAATATTTTCCAGAGAAAAGAAGATGTCCACCTACGGGCATCTTCTTTTCTAATTGCTATTAGGTTCTTTAGTTTCAGAAAAGAACGGCGGATAATAAATATAAATGAAAAAGGTATTGACGATTGTCTTGCAGCTCTTTATAATAGAAAAAGTCGACAAGTACTTAAACATTATTCCGAAGTAGCTCAGTGGTAGAGCACCGCACTGTTAATGCGATGGTCGTAGGTTCGAGTCCTACCTTCGGAGCCATTCACGGCCCCTTGGTCAAGCGGTTAAGACACCGCCCTTTCACGGCGGTAACACGGGTTCGAATCCCGTAGGGGTCACCATCTTATAAACAGTAACTAATCTGAAAAGTTATAGTTGAATAGCTTATGTGTTACACTAACACAAGAGCTAAACAAGTATAAGAGAAACAAATTAGTTCAGTAGCTAGAGTTAGAATTATAGCTTTTGCAGTTATAGGGAAACAACAACTATATTATTGTCGCGGGGTGGAGCAGTTCGGTAGCTCGTTGGGCTCATAACCCAAAGGTCGCAGGTTCAAATCCTGCCCCCGCAACCAAATGGTCCCGTGGTGTAGCGGTTAACATGCCTGCCTGTCACGCAGGAGATCGCCGGTTCGATCCCGGTCGGGACCGCCATTTTTTGTTGGGGTATAGCCAAGCGGTAAGGCAACGGGTTTTGATCCCGTCATGCCCTGGTTCGAATCCAGGTACCCCAGCCATCATTATATTAGAGCGCAACGACGACGATGAATTAGAAGATCTGGTTTATCATTGACATCAAAATGATAATGCAGTATAATAGAATTTGTCCCTAAAATTAAATCAATGCGGTCGTGGCGGAATGGCAGACGCGCTAGGTTGAGGGCCTAGTGGGAGAAATCCCGTGGAAGTTCGACTCTTCTCGGCCGCACCATAATCTCTAATGCGCCCGTAGCTCAATTGGATAGAGTACTTGACTACGAATCAAGCGGTTAGAGGTTCGAGTCCTCTCGGGCGCGCCATTACTTTTCTTCTATAAAATATATGCGGGTGTAGTTTAGTGGTAAAACCTCAGCCTTCCAAGCTGATGATGGGGGTTCGATTCCCCCCACCCGCTCCAATTCTTTAAACCTGAACCTTGAAAACTGAACAGCAAAACGTCAACAAACAGCAACGGCCGCACAAAACGGCCCGCGCAACTTTACTGATCAGCGTATGCAGATCACAAGCGAACCGTGCGTCATCTAGACGGCGGTACGCCAGCAGTATTGAGCAATCAACACTACTCTATAATGGAGAGTTTGATCCTGGCTCAGGACGAACGCTGGCGGCGTGCCTAATACATGCAAGTC
>NZ_JAUSWB010000005.1 GCF_030814955.1 Planomicrobium stackebrandtii | reverse complement strand
GAGGCTGAAGCTGAGCCCACGGAAAGCGAAGTGGCCGGACCGGTTGGGATGATACACTACTATTCATTTTGGTTAGATTTTGTCTACAGTCTGAAACAAGGCAGCCGGATAGGCTGCCTTGTTTTTTTAACTCCTATACAAGCGCCATCACAATTACAGCAACAATAGCCGAAATCGCAGTAATGAACAGCACGGTCGGGATAATGATGATAAAAAAACCTTTCCAAGCAGAAAGCCTATGCGCTTCACCTACTGCCTTGCACTGGATAAAGAAAGTCCAGATGGAGACAACGGCTAAGATCATGATGAAAAGTAATGACAGCAGATCCGGGGCTGTAAAAGGCATTTCATTTTCTTGCAGGAAATAGGTTTCCGGCATCAACAGCATCCACAAAAGGATGATTGGACTAATCCAAATCTGCGGAATCTGACCTGTCAAAATTGCCCGAAACATACCCGTGTAAGTGGCTTCGCCTTTAAATAACTTGCCGACCACCAAGTAAATGGCAGCACCTATGGCGGTACTTACTGCAACACCGATTGGCCCCAGTAAAAGTGCTCCCAACAAAATTCCCAAGACCGGAAATACCTGTTCAGAGCTCATCGTGCTGAGCAGCCCTCCGGCAAAGCCTGCCATCACAATCAGCAGGAAGATAAAGCCGGAAGACTTTTCTTCGATGACGTTCCGCACTGCAGCACGAGGCCGTGTCCAAATTGCAGTAAATGGATTTAAGTTTTCATAGCCTTCTGTTTTATACAAATTTATTCCCACCTTTAGTAGTTAGATGTTACCACTATTCAAGCATACTGGAATATTAATGTAAATGATAGGAAATTTAGCCATATATCAAATCAAAAGCAATTCTTTTTAAAACTGGAAAAAGCCAGCCTCCTCCTGAGACTGACTTTCCCACTCATTATGTTTCTATCACCGCATGATTTATTTTGAATGATCTTGCTTACTCCTTTTTCATCCGCTCCCGGATACCGCCTTCCACCTCGGACCCCTTTTCCATCGGAATGTACAGGCTGCCATTGGTTGGACCGGCAGGAGGAGCATCTTCAATAACTTTCTTAACAAATTTGGCATTCATTTTTTCTGTAGCGCCGGGGAGAATATGGCTGGAGACAGCCGACGCTTTCGATTTGGCGCCAACCGCTACCGTTTCCTGCGGCTTATCAATCAACTCGATGATCGCATCAATGACAATTTGCGGATCATCCATCGGCTTCATCTCAGCCATATGCCCTGTGTAATTTCCAGTGTGCTCAAACCAAGGCGTATCCGTTGCCCACGGCAGCACGGTACAGACGTGTATATCGTCAAAGCCTTCGAGTTTGACCTCTTCGTTCAACGCGGAGCTGAGCCCCAATACTGCGTGCTTACTGGCACTGTATCCTGTGTAATAGGGAAAAGCGATTTCACTTGTAACCGAACCAACATTGATGAGGATGCCGCGTTTCATTTCCTTGAAATGGCGCAGTGCAAAATGGCTGCCGTTAATGGTTCCTTTGACGTTGACATCAACCACCCGGACCAAATCCTTGACTGGAATTTCTGTAAAAGGACCGATGGCACCAACGCCGGCATTGTTGATCCAGACATCGATTTTGCCGAAGCGGGCGAGGGCTGTTTCAAAGAGATGCGCCACTTGCTCTTCTTGGCTGACATCTGTGGTTACTGCAATCGCATTCGGACCCAGTTCCTCCGCCAGTTTCTCAAGCAATCCGGTCCGGCGCGCAGCAAGCACGAGGTTAGCGCCTTGTGCCGCCAATTCTCTCGCGACACCTTTCCCGAATCCACTGGAAGCACCCGTAATCAAGACTGTCATTCCTTCATGGGATCTCTTTTTTGCCATTGCCTATTCCTCCTCATTTCACATTCAGTCATTTTTGTTCTTTCAATCGCTCACGCAAATTCCCGGATATACCAGTCCCTTCAGGACCCGAATCATATAGGCTCCCCGAAGTTGGCGGTGCAGGCGGTGCATCCTGAATCATTTTTAAGAGAGAGCGTCCGGTCAGCCCTTTTGTCGTTTTCGGCAGCAGAGAACCTGCAGCTGCAATGCCTTTGGATTTAGTGCCGATTTCCACTGTCTTTTGCGGGTTATCGATTAATCCGATGATGGAATCGACGACTTTCTGCGGATCATCCGCCGGGCCCACAATAATTTCATGGCCACTGTAGTTGCCGGCATGCTGGGTCCAAGGCGTATCGGTCACCCATGGATCCACCGAACAGACATGGATGTCCTCAAAGCCATCCATCCGCATTTCCTGATGCAAGCCGTTGCTTAGACCTGAAATACCGTATTTGCTGCCTGTATACGCAGCTCCAAAAGGCATCGGCGTTTTGCTGGCGAAAGAAGAAACATTGATCAGCGTTCCATATCGCTGTTTCTTGAACTGATTTAAAGCATAATGGCTGCCATAAATGGTACCCAGAAAATTGATGTCCACCGTCCGGTTCAAATCCTTCAACGGAGTATCGGTGAAAGAACCATATGTTCCAATGCCGGCGTTATTGATCCATACATCGATGCTGCTGAATACACCCATCACCGTCTCGAACAGTTTTGCAACATCTTCTTCCCGGCTGACGTCAGTTGTCACTGCAATTGCATTGGGTCCACAGGACTCCGCCAGTGCTTCTATTTCCTTCGTGCGACGCGCGGCCAGGACAACATTGGCCCCTTTTGCCGCCAACTGCTGCGCTACCCCTTTGCCGATTCCGCTCGAGGTTCCGGTGATGACGACCGTCAGTCCTGCATGTGTTTTTTTAGTTGCCATTGGTATTCCTCCCATCATTGAAACTGTCTTTATTTCTTACTAAGTACCCCTTTCCTTTTATCAAAAACGTATTTTCCAAAGGGGTTCAAAAAGTCTTTTTCAGGGAATCAGTAATATAAAAAGATAGGAGAGAGAATATGCTGCTCAGGGATTTTCAGACTAGCGTCATCAACACCGGTGAAGCGGAAATTTTTTTACGCTTCGGGGGAGAGGGTCCTCCACTGCTTTTGCTCCATGGCCACCCGCAAACCCATACCATGTGGCATGAGCTGGCTCCACGGCTGGCAAAAATTATACTGTCGTGATGCCGGACCTGCGGGGATATGGGGACAGCTCTAAGCCAGAATCAGCCCATGACCATTCAACGTATTCCAAACGGGCGATGGCGAGAGACCAGATAGAGGTCATGAAACAGCTTGGATTTTCCCGATTCACAGTCATCGGACATGATCGCGGAGCACGCTGCGCTTATCGACTGGCTCTCGACTTTCCGGCAGCAGTAGAAAAGTTAGTGGTCATGGACATCATACCAACCGGAGAAACATTCAGAAGGGCTGATCAAGATTTCGCCATGGGATATTGGCATTGGTTCTTCCTTGCTCAGCCTTTCGACTTTCCGGAACGGGTAATTGGAGAAAACCCCGACAATTTCTATTTTCAAGGTACGCGCCACCTGTTCCATCCGGAAGCGCTCGCGGAATATTGGCGCGGCATCCACAACCCCGGAACAATCCATGCCATGTGCGAGGATTACCGGGCCGCAGCAACAATCGATTTTGAATTGGATGAATCCGACCGGGGAATCATAAAAATCGCTTGCCCTGTCCTTGTCCTTTGGGGTGAAAAAGGGTCTTTGCCAAATTGGTATGAGGTGCTGGATGTTTGGAAAGACTGGGCAGATGACGTGAGAGGCCTCGGAATCGACTGCGGCCATTACCTTGCGGAAGAAGCGCCTGAGGAAACCTATAAGGAGCTGCAAAAGTTCTTAAATGTTTGAAAAAGGATTTCTTCCAGCCATGCTATACTGAAAACATCCACTACTGAAAGGATGATTCTGTTGTCAGAACTGACTCATTTCAATGCCCAGGGGCGCGCCAAAATGGTCGACGTCTCCGATAAGAAAGACAGCGTCCGCACAGCCCGCTCCACTACATCCGTTCTGCTGAACAAAGCGATTTACCAGCAGATCAAGGAAGGCACCAATAAAAAAGGGGATGTTTTTGCCGTTGCCCAGGTAGCCGGCATCATGGCCGCCAAAAATACGGCTCAGATTATCCCGATGTGCCATCCCTTGGCACTCAGCGGTGTCGATATCGAATTCCAATGGAATGTCGATGAAGATGCCAATCATTATGAAGTGCTGCTGACAGCTGAAGTCAAAACGAAAGGGCCGACAGGTGTCGAGATGGAAGCTCTTACAGCCGCTTCTGCTGCAGCATTAACGATCTATGATATGTGCAAAGCCGCCGGCAAAGAAATGGTTATCGGTCCGACGATGCTGCTTCAGAAAACTGGCGGAAAATCAGGCGACTATCTGCGAAAGTAATCGCACCTCCTTTAATCAGCTAGAAAAAAAGCCTATGAATCTGTCACGTTACTGACGGATCCATAGGCTTTCGATATTTGCTTGGTCATTTTTCTTGTCAACTGACTATCCACGCGGCTCACGATGTTTGGTCAATTCAAAGTAGATGTGCTGGATTTCCGGCAAGATTAACCGCTCCATTGCCAATTTCACGGCTCCCCGGGAACCCGGCAGGACAAAAATGGCTTTGTCATTGGCTGCGCCCGCCGCTGCACGGCTTAAGAGTGCCTTCGTACCAACGTCTTCCGTAAAGCTAACGTAACGGAATAGCTCTCCAAACCCGTCAATTTCCTTTTCGAAAAACGGTTCGACTGCTTCCAGCGTGACATCGCGCTTCGCAATCCCCGTTCCGCCGGTTGTGACAATCACATCGATTTCATCCTTCTCCAGCCAGTCGGATAGGATGACCCGGATAGCCGCTACGTCATCTGATACAATAGCATAATCCACGAGCTCCAGTCCCTTGTCCAAAGCTAACTGCTGCACGAGCTTGCCTCCGGTATCCGTTTCCTGTGTCCGAGTATCACTGATGGTCAATACCGCCATGCGCACCTGATGATCCGTTTGGAACGATTCCGACATACAAATCCCCCTTCCTCATTACCCAAATACTTGATGGTACAATTTCCGGCCTTCTGCCACATTGTGGACGCCGTGAATCAGCAATCGGCCATTACCGAACAATACCATGCGGTGATGGAACACTTTCAGTTCGACAAAATAAGGTGTCCGCTTTACTCCAGCTTCCAGCTGGTTGCCGACTTTTTCAGCATCATCCAATGTGATGGGCCGGTTGGGATCAGGCAAAATCTGCACTGCATCACGCCCGCACAAAACCGCATAAGAACTCACGCCTGTTTCGTTAAGCGATGGAAATACGGCATCCGGTCCACATGTTTTACAATGAGGATCTTTGATGCGTGAAACGCCGATATCCAGCTGGCTGTTGTCCCATAAGTTAAAATGATGGATTTTTTTCCGCATCGCTTCATGGTTGCCGCTCAGCCATTTTAACGCTTCCGTACATTGAAGCGCAGCGGTTACCTGGACCGCTGGTGAGATGATGCCGACCGTATCGCAAGTTTCGTTGATTGCCGGAAGTACCGGCAGCAGGCAGCGGAAACAGGAACTTTCCCCCGGTATAAATGGAAAAACCACTCCCGAACTGCCAACACAAGCGCCATAAATCCAAGGTACGCCATATTTGACTGAAGCATCATTGATCAACAGCCGGGTTTCAAAATTGTCAGTGGCATCAACGATCAAGTCGCTTATGGCTGCCAGTTTTTCCACCCCTGCTGCATCCAAGTGCTCCAAATAAGTGAACAAACGCAGATCACTGCGAATGGCTTTCAGCCTTTGCTCCGCCGCAGCCACTTTCGGCAGCATTTGCTGGGCATCCGTTTCAGTGAAAAGCTGCTGGCGCTGCAAATTCGACAGCTCTACATAATCGCGGTCGACCAAGTGTATGGTTCCGACACCGGCACGCGTCAGCGTTTCGGCGATTGCCGAACCCAACGCTCCGCAGCCGATAATCGTGACAGTCGATAAAGCCAGCTTTTCTTGACCGGTTTGTCCAAGCGGCTTGAATAGGACTTGCCTTGAATAGCGTTCATCCACGTTGATTCCCACTTTCTATCGCTTGATTTCTCAAGCCTTTTCTTCATTTCATTAAGTTTACCATTGGCACTCCAAAACTGCAGGCAGCATTAATATACCGTTTGTTCAGTCATCTGTCCTTTTTCAATACGCAAGATTCGGTCTGCCAGCTTTTCGGCATCCGCAATTCGGTGGGTCACAAAGATGATCGGGATTTGCCATTTCTCGTGAATCCGCAGCAATTCGTCCTGGCAACGGTCGCGATTGGCGTCGTCCAATGCTGAAAAAGGTTCATCAAGCAACAGGATATCCGGCTGGACAGCCATTGCACGCGTCAATGCGACACGCTGTTTCTCCCCTCCTGAAATCTGATGCGGGTATTTGCCAAGCAAGCCGGTGATGCCAAGAATTTTTGTCAGTTCGGTAATATGCGAAACATCAGTCCCCCGGGACAGCGCATACAATATGTTTTGTTCGACGCTCAAATGCGGAAACAATGCGTAGTCCTGAAACAAATAGCCGACTTTCCTTTTTTGGATCTTCAGCGGCTTTTGTCCTCCGCTGAAAAACTCTTGGCCGTTTAAGGAAATCGTACCAACATCCGGGTGGACGATGCCTGCCAGGCAATTCAGCAGCGTGGTTTTGCCCGAACCGGAAGAGCCAACCAGTGCCAGGATCTCCCGGTCCAGCTCAAATTGCATCTCCAAACTGAAATGGTCCAGTTGTTTTTGAAAATCCACTAAAAGCATGGGCTCACTCCCTCCCGATTCGTATAGCAGTTTTTTTGCGCCAGTAGTTGACCCAGGTGATGGCAGCCACTCCAAGCGAGGAAATAATCACTACCCAAAACAAGGCTTTTTCCATATCTCCTGCTTCATAGGCAAAATAAATCGCCAACGGCACCGTTTCCGTCACGCCAGGAATATAGCCGGCAATCATTAATGTTGCACCAAATTCACCGATGCCACGCGCGAAAGCTAGAATTAGACCTGCGAGAATTCCCGACCAGGCCAGTGGAAACGTGATGGTCCGAAAAATGCGCCATTCGGAGACTCCCATCGTCCGTGCCACGTTCTCCCAACGCGGATCCACTTTTTCATACGCAGCAAGAACGCTTTGATACATCAGCGGCAAAGAAACGACAAATGAAGCGATGGCCGCACCAATCCAGGTGAAAACTACGCGAAACCCAAACCACTGCTCCAATAAGATGCCAAGTGGACCATTGACGCCGAACAATACGATCAAACCGAATCCGATGACTGTCGGAGGCAAAACCAACGGCAGCAAAATCAAGGCTTCCACAAAGCTTTTGCCGAAAAAGTCGCGCCTGTTCATCAATCGCGCCAGCGCCAGGCTGACCAAAAATACAAAAAAAGTGGAAATAACTGCGACTCTCAGCGACAGCCAAAGCGGAGAAAGATCATATGGCATCATTTGTTTTCTCCACTTGGCCCTAAAAAGCCGTATTCTTCAAGAATAGCCTGCCCTTTTGGACCGGTGACAAAATCCAAAAATGCTTCTGCTGCGGGCTGTTTTTGTGAAGCCCCTACGACAGCTCCAGGATAGACGACAGGATCCGTCTGCCCTGGCATTTCAAGCGTCCCCCTTATTTCCCGGGAAATAGCAGCATCGGAGGAATAGATGATGCCCAGTTCGGCATTTCCGCTTTCGATATAAGTTACAACTTGCCGTGCATCTTTAGCATAGATAAGGCGGCCTTCAAGCAGTTCCCACAAATCTTGGCTGGCCAGCGCCTGCTTCGTATAATCTCCAAGCGGTACACTGTCAGGTTCTCCGACTGCAATGGTTTCTTCTGTATTCATTAATGTTTCCGCAAAATCAGCTGTTTCCGGAAACTCTTCGAGCGAAGCCAGGACCAGGCGATTTTCAGCGAAAGGCATTACGCTTTCTGATTCGATAAGCTGTTGGGACCGAAGTAAATCCATATCTTTTTCACTGGCAGACAAAAATAAATCAGCTGGCGCCCCCTGCTCGATTTGGCTGCGCAGTTTGCTTGATGATCCGTAGTTAAAGCTCAGTTCAATATCCGGTTCTACCTTTTGAAATTCCTCTTCCATCTTCCCCATCGCTTCCGTCAGGCTGGAGGCAGTTGAAACCAACAGTTCCCCGTCATCTGCTGATGTATTGCTGCAGCCGCACATGAGCACAATACTTATAAGACCGATCATTTTTTTCATTTAAAGGACTCCTTATTCGTTTGAAGCAGAGATCTCTCTTTCTGGGCAATTTCTCCACGTACTTCCAGTATAACGCCAGCGGGAGAGAAGCTGAATAATTTTCCGAATAATCTTGTAAGAAAGGAAGAGATTAGGTAAAATGAGGCAAGCAAAAAATTAAATACTGCATCACCCTTATCAAGAGAGGCAGAGGGAATGGCCCGACGACGCCCGGCAACCGCCAGTTCACTAACTGGAATGGTGCCAAATCCAACAGAACCGCAGAGTTCTGATAGATGAGGAAGAGAATTTTGCCGACAGACAACCACTCTTCCACTTTTCAATGGAAGAGTTTTATTAATTTTAGGGAGTGATCGCATGAAGTTGAGCAAAGCCGAACGCATTAAACGAACACGGGTCCCTGTAGTAGATCCCGCTCTGGCCGAGCGCCTGCCGCCTGGGCAAGTCCTCACTGAGCGCTTTCCTGTCCTGCACGAAGGCGATGTTCCGGAATACGATATGGCGACTTGGACACTGAAAATCTTCGGGCAGGTCGACAAAGAAATCACCCTGCATTACGACGATCTATTGAAGTTGCCGCAAACAACCGTGACCCGCGACATCCACTGCGTGACGCGCTGGTCCCGCTTCGACAATACGTTTACGGGCGTCCGCTTTATCGACTTGATGAAAGAATTGGGCGTCACGCCTAAAAGCGGCTACGTCATGCTGCATGGCGACTATGACTACACGACCAATGTCGCTCTGTCAGACCTTGACCGCGAGGATGTACTGCTTGCCCACTCACTTGACGGTGAGCCATTAACTGCCAAGCATGGCTACCCACTCCGATTCGTGGTGCCCCATCTGTATTTTTGGAAAAGCGTCAAATGGGTCCGCGGCATCGAATTTATCGATGAAAACCAACCCGGCTTCTGGGAACAAAATGGGTTCCACATGAATGGCGATCCGTTTCAGGAAGAGCGCTTTTCCGGTGAAGACCTGGAAATTCCAGATGATGAATGGGAGAAAAAAGATTTCGACTGACTCCGGCCACTCGAAATATCAAGGAAATGGCCCTCTTGCTTAGCAAGAAGACCTAAAAAACAGATGTGTTTGAAAATATTCCTGAATAGCCCGGCGTTGGTTGAGTTTAACTTAAGTTTCTTAACAAGCTGTAAAAACACAGTAAGCTTCTTCGCGAAGCTTACTGTGTTTTTAGTTACTTGCAAGCTATTTGAAATTTAGCCTTCTGTTAATTCGTTTAAAGTCGATATGATAAAATCCGGCCGATCCAAATGTATCGAATGTCCTGCGCTCTTTGCAAACTTAACTGTACTTTTTTTCGAAAGCTTTCCTTGTTCGAGTATTAATTGCTGCCACATGTTTTCTAACATCAACAGTTCCGATTCAGGCAAACCTCTGCTGATACCTTCTTGAATTACATAGTCTTTGTCGCGGCCGATAGCGACTAGTGGAGTATCGCCTAGCATACCCAGGTTTTTTATCGTTTTTGCATCTATTTTATAGTTTACGAATTCAGATATCATTGCTTTGTACAAGTTTGGCTTTTGCCGAAACTGGATTAATTGCTTTTGTATATGTGAAGGCAGCTTTTTCTGGTTTTCGGTTAATTGGGAATGAATAATTTCTCTGAGTTCTTCTTCGGTCATACTTGCATAGTTTTGAAAATCCTCTCGCCAATTTTTGTTAGATGAATTTCCCATTAGCCCAGGAAGTTCAAGCTCATCCAGTCTTTCCAAGTCCTCAGATGTAGAATCAATTAAGAGCAATGCTTTTACTTTTTCAGGATAGAGTTTTGAAAAATGCTGTGCGCATAAGCCCCCATAAGAATGTCCGACCAGAATGACTGGATCTACTATTTCTAACCTCTCCATTAGTTGCTTCATCTCTTCAGCATTAGCCGTTGTCGTGCGTTCTTCTTCTCCTATTTCACTTTCTCCTGATCCTGGACGGTGGAACATAATAATTTTATTCGTTTTACTCAGCGCTTCGGTCACTTCAAACCATTCCTCAAACGAACAGCCCATTCCCGGTAAAATAAAGATAGGTACTCCATTTTTTCCTTTTTGCACTACTTCCATTTTTCGATCATTGATGGTGATAAACTGGTTCATAGTTTTCGCTCCTTATCTTGAAGAACACACAATAACCGTTTTCTTCTCCCAGTTGTTTGTATGAATTTTTAAAATATAAATCGCTCAAAATCAATGATATTCAAGAGATATATCCCAGTACATTTCATATTTGGCATCTAGGAACGCTAATTTTTTTCTGTACATATTTTTGCGTGGACAGAGACAAACAAATGCATTTCCTCGTCCCGCCCTCTTTCAAACCTTTTAGGCGTTATTCCCAAATAAAACTGCCATTTTGGTGTCACTGTGATTTCTCGTAATCCGAAAATCGGTCATCTCCTTAACAAGAAGAGTATTGATAGCAGGTTCCAAGTGTTTACAAAAACTTCCATGAAATCTGTTGTAAACTGAGTTATAGGGATGGCCTCTTTTCGGTAAATTGATTGTGGTGACTTATTTTTGCAATAAAAGGTCTTCTTTTTCTATTTATTCATTTACACCAGATATTTTACACGCTCTCAACTGCATTTAAATTACATTCAAGTTTTAGTAAAAGGAATATGTGAAAATAAGTAGAGAAAGGATCAGTAGACCAGATTTAATCCAAATCAATTTATTACTAACGCCAGTCTTTTTTTCTAAATGATATATGTAATGGACTAGTATCAAAAAACCAGCAAAAGTTAATAAGAAATTTGTCGTAGTCGAACTTTCGACAAGCGATATATATCCTAGAAGTCCAAATGCCAGTAAGAGCATGCCTATTGCAGCAACTATCATATAGATGTAAGAAATGCCAATTTTTTTCTTCTCCATTTTTCTCTTCCTCTCTAAGTTTCAGCCTTGGCAACTTTAGTCTTATTTTCGTCAACTTACTTTTACCGACTAGTTCATATACTTATTTTACCATTCCAAAATTTTAATAACAGAAATTTTCCGCTTCACAGAGGAAAAGAGTCCCCCTCCCTTTTGGAAATCTGCGTTAGAATAGAAGACAAGCACATCAGCTACCCTAGGAGGAACTACAATGAAATTTGGCATTATCGGAACCAATTGGATCACTGACCGGTTCATCAAAGCGGCAAAGCAGCATCCAGAATTCACGATTGGAGCGGTCTATTCCCGCACGATGGAAACCGGCAGTGCCTTTGCCGCAAAGCATGAAGTTGAAAACGTCTATACCGATTTGGCTGCGATGTTCAGCAGTGGAGATATTGAAGCTGTTTACATCGCATCCCCCAACGCTTTCCATGCCGAGCAAAGCATCCTGGCGATGGAGCATGGCATTCACGTCCTGTGCGAAAAGCCTGCAGTTACGTCAGTCGAGGAAATGGACCGCGTGATCGAAGCATCGCATACGCATAACATCACCTTTATGGAAGCCATGAAATCGACGGTTACTCCGTCGTTCCTGAATTTGAAAAAGAATTTAAGTAAGATCGGACCCGTTCGCCGATTCGTCTTTCATTACAATCAATATTCTTCGCGCTATGATAATTATAAAAACGGCATCATTGAAAATGCCTTTAAGCCGGAGCTTGGCAACGGCGCCAAAATGGATCTCGGTGTTTACGGGATTGCACCTGTCATCCATTTAGCAGGCGCACCCGAGTCGGCCATGAAGAATAATTACTTATTGTCGACGGGTGCTGATGGACAAGGCAGCATGATTTTGAACTACCCTGATATGGAAGCCATCATTATGTATTCGAAGATTTCGGATTCGTTTATGCCGAGTGAAATTCAAGGCGAGAACGGCATTATTGAAATAGACCGGATCAGCGACCCGAAACACATCACCATCAAATACAGAGACGGCAGCACAGAGGACCTTTCTGTAGCGCATGAATTCGATACGATGTATTATGAGCTGGCAGAGTTCATGGAGTGCGTCAAAAATGGACAACTGGAATCCGCGATCAACACGCACGCCATTTCACGTGAAGTGGCAAAGCTGCTAAGTTAAAGCAGAAGAAATCACCGCCTTTCGCTCTATCTGTTGAGCGTCCTGCAGATAATTAAAAATAAAAATCATTATTTCCAGCAAAGGAAGTGCCTTATGATAAAAGGAATCATATTTGATTTTGACGGTTTGATTTTTGATACGGAAACACATCAATACCATATTTTGCAGGAAATGTTCGGCGAACATGGCAGCGAGCTGCCGCTTGCGCTGTGGCAAAATGAAATCGGCACGGACAGCGGATTTTCTCCATTCCACTATATGGAAGAACAGATTGGGAAGCCAGTCGAGCACGCGCTTCTCGCAGAAAAGTACGAAGAAAAATTTCTTTCGACATTGTCCCTGGAAAAGGCTCGTGACGGCGTGGAAGATTACCTGCAGATGGCAAAAGAACTGGAATTGAAGATTGGCTTAGCGTCCAGCTCCAGCTATCGCTGGGTTTCCGGCCATTTGAAAAACCTCGATCTGTACGATTACTTCCATTGCATCCGGACTTCGGACCATGTGGAAAAAGTGAAACCCGACCCCGCTTTGTATATTCAAGCGGCTCAGTGTCTGGAGCTGCACCCTGAAGAATGCCTGGTTTTTGAAGACTCTGCGCATGGAGCAATGGCAGCGAAGCGTGCGGGCATGGGCTGTGTCATCGTGCCGAACAAAGTGACCCATACCATGGATTTCTGTGAGGTTGAACATAGGCTGGATTCGATGGCGGATATGCCGTTAAAAGATTTGATTGAGTATGTGTCTTCATTGAAAGCAGATCGTTAAACTCAAAAGATGGCTTCTGTTATTCAACCAGAGCCATCTTTTTTGATTTGCATATTATTTTCTCGGTAGTGGCAATAAAAAATGATTTGAGAACACTTTTTGTCTCATTTTTCTTTTACTCCAACTGCGTCGCGGCAATACCGAAATAAGTTCCCGGTTCTTCCGAAAATTCCACCCGTTCGAAATGGGCTTTGAACCCTGCCTCCGCAAGCAGCGCATCCCACTCCGGCATGGAAAACAAGCCGGCTTTCATGCTGTCGTGTTCATGGGTGACCTGCCCGTCCCTGTCCCGCATAACATAGGCATATTCCGTTACCAGCATATGGTCATCCGGGTCGCTGTCATAGCTCCATTCCAAATACCGCATACCTCGTCCATCCTTATCGATTCCACCATGACCTGTCCGCGGTTCGAAAGTTTCCGTGTATTCATCCGGCATGATAAACAGCAGGCCGTCCGGTTTCAGATGCTTTTTGGCGTTTTTCATGACCGCCAGCAAATCGGCTTTTTCTGTAAAATAGGTGATCGCATCATGAATGAATACCAGATCATACGTGCCCTCGACTTCGATTGTCCGCATATCTCCTTGCAGGTGCGGACAATCCGGATTCAGCTCGCGGCTGACCGCCAGCATGTCCGGGGACAGATCCGTCAAAGTCATCGAAAAATACTTTTTCAGGTAAAAGGCATTGCTGCCACCTCCGGAACCAAACTCCAGGGCATCTTTGACCGCGGGATGGTACCGCTTGATAATTTTCAAGAAAAGCTCGGCTTCTTCTTCGTATTCCGTGTGCGGAGACATTAGCGGCCACCATTCTGCCAATTCCTTGTACAGCTTCACGTGGATCACCCTTCCGACTTTTCTTTTATTATATAGCGGCTAAGAAAAGTTTGATAGAAACAACTTATCCATCACTGCAAGCAAACATAGACTAGTTAAACCAGGACTATTAAACTACAATAGACTTAACTTGAAATTTGTCTTATTTGAAGAGAGGAGATGAAAAATGAAAAAAGTTGTTTTGTCGTTTGTCAGCATCGCTGTAATTGTCCTCGCTATCTATCTCGTCACCAGCTATCACATCACTCCAGAGGGGGCATACAATGAACTGCTAGAATCGACAGATGCCACACCTATTCAGACGATAGATGAGGGGCATGTCATCTTGATTGATGACAAAGGTGCGCTTTCCGTTGCACTCATGATTACCGAGTACCGCTTCTTAGTTACGACACTGTATACGGACTTCGAAATTTTCCCCACCAACCTCAACGTGTTCGATGTGGATCTCGATCAAACCATTGCATTTCTAAACGCACCCGGGAATTGGGAGTACACTTACGGTCTTGTTAAAAGTGAAGAAGTAAAATACTTAGAAAGTCCAGGAGACCCTGAATTTGAAGACGCGTTAGCAATTTATCCGCTAACAGACTATATTTCCAACGCCGATGCCGAAGATGTCATTCTCTGGTTTTTTCCTCAGGAGTTAGAAAAGGACACACTGTCCTCCGACCTTAATTTTTTGGATGGGAACGAAGAAGCAGTCGAAGAAATTAAAAATGATTATTTGATAGAGGAGTTTTTCGTTAAATAAAGCGTCACAAAAAGCCGCAGTTGAATCGCTGTTTGAGCACAAGGAAACAGGTTACTGATTCTTAGTACCTTTGTAATCCTCTCTAGCCTAATCTAAAACTGCGGAATTGTTGCTCCAGGCTCTTAAGAAAACATAAAAAAGCTTTCCTTTTCTCAAGGAAAGCCCAATATCGATTTTCAGTTCAACTCTTTAACCATGGTATGCGCATAAAGATCGTGCGGTAATTTTTCGCCTTGATAGGCATCATAGGCATCCCGATCTTTCAAGTACACAATAGGACTAACCGTATCACGATGCACCATCCGTTTCAAAATCTGCTTTGAGGTCGGCTCACCGCCATTTTCGTTTTGCACCTCAATGCTCATCAATTTCTGGCCGATGGTCTGCCCGCTAAGCCGCAGCTGGGCATATTCCAAGCCCCAGAAAATTACGCTTGGCGACACTACCGTATAGACAAAACTACTTTTCGTATTCTTTTTTAACAAAGGTTCTAGTGCAAACGATATTACTGAAGAAATCACTGTGTCGATCAATATCGCTTTTCCTCGTTTTTTTGTTAATTCATTCATACCATTCACCCTTCCATAAGTAGTATTAGGCAGAAGGCCGATAAAATCAGTACGGATTCCGACCATTCATACCAATAACGCTCGTTTTCCCGGTGCAGCAGCCACTCCTCGAGACCCATGAAAAATGTCTGCAGAATAAACAGGCCTGCAATGGGGCTCAACCGGACTGCCAGCGACAGTTCGGAGATTTCCATTTCCACATATACATACATCATCGCAAACACAAACCCTACAAAAATAGTTCCCTGTACGACTAATCCATACCAAATTTTATCCTCGTGAAAAATACTTCTCGAAGTTCTTTTTATGCCGCGCTTTCTTTTCAAATAAAAATGTGCAAAAAGAAAATAGGATGTAAAAAGAACAGCTAATCCAACGATCAAAGCTGGCTGCATGAAAAACCTCCTACATGATGTACTTCTACATTTCGGCCCTGTTCCCCTTCTTTAATCGCAGTGGAATTTAATGAAAAACAACTGAGCTTTCTGACGTTCCTATGGTAAAGTTGTGGCATACGACAGGAGGAACTTGCTTGAACATCGATACCGATTCGCTTGTATTATTTCTATTTGCATGGACGATCCCTTTCTTTATGATGAGGCGGGCCTATTTGAAGATGGATGCAGACGACCAAAGATCAGCGGTGGATGATTTTAAATCGCGCCGATTTATTTTCACGATCGGGTTTGTAGTGCTCGGATTTTTCTTCCTGCATCTTAGCAGTTTGCTTTCTGTCACACCACTGAAAACAATTGGGCTGTTCATATTCGTTGCAGGCGGCATTTTTTCAATAATCGATACGTGGAGGATCAGCAAGCCAAGAAGCTTGGTAATGTTTGCCTTGATGTGTTTGATGATATACCTGAACGTGGACTGACGGTTTGCCGTCATGCCTCTCAGGGAACCCATGAGTTAATAGAGTAAGAGAAAAAGGGGTGTTGACTGTGATCTTTTTTATTATTTGGCTGCTGCTGGTCGGCTACGCTGTGTTTCTGGCACCCGGCGGCGAGGCCGATCCCGTCCTGTCGAACATATTTAGTGGCAATTTCGGAGAAATCGATCCGCTGGTGTTTGCCGTTTTCAATTCGCTGGGCTTGTTTCCGATGGTGTTTTTGACTTTGCTGCTGCTGAATGACCGGCAGAAATGGCCGGCGTGGCCGTTCGCGCTGCTGTCTTTTGTGGTCGGCGCTTTTTCGCTCTTGCTTTATTTCGCATTTGGCGACCGAAAAGCCGAAAGAAGGCTGCGGACTCCGGGTTGGCTCGTCCGCTTTCTCAGTTCCCGGTTCTGGCTGATTCTCCTGATGGTGTCTTGGGCCGCTAATAGCCTGACGCTGCTGCAGGGTTTTTCACTGACAGCTTACCGCGAAGCCTTTTTTGAATCGGGTCTGGTTTCTGTCATGACCGTCGACTGGTTTGTGCTATGGGGCTTGTCCGTCTATGCCGTCCACCGCTTCTATCCAGAGGCGCGGCTTAAAATCTTTGCGTGGATTCCGATTATCGGACCAGTGATTGTGCTGTTCATCAATAAAAAACGTCTGACGCTTTAAAAACTTCGATAAACAAATAAGGCCGTTACGCAGCATTTAGCGTAACGGCCTTATTTTTTCTGCTTATTGCGCGGTCATGCCGCCATCTACTACAAACTCTGACCCTGTGGAATAACTTGCTTCATCAGATGCCAGGAACAAGACCATATTGGAAACTTCCTCCGACTGGGCAACGCGCTTTAATGGAATGTGCTTGGAAAATTCTTCGACAGCCGCTTTTGTGTCTTCCTGAACAACCATTGGCGTCGCGATGACACCCGGATGGACAGAGTTCACGCGGATGCCGTAGTTGGCGCATTCCATGGCTGCTGCTTTGGTCATGCCGCGGACGGCGAATTTTGTATCGGTATAGCCGATTGCTCCGGCCACTAAGCCGTTCATCGATGAAATATTGACGATCGAACCGCCGCCGGCTTTTTGCATGAATGGGATGACCGTCTTCATGCCAAGGAATACCGAAACCTGGTTAATATCCACAATGCGGCGATACTCTTCTTCCGTCGTCTGCAAGATTGATTTTGCCATCGTAATGCCGGCATTGTTGACCAGTACATTTACCTGACCAAATACTCGTTCTGCTCTAGTCACTACAGCCTCCCAGTCTTCAGCGCTTGTCACGTTGTGCTTGATGAACAATGCGTTCTCTCCAAGTTCCGCTGCCAAAGCCTGGCCTTTCTCTTCATTCAAATCTGTCAGTACAACCTTCGCACCTTCCTCGATAAACTTCTTCGCGTGGGATGCGCCCATGCCTTGTGCCGCACCGGTAATGATTGCAACTTTGTTCGTTAAACGCGCCATGTTTTATTCCTCCTATGATTAGCTGAAAATCCATTCATAAATAAACTACATTTGTAATTTAACAGATAATAAATCAATTTGTCCATATGGAAAGATTCATGTCATACTAAATTCACAAACCTGTCCATTTTTCGGACACAACAGGAGGAGAACAGCTTGAATGGCACAGAAGACCGCCGCATCTTGCGGACACAAAAAAAGCTGAAAACGTCGCTGCTGCAGTTATTGCAAGAAAAAAGCCTCGATGAGCTGACCATCACGGAAGTCACGAAACAGGCAAAATGCAACCGTGTCACGTTCTACTCCCATTACAAGGATTTGAACGAGCTTCTTGCCGCTATCGTTGCCGATCATCTGAACGGCCTCGCAAGTTATTTCCGAAAAGGCTTTGAGGATTTGGAGCGCTTTTCTTCGACAGATGTGCAGCGTCATCTGCCGATTTTCGAATACATTTACAACCACCAATTCGTCTTCCGGCTGATCATCACAGGGGAGGTGCTGCCAGGCTCGCAAAACCAATTTTGCGAAAGCCTCGTCCAAGTTGCCGCAACCGAGCTTCGCCTTGAGGAGGAAAGCGAATTGGAAATTCCAACACTCAATTATTTCATGACATATGGCAGCCTTGGTTTCTTCCTCTACTGGACCCAACAGGATTTTAAGGACTCTCCTTTAGTCATGGCTGAAAAACTGGCTGCGCTGCATGGCAAAATGTACACAGGTGCTGTCGTGCTGGACAAATAGCGATCATGAAAAAAAGCATTCCGCTCAGGGAATGCTTTTTTCTAGGATGAACTTCTTTTGATTCGAAAAACTTAAAACAGTTCTGTTTGCCACCTGATAATAGCGATGAAGATGATCATCGCCAGCGCTGTAATCGTGAAGTAAACAATGGATGCCTGATATTTCCTTGATCCTTTTAGGTATTTCCACTCCAAATAGATTTGCGCTGCGCATACGAGCAAAAAAACACTTAACAGCCAAAAGAAAAATACGGCTAGCGAATCTATGAAAACGATATATAAAACAATTATTGCTGCAAGCATAGCCCAACCATTCCAGCGCTCGAATCTTTTGACCGGCATACCTGCCCGCTCTTCCTCATCAATGCCGAACCGTTTTTTTAAATACATGCGCAAAAATCCGAAGCCGAAAATGACAATCAACCAAATAATTAATAGCCACATACTTCACACCTCCTAAGCTCTTGTCTATTCTACAGATAAAATGGGGCATAGTTCCAAATTAACGTTATCTTTACGTAAAAACTCCGTTATTTATCCCCGACGTTACTGGATATGTGGATGGTTTCCTTGTAAAACGGGGATAACTTTGCCGTTTCGTTATATTTGACAGTTATCCACATGTGGATAACGTATCGTAGATGTTTTCTGACAATCGGAGGAATGATAGTTTATGGGACGGAGATGGAGGGAGATAAAGGCTGGAAAAATAAACTTTCCTGTCAGTGTGAAAACTGCGCCATACGGGTATTTTAGGCTTATAATGAAGGAAAGATTACAATATTTGCCTAGCGTCTCAAGCTGTTTTATTCAGGAAAGAGGTGCACGTGATGGAGCAGGACAAAAACAAAAATGCGTTGAGCCATGCAGCTTCCTGGTTTGTGAAATGGGTGCTGAACAACAAGGCGGTATCCGTACTGGTCATTATTCTTTTGATTTTATTGAATTTATTGCTGCTGCCAAAAGTCAGCTACGTCTTTCAGCCATTCTTCGCTTTTTTTGATGTCATGGGACTGCCGCTGATCATGGCAGGCGTCTTGTATTACCTGCTGAATCCGCTTATCGACTGGATGGAAACGAAAAACATTAAGCGCATCGGGGGCATTTCCATCGTCTTTGTCGTGATTATCGGTTTGCTTGCCTGGGGCATCGCGACCCTGATCCCCATCATTCGCGAGCAGACGCTGGGCCTGCTGGAGAATTGGCAGGATTATTTAGCCAGCTTCATCTCACAGATCGATAGCTTTTTCCAAAGCAATATTCTGTCGCAGCTGCAAACACAGCTGACCGGCAATGGAGACAGCCTCTCCACTTCCATCACGGAGCAGGCGGATGATGTCGTTGGTACAACCGTCACCGGCATTGGCAGTGTCTTCGGCATCCTGACGACTACCGTGCTGGCAGTGATTACGACCCCCTTCATCCTGTTTTACCTATTGAAGGACGGCCATCACTTGCCCTACCACATCATGAAGCTTGTCCCATCGAAAATGCGGGAACATACCTATGTCCTGCTGCGTGAAATGAACCTGCAAATCAGCCAGTATATCCGCGGCCAGCTGATTGTCGCCTTTTTTGTCGGGCTGATGTTCTGGATCGGCTTGAGCGTTGTCGGCCTTGAATATGCCCTAACCCTTGGAATCCTGGCGGGTGCTTTGAACTTGATTCCGTTTTTAGGTACTTTTATCGCCTTATTGCCGATCGTCATCATTGCCCTCGTAGTCCATTCGCCGATCATGCTGGTCAAAGTGCTAATTGTCTTTTTCATCGAGCAGACACTGGAAGGACGCGTCATCCAGCCGCTCGTTCTCGGCAGTAACTTAAGTATCCATCCCGTGACCATCATCGCGGTCTTGCTGACAGCTGGCAACCTCTTTGGCATTCCGGGAGTCATTCTCGGAATCCCGGCCTATGCGGTCAGCAAAGTAATTCTCTCGCATCTGTTCAATTGGTACCAGACTTATACCGGATTATATGACGATGAATACAATCCGGCGCCAAAGCCGCTGATTTCAGAAAAGAAAAGAAAAAAACAGCTGAGCTTGAAAAAGAAATTGAGATGACTAAAAACACAAAAAAGCGTAAGGGCCGAATATCGGTCCTTACGCTTTTTCATAGACTAGTTCTTTTCCGCCTCTTTCCAGTCATGCGACCCGCGTACCCAGCCGCCGATCACCGCGCCCATCGCCATCATCGGCGAATTGAACTCGGTATCTTCCATCAGCAAGAGCTGATGCTGAAACGGTACAAGCAGCTTATCCAGCACCAGATTTTCCCGCAGCTTGATGTACTTTTTCGGGCATTTCGGCGAAGTCGATGCCGCAAACTTGGATCCGCGCTGTACAACAAACTTTTCACCCCGGTAAAACCCGGTCGCATCTGCTCCACGCTTGGAAGTGATGGAAAAAATGTCAGGCGCTAGCTCCTTTTCAGGATAAAGCTGCAGCATCCCCGATTCGAACGGATCGATGATTTGCTCCTCGCTGGTTTGGGCGTCCAGCTCCAGAAATTGATAAAGCTCACCTTCCGTGGGATGCTGGATTTTTTTCACATAGTATTCCTTCATCTTTTCTTCCTCCTCTAAAGTAAGTTTCGACTCTCGCTGAAGTAGCGGATGTCTGGTTACTGTAGAAATAGAGCAAGAGATTGAAAAAGGATACAATCGCGGGAAAATAAACTTTGGTATCAATGAGATTACAAAATCAATTTTCCTCGCTGGCAATATAATGATATAGCTTTCCTTCCACCATGTTTTCCAGCGCTAAATTCATATGAACTACGGGTATATCCTTTAAGTTTTTATCTTTCATTAACGCTTGTTCCACACTGGACTTATCCGGAAGAGCCTGTCCCAGATAATAAAAATCCCCGCCTTCGTCATCGTCTTTCTTAATAAACAAATGAAGATCAATATTGCTTTCTGCAGCACCAATAATTGTTTTTACTTCTGCAGACGCTAATGTACGGTTACTTCTTGTGGACCATGTGAAGATTTCGGGACTGATAAAGCCTTCCGTATACGCCACACTCGATTCCACTTCGTCATTTTTATGGTAGGTAACGAAAATCGGGCAGGTCCCATGCTTTGTTTTATAGCCATAAATCGTCGAGCTTTCGTCACTTGTCCAATTTAATAATCGGCAAGCATCTTTGCGGGTATATTTTTTATAAAGTGTTAAGGGCTTATCGCATCGATAATTTTTGTTTAACTCTTTTGCACTTATGACAATATCCAATAACATCGCCTGAAAGCTTGAATTTTGCTCTAGACTTTCTTGAATTTCCTCATTAAATTCAATGCCATCTATCCCGAAATCCACCAGTGGCGTCGTGCCATATTTTTTTCGGGAGCCTTGGTTGAAAAAACTCAGGTCCATGATTCGTTGCACCGACGCTAAGGTTTCTGAATCAAATGAGCAGTTATATGATTGTATGTATTGTTCATACGTATCCATTGTGACTTTTTCTTTTTTGAGCAATAGTTCGAGCAACAGGATTTCATGCAGCCGCTTGCCATTTAAGATTTCCAAAGAAAGCATAGTTAACACCTGTTCTTCGTACGCATTTACCAATGGATCAATTTCCTTAAGCTTCAATAAAAACTGGTGATAGGTTGTATACTTCTGAACAATCACTAACGGATCGATTGAATTGTGGTGAATAAAATCCTGAAGCTGTGGAATATGCCCTATTCTGTTTTTCAACTCGATATAGGCTTCGCGAAGAATCTTCATGTCACTTAAGTTGCTTTTTTTAATCGCTGAGAACACTCGATTTTTCGCTATTTCTTCAAAGTTCACAGTGGAAATGCCTTTGATGTAGCTCGTGTCTTTCATTCGGCGGCGAATATTGTCCTTGTTCTGCGAACGCTCACCAGACAAAGCGATGGGAATGAGGTAGTTATTTTTATAATTCCCAATAAAATCAATGATTGTCACAAATTCTTTGGATCCATGTTTTCGAAGCCCGCGTCCGAGCTGCTGAATAAAAATGATGCTCGACTGTGTTTGTTTCAGCATAACTACTTGATTGACGCTTGGAATATCAATCCCTTCGTTGAAGATATCAACAGTCAAAATATAATCAATGACGCCATTTTCCAACCGTTCGACCTGCAAAATACGCTCTTCTTGAGAATTTTGGCCGGTCAACGCGACAGTCTTTAAGCCTCTGCGGTTAAGCTCTTCTGAAAGTTTGATAGCTTCTTCTTTTCTGCTGCAGAACATGAGACCTCTTACTTTGTCGCCTGAATGGCCATAGTAATAGACCTTTTGCAGAAGATGATCGACACGTTCTTCCGTTATCAGTTTTGAAAAAACCGTCGCTTCGTCAATCACGCCTTCTTCATACTCAACATCTGTTACGCCAAAATAGTGAAACGGACAAAGCATGTCTTCTTCCAATGCTTCCTGCAAGCGAATTTCGTAAGCCACATTGTAATCGAAGAGCTCGTAAATATTGAAGTCATCTGTACGTTCAGGTGTCGCAGTCATTCCCATTAAAAACTTAGGTTGAAAATGCTCAATTACCCTTTGATATGATTTCGCTCCTGCTTTATGTACTTCATCAATTAAAATATAGTCAAACGCCTGCGGGTCTAATTGACGGAGCGTTTCTTCCTTCGAAATAGTTTGGATTGTTGCGAATAAATATCGCGCATCCGTCTCCCGCAAATTACCCGAAAGAATCCCGAAATCTTTTTCTACACCGCCTAATATTCGAATAAAATCAGCTTTGGCTTTTTGAAGAATTTGTTCTCTGTGGACGATAAACAACATTCGTTTTGGTGCAAACTCCCGTACATCAAAAGCGGATAGGTAGGTTTTCCCTGTACCGGTCGCTGAAATCACCAAGCCTTTGTCATTCCCAGATTCCCGCACTGCTTGGATTTCCTGAAGAGCGGCTTTCTGCATTTTGTTAGGTTTGATGTTGATGGATTCTTCTAACGGATTTTCTGTATACACTTCAGGGAATTCGGCCACATTGGTCAATTCTTTCCGGTATTCCATGGGCACATACGATTGTTCGTAGCTTGTGATCCATTGTTCTGTCAGCGGCTGCGCGCTTTCCCACACTTCCTCGAATTGATGATAAAAGTGAGAAACGAATTCGCCATTTTCATGCGAGCTCAATTTGACGTTCCATTCGTAGTTAACCTTTAATGCTTGCGCCGTTAAATTAGAGCTCCCTACGATTAACGTTTGATGCGTGTCATGAGAGAAAATATATCCTTTTGAATGAAAGCCTTTCATACTGGATAATCGGACTTCCACATTATTGATTTTCATCAGTTCTTTAAATACTTTCGGTTGGTTAAAGTTCAAAAAAGTCGAGGTCAGGATTCTTCCTTTAATCCCCTTTTGCTGCAGGTCCGATAAATGGGTTTTTAAAGTCGCTAAGCCACTTTCCGTCACAAAAGCTACAGAAAAGAGAAACGATTGACAGCTATCCAATTCTTCCGTAATGGAATTTAATACAGTCTCATTTGTTTTTGTGTTATTGATCAGTAAAGTAGGCTTAAAACGTTCTCCACTCGGCTTTGTTTGATCGATAAATCCTTTGTATATCGAGTCTTCTAAACTCTGAAGTAAATTCATATTCGTCCTCCGCTCCTCCCAAGTAACCCCCTTATTTCTGAGCTTGGTACGTCTGTTTTAATTTCTGTATCGCCGGTATGTCTGCCGGTGCCCATTCGAGCTTTTCCAGTTCATGCGCTTTCAACCACTGGATTGCAATATGCTCTGTTAACACTGGTTTCCCTTGGACTAATTGGCAATAAAATGTCGTTAAATGGACGATTCCAAAATCGTATTCATACACCGTATGCTCAAGCCGGTCACCAATTTCTACCTGACAATGCATTTCTTCTTGAATTTCTCGTTGCAGGGCTGATTGAGGCGTTTCTGTTTTTTCAATCTTTCCACCCGGAAATTCCCATAAGCCGGGCAAACTTTTTTCCATGCCCCGCTGCGCACATAAGATTTTGTCACCACTTGTGATGACTGCTCCAACTACATGTATATCTTTTTTCATAAGTTTCTTCACCTGCTTCTATAATGATTAGTGATACTAATAACTGTAAAAGTTTCAATTTTCTTTATTCTACCATTTTCTATATGACGATCTATTCTTCTTTGTTATCAAATTTGAATCATTTGCTAAAATACTGTTCCAGCAGTAGATAACTTGGCTTTATATTACGAAATTTTCTAAAGCAACTTTAAAGACGCCCCCAAACTTTTCTGTCAAACTAAATAAAACCGTACCATTTCCAAAAGGAGTCCTTCACATGAAACCAATCATCCGCCCTCTCAGCACCCTGCTCATGGGTGGAACTTATTTGCTGTCTTTTTTCGTTTCTTTTCCTTACTCCACTCTTTTGGTCAGCCTGTTCGCGCTAGTTGTGCTCATTTCCTATTTCCCGTACCTCCCGCGGACGCCGAAAATCCTGATTTCGGTGCTGCTCGTTGTGGGGTTATTGATGGACACGAGCGGCAATGGGGTGCGGGAGTTTTTTGGGGCGCTTCAAACCAACGCCAACCTCTTGGCGATTTTCATCTTTGTGCCATTGCTGTCGATTCCGATTCAGCAGGGGCAGTATTTAAAGTACATAGAAGTCATTTTCGCCCACTCCATTAAGAAAACACATCATCTTTACTTGTTTTCGACAGTGGCTGCTGGCAGTATCGGTGCTGTCATGAACGTCGGGACGCTCCCGATCCTCTATGATTTGACGGATACCTCATCGTTCAAACCATTTGACGAAGTGCGCTTGAAGGCTCTGAGCCGAGGATTTGTCATGGCCTTTTTGTGGTCGCCATATTTCATCTCCATGGCTTTGGTGCTGTCGTATTTTGATGTTACCTGGCTGCAGCTTTTCCCAATCGGCCTTGCGGTCACCGCCATCATGATGGGCCTCGGCTTTTTGGGGGAGCGCAAAAACAATCTCTCTATACCAAAAGCAGTTGCCGTTAAAAACACGGTGAGCCTTGGTACGGCCAAGCGGAAAGTGTTTGAGCTCGCTGTGATCCTGCTGACTGTTACTGCTGCTATCCTTTTTATTGAGAGTTTGAGCGATTTATCCGTGTTGACCATCATTCCGCTGACGGCGATTGTCGTCTCTGCCGTATGGTCATTGTTCCTCGGTACTCCACGTGAGCTTGTCGCGAATTCCCAGCAATACATCCACGTTAAAGTTCCGTCAATGGGAAATGAGCTGTCGATTTTCATCATTGCCGGTGCTTTTGGTACGGCTCTTCTAAACAATGGAGCAGACGATTGGATTCGTTCCCTTTTGGAAGCGTTGAATATTACCCATGTCTTGCTTTTGATTCCGGTGCTGGCCTTGCTGATGACCATTCCGGCATGGATTGGTGTCCATCCGATCATTACCGCCGCTATTTTGGCCATTACTTTGAGCAACTCTCCATTGTTTGCGGATGACCATCTGTATTTGAGCCTTGGTTTGCTGGCCGGGTGGATCCTGGCCATTCTGTCTTCTCCATTTTCCGGACTGAATTTGCTGTTGGCTGCGATTAGCCGGAAAAACTCTGTCTATATCGCATTTAAACTGAATTTTAAGTTCGCCTTGCTGATCTGGATTGTTTGCTATTTGGTGATCTCCGCTTTGTATTTCATTCTTTGAGCGTCTAATAAACTCAGTCTTGAGACACCGCAGCCCCCTAAGCTTTTTCGCAGCAAATAAAATAATATTTCACCTTAACTTCACAATAAGAAACTGATTTTCTTCATTCCCTGTTATATCCAACTAGCTTTGTTACACTAAGGGAAAGGCTTAGCTACTATACCAACACCGAGAGGATTTTTATTTTGAAGACCTATTGGCTTATCGTTGCCGTATTATTGATTAATTTATGTACACTCCTGGTGAATGATTATTTCCCTGGAACGCTTTCTTCGCTCGGCATTCCCACGTGGATCCTGTTTGCAGTGATTGCCCTCATGGTCGTATTGAGCGCATTGACGCTTCGGCCGCGCCGGGAAAAGAAACGCTACATGATCATTTTCCCCGTACTGATGATCGTGGTGCCATTGCTCGTGCTCGCTGTCTTAACCTTGCTTGGCGGAGAATCCCGCAACAGCATCTCGCTGTCGAGCCCTTCATTGTGGGTCGGTGCTGCGGCAACCTTGTGGATTTTCTGGCTCGAATACCTCCGCGCATCCAAAAAAGAGGCAGAGGATACATAAGTTTTAACCGAAGAACAGAGCTTTCTTTCATTAGACTGCAATAGTATTTGTAACAAAGAAACCGTTAATTCCCATAGGAACTAACGGTTTCTTTGATATACTATTAGCAAAAATGTATTTAAAAGCAGAATCTATCCGAATCCTTCGGGAATTTGAGCATTATATTAAAAGGAGAAATTATATGGAAAAGATTATCGCCTTATCCCCGATACTTCTAATGGTGTTTTTAGCTGGCCTTATTATCGTTTTTTTGTTCTTTATGGCAAAAAGTTCAACTCGTTCAGTAAAAATAACCGAATACGAAAAGAAAATCCAAGCATTGGAAGAAGAAAATCAAAGACTCAAAAATAGCCAGGACAGTATGTAAGGCACCTCAAGCCTCTAGATATTTTAAACCCTTAACTAGTAAGTTCAAACAAAAAACAGCACTCCGATCCGCATTTTCGTGAATTGAAGTGCTATTTTGCATAGCGAACCCTATTGTATTTTGTAAAGATAATTGTAACTTAAATTTTTCTTTACTTATTTTCAATTACTTGTTCAACTAAAAACATTAATTGAACAAGAGTTTTCACATACTTTTCGGCTGCTCTCATAAACTGCTGATTCTAATAATCTCTCCTATGTTATAACCTACCCAAGCCCCAATAAATGGGAAATGATAGCTGGGAGAGTCCAATCGCGCAGAGCTAAAATCCACAACAAACAATAAAATTGCAATACCAACACCTACAATACTGATGCCGGCAGCTTCAATTATTCTATTTCGTCTCCACCGTTTCTCTCCCAGGCGATCTTTATCAAATTCCTGCACACGTTTACTTGTCTTTGTACCAACTGGGCGTCCGGTTTTTAGGGTGTACAAGGTGATGGCTAGCACTATCCACATCAGTACAAAAAATATCCCAATAATGATGGAATGCCTCCCGCTATCAGCAAAATAAACAAGCAGCAAGAACAACAACAGCATGGCAAGATTGCCTTGAACTAATTGTATCTTTTTTAAATGCTTAACTTCTTGTACATCCCATTGCGCTTCATCCATGATATCCTACCTTTCATTTTGACAACTCCTTTAACTCTGCTGCCTCATTAGTGGAGGTGTAATGGCTCACAATCTTAAGATCTATTTTAACACAAGTAGTCAGATTACTCCTAAAAAGGTGGAAATCAATAAATATTCCATTTAACGGAAAATAAATGCATGTTAACTTACGTATGAATCTATAGGTCAATATGTTGGCCTATGCTGCCATTGTCATCCAACAAATTAGGAAACAAATCACACTGCAATTTAAATGTACTTTACAAGTAAAACATTGTTGCAGCAATAGAAAAAGACCATCAAGTTTATACGCAATTTGATGGCCTTTTGCATTATAGGTTTAATATTGGCGATAAGAATTAGACACCGTTAGCAAGATAATTTTGTTGCTATTGCGCCACTAAAAAAGCAGTGCCTCTTTCTCATTTTGAGTTGAATTTCTCGGAGAATCGGTGTGGATCTTCCAACAATTCCTGTAACTCCTTGACCACGTCCGGAGGATTTTTGCCGGTCACACCAGCAACCAGGTTTTCCGCGGCTTTCATGGCCATCGCTGCGCGCGTTTTTTCCGTAGCTGATCCGATATGCGGGAGAGCGACGACCTGCTCCATCTGCAGCAGCGGGTTGTCCGGGCTGACGGGCTCCTGTTCAAAGACGTCGAGACCCGCTCCGCGAATCTGCCCTGTTTCCAAAGCCTGGATCAACGCTCTTTCATCCACGACTGCACCTCGGGCACAATTAATGAAAATGGCGCTGTTCTTCATCTTTTCAAACTGCTTTTCTCCCATTAAATGATGTGTTTCGGGAGTCAATGGCACAATCAGGACGACGAAATCGGATTTTTCCAGAAGTGTTTCCAGCTCGCTATAGACGATGCCATATTTCTCTTCCAGTTCGGGCTTAGGGGTGCGGCTGTTGTAAAGGACATCCATTTCAAAACCCAATCGTGCTCGTCTGACAATTTTTTCGCCAATGCGGCCCATACCGATGATGCCCATGGTCGCGTGATGGACGTCGATGCCAAATAAGTCGTGGGACTCCGTTTCTTTATCCCATTTCCCTTGCTTCACGAAATTGTTCAGTTCGGGTACGCGTCTCGCAGTGGCAAGCACCAGGCTGAAGACCAGATCGGCCACCGTTTCATCCAGCACAAAAGGCGTATGCGTACCGAGCACCTTATGCCGTTTCATGGCTTCCAGGTCAAAGGAATCGTAGCCGACAGCCGAATTGCTGATGACTTTCAAGTTGGGCGCACCCTCCAACAGTTTATCCGTAACAGGTGCATGCTGAACCAGCACGCCTTCCACATCCTTTATTTCTTCCATCAGTATGTCCAGCGGTATCCGTCCTTCCCCCTCCCACTTCCGGTAATCACAATGTTCTCCGATGTATTCTTCCACTTCTTGTGAGATAGGGCGGGCGATATAAACTTTAGGTTTCATGTGGTGCCTCCTCTTTAATTTTAGGGCTTGTCAGTAACTTCGATACTGTGGAGCCCATTCCCTTGTTTAAACTAGTTACTTGTTTCATTTATTAGGATGTCACCAAAGAAAGAAGAACCGGCGGCAATAAACCAACAAAAAAAGCTGCCCTATATTGCGAAGGGCAGCTTGTTATCAAGTAGCTTACTTTGTTTTTATTGGTTGTATATTCTTTAGAAGCAATCCTTATTCCATAGTATGGTAATCATAACATCCATCAAATCCGACTTTTCCGTTAGCCGTTGCCGTTCCTCAGTTACCCCTCGGTAATGTAAAAAAACCCTGCATTTCACTATAGCCGTTTGCCAATCGGCCGAGCGGCTTCAGTTTTTCCAGATCCACTTTATAGTTTCCAAGGTAGTAGGCGTCTTTAATATGGTAATGGACCACCTTCCCAAGAATCAAGTGGTCGCTTCCCAGTTCAATGATGCGGTCAAGTTCGAGCTCAAATGAAATAGGCGCTTCTCCCACTTTTGGGGGAGCAACGGATACACTGTCTGCTGCTGTCACTCCAGCGGCTTCGAATTCATCCACATCACTCGGAAAATTTTTAGCGCTTTCATGCATTTCATTGCCCAATTCCGCATTGACAATGTTAATGACGTACTGCCTTTGCGACCGAATGTTTTCCAGCGTATCCTTGACGGTGCCTTCCCGCTCTCCAACGCCCGGTCCGATTGAGATGCACAGCATCGGCGGATTTCTTGAGGCGACAGTGAAGAAGCTGAAAGGTGCGAGGTTGCGCTTGCCATTTTCGTCTATGCTGGATACCCAGGCAATCGCTCTCGGCACTACAGATCCTGACATCAATTTATACGCCTGCTGCGTATCAATATCTCTTAAATCAATATTCATGCTAACTCCTCCAGTGAAGTTTCATCAACCCTCATCTTGTATTTTCTGATTCCTATGTTCTTTTTTCACGATAACCATTGCCAAAAGCAGCAGAGCAATAACCGCAGCCAGCATAAGGGCAAGGAACAGCCAGCCATATGTGAAATCACCAGTCACATCAACGATATAGCCGAACAGCGGCGGCCCGATAATGACCCCCCATGAACCCAGGGTCAAACTGAAGCCGCTGGCAATGCCTGCCTGTTTGATCGGCACGAGCTCGGTTGCAGCATTCATCCAGATTCCATTAAAGCCTGAAATGCAAAAACCGAACAGCACCGTAATCGGCACCATTACCCAAAAGGACGTTCCTTCTGGCAGCTGACTGATGACAAGCGAAGTCAAAATCGATAAGGACGCGATTATGACCAGAACGATAATTCTCTTGCCCGAAAACAAATTGTCGCTGATTACTCCCCAGGCAACACGGCCGAACGAACCGCTGACTTCGGAGATGACCAGCAGCATGCCGGCCAATACTAAGCTGATGCCCAGATGCTCGTAAGCAAACAGCACAATATACGTATTCAGGATGAGTTGGCTTCCGCTCAGTCCCATTGCCGCAAGACTGACGAGGACCAGCGGTTTTTCCTGGAACATCTGAAGAATTGAAGCAAACAAGCGTGCCGGCTTTTCCGTCCCCTGCGATTCTGCTGCCGGGGGATCGTGATAAAACCGATAAGCCAACAAGCCGGTGATGATTAATAGCAGGCAGGCTCCGAACAGGACTGGCCGCCAGCCCCAGGCAACAGCAGCTGGCAGCATCAAAAGTGCGGCCAGAGCCGAACCAAGGGTGACGCCCATCTGTTTGATGCCCATAGCCGTTCCGCGTTTTTCGGAAAACCAGTAGATGATGCCTTTATTGGACGTCGGATGCATCGTCCCGTAGCCGATTCCTCCAAGCACTACCATGAATAACACCAGTGCATAGACAGAAGTTAGCGTCATGAGAATGAAGGACAGTCCCAGGCATAACGATAAAAGAAAGAGCAGCTTTTTTGATCCAATCCGATCCGCCACAAAGCCAGCGGGAATTGACACCAAAGACTGCCCCAAAAATAATGCGGCCGGCAGCATACCGATTTGCGCTTTCGTCAGCGACAGATCTTCTCCGATCAATACCCCAAGCGGTGCTAAGCTTCGGCCGACAAATGCTACCATGATTTGGGCAATCAGCAGCCATGTAAGCATCCGCCAAGGGTTTATGTTTATCAATATGCCATCTTGCAGTATGGATTTATTCATGCCTAGTCATCTCTTTTTATGAGCTTTAATCAGAGTATTCTCTCCGATAAGCCAAGTCGATTTTTTTCAAGTCTTCCTCTTCTTCTTCTGTTACGGTCACTGTTACAAGGTAAGAGCCGACAACCGCGATCAGGAAGTTGGCAGCCAAGCCAATAACTCCGCCGTGAACCCCAAATATAGTTTTATGCCCAGTCCACGTAAGGACTCCTGCAATGATGGCCCCTGTTAACATCCCCCAAAATACAGGTTGTGCAGCCATTCGTTTCCAATACAAACCGAGAACAAATGCCGGGAATACTTGAACCAGCAATTCGAATTTCAAAACAAAAATTTCATATAAAGTTGCTGGCGGATACCAGGCGATCCACAATAGGATAGCTACAGCAAAGATACCCGTCACTTTCCCGACCAAAACTTTCTTGCGCTCCGGTGCGTTAGGATTTATGAACCGGCCGTAGATATCGTTGGACACAATGGATGAAAAACTCAATAATACAGAATCTGCCGTCGATACAATTGCCGCAACAATCGCACCAAAGAAGATGATCATTACCCAGTAAAAGAACCCATTGATGCCTGCTATTTCGTTGGCCATCAAACCGACCAGCTGCTCCGATCCAGCCACATCCAGGTTGGGTATAAGGGCAATCCCTAAAATTCCGATGATGAATACAAGCCCCGTTGTAATCGGCGGCATCCAAGCCATCCGGGAAAATGAACGTTTTAGCGTACGCTCGCTTTCAGCCGCAAAAATCCGTTGAACTGCATGCGGGTATATTGCAGCTCCAAAGCCGACCAGCAGGATCATGCTCAGCCAATTGACTGAAGTCATCATTTCCGGAACCCCGAGCTTGGCTGGTTCGGTTTCAGCGATAAATTGGGTGGCGCCTGCAAAGTTGCCGCCGACCAAATAAACAGCTCCCGCGAGGAATATCACGATGCCGACCATTAAAACGAGGCCCTGCATGACATCCGTGAATGCAACCGCTTTCATTCCACCCAACCATTCATAAATCAGCATGACCAGCACAAAGGCGATAACGGCTACTTGGTACGGAATGGTTCCTCCCGTCAGGCTTGAAGCTGCCTGTCCGATAGCTACCAGCTGCTCCAAAAGATAATTTCCAAGACCCCAAAGCATTAACAGTACAGCCAAAATGGTGACTGCCTTAGATTTGAAACGGTAATCAATCCAGTCGGCCGGCGTGATAAAGTTCAGCTTTTTGGATATTACATATAACCTTGGAGCAAACAATAAGTAGACGCCGATAATGATCGTCATAAACGTAATGGACTGCAGCCAGGCGAAACCGGTCCGATAAGCAGTCGGCGCATATCCGATAATTGTATTCCCACTATATTGTGTCGCATAAAGTGTGAAGAACAAAGCGATGAAGCCTAGATTTTTTCCGGCCAAGTAATAGTTGCTCATGCTATCATGAAGCGTTTTGTCGCCGCGCCCTGAAAAATAACCGATCAGCAGCATGACAACCGCATAGGCAGATAAGATTAAGACACCATCCATACCTGAAAAGGTTAAATCATTCATTCGCTTTCCTCCTCTTCTCTTCTTCTTCAATATCCTCCACAATATTCCAGTGTTTCAAAGTTGCCCAGCTCAAGTAAGCGCAAAGCAGGAGTGAAAAACCAACAATGATCCATGCCCAATAAGGGATGCCTAAAATGAGTGGTTCGTATGATCCTGCCGGCATATACCAGGGAACATTGCCGAGCACAATCAGTACCAGAACAATCCAAATCCATTTTTTACGAATCGGTTCTTTGATTGGCTTATTGTCCATAAGAAAGCTCCTTTTAACGTTCTGTTATTTTGATCACCTGCAACCCTTATCCTTTAATCCTTTTCAGAGGGAGTAATGAATTTTATGGTTTTTTTCAAAATCGGTGATTTCGGCATCGTATTGAATTGTTGCTGAAATTTCATCGAGTCCATTAAGGAGCATATTCCGCCGGTAATCGTCCACTTCAAAATCCTTTTCATACCCTTGCCCATCTGCTATGAAGTTTTTTTCCAGATTGACTGTCAACTGATAACCCGGGACAGACGCTTTTTCAAAAAGCTGCTGCACGTCTTCCGCTGGCAGCTGAATCGGCAGAATGCCGTTTTTAAAACAATTGTTATAGAAAATATCCGCAAATGATGGAGCGATGACGGCACGGAAGCCGAAATCATCGATGGCCCATGGAGCGTGTTCGCGAGATGAACCACAGCCGAAATTGTCACGGGTCAGCAGAACTGTGGCATTGCGGTAAGGTTCACGATTTAGCAGAAAATCAGGATTTTCGTGTTCGTTTTTGTCGAAGCGCCAGTCATAAAATAAAAACTGCCCATATCCGCTCCTTTTAATGCGCTTCAAAAACTGTTTCGGAATGATGGCATCCGTATCGATATTCGCCCGGTCAAGCGGCGCTACAATTCCAGTATGTGTTTTAAAGGCTTCCAATGATTACACCCCTTCTCCCACTTTAATCGGCCAGTTGCGGACATCTACAAAATGTCCTTTGATTGCCGCTGCTGCTGCCATGGATGGGCTGACCAAATGTGATTTTGAATCCCTTCCTTGACGCCCTTCAAAGTTGCGGTTTGAAGTGGAGGCAACACGATCTCCAGGCTTTGCGATGTCGGGATTCATCCCAAGACACATGCTGCATCCGGCTTCCCGCCATTCAAATCCGGCATCCATGAAGATTTCTGCCAGTCCTTCTTCCTCAGCCTGCTGTTTGACAGACTGCGAACCCGGCACCACAAGAGCACGAATCCCTGATGCCACTCGATAACCGGCAACCACTTTAGCGGCTTCACGCAAGTCCTGAATACGCCCGTTTGTACAGGATCCGATAAAAACCGTATTGACGGCAATATCCGTTATGGCCGTTCCAGGCTCCAAATCCATGTAGGCCAATGCGCTTTCAATCATTTGGCGTTTTTCTTCTGCCACCTCCGAAGGTCCCGGCACCTTACTGTTTATGCCAACCACCAAACCTGGATTGGTTCCCCATGTCACCTGCGGTTCGATTTCCGAACAGTCAAATTCGACAGCACGGTCAAAATCAGCATCTTCGTCGCTTTGAAGCAGTTGCCAATCTTCCAGCACCGCCTCCCATTCTTGCCCTTGCGGCACATATTCCTTTCCTTTCAAATAGTCGAAAGTCGTAGCATCCGGGGCAATCAGCCCAGCACGTGCGCCGATTTCAATAGACATATTGCATACCGTCATCCGTTCTTCCATTGTCAGATCGCGGATTGCTTCGCCGCGGTACTCCAGGACGTAGCCGGTCGCAAAATCATGGCCATACTTCCCGATCAGCGCAAGGATCAAATCTTTTGCAGTGACGCCGATTGGCAGCTTGCCGTTAAAATTGATGGCCATCGTCTTTGATTTATACTGCTTTAGCGTCTGGGTAGCCAGTACATGTTCGACTTCGCTTGTACCAATACCAAAAGCAAGTGTTCCGAAAGCGCCGTGTGTTGCAGTATGACTATCGCCGCAGACAATTGTTTGTCCAGGCTGCGTCAGTCCAAGCTCCGGCGCGATGATATGGACAATCCCCTGCCTGGCGCTAAAAAGGTCGAACAATTCAATGCCGAAATCCTTGCAGTTTTGGCGTAATGCTTCTACTTGCTGCTCAGCTATTTTGTCTTCGAACGGGAGATGGCGATCTGTTGTTGGGATCGAATGATCCATCGTCGCCAATGTCCGATCCGGACGGCGGACTTTCCGGTTTGCCAGCCGAAGTCCATCAAAAGCTTGCGGTGACGTTACTTCATGAATCAAGTGAAGATCGATATAAATAATATCTGGCTGCGCTTGCTGTTGCACCACGACGTGGCGGTCCCAAATTTTTTCATAAAGCGTTTTGCCCATAGCAGCTTCCTTCTTTCGGTCAGATAATTTGGTGGTCCTTTAAGTCCTTCAGTTTTTCTTCATCATAGTTCAACAATTTTCCATAAACGGCGGCGTTGTCTTTGCCGATGGATTCAGCTCCCACATGCTTCACTTTTCCAGGAGTCCTGCTAAGTTTCGGGACTACGCCAGGCATCGGAAATTCACCGAGGACCGGATGCTCCGTTTTGATGATCATGTCTCTCGCTGCATAATGCGGATCTTCCACAATATCTTTCGCTGAATAGATGCGCCCGGACGGAACCCCTTTCTCTGCCAGTATTTCCAGCAGCTCTTTCGTATTTATGGATTTCGTCCATTTCTCAATTAATTGGTCAAGCTCTGTCATATGCTCGCTTCTGGCATGATGCGTATGGTATTTCGGGCTTTCAAACAATTCCGGCTGCCCCATCGCTTCACAAAGCCTTTTGAAAACCCCATCTGCATTTCCACCGATGACCACATAGGTATTTTCTTTCGTCAGGTAAATATTAGACGGTGCCACACCCGGAAGAATATTCCCCATCCGCTCACGCACATAACCCGCCAGCAGATAATCAGGGATGGTGCTTTCCATAACCGAAAACACTGACTCATATATGGCCGTGTCGACCATTTGCCCTTTTCCTGAGAAATGCCGTTCATTCAATGCGGTCAATGTACCGATCGTCGCGAACAGTGCCGCTAACGTATCTCCCAGCGAAACTCCGATTCTCGAAGGTGCCCTGTCAGGAAATCCGGTCACGTGGCGGATACCGCCCATCGCTTCACCCACACTGCCAAATCCAGCGCGTTTGTGGTAAGGCCCAGTTTGCCCGTAGCCTGATGTGCGTGTCATGATGATCCGGGGGTTGATCTCAGATAATTCTTCATAAGAAAGATTCCATTTTTCCATGGTGCCCGGCCGGAAATTTTCGATGACTATATCCGCTTCTTTGACCAGATCCCTGAAAATGTTCTGTCCTTCTTGGGTCCTCAAGTTTAACGTCACAGATTTTTTGTTGCGTGACTGGATCGGCCACCAAAGTCCTTCACCGTCTTTTTGCTGCCCCCATTGCCTCATCGGGTCCGCTTTGTCCGGTGCTTCAATCTTGATGATTTCCGCTCCAAAATCTCCAAGCATGCGTCCGGTAAATGGGCCCGCAAGCAATGTCCCCAGTTCCAGCACCCGGATTCCTTCGAGTGGCGATCTTTCTTGTTGTTCGTTCATCGTCGCCGTACCAAGAGTCGTTCCATCTGCTTCCATTGTGTGATTATCTGTTGTCATCCATTGCACCTCCGAGGTATAATTCTGTAGCCTTGAAACAAGCCTCTACTGAGAGCGCTTTCTTTTCTGGTATAGCCTTCGTCTTTTTCAATTGCTGCTAACTGCGATTTCTTCGAAAGATCCAAAGTTAAAAACATAATTTTCTAACAATTTAGCAATTGATTAAAAACTATCACATTGTATACAGTAGGTCAACTCATTTTTCATCCTTAGTAATTTAATAGCTATAAATACCGAAAACACATTTATATTCATAGTAAATTGATTATAGTTTGCTGTTGCGTTTTTTATTGTATACAATAAATTAAAAGTGAGGAGATTATATGAACCCGTATAACGCGATCAAGAACGCAATCATTATCGGAGAATATGAGCCAGGCAAGCGTTTAACAGAAGAAGCTCTTGCGGAATCACTGCAAGTGAGCCGAACCCCGATCCGGGATGCCATTAAACAACTGGAATCGGACGGGCTGATTATTCCATTTAAACGCAGAGGTTATATCGTCAAGGAGTTTTCCATCGAAGACATCCGCCAAATTTATAATTTGCGTGCATTGCTGGAAAGTCATGGCGCCGGCGAAGCCGCTTTAAACCGCACCAAAGAAGAACTGCAGTTTATGCATGAAAAAAATACAGCTTATGAGCAAGCCATCAGCGAACTGAAAAGATCCGATATCTCCACCATAAAAAACATTCAGCAAGCCAATCAGGAGTTCCATGAAGAAATTTTCAAAGCGACGAAAAACGAGCACCTCAGGTCCCATATTTCCAAAGTTGTTGTCGTCCCTTTGATCTTCCGTTCATTTTATTGGTATAACGAACGCCAGCTTCTTCGTTCATTGGAAGTGCATAAGACTATTTTGAAAGCGATTGAGAACCGGGAACCGGAACGTGCGAAAATCGCCATGCAGGAGCACATCTATCAAGGCCGGGATGATGTCCTGGTCCAGATGGCCAACCCGAAAATAGAGTTATCGAAAGGGGAAGTCTAATGATTGAAATTTGTGAAGTGGGTCCTCGTGACGGACTGCAGAATGAAAAGAAACTGGTCACCACTGACCAAAAAGTTGATATGATCACCAAACTGATCGATGCAGGCGCCAAAAAAATAGAAGCAGTATCATTTGTAAATCCGAAAGTTGTTCCGCAAATGGCTGACGCTGAAGAAGTCATGAAGCTAGTTCCCCGGCTTGACGGCGTTTCCTATGCAGGTCTTGTCTTGAGCTATTCCGGTTTGAAGAGAGCGTTGGAAACAGCTGTCGACAGTTATCATGTTGTAACGGCAACCAGCGATGCCTTCAATTTAAAAAATGCCAGAAAAACCGTTGATCAGAATGTAGCGGAGCTAGTGAAGGTCATAAAAGAAGCGGCTGATGCGAAGAAAACAGTAGCAGGCGTTCTCGGCACAGCTTTCGGCTGTCCATTTTCTGGAGATGTTCCTGTTAACCGGGTGCTGGAAATAGCCGAGACCTTCGTCAAAGCAGGCGCAACCGAAATAACATTGGCCGACACAACCGGGCTGGCCACTCCCCTCCAAGTGAGTCATTTGGTTCAGGAATTCCAGAAGCAGTACGGAAATGACATTAAACTCGGCCTCCACTTTCACAATACAAGAGGGTTGGGGTTGGCAAATGTATTAGCGGGCTATCAATCGGGAATCCGCTGCTTCGATTCCTCAATCGGCGGTCTGGGCGGCTGTCCTTTTGCGCCGAAAGCCGTCGGCAATGTCTGCACCGAAGATATGGTCAATATGTTTGTCGGCATGGGCATCGAAACTGGAATGGACCTCCAAGGACTCATCGATACCGCTGTATGGATGGAATTGCAGATGGAGCGCCCGCTGGATGGGATGATGATGAAGCAGTAAGGTGGACAAGCTCGGTAGAATTCAAAACTACGCGCATGCGAAAAAGCTTAATCTGAACAAAGCAGATTAAGACTCTTTTGTAAGAAGTTGCAGTATAGTGCACTATGGAATAATTACAATTAGGTAAAAAAATTCAGTTGCTAACCTTTCAACCACCCAGAAAGGCGGAAAATTCAAATGGACAACAGCAAAATCACACGACGAAATCCTGAGAACATGCCAAAACCTGTCGGCAATTACAGTCACATCACCAAAATACCGAGAAATGCCGAACTGTATGTAACTTCCGGTCAAATTGGCGTGGATCTCAGCGGGAAACTTCCAGAGAGCTTTAATCAGCAACTTATCAATACCTTCGCCAATATACGAAAAGTGCTGGCTTCCGAGCAGTTAACCGCCGGTGACATCATCAAAGTGAACATATGGGCAACCGAGAAGATTGATTGGGAGTTCATGTACTCCGAGTGGTCAAAATTGTTCGGCGGGGAGTATCCTGCAATGACTGTTGGGTACATCACGGAATTGGGCTGGCCTGAAATCAAAATTGAAATTGAGATTTGGGCCGCTAAAGTTTATCACGAAGATCTTTTTTTATGGAGACAAAAGAAAAAAGCAAGGCTGAGCGGGTATCCGTTCAGCCTTGCTTTTGGTTTTCTGCTTTCTTCTATCCTATTCATCAAGCTTCTTTCACAAGCTGCTCAATGATGCGTTCCATCTCTTTCGGTTTGACTGTCGGCGCAAAGCGATGCACCACATTCCCTTTACGGTCTACCAGGAATTTGGTGAAATTCCATTGGATATCAGAGCTTTCCACCATGTCGCGGTCTTCTCTTTGCAAAGCACCCGCCTCGTCAAATTCCTCATCCGCCGCAGCCTGGCTGCGCAAATACTGATATATCGGATGAGCATTTTCGCCATTTACTTCGATTTTTTGGGCAAGCGGAAAACTGACACCAAAATTGGTTGAACAGAACTCCATTATTTCTTCGTCCGTGCCAGGCTCCTGTCCCCCGAACTGATCGCATGGAAACCCGATGATTTCAAAGCCTTTTTCTTTATGCGCTTTGTACAATCCTTCCAATTCTTCGTATTGGGGGGTCAATCCGCATTTACTGGCGGTGTTGACGAACAATAGGACCTCGCCTTTCAAAGTTCCGAAATCTATTTTTTCCCCATTTGATAATTTTGTCTGGTACGAATAAATCGACATGAAAATCCTCCTTCAATAACTATGGTGTATTTACTCCATACAAGCTTAGTATCCCGCTTTTCGGCATCACTTACAAATTCGCTGTTTTCATAAACCAGAAAAACGAAAAAGGACTCCCCCCTTAATAGCAAGGGACAAGTCCTCCTCCTCTTCCGTTAAACCTTTACCCTTCTTCCGATCGATCCGTTGCCGAAGGCGGTGCTGCCGATAATCCCGAGATTTCCTGTCGCCACTCCGGTGTCATGTCGATTTTCAACGCTGCAAGAGAAGGCTCCAGTTGCTCAAGACTGCGGGCTCCGATAATCGGTGCGGTAACGTCAGGATTGGACATGACCCAGGCAACGGCGAGTGTGGCCGGATGCATTTCCCGCTCAGCTGCATATTGCGCGAAGCGGTCGGCGGTCTCAAAATAGGAATTATCAGCATATCGTTTCTGGTAATTTTTCTGCACGACCAGCCTGGCCTGTTCCGGTTTTTTACCGCCTGCATATTTCCCGGTCAACAAGCCGCCGCCCAGCGGACTATAGGAAATCACTCCCATATTCTCTGCAGCAGCAAGCGGCAGAATTTCCACTTCTGCCTGCCGTTTCACCAGGTTGTACATCGGCTGCACACATTCGAAACGGGCCAGGCTTTCTTTGGCCGAGATGCCTAGAGCGGTGGCGATTTGCCAAGCAGCCCAATTGCTTACTGCAGGATAAAGTATTTTCCCTTGGCGCTGAAGGTCATCCATGGTCCGTAAGGTTTCTTCAATCGGCGTCAGTGGATCGAAAGCGTGGACAAAGTAAAACTCAATTCGGTCCGTCTTTAATCGCTTCAGGCTGTTTTCAACTTCCAGCATCATATGCCGGCGGGACAATCCTTTATTGTTAATGCCGGGCCCAGTGGCTCCATTGACTTTCGTCGTCAAGACGATATCGTTCCGGCTGTCCGCAATGCATCTGCCCAGTATCTCTTCTGATACCCCTTTATTGTAGACATTGGCGCAGTCGAAAAAGTTGATGCCTTCTTCCCGGCATCGGTTAAACATGACACGCGAGGTTTCTTCGTCGGCGTTCCCACCGAACGACATCGTCCCAAAACACAGCTTTGATACTTGAATCCCAGTATTGCCAAGTGTTTCATAGTCCATCGTCTTTCCCCCTTTGATCGTTCTCCAATCAATCACGATATCCGTACAATAATTCCTTCAAGCTCAGGACTCGGTGCCGGGAACCTTTCCATCACTTTCGGGTCATGGCCCGGGACCAGAATGGTTGCCTCATCACTCACCGAAAGGACCAGATCGAATGCCTCATACATTTTCGATAGATCATGGATAATTGGATAAGGACGGTCTTGTTCAAAATTTGCATAGAAATGGCTGACATCGGACATTAGGATGACGTTTCCTTCCACAGTTTGCACTTTGACGAATTGCAGACCCGCTGAATGGCCGCCTGTCCCGTATACCGTGATGCCCGGTACAATTTCTTTAATGCCAGACACGAAATCCACGCGGCCTTCCAGGTTTTCTTTAACCAGAAGCAAGACGTCTTCCACTTCCACCAATTGCCTAAACTCCTTGCGGCAAGCGTTCTTTCCTGTCCAAAACATCATCTCGGCTTCCTGCAGAATGAACTGGGCAACCGGGAACTTTTCCAGATTCCCGATATGGTCGTAATGCATATGCGTCACGATGACATGGTTGACATCTTCCGTTTTGATGCCCAAACTGCCCAAGGTTTCAATGGGGCATCTTAAAAAGTCACGCTTTCTTCGAACCGCCACCGCTTCAGTGAATCCGGCGTCAATGACAACCGTATGCGTATTGGATTTCGCGACCCAGATAAAATAATCCATCGGCATGGAACCATCTTCATGGGGATCGCTCCTGCCATAAAAATGTTCAGATGCCCTCGCTTCTCTTGCAGCATATTTGATCGCAAACACTTCGTAGACCCCTTCGTTCATGACTCTCCCCCTAACATGACCCACTGTTTGAAAATTAAGTTTATTATACGCGCCTTTTATGTATTCCATAGCACTGGTTAAATATCCTTTAGTTTATAAATGTTTTAATTCTTAAAGCCGCTTAGAAAAAATCACTTTCAAAAAAAGCACAGCCGAAACGATAATTTTCCGTATGGGCTGTGCTTCCATTTCATCCACACATCAACATTTCACTTAACCATTTTTTATTGATAACTACTAATAATTTTTATAACAATTATATATGGTTATCCAGCAATGCTATCTTGTTATTCCGCATTAAAGTAGGCTTCTTTGCTGTGAACCATATAAAAGTACCTTCTGTTTAAATAGGCCATTAGACTTTATATATGAAAATTAATGAATAATTATTTACACAAAATTGTTATTATCTGTAATATTTATATTTCTTTATACGAAAAACTTCTTTATAATGAAAAGAAATATGAGTGAATTTGTTAAATTCCAATAGTTCTTTTCAAATTCCGCTACTAAAAATGAGGTGAAGAAGATCAATCCTTCCAAAACAAAAAACCTGTTCGCCGGTTTTATCCTTCTTCACATTTCTGTCTATTATGGCTGGATTATATTTGGCGGTACCGGAAGCAGCCAATTGCTGGGCCTTCATTTACTGTCATGGATCGCTCCTTTGGCTGCTGCAATCACCCTGCTCACTGTCTATTTGAAATCAGCCGGCAGGGACCGCTATTTCTGGCTTTTGGCTTCACTGGGATGCCTCAGCTACACGATTGCTGAAAGTATTTGGCTATACAGCCACATCGCAACAAATAGCGAAGTCGCGTATCCAGGATGGCCAGATCTGTTTTATTTTCTTCAGATGTTTTTCTACATAGCCGCTTTTGCTCATCAAATTTTGCAAAAGAAAGAGAGCGCCTACCAGATTAAATTTCTTTTTGATATGGCTGTCCTTGTCTCGGTATCCACAGCGCTCAGCTGGCATTTTCTAATTTCCCCCCTTGTTGCAGGCTCTTCAACTCCTCTGCTGTTTGCTGTATCGATCGGCTACCCTGTCGGTGATTTGCTGCTGCTGTTCGGGGCCATCAGCCTTTACATCGGCTCTCTCCACTTTTTCCCGCGTCGTGTTCTGGCTTTGATTGTGGCGGGGTTGATCGTGCAGGTAATTGCGGATAACGTGCATCTCTACTCAACAATCGCCGGCAGTTACAGCTACGGTAATTTATACGATCCCCTGTGGTCTTTTGGCCTGCTCTTGATGGCACTTGCCAGCTTGCAGGCACTTGAAACTTCAGAAGAAACAGTTTCGCAAACCGCTATTGCACTGCCTGACGGAAAAATCACTTTGCGGCTGCTCCTTCCTTACTTCAGCATGATTCTGCTGTTTGTCGTCATGATCTTTGAACAAAGAGGGGAGATGAACGGGCTGATTGCCGGCGCTGGAGCTTCTGTTCTCCTGTTGATCACCAGACAGATTTTTACTTTGCGGAACAACCAAAAGCTGTTATACCAATACCACAGCCTGACTTCCGTGCTCGAGCACAAAATTGAACAGCGAACGGAAGAAATTACTTCCAAAAACCACCAGCTGGAAAAAGCTGTGCAACAGATGAAGCACATGGCTTATCACGATGTGCTGAGCGGGTTGCCGAACAGGCGGCTGTTTTTGGAGAAGCTTGAAACTTCCATATTTGAGGCGGCACAAAGTTCAAAAAAAGTCGCCGTTGTGTTTATTGATTTGGACCGGTTTAAAAATGTTAATGATACTTTCGGCCATGAGTTCGGGGATTTACTGCTGCGGCGTTTTTCGCAAAAAATCAGTGAAAACCTGCGGTCCAACGATGTTATTTCCCGGCAGGGCGGCGATGAATTCACGTTAATTCTCAACGATATCCAAACCGAAAACGACATTGTTCCAATGATCCACAGACTGCAGTCTGCTCTTTCAATGCCGCTTACTGTCAATGAACAGGAATTGCATATCTCAATGAGCATTGGCATCTCTGTCTTTCCTAAAGATGGTGATACTACAGAAGAATTACTGAAGCACGCCGACAGCGCCATGTATCGTGCAAAGGAAAATGGGAAGAACAGTTACCAATTCTTTACGGATGAAATGGCTTTTACTTCCTCTAGAAAAATAGCACTCGAAAATGATCTGCGCCGCGCAATTACTTATGATGAATTTATCTTGCACTATCAGCCGCAGGTTCAGACTTCAACGGGAGAAATTATCGGCATGGAAGCATTGATTCGCTGGCAAAAAGCAGCCGGGGACGTTATTTCACCAGGCGAGTTTATTCCTTTGGCAGAAGAAACACGGCTGATCCTGCCGATGGGTGAATGGGTGCTCTATACAGCCTGCCGGCAGGCTAAAGAATGGCATGATGCAGGCTTTTCTCAGCTAAAACTGGCTGTGAATTTATCGCCCCTGCAGTTTGCGCAGGATGATTTGCTGTACACCATCGAACAGGCTCTTGAGCAAACAGGTTTTCCCGCTTCTTCGCTCGAACTTGAAATTACGGAAAGCGTTGCCGTTGACGACGCGGAAAAAGCTATTTTCCGCATGCAGGCATTGCGGCAACTGGGCGTGCAGATTGCCATCGACGATTTTGGCACCGGCTACTCGTCGTTGAGCTACCTGAAGCGCTTTCCACTCAACAACTTGAAAATCGCTCAGCCTTTTGTTCAAGACATGGCTGCCAACCTTGATGACAAAGCACTGGTTGAAGCCATGATTTTCATTGCCCACAGCTTGGACATGTCAGTCATTGCGGAAGGTGTGGAAACCGAAGAGCAGCTGGCATTACTGAAAGAACTCGACTGCGATGAAATCCAGGGCTATTTCTACAGCAAGCCGCTGACTGCCGAGAAATTTACAGCTTTGCTGGCGAGCGGACTTTCTTCACAAAGTGTTATGTAGCTCATTTGATTGGATTAACGGCGATGACTGCCGCTCAGGCGTCCCAAAAGACCAACCGCTTTCTTTAACCCTTCCCCTTTTCCCTTAAAGTGACTCGAATTACAGCTTTTCAAAGATTTCAACACAAAACAAACAACTCCTATTTTTGTATGATTGATTACACAAAAATCAATCATACACTAGGAGTTGTTTGTTATTTTTTTAAAATTTAATCGTTATCTTCTCTTAATTTACGCTAAAGCGAACTTTCATGAAGGATATCCTTTAGTTCGATTAATTTATTTAAAGGAATCGGTTCGCTGAAATAGTAGCCTTGCAGCGACGATAGATTTTTTGCTGTGACAAACTCCAACTGATGGATCGTCTCAATTCCTTCTGTTACCACTTCAATTCCTAAGTCATGTAAAATCCCGTAAATACCTTTTAAAAGAATCGTATCCTTTTCATTTTCTGGAACTTTTTGCAGGAAGCTACGATCAATTTTTACGATATCTACATTCAATTTAACTAAGTTGAAAAGAGAGGAGGCACCTACCCCAAAATCATCCAGGGCTACACATATGCCTCTTGCTTTTAACTCTTTAATAAAAATAGCAATTTCTTCATATTCGGTTACGGTGTCGCTTTCGGTGATTTCTATTTGCAATAATTCTGCCGGAAAACCATTTTCCTTCAAAGAACTATCGATAACCGTAAACAACTCATTTTTAGACTTCAGTTGAAATTTCGAAACGTTTACAGCTACTTTAAGCGCTTCATTATATCGCCGGTTCCATTCACCGGCATCTTTTATCGCCTTGCGAATAACCCATTCCCCTAATTCCCTGATGACGCCAATCTCTTCAGCCAACGGAATAAAATGCAACGGCATAATCACTCCATGCTCGGGATGATTCCACCTGACCAAAGCTTCAATTCCCTGTATATGATTTCCCGAACTATCCATGATCGGCTGGTATTCGAGATAAAGCTGATCTAAAGAAACGGCACTCATCAAATCGTTTTTAAGAGTCAAATAATACTTATACAATTGTTTACCGGTCATTTCCTGATAAAAGATGTAATTATTTTTCCCCGTCTGTTTGGCTTCATACATCGCGCTATCTGCGTATTGCAGCAGGTCATCGAGCGTTTTTCCGTCAGTTGGATAAAAACTGACTCCTACACTTGAAGAGATCATTGCCTTCGCCTTGCTCAAAATGAATTCCCTTCGGATTTCACCCATTAACAGCTCGATTTCCTCAACCAGCTCGGATCGTTCCTTATAATCAGTCAAAAGTATAAATTCATCTCCGCCTATGCGGAACAACACACTCCCTCTGTGGTTGGCGTTATCTATGAACCGCAAGCCGATTTGCTTAAGCAACTCATCCCCGTTGCTATGGCCATATAAGTCATTAACCCGCTTAAATCCGTCCAGATCAAAGAATAAAATCGCAAAAGAAGCGTCTTCTTCATTTGCTTTCTTTTCAAATTCTTTGTATAAATTAAATCGATTAGGAAGACTAGTCAATTGATCATAATAAGCCAGTTTCGATACTTCGCTATGAGCTTTTTCCAAGCTCTCCAGCATGCCTTGAACGGACTTTTCCAAGTCGGTGATTTCATCTTTCGCTGTTTTCGAATTTCGTACGTTTAAGGAAAGAGGTTTTTCAAAATCCACATCTTTTAACTGGATAGATAAATAAGAAATTCTCGACAAAACAAAAAAGTCCAACAAATAATAAACCAAGAAAGTAAGCAATAAGGTGGTAAGCGAAAGAGTCAAAAACAAATCGTTCATGCTGCCCAATTTTTCCTTATAATACTCTGCTTCTCTTTTAATTTCTAAGAATAAGCCATCTCCGATATCCATTCTTTCAACCAAAACTTGATCATTTTCGTTATTGAGAACAGGCAGTGAACCTCCTTCTTCTTCAATATTCAGAGTTCGAACATCCACCGCCAATTCATTTCGCATCTTGTCGAAGAAATTATCATTTAATACTTTACCCATTATTAAAGAGCCGGCTGAAGGGCCTTCTCCTTCGCTTGTCAGGATGGGCTCGCTTACTAGCATTAAGTAACCAAACGGTTCTTGATACAAGATGAGCCTACCATTTTGTTCATTTATTGCTTCCAACAATTTGGGAATTGAAGGGAAACTGCCCTCTAGCTCCAGCGGTGTACCGTCCTCCAGATTATAGCCGTCAGAAAAGATTACATTCTCATTATTATCGATATATAACATAAGGTTTATATCGATATTCTCAAACGTGTCTAACAGGATATTGGAGGCAATATAATCCTCATTCTGATCTTGCAAAAACTGATAAGTATCATCCCAGACTGCCCAGTCCGCATTAAGGCGCTGGAGATCTTCACCTTTTCCATTTATATATGCTTGAACGCGGTCGCTGTCAATATCCAACGATGCTTTATCCATCTCTTGAGCATCATCCAATATGAGGGGCCGGATAAACAAAAAAAGTAAAAGGATAAACGTACCCATTGTAATTGCAACCAGTCCTGCAGTCTTTATTTTCAACTTCATTTTATAATCTCCCGCAAATATAGAATTTTTTTCAAATAAATAGATATATTTATACTAATTTATTCTATTATAACAGAGGTTTTTTCAATAAATATGATATTTTTATTGATTTCCAACTATTTTTTCTTCAGTAAACACTGTGGATGAATGAAGAAAAAATAAGGCTAACTGGCGCGGGTATCCGATTCAATATAGGAATTGGTTTCAGCTTTGGAAAAAAGCTAAGGATAGTTAAAAACTCATTGTTGTAGGACATGCTTAGAGTCAGTTTAGCCTTCGAAGTCTTTTACAAGCTTCTAAAAGTGGTCGAACAATCATTATTTTCTCCCTTTTTTTCGTAAAATTGTTTTCAGCGTTTTGCTAATTGAGTCTGTATATCAAAAAGCAGGAGAAGGCACGAATTGTGCCTTCTCCTGCTTTTTCATTGAAACAAAAACGGTTCCTCTTTTCCATCAAAATAACACATTAAAAAAGACCCCGATTAAGGGCCTATTTTGAATCAACGAGTTGTCGTTGTTGTATGGTCATTTTTCTCTGGGAAAACATTGCGGTCAAGGTACTTATGGAAGAACCATTCTCCTGCACCGATCACCAATGCAGAGATAATCGCAGCTTGCATAAGGTCCTCGGTATCGGCAAACAAGGCTTCACCCATCACCCAAATCACCAAGAAGGCCGTTACAATATCGGCTACTGTCGCAATGGCATTGCGTTTTGTGTGGTCGGATTCATTATGATTCGCTCTATTATTGTCTGAGCGATTTCCGGTTTTACGGAAAATCAGAAGATCCCCCAATACATAAGCAACCAAAGTCAAAACAACGCTGATCAATAGCGTATCACTGAACTCCACATCATAAATTCCTGTCAGAATAACTAAAAGGACAACGGCAATCATAACAAATTTGATAATAAGAGCTTTTACATGATTCAAGATGTACTCCTCCTTCGTCTAATTTTTAGGTTCAAATTACATATACCCAGCTATTTTTTAAACTAATCCTATTCCAAAAATTATTTTTCATTTTTTATGATCTTTTAAGTTATACAAAGTAAACTGATTTCAATGAATGACACCTGCACTCTAATTCTAAAAAAATGCTACGTATGCTAAAACCAGGATTAAAGTTGAGAAGATTGGGGAATCTCTTTTGAAAAAGATAGAAGAGGGATGTCTATGCTTCCGGTATTTGAAGAGGATGAAAAAACATTGATTGACGCCATGAGATTAAACGGATTCAATCAAAAGTACAGCGTTAAGAAAAAGATTAAGGAGACCGGTCTCTATTCGATATACCTCATCTCCGCAAACGAACAAATTATGCTGAATGATGAGGTGCTGCTGATCGAACATCCTCCCGCTAAAGAACCATCCGCACATATTTTACCCATCAACCTTACGGAATCAGGAACGGCAACCGAAATAATGAAAGAAATTGCTGAGGCTGTAAGCGCTCATTTTGCCCGGAACGAATACTGGTTCCGCTAATGCATGGAACGCCTTATTAACCATTGATGCACAACAGTTTAAATGATTTTTTCATTTTTATTCATTAGATTAGAAGTTCGAGAAAAGACTGGAAAAGCGCCAAAGGTGACAGACCATATGAAAGAACAGAATGAAAACGATGGAACTAAAGGGCACAAAAAAGCAGAAAAGCAACAGGACCAGAAGAATCAACAATCCTGAATTACGTTTTAAAATAAACCCCGAACAAACCACTTTTTATCTGGTTCGTTCGGGGTTTATTACTGCGGATAAAATTTTCACTATTTCTTTAAATAAAACAAACAAAATCTTCCTTTTATTTGTATTGATGTGACTTAGTTTTGTTTCGATAACTCTTGATATTTTTATCTATCGCCATTTTATTGTTCGTAGTTCAACTTCGGATTTAAATGAATTTCAATCCGCATGCCTATATTGAATTTAACTATATCTGTGCTAGTACTTCAGTTTTTGCAAGCTTACTGAATTAGTTTTCCCGGACTTTTTCTACTTCGGCCGCTCCAGCGAAAAGATTTCGCCAATAGCCGCATAGTTCGATCCTGCCAGCCGGCTCACTGCATCCAATCCTCGCGGGTCGATGCGGCCATTTTCGTAAATACTGTCGTCCACATGAAACTGGACGACTTGTCCGATAAACAAATCACTGCCTGGACCGTCGCCTCCCAGTGCAACAGATTCCACTAAGCGGCACTCCATGCGGATCTTCGATTCCTGAACCCCAGGAACCGAAACGAGCAGACTCGGAATCTGCGTCAGGCCGGCCATTTCCACTTCACTTTCCGAGGGTGGCAAAGAAGCCGCAGTTTCATTGATCTTGCCGACATTGTCGCGGTCCACAACATGCACCACAAACTCACCATTCGCGTAAATATTGCGAGCTGTATCCTTCAGCTCCGCTGCCGGCCGCTGAATTGACAGAGAGACCATTGGCGGATTGGAGGAGACGATGTTGAAATAGCTGAACGGCGCTCCGTTGACCACGCCCGACTCTGATTGAGTCGTTACGAATGCGATGGGGCGCGGAATGATCGAGCCGACCAGCAGTTTATAGTTGTCCCGTTCTTTGTTTTGTTCCGGATTAATTGAGATCATGCTTATCTGCTCCTTTACTGATGGAATTGAAACTTGCATTGATTTTTCTAGTGTAAGAGTAGGGAAAAAAATTCTACTACTTTAAGTATCTCTCTGCACATCTCTATTGTAGCCAAAAAAACAGAATGTGCGGGCTTTCCTGCACATTCTGTGATTTAGGCTGCAAAATTAGATTAGCGGATTGTTTTCAATGCGGTTGACCATGGGATGACCTGATCCAGCATTTGATTGACAGAATCTGCCTGGACTGGTGCCGCTTTTAGTTCGGCTCCGTTTTCAAAATCTGTGAACAGCGACAAAGCCGGGTGGACGCGTACATCCGCCACTGACAATTCACCTAAAATGCCGCGCAAATGTTCTGCAGCACGTGCTCCGCCTACTGAACCATAAGATACGATGCCGGCTGCTTTATTGTTCCATTCCACACGCAGGTAATCGAGGGCATTTTTCAATGATCCTGTGATTGAGTGGTTGTACTCCTGTGCGATAAAGACAAAGCCATCCTGTTTTGCGACTGCTTCAGACCAGCCGGCTGCACCGGATACGTCTCCGCCATTTTCGCCAAGCAGCGGCAATTTGTAGTCAGCGATGTCGATGATTGTATAGTTCGCGTCTCCGCGCTTGTCTGCCAATTCTTTTACCCAGTTTCCGACCTGTGGGCTTAAGCGCCCTTCACGTGTGGAACCTAAGATGATGCCGATGTTTAACTTTGTCATGGGTGTTTCCTCCTCTTGTTGTTTTCCAAAAATTCTACTGAATATGCTCATATTTTTCTCCCTTTTTACAGATATTCTTTTTCGATGGTGCGTGTGCTGCGCACGGTGTCAATCGGACGCACTAATTTCTCGATTTGGCCGCGTTTAGATTCCAAAAATGGCGGCAATGACAATTTTTCTCCAACTGTTTCGTAAGGCTCATCGCCCATAAAGCCAGGTCCGTCTGTTGCCCATTCGAACAGGATGCCTTGTGCTACCCGCACATACAACGACTCAAAGAAAAAGCGGTCGACGTAGCCGGACGTATTGAATCCAAGATTTTGCATGCGGTCGATCCACTCCTGCAATACGCTCGTATCCGCTACCCGGAAGGCTGCGTGGTGGACGGTGCCAAAGCCCTGGCGCCCTGATGGCAGCAATTTGTTGTGCTCGACAATCACTTGCGCTCCGTTTCCGCCTTCGCCCACTTCAAACAGGTAAAAAGATCCTTCTTTTGCGACTTGGCGCATGAGCATGGCTTTTTCCAATACTTCTTTGAATGATTCGAATTCCGCGATGCGGATATGGATAGGGCCAAGGCCTGTGATAGCGAACTCCAGTGGAACCGGTCCATTCTGCCATGGCGTCCCGGATGCTACGCCTTCGTTGTTTTCATCCGATATCAACATGTACTGCTGATCGTCGAAATCGACGAATGATAAGGTTTTCTTGCCGAATACGTCCTGGATGCCTTTATGCTTCACTTCGTATTTGTCAAAGCGCTTGATCCAGTAAGACAAGGCTTCATCCGTCGGGACACGGAATGCTGTTTTGTAGATTTCATTTGTGCCGTGGGTGCCTTTCGGGATGTTCGGGAAATCGAAGAACGTCATGTCGGTCCCCGCCGAACCCTTGTCATCCGCAAAAAATAAATGATAGGTTTGGATATCATCCTGGTTAACGGTTTTTTTGACCAGGCGCATGCCCAGTACATAAGTGAAAAACTCGTAGTTTTTTTCAGCGCTGCTCGTGATTGCGGTTACGTGGTGCATTCCTTTTAATTCGTTCATAAGTATCTCTCCTCATTTTTGGTATAAGTATGGTTATTATCTCGAATCCGAGATATAGGATTAAAAAAATTTAAGCATTTTGTGATCGGCAACCTATCTTTTTGACGGTGCAGATCATTTCTTCCAGTTCCTGCTGCTTAATTCCTTGAAATACATTATTGACGGCTTGTTCGTGCTTCGGAAAAATCGTTTCCATCAATTGCTGGCCTTCAGATGTCAGTTCCGCAAAAGTCACGCGACGGTCTTCCGGGCATGCTTTTCGTTCGACGTAATTTTTCGCTTCCAGTTTATCGACCACATAAGTGATGCTGCTGCTGGCAATCAGAACTTTTTTGCCGATGGATTGAATCGGCTGCCTTCCCCGATGGTACAGCAATTCCAGCACCGAAAACTCGGTCGGGTTCAGCCCGTATTGCGCGACATCCTTTTTAATCAGTTCGTGAAGAGCGTCTGTGGCTCGAACCAGTACAGTCAATGCTTTCAAGTTAAGATTCGGCACTTCCATTCGGTTCACCTCATTTACCTTGAATTAATATATCTTTAATTCGAGATAATCATAACATGTGATTTTTTAAACGTCAACCATCTGAACTGAGTTATCTCTGGGTCTGCTGAGTACAGCCGTTGCCACACCTTTTTTTTTGTATAAAAAAAGAATGGATATCAATCTCTCCATTCCTCAGTGTTTCCATTAAAGTCTACTCTTCTTTATCCGTATACTTGAGCCGATCCAAAATCGTAATCGTTTCCGACAGCTGGTTGTTGAAGATCCTTTTAGCCACATCCAATAGTTCCGTGATCATCGGGTCCCGCAACGAATAAATGACGCGATTTCCTTCTTTTGTGCCGGTGACAATATTTTTCGCTTTTAAAACCGTCAGCTGCTGTGATACGGCCGATCCTTCACTTTCAGCTAATAGCTGGATTTCATTCACACTTTTATCGCCTTCAGCTAATATTTCCAGAATGCGAATCCGAAGTGGATGAGCCAGAGCCTTAAAAAATTCAGATTTAAACCGCTGCATTTCCATATCCAAGCCGTCTCTTCCCTTCTATAGCTATTTTAAATTGTTCGCTTTTTTGTCGGTTGCCGTTTTTACGAATTCCAGTCCAGCTGAAAGAGCCGTACATTCCTTGAAAGCAAAATGCTGGCAGCCCAAGCATTTGGTTTTGTCGAGCTTGCCCAAGGAAAAGTTGATAGCTTCGCCGGTATGCTCAAAGAAATGCTCTTCTCCAGTATAGGCATACAATCCGGTTTTTTTCATTACCGATATCGGATGGGGTTTCATGCCAGAGATTAAAACAGTGCCCTGCTTTGAAAAATCTGTGATGATGCTGGACAAATACGATTCACCTGTTGTGTCCATAAAAGGCACTTTGCCCATTCTGAGCATCAGTACATTCGGTTTGTAATTGATGGTATTCATAATGGATTGCTCAAAAGCCTGGGCTGAACCAAAAAACAAAGGCCCTTCTATATTGTATATGCTTATTTGCGGGCAATCGTGAATATCTGTCACCATATGCGTCCCCATTTTTTCATCTTTGTGGTCTGGGTCGGGCAGCGCTTTTGCTGTTACCAGCAACTCACTCATTTGTTTGGTGAACAAAATGACAGCAAATAGGAGCCCGACTTCCACAGCGACAGTCAAACTGACAAAAACGGTCAACAGAAAAGTGGCAGCCAAAACCAGCGAATCTGCTGTTTTTGTTTTTAACAGGGCGACAAACACATGCCTTTCGCTCATATTCCAAGCGACGATCATTAAGACGGGCGCCATGCTCGCCAATGGAATCACTGAGGCATAAGGGGCAAATAGAATAAGGACCAGGAGAACAACCACCCCATGGATTATCCCTGAAAACGGAGACACTGCCCCGTTTTTTATATTGGTTGCTGTTCGGGCGATGGCGCCGGTAGCAGGAATTCCGCCGAACAAAGGAGTAACCATATTCGCAATGCCCTGGCCAACCAGTTCACGATTGCTGTTGTGCTTACTGCCTGTCATGCCGTCAGCAACAACGGCAGAGAGCAAAGACTCAATCCCACCCAGCATAGCAATGACAAATGCTGGGCCAATCAGCAGTTGGAGGCGCTCAAAAGTAATTTCGGGAACATGAAATTGTGGAAGAGCATTTGAAATTTCCCCAAAAGTAGAACCGATCGTTGCAACTTCAGCAGGAAAAAAAACACTCGCAACGACAGTGGAAACGAGTAAACCGATTAAAGGTCCGGGAACTTTGGGAATAATCTTTGGAGTTACAATAACTGTAATCAGGCAGACAACAGCGGTTAAGACACTATATAGATTGACAGTTTGGATATGGAGGAAGATTTCTTTAACATTCGGCAAGAAGGATTCGTGTTTTTCTACACCGGTCAATCCTAAAAAATTTGCTACCTGCCCCACAAAAATGATGACAGCTATTCCAGACGTAAAGCCGATCGTTACCGGACGCGGGATATATTTTATCAATGAACCGAGTTTGAAAATCCCCATAAAGAGCATGATGACACCGGCCATAAATCCTGCCAGCAGCAAGCTTTCGTACCCGTAAGCGATGACTATGGCAAACAAGACCGGGATAAAGGCTCCTGTAGGACCGCCAATTTGAAATTTGGATCCACCGAAAATCGAAATGAGAATACCGGCAATGATGGTGGTATAGATTCCGTACTCCGGATTTACTCCGGAAGCGATGGCAAAAGCCATCCCTAAAGGAATGGCGATAACGCCGACAACCAAACCTGAGAGAAGGTCCTTTTTGAAGCTTTGGAATGAATAACCTGCGTATCTTCCAGTGAGAAACGGCTTCTTCTTCATAATAAAGACCTTCTTTTTCTTTTTATAGTATATCTGATTATTTGAATATTGCTTAATTCAAATATACACCCAGTCGGTCTATTGTCAACTATTTTCGATTCAAGATAATTTATTGACCCCAAAAGATCTTCAACGCAAAAAGAGCAATCCGAAAAACGGACTGCTCTTGGTATTGATTGTACTGTAAGATTTTTTATTTATTCCGCAAAGGTTCAAATGCATTGGTCCAGGCGTTGACCTGATCGAGCAATGTTGTAACCGAACCTTCATGGACATCTGCCGGTTTGAATTCACTCATCTTAACAAAATCAGTGAACAAAGACATTGCCGGATGGGCTCGGACAGAAGCTACCTGCAGCTCCGCTAAAATGATGCGCAGCGATTCAGCTGCACGGACGCCGCCCGAAGAACCATAGCTGACAATGCCTGCTGCTTTGTTGTTCCACTCTACATACAAATAATCGATGGCATTTTTCAACGCTGACGTTACGCCATGATTATATTCCGGACAAACGAAGACATAGCCATCTAGTTCTGCAATTTTTTGAGACCATGGAATCGCTTCAGGGGTTTTGTAATCCTGGCTATATGCAGCTGATATTGGCTCTGCATACATCGGCAAATTGTAATCCGCCAAATCCACGATTTCATATTCCGCATCTCCGCGCTTGTCTGCGATGCTCTTAACCCATTCTGCAACCTGCACGCTGTTGCGTCCAGGACGTGTGTTCCTGTGATGATACCGATTTTTGTCATAGATAAATTCCTCCTCAAATTGTGATCCTTCTTCGATTACGAACTTTCACTCCTTGATGCCCCTTTATCATATGACAAATACCTCTCAGTTTCAAACTAAATGTCTGAATAGTCTTTTTAATCTTTGGCGGAGCTATGTGCTCTTGCCAAGAATGGTTTCTACCACCATTTATATCCATCAGCCATCAACAATTCATTGGCAGCTCTCGGACCCTTTGAACCGGCAGGATAAAAATGCAACGGCAGTAAATCTTCCTGGAAAGCTTCCAATACCGGTTGAATCCATTCCCACGACAGTTCCACTTCTCTCCAGTTGGCAAAAAATGTGGAGTTGCCGCGGAGTGCATCGTAGAGCAGCAGCTCGTAAGCTTCCGGCTGATCTTCTGAGTTCGTGGACAAATTGGTCCAAACCGGCTTGAATTGGTTGCTGGCAGCATCTTTTAAATTTACGCGCAGCGAAATGCTTTCATTGGGGCTGATTTCAACCATCACTAAATTGGGAGCGGCTCCTTTTAGCATTTCTGAATCCATCGCTCTGTTTTCAAACTCAATGACAATTTGAGTAGATTTTTCATTCATTCGCTTGCCGGTCCGGATATAAAAAGGAATCCCTCTCCACGATGGATGGTCAATCGCAATTCGTGCGGCAACATACGTATCATTTTTCGAGAGATCAGCGACTCCCTCTTCTTCCCGGTACCCGGCAGCCGGAGAATCTTGAATCTCTCCAGACTCGTACTGTCCACGGATAATGTTCTGATGCGCCTGTTCTTTTACAATCGGTTGAAGCGACTCAATGATTTCGGTCTTATTAACCCGGCTTGTATTTACCATAAGGTTGTCCGGCAAATGAACGGCAGTCATCATTACCAGCTGCAACAGGTGATTTTGGACCATGTCGCGAATCGCCCCGGCCTTGTCATAATAACCTGCCCGGTCTTCTATCCCGACCGTCTCGCTCGCTGTAATTTGGACATTTGAAATTTGGTGATGGTTCAGCAGCGACCCCAGCACCGGATTTGCCATAACCAGGGTTTTCAGGTTTTGAACCATCGGCTTGCCAAGATAGTGGTCTATTCTGTAGATTTCCTCTTCCTTGAACACTTTCCCCAAATTATGATTGAGTGTTCTTGCCGTCTCCAGATCCCGGCCAAATGGTTTTTCGACAATGAGGCGATTCCATCCGCTGCTCTTTGAGACTCCGGTTGCGTGCAGGTTGGAAGCAATTCCATCGATTAACCCTGGCGCCACTGACAAGTAAAACAGCCGATTTTGCGGAATGCCCAGTTCGTTTTCTCTTTTTTCGATGAGTTCATCCAGCTGTTGATAGGCCTCTGTTTCGGTTGCATCGAATATGCAATACCGGAACTTCTCTAAAAACTCTTGCAAAGTAGCTGACTGAACAGCTTTTCTGGAGTAGGTATGGAGCGATTTTTCTATTTTCTCTTGAAACACTCCGTCTGTGTAATTTCTTCTGCCCAACCCCACAATCGAAATTGTGTCTGGCAGCTTGTTATCAAGATATAAGTTATAAAGCGCAGGAAACAGCTTTCGCTGTGCCAGATCCCCGGTCGCTCCAAACAAAACAAAAGTCATGTCTTGCATGACCCATTCTCTTTGAGATTCGTCCAATTCATCTATACGATTAAATTCTTCCGTTAAACTCTCGATACTCATGCACTAAACCTCTCCCACTCTATCACTCTATTTTCTGCAGCTTGTAAACGCATCTGATAATCACAACAGCTTCCATTATAGTAGCTTGTCTCCCTTTATGTAAGTACGCAGCTTAAAACACATTAGGTGCCTGGCACAGAAACAATTCTATCCATGCCATCACTGATGGTATACTTTTTGTCAGTATGTGATTTCAAAGTGCGTACTTCACAAAAATGCCAGTAGGACTTAGACTGAGTGTGAGCCAAAATAAGAATATGAGGAGATTCATATATATGAAATTACAACTAGCATTAGATTTAGTAGACATTCCACAAGCAATCGAATTGGTTAAAGAAGTAGAGGCTTTTATCGATATCGTTGAAATCGGAACTCCGGTCATCAACAAAGAAGGCTTAAAAGCCGTTACAGAAATGAAAGCAGCGTTTCCGAACCTGGAAGTTCTTGCAGACGTAAAAATCATGGACGCTGCAGCTTATGAAGTATCGAATGCCTCTGCGGCAGGTGCAGACATTGTCACAATCCTTGCACAAGCAGAAGATTCATCTATCAAAGGCGCAGTTGAAGAAGCGAAAAAACAAGGCAAGAAAATTCTTGTAGACATGATTGCTGTAAAAGACGTTAAAACACGTGCGGCAGAACTTGATCTTCTTGGAGCAGATTACATCTGTGTCCACACTGGATACGATTTGCAGGCAGAAGGCAAAGATTCTTTTGAAGACTTGCGCACCATTAAAAGCGTCGTGAAAAACGCACGCACAGCTATAGCTGGCGGCATCAAACTGGAAACATTGCCAGAAGTCATCAAAGCACAACCTGACTTGATCATTGTCGGCGGCGGCATCACAAGCAAAGACGACAAAGGCGCAGAAGCTGAAAAAATCCAGAACCTGATCAAAGAAAGCGTGACCGTGTAACATGAACACCACGAGCTTTACAGAAGAAATTTTGGCCGAACTAAACCAGACGCTAACACTTATTGACGATACAGAAGCTGAAAAGCTGGTGACCGGCATCCTGCAGGCAGAGAAAATATTTGTCGCAGGCGGCGGCCGCTCCGGCTTTATGGCAAAAGCCTTTGTCATGCGCATGATGCACGTCGGCTTGGATGCATATGTGGTAGGCGAAACGGTGACTCCGAATTTGGAACCCGATGATATTTTCATCGTCGGTTCCGGTTCGGGCGAAACCCAGAGCCTTGCAGCGATGACAGAAAAAGCAAAAGACATCGGTGCTTTGGTAGTGGCTATAACCATTAATCCTCAGTCTGCAATTGGAAGTCTCGCAGACATTACAATTGAAATTCCGGCTCAAGCAAAAGCGGACGGTGCCAGCGGCAAGTCCATCCAACCGATGGGCTCACTGTTTGAGCAGTCGCTTCTCCTATTCTACGATGCGGTGATTCTGAGATTTATGGATAAAAAAGGGCTCGAATCCGATACTATGTACGGCAGGCATGCCAATTTAGAGTAAAATAAATAAGCATGAGCCTGAATTTTTTAGGCTCATGCTTATTTTTCTTGTTCCACAGACCCAAAGCTGGGAATAGTCCAAGCACTTTCACTGGACAGACGCCCAAAAAGCATGCCAAGCTGAACATACTGTGAAAGAAACTATCTGCAACGGAAGGATTGATTGGATGAAAATGTATGATGTAACAGGTGAAATTTTTGAAGGAATGGCCGTATATAAAGACAAACCGGAGAAACAGCCAAAACTAAATCAGCTGACAAACGGCTATGTGACAGAAACACGTTTGGAGATGGATGTCCATACAGGAACGCACATCGACGCCCCGCTTCATATGACTGTTGGCGGCGAAACGTTTGAATCGATTTCGTTGGACAAACTTGTAGGGCAATGCAAAGTGCTGGATTTGACGGCATCCGAGAATGGCATTTCAAAAGCGGACCTGGAAGGGTTCGAGATTGAAAAGGAAGACTTTGTTCTATTTAAAACAAAAAACTCTTTTGACGACCATTTCAATTTCGACTTTATCTACCTTGCAGAAGACGGGGCAAACTACCTTGCAGAGCTCGGGATTCGCGGAGTGGGAACAGACGCCCTTGGAATCGAACGAAGCCAGGAAGGCCACCCAACGCATAAAACATTATTCGCCCATGACATCATCATCATCGAAGGCCTGCGCTTGAAGGAAGTTGAGCAAGGCGAATACTTTATGGTGGCAGCGCCGCTAAAATTAGCCGGCACCGATGCTTCTCCTGCCAGAGTCATGCTGTTTGAAGGATTGAATTTTTAAAGTTGGCAAAAGAAATTCCAAGGAGCAAACCTATGTATAAAATGATTGCGATCGACCTTGATGGAACGCTCTTCACAGACGAACTGACCATTTCACCGGGAACCGTGGCTGCCGTCCAAAAAGCGATAGAACTGGGAACGGTGGTCACGATTGCGACGGGAAGGATGTTCTCTTCCGCAAAACTCGTGGCACAGCAGTTGGGAATCGATGCACCGCTGATCACTTACCAAGGTGCTATGATCAAGGCTGTAGGGGAAGCGGACGCATTGTATGAGCGTGCCGTCTCCCCTGACATTGCCAAAAAGTTAATCCACATTGCCCGTGAGAAAAACATTCACTTGCAAGTCTATCAAAACGATATTCTTTACGGGGCTGCGGAAACGGACAAGCTGATCGCTTATGCCAATGCTGTCCAAGTACCGTATGCAGTAGAACCAGACTTGATGAGGCTCGCGCAAAAAGGGTTTACGAAACTGCTCTTTATCGACGAACCCGATGTATTGGATCTTCTGCAAAAAGAATTGCAGATAATATTCGGCGACTCGGCCTATATCGAGAAGTCCAAAAAGAACTACTTGGAAGTGACGCATCCTGAAGCAAACAAAGGAACTGCTCTTTTGTTCCTGGCGAACCATCTTGGCATCGACCGCTCTGAAATTATCGGGATCGGCGATAACCACAATGATTTTGAGCTGGTCAAAGCGGCCGGCTTTGGCATCGCCATGGGCAATGCTGTACAGGAAGTGAAAGAGATTGCCGACTACACCTCGCTTACCAACAATGACGAAGGTGTACGCCATGCGATTGATGCGTTTATTCTGGAACCGCGGAAAGTGGCCGCAGCGGAGAGAGGAAGCGAAGACCATGCCCAACTTGGGAGAAAAAAGCTTTAATTGCGAAAAAGAACTGACGCTTTCGATCATCGGCGGAAAGTGGAAGATGTTGATCCTCTGGCATTTAGGCAAAGAAGGAACAAAACGGTTTGGCGAGCTGAAAAATCTGATGCCAGGCATCACCCAGCGCATGCTTGTGACTCAATTGCGTGAACTGGAAGAACACTTGATTGTACATCGCGAAATCTATCCGGTTGTGCCCCCTAAAGTCGAGTATTCTCTTACCGACCAGGGACGCAGCCTGATTCCCATTCTTGACTCCATGTACGAATGGGGCAAAGATTATATGGAGCAAAATTTGGACATGACGATTGAAACCAATAAAAATGCTTGAACGAACAAAGCGGATTGCAGCAATATGCAATCCGCTTTTTCTATGGATTCAAATTATGCAGATTAAAGTGATACCGTTAAGGGTACTTGTGCTAAAAGTGGACTATGACCAAAAAAAGGCTTCTTGACCGCTATAGTTGTATCTGTTTTGCTACACACCTTTAACTCTACATTTATACATATCGAAAGGAGTGTTCTAATGACACATAAAGTCTGGTTTCAGACAGCTGTCGCAATTATTTTGACTTTAGTCATCATTCGTTTATTTATCGAAGTGCAAGGTGTATTTTCACCACTTTTCGTAGTTGTTGAAACGATTTTCTTGCCGTTGCTGATTGGCGGAGTGCTGTTTTATTTAACTCGGCCCATCCTTCATTTTCTGCAAAAAAAGAACTTTCCCAAATGGGCAGCCATCTTACTTATTTTTGCGTTAATGGGTCTCCTTTTATGGCTATTTTATATTTTGCTTGCACCAATTGTTTCTGAGCAAATAAATTCACTGGCGGATAATGGCCCGGAAATTATCGAAAGAGCAGAAGAATATGGACAATACCTTTTGAACCAACGCGAACATTTGCCGGATTCTGTACGAGAACAAGTAAACGGGCTGACTGGACAATTCACTGATTTGGCCGGCAATATCAGCTCTTGGTTCCTGGCGTTCCTAATGGGATTGTTTTCAGGTGTTCTTGCGCTCATCCTCGTCCCTTTTTTCCTGGTTTATATTTTAATTGACCACCGTAAGTTTGCACCATTTGTTGCTCAGTTTTTCTCTGGAGAACGAAAAACCTGGATTCGCAAAACTTTGCATGATATAGATGAAACCTTAAAGTCCTATATTGTGGGTCAGCTATTTGTGAGTTTGATTGTAGGTACCATGCTGCTGATCGGATACTTGATCATTGGACTTGACTATGCGTTCCTGCTCGCTTTAATCGGAGTCGCGACTAATGTCATCCCTTTCCTTGGACCTTATATCGCAGTAATTCCAGCCATGATTATTGCACTGGTTCAAGATCCTATTATGGCAGTGTACGTAGCCATTATTATGCTGTTGGCACAGCAAATTGAAGGGAATCTCATCACGCCGAACATCATGGGCAACGCACTGAATGTCCATCCACTAACCGTTATCACTTTAATACTAGCCGCCGGGAATATTGCCGGCATTTGGGGCATCATACTGGCCGTTCCTTTTTACGCCGTTGTCAAAACAATCATATCCAATTTCTATGCCAAACGAAAAGACATTGAGGAAAAAGCTACAGAAAAAGTTTAATACAAGAGGCTCTTTCGTATCCAAAGGTGGATGCTGGTTAGGCAATCGTCCATACCAATTGCGGTTAGAAAGCAAATTTGACAGAAAGCGGTGACTCTAATGACTGTTCTGGTGACCGGTTTTACTGGCAATTCAGGCTATGAGGTTGCTCAGAGTTTAAGGAACAAAGGCCTGCTATTCAAGTGTGCAGTCCGCAATACCGAAAAAGCCATCAAGCATTATGGCAATAAATATGATTTTGTCGCTTTGGATTTTGCTGATCCAGACACTTTTAAGCGAGCATTGCAAGGGGTTAACCAAATTTTTTTAATGTATCCACCAGGTGGAAGCCTGCGATTTGCTGAGTTTCTGGAGCAAGCAAAACAAATGGAAGTTCAGCATATTACCTATTTGTCAGTAAAAGACGCCCAATTTTTGCCGTTTATCCACCATTATAAAAACGAAAAGCTGATTAGAAAATCAGGTATTCCGTATACCTTTGTCCGTGCCGGCTATTTCATGCAAAACCTGAACGACTTTTTACGCGAGGAAATCAAAGAAAATCGACGTATTTTTGTTCCGGCTGGCAAGGGCAAAACAAGCTTTGTCGACGTTCGCGATTTGGCTGAGGTGGTTTCTTTATCTTTTCAAGATCCACAGCTCCATAAAAATAAAGCTTATACGATCACAGGCTCTGAAGCGTTGAATTTTTCACAAGTAGCTGAAAAGATGACCCATGTTCTTCGCGTAGCCATATCCTACACAAATCCATCGGCGAAAGATTTCAAGCAATATATGGTAAGCCACGGAAAAGATAAAGGGTTCATTAATGTCGTCGTCGGCATCCACTTCCCCACCAAACTGGGCTTGGCGAAAGGCGTAACTTCTGATTATCAAAAAGTGACAGGCAAGCAGCCAAGAAAAATAGAGACATACATTCACGATTACCAGAATTTTTGGAAGTAGGATTCTTGCTGATGTGTTAGCAGCAGTTGGGTTCTCGGGTTAACATTTGTTTTAGTTTTTATGGCTCCATCAAAGGAAATGATCTAATATACTCTCTCTCAATCTATATAAGTTGAACTAATAATCTTCAGCCGCCGATATTTCGCAGCTGTCGGCGCATATTCCTCATCTCTTCAAGTTGGAGAATGGAACACACGAGCTCCTTTTTTGCTATGTAAATGGTTCAACGCCTGCTGGGCGGAGCGATAAGATGGGTGTTCTTCGCGGTTTATCATGGGAGGCATGCCCAAATCCGGCAGAAGCGGTTTCTAAAATAAGAATTCTCAAGTTCAACTTATGTAGTAATAGATAGAGTAAATCACAACATTTTTCTTCATGGAGCGCTTACATTCTCTTCGGCAGGTTTCACCCTGCTTTTTAGTGGTAGACAGAAAGAGAAACCATCTTTTACCACTATGAGGAGCGATTTAAATGTCGAATATCCCAAACCCGAGAACGCAATACACAACGGAAGACTTTCCGAAACAATATCAAGAGCCGCCCGGCCTTCAAAACGAAATGAGCCCGCTTCCCGATTGCGGAGAAAAGAGCTATACCGGATCAGGCAAACTAACCGGACGCAAAGCGCTTGTAACCGGCGGTGACTCTGGAATCGGCCGTGCAGCCGCTATTGCCTATGCACGAGAAGGCGCAGACGTCGCCATCAACTATTTGCCGGTGGAACAGCCGGATGCAGAAGAAGTCAAAAAACTGATCGAAGCAGAAGGGCGCAAAGCCATTTTGATCCCGGGAGATTTGAGCAGCGAATCTTTTTGCAAAGAACTTGTCGAACAGGCACATTCGGAACTTGGCGGACTGGACATCCTGGCATTAGTGGCAGGCAAACAGCAAGCGGTCGAAGACATTTTGGATTTGCCGATAGAGCAGCTTGAAAAAACCTTCCAAGTCAACGTCTATTCCATGTACTGGACGGTAAAAGCAGCACTTCCGCATCTTCCTGCAGGGGCTTCCATCATCACGACCAGCTCTGTTGAAGGGTTTGACCCGAGCCCGATGCTGCTCGATTACGCAGCAACGAAATTTGCCATTATCGGCTTCACGAAAGCCCTATCTAAACAACTGGCAGAGAAGGGCATCCGTGTAAATTCAGTTGCTCCAGGCCCAATCTGGACAGCTCTGCAAATTTCAGGCGGACAGCCTCAGGAAAACATTCCGGAATTCGGAAAAGGCACACCTGAGACTCCACTTGGCCGCGCAGGACAGCCTGTTGAATTGTCATCTGTCTACGTATTCCTGGCTTCAACCGAATCCAGCTACGTGACCGGACAAATTTACAGCATAACCGGCGGAATGCCAACTGCTTAACCATAAACTTTATAACTGAGTTACAGAAAAAGCCTACAGAACCGATTTTTCGGCGCTGTAAGCTTTTTCTTTATCTTAAAGTCACTTTCCTGCAACAATTAATCATTTTTCACTTTTTCTTCAATAGCCTGTAAGCGATAAACACGACTGCCAGCAATGCTGCCACAAGGAAAACTGTAATTATCGAGTTTCCTTCATCTTCTGCGGGTTGGACAGCATTCTCTTCTTCAGCTGGAGTTTCTGTTTCAACTACAGCTTCTTCTGTTGTTGGTTCTTCTTCTGTTTCTGCCTCTTCTGCCGCAGGTTCCTCTGCAACTGCTTCAACATTCAACTCAAACGGCACTTCGCCTTCTATCGGATGGCCATCTGCTCCAATGATTTCCCAGCGGATGGTGTAAGCCGCATTTGGCAGTTCTTCCGACAGAGATCCCGTCATGACACTATCTGAAAGTGTGATTTCGTCAAATTCATAAGTAGTTCCTTCACTTTCCAACGTCATCGAGCTTCCCTGTTCGATGACAGTTCCAAAAGTCAGAACCACTTCTTCCAACGGTTCAACCATGACTTCTCCTTCTGCAGGTGATGACGAAGACAGCGTCGTATGCGCCTGCCCGATCAAAGGCAGCGAAAAAATAGCTAGTACGAGTAGCGTTATAATTTTTTTCATCCCTTATTCCCTCATTTCCGATTTCTTGGCTTTGGCTTTCCCCTTCACTATATACTATAGCCAAGTGATGCCGAGCTGGAATCCGTCCCTTCTTCAAATACTATAGCCAATATCCTGGCTTTCATACCGTTAAAGAATGTTGTTTCATTCATTAATTCGGGAAGTTCGCTCATTAATGCTGCAAGTTCCCGGCACTCCCGACAAACCGCTAAGTGCTTTTCAATTCTCTCTTCCCACTGTTTATCAAATGGCAGAGATCCATTGAAGCAATCTATCACAAGGTCACATTCCATCTTCATCATTGAATCTCTCCTTTTGCATTATCAGGGAATAGGCTGCTGTTGCGGAAAACAAAAAGCTAGCCGGTTAGGCTAGCTTTTTATCATCTTTAACAAAGCTTACTGCTTACGTGTGCGAACAGCTACTGCCGTCGTCAGAGCCGCAAGCATTAAGCCAGCCAGTACCCATAGGAATGGGAATGATCCGGTATCCGCTGTGCCGCCCATGCCTGTCGCAGGCATTTCCGATGGCATTTCCGTTGCCCCGAATTCTTCCGGGAACTGGTCCACAATCGCTGCAGACAAGCCAGCTGCCGGCATCGTCATGTGTGCATACGCTTCACGAATCGAGCTGTACGCCGTTTCGTAATCGCCTGCTACGTATGAATCAAATGCGGTCAACAGCTGTTCCACGTGTGCTGTTAAGCCTTCTTCCAGTGCATCCGCCGGAACGCGTCCTTCTGTTGCCGAATCCAGCAAGGCTGCCTGTTCCACGATGTATTCATCCAGTTCCGCACGTGCCTGTTCCTGGCCTTCTGTGTTCTCTTCACCTGTCGCAACTACATAGTCGACAAAATAGCCGATGTGCGATTTCCACGTTTCATCAAACTGTGCGCCGGCTTCTTCGCCGTAGACAGACGTGACGGCAGCCGTCAGGTCATCCGCATTGGCTAAAAGTGCAGCTGATGCCTGGTCAAAGCTTTCCGCGCCGTCAGCACCGTCTTGCATCGCCATGGCCGCAAGTCCAGCGTGCTCCGTGAACGTCGCGTTCAACGTAGCGCGCAAGTCCACTGCCGGGGTATCCGGGTTGGTGTTGTCGAATTTCTCTGGGAATTGCGTCGTGATGGCAATCGACAAGCTTTCCGCGAACATGCTCATGTGGTGGATCGATTCGCGTTCGCCGGCATAAGCCGCTTCGAAGTCCCCCGCTACATACGCATCAAACGCCGTGATCAGCTGATCCACGTGCACGTCCAGTCCTTCTTGAACCGCTGCGGCTGGCAAGAGTCCTTCTGTTGCCGTATCAAAGAAGGCCGATTGTTCCACTTTGTATTCTTCCAAAGCAGCTAACGCCTGATCTTTCGCTTCCTGGTTGTCTTCACCAGTTGCAACTACATAATCAACGAAATAGCCGATGTGCGAATTCCACACTTCCAGGAATGCCGCTCCGCCTTCTTCACCGTAGACCGAAGTCACGGCTGCGGCCAGGTCATCGGAGTTAGCTAGAAGAGCTGCAGAAGCTTGATCAAAATCTTCCGCTCCATCTGCGCCTTTGCGCATCGTTTCAACCGCTAGAAAGGCATGTTCCGTTAATACGGTATCAAGTGCAATGCGTAATTCTGCGGCCGGTGTCGCCGTGCTTGACTCCATCGCCGTTTCGCTTGCCGGAGTTGAATGGCCGTGGCTATCTGCCAATGCCGCCGTTGGTACCAATAAGGCTAATGATAGTGGAAGTGCTAAAAGACATTTGTTTAATTTCATAAAGTATCGCTCCCTTTTTCTTTTTTTTGGTTATATAGGAATAACGCACAGGCAAATCATTTAGATCACTTTATTTTAAAGTTAATTGGATTTAGTTGAATTATTCATCTTAACTGCTGAAATTCCGCGGGTGAATCGATGAAACCCATGTTCTTTCGACACTATTGCGCGGCCTCAATCGCGGCGCACTGGGGCAGGAGCATGCTTCTTTGCTCTACTCAAACCGGATAAACCGGTCGATAATATGATGGCTCTTAATTTCACCTTATATAGAAGGTTTTATTTTCATTCATTAGAGAGCTTCTTTTTTCTTTCCGCATTTGCTTCTCTGTATAATAGTGGGTAGATAAATATGCGTGTTTTTCGTTCTCTCAAAGAAAATATTTTTGACAAACGATAATCTACTTCGACTTTTCTTACGTTCTATAAGAAAGAACAAAGTAGAGGAGGAGAAAAAATGATCCATAAAAAGTTCGGATTACTACTAGCCGCCGGAATTCTTTCACTGGCAGCTTGTGGAGAAGAGCAGCCGACAGCCAACGAGAGTGCTGAAGAAGAAGTTGTGGAACAGGAAAACACAGCGGAGGAAGAGACAAGTACAGAAGAAGAAACTATTGAGGAAGAAGAAGCACCTACGGAACAACCAGAAGAGGAACCTGCCGAAGACAGCGCACCGGAAGCTGAGAGCGGTGCCGCTTCTGCTTTATTGTCAAATGGTGAGATGACCAGTTACGTATTTAATGAAGCGGGCGAGTTTTCGATCTTTTGCGAGCCCCATCCAGTCATGGAAATGACGGTCATCGTAGAAGAAGGCGCAGAACAAACGGGTGAAGTTGCCATAGATATTGCGGACTATGAGTTTGGGGAAGAAACCGTCACAGTTGCCCCAGGCACAACCATAGTATGGACCAATCAAGACCAGGTCCAGCATAATGTCGCGATTAAGTAAACAACCCGAACCAAAACAAAGCAGCCCAGGTATTTTGAAACCTATACCTGGGCTGCTTTTCTTTGTATTCAGTTTTGAAATCGCCATTCAGCAAAATACTCGTTAGCGGAATTTTAGTGTGGCTCTTCAAATACTTGACGCAGTTCAATCTGTCCTTCCCCATGTCCTATAGGGTCCGGCATCCGCTCCTTTAGCTATAACCCGCACGCACACTCATCTATAAAAATAAATAATAATAAACTAATTCTTTGGACTAATATTACAGTTTTTTTAATTTATAACAAGCAATAGTTAATATAGACTATATTAAGTCGAGGAAACGCTGTATATAATTCTTTCTAGCAAGTATTTAAAATAAGTAATTATATCCACCTTTTATTCACTTCGAGTTATTAATTGCCCGGAAAACTTTAGTTGTACAATGAGAGTGTTTATAAAAACCAATCTATTTTTCTGCTTTCTTCGTTGTGAGAGTGAAAAAATTTATAGTTTGGGTGAAAATCCATCCTATCTTTATAGCCTTCCAATCAGGCTTTTTTCTATGGTCGAATTTTCTATACGCTCCATAGCTTTTTCGAGAACCTACTATTACAGAACATTTACTTTTATGAGCTTTGGAGGATGAGTCATGCGTTTATCGTTAAGTCTTCGGACACAACTATCCATTATTTTTGCAGGCACTACCATCCTGCTGATTTTGATCTTCGGCGGTGTTTATGGTGAACGCTCGATCAAACAGGTCGAAGTGGAAATCGGAAACTCGCTTAGTGAATCTGCTTATTTGATGGAGAATAATTTAGATCAGTATATGTGGTCCCGCTACGGCGAAACCATTATGCTCAGCAGCTTGTCCGATATCAGGCAGCTGGAGGACCAGGACGAAGTAGAATCCATGCTCAACCAAACACAGGCGACTTTCCCATCGTTTTCATGGATTGGGCTTACGGACCGAGACGGAACAGTGGTTGCATCTACGGATTCAATCCTAAAAGGAGCCGATATTTCCGAACGGCCGGTTTATTTGGAGGCATTGGAAAAAACCTTTATTGGCGACGTCCACGAGGCAGTATTGCTGGCTGATCTCCTGCCCAACCCAACGGGAGAAGAAATGAAGTTCGTCGATATCAGCACTCCAATTTATGACGACAATGACGACTTTATAGGCGTTTTAGCGACTCACTTAAGCTGGGAATGGGTTGAAGAAGTTGAGGCTTCTATGCTTGATTCGCTGAAAAATCGGGACAGCATCGAGTTTTTGATTGTCAGTAAAATAGATGATGTTGTTATTTTAGGTCCTGATGACCTGCTGGGAAAACCGCTGAATGTGGAAAGCATAGAGTTGGCCAGAACCGGCCAAAATGGGTCGATTATTGAAACTTGGCCGGATGACAAAGAGTATGTCACTGGCTACATGATGGAAAATGGCTATAAGGAGTATCCTGGGTTGGGATGGACGATTTTAGTCAGACAACCAGTGGAAGTTGCCTATGCCCCTACCAAAGAGCTTATGATGTTTTTCCTCATATCCGGACTAATCTTCGTTCTTCTTTTCGCTGTGATCGGCTGGTTTCTTGCGGAACGGTTAACTTCGCCATTAAAAAACATCGCTGGTGCAGCCGATCGCCTGAGGCTCGGGGAGTTTGTCCAGATTCCGCTTTACCGGGGGACATCGGAATTGGAAACCTTATCCCTTTCGTTAAGAAAACTGGTTTCAGATCTTACTCATACAGAATCGGCTTTAGTGGAAATGAAGGAAGTAGCCAACCGGGATGAGCTCACAGGGTTGGCAAACCGGTACGCTCTGGATTATTACTTACGTGAATTTATTCAAAAACAAAAAATGGCAATCGTCTTATATATAGACTTGGATGGATTTAAACTGATCAATGACACACTGGGCCACAATGCAGGCGACGAACTTCTTATCCAAGTAGCCCACCGGCTGCAGAAGATTGTCAGAGAAGGGGAAATGATTTCGAGGGTAGGCGGTGATGAATTTATAGTTGTCCTGCCAGTAGGGAAAGGCGATCTGGCCAACAGAGGAAAGATTGTCGGAGAAAAAATCATTTCATCTATCAATAAGCCGTACTCGCTCGATGGGCAAAGCGCTTCTGTCAGCTGCAGCATCGGAGCCGCTTTTTGGGAAGCATCCGGTTCAATCAATATCGAAGAGACGATCAGAACAGCAGACGAAGCTCTGTATGCAGCAAAAAGAGAAGGAAAAAACCGGATTCACGTGTACGGCTGCTGATTTTATTTCGGACTAAAAAATATACAACAAAAAGGGACACTGACATGAAAAAGTCAGTGTCCCTTTTTTAATGGCCATATCAATAGTCATTGCTTATTCCACTTTCTTTACCCGCTTTAAATATTTCAGATACATCCATGCAAATGCTATCCCCCATACAAGAAGAAGCCACGGGGCGCCGAACCTTATTAACGCAAAAGGCGTTTCGAATAAAAAAGAGAAGAGGAACTGCCCGCCTTCCTTCTCCCAAAGTCCTGGTGTGAAATATGCCTCTTTCAGGCTTTTATAAGGAGAAGAATTGTTCAATATGGAAAACGTGATGAGCAGCAGCAAAAACCCCATAGTTCCGTAATAGGCGAGCAACCGGTGGAGATAGGCTTTTTGCGATGCTTGGTCTGAAAACAGTTCATCTTTTCCATCCGCCGGTTTGAGCCAGTAATGCAGCCAAGTGCTTCCTAAATGCTGCCAGCCGTACTCTTCGTACAATTCGATATAGCGACTCTTGGCTTCTTTTGTTTTAAAGGATTGATAATCGATTCGGATGATCTGATCTGAAGTTGTTGTTTTTTCAAAATCATACATGCCGATTGAACTTACATGTTTGCATAGCCAGCCTTTTTCGGCCATCGCATTCAACCAGTTTTCTTCTTTTTGAATATCCATAAACAACTTAAACTTCTTCATGATTCGCGCCCCCTCCATAAAGTGAAAGAATATGCTGCAAACGCTCCTGTTCGATTCCCAAAATATCCGTCCCTTCACTTGTTATCCGATATACTTTTCTCCTCGAATCTTCAGACGGCAAAAGCTCAATCCAGTGGTACTTCAAAAGGTTTTCGATGGCTCCATACAAAGTTCCCGCAGCGATTCGGACTTGCCCGTTGCTCATCAATTCGACTTTTTGCATGATAGCATATCCATGCAATGGTTCCCTGACAGCCAATAAAATATAATGCATCGTTTCCGTCAACGGGAGCAATTTATGCCTCTTCATGTATTCATCTCCTATACAGTTGAACTATATAATTCTATTTTACACAGTCAAACTGTATAGTTCAACTGTATATAAAATTCCTGGAAAATATTTTCCCGAACTATCCATCGCCATTACTTCCACGCACATAAAAAGAAGAGAAGCTGCGAATCAGCTTCTCTCCTCCAGGCTTTACTATTAACTTCTTTTTACAATTCTTCGCCATTCGTCCCAATCACTTTTTTGTACCATTCAAAAGAATCTTTTTTGGATCGTTTCATGGATCCGTTCCCTTCGTTATCACGGTCGACATGTATCATGCCGTAGCGTTTTTTCATTTCGCCTGTTGTGAATGAAACGATGTCGATAATTCCCCATGGCGTATAGCCCATCAGTTCAACCCCGTCATACGTAACGGCTTTTTTCAAGGCTTCGATATGGGATTTCAAATAGTCGATTCGTTGCGCATCGTGGATTGTACCGTCTTCTTCCACAGTGTCAATTGCGCCAAAGCCGTTTTCAACGATAAACAAAGGAATCTGGTAGCGGTCGTAAAGGCGGTTTAATGTATACCTCAAGCCGGTAGGGTCGATTGCCCAGCCCCAGTCGCTCGATTGGATATAGGGATTTTCCACGCCATTCGGCAATCCGCCGTTGACGATGCTGCCAAGATTGTCATTTTCAACATCGCTTTTTACCGTCGTCGACATGTAATAGCTGAATCCTAAATAGTCGACTTTGCCGTCTCTCAAGATTTCGTCATCGCCCGGTGCCATTTGGATGTTGTAGCCTTCCCGTTCAAACTCTTTCAACACGTAGTTTGGGTAAAAGCCGCGCACATGAACATCCGGGAAGAAATAGCGCTGTCTCATTTCTTCTTCTGCGAGCATGACGTCTGCCGGATTTGAAGAATACGGATAGATCGGCACATGGGACACCATTGCCCCAATCTGGAATTCAGGATTGATAGCCTTTCCTTTTGATACAGCAAGTGCGCTCGCAATCAGTTCGTGATGCCCTGCCTGGTACATCACTTCTTTGGCATTTTCTCCTTCTCCAATGACAACGCCTGAATTTGTCCATAGGAAGATCGGGTTGTTGACGTCCATTTTATTGTTGATTTCGTTGAAGGTCATCCAGTATTTCACTTTATCCTGGTAGCGGTTAAAGCAAACTTCTGCGAATTTGACGAAATGGTCGACCACTTTGCGGCTTCTGAATCCGCCGTACTCTCTTGCCAAGTGGAGCGGCATTTCAAAGTGGGATAGCGTGATGACTGGCTCAATTCCATTTTTCAACAATTCGTCAAATACATTATCATAAAACTGCAATCCTTCTTCGCAAGGCTCTGCCTCGTCTCCTTTTGGAAAAATCCGGCTCCATGCGATGGACGTACGCAAACAGTTTAACCCCATTTCGGCAAACAAAGCGATATCTTCTTTGTATTTGCTGTAGAAATCGATTGCTTCATGGTTCGGATAAAACGTATCCGCTTGGATCGTTTCCGTTATTTCTCTTGCCACACCATGTTCTCCAGCTGTCATAACATCAACGACGCTCGGCCCTTTTCCGCCTTGGTCCCATCCGCCTTCAAATTGGTGAGCGGCTAAAGCGCCGCCCCATAAAAAATCATTTGGTAGTTTTCCCATTTTATCTCTCTCCTTATTTAACAACTGTCAGTAATTTGTCGCCGACCAAGCCATCTAAAATATTCTCAATGATCACTTCTTTATAAGAATCCGTATTGGTAATGATCAAAGGTGTCGTTATTCTGATGCCCTCATTTTCAATAAACTCCCGGTCAAACGTCATAAGCAAATCGCCTTTTTTTATTTTTGCGCCGTCTTCCACGTGCAGCGTAAACGGCTTTCCTTTCAGCATGACGGTATCCAAGCCGACATGGACAAGCAGTTCAGCACCTGAATTGGAACGCAAGCCGATTGCGTGTTTCGTCAATGCAATCATCACGACGGTTCCGTCAAACGGAGCATACAATTTGTTGTCCAGCGGCTCTATGGCAACGCCTTTGCCCATCGCACCTGAACTGAACACTTTATCCGAAACCTCTGAAAGCGGAATCACTTGCCCTCTCAACGGGGCATGGATGGATTCTTCGTTTAAGTTTTGGAAATCCGGTTCTGGTTGTTCTTTCACCGGGTTCTCGGGACTCGCATTTTCTGCTGCATTTTCACCAAATCCAAAAATTTGAATCAATACGATTGGCAGAATAATCGCAATCGCAGACCCGATCAAGATTCCCCAAATTGATGAAGGAAAATCCGGGCTAATGCCATTGACGATGGTTAAAGGTCCCGGCAATCCTGCGTACGCAAAGTAATTGGGATTGAAGAAACTTGCGGTTATGGCTCCCACTGCACCCGCTATGCTCCCAAAAATAAATGGTTTTTTGAATTTCAATGTAATTCCGTAAATGGCCGGTTCGGTAATGCCGAACAGTCCCGTGACGCCGGCTGAAATCCCCAGCTTTTTGGTCGCCTGGCTTTTAGCTTTAATGATAACACCCAATACAGCACCAATTTGGGCAATGACGGCAATCGTTTGATAAGCCTGGAAAGAATCGCGGCCGTACAAATCGAAGTTCGCTAATACCATTGGCGTGACTCCCCAGTGGATGCCGAAAATGACCAGCACTTGCCAGAATCCACCAATGAGTGCTCCAGCCACGGCCGGTGCGTTTTCCGCTAAGAAGTTATAGCCGTTCGCAATTCCATTGGCTCCTAACGTAGAAAGCGGACCAATCAACAGAATGGTCACCGGAACCATGATGACCAGACATAGCAATGGAACAAATAATGGCCGCACAATTTCGTGTATGCGCTTATTTAAAAATCGCTCCAAGTAAGACAGGATCCACACTAGAAATAGCGGAGGCAATACAGAAGATGTATAGACTGTCTGAGACAATGCCATCCCCATGAATGTAATGGTTTCTCCCTCTGCAATTCGTCCGGCCATCTCCGCCCAAGTCGGGCTGACTAATGCCGCACTCGCGGCAACCGCGATAAACGTATTGGTCTTGAAATGATTCGATGCGGTTATGGCAATGAAAATCGGTAAAAATGTAAATGGTGCCCAAGAAATAAAGCTAAAAACTTCATACGTCCCGGTTGCCGCAAAACTCGGAAACAGCAAATTGATTAAAATCAATGCGCCCTGCAAAATACCTGCTGCCGCTAAAATATAAACAAATGGTGCAAAAACAGCGGACATCGTTGCGATGATGCGATTTAAAATGGTCCCTTTGTTTGCACTGGCATCATCTGTCGTGTCGAGTTCAACCAAGTTTGCAAACTCTTCATAAACCTCTCCCACATGCTGCCCAATGACCACTTGGAACTGGCCGCCATTTTCAACGACCGTGATCACGCCCGGCATTTCCGACACATGAGCCTTGGCTTCCGGCTTTGAACGTTTCAAGACAATGCGAAGTCTAGTGGCACAGCGTGCGGCACTCACTATGTTCTCTTCCCCGCCCACAGCTTCCAATATATCTTTTGCCAGTTTTGAATAATCCCTGATTTTTGCTCCCATTTGTCTCACCCCTTTATTTGAATACTCTTACATATTAATTGTACCGGTACAATTAATCAAGTACCAAACAATATAATTATTCATTCTAAATTTACCTGAATGAGCTTTTGGATGCTTTATGGTATAATTCGGGTATCTTTTAGACACTAAAACAAAGAGGTATGCATATGTTAAAATATCAGCACATCGCAGATGAATTGGAAAATTACATAGAAGAACATAAGCTTCAGCAAGGCGATAAACTGCCTGTGCTTCAAGATCTGATGCTCCAATTTGATGTAAGCAAAAGTACGGTGACAAAAGCATTGGAACTGCTGGAGAAAAAAGGGGTCGTTTTCCAAGTCAGAGGAAGCGGTATTTTTGTCAGAAGGCATAAGCGAACAGGCTATATCAGCCTCCTTTCCAATCAAGGATTCAAAAAAACGCTGGAAGAATTCCAAATCACCTCCGAAGTGATTGAACTCGATGTACGAAAACCGACAAAAGAAGCAGCATTCAATTTGAATATCAGCCTCAACGACGATGTGTACTATGTAAAAAGAATTCGCTTTATCCATGGGCAGACGCTGTGCCTGGAGGAATCTTATTTCAATAAATCACTTGTTACCTATTTAAACAAAGAAATTATTACCGAATCGATCTTCAACTACATTACGGAAGGGTTAGGGTTGAGCATCGGATTTGCCGATACGTTTCTTCATGTCGACAAACTGACTGTTGAAGAAGCCCGCTACTTAGCGCTAAAAGAAGGCGATCCCAAATTGGAAGTCGAATCTATTTTCCACTTGACCAATGGCCAGCCATTCGACTTTTCCAAAGTCACATACAACTATGTGCAGTCGCAGTTTTTTCTTCAAGCAGTTCTTTAGAATAGAAGACGGTACTACCCAATAAATCCACATAAAAAGGACGGAGAAAAAAGTATCTTTTTCTCCGTCCTTTTTCGATTGGATTTCTTTAACGAGCTGTCCTTGGAAAATACAATGCGCAATGTACATATGACGCTTCTTACAGCTTCGATTCTTTTTAATGTGCAATATGTATACTGCCGTTCTCCATAATTCGAATCGGCTGATAACTTTTCATAAATTCCACTCCGACATATCCAGTAGAATTCAAATCTGATACCCCTTTTATATAAGCCTCTTCGTCTACAATCAATCGATAGAAGAAACAAGTTCCATCACTGGTATCTAACGACTCTTCAAATACGAACTTCTCTCCATACTTCTCTTCAAAATAATCGATTGCTTCTTCATGACTTTGAAACACTGGCAATTCGGCTTGTTCATATTTGCTTATTCCCTTTTCCGCCATCATTTCCTCTCCTTCCAACCCTTAAATTACTTCTTCGCAATTCTTTCTCTGTTCCTTCAAAACTCATCTTACAGATAACTTTCCAGCTCTTCTTTCTGGCGCAGGTGATGTCGGGAGTGCATTTCAACAAGTCCAAGCCATTCCTTTGCATTCAGCCAGCCGAATCCTCCGTGTTCAACTTTATAATTCGGGTTGATCAAGTTCACTTTTGCTTCCCAGTTTTCCAATCTCCCAATCAGTTCATCCAGCCTGCTTGCCAGCTGTTCTTGGCTGTCGGAATTATTGGGTGGTGCATTCATTTCATCCGGCAGCCTGATTTTAACCGGCGGAAATCCGCCCGCTTTCATTAATTGTTCTCCCGTCCGTGTTTTTCCGAGCGGTTGTTCTTCATTTAGCGATGCACAACTTTCTGCGCTGTCGAGGTACTCATGCGCCACTAGAATTATATGGTCATACATCTGGTCAATGGACCAAACGCCTTCTTTCGGGATATACCGAAGCTGCTCTGGAGAATAGTTACTAAGTTCCTGTTTAAAATGGAACAGTAATTCTTTGCCGCTCATCCAAATCCTCCTTTAAATACTTTAATAGAAATTCTTTAAATTACTAAAGCAATCTTTGACGGTAATTGAACAATTTTAGAAGATCCTTCTTCTCCATAACGCCAAGCCGATTAAAACCACAAAGACCAAGGCGATTGCCAGTGTAATCACCCAAGAGACCGGGTCTTGATTCTCAATCGGCAATGTCACGTTCATCCCAAAGAAACTGAACACCAGTGTAGGAAGCGTTAAAAAAACGGTAAATAGGGTAAGAGTTTTCATTGTATTGTTCAACTCATTGGATATCAGCGAAGAATAGGAACCCGTTATACTATTCAATATTCTCGTATACAATTCGGTGGTTTCAATTCCTTGGTTATTTTCAATTTTCACATCTTCCAGGAGATCTTGGTCGTCTTCATATAATTTAATGGAATGAACACGAAACAGCTTGGTGATGACATCTCCATTAGACTTTAAGGAAGTGAGAAAATACACTAAGCTTTTCTCGATTTCCATTAAGTCGTAAAGCTGCTTGCTCGTTAATGAATCACGCAAGTTGCCTTCTATTTTAAGCCGGTGTTTATTCAGTTGCTTTAAGTTATCTAAATACTGAGTTGAGATGGCCAATAATACTTCTAATGCAAAACGGCTTTTCATTAAGGTGCTGACATTTTTCTTTATAAGGTCGTTTAAAAAGCTGCTCGGCTGGTGACAAACCGTTACGATGTAATCGGCTCCCACGATTATGCCGATCGGAATGGTGATGTACGAATTAAACTGACTATTATTGGAGTCGACTATCGGAAAATCATTAATAATCAACGTACTATTCGCCTCTTCATCGTATTCAATGCGGGCCGTTTCTTCTAAATCCAACGGGTCTTCCAGAAACTCAATCGGGATATTGCAAAGTTGGGATACTCTCTCGAGTTCTTCTTTTGTCGGCGCGGTAATATTGATCCAGCAGTTGTTTTCAAAGTTCTCAACGACTTCTAAAATTCCATCGGGAGAGGATTTATAGATGCTAAGCATTCTATATCCCCCTTTCTATTTTTAATTGAAGGCCGTTTCCAACCACAAATTTAACCCTACCTCAAAATCAAAATAAAAAAAGCTTTTTATAGAAAAAAAGAAGAAAAGATAGGCTTTAATCAGCCTCTCACCTTCCTTCATATCTTCTGCTATTTCGATTTCAGTTTTCATTTCGCTTGCATTCCATTACCAAATCATAAGCATACAACTATGGTATAAGTTAAATATCATCGTACAAAATTTGATTTTTTATCTAAACGCCCCTAACTTATAGTTTGCTAAACTCTGCGCCAATTAATAAAAGATAAGCCATTCCCAACATTGCAAGGTTTGATAGAGTTCCTGCGAGGACGTACCACAGTTCTTTAGATCCTAAAGCAAATCCTATCCCCAATAACGAAATCAACCCAATTATAATTGCATCTGTTCTATCATCTATTGGCAAAAAGAAAAAAACTATACTGGTTATTGCAGCTAGTATTGATAAATAGCCTAACGTGTTTCTTTTATTCCTCTTCATGATTTTACCTCCAGAAAATAGATAGATGCTTCTTTTACTTATCTCTGTTTATCTTGATGGTTTTAACTTATCTTTACTTTATAAATGAATTAAAGCTGCCATTTCTTTATCTTGCAGATTATCATATCCAGTCGAATTTATTTATAATAACGATGCGCTTTCACAAAAAGTTTCCAGTGGTGAATGTGAATTAGAGTAATCTTTTGCCTAAGGAGATTTGTACAGACAAAGGGGAGAGTAAGATGCAATTTGATCAGCCTCTTCTCCCCGTTTTGAATGTATGCAGCTTCTTTTAAATCGGGATATGCAAACCGGGATCTTTTCAAATTAAATCTTCAAAACCTTATAGAGCAGCCTTTTGAATGTATTATTTTTTCTCATGAAAAAAGTTTTGATAAATTTCCTGATAAAGTCCTTAGAATGCGGAATTCGAATGTAACTTAATTGCTAATAAGTTACATTCAGCTAACGTTATGTAAACTGCAAATTAAAGATAAAAGTGTGATACTAAGAACTAGAGATATTCTTTAATGTAAAGGAGGCAAAACTTATGAGTAAGGTTTACATCATTCCTGAAACTATTAGGTCGGATGGAGAAATGTTCTTATGTGACAACGTTCAAAACCTTGTAAAGTTTTATATGGGCCCCTCAGAATCGGCTAATGATCCTGATTCTGATTCGACATGTGAAATGCTAATTGATTTCATTTGTACAAAAGCCCTGTTTCCAATCTTTCTTACATTTGAACCGTTTAGTGGGATGGAAAAGGATTTAGAACGCCTTTCTCAACGCAATAATATTGAATACACATTAAGATTCGAGGGGCTGAAAAACAAACGCTTTCCTGTTTTTAAACTCACCATAGAAACCCCTTCTTCCCTGACTTATGTTCTACAAGAAACTTTTGGGATAGCATCTAGTAATAACTTCTACGCATTTTCTTTTTCCGATAATATCGTGTATAAACCAGTGATATATAAGAGTTGGTTTGGACGCGAGAAGACCTGGATATGGCCACACTTTGACATGAACGGGGCCTCAACGGTTATGGAAATTTGGAATGACGGGAATGGGTTTAACCTCTATACAACCGAATCCCACTTCTCAACAATTGAGAAGTTAGCTAAATATTTCCCACCCAGAACATGGATTGTAAAGAATGAAGATTGACTGTAACTTAATTCACAATAAGTTACAGTCAAATTTAGAAAAGCCATTAAATAAACTTTTAGTTACTTGTCAAAACTAAACTTTCTTTTTGTTCATCCCATTCAATTACTCCAGGGATTTCATCATCCTCAGCATACATAACACATGTTGTGCACGTTGTAGAATCAAATTCGGCATAACTGCCATCTTCGTTTAAAGTACGTGAACCTCCAAATGATTCTTGGTCCTTCTTGTAGAAAAATTGAAAGGTTACTTCTTCAGGCTTTGATTCTTCACCTATATACTCGATTGTTCCCGAAGACTCTCGAACACCGTCCCCCAGATTCTTAAGCAAATAGGTTACTTTCCAGTTCTCACTTTCGCCTGAAAAATTTATTGACTCATCACTATTACTACAACCACTTAGTACTACTAACGTAAAAGCTATTAATAAGAGAATCCTTTTCATTGTAATCTCTCCTCTATCGCTAAAAAGATTAAGTACTATATTGACCTTTTCTTAACAATTCCCCTTATCGTTCTCTATTTAACAAAAGAGTTGAATGTAACTTAACTGCACATAAGTTACATTCAGTTCAGAGTCTTTGTTCAAAGCTACCGTTTAGATTTGGCCAGCTTTTTAAAATTCGTTAGGTTGGTTTTTTAAATACTGAACCAAGGTAATTAACTGTTCTTCTCGTTTCTAGCTCTTTTTAAGTTCATTCTCATATCAGCAAGCCAATCTCGTTTGATTTACCGGATTCGGTAATGTCTGCTCTCAAAAAAGAAAGCTATGTTTTCTAACCAACAAACGAACAAAAAAATGAGCTGGGAAATGCTGCTCCAAGCTCATGGTATCCGTTAGTTATATAACCAATTCCGTTCATTCATTTAAAACATTCCACCTTGATTGTTATCCCGTCCAGCATCCCTGCGAGCCTCTGCTTCGGCTAAATTCTGGTTCAAAGTCTTTTCCTGTTTATTTAAGTTGTATTTTCCCCGAGTCAAAACATCCACAAGAAAACTACCGGCAAATAAAGCTGCCAAGGAACCCCAAAAGATCCACATCATCCAATGCATATATTTCACCCCTTTTCATTTCAGTCATTGCTTCCATCACCCATGACTTCTTAGTATTATTATACGGTTACTACTGGAATAAGTTTCAATATTCAATATTTTAAAAGCAACAATTTATACTTTGTTTCCAGTCGATTACAAATCTAATTATTGTTGAATTGCTTACGCAGTTATTCAACATTGGGCTTGGAAGAAATAAATAAAATCCTTCTGCTTCCTGCACTAAACAACCGAGGCTGCCTTTTTCTGCTTGCCGCACCTTTCGCATGTGTAGACATATAACGCCGGGACTTCGCTGTCTTGGCTAATGCGCTTGTATTTATGCAGTCCGATTCTGCACAACAAGCTGCTTTCCTTGTTGGTCAGCAGCAATAACGGGATCAAGCCTATAAGACTGGCAGCGATCAAAATATAAGGCAAGTTTTACAGATTGAAGGTTTCATCGACTCCAGCCAACAAAAGAACGACGCCGGCCAACAGAAAAAATGAAAAGACGATTTTCAGCTTGGCAATCACCAGAACACCTCCTTCGCTTCTTTTAAAAACAGCTTGACCTCATGTTTCTCCCTGCTGCACATTAGACAATTCGACTAAAGAGAGATTGGCCACTATCAATCCAACAGCCAACGGAACAGCCAGCAGCAGCGAAGTTCCAAAGTCCTGAGGCAGCAAGGGACGGACGACCACGGTAAGGACTAAGCTCACTATCGCCGCGATGCCAATCCGATTCAAAGACTTTTTAGATATGTACTGTTTATCTCCGCAGCGCGAACACGTTCTCCCGCTAGTTCCCCTGTATTTAAATGCGATTTTGCATGTATCTTTCAAACTCCATCTATGTCCACAATTTTGGCATTTCGGCATTTAGTAACCTCCAGAACAAATCTTTTCTTCTATCTTCCAAATACCCTAATTTGTGTGAGATAAAAGAGAATTGGCCAATGGGCTATTTTTTAAAATGAAGAATGGTATTATGGAAATTATAGTTACTAATAATCCCATTATTTACTAATATCCATTCAAACTGATGACTTCAACTTGCCGCTTCAAATAATTACAGGAGGTGCATTCTCCAGATATGAAAAACTTTGCAGATGACATGGCCGGAGCGATTTTAGATATTTTAAAGTTGGTTTGTTACTTTGTAGCCGGTGGATTGATTGTGACCGTTTTATTGTATGCCATCACGTGGGGCATCGAATGGATACTCGTCCCTATCATGACGTAGCGGTTTGACTTTGACCGAACGATAAAGTTCAGTAAGCAGAGATAAACGCTTTTGGGAGCTGATTAAAATGAAATATTTCTTCAAGTTGAATATAATCAGTATGCTGTATGCTCTCATCGTATTTATTCCATTCGAACTGATGTTGAATGTTTACCGCATCAGCAGACTGACAGAATGGAGTATTGGTACGGTGAATATCTTGACCAGTATAGTTCTACTTGCTGCATTTATCGGGGGGACAATGCTGATTTATTCCCTAACCCAAAAGTGGTTGGATCAGAGAAAAGCGAACTTGATAGCCGCAATTTTGTGGCTCCCTTATTTTGTTCTTTTCGTTTTTGCATTTGCTTTCCTTTTCCCTATAACCTATGGAGGAGACGACCCAAACCCTGTGATCGGCCTTTTGGCAATGGGTGGAATGTTGTGTTATCCATTTTACATTCTGCTCCTCAATTCGATTGCTATGTGGAAAGATGAGGAAATTGCAGATTAACCTTTGACTCAATTAACTTTGATATTAGTTATTGGCAAACCAAAAGCCTCTCTCAACTGTCATGTAAGCTGACAGTTGAGAGAGGCTTTTCTGTTAGTTTTCTTCCGCCAGCCTGAATGCTTTTCTGCTTCTGAGACAAAGCACCAGCCACAGCAGTACATTGAAGACAACGAAAAATGCACCGAGCACGCAGATGCTCATCACAAATGTGTCTATCCCATATGCCGAAGACATCGATTCCCGAAAGCCGAGCAGCGCATAGCTCATCGGAACAAAATCATGCACAGTCTGGAAAAATCCATTGGTCAGCTCTACCGGGAACATGCCGCCGCTTGCCCCCAATTGGAGAACGAGCAGGATCATCGCCACAAACCGGCCCGGATTTCCAAACGTCATCCCCAGGAACATGATCAGGAACATATAGGTGAGCGAAGTGATGACCGAGACCGCGATAAACTCTCCGATATGCTCCACTTGAAGGTGGAAGCCGAACAGCATGATGGCGTCGACAATGAGTGCAGCGGCCGTTGCCTGGACAAAGCCGAGTGAGAATTTGCTGAGCCACCAGGCTGTGCCTGATGTCGGGCGTCCTGCCGGTGCATTGATCGGGAATACCAGGTTGAATGATAAAGCCCCAACAAAAAGACCAAGCGACAAAATATACGGTGCCAGTGCATGGCCGTAGTTCGGCACTTCGCTGCGCTGGCTCTCGGTCGCGGTTGCCGGAGCAGCAAGCAAGTCGATGTTGGCATCCGCCAGTTGCGTGCCGTTTACGTCTTCTGCTCCTTCCGCCAAGCTGTCAGCAAGTTCAGATGACCCTTCTGAAAGTTTGCCGAGGCCGTCCCCGAGTTCACCCGAACCTTCTTCCAGCTGATCTGCTCCACCACGAAGGCCGGCTGCACCATCCGCAAGGTCCACTGCCCCGCCGGAAAGCGCCGGAACTCCTTCCGCCAGCCGATTGGCCCCATCCGCTAATTCGCCGGAACCGGAATTCAGCGCTGCCGAGTTGGCAGCCAGCCCATCGGCTCCCTGTTGAAGCTGACCGGCTCCTTGTGCCGCTTCTGATACTCCGGCCGCATAAGCAGCAGTTCCTTGCTCTAATTCCAAGGAGCCTTGCTGCAAGGCGCTCGCACCTTCAACAAGTCCTTCCGAACCGGAAGCAAGCGACGATACGCCTTCGTTCAACGACGAACTGCCTTGCGCTAAACGGTCGACGGCTTCCGCCAGCTTAGGAAGATTTTCCGTAGCTTTTTCCGCTCCTGCCAGCAGTTTGCCACTGCCTTGCATGGTTGCCTCTGCACCTGCTGCAAGAGAGGATGCACCCGGGATCAGCTGATCTGTAAGTGCACTATGGACCGCTCCATATCCGTCGAGTGCCTGAACCGCTTGAGGATTTACTTGCTCCACAGCGCTGTTCAATTCCGCGATCTGTGCCGGCAATGAACCAAGCGACTGAAATGCGGGAATCAGTTGGTCATTCAAATCGGCGGATACTGCAGCGAGGTTCGCTTCAAGCGTTTCAACAGCGGCCTGCTGCATCGCTGCTTGTTCTTGGGTACTGCCGGATACTGCAGCTGTCAGCTCTGCCTGCTGCTCTTCGGTCAGACTGCCAAAGGCTGGTGATGCTTGCAGCGCTTCAACTGCCGAGCCGGAAGATGCTGCCTGCAATTCCTCCACTCCTTGCTGCGCCGCAGCCAAATTGGCCTGCAGCGCTGATGCATCCTGCACATTGCTCGCAGCAACAGCGCCGTTTAATTGGCTGAGGCTTGCTTGAATGCCTGCGAGCCCCTGCTGCAAGCTGTCGATTTGATCGGCAGCGGGCAGGCCGCTATCCAATGCATCCAGACCTTCTTGCAATGCCGAACTTCCGGTCTTTAGTTCGCCAAGGCCTTCGCTCAGCGCCGCTTGGCCGGAAACCAGTTGCTGAATGCCTGAAGAACTGTCCACTAGTCCGCTCGTTTGCGCTTGCAGTTCATGAAGTCCCTCATCCAGCTGTGCACTGCCTTGCTGAGTTTCCGAAAGCCCCTCACTCAACTGCTCCGCTCCCGGCCCAAGAGATCCAAGACCTTCAGCCAGTTTTTCGGAACCTCGAACGAGCGTGGATCCTTTGTCGTTCAATTCCGCTGTCCCTGCAGCAAGTCCATTGACTCCGCTCTGCAGTTTCCCTACCCCTTCCGTATAGTCAAAAATCCCTTTGTTCAGCCCTTCTGCCCCTTCCTGCAACGCGGTAGCACCGCTCGCAAACTGGCCAACGCCAATTTCCAATTGTTCGGCGCCTTCCTGGAAAGTCAAAGTGCCTTCTGACAGTTCGAGCAGCCCTGCCGTTAGGTCGGTGTTGCCGTCCTGCAGCTCTACCGTTCCTGCATCCAGCTGTTCTGCGCCGTCTGCGGCTTTTCCGATACCGTCTCCTAGTGTTTTAATTTGCGTAAAAACCGCTTTTACGTATTCTTTCGTGACGTTTTCCGCTATTTCTTCTTTGATGCTCGTCGTCGCCTGCTTGCTGACCGCTTCAATGAAAAAACCGCGGCCGGGGTTGGTTTCATACTGCAAATTCATGGCTTTTGGCTTGTCGTCCATGACAGATGCCGCATTTGCCGAGAAATTTTCCGGAATGGTCAATACCATGAAATAGTCGCCATCGTTCATTCCTCGCTGTGCTTCTTTGGCATCTGTAAAATGCCAGTCAAGCGTGTCGTTTTCTTTCAGGTTGCCGACCAGTTCGTCACCGACAGCAAAGGTCTTGCCTTCATACTCTACGGCTGCATCTTCGTTAACGACTGCCACTGGCAATTGATCGGTTTTTCCATAAGGATCCCACGACGAACCAAGGAAAAATCCACCATAAATAATAGGAATGAACATCATGACGATCATCGTTCCGAGTAAAAGAGGTTTGGAAAACAGCTGCTTCCATTCCCGTTTCAGCATGTTCACTTGTCATCATCCCGTTCTTTGTCTATTACGTCGCTTAAGGTTTCCCGATTCCAGTTTAAAGTCGGCAAATTCGACGTGCCTAATCCTTCTTTCAACAGATCTGCTGCTGTTACTTTAGAAAAATACTCGATCAGCAAGCGGTCTCCTTGCGAAAAGACGCTGCGGAGAAGCTCCTGCCCTTTTTCGGTGTATTGCTTGTCATGAAACGCGAGTCCGATCAACCCCGTATCCGGATACATCTGAATCGGCCCTTCCATCGCTTCAATCACATCAAGCATGGTAATATCCGCTGCGGGTTTCGCAAGCGAAACACCGCCGTTATTCCCTGAAACCGACACGGCAATCCCCTGGACGACCAATTTTCTAATAATCTTTTTCATATAGGAAGGCGATACGCCCAAGCGCTTGCTGATTTCATCTGAAGCGAGTGGCGCGCTGCTTTCCTGTGTGGCAAGCAAGACGATAATGCATAAGGCTTGCTCTACCCCTTTGGTCAATTGCATCGTGAACACCTCTTTCTTCTACTTTTAATATCCATTATGGATATTCTTTATCCAATTAGTGATGATACGCTCTTTTTTAAAAAATGCAATAGCTGAGTTTGCATTTTCAGCTGATCGGCGAAAAAGAACAAAAGTAAAAACAGCGAAGACTGATCCCTCGCTGCTTTTACATTAGGCGTATTTGCTTCAAACCTTCAAGACTGATTCTTTTCAACGCATTCGGTGCAAGTAAACCGGCCTTCATTTTTTAGATAAGCTTTAATTTCTGTAAATCCTTTTCTTTTGGGGTACCGCATCTTTACATGCACGACCTCGCCCCCTTCAATTTCCCTGTTGCACAATGAGCACTTCGGATTTTCGTTAAACACTGGAATCGCCTCCGGTTCTGTTTAGTAATGCTGGTTTCTAAGAGATTTCTTTCCCCTCTTGCTAATCAGATCGATACGTATTCCTTTTATCGCTTTTACGCTTCGAATTTCTTAACTTGTCCAGCCCCAATGCTATCGGGATCGGAATCATCAGCAGACCATAGGAAAGGCGCGTTAAAAATTGAGCATTTTCAGTGCCTGGATTATTGAACAAGTAGATGTTCAATACGATACACCCAATACCTGAAGATAGCGCCAGTACCAGCAAGACTGACCGTAAAACTATTAAATACAAGCTGCATCACCTCGTCATTTTCTTTTTCAAAAGTGAAAAGAGAAAGACCACCACAATAAAAAACAAAACTGTGAGTGTTACGTCTATCCAGTTGAGCATTCAATTCCTCCTTCTCCCTGTTCTATTTTGATTTATGTAGGTCACTCTACAAAACATAAGACATTTTGTGATCAAGTAAGCAAAAGCCCTATGCTGAAAACTTTCCTTCTTCTTAATTAATACGAATGAATTCGTATTAAGTTACATTCACCAAAAACCTTCTGACCAGTTCAGCATCTTAGTACACTTCATCCATGCCACCCCGTGAATTTCGTCCATCTTAAGAATAAAGTTATTATTTCCACTCTCCATTATACCAAAAATGCCCATAAATGTTATTCTTGAAGTTCAGTATCTATCTATGCAACAAATGAGTAAACAATTTTTTGCAAGTTCATTTTAGCGCTGGTTTTTCAGTATTCACCGGCCATGCTACGATTAAAAACACATAACATTTCGGTTAGGTCAGGTGAACTGCATATGAGCTTATTTGAAAAACTATATACAGTGCTAATTTTGCTGGCGGCCGTTATCGGAATCGGCGCCGGACAAATCGAAGCAATCCGGACAAACGCCGAACACGTTATTATTCCACTCCTCCTAGTGATGCTCTATCTGACCTTTTTGCAGATTCCGCTCCAAAAGGCGAAGCAAGCTTTTGGCAATATCCGATTTTCTTCGGTGACGCTGCTGATGAATTTTGTGTGGACGCCGCTTCTTGCCTGGTTCTTGGCTTCGCTGTTTCTGGGAGACCAGCCAGCTCTTTATATCGGCTTTATCATGCTGCTGGTGACGCCGTGCACAGACTGGTATTTGGTCTTCACCGGAATCGCTAAAGGCAACTTGGCGTTGTCGACGGCGATCCTGCCCGTGAACTTGATTCTGCAAATTATTCTATTGCCGTTCTACCTCCTGCTGTTCGGAGGTACTGCGGGCGTGATTGAGCTTTCGTTTTTGCTGGAAAGCGTTGTTGCTGTGCTGCTCCTTCCTTTATTGTTGGCAATTGCTACAAAAGTGCTCGCTAAAAACCGGACTTGGCCTTCAACAGCCAAATGGAGTGCGCTGCCAGTCGTGTTTCTTAGCTTGGCCATCGCGGCCATGTTCGCTTCCCAAGGCGATCTGCTGCTGAATAACCTGGACTTGCTGTGGCACCTTCTTGTGCCTATCCTGCTGTTTTTCGTGATAAATTTCATTGTCGGCCAAAAGGCGGGAGGACTTATGAAGTTTTCTTATGAAGACACAGCCAGTCTGAATCTCACGACACTGGCGAGAAACTCTCCTATCGCACTGGCCATCGCGCTGACCGCATTTCCCAATCAGCCGCTTATTGCCTTAACGTTAGTGATCGGCCCTTTGCTTGAATTGCCGGTTCTTGCTGTTGCCACACAAGTTTTGCTGAGTCTTCGGAAACGCACCCTGACTTAAAAAGCACAAACGACTCTGCAAAGTCGTTTGTGTTTTTTTCGTTCTTATTCAACGCTGACATTTAGAAATTTTTATTTTTCAATTAAATCTTTTGTGTTTTTTTTGCTTTATTTCCCAATAAAACTATTGAGATTTTTCGAAAAGTGGTAGCACACCCCTTAGAAATGGCGCTAACCCTTGCTGCAGCTGGTTATTCCGACGATTTCCAAACTAGATTCTCTTCTAAAGGATCTGTTCTAAGCGTTTTCATTCCCGACAACATATTGTGCGTATTTTCACATGCAATTTATAAGCTTTTATTCGCAGATAATATGTCAAAGCTGTGGCGGGCCTCTCTTCCAGCCCTTCGAATTATATTGAGTTTTTAAAAGAATTTTTGCTATAGTAGCAAATAGAATCTAAAACTATAGATAGAAAGAAGTTGCGTTATGAAATCTCATGTACAAGTAAAAAGACCAAAAACGATGGCCGCTATTTTAATGATTGGCTCTTTTATTGGGTTATTTGGTGAAACTGCATTAAACATGGCGTTGACCAACATCATGGAAGACTTCGCTATCACCGCAGGGACTGCCCAGTGGCTAACGACCGGCTATTTACTGGTATTGGCCATCTTGGTGCCGTTGTCAGCTTACCTGGTCCGCTGGTTTACGACGCGCCAGCTGATTGTTTCGGCATTGCTCATTTCTTCCCTCGGCGCATTGCTTGCCGCGCTGGCACCGAGTTTTTCTTTCTTGCTGGTCGGCCGTTTGGTCCAAGCGATCGGAACCGGCATCTTCCTGCCGTTAATGTTTAGTGTCATTCTCTTAATCTTCCCGATCCAAAAACGCGGCTCGGTGATGGGCATTGTCGGGTTGGTCATCACCGCAGGTCCCGCTCTTGGACCTACGTTAAGCGGATTGATCATCAATGCCAGCAGCTGGCATTACATTTTCTTTATGATGGTCGCGTTAAATGTCCTGTTGTTAATCGGTGCGTTAAAGACCGAGAACGTCTCGGATATCACCAAACCGAAAATTGACGTCGTCTCGCTCCTATTATCAACGATCGCTTTTGGAGGAATCATCTTTTCCTTGGCGACTTTGGCAGAAACAGCCTTTAGCGAACCGACTGTTTGGGCTCCATTGCTTGCAGGTGTGATCGCCTTGCTGCTGTTCATCAGCCGCCAGCTGAAGATGCCGCAGCCAATGGTCAACTTGCGCGTTTTCAAATACCCGATGTTCACACTTGGAACTGTGCTGATGTTCTTGACCTTGTTCGTCATTCTTTCGGTGGCGATCCTGATTCCGATTTACTTGAAGAGTGTACTGGCTTATACGTCGATTGCCGCAGGTTTGTTGATGCTGCCGGCGAACTTGATCAACATCATCATGGCGCCGATCGTTGGATCCAACTTTGACCGGGTGGGCGCCCGCATCTTTACCCGTGCCGGTTTTGCACTCGTAACCGTTGCAGCTGTCGTTTTCCTTCTGATTTTGTCAGCGACAACTCCGGTATGGCAAATTATTGCCGCTCTGTGCATTTTGTTCCTGGGTATTTCCATGACGATTATGCCCGCACAGACTCACGCGATGAATCAACTGCCGCCAGAGTTGTACGCAGATGGTTCAGCCGCTATGAATACCCTAACTCAATTGGCAGGAGCTGCAGGTACGGCAATCGCAATCACCTTATTCACAGCTGGCCAAGAAAACTACATTGCAGACTTTGGCGCAGGCAATCCCGCTGAGTTTCTGGCCTTCGGCACCCATCACGCGTTCTACGCGGTGTTGGCAGCTGCAGCTATTGGCTTGATCGGATCCTTGTTTATCAAAAACAACCGTGCCATTGCGAAATAACGCAAAACCCTTAACTAGCACTCTAAACCATACAATAGCACTCCGATTCGCAAGGTTTCCAAACCTGAAATCTGCGGATCGGGGTGCTATTTTTTCTTATGCAGCCCCTCCATATCGATTATTTTAAACGTAAAAAAACGCCACCCGAAGGCAGCGTTCATAAAGACTGTTTCTATTCATTGCTTCTCAATTCTTCAAGCAGGCCGTCCTCATACCCATCCAAATATTCTATCTTCCCGATCTTCCCTTCTTCAGGGGCAATTGCACTTCCTTCGAAATCGAATTGATTGGATTCACCGTTTTCATCCTTGTACTCTACTTGGAAAGTGAAATTGTATAGCGTTTTTTCGTTTTCGCTTTGAGCGATGTCAATAGCAGAAGTGTTTAATTCATAATCGGAATCAAAACCAGCATACATAAAAGCGGATGTATTTATGAAAGTATCGTACCCGTTCTCTGTAAAATAGGATGCATAAGTTTCTTCCACATAGCTCATTAGTGCTTGATATTCAGGTGATTCCAGATAGGCTTCATAATCATCCATATATTTGTCTGAAATTTGAGCTTTCATAGCTGTATCGAGTAATTCTTTATATTTCTCGTCCGGCCCATTGAATTCCTTTTCGATAACAGCACGGATCGCTTGTTCACTTTCATCGACTGTCTCTTCCGCTTCTGCTCCAGTGCCCTCTGCGGTACCGTTAGCTGAACAACCCACAATCAATAAAATAGCGAAAATCAAATACAGAATACCGACAGCTTTTTTCATAAAGACGGGTTCGCTTGTTTTAGAAAAACACATAAAATTCCCCCCTTATAATTTTAAAAAATCTTCGACGTTTCGCACGATAAATGTGTTCATAATAGTAATACGAATGAAGCTTCGAATAGATTCACTTTTCTTACAATTAATTTACAATTATATATTACTGCAAAAGAACTTCTTCTTTTTAACTAGAACTAACAACTGAATCAGCGGTCGTTTTATAGTTGAAAGGGCTGTTCATTCATTTGTTAAAAAGGCACGATTTAAATTAGGAAGCTTGATATGAAAGCATCAATAAGACCGCTAATTCGGCTGCGAATTAACGGTTTTATTGATACTTTAGTTTTGATTTCGCGTCTCCAGATTGAATCTTTCACTTCTATCGCAATATCCAACGCCTGCTAAATTTTAGAAAGGTTATCTATGGAAGCCCCACTGAGTTCATCTTAAAAAAAGCGTTAAAATTGAGAGAACTGGTAAAATCATGAAACTTTATTGGGATTTATTAGTATAGTAACAACAAGCATTTTGAACTCGAGGAGATTGGAGGAGAGAAAAGGATGACAACATCAAAAACCAGATTTAAAAGACTGCTTAGATTGAACGAAATTGAATTTTTCCAAATTGAAATGAGTGATACCGACAAAGCAGCATTTTTGTTATATATCGATGAAAGATGGCCAGCAAACTCGCAAGATGGAAATAAAGTTTCTATCTATTTAATCTCTGATTTTGACCTGTCAGATTCCAGTTATGAGGATGTGATAAGTTTTAACAATGATCTTCTCGGAATGAAATACAATTGCTCTTACGTGATGGACATACTGAGAGTCAAAGAAGAATTCGATTTTAATTTCCCCTATGATATGCTCGCCATTTCTACATATGTTCAAACACTGTTAACTAAGCTACATAGCGCTAAAGAGCTTCCTGCTTTAAAAGAAAATGATTTCAACTATTTATCGCAACAGATGTCTGCACGATAGTTTTTTAATAATAAACGCTGGAGGATAAAAGGATGACAAAAAAGCTAGTGTACGCTGCTTTACTGCTCGGGGTTATCGGATTGGGCTGTATGTTCTTTTATATGAGTCAATATGTAATTCAAAATGAGGAAGCGGCTATTCATAAGGAGCTGACAGATTGGCAAAGCAGAGGAGAAGATGTCGAATTCGAGTTTACGACGCTTGATATGGTGCAGTTAGACGATACAAGCTCCCATGTTGTGTTTTTTGAAACGCCCGACCGCAATGTCGGCTACGCGCATTTGATCAAAGGCTGGAACGGAAAATTCAAGATTAACCAATCTGGATGGGGAACAGATTTAGTATCTTTTAGTGATCTTAAAACGAATAAAGGAACATATGGATTAGTAACTGGCAAAAATCAAGGATTGGAAATTGATCACATCAAAGCGGAGTCCAATGACCGGAATTTCAGCTTCACTTTTACTCTCCCAAAAGAAGAGAACTTCTTAGTCTATGAAAAGCTGCCCGGCAATCTGAAAAACACTTTCCTTCCGCACATCACGCTTTATGATGAAAATGGAGAGGACCTTTACCCAATGAGACTACCGGATAACTAAACGGAATGCAGATTTTGGTATACTAAAAATAGAACCATAGAGGCTGTCATCCAGCGCCTCCACGATTCTTATCGATAAATGATCTTTTAATATCCTAGGTTAAGCAAATCAAACTGAAAGGTTACGGCCAGCATGGCTACAAAAACCACCATTTCTCCAATTGTCAGGATCGCCTGCTTGGGGTTGTCCGAGTATTTCCACTCAAAAAATGCCCTAACGCTAAAGTCCGCGATTACCACCAGAAACATTGGCACGAGAAAAAATAGTATGGGATACTCCTCAAAAATAACCCAATATAAAAACGTCATCTGCGCCACCAGCGCCAAAGTTCTAATAAACCAATCAACTTTCTTATGAGTCTTGTTGATATGGTTGTAAGAAAACCACTCCCGTTTTTCTTCCTCAATGTTAAATAGTTTTCTTAAAAAGAACTTTACCAACCTAATCAATACATATAAAATTATGATGCCCAATCCAACTTTCAACCAAAACATGCTACGTCCTCCTTGAAGACCTCTTTAATTAAAAAAGAATTGGTAAATGACATAGCCTAAAAATAGCACAAGAATTAATAAGACCATGCCTTTCCAACCCATGTCGCCCGCAATGTCTGTGACGTTGCCGTTTCCGGCGCTGTTATCAAATCCATCACGCGCAGAGCCTCCAGGATTGCGTTTCAACTCATTTTGTCTGAGGCGTTCTCTGGTTTCCTTAGCATTCTTTCTCGATTCCATCCCACTTCCCCCTCCAATTTACTAATAATTCAATTAATGTATAATGTTATTATGACATAGATTTTTGGTCCTGCTCTTTATTGTTCAAAAAAAGAAGAGTCAACATGTGAGGAAGATCCAGAATAGAACGGAGGGAAAATCCATGAGTGCAAATCTGCTGTTGTCGATTGTGATGATAGTTGTCGGCGTGGTTTTTTTGATTTTGTCGTTCCTGTTTCCAGATGAAATTACAATCGGTGCCTTTATCGCATCCTTGGCCATTGCGGCATTCTTTTATGGACTGCACAAGAAACAAAAGAACCAGATTCATAGCCATTGAATAGAAAAAACACCGCAGAAAATTTTCTGCGGTGTTTTTCATGTAAGCTCTAACTGGCTCATCACTTGATGACTCTATTCGGTCACTCGGTATAATCAGCTTCAATATAGAATTTCACCCGTTCGCCGACCATGTAATACTTGGAGTAATGGACGGGCGACCCATCCGGGCAATAAATGATCTTCTTCACCAGGATGACGGGTGAAGTTTTATTAATTCCTAGGTGTTTGCAAAGCTCTGCTGGGGGGTGGACGTATTCAATCTCTTTTTTCACTTTTGTGAAGGGGATCTTATACTTTTCACGGATCAATGCAAAAGTAGAGACACTGTCATCGAGCAGGTCATAAATGCCGGGATATATATTCACCGGCAAATAGGCAAAGTCTATGCTGAACGGCCCTTCCGCATCTTTGACGAGGCGGACGAGTTCGACGAATTCGGTTTGTTCATGTGCAAAGGCTCTTGAGACTTCAGCATCGTCTGTGATGATCCGCTTGTGCAAAATCTCTTTTTCGATGTTGTTTTCCTCTGTAGACAGCCCTTCCGTAAAGCCTTTCAGATTCAAAAGATGAAGGTCTTTTTTAGAAGCCCGGACAAACGTGCCTTTGCCGCGAATCACTTCGATGACGCCTTCTTCGCCCAGTTCCTTAATGGCCCGGCGTATGGTGATGCGGCTGACGTCAAAAATTCCACACAGCTCGGATTCGTTTGGAATCTTGTCTCCCGCTTTCAGGTTGTTGGTTTTGATCCATGCCTTGATGCCCGACTTTATCTGCTCATACAGCAATACAGGACTATCCGTATCAACGCTGTTTTGATTCATGATTCAAGCTCCCCCCTATACTTAACATTCGATCATTCTGTGATTTAACTGTACATGAGGAGCAATTCGAAAACAAATTTTTAGAATTCTTTCGGGTAGCCGATCCCGCCATAAAATCCGCATGTCACTTCAGCGGACGCTGTAGCTTTTTCGATTGCTTTTTCCATGCTTTCGCCGTTTATATAATTCACCAGAAATCCGCCGATCAAACTATCGCCTGCTCCCATCGTGTCGACAACCGCAATTTCCTGTAATCTCTGTTCAAAAACCTTCTCATCACTGATAAACAAAGCCGGCTCGCTGCCCCTTGTCAGAGCCGCTGCTTTAAAACCGAACCCTTTCAGCTTTTGGACAAACCAGTTCAGCTCTTCTTCCGACAAATCTGCCGCTGAGAAAAAAGCATATTGGATAAATGGCGCCACCTTTTCGATATAGTCCAGCTCCAGGTGGTTGGAGAAATCGTACGAGATGTCAATGACCTTCGCCAGCTTCTCCAGTTCACTTTCCATGGAAGAATAGCAGCTGACGTGGCAGACATCGAACGCTTCAATGAAATCCAGATCTTCTTCAATGAGCTGCAGTTTGAACCGGCGTTGGACTGAATTTTTCGCTCCACTCATGAACACGCGGTCGCCTTCATCCGTCAGGGCAACACGCGGCTGGCCGCTGATCCCTTCCGCTGTACGGGACAGCCCGAAGTCGATGCCTTCTTTTTCCAGCGCATATTTGATGTGCTGCGCTTTTTCATCGGTTGCGAAGATGCCGATGTATGCAGCCTCCTCAGCCCCATTTTTCCGCGCATTGACGGCAACATTGACGCAATTGCCTCCCGGGTAGTATTTCTGTTGATCCAAATAGCAATCCACTACATTATCTCCAACCGCAATCAGCTTCATTCCAAATTCCTCCTCTTATCCTTTCACAGATCCTTCCGACAACCCTCTGACCAAATATCGCTGCAGGAAAATCAACAGGACGACCATCGGGATGGTCGCAATCACCATTCCTGCAAGCAGCACACCCCAATCGGTTCTGAGTGCATCCCTGAAATTCATCAAGCCGGACGGAATGGTTTTCAGCACGTCCGAATCAATGAACACCGTCGCAAACATAAACTCGTTCCAGGCGAAGTAAGCCGTCAACACGATTGTCGTTACAATGATGGGAACCGACAGCGGCAAGTAGATGCGGGCGTAAATGCCAAACTCACTGCAGCCGTCAATGATGGCCGATTCTTCAAGTTCCCTTGGGATACTCAGGAAGAACGCACGGATCAGGATGATCGTCAGTGGCAGACGATATGCCACATACGTTAAGATCAAGGCCCAATGCGTGTTGATCAAATCCATCCAAGTCAGCATTTCAAAAAGTGGGATCAGCGCAACCTGGGGGTTCATCATGATGCCTCCGATGGTGAATATCAGGGCCACATCAATCCATCTCGATTTGTAGCGGGACAACGTAAACGCTGCCATTGATCCAATGATGACGACGAGGACGATAGTCACCACAGTTACCAAAAGGCTGTTGATGAAATATCCGGAAATCCCCATCGACCAGGCCGTCGCGTAGTTCTCGAAATGCCAGACAGATGGCAGCCCCCATACATTGTTATAGATTTCATCATAACTTTTTAAGGAAGAAACCACCATCCAAAACAGTGGGTAAAGGATAACAAAAGCAAACAACAGCAGACCCAGCAGAATCATATTTTTCGAAACTTTCGTCGACAGGCTGGTTTTTCTAGCCGCTTTAACGCCTTTTGCCGAGCGCTCTTTCGTACGCTCCTGGTCACGCGCGAGAAGGTCGGATTTGATATTTTCATTTGTTTTTGTCATCCTATTCATCCTTTCCGGTTCCTGAAACCTTGATTTGGATCAGGGCGAAAATCGCAGTGACTACGAAAATCAGCGTGGCAACAGCGGACCCGTAACCCATATTGTCTTTGAAAAAGCCCTGCTGGTACATATACACCGATAAGGTCATCGAACTCGTTCCCGGACCGCCGTTGGTCAGTATGTACGGTTCGTTGAAAACGAGCATGGATCCTGTGATGGTGATGAGCATGTTGACGAATAAGGCTTCTTTTACTTGCGGAATGGTGATGCTGAAAAACTGCCGGATTTTTCCGGCGCCGTCAATGTTCGCCGCTTCATACAGCTCTTTGGGTATTTTCTGGATTGCTACGATAAACAGCATCGTGATAAAGCCGATGCTCTGCCATTGAGACATCGCGATGACTGCATAAATGGAAGTTGTCGCATTTCCAAGCCACGGCACTGCCAGATTGCCCAAGCCGACCAGTTCCAAAAAGCTGTTTAACAGCCCCATTTGAGGATTGTAGATAAAGTTGAACAGCAAGGCGATAACCGAAATCGAAATCATAACCGGTATGAAATAGATGACACGAAGCATCGGTGCTATCCGTCGGAAGAGCTTGTCTTCCAGGATCGTGGCCAGAATCAACGCGAATGCTACCTGAAAAATAACGGAGATTATGGCGTACTTGATGTTGTTAATCAAGGCAGTCATTACGACTTTATCGCCAAGCAGCTGCTGGAAAGCTGAAAACCCGACATATTCTTTCGTCGGAGAAAAGACGCTAAAGTCAAAAAAGCTGTTATAGAAGTTTTGGACGAGTGGAATATAGATGAAGATTCCCAAGAACAAGAGGCTCGGCAATATGAACAAGGCTGGGATCATCCGGTTTCTTCTGGCAATCATACGTGCACCTTCTTTCATTTTAATAAGTCCTAATATTCATGAGAACATTAGGACTTATCCAGTTCTGGATTGCTGCTATTTTTGGTTTTCCGCTTCCTGCTGCGCTTCTTTCAAGATATCCTCAGGCGTTGTCTGCCCTGTGGCCAAGCTTTGCCCGCCGCGCATAAAGACGTCTGCCACATTGATGTTGACCGCATTATCAAACCATGGCGCGGTCGATGATGCATTAGTGATCAGTTCATATGCCTCTAAACTTGCCGGGTTGACGTTTTCTTCTGTTACCGCTCCTTCAATGGCATTCAACTGCCCGTCTGTTTTCGTGAAGTCAGCAGCCGTTTCTTCGGAAGTCAGGAATTTCAGGAAATCGATGGTTTCTTCTGGTGCGTTTTTGCTGACCATCCAGCCTTCAGGTGCGCCTGTAAGTGCGGTTGGGTCGCCTTTTCCGCCTTCAACTTCCGGAAAGTCAAAGAATCCGAATTCCACATCGCCCGCTTCCTCGACCATCTTGATCTCCGCAAACTGCATATACAATATCGGGACTTCACCGGCAGCGAACATATTGCGCGCCGCTTCGTGATCGATTGCAGTGGAAACTTCGCCCATATAGCTTGTCAGTTCATTGAACATTTCAAGGCCCTGAACATAGCCTGGATCCGTGAACTCGGCTGTTTCCGAGTTATAGTCTTTTTCCAGCACTGCCGGATCAACGACACGTTCGAAAATAGTGCCGAGGTAATGGGAAATTGCCCATGTATTGGTCAGCCCTTCAACCAATGGCTGTTCAAATCCTGCAGCTTGCAGCTTATCGAGCGCTGCAATCAGCTCGTCATAAGTCGTTGGAATTTCGATGTTGTTTTCTTCAAAAACCGCTTTGTTATAGAAGAACGCTTTGCCATCCACTGTAAACGGAATGCCGTACGTCGTGTCATCAAATGTAAAACCGCCAAACTGGGAATCGATGATTTTCGATGACCATTCCTCGTCTTCTTGAATCACGTCATTCAATGGCATGATGCGTTCAGAGGAAACGAGATTTTCTGCGAATGAATCAGACCATGCTGTGAAAATGTCAGGCAGTTCGTCGCTTGATACCAAAACACGGACCTTTTCTTTGTACGCATCATTCAAGACATAGTCCACATTGATGTGGACATCCGGGTTCTGCTCCATGTACTCTTTGATTTTTTCATCATAGAAAGATTTTCTTGGTTCGTTCGGCCATCTGTGGAAAAAGTCGATTTCGACTTTCCCATCCGCATTGGCACTTTGTTCTCCACCTGAATTACATGCAGCTAATAACGTCGAAAGCAGAAGCAACAAAATCGAAAAGCACAATGTCTTCTTCATTTCGTATCCCCTTTCTCCTGAACCCCGTTTATTTTTAGTAATCCATTTTCCACATATATCTTCTGACAGACAACGGATGGCCCGTGTGTTCAGCCAGTGCATCTGCATACAGGCGAAGAACCGATCCTGTAAGCGCCGGGCCGAAGTATTCTTGCAAGTCTTCGTCTACACCTTCATAATTCAAGGTTTCGATGTCGACCACTTCCACTTTGTCGCTGAATTTCTGTACGAAGTCCAGTGCGCGCTCATCCAGCGGACGGCTTGTTCCTGAGCCTTTTACTACCAGGAACGGCACATCGTAATCCGTGATTTCAAAAGGTCCATGGAAGAACTCTCCGGAATGGATGGCGTTTGAATGGATCCACAGCATTTCCATCAACAAGCAGCTCGTAAATGAGTAGGCGTGGTGGATATAGGCGCCGCTGGCCATTGTGTAGATAATCTTTTCGCGTTTGTTCTTTTTGCCGAACTCGTTAGCAGCATCCGCAAACTGTTCGATATTTTTCTGAATGAGATCACCGACATTCGGCAGCTGGCTGACGACGCGCTGGTATTTTTCGTTTGGAGACAATGTGTTCAACAGTTCAAAGATCAATGTGTAGAAAATGCCGACTTCGCCGTCGATGGCATCCGAACCGTCTTTGTAGTTGTAGTGAACGATGTGTTCAGCGGCCTGGCATAAAGGAGATTCCGCTTCCTTTGAGATGGATACAGTCAATGCGCCTTTTTCACGCGCGAAGCTCGCCGCTTCCACCGTTTCAGGAGTGGTTCCCGAATGGGAGCGCAGGATCACCAGCGTATTTTCCCCGACGCCTTTCGGATTGCGGTGGATAAACTCATTGGCAGTGTACACAAAGCTCGGAATTTCCGTTTCCTTGCTGATGAAGTATTCGCCGAACGACAGGGAAGCCATGGAACCGCCGCATGCAACAAAGTAAACGTTCTTAATGTCACGGGCTTTTACCGCCTCCACTACCTTCGCAATTTGAGCCGCATGCTCCGACTTCATGACTGCTCCTTGTACTTCACTGATGATTCCGCCTGCCACTTCTTCAATAATTGTACCTTGTTCCTGTTTCATTCCAACACCTCCAAAATTTATAACGTCATATGACGTTATATTAATTAGTATTATATGCCGAAGTATTTCAAATAGTCAATGTAATTTGAAAATTTAAATTATTTTATTTTTTAAAGGTATTTTAAACACTCTACCAACAGCGCTTCACCTTTATTTTTTGATTCATTAACTCTAAAATTTTCTCCTGTCTCTACCAATCGAAGTTGATTACCCCCACCCGAAATACAAAACAACAAAAAAAGCACCGCATATAGCGGCGCTCAAACTGTAGACAAAGCCTTGCCAAAATGAATAGGAGTCTATAACCCCCGACCGCTCCAGCCACTTCGCTTTCCGGAGGATCAGAGCATCACTGCTTACACAAAAGTCTTCTCGACCAGCGCGGTTGGGAGCGGTTGGCTTTGATCAAAGAAAGAAGGAAGCCTGCTAATCAGTTCCAAAAATAAGTCCCACCAACCCGGATAAACCTTATACTCAAGGAGTTGGAGCGCAAGGTGGCGACTCTTGCAGTACGCGTCCGCCTTGAGCTCGGAATCCGGTATATATAAGATGAAAGGTAAAACTATTCTCTCAATGATCCAAATATTCTCTTGTTTACAAGCTCAGCGGCGCCCTAAGGTGAACACAAATCAACTTTAATAAATCAGTAAAAAGAGATCTATCCCTATTATGATTTGAACCCCGAATGGTAGACACTTTAAAAGTGATCCATTTGGGGTTCAGTTTAGAGGAAGGGTCCAGCTTGTTTATACTAATGCAGTTGAACCCGTTCTGGGACCTTCTTATAAATATATGCCCCTTTTTCAAGGCGGTCAAAAGTGACCTTATCTCCAATTTCTACATCTTCCTCCATCCGGGTAGTGACTTTGGCATTTGCCTCATCTAGGTCAACTAACACAACATTATATGGCGCTATATCAGCGAATTCAGCAGGAGCGATATGAATTTTGGTGTAGCTGTAGACAGTTCCATCATCACTGACTTCCTTTTCTGCGAATTCAGAACTCCTGCATTCTGGACAGTAGAATCTTTTAGAAATTGAGTCTTTTTCACAGCAAGAATAAATTTTCATCTTCTACACCCTCTCCAGGATATGGACAGTCGAATAGGAACCGGTGCCCCCTAAATTTTGAGCCAATGCCAATCGTGGATTTTTCGCCAGCTGGTTCGCCGCATTCCCTCTTAACTGCCGGACCAGTTGATAAATTTGAGCCAAGCCGGTAGCGCCGATTGGATGCCCACGCGATAAGAGTCCTCCGCTCGTATTGACGGGTTTATCTCCATCCACTTTTGTGCGTCCTTCTTCGACCGCTTTCCAGCCTTCCAAACGATTGAAGAATCCAAGTTCTTCGGTAGCAATTATTTCAGTCATGGAAAAACAGTCATGAATTTCCACAACATCAATATCTTCCGGACCCAACCCAGCTTTTTCATAAGCCAGCCGGCCAGATTCTCCAATCGCCGGAATCGACAGCAGATCAATTGCGTCCTGCATTTTTGTCGGTCCTGAGACTTGGGAACTCGCCTTTACAGCGATGGGTGATTTCTTCTTCGAAATCACCACAGCAGCAGCCCCATCCGTCATAGGAGAACAATCAAACAATCCTAAAGGATCAGTGATCATCCGGGCTGACAAAATCTCTTCCAAACTCGTATGTTTGGGGAACTGAGCAAGTGGGTTATTGACGCCATTCTCCCGATTTTTTAGCGCCACTCGTGCCAAATGCTCTTTTGAAGCACCTGTTTCATAAAAATACCGGTTCGCTAACACGCCAAAAAATCCAGGGAACGTTAGGCCAGCCATTTTTTCAGTCGTGGTCGTATCCATCGCCGAGTTGATCGCTTGAGTAACATCCGGAGTGGATGCATGCTTCATCTTTTCAGCTCCCGCCACCAAGACGGTGTCGTATTCGCCACTCATGATGCCAAGAATCCCTTGTCGGAACGCTATTCCACCTGAAGCACAAGCGCCTTCCACTTTAGTGGAAGGGATGTAACCAAGGCCGAGTTCATTTGCGACGATGGCACCCAGAATTTCCTGGTTTGAAATGCTGCCCCCCATAAAATTGCCGACAAATACCGCATCAATTTTTGGATTTCCGGCATCTTTCACAGCTTCGTTGCAAGCTTCCAGCAAGAGTTCTTTTAAAGAAGATTCAAGCCTTCCGAACTTCGTCATTCCAATGCCGTGAATATATGTGCTGGTCATTTTGTCACCTCCACATGCCGTTGTTTCATTTCGCGTTTCAATATTTTTCCGTAAGAGCTTTTTGGCAGTTCTTCCACAATGAAAATCTCTTTCGGTTTTTTAAAGCTTGCTAAATTCTCTTTGCATAAGGCAATCAAGCTCTCTACAGTTACCTCTTTTTTCCCATTCGGTACGACAAAAGCGACGACGCACTCTCCCCATTTATCATCAGAAACACCGATGACACAAGTTTCTTTGACTCCTTTATGAAGGTTCAGCACTTCTTCCACTTCACGGGGATAGATGTTCACACCACCAGAAATGATGACATCCTTCTTGCGGTCCACAATATAAACATATCCCTTTTCGTCACGTCTTCCCAAGTCACCTGTATACAACCAGCCGTCCTGAAGTGTTTCCGAGGTCGCTTTTTCATTATTCCAATAGCCCTTCATTACTAAAGAACCTTTGGCTATAATTTCGCCGACTTCCCCATGGGCCACTTCTTGGTTCTCGCCATCGACAATTTTCACGTCAACGAACATGCCAATGCGTCCGCAGGAATCCAAGCGATGCTGAATTTCGTTTCTCGGCATCATGGTAATGCACATCGGCGCTTCGACTTGACCATAAGTTTCAACAAAAATAGTACCCGCCTTATCAATTGCTTCTTGAAGTTTGCTTGCCGCAATGGGAGAGCCCGCCATATTGATGGATTTAACAGCTGCCAGTTTAGAAGCATCGAAGTTTGGATGCTGAATCATTAAATTGACCATTGTCGGCACTAGAAATAAGACCGACACCTTATCTTCCGCCAAATGATCCAAAAACTCTTCAGGTTCGAATTTATTGTAAACCATCTGAGTTGAACCATATAGCCAAGCGACATGGCTCAAAAAGTTCGCTCCATGTGTAAGCGGCGCTACATGCCCGATAATGTCTTCATAATCCACTTCACAGACCTGTGCCAACGACAAAGCACCTGCAATAATGTTTCGATGCGAAAGCATGACGCCTTTCGGGTTTCCAGTGGTTCCTGAGGTATACATGATCGCAAATAAATCATCCTCGCCAACTTCTTCGGAGAAGGTCCGGCCGAGAAATTTTGCTACTATTTCTTCATATCCTTCACCAATATAAAGGACCGGCACATTCACTTCAATCGCATCAATCAACCCTTGTTCCCCAATCAGTATGCTCAGTTCTGCATCATCAATCATAAACTTATGCTCTTTTGGATGAAGCCGGTAATTCAAAGGCACTTTGACCAATCCAGCCAAAGCTACGGCAATGTCCAACTCGATATGCTCCAGCCGGTTGGACATCAAGATTCCGATACGATCGCCCTTTTTCAGGCCTCGACTATTCAAATATGCCGCTAACGCTTTGGAACGGGCAATAAACTCTTTATAGGTAAAAGAACGCCTCTCGTCTTTGACCGCTATTTTCTCAGGATACGCATCTGCTGATTTAATCGCCAGCTGTCCTAAATTTTCCATTAAACCCTCACTCCTTCTCTCTGAACTGGAATACAGGCATTCCCCAATGGGAATCTCGGCCGCGCTGCAATTCTATTCCGGTTAACGGAAAAATAATGAACTCCACCGTTACGGCTACAGGATTTTCTCCATCTAAAAAATGGCCACCATTCAGCTGCTTATCGCAATCAATCATCATTCCATGAAAATGCACATCTAATTTCCCGTCTTCACCAAAACCTACGAACCCTGAGCCTGATAGCAGTTCAACAGCAGAGTTCGATTTCACTTTTTCAGAATACCGCAAAGTACCTTCCTTCTCTCCCCGCTCCGCCTGCACAAAAGTCGCATGCTTCAAGGAACCGAAACATTGAAAGTGGGCTGATTCTACACTGAAATGGGCACAAACTTCTTTTATGCCTCCTAATAAATCGACATCATTCATTAACCGTCCAGCAATCCGATGCGATGTCTCATCATTTATGGCTTGTATTCGACTTTTATCCAATGCTGACTCCCCTATCACGGCCTGAATGCGATTTTTATCCAATGCTGATCCCTCCATCAACTTTCAGTACTTGGGAAGTGGTGTAACCGGCTTCTTTTGTAGCAAAATACAAGACAGCGTTTGCAATATCATTGGGTTCACCCATCCGGTCGATGACCTGGTTGCTTGTATCATATGCAACGCCGGCAGTGATTGCCGTGGTAGTTGCTCCGGGTGCAACTGAATTGCACGTAATGTTGTATTTCCCAAGTTCTTTTGCCACCCATTTGGTCAGGGCAATAATTCCGCCTTTTGATGCGGCATAAGCAGGGCCGGAGCGGCCGTTTTTCTCGTCGCCGGACACGACGCCGCCGTTAATTCCAGAGACGGAACTGATGTTGATAATGCGCCCGTATTCGGCTTCTTTCATATAGGGATAAACAACTGCCTGTGTAAACAGGAATGCAGCTTTCAGGTTCGTGTCCAGATCGCGGTCCCACATTTCCAACGTCATATCTTCCAGATCTAGTCGGCTGGCTGTTCCAGCATTATTTACCAGAATATGAATTTCCTCGAATTTTTCTATGGTTCGGTTTACAACTGCTTTTACGAATTCGGGGTCTCTGATGTCACCTAGACATTCCAGGTATTCAGCGTCCCCTAACAGGTCAATTGTTTTTTCACAAGAATTCAAATCCACTAAAACAATTTTTGCGCCTTCTTTTGCCATTTGCGCCGATACCGCCTGTCCGATTCCACTTGCTGCTCCAGTAATGATGGCTACTTCATTTTTCAATCTCATATAATCTTCCTCCTATTTCACATTTAGTAAATCTGGCAAGAATGTTGATAATTCTGGAATATAAGTAACCATTAACAGAACGATTATTGCTGCTATGATGAAAGGCACAACCCCTCTTGAAATCTCAACAATATTCGTCTTCGAAATACCAGCCGCTACGTAAAGGTTGAGCCCAACAGGCGGTGTAAACAACCCGATTGCTAAGTTAACAGTCATAAATACACCGAATACGGTCGGATCCACTTCCAGGAAAAGCATGATCGGCAGAAGAATCGGGATAAATATGTAATAAGCTGAAATAGCATCGATAAATGCTCCGGCGATCAAAAGTAGAACATTTACCAATAACAGAATAATGATTGGATTACTTGTGAATCCCATAATTCCATCTGAAATGTCACGGGCAATCTGCTCAGTGGTAATAATATACGCAAAAACGGAGGCTGCACTGACAATGATCATTACAACTGCAGTTTGCAATGCTGCTTCGATAAAGATTTTATAAATACTGCTGAAAGCATTTTTGCGATTAACAAAAATGCCGACGAGCAATCCATAAACCACTGCGACAACCGCGGCTTCAGTAGGAGTAAAGAAGCCCCCGTAAATACCACCTAAGATAATAACTGGAATCATTAGTCCAGGAAGTGCGTGCAGAAAAGCGGTCCAACGTTCTTTTCCGGTTGCTTTGCGGATTTCAAGCCCTCCGGGGATAATGAATTGTCCGCTCTTTTCCTGTCTGTAACGTACAATCATCGCTGCAATCACAAAAGCAATTCCCATCAAAATGCCGGGAATGACACCAGCCATAAAGAGCCGGTTGATTGTAACGGGAATCTGGTCACCCGCAACAACTGCGAACACGATAAACGCAATACTCGGCGGAATGACAATTCCAATCGCTCCAGAACTGGCGACTAACGCCCCTGCAGTTTCTTTTTTATAGCCATTTTTCACCATCGCCGGAATCAGTATTCCACCAATTGCAGCAACCGTCGCAGGGCCAGATCCTGAAATGGCGGCAAAGAAGATGGCCACAATTACGGTTACAAAGATGATGCCGCTCTTACGGTGTCCGACGAGCGTCTGGGCAAAATCGATTAAGCGCTTAGAAATGCCGACATGCTCCATAATCACTCCAGCCAGTATAAAGAATGGGATAGCGAGCAACGTGAACTTCGCCACACTCGTATACATGATATCCGTCACCATTTCCAAACCGAAGATGCCATTGGCATATACCAAGACAGCAATAGAAGAGACTCCGAGAGATATGGCGATAGGAACCCGCAAGAAAACTAGTAAGAAAAACAAACCAAACAACATTAAAGCCATCATTTAGCCTCATCTCCTTCCCGGCCACTAGTGCTCAAATAGCTAAGTTCTTCGACACATACTTGTATGGTTCGTACTACACATAAAAAGGCACCGATCGGCAATGCGGAAGATAAAACCCATTGCGGCCATCCCAATGCCGGCGTGGTTTGTCCGATATCCATCTGGAAGAGGACCATTTGAATGCCATACCATAATAGAATACCGAATAACACCAAACCCATTAATGTAGAAAATAGCACAAGTAATTTTTTGAAGAGTGGATTCATGTGGTCAAAAATCAAGGTAAAGCCAAGGTGTGCGTAACGACGCACACCAACAGCCGTACCGACAAATGTCAGCAAAACAAACAAATTAATGGTAATCTCTTCAGTAAAAGAAAGGGAGATATTCGCTAGATTTCGTGAGACGACATTTCCGAATGCAATGATCGTCATAATCAGAAATGCCGCAAATAAAATAACTTCTTCTAAATAGTTTAGAATTTTCAATTGATAGACCCCTTTCACTCACCTTGGAAAGCTTTTAGTAGGTCCGCGCCCCAGACGTCCGTGTATTTCTCATAAATCGGTTGGACTGCTTCTTTAAATTGTGCAAGTTCTTCTTCGTTTGGAGTGTAGAACTGCATGCCTGCAGCTTCCAACTCTTCAATTTGTTTCGCTTCTTTTTCACGTGCGATTTCAATTTGGAAGTCAGCTGCTTCTTTACCAAGACGATCGAACAATTCCTTGTCTTCATCACTCATTGAATCGTATAGCTTCTTGTTCATGCCAAGAACCAGCGGATCATACGAATAGTTCCACATCGTGATGTAGTCTTGTACTTCGGCAAGTTTCGATGAATGAATTACATCAATCGGGTTTTCCTGTCCATCGATTGTCCCTTGCTGCAATGCGGTAAACACTTCTGAGAAAGTCATCGTTTGCGGATCTGTTCCTAATTGACGATACAAATCGGTGTACATCGTGATACCAGGAATCCTGATTTTTAATCCCTTCAGGTCTTCCGGCGATTTTACTTCAAGCTTACTGTTTGTCAGTTGACGGAAACCATTTTGACCATATCCCAAAGCTTGAACACCTTTTTCCGCCAAAATTCCTTTAAGCATTTCTCCGCCTTCGCCATTGAAAACAGGATCTACTTCTTCTGTGCTGTTAAACAGGAACGGAGCACTTGCCACACCAAACCGGTCATCCAGTATCGAGTAGATGATTGTCGAGTTGAACGTCAAATCAATCGTCCCTTTTGCCAAACCTTCTACGGCTTTACCTGAGTCTCCTCCCGATAATTGCTCATTTGCAAAAAGCTCGAGATTGATCCGGCCATCAGACTCTTCAGCAAGATCCGCTTTCAATTTCTCCGCAGCTTCATACCAAGTGGAAGATTCAGAAACGGTCACTGACATCTTCAAATCATATTCTTCGCCTTCAGCTTCCGCTTCAGCAGACTCTCCACTGGTTCCTGATCCACAAGCTCCTAAAATTAAGGCTACCGACATTCCCATTGCTGCAATACTGAATTTTTTCTTCAACATAAACATTCACCCCTAGTTTTGGTTTTTTTGTACTACTTCATGTAGAAAATCGACGATATGTACTGCCTGCATTTCTTTTTCCAACCCTTCCTGCTGGATGCCGACTTGCATCTGCATTAGACAGCCTGGATTGGAAGTGATAATTTTTGCCGGCTGTAATTCTTTCACTCCCTTCATCTTCAAATCGAGGATTTTCTTAGCCATTTCCGGCTGAAGCAAATTGTAGATACCGGCGGAACCGCAGCAACTTCCCGCATCAATCAATTCTTTATATTCAAAGCCCGGCGCGTCTTGCAGAAGTGACCGGGGCTCCAAAAACACTTTGTTCACATTGCGCAAATGACAGGAATCCTGATAGGTCACAATCGCGCCCTCTTCAGCTGTCATCGCCTTCAACTGAAGGTTCATACCGAGTCTTACGAAAAGAGAAGAGATATCAATTGTTTTCCTGGAAAAGCGCTCTGCTTTTTTCCGGTATTGCGGTTCGCTCTGCAGGTGCTTTCCATACTCAGAAAGAAAGGCTCCGCAGCCGCCAGCATTATTGACGATGAAGGCGTAATCATCAGAGTCGAACGCATCAATATTGGCCTTGGCATTTCTCATCCCTTTTTCCAGCTCGCCGCTATGGCCATGGAGGGCTCCGCAGCATTGCTGTTCTTTCGGAAGAATGACTTCAGCACCCAGCCATTCGAGCAATTCTATCGTCTTGCGGTTGGTTTCCTGGAACAAGGTATCCATAAGACAACCAGTGAAGAATGCTACCTGGGTTGTTTTTGGTTTTTCCAACATTGTTCTTTTTTTCTTGCTTTCTACTTTTGGCAAGACGCCTTCCATCTCTTTCATGAAAGGGGGAAAGAGATTTAAAAAACCAATTTTGCGCGTTGTTGCCTGTAAGCCGGACCGCTGGTAGAACTGCACCAGCTTAACGGTAGAAGCCATTTTTTTCTGGTCTGCGAAAACACCATCGAAGGCTGCTTTGCGAACCATTTTCTCAACCCCACCCTGTGGCTTCGCCTGCTGGACTGCTACGCGTGTTTCCTCTATCAGGACACCGTATTGCACTCCGGCTGGACATGCAGGTTCACAAGCCCTGCAGCCCAGGCACATATCAAAAGCCTCTTCCACTGAACCGTCCCAGACGACATCTCCGTCTCTCATCGCTTTCATCAAAGAAATTCGTCCTCTGGGAGAATGCGTTTCATCCTGGTTTGTGGCTAAGTAAGTAGGACAGGCCGGCAAACAGAATCCACACCGCATACAGTCCATTAAGTATTCTTCACTGACGTTTTCTTGAAAAGATTCTTGCATCCGCTGCTGCAATTCACTAACCATTGTGAATCACCAGCCTCTTCTTCATTTCTTTTGCGAAAATCTTACCGGGATTCATAATGTTTTGCGGATCAATCGATTGTTTGATATTCCGCATTAGCTTCATACCGGATGCTCCCAGCTTCCATTCGAGATAAGGCGCTTTCATTTCTCCGACACCGTGCTCCCCGGTGATCGTTCCACCAAGTTCAATTGCTACTTGGAATATTTCCTCCAAAGCCTTTTCCACCCGTTCCATCTCTTCTTTATCCCGGACGTCCGTCAGACATGTCGGATGTAGATTGCCGTCCCCCGCATGGCCGAATGTGTTGATTTGCACATCGTATTTCACCGCAATTTCCTGGATAGCTTTGACCATTTTGGCAATCTCAGAACGGGGCACCGTTGCATCTTCCAAAATCGTTGTCGGACGCTTTCGGGATAGGGCGGAAAGCGCTGCCCTTCTTCCGGTCTTTAAAATGTCCGCTTCTTTTTCCGAAGCGGCGAGAATCGCTGAGGTAGCCCCGTTCTCTTCCGCTATGGCAATCATTTTCTGGATGTCTTCATCCACCTGCTCATCGTTTCCATCCTGCTCCATCAGCAGCATCGCTTCGGCTTCCCTCGGCAATCCGATTTTCATGAAATCCTCTACCGCTCCAATCGTACCTTTATCCATGAATTCAAGAGTCACTGGAATAATCCGGTTTGCAATGATGGCTGAAACTGTTTTTGCGGCGTCTTCCATCGAGTTGAAATAAGCAATCCCTGTTTTTTTAGTTACTGGCAGCGGTATCAATTTCAAAGTGATTTCCGTGATAACGCCAAGCGTTCCTTCCGCACCCACCAGCAACGACATCAAGTCGTAGCCTGCTACGTCTTTCGCAAGTTTACCCCCGAGCTTCATCACTTCTCCATCAGGAGCAACAAAAGTAAGCGCTTTCACATAATCCTTTGTTACCCCATATTTCAAGCCACGCAGTCCTCCAGAGTTCTCGCTAACGTTGCCCCCGATGGTCGAGATTTTCATCGAACTTGGGTCTGGAGGATAAAACAGGCCATTTTGCTCGACATAAATACTTAAATCTTGTGTAATGACGCCGGGTTGGACGGTAACAGTTAAATTTTCCTTATCCAATTCCAGTATCTTGTTCATGTTGTTGAATAGGAGAACGATTCCTCCCTGGTTCGGAACGGTACCTGCTGCCAAGTTTGTTCCAGATCCTCTGGGCACAATCGGAATTTGTTCTTTTGCACAAATTTTCACAATCTCTGTGATATCTTCTGTGTTTTTAGGTGAAAGGACTAAATCAGGCATCGCCTGAAAATTTGCTGTTGCATCATAGGAGTAAGCGAGCAGATGCGCTTGAGAATCTTTCACATTTTCTGCTCCTACTATTGATATAAAAGGATTTTTCATTTTAACCTCCACTTTTTTCACCGCCTTTGCGTTAACTCTTTCACCAATTATAATATTCTAACTATTCTTTCATCTATGTAATTTAAAAACAAAATTTGTCACAAATTCGTCAATATTTTTGTATAAAAGACCAAATGACCCTATGGGAACCAAAGGGTCATTTCTTTCTGTAAAGGCGAATCGCTGTATGCAGAATGACTAAATCATTTGTATCATGCAAATTTACACTCAATATAGATTGTATTTTGTTTAACCTATAAATCAATGTATTTTTGTGGATATGGAGGCCATCCGCCACCTCTTGAATAGAATTCTTCTTCTGGACCCACGTCTCCAAACTTAACATCAAATCTTCTTCTTTCATTAGAGGTTCGATTGTCCGTCTTAAAAATTCTTTCTGCACTTCTTCGGGAATGGAGTAATAAAGCAACTCCAACTTTAAATCTTCCTCAAATACGATTCTTTCCTGTCTTTCAGATACCGCTAACGCTGTTTCTGCCTGCCGAAACGATTCTTTCAATTCATAAAAATGATTGACATTCCCTATACCAATCGGTAATTTTTGTTTCGCTTTTTTTTGCATCTTAACTAATAAGCTTTGTAAATCGTTCAGTAATTTTTCTTTTGTAATCTCCGGAACCAGCAGAACCAACTTCTCCATCCCCCAGCGAATGATCTTTAGTTCAGGATGGAGGGTCTGGACACGCAACAGGTTTTCCACATCCATAATTTCAAGCTGCTGATACATCTTAATGACCACAATTCGCTTATAAAGCGAACTGTCGATATTGATCATCCTTGCCCGGTCTTCGATCACTTCGATTGAAGAGTCTGTCGTTACCAAATCAAAGAAAAAGAATTCGATTTCGCGGATGCCCCGCTCTTTTTCCTGCTTTGAAATGGATTCTGTGATGAAAAGTTCCGCCACTTTTCTTACAAGCTTTGCATATTTATCGACTTCAGCAGGCTTGCCTGTGATACCCAGAACCCCAATCGGTGTTCCTGAAACGATGATTGGCATAACAATGCCCGGCCGCACTCCCCGCAGTCGTTCGCACATCTCTTTGTTCATGTGGATCTCCTGCTGATTTTTCATCGAGTTGGCGGCCCCTTCATGGTATGTATTTAACCTTGAAGAATCTGTGCTTGCGATAATAAAGCCGTTTTTATCTGTCACGATTACATTTTTATCAATAAGTGAAGAAAGTTCTTGTACCATCTGAGAACTCAGTGTTCCAAAGTCAAACATACTTCCACCTCCCTTATCCCCTACTATAAACTAAATTTTCATTTTATTTTCTGTCAGTTTCATAAGTTCAAGAGCTTTAAAAAGACTGAACTTTAAAAATTAATGGCGTATAATGGAATTTATCTTAAAAAATGTTCGTTCAGAGGAGGAAGATAAAAGAATGGTCTATATTAAATTTATCTCTGAAAAACTTCCATTTCTCATATTGCTCGTTTCAGTCGGAACTTATTTTTCTCCTATCCATTGGCAAGTATCTCCTTGGGTGCCAAGCTTGCTACTCGGAACCGTTATCTTTTTTGCTGGCCTCTCGATGAATATCGACGCATTTAAAGAGATCAAAAAGAAGACTCGGGAATTGCTGCTGATCACCGGGTTGAAATGGACGCTGACTGTGTCCGTCTCTATCGCACTCGCTCACCTGTTCTTTTCAGCAAAGCCGGAAATCGCTGCCGGCCTTGTCTTGGCAGGCACCGTACCAAGTGCGACAGCCGCCACTGTCTATACTTTTCTAGCAGGAGGCAACGCCTCGCTTGTAGTCGCCGCCTCTTTGCTCGACGTCGCCATCAGTCCCATCGTCACACCGCTCGCGATGCTTGGCTTGTCCAGTGAACAAGTCGCTATTTCTTTTTCCGATCTTCTGCTATCGTTCCTGCTAATCGTCGTTTTACCATTGGTACTCGGTCTAGCAGTCCAAAAGGCGCTCCCTAAACTAAAATCCTATACCGGAGCTGCTACTAAACTTGGAACATGCGCGGCACTGCTTCTGATTGTCCACACAATCATCGGCAGCGGAAAAGGAGCGATCACCTCCGAATTGAGTACAATCCCATTGTTAATTGTCGCAACTTTCATCCAAGTGACCTTACCGATGGCTGCCGCTTACTTTATCGCTAAGGCGCTGAAGATGGAAGAGCCTGACGCCCGTGCAGCATTGTTTCAAGTCGGTCTATGTAACACCGCGCTCGCTGCAATACTTGCATATAAGTTCATTGGGGAACTCGGTGTCTTAGCGCCAATCTTTAATATGATTTTCAACTTGTCCATTGGCGCCATGATTGCCAACCGGTTCGGCAAAGAAGACCTTTTGACTAAAAAAGAAAATTGCCGAAGGCTGTAAATGAATCTGTTAATGCCAGAAAATAAATAAGCCGGCATCTTCATAAGAATGAAGAACCAGCTTTTTGCTATTTGTATGTTTTTTTAAGTTGAATCATTCTGCTTTTTTATTTTCGGAAAACATAAAGCAATTGTACTGAATCGAAAAAAGAAGCTTTTCTGCTATTGTCGGACACCTGCGTTTATTCGAATAGTGGCGTAACCGGTTTTTCGTTGTGTACGTGCTCAATCGCTTCAGCTAACAACGGAGCCACGGACAGAATCGTGATTTTCGGCGTCTGTTTTTCTTTCGGTACACGGATGGTGTTGGTAACCACCAGTTCCGTAACAGCCGACTCTTCGATGCGTTGAACCGCTTGGCCTGATAGGACCGCATGGGTGCAGCACGCATAAACAGCTTTCGCACCATTTTCAACCAGCACATTGGCAGCCAACGAAATTGTCTTAGCCGTATCAATGATATCCACGATGATGATGACGTTTTTGCCTTCGATGTCCCCGACGATGTTCACCGTCTCGGGTTCACCTGACTGCATCCGGCGCTTGTCGATAAAGCCGATTGGAACGTCCAAATGGCTCGCCAGTTTACGGGCTCTGCCCAAACCGCCGTTGTCCGGTGCTACAACTATGGCATCTTCCAATCCTTTATCGAGAAAATGCTTCGACAGGATCTTTTCACCAAGCAACTGATCTACCGGCATATTGAAGAATCCTTGAATTTGGGGAGCATGCAAATCCATGGTGATAATGTGTGTAGCCCCTGCTTTTGCCAGCATATTCGCTACCAGTTTCGCCGTAATCGGTTCACGCGAACTTGCTTTCCGGTCCTGGCGCGCATAGCCATAATAAGGCATGACGACGTTGATGGTTTCCGCAGATGCCCGCTTGAGCGCATCGATCATGATCAGCAGTTCCATGACATGCTCATTGCCCGGCTGCGATGTCGATTGGATCAAATAGACCTCTTTGCCTCGAACACTTTCTTCAATGTGAATTTGAACTTCGCCATCGCTAAAGTGGTTAATGGAGCTTTTCCCCAGCTTACAGCCGAGCTCATCTGCGATTTCCTGGGCCAATTCCGGATTTGAATTCAATGTAAAAAGCTTAAACTTTTCCCCTAATTGATAAGCCAAATGATAGCCCCCTTCAAAAATTTGTTGAACCTATTTGATAGCTGAACCTCTTATAGCCAATGTCAACCAACTGGCATAGTAGTTGCAGCAGTTGCTTTTATGATAACGTTTTGTTGCTAGAATAGCTAGCAGCCTATGGATATACACCCTCTCATTTAATTAATAAAAATATTTATGAATCCTTAATTCCTTAATTAAATTACGCGGATTAATTAATATACTTAAAAATGATTCGATGACAGATTGTTGCATACATGCTTCAAATCCCTTCAAAGAATTTAATCACACTATAATGTCCAATTTTTTTAGACACAGAAAAAAGAAGTTGAAGAACTAGCAAAAGTATTCAAGTGAAAATTTTTACACTTTCTTACACAGAGCAAATGCTGGATTCTCAAAAGACGTGAGAATCCAGCATTTATATTATCACTTTATTTTCGAATCCAAAAAGTATTAATGAGAAAGAATTGAATTGTTATAAATTGTTTTTGAAGAAATCTTTATACATCTCGAATTATAGATTTTAATCCTCCTTTTTTAGGCCATGGTCTTTTTCTATGCAACATTCGATGACAATTCGCGCAAACCAATACTAAATCTATCATTCGAGTCTTGGTAGAGTCTTCATATTCAGAAATTGGAACTGTATGATGACATTCTATATATCCTTCGCCAAGTTCTCCATAAGTCTTATAAAAATCAAATGTACAAATTTCGCATACTAAATTATTTTCTTTTATAGCTTGACGTTTCTTTTCTTTTACAGCTTTTATATTTCTTTCACGATGTCTATGCAAGCGATATAAAATCTTGCCTTCTGGAAATACCTCTTCCTCATAGGAATCTTCAGGAGTTGCACATACTTGTTTTTCACTTGAAATATTTAATAATATACTATTAACTACATTACTAAGTTCTTCTGTTCGTTGATAAAATTCTTTCCAAACTTCTTCCTCTAACTTACCTCCACCTTTTAAACCTTCACCTTCATAATTAGGATCTAATCTTAAAAAGTTACTCATTTTCATATTTATGCTATTCGGATTACGGAAGTTTAATAATGCATATCTGTTTTCATGTATGGGTAGAACATTTAAAACTTCGCTAAGTTTCAATACTTCTTCCTGGTAGTTACTAGTTTTGTTAGGATGGTTTTTGAAGTACAAATCTAGCGCAAGTATCAATTCATCCCTTTTCCAAGCAGGATTCTTTTTTGGAATTATATCGTTTGAAATTACTTTATTTGATTTGTCTGAGACCAAAATATTTCATCTCCCCGCTTTTATAATTCCTATTTATTATATGCTCTTAATGAATGTTGTTTTTCATTTAAAAAGTTAACTAACTTTATTTGAAGGGATATGGAATTGCAATGATATGAACAAATTATGCTTCCACTCTTTCTTGCACACTAAGATTAAAAGTATCATTAAGATTCTCCGCTACCAGTTCTTCCACTTCATTTACTGATAGTAAGTCGAGTATCATAGCCCCGCCTAATATATTTAAATATTTAGTTGCTTGTAAAAAATGTTCACGTTTAATTGCAACCCCATCTTCTTTAATTTTATATAAAGCCTTCAAGATACCTATAGTGATTGTACGGTTGGAAGTGAAGTTGCTTGAGAAAAAAATAACACTACGAGCAGAAAAATCTCTTTCTGTAAAAAAATCTGTCAGCCAATATGGATTTTTATCATTTGACGCATCATAGGTCATATAACCAACCCACCAGAGGCGGGAAAGAATATGAACAAAAAGGGAACGCTTAGTTCCATGTTTAAAGAATAAGCTAGAAAACATTCGACTCTCATTCTTTTCTTCGATATCTCTTCGTAGACGATAAAACGTGAAATCTCTAAATTGATTATGTGCTAACCCTGTCCACATTCTTTCTTGCGTAGCTAGCGTAACAGGTAAATGACTTAAAGAATTATAAATAGCCCTGACATTATACTGATCACTTATCGAATAATCATCGTCATAAGATAATTCAGGCATATCGAACTCTATGTTAGTTTCTAATACTTTCCCTTCTTCACTGAAGTAAGTATCGAACCACTTTCCATCTCCACTATAATATTTTTTTAAATATGCCTTACTATTAACTTTCAAGTCTTGCAGAGTTTTTTCAGATACAAAAGTCAATCTCATATTTGCTCCTCCCATGAATTTAGTTTTGTAATCTCCGCAAAACTAGTCGATAATGGTTTTCTGAGAACCAGCTGAGCCGCTTTCAAAGATGAGAGTTTCTCTGTACCAATATCTTCGATACTATAATTGTTCTCCTCAAAAATTTTCTCCAGCACTTGATACCACGTATACTCTTCTAAATCTCTTCTGTTTTCTTGAATTTTTGAAAAGACATATACCAAGCTTGGAAATATCACCGTCGATATTATTGTATTTTTCAGGTTTGTATTTGCATTATTTGCATACGAGTCGTACTCAGTGGCTGGTAGAGATATAATTATATTTGATGCATGTAGTTCAACTTCCATATAGTCTTTTTCCATACCTTTATGAATATCTATAATAGAAGGTAAGTTCATATATTCCGTGTCATCGTCATGCAAAGTTATTTCCAACGCATCTCCAATTCCCAAGAAGTTTCCCTTCTCAAATTTTATAATCATCCCCTGATACCACTCACTCAAAAACGAGTTTTTATAATCTTCAATCTCTGACTCTGCCACTATAAAAGCATGCAGAAAAACCTTTCCTCTCAATTGCATCACATTAACAGTCTTATTGATTTCGGGCTCCGAGCAAGTGATAATTTCCCGATAACTAGTTTGGGGGCATTCCAAATGTACAGCGAATAAGGCTTTCCCTGCTTCTATTAAATCTTCAAGCACTTCATTTTCGAGAAAAAACTTAGCTAGAATTTTAAGTTCACCGAACTCTTCTTTAGTAGCATACTCTACGTTTAAACTCGAATTAACATAATCGTCAGTGAACATACTAAGTACAGGATATGGATACGAATTAGCTATTTTCATAAACGCCCGCCTCCATTACGCAATAATTAGAATATTCAATCTTTATATTCAAATCCAAATTAGTACTTTTATTTGGATTAATAAAATGAAGAGTATTTCCTGAAATCTTCTCAACGGATATTTCAGGATTATTGAATGATACATCTTTAATAGGCAGATCAAAATTACTCTGTTCACCTATTAATTTAAACTTGATTTGTCCTTTTTCAATTTCCTTTTGGGGTATCAGCATAAATCTATATTCTCCATCCTCTTTATTAACACATGAGTATCGTTGCTTGCTGTGGATGTAAAGAGTTTTGAGAAGCAATTTTTCTGCGCTATCTACCTCACCTTTAGAATCGCGATTTATATCATTTGTTCCACCTGGATCAGTAACATTATTATCTGGTACTCCTCCCCCTTGTCCACTTTTCTTACCATCGCCATTACCACCAAATTCACCTTCAGAAAAATCAAATTCTCCTAGCATCTGCTCCGGGGTTTTTTCTATATTAGTAGAATTACTAACACTAGCGGGTTTCTGTCGAATTTCTTTTACATCAATAAACTTTGTTTTTGCTTTGATAGATTCAATTTTCTCTCCACCCTTGCCATCCATCATACTTTTATTCGGCAAGAAATCGCTTAGGCCAATTGCATTCATTGTATCAGCCACTTCTTGATGATAAGTTGCCTTAACTGTGTCACGAATAAACTTACGCAAATCAGAAAATATTTTTTCTCCTAATTTCGGATTTTCTTCAAACCTGTTTGAAAGCCAAGCATTGTGAGCCGGATTTTCCATTTGTTTAAATACTTTATTCATATTTCTACCTTTCATTAATAAAAGACCCGTGAATGAAATACTTCCACTTATATTACTTTGTTCAAAGATTCGCATACCAGTTTTCCTTGTCATTAACACACGTCGGTTTAAATCTTCTCCATCTAATAACAGAAGTTCCGCTTCACCTTCTTTAAACTCTAAGCCATCCTTATATTTTTTTGGCGGATATGGAACTTTAACCGTTTGACTAGAGGTTAGAAGCCTAAAATAGTTTTTTAAGATTTGATTTTCATTATTATCTTCTAATCCATTAATTAAATCTGAGATATTTAAGTGATTAACTACAAATCCATCGACATTCACAATCAATTTTTCTTGAAAAACAGTAAGAAAAAAGTTTCTTAATATCGACTGGATCATTTCATCCTTCCACTCTTGCCTACCGTTAAAAGCTGTTATGAAAATATCAGTCCCTGTCTCTCTCCTATTAAAATAGGAATCGAGCTTAAGTAGAGTTGGGATTGCATTCGAATTTTCATTATTTGTAAAGTAACCCTTCCCCAATGTCACAGAATTATCTTTATTGCGGAATGACATTATATCTGCTACTCCAATATGTGACGAGTGCCCATCTTTATCTAGACTGGAATAGAATAACGTTCTTAAATTCGAGCTCAAAAAAGGTGCTGCTTTTCCTATACCAAAGCTCCCCCCCGATTCATCCTTTTTATTTGAAGAACCCGCTTCTTTGATTAGAGAACTCCATGGCGAACCCAATTCAGCTTTTTGAGCTCCTACCAACCCGACAGTATTAAAATCACTTATGCGTAAACATTCAATATTACTTTCTTTTAATATAGTTATAGCAGAATTAATAAATCTTAAACTTTTCTCATTTCCATTTCTCCATGTTTCCTTACCTTCATAGAAAGCATTAGACAGTTCTAATTTCCCAGGCAATCCGTTAGAAATAAATTTTTTAAATTCCACAATGACCGGTCTATCTGGATCTTTAACCGCATCCAAAGAGTTTTGACAGATTTCACGAGTCAAAGAATCAATAGGGTTATCTCTAAAAGTCTCTAACCCTGCATTATTTATAGAGTTTATATTTCCACCAGTAACCGCAGGAAAATTCCAAAATTCCATAAATTTCACCTACCTTTTATATTTTTAACATTTTGTCTATATTTAATTTAAAATGCTTTTACAAATAATATTCAAATTACAAAGAAAGTATATTAATAAGGGATTAACTTTTATAGAGTGTAGACATTTGCCCATTCATTCCTGGGAAAGCATATAGAGATTTATAAAAGACTACATCAGTAAAGTCTTGTAAAATTTTCTCCGCTAGTTCTTGATGAATATATGTTACATCCTTATATGACTCTAATTCTGCATTATTCTGGGATTCGTAATTAAAAATGAAGATATTTTTAATTCCTTGTTTTTTTAATATACTTATCCAAAATGGAGTATCTATGTTAATACCTAAAATTATATGAGCAACCATTATGCATTCGTCCTTTAATTAAGATAGTTCAATCCCATAAAATTTAGTAAAAAATATTCAGTTTTCAATATTTATAGGTTAAATACTAGTACATGATAAGTAAGATTAAAATTTAAATTAAATGATTATTTATGATCTGCAATATGTTGAGTTAAAGATGTCGATATGGCATTTATACCTTTACCACTCGAATATCCCCCATACACTTCACTCTTCCAGTTTATTGGAAACGATTGATTTTCATCTATTTCTAGGATGTTATTTTTTTTTAAAGTTTTGGATATTATTTTTTTGTAATCTTGGACACTAGGTACCCCATCTGAAACAGTGACCAGATTATGAATTGTACTAAATAACCTCATCATTATCTGAAAACCTAGAGATTTAACTAAAACGTGATTTTTTTCATCAGACCATGCTTCCGGAAAAACCTCACTCCACGCTGTAAAGTAATCATTGATTAAATCTATCTGTCGATTCAAACTCATCTTCTTACCCAGATGTGGCAGTATGAAATTCTTTAGTAGCTTTGAAAAAGTACTATTTGTTACGTATGTTTTTTTCATCTCTTTTGGTCTTTTTCCATCTACTGTTTTAATTCTCTGATAGAGAATCGAACTTTCATTTTTATCTAAACCATCGATGATATTACTTGCTACCTCTTCATCCCCGGCTAGAACCCCAGCTATAGATTTCATAGCTAAAGTATGAACTTGACTAGGCTTTTCTTGTTTTTCATTAATATCAATAAATATTCGAGCCATTTCTTTTTCAGGTAAATCTAAGTAAACTGTGAGTGGCAATTCAAAATCCATCCGGCCAGCAGAATATAATCCTTCTGTACGATGATGCGCATCGATTAAAACTCCTGGAAACAGTATCTCCTCACTATTCCCTTCTAAGTATCCATCTTGATCTATCGGAAGAGATTTTAATTTCTTCTCATACTTGTCTAAATCAATAGAATAAACTGCTACATTCTTTTCCATTATCGATTCTTCAAAACTGACGATTCCTGATAAGTTTGGATGTTTCCCATCTCTGTTTGTGATTAAATTCATTACAACAGCATTTGGAGATGAAAATTTTGAAATGTCCATGGACTTTGATGAAATTTCAGTTATTTTACTTTCCTTCAATGCTCTTTGGATTCCTTTTGGATTGTCGTAATCCTTTGGAATACGACGGGCAATTACAAAAGAAGCATCAACAGGTAATGCTGAGAAATACATTGCATACTCATTTTGTTGGTTCAATTTTATCAATCTTATTTTAAAACTTTTGCCTGACCTCTCTTTAATCTTCATTATTAAACTTATCAACTCGTCTTTTTTCTTAGAATAGGATTTACTCATCACTAACAGCTCCCTTTTCTCCACTATATTATTAGTTCTTTGTAGTCATATCTACCATGCTTCTCCAAATTACATGTTCCACAGAGAAACTGTAAATTCTCTATTGTATCTAACCCACCTTTTACCAAAGGTATTTTATGATCTACTTGCAAATTCTCTATACTTGAACAATGTGCACAGTTTTCATTTCTTTTATTTAAAAGCTTATATTGTTCTATAATTAATTTGCTTCTTTGCACATTCACATTTCCCAGGTAATACCTCCAGAGAGCATCCAAATGAACTTCTGAAAAATTTTTACAGCTTCTTGAATTCAAATAATCCCTAAAGTCAAACCTTCCTCTACTACTTGTCTTCCATTTCAATAAATCCTTTTCATCTGGTCGAAGTTGTTCCACTATCAATTCTTGAACAGTAGGAATAACTTTTTTATAGATATTTTCTTTTTCGACATCAAAATTATTTAAAAGTGCTGTAATCTTTTCATTTTCTTCCATACCTTATTCTCCTAACTAACTAAAAGAATAAAATTCTTTTGTTATTTGTGTTTTACACCAAAGTCAAAGCTTAAAAATTCGAATAAAGATAATAACAGGAATCTGGTTATTTTTAAACTTTAGCTTTTTATTTCCTACATACAAAATAATTACACATCAATATACCTAATAAAAAGATAAAAGAATTACGTAATTTTCAATAACATTAATTAATAATATTTTTTTAACTATTTTATCTAGATAAAATCCAATAATAGGATATTAAATAATCCAATTTAATGATAACATAAAATTCTAACAAATATATCTAAGGGAGAATGCTAAATGCCATTTGAAGAAAATATTATTATCATGAAAGAAAAGTCAAAAGTTGCAGCTAGTCAAGAGAAGCATGCCAATCAATTTTCTCCAGACTCAAAATATCCTAACTTAAAACTTTTTTATCCCGGAAAACTTCAAAATCAAGGTGATTACAAATTGGAATTCTATAGTACTCCACTTACACATCCCGATATAGTTAGAGCTATTTATGAATTTACACTACGTGGGCATGGCCAATTTATTGCAAACTTTTTGGTGGATATTTATAAAAACGGTTTAAAATCCACCCATAATTCTAATCATCAAATAGTTATCAATAAGTTAACTATAGATATGGATGAATTTAAACATTTAGTCTACTGGATTGTACTCCAAGAAGACATAAACTTTCCGAGACCAACTTACAAAGGCGTGAATATGCCTTTTTGGAGATATATAGAGGGAATAATGGCAGCAGAGCATCCTAATTTAATTAACTTAGATCAGGTTATAAGAAGAACTAATAACTATGGCGCTCCACCTCCTCAACCTTTTACACACGCCAATTTAAATCCTTACTTAAGAAAAAGCATAGAGCAGATTAGATAAGTACAATACATATAAACCCCCCAATTCTTTTTTAGAGTTGGGGGGTTTATATGTAGCAGACCATGAAGATCTAACCAATATGAATAATGATTTATATTTACAGATTAATAATTAACTCATCTATTACAATTATCACAAATTATAAGTCTTTGACTTAGCAATGAGGGTAACTATTTACTAACGAAGTATATGATAGGAGCTGGATTTTCATGTCTGATATCATGTCTAAAGAACAACGCAGAAAAACAATGAGTGCTATCCGTGCTCAATCAAAATTGGAAAATATGTTTACTAAAAGACTTTGGAGGCACGGACTACGCTTCCGTAAGAATGTCAGAAAGCTATGTGGAACTCCCGATGTAGTAATTCAAAAATATAAAGTTGTGATTTTTGTCGACTCCTGTTTTTGGCATGGTTGCCCTCTTCACTTCAGACGACCAAAAAGTAATCAGGAGTTCTGGGACAAAAAAATTACCCGAAACCGCGAACGGGATAAAGAAGTTGACAAATATTATATCGAAAAAGGCTGGAACTTAAAGCGGATTTGGGAGCACGAAATACGAAAAGATTTAGAAGCAACTGTAGATGAAACAATAGAGTTCATTAATAGCGCAAAGGATGCTACGAAATCGTCTAGAGTAACAAAAAAGTAGACATCTTATTAATAAAAGATATAATAATTCACATTTTTTCTGCAAATATGCTACTATAGACTGTCGATCCTAACACTTTTTTTAGGTATAATTAAGAAAAAACCGAAAGGATGTTCGGTAAATGGAACAGATAAAGACACTACGAGTCATCGAACTCTTTGCCGGTGTCGGCGGATTCCGACTCGGATTACAGAAAGCCAACCATGAAATCTTCGATGTAGTATGGGGCAACCAGTGGGAACCTTCACGCAAAGCACAAGACGCCTTCGACTGCTACACACGAAATTTTGATACAGGAATTCATTCGAACGAAGACATCACAAAGGTTTCCGACGATACATTCCACGACCTCCGAGCCGATCTCCTTGTGGGCGGCTTCCCTTGCCAAGACTACTCGGTGGCACGCACCAAGTCAGGAGAACAGGGGATTCAAGGTAAGAAGGGCGTCCTCTTCTGGGAAATCAAGCGAGTGATTGAGAACACCCATCCGAAATATGTCCTGCTGGAGAACGTCGACCGCCTGTTGAAATCCCCTTCTTCCCAAAGAGGGCGGGACTTCGCAGTCATGCTGGCCACTTTCAGGGATATGAATTACTCTGTCGAGTGGCGTGTCATCAACGCGGCTGAATACGGCATGGCACAGCGCCGTCGCCGGGTGTTCATCTTCGCCTATAAGAACGGCATCTCTTTCGAGAATCAACAGAAAAACTTCTCTCCTGCAGATATCGTTTTCAATGAAGGTTTCTTCGCCAAGCCTTTTCCGGTCGAAGAGGAACCTTACAAAGACCGCATCTCCTCTGTCGAGCTCCCATCGGATATTGTGGAAATTTCCGATGAATTCTCATACGGATTCCATAATTCGGGCTATATGAAGGGCGGCAAAGTCTTTACGGCACACCTCTCTCCTACATTGGAGGAGCCTATTCCACTTAAGGGTATCCTAGTCGATGAAGAGGCGGTCCCTGAAAAGTTCTACCTGACTGAAGCGAACATCGAGAAATTTGCTTACTTGCGCGGCCCTAAGAGAATCGAGCGGAAAACCACCGAAGGGCATGTCTACCACTTCTCCGAAGGCGGGATGTCCCCTGTGGATGAATTGGACAAGCCGGGTCGAACCATGCTGACAAGCGAAGGTTCAACTAACCGAAGTACCCATATCATCGAAGTCGATGGCAGGAAGCGTTTCCTAACCCCCGTCGAATGCGAGCGTTTGAACGGGTTCCCGGATAATTGGACGGCCGGAATGACAGACCGCATGCGCTATTTCTGTATGGGGAATGCCCTTGTAGTGGATCTGATTCATCGAATGGGCATCCGGATTGAAGAGATTGAAAAAGTGAATGAAGTAAATGAACTCCAAATGGAATTCCCAGCTTTTGGCTGACATCATAGATGTCAGTTTTTTTATTATCCAAAAAGTTTGCTCAAACATTACTGTTTTGATTGAGGATATTTGATAAAACAAAAAATCTGTTCACAGGAAAAACACCATCTCGCTTCTGAACAAGCACTATTCTCAATCGATTAGTTTTCTTTCAACTTTTCGTCCAGATTTTATTAAATATGCTCTACATTTCTTAACATCTCAGTAATAACCTCTCCACGCATCCAAAAATATTGCGAATACATATTGAGGCCGTTAAGTTCTAACGTCTTTTTAGTTGAGTCTGCTCCTGTTCCACGTACAAAGAAAGTGTAATCCTTGGATTTAGGAAAGTTGAGCGAAGTTCTAACTGTATTTGTTTTCTTATTCATACGAGGCCTATTGAATTTGTCTACCTCAATAACCTCTACTAATTCGTCATTATTTACTAAATCGCGAATACGCTGCCATACGGGCTTCACTTCATTTTCTATAATCTCCTCAGAAAATACGAGGCGTTTAAATCCAAGGAATTTATTATCTAAAAGAGGCGCTTTTGTAGACGGTTCCTCGAAAATGATTCCTAAGATTTGTTGTCCACTGAAGTAATTGTAAGCAAACGATTCTTCAAATGGAATATTTACATCTGTCCATTCAGCAAAATCAATTCTAAATAGCTTTGTATCCTCTGTTCGTTTACCATCTTTTGTTTGGACAATTGTTTTTGGAACAAGCCCAACCTTACTGAAAAGATCTATTTTACTTATTTTTTTAGCTGTCCCACCGAACATTTTTACAACAATCTGTTCAGAGATTGATTTTGAAGCATCTTTGCCACTCTCCAAATCGAAAGCGATACTCAATTTTTCAACTAGCTCGCGAACAGTGTTTCCTTTATATTTTACAGCTAGCTTACGCAGTTCTTCATCTAATTCTTTGAAACTAGAGTACGTTTCAGTTAATTCCTCAAATTGTGCACCAAAATGTTTTTGGACTAATGTGGAAACAGCAGATCGCTTCAATCTAAATCGAGGAGGATTTGGCCATTTTGGTGCTGTATCGATTAACATGAGCTGCTTACGTAATTCAGATGAAATACGTGGATACTCTGCTTTTGCATTGGTGTAGTTATCCTTTAAATATTGAATAAAATCACGAACTATCAGCCAGTCATTTTTCAAAATCTCTTTCTCTTCTTCAGAAAACTCATGAAAATGATAGCCCTTAATAGGGAAGTTTGCATAATCGGCAGCCTTTACTGTGATAGGTGAATCGTAATGGTAATAAACCAGCAACATATGCTCTATTTTGCTCCAAAAATGAGATGTATTGAATTCTTCATTTATAATATTACCTGGCGAAACCGCTGTAATAGACATCGGCTCCTTCGCTTCATAAAGGAATTCGCCTTTCTTTTTAGGTTTACGTATACCGGTTGATTTTAATTCCGTCGGCGTACCATCAACTAACAAATCTGGTTTTTTATTTGAATTAGCTGGATATCCTAAAATAGATTGCTCCACTACATCGCCAGCAATTCCTGTTATTTTAGAATGGGCAACGGTTCGAGCAAACACGTTTTTCGTATCAACTTCGCCTAACGTTTTATTTACTACGTTTTTAAAAATCTGTTCTAATTCATCTCTTTTAAATTTATGTAGTGCCATAACGACTCCTCCCCTTTATAATCGGACTTACTTCTAGAATACGATACATAACACTTTAAAACACAGAGATTTATTAAAAACATAATTGGTAATCTTTTTATGTAGATAAATTAGAACATTCAATATAGCAAGAATGGTTATTAATGGAGAGCGTAAAATATCTTGTGTGAATATAAAGCACAAAGCGATAAACTTTAGACATGCACGGACTGAAGGTCTTTACTCAAATAGAAAGTTACAGGGAATCGCAGCATGCCTTACATCATTCAAGGAAGAAACTAGCTTTCTGTCATTTATCTTGCTCTAAAGTTCTCGGAGCTTACTCGCCAACCATCCCATCATCGTCATTATCCCGCATATGCGGATATAACCAATGATCACTCATGATCGGCATACTAAAACCTGCTGCTTCGGCTTCTTTGATTGTCACCTGTCCATTGCCGTTTGTATCGACACTGGCTACATCACCGCCTGTGTTTGCAGCGGGTGACTCGACAGGCTGATTGTCTGTGTCTGAACTAGAGTCAGTAGGCTCACTGCCTGTTAACCCGAGGGATGCGTTTACTTCATCCGGATTCACGTTGTCAAAGGTATCCACGACTTCGTTGCCCATTACCGTATAGGTATATTGATAACTGGAAGGGATCTGCGTTTCCGTATCCGGATAGGTGATGATGGCTTCAAAATTAGTGGCTCCCCCTGCGTCACGGATGACGTCTTCCATGTACGCTTGATCGCCATGGCGGTTAAGCGTACTTTCTTGCGGCGTAATATTATAGGCATTCGACACCCCTCCAAGAGAATCCGCAAGGACATGCCCCTCATCCAATACGTCACTTTCGACCCCAGGCACCTTGGCTTCATCGGAATAGTACCTGCCAGACGATAAGACAGGTTCGGTGCTGTCATCCTGTACAATAATTTCGTCTGCAACGACACGCTCCAGCTGCCCATGTTCATTCGTGAAGGCCCAATAGTCACGGTCTCCATAGCCAATGTTAACGGCAACGTTCGGTTCACGCGTTCCAGACACATCCCCGCCATCCACTTCGATCAGTTCGTATCCTTCGAACAGCTCCTCAGTTGGTTCGGCTGCTGGTTCCTCTGCGGCGGATTCCTCCACAACCGGAGGGACCGTTTCTTCTGTATCGATGCTTTCATTTGCTTCAGCTGTGGTTACTTCTTGTGCAACTGTTTCTGTATCTGTAATTGCTGCATCTTCTATTTCCGTACATCCCACCATAAAAATAACCGTTAAAAGGACGACTAGATACTTCATTTTCTTTTTCATTTAAAGACGCTCCTCTACTAGTTCCATGCTGTTTTAAAATGTTAATTTATAAAAATTAACATTTTAAACATAATAATACTAGTATATTCCAATATTAACTTTATGGTAGTAAATACTTTTATGAAAAATTGATTTTAAAAGAATTACAAGGCAAAACAAAAGCTGCCGGGAGTTTCCCGGCAGCTTAAAGTATGATCATACAGGATTTTCTTCTGCATTTTTCACTTTCACTTTTTCTTCCTTATCCAGTTCCTGCAGGAGTTTTTCTCCTTCGATGTCCAAATCCGGCAGAAGCTTATCAAGCCATTTCGGCAGCCACCAGATTTTGTCACCGAACATCGACATGACCGCTGGCACGAAGATCATCCGGATCAGGAAGGCATCCACAAGAATCCCGAATGCCAAGGCAAAGCCGATCTGCTTGATCATGATGTCGTCCGTGAAGATAAAGCCGGAGAACACCGAGACCATGATCAACGCTGCAGCGACGACCACTTTGCTCGCGGTCTTATACCCATTCACAATGGCACGATCGCCTTTTTGTCCGTGAATATAAGCTTCGCGCATGGAAGAAACAAGAAATACCTGGTAATCCATTGCGAGACCATATAAGATCCCCGTCACCAGTATCGGAATAAAGCTCAACAAGGGACCGCCTGTATCAATTCCGAACACAGAACCGAACCAGCCCCACTGGAACACGGCTGTAGTTGCACCAAATGTGGCCATGATGCTCAGCAGGAAGCCGACAGTCGCTTTGATCGGTATGATGATTGAGCGGAACACAACAAGCAGGATGAGAAGCGACAGGATGACGATGATTCCGATGTAGATTGGGAATACTTCAGCTAATTTCTCTGAGATGTCGATATTGACCGCAGTCAAGCCGGTCACGCCAACTTCAAGCTGTGTGCCTTCGACAGTTGCCGCGTCTGACCGCAAGCTTTCCACCAACTCTTTTGTCGTATCATCTGTCGGTCCGCTTGCTGGAATGATTGAAACGATGGCGATGGTTCCGTCTTCGTTAAAGCCGCCCGGGGACACTTCAGAAATGCCGTCAAGCTGAGCGATATTCGTCAGCAGCTGAACGTATTCCTCTGGATCGACTGGACCCGCATCTTCATTTTCTGCAACGAGCAGCAACGGTCCGTTATAGCCTTCGCCAAAGCTGTCAGATATAATGTCGTAGCTTTGTCTGACAGCCGTATCTTCGTTGGCACTAGCACCGGATGGCATGCCAAGATTCATCTGCAGTACCGGAACCGAAAGAGTGCCAAGAACTGCAATGACGAGCAGAACCGCGACCCATTTGGCTTTGAGGATGCCGGCGATCCAGCTATGCGCAAAGCTTGGTTTAGAGTCTGTTTTTGCCTGTTCTTTCTGTCTTGTCTTAACGGAAACGATTCGTTCACCGATCAGCCCAAGCAATGCGGGCAGAAGGGTCAGTGCGACGAGCAAGTCGATCAGGACAGTCAGCGAAGCGACGATCGCCATGCTGCTCAGGAAAGAAATACCGATGACAAGCAAGCCGCTGAGTGCGATGATGACGGTCAGAGCGGCAAAAAATACCGCACTGCCTGCTGTACCCAGTGCACGGGCTGCCGCTTCTTTTGCGGACAGCTTTTGATCGATGATCAGCTTGCGCTGTCTGTTGACAATGAATAACGCGTAATCAATTCCGACTGCCAGACCAATCATCAAACCCAGGACCGGTGTCAGACTATTGATCTCAAAAAAGCTGGATACGGCGAACGTGCCGCCGACACCTACGCCGACGCCGATCAATGCCACAACAAGCGGCAAACCGGCCGCAATGAGCGAACCGAGCGTGACAACGAGGATCACACCGGCAATTGCCAGTCCAATAATTTCATGCGTGCCGCCGATCGGGATGTCCACCCCTTGCAGTGTGCCTGTCGGGATGACTTCCATCGATGTGTCATCTTCCACGGTAGACGCAGCCGCTGACAATTCAGCGCGCTCATCTTCCGTCAGGTCTTCCGCCTGTTTTGTCATCTGGAATTGGAATAAAGCGACGGTGCCATCTTCAGAAATTTGAACGCCTGGAACCGGCATTTCCTGAACCACGAAAGGCCGGTGGGTGACTGTTGGCGTCTGCAGCTGGCTCAACATTGCCTGCATTTCCTCCATCTGGGCCATCGCTTCCCCGTCCTGCAGCATATCCATCGGATTCACCACATAATCCAACTCATAAATTTCGTTCACGGCCAGTGCGAGAGCTCCCGCATTTGCCGCTTCATCAATCGTTTCCCCTTCCGGAACCTCAAAAATATAACTTCCCTGACCGCCCGAAGCAACCGGGAAATCTTCCGCCAACTGATCCAGAACATCCTGGGCAGCGGTTCCATCAATTCTCGTTTCACTGCTTGTGTTCACACCATTTGTGACGATGGCAGTAATGATGACTCCTAAAATAAGCAGCCAGCTGGCAATGAAAATCCAGGGCTTGCTGTATGCCGTTTTTCCGATGCTGTAAAAAAACTTTGACACGTTTGCAACTCCGTTCTCTATTTTCTTTAATTGAAGCCTTTTCGTAAATGAGCAAAGACAATATCGACATACTTGTTAAACTCATTGTCTGTCCCATGTTGTTCCCCATCTTCCGGCAATTTCACATCGATGCTTTCATCAAGAACCGGCAAAACCGCACCGAACACAGCGCCGATCAGAATATGGTAATACTCTTCCGGATAATCGCTGCCAAACTCCTCACTGATGCCGCGTCTGGCAAAATCCTGTACTTCCTTTAGCGCACCGGTTACATACAACTTAAGTGTAGGATGATTCCGGGACAGGGAAATGAGCCAGTTGAGCCGCTTTAGTTTATTAATCGTAAAGCTGCCCCGAATATACATTTCGATGGTGCTCAGAGGCGTATAATCCTTCGCAGAAAATGAAAATTGGTCGTCTTGCTCCAAGTAATCATTCATCGTCAAAGAATTGGCGATCGCTTCTTCCTTGCATGAAAAATAATTGGCAAACGTCCGGCGCGAATAGCCGGCCTTTGTGACTATATCTTCCACTACAAAACCATCCACTCCCCGCTCCACTGCCAAATCGAAGGCAGCCTCAGCCAAAGCCTGGCGGGTCGCTGTTTTTTTCTTATCCCGTAAACTGCTGTCTGACATTTTGTCACCTCATTTTCGATACTTTTATGTTATAACATAAAAAGTGCACAAAGGGCAAACTTTCTCTTTGTGCACTTTTATAGAAAATTGTATAAGTTTCATTCAGTCGAAAAATCGTACCGTTGTGTCAAGCACAATTAAAGTAAACAGGTTGGAGGGCACAAGTGTCTCTATGTTATGGCTGTGGTCAACTTATTTAAAATTCACCATTCCTCCTCCCTATTTCTTTTCAAAATCATTGTTATCCAAGTGTACGTGTGGATCCTTCTCAATATTTTAGAACGTAAAAAGCCACCCTCCAAAGAAGATGGCTTTCCTTTTTCCGACTCCTGTATCCTCGGTTTCTCATATATAATGAAGCAATTATTTATTCTTGCCGTGTTAATATCATTGGAACCTAGTTGGATTTTTTCACCAAACCAAATTTCATCTATTTCACTAAAGTGATGCATCTTTCATACAGTACGTACTTGTCATACTGTTTTAAGAGATTCAATTTATTGCTCATATGCTTTAGGCTCAATAACTATAGTTGAGTAATTAATTTTCGATTTCAAGAATAGCTTCGATTTCTTCTTGGATCTCTTTATTCACCAAAAGAGAACGTTTTTTTCTCAATTCAAGATCCATTTCTTTGTCAATGAACTTATTCGTATGTTTGTCAAAACAATTAAAACAAATAGAGTAAAAGTCTTTTTTCTCATTCTCTAAAAAATTAAATTCCCATGTTTCAATTTCCAAATAACTTACTTTATCTTTCGTTTCTTTTCCACATAATTCACAAGTTGTTTTCATTATAAAAGAACCCTTTCATCCATCTACCTTTTATTTTTTTCCTGGCGATCTTTAATTCTTTTTAGTCGCCCGTGATATTTCATTATATTTGCTTGTGATTGTTTGGCCTCTTCGCTAGTAGGTTGCAAGTTGGCAATATCCCAGTATTTAATAACGACATCTAATACTTGGTCAAAGTATTGGAGTGGTCCATAATTCGTATCTATTGCAATGGTTTTCATTCTATCGGTAAAGTCTGGCATAACGGCACCTGGCATAGAGAAATTAATAATTACCTTCTCAAAATAAACAATGAAATTCGGATCAAGTTCAAGATGGGCTTTCACTGTGTCGCGATAGAATGCATAATGAAGTGCTTCGTCTTTCGCTACACGTCGAAGTAATGTTGCTAAATCTTTGTCGTGAAGACCCGCTACCTTAGCTACATTATTATAAAAAACCAGTGTAGCTAACTCTTGCAAAGTAGTATAAGCCATGGTTGCTAGAGGATTAGTGAAATCTGGAAACCAGCCACTTTCAACTACTCGTTTTCTTAATTCATGCAATCTTGCGGGATTTACGTTTCGTGTCACCAATAAATACGTTTCAAGTACGTTAGAGTGCTGGTCTTCTTCAGCCGTCCAAGTGCGTACGAAATCATTTATTACTTCCATTGAATTTTTAAATGTATAATCCAAATGTGAAGTATACCAAGGTAAATTTACTTCTGTAAGTAATGCTGTTTCTACGGCAATAATTACACCTTTTGGAAGAGTTACTTGACTCTCCTCCCAAGGAACTCGTTTAAAGGACATGGCCTTGTCCCATGGTATAAATTCGTGATAGCTCCAGTCAATATTTGCAGAGCGTTCCTTATGTAATTGATATAATTCTTTAAGTCGCGGTTCTAAGCGTATATCCAAATCTGAATTTAACATTATCTTTTCTCCTTTAGGTGTTTTTCTAACTTTAAACCATTTGAACTTTTTTAACAATTATAATGGTGATATTCTGGCTGGCTTACTAATTTAACTAAAGATGTGATTAAGAAAGGGTAAACTTCAATTAACGGACCCTTTTTGAACGATTGCTGCCTCCCTCGCTTGAGCCGTAAAGGGAAATTAAATGGAATGAAGGGCGTGTTAGTGGAATGGTCGATCTAGGTAATAAACCCCTATTAGCAGGAGATAAAGTTATTCTTAGACCGTTTAAAAATGAAGATTTTCCTTTTATAGAGGAATGTTTAAAGGACCCGGAAGTATTAAAATTGACGGGAAGCAGTTCGGATTTTAATCGGGAAGCAACACTCCATTGGTACAATACAAGAAATAAACAAACTGATCGCTTGGATCTTGCGATTATTGACCAATCCAAGGGCTTCTTAGTAGGAGAAGTCGTAATCAATGCATACGATGAAAAAAATCATAGCATGAATTTCAGAATTCTCATTGGACCGAGAGGACGAAATCAAGGATTAGGAACGGAAGCAACTCGACTCATCATTGATTATGTATTTAAAAAGACGACACTCGCTCAATTAACTTTAAGTGTTTTCGACTTTAATCCACGGGCACATTATGTTTACGAAAAGGTTGGCTTTGTACAATCGAGCATTGATAAAAACGATTGGGAGTTCGAAGGCAACTGGATTGACTCTATTAATATGAAGTTAACACGAGAGAATTGGCTCAACAGAAGAAAAAATGGGCATTGAACAAAAAGGGGCAACGCAGTAAATTACTGTTGTTTATAATTTGTTACGGAGGTATTTATGAACACTCACTACTATTTAGGTTGGTTTAACAATTTTTTTCCTGAGCATCTGAGTGAAGTGTTGCGGGAGGATATAACAGATAGAAAATCGCTCATTATGATTAGCTCAAATCCATTAGATGATGAAGTAGATGGTGCAGCTGAGCGCTCGTGGCTTAATCATGCTGGCATCTTATTTGATGACTATCATTTAATCAATTATGGCGTTCAAAAAGAAGATGCTCACACCTTGATTCAAAACGCTTCCGTCATTTTCTTACTCGGTGGCGATACAATTAAACAAAAGGTTTGAATTTCCATTAGCATAAACTTATCTTTGCAATCGAAAAAAACGCACCATCCCTAGAACTGTTTCCATCCCAGAATTGATGCGTTTTCTTCATCCGTTACTATATTAAACTTTTAATACCCTATTCTTCTTCCAAAACGATCAGGTCGTAGCTTCTGATGGTAGCGTCTGTTTCAAAGGCGACTGAGACATCGACCTGCTCATTGTCCAGCGATCGCTGCGTCAGCCCTAGCTTATTTGGGAATGCATAAAAATCCGATTATACTAAGATATTTACTAAAGTGGTTATTCATATTTAGAGCTCCACCTCCCGATTTCAGAAGACACTGCCAGGTTTAGCTGGCGCCGCAAAGGAAGTCAGCCCGTTATTTTAAAAAAAGAATCACAAAAGGGCTGTCCCCAAAAGTCATTTTTCATGACCTTTGAGGACAGCCCCTTCAGAACTTTAAGCTTGTTTTATTCCCTCTCTACTACCGCTGCCATTCATCGGCCGCGGCTTAATTGCTTCTGGATTCAGACCATTCCCGAGCGATCCATAGGCCAAACCTGCCTGAGGATCGATTAAGTCTTTCCCATTGTAGTAGACTCTGGGAGTTTTCCATAATGCTTTTAAAGCACTCGACATGGGCATCTCGTGATAGCGAGTTGGCCAGTTATCCTTTATGTGTTCTTTGACCAAAGGATAATACTTCGAGCTCATACTCGGAAAGATGTGATGTTCGGTGTGATAGGAAAAGTTAAAATGCAATACGTCAACCCACCGCGGAACCGTCACCGATAAGGTATTGGCCAGTGGATCATTTACCGGAACGAGTGGATTCAACCGGTGATTAGTCGAAATGTATCCCATGACAATTGCATTCGCAATTAAATGTGGGATCAAAAATATAAACAGCCAGTTTGTTATTCCCACAAAGAAAATCAGCCCTATCCAGGAAACCCACGGCAATAAAAACTGGAACCAGACTGCCCTGCGTTTTTCAGGCTGAAACTCCTTAATGTAAGCGAAAAATATTTTAGTCGAGTGCAGTGTGAATGTAAAACACAAAGCGAAAAACTCCAGAGATGCACGGACTGAAAACGGCAATCGGTAGATCAGTTTCAGCGCAGGCTTTTTGTCTAAGTCTTCTTTTGACAACCACGTATCGGGATCTTTCTCTTCATGCTGCGTATGAACATGGTGGGTCACGTTATGCCATTTGCGCCATAGCAGCGGCCCCGTTAGAAGAGGGAAAAAGAAAACAGCTCCCAGGAAATTGCGCAATCCGGCTCCTTTCACTACCGTTCCGTGTAGGATTTCATGCCCCAGGAATCCCATTGCGGCAAAACTCGCTCCGATTACAAATGAGATGGCGATGTTCGCAAGAAAGGGTAAATCATATAGGCCAATCGCCAACATTCCTGCGATTGTAATAAGTAGATAGGCGAGTCCGCCAAGTAAACGGCCCGGAACCCGGTTAAATGCTTTTTTGGGCAGATGCGGCGATACTTTAGACGCGTACCAGCCAAATGAGTGAAACTCTTTATTCATGTTATTTCCTCCAATTGATATGCAATTACTTCTTCTTTTCATACGATCAGGTACAACCAAAAAACTGGGACAGTAGGGTTTAAATAGATAATCACACTTGCAGACGTCTTTTATATGTTCAAGGGGACAGCCTTTTATGTACGATTAGATGTTCAAGATCTTATAAAAGTTTTAAACGCTGCTTCGAGCGCCTTTAATTTGTAGCCTCCTAAATTCCTCTTCTAAAGCCACAAGCACTGGTTGCAAGAATTCTACTATGCTCTACTGTATAGGTTAACTCCACAAATTCATAATATTTATATGATCTTTTCTTTACTTTTTTATCTTTCTTCTCAATAAACCGAATATAATCAGCCGTTTTTAGAGGTTGAAGTTTAATGAGTCAGGGTAGAAGAGAAATACAAGCACCCATAGAAGAAAATAGAATCATTCAAGAAATTAAAGCTAAACTTGAGGAGGAAACAGAATGGAACAGAGATTAGCAGTCACTAATGATATACTGTTTTTCGCTTTTAGATATGCATTAGGCAGCAGTTCAGATGCCTCTGTACTGGTAATTGGCACCATCAAAGAAAATATCAGCAGTGTAAAAGAGTTCGATTTGAGAAAATACATCCGTGAAATATACGAGTGCAGAAATTCAGGCATAATCACAGATGAGGCAACTTGGCTTGATTTTGCAGATTATCTTCAGGACGAATTGAGGAGCAGGGAGTAATAAAAGATCTGCCTGGATCGTCTTAGGAGTCAATCAGTAAGCTGAAAGCTGCTTAGTTGAATTAGTGATTTTCCCCTGTAGTTTCTTTTTCTTCAGAACAAGCCTTAAAAAGACAAAAACGCACCCATCCCAAGAGCCACCTAAGCTCAGGATAGGTGCCTTTTCTTAATCTTTTTTTATTCCTCTATCCCCATCGACTTCTTATACCCTTCCAAATACGTCTTCTCAGACGGACTGCTCATGTCAAACGAGCTCATGGTGCGGTGCCAGTTCGGATAAATCGGCACCGGACGCGCAGTGGATTCGATCAGGTCGTGCTCGTCTTGCGTCAGCTTGATTTCAAAAGACGCGATGTTTTCTTTCAGCTGCTCCTCGTTGCGGGCTGCGATGACGATTGGTCCGACGTTCGGACGGTCACGGACCCATGCATAGGCGATTTGCGGTACCGAAGCGTTATGGTTGGCTGCGACCTCTTCCAAGGCGTCGATGACCTGGTACAGCCGCTCCTGGTCCTGCACCCAAGGCTCTGGCCATCCGGCGCCTTGGCGTGTGTTCTCAGGCGCTTGTTTGTTGCGGCCGATCTTGCCGTTCAAGAGCCCTTCGCCTAGCGGACTCCAGATCATCGAACCGATGCCGAGCTCGCTGCCGGCCGGAAGCAGTTCGTATTCCGCTTCCCGTGCTTCGGGTGTGTAGTAGATTTGCTGCGTGATCGGCGGGATGTTGCCGGACTGTTCCGCGACCGTAAACGTTCTGGCCAAGGCCCAGCCGCTGTAGTTCGATACGCCCCAATGGCGAATCTTGCCGGACTTCACGAGGCTGGTCATCGCTTCCACCGTTTCCTCGACCGGCGTCTGCCCGTCCCACAAGTGGACAAAATAGACATCGAGATAGTCTGTGCCGAGTCGCTCGAGCGACCCTTCAATGGACGTCAGGATGTTGCTTCGTGAAGCTCCTCTAGCGTTAGGGTTATTTTCGTCTATGTGAAAGCCAGTTTTCGATGTCAGCAACAGTTCGTCGCGCCGTCCTTTAATGGCTGCGCCTAAAACGCGCTCCGCATCCCCTTTTGAATACAGATTGGCGGTATCGAACATATTGATGCCAGCTTCCAGCGACATGTCGACCATCCGGCGCGCCAGCTTTTCATCGATGTTGCCCGCTGCTTCAAAACCGTTTGTTCCACTGAAAGGGACCGTCCCGAGTATGTACTTCGGAACACGCAAACCTGAGTTTCCTAAATATATATATTCCATAATTGCCTCCTCGTTTAGATGCATTGTTTTTTATATTGGACAATACTTGGTTACCCTTTGGCTGCAAGGGCAAAACGGATGCTTTCCTATATTTTTGAAAGCTGACTCCCGAAGTCTTCGTGTTTTCTGCTGTAAACGGCGTAAATCCTGTGCTATACTGGCCTTATCAAACGACAGAAAGGCTGATGGGTGGACGATGCGTAACTAATCTTGTTTTAGCGGCTGAAATTTATAATTTCAACTCATGCAAAATAGGATTAGTCTGCCCACATCTTGATAAACTGTCGAGCCATTGTAAGCTAATGGCTTGTTTCGATCGGGCACCATACGGCTAATCCTTCCAAATTTATTTGGGAGGATTTTTTAGTTCTCCCTGAACCGAAGGGATTGATTGGATGAAAGAACTACTGAAATTGCAAGATGTCCGCTTTGAATTGATGGACACGGTGATTTTCGAAAAGGTCAACGCAAGCGTTCAGCAAGGCGAGGTCATCGGCATCATCGGCAAAAACGGAGCCGGTAAGTCAACCTTGCTTCGGCTGATTGCTGGTGAATTGGAGCCATCAACAGGCGACATCCACTGGCTCCAGCCGAACATCGACACCGTATTTGTGGAACAAGAAACGGAAACGCACTCGTTCAGCGAAGTCACGGCTTCCGAAAGCGCGCTGCTGAAAAAATGGCACGTGCCGGAACATGACTTCCCGCTTCTCAGCGGAGGGGAAAAACTGAAAGCCCGGCTTTCTGCTGGTTTGTCCCGGAATGCCCAACTGCTGTTGCTGGACGAGCCGACCAACCATTTGGACAGCGATAGCATCAGGCTGTTGCTGGCGCAAATCCGCAAGTATCCGGGCACCATCATTATGGTGTCGCATAACCGCCACTTTCTGGATGCAGTTGCAACGAAAATCTGGTCGCTCGAAAACCATAAACTGATCGAACACATCGGCAATTACACCAGCTATACGGAAGCCCGGCAGCAGAAACGGTTGACCCAGCAGCGCGAATACGACAAGCAGCAAAAGATGGTGGAGCGCATCGAATCGCAGATGGACGTGCTCACTTCCTGGTCGCATAAAGCCCATGACGAATCGACCACGCAGGAAGGCTATAAAGAACATTACCGGATGAAAGCCAAACGCATGGACAAGCAGGTCAAATCCAAGCAGAAGCGGCTGGAAAAAGAGTTGGACAAGATCCACGCAGAAGCGCCCGAACCTGAATACGAAGTCAGCTTCTCGATGAACGCCACGCATAAAACCGGCAAGCATTTTCTCGAAGTGAGAGATCTGTCGAAAGCGTTCGGCGGCAAACTGCTGTTTAAAAAAGTGAATTTCGTTATTTTGCACGGGGAAAAAGTCGCCATTGAAGGCGCAAACGGCAGCGGCAAGACGACCTTATTGAAAATCCTGCTCGGGCAGGAACCTGCGGAGGGTAGTGTTTGGCTGTCCCCTTCTGCGAGCATCGGCTACTTGACGCAGGAAGTGTTTGACTTGCCGCTCGAGAAAACGCCGGGTGAGCTGTTTTACAAAGAGACGTTCATAGCGCGCGGCAAAGTCCAGAACTTGATGAAGCATCTCGGCTTTACGGCCGCGCAGTGGAAAGAACCGATCGGCGCCATGAGCATGGGTGAACGCATCAAGTGCAAGTTGATGGTCTATATTCTGGAGGAACGGGACGCGCTGATTCTGGACGAGCCGACCAACCACCTCGACTTGCCGTCGCGTAAGCAGCTCGAGGAGACGCTTGCGCAGTATACGGGCACGATGCTGGTCGTCTCCCATGATCAGGCTTTTCGGGAAAGAACGACCACCAGCAAGCTGGTCATTGCAGATCACCGCATAGAGAAACAACTCGACGCACCCGCTCCGGAACGGGACGAAAATGAGGAATTGCTGATGCGACTTGAAACGGAACGGCAGGAAGTCCTTGGGAAACTGAGTTTCATGACCGCAAAAGACAAGGATTATGCAGCGCTTGACCAGCGGTTTATTGAACTGACGCAGGAGATTAACAGACTGAAATCCTAAATAGCACCTGAGAGAAAGCCGGGTCTAAGATAGACCATTGCCAATATGTAACGAAAGGGACCTTGGTCAAAAAGACCATCAGCAATCGGAAATTCAGAGAGTTTACTGGAATCGGTCCTCCGTCGATCGCTCCAAAACTGTTTGCTGGCTCGAAGATAACCCATCTAGGCAGTTTTAAAGACCGCCAACTACCTCATGCCGGAAACATTTAGCCCGCGGACAGTATTATGCCGAGTTTGGACTGTATTTCATGAGTTTGGACTGTATTTTTCGCATTTGGAGTGTATTTCACTCAACTTGGACAATAAACTCTATAAATGGAATAAAATAATTCTTCTTTTCAAATAAAATCCAAAAAAGGCTTAGACCCGCAAACTACTTTCAGAGAAAACCGTATACAAAGCAAAACCACTGGAGAAAAATCAATCATTTTTCTCCAGTGGTTTTATTCTAGGGACTTATGGGACAGACCCCTTTTTCAAATGGAAGTATTTATATTTCTAGGCGCGGATCCATTTCCAAATTTCGCCTGGTGTCGCATTTTTGCCATACATCAAAATACCAATCTTAAATATTTTCCCGGCCAGCTTCATGAAGACCCAGACACTAACAATGAGGATTGCCAACCCGATGATGATTTCAATCCACGGCCACTCTTCAAGGAGCGACAAACGGAGAATCAGGATCGCTGGCGAAGTGAACGGAATATACGAACCGACTTGTGCCCAGATGCCGCTTGGGTCATTAAACACCGGTCCGACAAAGATCAACGCTGCAAACGGCAGCATCATGATCATCCCTTGGAAGTTTCCAGCAGTCGAAATGTCTGCCATTGTGGCCCCGATGCCGACGAAAAGAGCGGCAAACAATAAGTAGCCCAATACTGCGATTACCAACATCAATGCCAATTCCGGCACGAATAAATACTCAAGTATCGGCACATCGATTTTCCAGACCAGAACCGGCAGCACCAGCACAATAAAGACGAGCACTTGAATGATGCCGAGCACAAAATACCCGATAATCTTGCCTTGCATCAGCTCACCTGGAGTCAGAGAAGACAAGATAATTTCTGCGATTTTGTCTTTTTTCTCTTGAGATGCACTTTGGAAAATCGCCATGCCTGTAAAGACGATCGACAGCAAGACGGCTGCCGCAAATATGCCCGGTACGATGCGCTCCAGGAAGGCGTCATCCATCCCTGCTTCAGTTTCTGCAGATGCATCGGGCGAAGCTTCTTCAAACACAACACCTTGGGTAATAACGCTTGCTTCCTCAGGCGTCAATCCGAGCTCTTCAATTTGCATCGCCTGCAAAGGAGCCCCCAGCAACTGCACTTCATTTATAAAATCGGGACTGATTTCCTCGCTTTGGTAAACCGGCAAGACGCCTCCGTCAAATGCCCGCTCATCGATAAAGACATACGCACTGTTCTCTTCGGATTCGAGTGCCCCTGCAGCTTCCTCTTCCGAAATATCGGTTGGCTGCAGTTCCCATTCGGCTCCAGCTTGCTGGACTGTCGCTTCCAGATTTTCATAGACGCCCAGCTGGTCGTTGACAAATACCGTTGTCGACACTGCGTCCTCATCAGAGTTATTGAACAGGTCGGGAATGAGGTAAAATGCCAGAAACAGAATAGGCGATATAAACAAACCGATAAGGAATGTTTTGTTTTTCATATTCCGTTTGATTTCCCATTTGGCGACTTTCTTCGTATTACGCATCCAAATTCTCCTCTCTCTTCAAGAGATTTTTATCTGTTGCGATGTCGATGAATATTTCATGGAGGGAAATCCGGTCGATGGATAATTCCTGGACATCCAGCTGCGCAGGCAGATTCTTCAGCCAATTGGCCGGCTGTACGTCTTTGGACAAGTACAGCACCGCCGTTTCTTCGTTTTGCTCGACACGCTCGACTTCAGGCAGGCTTTCCAATAAACTCCGTTCATTCACGCCGTGGATGGTGCATTTGAAATTGGCGTATTGCTTTTTCACGTCATCCAGCGGTCCGTAAATCACTTTTGTGCCGCGGTGGATCAGGAACAGCCGATCGGCCATTTCTTCGACCAGGTTCATTTGGTGAGACGACAGCAAAATCGCCGTGCCGTTTTGCGCCAAGCCGCGGATTTCGTTTTTGAACAATTCCTGGCTGACGGGATCTAGGCCGGAAAAAGGTTCATCAAGGATCAAGAGTTCCGGTTCGTGAAGAATAGCGGCGATAAACTGGACTTTCTGCCCCATGCCTTTTGACAATTCTTCCACCGACACCTTATCTTTTCCTTCCAAGTCGAATTTTTTTAACAGCTCAAGCGCACGTTCTTTCGCGCGGTCCAGCGGGTAGTCTTTCAGTTCCGCCAAATACAACAGGATGTCCATGACTTTGACGTTTTTATACAAGCCGCGTTCTTCCGGCAAATAGCCGATTTTATTGCGCGGAATATCCTTCTTTCCTTTGTCCCGGAATGTGATGGTCCCTTCATCCGGATACATGATGCCCATGATGTTGCGGATGGTGGTGGATTTCCCGGCTCCGTTTGGTCCGAGCAGCGCCATGATCTCGCCTTTTTTCACTTCAAATGAAATATTCGATACGATTTTTTTGTCTTTGAAAGACTTCCCTAAATTATCTACAGTCAGCATCGTCTCCACTTGCTTTCATCCTTTCTTGTTCAAGATTGGGTTACTTGAGTAACAGATCGATAATTTCTTCTAAATCCAGTGCGGCGTGATCGATTACCGTGATGTTTTGGACCGCAAAATAATGTTCTGCAGCAGCGGGATCTTCAGATACAAGCTGCTGGCGGTCTCGCGACACTTCTCCGGGGACCGAATCACCAGGTACTCCATCGAGCCAGTAGCGCCGGTAGCTTTCCAGCAGCGCTTCTTTTTCGAAATGGCCAATCGCCTTGCCATCTCTCATGACGAAGAGGTAGTCCGCCAGTTTCCGCAAATCATCTGTCTGGTGGCTGGTGATGATGACGGCCCGTTCTTTAGCGTCCATCCAGTCGATCAGCAAATCCATGAAATGCCGTTTGGACGGAATGTCGAGAAATGCCGTCGGCTCGTCAAGAATTAAGACTTCTGTATTTCGCGGCAGCGCCAGTGCCAAGCTCAGCTTTTGCTGCATGCCTTGTGACATTTTGCCGAACCGTTTGTCCAGCGGAATATCAAACAGCCTAACCATCTGCTCGAACAGGGCTTCATCCCACTCTCCATATAAAGAAGAAATCATTTCTTTCAGCGTCGTGCCGGTATAAGCATCCCACCCGATGATCTTTTGAGGTTGAAAGGCAAGCTTCTGTTTCCAGCTTTCGTCCTTGCCCGCTACGGTTTCGCCAAAAACTTCGATCGTTCCCGCATCGGCATTCGCCAAATTCATGACCAGTTTCAGCAAGGTGCTTTTTCCTGAGCCATTGTTGCCGACCAGTCCGGTGATTGTCCCGGGCTCGATTGTCAAACTGATCGGCCCCAGCTGAAAATCGTCCATGTTTTTTTGCAGAGCGTTTATTTCTATCCATGAAGGCATCGCTTATTCTCCTTTCTTGCGCTTTTCCAGAATTGCATGGAAGATCGCTGTCATTTCTTCATCGCTGTAGTCGTAGCTGCGGGCAGTCTCGATGGCCCGTTCAAAGCTTTCAGAAACCGAAGCCGTTTTCACTTCCTGCTTTAATGCGTTTTTTATTTCCGCTACATACGTGCCTTTGCCGTGGGCGGTTTCGATAAAGCCCTGTGCTTCGAGGTCCTGATAGGCGCGACGTATCGTGATGACGCTGATTTCAAGGTCTTTTGACAGGGCCCGGATGGAAGGCAGCGGCGTTCCGGCAGTGAGATGGCCGCCTGCAATCAATGCCTTCAATTGTTTTTCAATCTGATGGTAAATGGGTTCACGCGATTCTTTGGATAAGCGTATCGGCAGCAAGACCAGGCCCCCCTTTCATAAGAAATCCGCTTTTTCAATATCTTTTTTCATGACCCTTTGCCAGTAATTCCATCCCGCATAGATGACCAACAGGGAAACACCGATGGACAGCAGCGGCCAGTTTTGAGCCAGTCCGATTGTCCAGTAAATCAGGCCTTCTTCTGCCAGCCACTGAAAAGCGGCGTAAAAAACGGCAATGCCGAGCACAAGATAAATCATCGATTTGGCCAGTAGTTTCGTTTCGAATGTTCCGCCTGCTTCACTTGCCGCCATGGCAAAGCCCAGTGCGACTGAAACCGCCAGCCAAATGGTGACAAAAGCCGTGTAGCTCAACGGCGTGATCATTTCCCGAAAACCGGGAGACACAACCAACAGCATGACGAGTAACATTAACTGGTACGGAAAAGAATACACACTGTGGATGATGAAGCGGCTTTTGACAATCACCGCTTTTGGAACCGGCAGCTGCTGGAGCATAATGACTGCAGGAACAGCCCATAAATCCCCGTCCATTTTCTGCATCTGGAATATTTTCGGTTTCATCCAGGCCGGAAACATAATGAACAGCAGCAAAAACAATAAATCAAACGCATAAAAGTTGTCTGCCAGGTAATTATCAAATGATGTTAGAAAAATAAAACCGACGATTGTGTAAAAAGCCAACATGAGCAACGAACGCTTCATTCTTGCCTTTAGTTCAAAACCCGCCAGCCAAGCCGCTTGTTTCCATGTGTGCATAGGTGATCACTCCTCTTCTACTGTTACACTGTATATACTCACATACACAGTAACAAATTTGCTTCGAAGTTGTCAATCGTTTCAACAAAAAATTCTGAAAATGATGTTCCAGCTAATCGCTAAAAAGAGCTCTGCCGCAAGTTGGGGGCACTTGCGGCAAAGCTCTTATGATTGCTGGATCGTTTATTTTTTGGGTGCAGCTTCCCGCCTTAACAGCCCAGCTTCATTGTCTTTGGACAGTTTCATAAAGAACGGATACACGAACAGGGCCATTAGAATTAACATCGGCGTAAGCAATAAAATGTCCCATCCATCTAAATCAAAAATCATTGCCGACACAATAATGATAAAAGCTGGAAGGAAACTGTATATTCGTGTTACCTTTCTCGACTTCGCTACAATGTATTGTGTTTGCCCACAGTATGGGCAGTTTGCTTTATTCGTAAGCTTTAAGGTTTTTAAAACAATCCTTTTCCACGTCCATTTTCGTCCGCAGTTTTCACAGCTTGGCATCTTTACACTCCTTCTTTATTTTGAATATCTTGCATTGTCTCTTTTCAGGTAGCGGGTAAAATAAGCACCGGTGATCAACAGTGCCACGGTCAGCGCCATGGAGACTACTCCAAGGAATCCAAGCCAATAGCCTGCTAGGTTGATCACACCGATCAGCAGAAAGCAGATCGAAGTTACCAGGCTTTTGGGATCTGTGTCAGGAGTTTGTTTCACTTTCTTGAATAATTTATTGACTGCAAATCCTATAAAGATGAGGAGCAGTAGGGTTGCAATAGTTGGCCACACGTTCAGCCGCCTCCTTTTATTTCCCTGTTTCTATATTTACGCGTGGGATTGCAGGAAGTTTCTTATTCCGAAGCTTTCGTGGTTTAGAGCATCCTAAACTCTGGACCCCGTTGCCAGAAAAGTCGTACAATAAGGAAGAACCATAAGCAAAGGGGAGGAATTTTTTCTATGGCAAACGACAAGGTTTTCACTTTCCACAACGGGGTTGAAATTCCCGATATCGGATTCGGCACTTGGCAGATTCCGAACGAAGAAGCTTACGCAGCAGTGACGACTGCTTTGGAAAATGACTATACGCATATCGATACAGCGCTGGCCTATCAGAACGAAGAAAACGTCGGCAAAGCGATTCATGACTTCAATATTTCCCGGGAAAAGGTCTTTATCACCAGCAAGCTTCCGGCTCAAATCAAAGGCTATGACGTGACACTTGCAGCTTTTGAAGAAACCATTTCAAATCTTGGTGTTGATTATTTGGATCTTTATTTGATTCATGCGCCGTGGCCTTGGGATGAAATCGGCAAGGATTGCACCGAAGGCAATATCGAATCGTGGAAAGCGATGGAGAAGCTATACAAAGACGGCAAAATCCGCGCAATCGGCGTGTCCAACTTCTCAGAAAAGGATATCCAGGCACTTTTGGATGCCTGTGACATCGTGCCGATGGCCAACCAAATTCCGTTCTATATCGGCCGCGACCAAGCGGGCTTGCTTGAGTTCTGCAAAAAGCATAACATTGTTGTCGAAGCTTATTCGCCGCTGGCAACCGGACAGATCTTGAACAGCCCTGACATCAAAGAAATGGCTGCTAAATATGGCGTAACGCCTGCTCAATTGTGCATCCGTTATTGTCTGGAGCACGGCACATTGCCACTCCCGAAATCAACGAATAAAGAACGCATCATCGAAAATAGCCAACTGGAGTTCACCATTTCTCCAGAAGATGTCCAAAAGCTGGATGCTTTTGAAGACGTTCGCGCTAAATAACAAAAAAACCGCCAATCGGCGGTTTTTTCAATTTTTATATGAAATGTTTCTTGAAAATCTGGTGTTCCATGCCGATTATTCGAGAATCTGCTTGGTTTTTTCCATCTTTTTGGATATACCGTCCAAAATGGGCTAAATACTGTCCGTACTGCGCCAAATACTGTCCAAAACTGCGCGAATACTGTCCAAATACCACCTTTTACTGTCCAAACTCATTTCCCAACAAAATTTGAAGCAGTTTTCCCCCGCGAATCAATGCTGTATTTCCAGATTGGACGTTCAATTATTGATTAGCCGATTCGGCATCTTGTACCCGGAACAAAGAAAAGTCATCCAGACTTCCCCAGGCGCCGCCATCCGCTTTCACGCTTCCGCCAATCGTCACCGTTCCGTCTTCCACAAGGATTCCATCCAGTTCCGGCTGGCTCCAGTTAGCCCACCCGTTTACAGAGATATCCATCGTGTAACGCTCGCCTGCCGTTTCAGCGTAAATGTACATCTCGGAATTCTCGGCGTCTCCGCCCTGCAAAAAGGCAGAAAGCTTATAGTAGCCAGGCTCCAAACCCGTAATGGTTTGCTCAACCTGGAAATCGACTCGGTCTGCTGAGTAGAAATGCAGCGAATAGTTTCCAGATTTGGCATCCGATGCTTTGTTCTGATAGCTCGTGTGAGCAGCCGAACCGTTTCGGTGGGTGATCTCCCATACGCTCTGGTCGCTGCTTTCAAATCCTGGGTTCTTCACGAAGTTTTCTGGAGAGATTTCCAGGTTCGCTTTGACCGTCCGGCCGTCTTCCAGTTCTCCATTGATCACATAACTGCCGGCGCCGCTGTTGACTGCCTGCTGCAATGCTTCTTCATCCCAAGCGACTTGCGCTGAGCCTTCGCTTCTGTCGTTGTAAGTGACAGTCACCATTTGGGGCAACGCAATTGCCTCTCCCGCAACAGCTGAGATGGTGAGATCTTTTACCTCGTCAATTTGCAATGGAGCTGCTGCCCCTGTCTCCAAGTATTTGAAAACATTCAAAGATGGCAACGGACGGCCGTTAAAATCGAACAGGGCCTGATTGTCGACTGCACTGCCGCCGTACCATTCGCCGGCGTCTTCAGGATCGTATTCCGCAGCAAAGCTTGTCGCCCAGCCTGAACCGTATTTTTCCCAAAGCATTTTGCTCTTCTTCAGCTTTTTGTCAGGCGCTACGGGAATCCAAGCCGGTTCCCAGTAAAACACACCGAGTCCCGCGTCGCCTATTTCTGCAACAGCCGCCGCCACATCTCTGACCGCATGTGCTTGCCCTTGAACCGTAATTGGATAGTCTAAGGTTTGGCCGGTGCTTCTCGGTGCGGTATTTTCGTGGCCATCGCCGTCTTCTGCCGTGTAGGCATATGAAGTTTCCGCAACCATGACTTTTTTGCCATACGTATCCGCTACACTCTTGAGGACCGAAGACAAATTCGTTAATGTGCCGTGCCAGAATGGATAATACGAGCTGGCGAAGACATCGTAGTCCACCTTATTGTCTTCAAGTGTTTGCGCGATCGATGCATATCTTCCCGCAGTTTCCGGGTTGGTGAAGTGCAGCGCGACCAAAATTTCCGGATCAAGCTCTCTGACCGCCTGGCTTCCCTCGTTAAACAGCTCGCTCATGTTGTTCCAGTCTCTTTCACCTGCCATGGCGCCGTTTGTTTCGTTTCCGATCTGCACCATGCCGATGTCAACACCTTCATCAATCATCGCTTGCAGGCTGTCTTCGGTAAAATCGTGAAGCGCGGTTTTCTTGTCTTCAAAGCTTAAGTCTGCCCAAGCTTTTGGCGCCTGCTGCTTGGCAGGGTCTGCCCAGAAATCGGAGTAATGGAAATCCACCAGCACCTGCATGCCATTAGCAGTCGCTCGTTTGCCGATTTCAATCGCCTTTTCCACATCGTTGTTGCCTCCGCCATAACCGTTTCCTTCCGAATCATACGGGTCGTTCCAAACGCGCACTCGGACATAATTGACGCCGGATTGCTCTAATGTCTTGAAGATGTCCTGCTTCTTCCCGGCTTCGTTGTAGAACTTTACTCCGCTGTCTTCCAGTGCAAGTATGCTGGACACATCGACGCCTTTAATAAAATCGTCATCAATTCCAGGCACGCGCTCAACGAAAATATCAGTTTGTACCGGTTCGGGTTCTGCGGCCATTGCTAGTGTATTGCTCAAACCTAGAGAACCCATCACCATCACAGCTGCAGATGCAGCCGCAAGTGAAGCTTTCCATTTTCTACTCTTTGTCATCTTCTTTCCACATCCTTTGATTTATTGTCAAAAAGGATTTTGAGAACCCTTTTACAACCAGAACCAGTTGGAATTTGTTAAAAAGCACCCGCTCAACAGAATTTCTATTAAGAGCGGGTGCCATAGACATTTATATAAGGGGTTTTGTAAAACTATATTCTGTATTTCAGTTGTTATCGCAAGACTAATTCCCGAATAATTGGACATACGTTCTATAAAACCCCAAATACGTTCTGTTGCGTGCGAAATACGTTCCAAAGTGGCTCGATTACGTTCCACAGCAGTCTAAATACGTTCCAAAAGGCCTTTTTACTAGCCGACCTCATTTTTCAGCAATAAAAGTTTTCTCCTTAGCCATTTACCGCCAAAATCCGCACTTCATACTTCGCCAATGCCAGCTCGCCAGACAAGTCCTCGCCGGTCACCAAGTCTTTAGCTTTCGCATCAATCGACACGGTTTGCTCCTGCTCGGTGAAATTCATGACGAATGCGTAGTCTTGGGCTGCATCCTGGCGTACCTGGACCGAAACGCCGGGACCGTGTGCAATCGGGAATACCGGTTGGAGCGACAACTCGCGGATCAACCCTTGGTAGAAATCGCGGTGGAACTGCTCTTCCAAACGGCCGCCAATATAATAAGCCTCCCCTTTTTCATAGCGGTTGCTTGTCACCGCTGGAGTTTCCGCATAAAAATCCTGTTCATACGTTCCGACGACATCCGCTGAATGGTTTTCTAACACCGTCGCGTAATCCGTCAGTTCGTAGGAACGTCCCCCGTAATGGACCGCATTCCGATCGCTTGGATACAGCGTATCCGTTTCAACCGGATTGATGCCGAATACATCTCGCAGGTCTTGATGCCACCCGCCTAAATACGTTAGGTCATACTCATTGACGATGCCGCTGATATAAGTCATCACCACGGTGCCGCCGTCTGCCACAAAACGCTTCAATCGGGCGATTGTTCGTTCGCTCGCCAAGTACAGCATCGGCACGACAAGCAACTTATAGCCCGAGAAATCCTGTTCTTTCGTAATAACATCAACCGGAATGTCCTGTTCCCAGAATGTCCGGTAATGCTCCTGCAACGTTTGCGGGTAGGACTTCGTCTCGCTTCCGTAGCCTTGGGCATGGTCCAGCGCCCAGTTGTTTTCCCAGTCGTACAGGATGGCGACGTCTGCCGGGCGATTGGTTCCGACCACTTGGGACAGCTTGCCTAACGTCTCGCCGACTTTGGATACTTCTTTAAAGACGCGGTTTTCCGCGCTGTTGTCATGGTCGACGACCGCTCCGTGGAATTTTTCTGAAGAGCCGCGTGATTTGCGCCATTGGAAATACAGGATGCTGTCTGAGCCATGCGCCACCATCTGCATGGAAGACAACAGATGCATGCCTGGCCGCTTGGCCTTATTGACTTTATGCCAGTTGACAGCGCTTGGCGTGGATTCCATCAGCAAAAACGGCTGCTGCTTCAAGCTGCGGTACAGATCGTTGATAAAGCCGACTTTCATCGCCAAGTTGGCGGTCGTTTCCCAATCATTGTGCCACGCCGGGTACGCGTCCCAGCTGATGACGTCCAAATGCTTGGCGAACTTGCTGTAATCCAAGCTCTGGAAAGGAATTAAATCATGCGTGTCTGCCATGAAATTGGTGGTGATCGGAATGTCCGGCGTCAACTCTTTGATCGCTGTTACTTCATTTTCAAAGAACGAAATTGTCTGGTCTGTTACAAAACGTTTCCAATCCAAGTTCAAACCGTGCACCATGTTTTCGCCGATTGGCGACGGCGATTCGATTTGTGACCAGTCGCTGAACGTGTGGCTCCAAAACGGCCCCCACCAGGAATCGTTCAAGGCTTTCAAGTCGTCGGCGTATTTCACTTTCAACCAGCTTCTGAACGCATCCTGGCATTTGTCGCAATGGCATTCGCCGCCGTATTCATTGGAGATATGCCACATGAGCAACGCAGGATGCTTGCCGTAGCGTTCTGCGAGCATCCGGTTCATCTTGGCCGTTTTTTCGCGGTAGACCGGTGATGTGAAGCAATGGTTGTGACGCCCTCCGTGCAATTGCTGAACGCGTGATTCGTTGACCCGCAAAACTTCCGGATATTTTTGCGACATCCAGGCTGGACGCGCTCCGCTCGGCGTCGCTAAAATGACGCGGCCGCCGATGCTGGCGATGTTGTCGATAATGCTATCCAGCCATTCAAAATGAAACTGGCCTTCTTCCGGTTCCAGCGTGCTCCAGGCAAAGATGCCCAACGAGAACGTATTGCTGCCCGAAAGCTTCATCAACTTCAGGTCTTCTGCTAAGATCTCCGGATGGTCTAACCATTGGTCAGGGTTGTAGTCTCCACCGTGCAGCATGAAACGAGCCGCGGTGGTATAGGTTTTTTCATTTGTAGGCATAATGTTCTCCTTCCGGTTGCTGCAGTTTTTGCTGTCAGCCTTTTGTTCCGCCTGCCGTCAAACCTGACACAAAGTTCTTTTGCAGCAGGAGGAAAATGATGGCGATCGGGATGCTGATCAAAATGGCGCCGGCGGCAAAGGTTGTAAAGCTCGCACCCATGACGTCATTGACCAAATTATAGAGGCCGATCGGCAATGTGTAATACTCTGGCGACCGCAGGATTGTTGACGCCAGGATAAAGTCCCCAAGCGGCCCCGTAAATCCAGTCATCGCTACGACTGCGATCATCGGCTTTGATAGCGGCATAATGATCTGCAGAAAAATTCTCGTGTTGCTTGCGCCGTCGATTTTGGCGCTTTCATCCAGATCCATCGGAATGGAATCCATATAGCCTTTCATCAAATACGTGTTCAGCGGGATCAATCCGCCGATATACAACAGGATCAACAGCCAGTGGCTGTTCATCATTCCAAGAATCTGCGCTAATACGAAAAGGGCAATCAACGCAGAAAACTGAGGAATCATCTGCAGCAATAAGAACAGCGTCAATGCATTTTGTCGTCCTTTAAAACGGAACCGTGAAAAGGCATAGGCGGTAAACGACACACAGATGACCGCACCGATCATGGTGAACAAGCTGATTTTCAAGGAATTCAAATACCATTGAACATACTGTAGGCTTTCACTTCCCGCAAACAATTCCCGGTAATGGTCCAATGTCGGATTTTGAGGAATCATCGTCGTGCTGATCAAGCTGTTGCCGGGATTAAAGCTGGCTCCTATGGTCCACAGCAGCGGATAAATGATGATGATTGCCATAAAGATCAAAATCGCATGGGAAATCAGGAGACGAAAAAATTTTGCTCGGTTCATTTTCAAGCCCCCTCCTTAAATGCGTCGGTCCGTCTGAACTGCCATAGCGCAATCGCGATGACGAAGACAGACAACAAAATCGTCAATGCGGCTGCCAGCGAATACTGGCTTGACTGCAAGGTCAGCTTATAAATCCAGGAGACGAGGATATCGGTTCCTCCGGCAGTGGATCCGGGAACGGATGGCCCCCCGCCATTAAAGAGGTAAATGATATTGAAATTATTGAAGTTGAACGTATACTGCGTAATGATGACTGGCGCTGTGGCAATTAAAATCATCGGCATGGTGATGTTGCGGAACTGCGCAAAAATCGACGCACCGTCAATTCGGGCCGCTTCATACAGGTCATCCGGAATCGATTGAAGAACGCCCGTCGTGACCAGGAAGATAAATGGAAAGCCGAGCCATCCCTGCATGAGGATCAACGCCAGCTTGGTCCAGTTTTCGTCTGTCAGCCAAGGAATGGCATCGATGCCGACCATCGCCAAAATATCGTTGTTGATGGCGCCGAAGCTGTCATTAAACAACCCGGCAAAAATCAAAATCGTCACAAACCCTGGAACTGCCCAAGGCAATACGAGTACCGTCCGGTAAAACTTCTTGAAGCGAAGATCTTTTTGATTGACCAATACGGCCATAAAAATGCCGAGAGCGACTTGAAGCGTGGAAGCGACAAGCGTCCAGATCACGGTCCAGCCGAGAACACTAAAAAAAGTCGAGCGCCAAATATCGACGGTGAAAATTTTCGCGAATGTATCAAATCCCACCCAATCGGCTAAATTAGCCGGCGGAGAATGGTATAAATCATAATTTGTAAAAGCCAGTGCAAAACTGAAAAGAATCGGAAAAATGACCGCGAAAATCAGGATAAACAACGACGGCCCGCTGATCAAATACGGGTAGCCCTGTGCGATCAAGTTTTGGTAATCGCGTTTCAACGAGCTCATCGGCCTGTTTTCATCACGCCGCTGGCCGTTTTTATAGGCATCCCGCAAATTTACATAGTAGAAAGCAAGACCAAAAATCGTCACGATGATCGCAATCAAACCTTCAGCTAAAAGAAAAATTGAGTTATCGCGCGGGACTTCCGTACCGAGTGTGGCAAGTCCCCAAAAGCCCATGTTCAGAAGGTCGCCGAACACCACGAAAAAGGAGATGCCAAAACCGAGAAACAGGAGTCCTTTAATCCACTGCTTATTATAAAATTGGCCAAGTCCGGGCAGAATTGATAACAATAAGGCTATTTTACGAGCTTGCACTTTCCTCACCTCTTTTTATGTATGGCCCGGCAAACCCGTTTGTTTACCGGCCTTTACAACAAATGGCGCCAACCGTTTTAACGTTTGACACCATTTCTCGCTATTGCAAATCAGTTGCCGCCATGAGTGGCTTCAATTTGTCCTTCAATTGTTTCAACAGCCTGGTTTAATGCGTCTTCAGGTTCTGCTTTGCCTGTCGCGATGGTCTGCAAGGCTGAGTCAGCCGGCGTCCACACTTCATTCATCGACGGGATGTTCGGCGTCAATTCGGCAAAGATGGATTGCTCCGCTACTGCTTGGGCAACTTCGCTTTCAGCTACGACTGGGTCGTTAGCCAACGCTTCTACTGCAGGAACTTCCTGTGTTTCTTCAAAACGGGTACGGGAATTTTCTTCATTTGCCAGGAACACCAGCAATTCTTCGGCAAGTTCTGCATTTTCCGAATAAGCGCTGACGTTGTAGCTTTTCACCCCAATAAATGAACTCATGTTTTCGCCATTGTCCAATTCTGGCAATTTCGCCATTCCAAAGTTGACGCCTGCATCCGTGAACGGATCCACGTTCCAAGGTCCGGAAATAATTGCAGCTGCTTTTCCTTCAGTGAACAAGGACTCTAATACATTAATGCCCTGTTCCCCGATAATTCCTGCCGGGAATAAACCTTCATCGTAGAATTTCTGGATGTAATTTGCACCTTCGATCGATCCTTCATTGTTCAGTCCAACATCCGTCGGGTCGTAGTTGCCATCGGCATCCTGTCCGAAGATGTAGCCGCCGTAGCCGCTCATAACACTTTGTGCGTAATAGATCTGGTCAAACAACGCCAGGAATCCGAACTGGTCGCCCGTTGCCGTTTCCTTCGAATACTCGTACCACTCTTCAAGCGTCGCCGGCAATTCTTCTTCCGTGATCAAATCTTTGTTGTAGTAAAGGATTGTCGACTCTACCGCTTTCGGCAATCCGTAGACTTTTCCGTCTACCATTTGTGACTGCATAGCCGCATCCGTATAAATGGATTGAACGTCTTCTTCAACTGCTACTTCTTTGACCAACCCTTCAATAACTGCCGTGCCGATTTGGTCGCCCGCCATGGTCAAGACGTCCGGTCCGGTTCCGCCTGGCCCATCAAGGCGCAAGTCTTCAATCTGCTGTGCATATGGTTTTTCAACAATTGTGATCGTTACATCATTTTCTTCTTCAAACTGTGCCACGGCATCTCGGATCCCGTCAGCTTTCTCGATATCTTCCCAGACAATCAGTTCACGGTCCTGTTCTTCAGCAGCTTCCCCGCCTGAAGAGCCTTCCCCGCTCTCCTGTGGTCCACATGCACCCAATGCCAAACTTAATGCGACTCCACTCATTAAACCAATATACTTATTAGATTTCTTCACGAACAAACACCCTCTCAAGTCATTTTCGAAACTCTCTCCCAAGTTTCTGATGAAAGCGCTTCCTGAAATTCAATATAGCATTGTTAGAAAAAACTGTAAACAATTAATTTACTGAAAAAAGTAAAAAGTTTTACGAAAATAAAAAACAACCTGTTTTACAGGCTGTTTTCTAGTTCGTGCTTTTTCTGACAATCAAGCTTGCCCCCAAGTACAAGGTCTTTGTGCATTCCCGTTTTTCCAGCAGTTGCTCGAGCAATAAGGAAATGGCATTCTTGCAGATCTCCGCCATGTCGATATGGAATGTAGTGAGGGGCGGTGAAATGTATTTGGCAATGCTGATATTGTTGATGCTGACGACACTGACTCTTTTCGGTATTTGGATACCGTGTTCATTTAACGCCTGAAGGCACCCGACCGCAATCGGATCCGCCGCGATAAAAAAAGCGGTCGGCAACTGGTCGCCCAACTCTTCTATCGCGCTGGTCATCAGTTGATAACCATTGTCTACTGAAAATCCCCGATGGCAATACACATAGCGATCCTGCAACAGCCCTTTTTTCTCCATGTAATCACGGAAAGTCTGCTCGCGGATATCCATTTCGTCGCCGTCTGTATTTGGATTGTGGTAGGTGCCGCCGATAAAGCCGATATCCTGGTGGCCTTTCTCAATGAGAAAGTCGATTGTTTTTCTGGTGATCTGCGCCAAATCCGGTTTTACCGAATCAAAATGCTCCGGATCCGGTGTGGAATCGATAAACACACCATGAGGCGTCAGCTTTCGCAGATGTGCAATTTCTTTATCTGCAAATGTTCCCACTGCGATAAAGCCTTCAATATTATCTGGAATTTGGCTGATGCCGCCCTCTATTTTATAAGTGGTCAATTCCACGTTGGAAAGCTTGGCCATTTTTTCTATTTCAATGCGCATGGTCTTAAAATAAACGTCTTCCAACTCTTCTCTTTCGGTCAGCCAATACAAAAAAGCGATGTTTTTCACGAGTGATTTAACCGTTTTTTTCCGATAGTTCAGCTCTTCCGCTGCATCAAATATCTTTTCCCGTGTTTCTTCAGGCACCGACAAGCTTTGGTCATTGCTCAGCACGCGCGAAACCGTAGAAATAGAAAATCCGGATTTTTCTCCGATGTCTTTAATTGTAGCCAATCCTTCCACCTCCACTTATGATTCAAATCTAATTAAGTAAATTGTTTTACTTAATTTTTACTTGTTTTTTCCTAATTGTCAAGTTATATTAAATTGCTATATAGAACTTACCATTTTATTGACTTATCAAGGGGGAAACACTGTATTTTTCTTTCTGCAGAAGAGACGCCGTTCGATTTTCACACCGGCCGAAGATTTGGAAATAGATTCACCAATGGTTGTGAACAAAGCAAATGACCTAAGTAGAGGGCTAAATCTTTAGGCAAACATCTCGGAGTTTGTTTAGAAACACAGGCATCTCCCGCATTGCTCCACCCTTTCGGATGTTTTGGCTACTAAAATGCGGGACATTGGATTGTTTTGGCAAAAACAATATGCTATCATTGTTATCAGAATATTGCGTCTAGAGTGATATTCCAAAATATGAAGATACAGGGGGAAACTACATGGCATTACCGAGAAAATCAGCTTGGCCTTTTTTATTATTGCTTGTTCTTGCATTGTTCCTGGCAGGATGCGCAGGCGGCGGCAGTGACGACTCTGCAGGTTCAGAGGATGAACCGGCTCCGGACAGCGGCGAGGCGACCCAAGGCGGCGACCTGATACTTGCCGTATTATCCGATGCTTCTTCTTTGGATCCACATGGCGCTAATGACGTACCATCTTCTGTCATTCAGGCAAATATTTTTGAAACCTTAGTAAATCGCGATGAAAACAGCGAAATCATTCCAGGCTTGGCAGAATCATGGGAGCCGGTCGATGAGCTGACTTGGTCTTTCCAGCTTCGTGAAGATGTAACTTTCCATGACGGCGAACCCTTTAACGCAGAAGCCGTCAAAGTGAATTTGGACCGCATTCGCGACGAAGCTTTGGCATCTCCACGCTTTAACTTGTATGAGATGATCTCGGAAGTTGAAGTGATCGGTGATTATGAAGTCCAGATTACCACGGAATATGCCTTTTCTCCATTGCTTGCCCATCTTTCTCACGCAGGCGGCGGCATGATTTCACCAGCATCTATTGAAGCCGATTATGAAGCGGTTGCCGGAGGCGCTGATCCATTCTCGGTTGTTTCCGAAAACCCGGTTGGTACAGGGTTCTTTAAATTTGAATCTTGGGAACCAGGCTCAGAAATTCGCCTGTCGAAAAACGAAGACTATTGGGATACTCCAGCAAATGTAGACACGGTGACATTCCGCGTCGTGCCTGATTCACAGGTGCGCGCAGCAGACCTTGAAACCGGAAACGTCCACATTATCGACCCGGTTCAGCCAAACGAAGTGTCCCGCATCGAAAACTCAGGGGTTGCCTCCATTACACAGGAGCAATCCGCGAGTATTGCCTATCTCGGATTCAATACCGAAAAAGCACCATTTGATGATCCATTAGTGCGTCAGGCGATTTCCTATGCCATCGACCGCGAAGCGATCATCAGCGGCATTTATGATGGTGTCGGTACTGTCGCGCAAGGCCCGGTTGCACCTGGCATCTTCGGCTACACCGAAGACGTTGAGTCAATTGATTTTAATATGGATGAGGCACGGGCTCTTCTTGAAGAAGCCGGCATGGCAGATGGATTCACGACAAGCATCTGGACAAACGATAATCCGCAGCGCCAGGCAATTGCAGTCCTTGTACAGGAAGCTCTTGCTGAATTGAATATTGAGGTTGCCATTGAAGTAATGGAATTCGGCTCTTATATTGAACGGACTTCTGCAGGGGATCACGATATGTTCATCCTTGGCTGGTCCAACTCTACGGGAGACGCAGATTATACGCTGTACCCGCTGTTCCATTCAGCTTCCAAAGGAAATCCTGGGAACCGTTCGTTCTACGACAACCCGGAATTCGATGCGTTGCTTGATGAGGGACGCCGTTCAACTGAAGCTGCTGAACGCGAAGAAATTTACGCAGAAGCGCAAGCGATGCTGGCAGAAGATGCCCCTATGGCTTACCTTCTCCACCAGGATTACCTGGTTGGCGTCGCTGATACCGTAACCGGATTCGAAATCGATGCAGCTGGAATCTATCAGCTGCGAAACGTCTCTATTACGCAATAAAGCCCTAAAAAACCGAAGCCATTTTTACTGGCTTCGGTTTTTTTGTGGTTCCAAAACATTGGTCCAGGATCAGACAAACTTCATGTCTCCCCATTCAGCACTGTCTCTCAGCATCGCTTTCAGCAAAGTAAAGCCAGCTTCAAAATCCTTCAAATCCGCCATTTCGATGGGCGAATGGGAATAGCGGCGCGGGAAAGTGATCGCCGCCCCTAAAATGCCCTCTTTCACCAGGTGAACTGCCGATAGATCCGTCGTCCCGTTGGGCATAACCGACAATTGAATCGGCACATCGTTTCTCTCGGCATATTTGATGATCAAGTCTTTCATTTGCGGAGCCATCAAATTGCCGCGTGCACCTCCACCGGACAACAAGGGCAGCACCGGCCCTCTGCCGATAGCAATCGGATATGTGTTGCCGTCCGGGGTATCTGCGCAGGCAATCGTATCAAGAATGATGGCATAGTCGGGATCAATCTTGTAACCGGCTATTTGTGCTCCCCGCAGACCGACCTCTTCTTGTACCGCGATCACTCCGACCATGGTGCCGCTAAAGTCTTTATCTTGAAAGGTTTTGAATAATTCCACTAACATGACACAGCAGCTGCGGTTATCGATCGCCTTGCCACAGATCAAGTCGCTATTGGTAAACCGGTCAAGATCGCTGATATAAGTGATTGAGTCCCCGATTTCAATGCCCATCTTCAGCACTCTTTCTTTGGAGCGAGCTCCAACATCGACGTACATCTCGCCAATCGGCAAAACTTTGGTTTTTTCGCTGGCGGTCTGCAGATGTCCAGCTTTCACACCGACGACGCCAAAGTGGCCGTTCACATTCACTTTGCGTCCAACCAGCAAGGCATCCATCATACCGCCGGTCCGTTCCATCCGCAGAAACCCTTTGCTGTCGATGGCGCTGACCATGCAGCCGATTTCATCCGAATGGGCCGATACCAATACTGTCGGCCCGGGTTTACTGCCTTCCAAGACGGCATAGATATTGCCCATATGATCAATCTCAACAGTTGCCAGCGGTTCCAGCAATTCGGCCAGCCGTTTGACCACCTGGTGTTCTCTTCCGGGACTGCCCGGCAAAGCTGCAAGCTCTTTTAGTTCTTGGAAAAATTGCTCTTTAAACATATGCATTCTCCTCTTCTTGGATTCTTTACAAGGTTTATTCTACTTGAAAATAGTCTGTCAGTCTTTCGGAAAATTTTGTTTATTCCGAATAGAAGCCATCATCTCACTCTCCACATAATGGTAAACTAATTAATAAGTTTATTCAGAAAGGGGATTTTTATTGATGATCATGATTCAAAATGCGTGTGTTTGGAATGGCAAGGGCAAAATTTTCGAGAATTTTTCTTTACTGATCGATGATAAAAAATTCATCGGCATGGGGGAAGGTCTGGAATTGCCTGCCAGCTGCAAAACGATTGATGCTGGCGGCAAAATTGTCACACAGGGACTCATCGATGTCCACACCCACCTTGGAATTACCGAAGAAGGCATTGGGAAAGACGGCAAAGACCATAACGAAACAAGCAGCCCTGTTACCCCTCAACTGCGTGCAATCGATGGGATCAACCCGTTGGATAGAGGCTTTGAGGATGCGCGCCAGGCCGGCATCACGACAGTTCAGGTTATGCCGGGAAGCGCCAATGTCATTGGCGGCGAAATGTCAGTGCTGAAAACAACAGGTCATATCGTTGATGAAATGGTCATCCGCTCCCCTTCCGGCATGAAAGCGGCAACCGGAGAAAACCCGAAAGTGTTCCACGGTGGAAAAGGAAAAATGCCGACTACCCGAATGGGTGTGGCCGCACTGCTGCGGGAAAACTTGATCGACGCGCGAAATTACATGGAAAGTGAGAAAAAAGAGCGCAAACTCGGGATGGAGAATTTGGTGAAAGTCTTGAACAAAGAAATCCCCCTCCGGGTTCATGCGCACCGGGCGGATGACATTGTCACGGTGCTGCGCTTAAAGCGCGAGTTCGGAATCGATGTCACAATCGAACATTGCACCGAAGGACATCAGATTGCTGACTACATCGTTAAGCACGATGTCCGGGTTTCCGTCGGCCCCACTTTGTCGACACGCTCGAAAGTCGAATTGAAGGACAAGCAATGGTCGACGATCAAATCGCTGCTTGATGCGGGAGTACCTTGCTCGATCACCACAGACCACCCAGTAATCGGCATCCAGTATTTGCTGACAAGCGCCATCCATGCCATCAACCACGGTATTTCAGAAACACAGGCATTGCGCGCACTAACCTCCGATGCTGCAAAACATCTGGGTGTGGAAAACCGTGTAGGTTCGATTGAAGTCGGAAAAGATGCCGATTTCGTCATTTGGAGCGGCAATCCGTTTGAGCTTCAGCACCATCCTGAAGACGTTTTTATTGATGGCGCCAAAGTAAACTAAAATTTTTTTCATCCCATTTATCCTTTGCGGACGCTCGCTAGCCGAAATTTGAAAAGGAGTCTTTGATCTATTGCAGTTTATTTCCTGCCAGCATAGGGAAGCATATCATCAATACATTTTTTAAATTAGAGGAGGAGAAGTTTTTGGGACATTATATTGAAGTGGAAGACGGCGTGAAAGTTTATGCAGAAGATGTAGGATCGGGGCAGCCGGTAGTATTTATCCACGGCTGGCCACTGAACAGCAAATCATTTGAGTCGCAGATCAGCATCCTTGCGCAGCAAAACTTCCGGTTCATCGGCATCGACCTGAGAGGCTACGGAAAATCGGACAAACCGTGGTCAGGCTACGATTACGATACAGCAGCTAGCGATGTTAAAGCGGTCGTTGATCACTTGAAACTTGAAAATTTCGTGCTTGCCGGATTTTCCATGGGCGGACCCATTGCAATTCGCTTCTTAACAAAGTTTGGCCAGCAGGACGTAGACAAATTGCTATTGATGGGAGCGGCGGCTCCTGTGTTCACGCAACGCGACGATTTCAAGATCAACTTGAAACCCAAAGAAGTGGATGACATCATCAAACAAATCAAAGAAGATCGACCGGCTTTTCTTGCTCAATTTGCGGATATGTTCTTTGAACAGAAAAAATCACCGCAATTCCTGCAGTGGTTTCAGCAGCTTGGCCTTGAAGCCGGAGCGCATTCGACCATCAACTCGGCAATTGCATTGAGAGATGAAGACTTGCGCGGCGAATTGGCAGGCATCACCGTGCCAACAGCCATTTTCCACGGGAAAAAAGATGGAATTTGTGCCTATGAACTGGGCGAAGAACTTGAAAAACAAATACCCAATTCCGTTCTTGTTCCATTTAAGGACAGCGGACATGGCATCAACGCAGATGAACCCGAGCGTTTTAACAATGAGTTATTGAGTTTCCTCAGAAGCTCTGGCGTAAAATAAGAATATCCAGAAGGTGTTCATATTAAATGAAAAAACCGCCAAAGTGGCGGTTTTTTTATTTTCATTAAAGTTTGATTCCTGTAATCGATAGTTTTAGGTTGAGTAGGAGAGAAACCGGCTTGAATTTCAGCTTTTCCAGCTTTTATTAGCATGATTATTTCCAGTTAAATGGATATACAATCCAAATCAAACAAAATACAGTCTATTCCCCACCAAATACTGTCCAATCCGGCCAGAATACTGTCCAAACGACCCTATTTACCAGCCAAACGCGATTTCCAGCCAAAAAGAGCCGAATGGAAACAGTTTGCCACAGCAAACTGCCTCTGTCCGTGAGCAAAATCCGCTCACTCCCAACTGTTGCTCTGTAATTTCCATGGTGAAGTTTTATTCATCAATCAGCTGAACAGCTATACAAGAGCTGGTTTCATTACACTCTTAACCATTTACAGCATCGATCTGATTTCATTTTAAAATCACCAGCTATGGCAATCCTTCATCTTACCTCACCCAAATTGTTGCAGTGGATTTCCATTCCAAAGAAGCTTTCCCTATCCTAACGTGCAGTTTCTTTTTTTCAAAAAAGTGATCTAATCTCTGAACCCCTCCGTTATGTTTATATGAATTCAAAAATGAGGAGTGGTTTTTATGAAATGGAATAAAGTTTTAGTACCTGTACTTGGAGCCGCGTTACTAATACCCGGAATGGCAACAACCGCATTGGCAGATGAGCTGCCGCCAACAGAAACAACCGGCGTGGAACTTCGCGCAACATTGGATTCTCTGTTATCGGAGCATTACGCACTCGCTGTCGATTCCATGATGAAAGTCTATGATGGAGACGAAGCGGCAGAAGCAGCAATAGCAGCACTTGATGCCAACGCAGCTGACATGGAGCCGGTCATCGCATCTGTTTACGGCGAAGAAGGCGGAGCGGCTTTTGTCGAAATCTTTGATAAGCACAACATGGGCACGGACGATTACGCCGCTGCTGTGAAAGCCGGCGATGAAGCCATGCAAGAAGAAGCGTTAGTCGAGATTCAGTCATTTGTTGACGACATGGGTGCATTTCTTGGCACCGCAACAGAAGGCAACCTTCCGGAAGACGGCGCAACTGCTGCTCTTCGCGAGCATGAAGATTTCGTTCAGGAAACATTCGATCTATATGTAGAAGGTGACTACGAAGCGGCTTACACGTCTTACCTGGAAGGCTTCACGCAAATCTTTGGAGCCGGAAGCGCCATCAGTGGAGCAATTTCCGCTCAGTTCCCAGATCAGTTTTCTGATCCGAATACACCAGCCGGCGACTTCCGTTCGACAGTCAACCGCATTGCGGCTGAACATTTCGCTTTAGCGCAATTGAGCATGACAAAAGGCTATAATGGTTCTGAGGACTTTGACTTTGCCGATTGGGCACAAGATCAAAACACAGAAGAGTTCCGGACAGCACTTGCTTCTGTCTACGGTGAAGAAGCAAGCAACCAATTTGTTGAACTTTGGAACAACCAGCACATCTCCGTACAAGGTGACCTTGTGACTGCAGCAGCAGCTGACGATCAGCCCGCTGTCGAAGAAGCAACAACTACTTTGACCAGCACGTTTGCAACAGACCTAGGAACTTTCTTGAACGGCGCAACGGAAGACCGCATGCCTTTGGATGAAACCATTGCAGGCGTACAAGCACATGAAACTTCTGTTGTGGATACGTTCCAGCAATACGTCTCAGGCGATTATGCTGCATCTTACGAAACATACCGTGCAGGCTATGCCATCATGTTTGATATCGGCAAAGGATTGAGCGGCGCAATTGTTGATCAATTCCCTGAGAACTTTGAAAACACGGCACCTGAAAAAATGCCGGCAACAGGACTTGGCGGCACTGCTGGCCAGTCGAATACAATGATCCTTTGGATTACATTAAGCACGATGATCTTGTTGGCAGCTGGAACAATCACATACCGCCAAACCAAAAACCAGCAATAACAAATTCAGGGAGGGCCAGTGGCTCTCTCTGTTCCTGATTGGAAAGGAGGAAATGCAGATGAAGCAGCTTGTCACTATGGGAACAGCCATCATTTTATGTCTCGCTTTGTTCATCATTTTGGAGCCTTTGGCTGCCAGCCCAACGGTTGAAGAAAAGGTTGAACCCGTTGAATCCACTGAGCAAGCCGAGCAAGAGGCAGATGAGGAAGAGGTATCCGGCAACTATGTCGACAAGATCGCGGAGTTTCCTATCCTTCCGGAACAACGGGAAAAGCTGCAAATGCTGCAGCGGGAACGCCAGGAAAGCATAAAAGGCATGGAGCCTTCTCAGATTGAAGTTCCTTCTATCGGTGTCAAAGCGGCCATCGAGCCAACCGGCATTTTGGATAACGGCGAAATGGGTGTGCCGGAAGATGTAGATCAAGTTGGCTGGTTTGAGCCTGGCTTTAAAGCGGGCGCAAAAGGCAATGCCGTGTTGGCTGGACATGTCGACAGCTTGACGGGTCCGGCTGTCTTTTATGAGCTGACGGATGTAAAGGTTGGGGAAACCGTAATTTTGACGGATGCCGATGGACGCGAGATGGTTTTTGAGGTGAAGAACCTGACCAGCTACGAAACCGATGAAGCACCAATCGAAGAAATCTTCGGCAACTCGGACAAGCGGATGATCAACTTGATCACTTGCACTGGTGATTTTAACCGCGACATTGGATCGCATGAAGAACGCCTGGTCGTTACAGCCGAATTGGTTTCCGATTCGAGTGTTAAAGAAACACCGCCAGAGCCCCCTGCAAATGTGGCGGCTACTGCTTTCAACATCTCCTGGCACGCGGTGCGTGACGACGCTATTATCGGCTACCGCATCTATGAAGAAGATATTGAAACAGGCGAAATAGAGAAAATCGAAACTGTCTCGCTGTTTGACAGAAAGAAAGTCGAACTCGAAACGGATGACTCAAAACGCTATTTTGTCACTTCGGTGGATGTCGATTTGAATGAATCTGAAAAAGCGGAAGCGCAAGTGAAGTAAGAAACACAGTAAAGCACGTGCAAAACAATAATGAACCCCAGCTGATCAAAATCAGCTGGGGTTCATTATTGTTTATTTTAGGGTTTGAGCATGTTCAGCAAACTCTTTTTCATGGCGGAGCAGCCACTCTTTTCGGGTCAGCGTGCCCGTGTAGCCGGTCAGTTTGCCGGTAGAGCCGATGATGCGATGGCAAGGTACAACAATGGTGAGCTTGTTTTTGCTGTTGGCGTTCCCTACTGCTCTCACGGCCTTGTCGCTGCCGATTGCTTTGGCAATTGCTCCGTATGATACGGTTTCGGCATATGGAACTTCGGTCAATGCCGCCCATACTTTTTGCTGGAATGCGGTGCCAGTAGAGGTAACAGGAAAATCGAATTCCATGCGTTGTCCTTTAAAATATTCTTTCAACTGCTGCTGGCAATCCACAATCACTTGCGGGCTGCCTGGATCGACCGGAAAATCCACTGTGTTTTTTTCACTGAACAGGATGGAAATGATGGCGTCGTCAGTTCCAACGATTTCCACAATGCCAATGGGAGATTGAAATTCAGCGTGATGCAATCCATTCATAATAAAGACCTCCATAGATAGAATGTGGCATATGCCTGCCATCCTTCCCAGTTTTTCGCAAGCTCTGTAATTTCTTCGATTGTCGGCTTCCGGTCCATTTCCAATTGCGCCTTTAAAGCATTGTGCAGGCCGACGTCTGCCAGCGGAAAAGCCGATTGGCTGTGAAGGCATTTCATCATAACGTAATTCGCCGACCATGCACCAATTCCCCGAAGTTCCAATAATGAGCTTTCCATATCCGTTTCCTGGAGCAGCTGTTCTTTTTTCAGGTCACCGGTGGCAATTGCTGATGCAATGCCAAGAATATATTCCGCTTTCCTGCCGGTGAGCTGCAGCGCTCTTAAATCAGCGATGTCCAGCTTGGCAATCGTCTCAGCGCTTGGAAACGCCCAAAATTGCTCGCCTTCGTAAACGAGCGATTCCCCGTAATTCTCGACAAACCTTTTCTTCAAGGTATAGGCGAACGTGAGATTGATCTGCTGCCCCATGACCGCCCATACGAGTGCTTCAAACAAATCCGGAACGCCCATGACCCGCAACCCGTAATATTGCTGGACCACTCCGCTCAGCACCGGATCCGTTTCCGCCATGGCATAAAACCCACGCAAATCTGTTGCTAAATCAAACCAGTCCTCCACATAGGCAACAGCCCTCTTTCTTTCAGCTTCTGGCGGAGCGCCAAGCGGAAACTCGATGCGCAAAGCTCCAGCCGCTGACATTACGCGAAACAGCACAAGCTGCCCATTAAGCTTCAGCAGCTTGGTTACAACGCCGTCTTTAAGCTGGTACAAGTTTTCCTGTGAGGATCGGCCAAGATGAACAAGACATTCCGCAAAATTAAAATCAGCAGGCGTTTTGATTTCTACAAACAGCGCTTCACCCTGTCTCATGAAGAAACCGGCTGGCTTAACTTCCGGAATTCATGCGGAGAGTGAGCTTTGAGCTTGCGGAATATTTTATAGAAATTGGATGGGCTTTGAAAGCCTGTTTCAAAACACACTTCGAGATTTGATAAGCTGGTTCGCTTCAACAGTTCGGCCGCCTTGTCGATCCGGATCTTTTCCAGGGTGGTCCGTGGAGTTTCCAAAGTTTCCTGTTTGAACACACGCTCAAGGTAAGACGGACTCATGCCGACATGAGCAGCTATATCCTGCAAGCTTATGCTTTCCCGATAATTGGCCGTCAGGTATGCCATCACTTGGCGTGTAAGTTCTTCGTCAGGTGAATATTCCGTTTCCGGCTGGCATCTTTTGCATGCCCGAAATCCTTTTTCTTCAGCTTCAGCCATGGTCAAAAAAAAGTCGACGTTGATCTTTTTCGGTTTCCGGGACCGGCAGGATGGACGGCAATAAATTTTGGTTGTTTTAACTGCTGTGTAAAAAAGGCCGTCATACTTCCGGTCACAGGCCATCACTTTTTCCCACATCTCATCAAAGGAAAAACTTATTTTCTCCATCATCTGGTCTCCCTCCGCTTGAATTAATGATTTTCGCCTGATGATATTCCACAAATCCATCTCTTAGCGCAGGCGCGCCCAGGGGCGAGGCGCTAAGTAAAAGCTGGGTTCTGTAGTTCAACTTATATTTTGATCCATCTTATTAATAGATTCTTTGCCTCATTATATCCCAGAACCGTGCAATCTTCAGCTATGCGCTTTCCTTGTTTTCTCCATTCTATAACCATGAAGCGGACTATGCATCCTCAATCTTGCCTTTACGGTCTGGAAAATTGCGAGTGAAAAAATTTTACTTCCAGCCACATTCTCTTATAATGGGTAAGATGTCTATGAAAGAAGGAATAAGTTCATGATACAAATTTTTTGGTACGTTTACGCTGCACTTCTGGCTACGTCCACAATTGCATTTTTCATTCATGGCGGCTACAAAAGCCCAGTTTTTCTGATTGACCTGGCCTTTACGGTCATTGCCTGGATTGGCCTGTTCGGATTTGTGACCCATTTCCAGATTTTCACGCCATTTGCATGGCAAGTGATTCTTGGCGCAGTGGTGTTATGGGACCTGTTGTTTTTCTTCTTTATCAAGGCGCATTTCACTGAACAAGAGCCGGAAGCCGGTACGCTTTCCATGACCGTCTTTTCAGGACTGTTTATGCTGGTATTGCTCGGCCCTCTTTATTACGCTTTATTCCAATACGCATTCTAAGGGCTCTGTCCTGCCGAATGCCAAAGACCGCCTGTATCCAATTTCTAATGGACATAGGCGGTCTTTTTTATGGGCAAAATCCTACCCTTTCAGATCCTCCACCGGGTTCTCCAAAGGTTCAAAGCCATCGATTCGGCAGCCCACCACGTCGCCTTGCCGAATTACCACGGCGCCCGGGGTTCCGGTTGAAATAATATCACCTGGCAGCAAGGTCATGACTTTGGAATGGAAGGAAATCAAAAATTGAGGCTGAAAAGTCATATTCGAGACCGTATTTTCCCTGTGTACTTCCCCGTTGATCATGGTGGCCACTTTCAGCGCAAGAACGTCGTCCACTTCATCGGGCGTCACGAGATGAGGGCCGAAGCTGAAGAACGTATCGAAACTTTTGGCCCTTGTTAAATAACGCGGATTTTTCTGCAGAATGTCTTCCGCTGTCATATCGATGATTGTCGTGTAACCGGCAACAACATCCAATGCGTTTTCTTCCGATACATCTTTGCATGTCTTGCCAATGATGATGCCGAGTTCAGATTCTGCTGTGGTGCGCTCGGATTGCAGCGGCACCTGGATTGTTTCGCCTGGCCCAATAATCGTGGTGGCCGGTTTCATGAAACTTGCAGGTTCTGTGCTGGGTGACACTTCATGGAGGTCAGCTGCATGTTCCACATAATTCAAGCCAATTCCCCAGATTTTCTGCGGACGGCGATAAAGCGGAGCATAGCTGACCTGATCAAAAGGCAGGATCAATTCCTTAAAAGATTCTTCTTTTGTTTTTTGCTGAAATTCATCCTGAAACCAATGATTCAACGCACTCAACTGATCGGATTCCATTAATTCCAATAAATTGGTTGTCCACTGCTGGTTGAATGTTTTGTTTAACTGCTCAAATGTCACCACCCCTGTTGGCAGCACTAATGCGGCCGTTTCCTGACCTTGTTGTTTGATTGTTGCTAAGCGCATTTTTCCATTCCTCCCTTTCGTCTGCAAGAAGCTTTTTCTAATGAGCCCATTAATATGCAAAACTTGTATCCTTTTTATTTTAACTCAACAAATGACGGAAAATTCTATTATTTTAAAAGAGAGCTTAGCTGTAAAACTCTCTTAAAAGAAATCCAGGTAACTTTTGGGTATAAAAGTGAACATTTTAAATGCATCTGCCCCCGCCAAGTTACGCAATCCCTGTCACGGCGGTGTATACAAAGGAGCTTGGAAAACGTATAATAAGGACATGAAAGCGGTTTATAAGATGGCTTATACCCGCAAATCGGACTCTGACGAGAAGGTGCTACGATGATGAATTGGGAAGAACGCAGACAGATCGTAAAGGTCGCTAACCTCTACTATTTCGACGGTCAAACCCAGGCGCAAATCGCCAGTAAGATGGGCGTCTCCCGCCCAGTCATTTCAAAATTGCTGAACAAAGCAAGGGAAATGGGCATTGTGGAAATTTATATCAAGGATGAAAACGCGCATACCGTTGAGTTGGAGCAGCAGCTGGAGAAAACCTATGGACTTAAGGAAGCACTGGTTGTGCCAGCCGCCAATTTGAGCACAGAAATGGTCAAGCATGCTCTCGGCAAAGCAGCGTCTTCCTATGTGTCGAAAAATATTAAAGGCATTAAATCACTGGGCATTTCCTGGGGCAGCACCTTGTCCAAGTTTGTGCAAGAGTATCCGTTTGAACAACACCGGGATTTACAGATTGTCCCGCTGGTGGGGGGAATGGGCCGAAAATTTGTGGACATCCATTCGAATCTGCTTGCTTACCAATTGGCACAGAAGATGAACTCCTATTGTTCCTATTTATACGCACCTGCAATGGTGGAATCACTGGAACTAAAAGAGCGCTTGGTTCAGTCGGAAGATATTGCGATGGTTCTGAAAGAAGGACGCAGCGTGGAAATGGCAGTGGTGGGACTTGGCAATCCGTTTGAAGGCTCGACCATGACGGAGATGCAATATTTGACTTCGAACGATTTGGATTCTTTAAAGCTCGCTGGTGCGGCGGGAGATATCGGTTCACGTTTTTATGACGCGGACGGCTACCAGATCAAACATCCGTTGAATGATTTGGTTATTGGCCTGGATCTTGAAGAATTTAAAAAAATACCGCAGGTTATCGGCATTGTCGAAGGTGCCCATAAAGTGGAAAGCATACGCGCTGCTTTAAAAGGCGGCTACCTGGACGTATTGGTTATCGATGACGTAACAGCAGACTTGCTGCTTCATCCCCCGAAATCAACTGTCTGAACTTAATTATAAAAGCCGATTGGTCCGATGCTCAAAGCATGGGACCAATCGGCTTTTTTATAAACCAGTATACTGGCTCTTTGCTTGTTGTCCAGATTATGCGGACGTCTGCACATTTCTAATGATGTACCCCTTTTCCAAGCCAGGAAGCAGCAGCTTCATACAGACTTTCTGAAACGGTCGGATGTGCATGGATCATCGATGCCAACTCGTCTACTGTTCCTTCTAACCGCATATAGGCAGAAGGCTCCGCAATCATTTCGGTCACATGCGGACCAACCATGGAAACGCCCAGGATTTCGCCATATTTGGTATCGGCTATTAGTTTGGTGAAGCCTTCCTTTTCGTCCAAAGTCAGCGCCTTGGCGTTTCCAGCATGATCGACTTTCACTACTTTATAGGAAATCCCTTTTTGTTCTGCCTCTTCTTCCGTCATCCCAACACTTGCAATTTCAGGGCTTGTATACACACAGCGCGGCACGACATGATAATCGATTACCTCTTTTTGCCCCGCTGCATTGGCAGCAGCAACCAGTCCTTCAGCGCTTGCTACATGGGCAAGCTGCCAGTTGCCGACCAGGTCCCCAGCTGCGTAAATATTCGGCAGGCTCGTGGCCATGTATTCATCCACTTTTACAAAAGGCCCATTCATCGCCAAGCCCAGTGAATCGAACGCCGACGTTTTTGGAGATCTGCCGACTGACAGCAGAATCATTTCTGCCTGCAACGTTTCTTTCTGTCCTTTTTGGTTTTCTGTATGAACCAGATGAGGGCCGCTTCCATGTTCCACTGCCGTTACTTTGGTCGATGCCAAAATAGAGATCCCTTTCTTTTTCAACGACTTCGCCAGCACTTTTGCAGCTTCCGGGTCTTCGCTCGGCACAATCCGTCCGCTCATTTCAACGATGGTCACCGGTACCCCAAGTGCCGCAAAGATGCAGGCAAACTCCACGCCGATGATGCCGCCGCCGACGATAACCATTGAAGCTGGAATGTCGGTGATGCTAAAAATTGTGTCGCTGGTATGGTAGTTTTCTTCTTGCAGCCCTGGAATCGGCGGAACAATCGGTTTCGAACCGGTCGCCAAAATGATTTTTTCGGCTTTGACTGTTTCTTCTTTGCCGTTTTGATCCACTCGAATGATGCCGTCCGGCTGCACTTCTCCATAGCCGTTCAAGACATCAATTTTTCCTTGTTTCATCAAATAGGCGATGCCCGTCCGCAGTTTTTGAATAACTTCGTCTTTGCGTTTCATCATCTTGGACATCGATACTGTTACAGGTCCTGTTTCGATGCCCCAGTTTTTGGCTTTCTCGATGTTTTCTATGACTTCGGCGTGCCGCAGCAAGGTCTTGGAAGGAATGCAGCCGCGATTGAGGCATGTCCCGCCCAGCTCCCGCGCTTCCACCAAAGCCACCGTCCTCCCCAGTTTTGCTGCTCTGATAGCAGCTACGTAGCCTGCCGGTCCACCGCCGATCACCGCCACTTCATATGTCTTCAATAGGATCGACCCCTTACATTAATAATTCATATGGATTTTCAAGCACCGCCTTCAAATCCGTTAAAAAGGCGGCCGCAGGGGCTCCGTCAATGACGCGGTGGTCAAATGACAGCCCGACTCCCATCATGGGACGCAGCACAATCTGGCCGTTCAGGCCGACCGGCTTTTCATTGATTCGGCCGATTCCAAGAATCGCCGATTCCGGCTGATTGATGACGGGGTTGAATGTATCGACCGCGTACATTCCAAGGTTGCTGATAGTAAAGGTACCGCCTGACATTTCGTCAGGCTTTAGTTTGCTGGCTTTGGCTGCCTGTCCTGCTGTTTTGCAGGCGACAGTCAGTTCGGCCAATCCTTTTCTGTCTGCATCTTTAATGACCGGCACCAACAGGCCATTTTCAAGTGCTACCGCCAATCCAATATTAATGGCGCCATGATGGACGATTTCATTGCCTTCCAAGGAAACATTGATGTTCGGGTGGCGTTTTAAGGCATGTGCCGTCGCTTTCAAAATGATTTCTGTGTAGCTGAGGCGGTAACCGGTCTGTTGTTCAATCGGCCCCAGCAATTGTTTGCGCATGGCTACTGCTTCAGACATATCAATTTCACTGTTGAGCGTAACATGCGGGGCGGTCGTTTTGCTGTGGAGCATCCGATCGGCCACAGCTTTTCGGATTCCTGCCATTTTCACACGTTTGGCCGGTTGGGCTCCAAGAGCGGCTGGCTGGCCAGCCTTTTCTACGTCTGCCCGGTAAATTTTCCCACGTGAACCAGTTCCGGCGACTTGCTGCAGGTCCACCCCTTCAGCTGCCGCTACTTTTTCAGCAAGCGGCGTAGCACGGCTGGCAACGGCGGCAGCGGCAGCTGGGGCAAAGCTTTCAACATCTGCCTGGTGAATCCGGCCGTTCGGACCCGAGCCGTCGACTTCGGTAAGGTGGATTTCCCTTTCCCGGGCGACTCTTCTGGCAGCCGGAGTTGCCCGGACTTTTTCCGGCTGTTCAGAGGGGTTCTCTGTCATTTCGGCCTCTGGCTGCTGTTCCGGCGTTTCCCGGGCGGCGGGCTTGCTGCTGACGCCCGATTCTCCAGGAGGCGAATCCGGAACTTCTTCTCCCGCTTCGCCGATATAGCCAACAACATGGTTGATCGGCACTTCATCGTCTTCTTCAAAATAGCGTTTCAAAAGAGTTCCTTCTTCATAGGACTCGACTTCGATGTTGATTTTATCGGTCATGATTTCAAAAAGCGGTTCCCCGACTTCGACCAGGTCCCCTTCTTCTTTGAACCATTGAAGCAGTGTACCGACTTCCATGGTGCTGCTGAGCTTCGGCATGAAAATTTCTTTAGCCATCCTTTTTCCTCCTTACAGGCGGTTTAGCGTTTCTTTGACGACTGTCACGATATCAGCCACTGCTGGAACCGCCGCTTTTTCCAGCTCCGGGTTATAAGGAATCGGAACCGCTTTGCCGCCCAGCCGCTTGATGGGTGCATCCAAATAATCAAAAGCTTCACTTTCCGCAATCAGGCTGGCAATTTCGCCGCCAAATCCGCCGCGCTTTACCGCCTCATGGACAACCACTAAGCGTCCGGTCTTTTTGACGGATTGGACGATGGTCTCGATGTCGAGCGGCACAAGTGTCCGGGGGTCGATTACTTCCACATGAATGCCTTCTTTTTCAAGCTCTTCAGCCGCTTCCAGCGATTTATGGACCATAAATGCTGTAGCAACGATGGTTACATCCTCACCTTGTTTTTTAATGTCAGCTTTGCCCAGTGGAATGGAATAGGCTTCTTCCGGAACATCCGATTTTGTGCGATAGCACAGTTTGTGTTCATAAAAAATGACTGGGTTGTCGTCGTCAATCGCTGCTTTTAATAAGCCCTTGGCGTCGTAGGCTGTTGACGGCTGCACCACTTTCAGGCCGGGAATATGTGCCATCCAAGCCTCCAAGCTTTGCGAATGCTGTGCTGCTGCCCCAGTTCCAGAACCGGCTGGCGTCCGGAGCACCATTGGCACTTTTCCTTTACCGCCGTACATATAGCGGATTTTTGCTGCCTGATTGACCATATTGTCCATCGCAATGGTCATAAAATCGGAAAACTGCAATTCCAGAATCGGACGCATTCCGGTTAATGCCGCTCCGACCGCCGTACCTGAGATGGCCGCTTCTGAAATAGGCGTATTGCGGATCCGTTCTGGACCAAATTCCTCAATCATTCCGCGTGTAACACCGAATGCGCCGCCATAGACCCCGATATCTTCGCCTAGCACAAACACATCTTCGTTTTCGCGCATTTCCTGGCTCATGGCTTCTCTTACTGCTTCTAAATAGGTCAGCTCTCTCATGCGTCGATTCTCCTTTGCTCCGCCTTATGCGTAAATGTCTTCCATCAAAGCATCCAATGTCGGCTCTGGACTGTTTTTAGCGAATTCCACGGACTCTTCGATTTCTTTTTTCGCATCCGCTTTGATTTCATCTGCGTCCTGCTGCGTGAAAATTCCTTCTTCGATCATTATTTCAGCCATCAGTTTGATCGGATCCCGCAAGAGCCACTCTTTTTCTTCCTCGCGTGTCCGGTACTTTTTGGCATCGCTCTTTGAATGCCCTTTCGAACGGTACGTTTTCGCTTCGACAATGGAAGGCCCTTCGCCGTTCCGCGCCCGTTCTACTGCTTCATTGACGCCATTCATGACGTCGAATACATCGTTGCCATCGACGACTTTTCCCGGAATGCCATAGCTTGCAGCACGTGCGGCAATGTCTTCGATATTGATCATTTCCCGCACCGGACCCGACATGCCGTATTGGTTGTTTTCACAAATAAAGACGACCGGCAATTTCCAAATGGACGCCAGGTTGATCGCTTCATGGAAGCTGCCTTCATTTGAAGCCCCGTCCCCGAAGAAACATAAGACAACGTATCCCGCTCTTTTCATCTGAGAAGTCAGGGCAGCTCCCGCAGCAATCGCAAATCCGCCTCCGACGATGCCATTGGCTCCAAGATTTCCTTTATCGACATCCGCGATGTGCATCGATCCGCCTTTGCCTTTGCAATAGCCTGTCGTCCGTCCAAATAGTTCCGCCATCATGCCGTTGACGGTTGCTCCTTTGGCAATGCAATGGCCATGGCCGCGGTGTGTGCTGGTGATTTTGTCCCGCTCCTCCAAGACAGCAATTGATCCAACTGCAGAAGCTTCCTGTCCAACACTCAAGTGAGTCGTTCCATGAATCATCCCTTTTGCAAAAAACTCATCCACCTTTTCTTCAAAAAATCGGATCAGCCACATTTGCTTGTATAGCTCTCTTAACTCGGTTTCTTTTACTTGAGGCGGCAACTTCAGTTTTTGTGTCATCCTTCTTCCTCCTTTTACATATGTTCTAGTACGTGACATATGTAAAATATAATATTATTTGATTATTTAGTCAAGTTATTTGAAAGGGCCCTCCCTCTCGTATGAATATAGAGAAGTCTGGCCCTTGGACAGAGATGCTATTTAACTCGGCTTTTTTTCTGTTTGTATTGCTTGAGTATCTTTCGTGAAGCATTGACGTCTTTCAGAAGACGGTATGGTTTGCTGACAGTGCGAACCGGCAGGGAAACGAGCAGATGGCTCAAGTCGTCTTTGTACTCCTGCGTGATCCGAGTCGGCTTGGAAGAAATCCGGTCATAAACTTCTTTATAAAATTTCTTATTAACATCCACGCGGAGCTGCTTGGTCTTATTGCATTGCTCGCATCGAATGCTTTTTATATCGTTATTGATATATGTGATTTCATGATTTACTTCTTCTCGGCAATGGCTGCAAAATAAAGCTGCTTCCATAGTTTTAATTTCCATGTTTGGACACCTTCTCATTTCGTTGATTGGGTTTTTCTCTACATGAAATTCGGTGGACTAGGCTTTCACTGTGGTCTCTTTTTCAGTTTCCGCCTTAAATGTGTCATCCTGCATGCGGCGCAGGCGCCAAATTGTCGAATCTTTGGTTTGTTCGACATCATCGTAGCCGATAATTTCACCTTTTTTGATATCCCGCTTTAAGCGGACATTTTTGTCGACCAATCCTAGCGGCAATGCTCCTTTGGCACGGGCATCCTGTGCTGTCAGTATATGGCCGTATACCGTAAATCCTCCGATGCTGTCCAGAAAATCGCCGGCGGCTAAGTCGATCTTTGCTACGGTCACTGTTTCCGCCTGAAGCCCATGCCAAGGCGCAATGGTCGCTTCATTGTAGATATAGGCGCGGGCGATGGAAATCGGGGTTTCCAGGCTAGTCAGGTGATATGGGCGGTAAAGCACATAGTTCGGCCCGTCCCCCATGCTCAAATACTTCAGTTCGTGATTCACTTCTTCTTTTTCAGAAGCGATAATAGCGAAGACCCCTGGTGCGATGCCGTTGATGTATTCAACGATCCCTTTATTGCTGATCTCTCCGCCATCTTCCTTCAATTTAAAGATTTCCGGCAAGCCTTTGACATCACTTACAAACCCGTGCATGCCCGGTTTATCAGGCAAAAAACCTGTCGCATTGGCCACTGCCGTCATTTCAACCATCGTTTTCGTGCCGTCCTGGAAAGAAGCAAGCATTTTCGGACTGGCTCCTTTTCGGGCTGCTTCTTCCGCTGCCGTATCCGGATTGGCATTTAAGTTCAGCGGGTTATTTTTTCCTTTTCCAAGAGCCACGACTTCAAACCCTAGCGCATCCGCAAAATCGAATAATTCCATGATGGCTCCGGGTTCATCACCGGCAGATCCCGTATAGACCACTCCGCTGGCATCAGCCATTTTCTTCAAAATAACCCCTACAGTAACGTCAGCCTCTACGTTCAACATAACGATATGCTTGCGGTTCAGGATGGCATCCCATGCAATTTTTGCTCCGATGTCAGGAACACCGGTTGCGTCGACGACAACATCGACTTCTGGCAGTGAAGTGACCAGTTGGGCATCTGTCGTCGCCACCACTTTGCCTTCTTTGACGGCCGCTGCCGCTTCCTTCACATTATTGGTTTCTATAACATCGTCAGCCTGAACCCCTGACTTTACATATGCATTGGTGACATTGCCGATTTGAATATCCGCTGTGATGACCACACGCATACCTGCCATGCTTTCAATCTGGGAAATCATTCCTCTCCCCATCTGGCCAGCTCCCACCAGCCCAACTCTGATGATATCGCCATTTCGCTCAATTTCTTCGAGTTTTCTATTTATTCCCAGCATGAGCCAACCTCCTCTTTTTTAACGTTTAATAATGCGAATCGCGGAACCGACCTGCAATTCGGGCATTGCTTTCTTTTCGACGCACATGGTTCCCGGCAGACTGGCTTCTGTTTCGCCATTAAAGGCGATGGTGCAATGGCCGATTTCTTCCAGCGTGTCATTGACCTTGCTTCCCACGAATAAAATTTCGTACTGCTGTCCGCTGATTTCCAGCACATCTCCGGCTTCGACTTTCTCCAAAAGATCTGCCCGTTCATGAATCACGCCGATTGACCGCAGCGATTCGGGAACCGTATCGTTAAAAATGACCAGCATGTTTTCTTCAATGAAAATTTCCACTTCTTCACCAATTTCTGTTATTTTCGCTTCATATTTTTTTGTCATCATATCCTCCACCTGACTGCCCCCTTATTTTTTAGCTGTACAGTCCAAAACTGAACAGATATGCAATAACAACTGCTACTGGACCTGTTATGACACGTGACAGCAACACCGCGGGAACTCCGACTTCAATCGTTTCCGGCTCTGCTTCTCCCAATGTCAAACCAACTGGCACAAAATCTGCCCCAACCTGCGGATTGATGGCAAACAGCGCAGGCAGCGCCAATTCCGGCGGAATATTCCCACGGCCAATTTCTACACCGATCAGAACTCCAACTACCTGTGCAATAACGGCTCCTGGCCCGAGCAAAGGGGATAAGATTGGCAATGCACAAATAACAGACAAGAGCAGCAAACCGCCAATATTCCCAGCTAATGGCGATACGAAGTTGGCGATCAAGTCACCGATTCCGGTATAGGTAATGATTCCGATCAGCATACTGACAAAAGCCATGAACGGCAAAATGTTCTTCAGCACCTGATCAATCGTTTCCCGGCCAGCCTGGTAGAAAATCCCGACTACTTTACCGGCTCCGCGGCCGATTTTCTCGATGATGTTCATCTTTTTCGGCTTCTGGTAGCCAGCTGCCTTCAGCTTGGCTTCTTCTTTTATCTCCTGCGGCGTCTTTTCACGTGCTGCTGGACTTCGAACTTTTTCGACGGCGTCCTCCACAGCATCCTGATCTTCGTAAGGAGCTGCTACTGCCGCAATGTTTTCATGCTTGACCCCGGAAACGAAGTTTTCTTCGTTGATAAACTTCATCAGCGGCCCTGACGGAGAGGTGGCGTTGATATTGACCGTTAGGATGTTCATTTTCGGGTAAACGCCACAGCGTGCTGTTCCACCGCAATCGATGACGACACAAGCCATGGTTTCTTTATCGTAGGAACCTTTAAATCCATCTACCGCTTCGGCACCGGTCAAATCCGCAATTTCCTGTGCAATCGGATGAATGCCGCCGCCTGTTACCGACACAATGTAACGTTTTTCTTCATTTGGCCGAATGGTCAGTGGACCGCCCCATCCGCCTCTGCCTTTAGTTATGGTCACTGGCTTATAATTCAATGGCGTGTGATTGCTGCTCATTTTCTTTGCCTCCCTTTTTTAAACCATCCGGATCATTAAACTTCCATGCCACGCGCTTTCATCATGCGGACCGTGATAATCTCAGTGACAATGCCGCGTATCAGAATCACGATGATTCCTACAATAAAGAAGCGGATCGCCAACGGCCCCAACGAAAATCCGAGCTGCGTGATGCCAGCGGAAATTCCCAAGTATACGAATAATTCAGCGGGATTGGCGTGTGGGAACAAGCCTGTTATCGGATGCACAAAGGAAACCGCTGAATCGTAGAATGCCGGCTTTTGTTTTTCGGGCAAAAATTTCCCGAACGTATAAGCCATCGGATTGGTCAGGAAGAAAACCGCCAAGACGGGAAACAACGTGTAGCGCAAAATGATATTTTTTGTACTTTTGCGGGCAAGGTTATTGATGCGCTCTTCCCCGACCAAGCGGATAAATGCATTAACGGCAGTAATCAGTACCACAAGAAGAGGAATAATGCCGGTTACCAGACCTACAAATGTATCGCCCCCTGCTTGGAACATGCCTATAAACCCTTCGGCCAATCTAACTAAAAAGTCCATTTTTTCTTCCTCCTTATACCGCTAGATTTGTCTTTTCATTCATTTGTGCCTCTATTTTTTCAATTGCCATCTCAAAAGCTAAATCCACCGGTTCTTCCCCAAGACTTGCCTTTAATGTGTCCAGCGGCAAACCAACATATTTCGCAAATGGCTCAAAACGGCTGAATACCGTCACCCCTCGCATCAACTGGCTTTCAACAACAGTTCCAGTTTCGTCCGTTACGATAATTGCTATTGCCCCTATCCCCAGTTTTTGTTTTTTGACCCCCACCCCCAAGTATCCTGACGGTCTTCTGCTCAGCTTTTTAATCGTGCCGTGGTAATTTTTCAGTTGCGCTTTGGCCATCCAAAGTTGAAGCAGCCAGACGGCGGCAAACACAACGATGAACCATCCCCACATAATTTATGCCCCCCTTTACATTTGTTCAGTGACGTGACATTTGATATTACCCCTATTATAAAAGCGCTTTCACAATAAATCAATAGTAATTAAAAGAAAATTCAAATTATTTTACACGGTATTTTTTCCGGTCTTTCACTCCACTTCAACTTAAAAAATATAAAAGTTCAACTTAAGAAGCCATATTTCATCCACCGCTTTGGGCATGGCTTACACTAAAAGATAAAAAACGCAAAAAAAAGAAGCCTCTCACCAGGAGGGGAGGCTTCGTTCCCTGCAATCGCTTTACTGTTTGGCAGCTTTCGTAAACGCAATTAAAGAGGTTAAACTATCAAGCTGCTGTATTTCATTTATAGCGTCGATCAGCCCATTGGCTTGTTCCGCTCCTATAATCGGATAGGTCAGTTTCTTGAACTTTCTCACCAAATCTTCGTCTGTCATTGGATTTTCGATGCTTCCTGTCGCATTTTTTACGATGTGTTCGATTTCGCGTCCGTCTTTCAAGAAAGCAGTGGCAATCACTCTTTCCTCTTTGACCGTCTCATCTACCCTAGGCTTAATCTTAGTCCTGAAATCGACAATTGCAGGATCTTTCACTTTCGAATCTGCATATTGGCCTTCGCCTGCATCTCCTTCAAGAAAGGCTACAGCCCCTGTATGGTAAATACTGAATTTGCCGGCTAAACCGGTTGGCGGTGCCGACTTTCCTGTCAGTTCCAGAACATACGGATGGACAACCAGTTCAATCCGTTCCACCTCTTCCGCTTTTACTTGCTTGCCTAAAGCAATGCAGGCATCGATGGAGGGATGGAGAACAATTCCACAGGCATAGGGTTTAAAAGCATTTTTCAACAGCTCCCACTGCTCACCCCAGTGAACGTTCACTTTCGAAAGATCGTGTTCAGGAGCCAGAACATTGGCAAATCCTCTTTTGGCTTCCAATACTTCTGTAGAGCTAGTAAAATTCCGCTTTGCCAATAAGGCAGCCATCAATCCATTTTGGGCTGCCTTTCCTGGATGGAATGGCTTCGTCATCGTCCCGAACATTTCCCGCAATCCGAAAGACTGGGTTCCGGCAATCCCCAGCGCCCAAATCATTTGCTCTTCGCTCAATTCCAATAAAATTCCGGCTGCAACTGCTGCTCCGAAAACCCCTGTTGAGCTGGTGATGTGGTATCCCAGTTGATAATGGCTCGGATACACAGCATTGGCAATACGCAGCTCTGCTTCACACCCTAGGATAAAGGCATGCAATACTTTCTCGCCTGGCAAATCCATTTTTTCGGCAAGCGCGAAAACCACAGGAGCTACTGGGCCGCTTGGGTGATGGATGGTGTCCAAGTGGGTGTCGTCATAATCAAAGATGTGAGAAGACATACCGTTAATCAGGCTTCCTAATAAAAGGTCCACTTTTTCTGTCCGCCCAAAAATCGAAACTTGTTCTGCTGATTGGGTATCTTCTTTTAACGCGAGCACCATGTCAACAGAAGGATGGCTTGAAGCGCCGATTGCCACGCCCATCCAATTGAGGAGGCTCTTCTTACCGTGCTGCCGGACGTCTTCTGGAATCTCTTTTATGCTCGTCTTTAAAATATTTTCCACTAATGTTTTCGTCACCATGATTACATTCCACCCTCCGCTATCTTCTTCATTGCATGAATTTTTGCTTGCCGAACATGATATTTTGCCACGCTCTCTGCAAAATCTCCATCACCCAGCTTAATAGCTTCAAGAATCTTTTTGTGCTCTTCGATATTTTCAAGCGGCCGTCCGGAATAGGACAGCGACGTCGTCATTAACAAGTTGATCTGGGTTTGCAGCATGTTCATGATGACTTCCAGATAAATATTTCCGGAAAGTCTCGCCAGCGCCAAATGAAACGCTGAATTGATGTCGGATAATTTTTCGATCTCTTTAGCAAGAGCTTTCTTTTCAGCTCTTTCAATGTAGCCAGTCAGTTCTTCCATCATTTCAGCTGTATGGATCTGCGCTAGTTTTCTTACCGCTAGACCTTCCAGAAGTTCACGCACTTCATAAAGTTCTGCCGCCTTTTCTGCAGATAAGGTGATGACCTTTGCTCCTTTATGCGGTTCATGGATGACTACTCCCTGCTCTTCCAGTTTTCGAATAGCTTCCCTGATGGGGGTACGGCTGACACCCAGTCTTTCAGCAAGGTCCCGTTCCGTCAATGTATCGCCTGCTTTTATTTCGCCTTTCCGTATAGCGCTATACAAATAGTCATACACGGCATTCTTCTTTACCTCGCTAATTAGCTTCATGCGTCTAATCCTCCATTTAAGTTCCTAAATGGTATACCATCTTGTAGATACAGTCTATATTTATCAGAAAAATAAGTCAAATACTAATTTAGCTTCTTTTAATGGTATACCAAATAAAAAAGAACCATCCCCCAAGAATCGGTTTTCAAGACGATTGGGAACGGTTCTTTTGTGTGTTTATTTTTGGAACTGGCCGATAAATTCATTCAAGCGGTCCAGCGTTTTGACATTGTCATTGCAGGCTGCAGAATCCTGGCAAATGTAATTGCCGCGCTTGATAAACTGATCCTGTCCCGAGCTTTTCGTTTTGGCGATGAACATGCCGACTTCACTATGGCGGTTGCATAAGGTGCAGATGCCCTGCTTGCCGCTGCGGGTAAAGCTGCCTTGCACACCGATCAATCCATCGTTTTCATGGGCCACCAAATACATCAAATTGGAACTTTCCGTCCACGCTAAATAGGAAGTCCGGCCAAGGTTGATATTCTCAAGCTTTGGACCCTTCAATTTTTTTGCTTTAGGAAATAGCTTTTTCAATCCCTGGTCGCTGACTGCGTTAAATGGAATGATGTAGGGCTGAAGCTGTTCAAGAAAAGTTTCCGCATCACCGAGTTCTTTTACCTGCACCAACGGCTGAAGGATTTTCTTTTGCTGCTCGGTGAGGGATGGGAACAGCTTATACACTTTTTCGTGCGCGAGATGCCGCAGGACATTCAATACCTCTGCATCATTTGTGCTGGCTTGCCCTGCCACCAGAATTTTGGTCTGGTCCTTGATGAAATTGTATTGGTCGTTCCGGATAAATGCTTTCAGATTGTCCGCCGTGCTGTCGCTGTTGTGGTCTGTTTCTTTAACATGGATCATATGAGCCCACTCCTTATGTTTTTTTAACTGCGTCTATAAGGAAGCAAGCCGGGCAGAAAGAACGGCTGGATTTTGCGGGAGCGATTAAAGATTGCTTGTAGCCCCATGCAAAGTATCGCCTCTCCAAATACCAGGCTTTGCATGAGTTTTTTCTGACGCTGACAATTGGACACCGATTGTCATCTGATATCACCTCCTTTAAAGGCAAGGGTTTAGCTTGTGGTTTTATCATACTTTATCCAGCGCCGGTTTTCCATCCAGCTGATTCTCATCGGGTCTCCAGAGAAAAAAACCGTTCCACACAGTCAGGACGGTTTTTGGGCATTGAATTGGCTGACTCTATGGATCAGTCGCTTAGAATCATTTTGACAATCTCATCTACATGAATTTCTACGGTGTTCAGTTGGGGAATGTCCAGGTCTTCCGGTTTGAAGATCATCGGAAACTCGGTGCAGCCGAGAATAAGACCTTCGATACCCTGCTGCTCAATCAGCCGGTTGGCAATTCCCAAAAGCTCTTTTTTCGTTTCTTCTTTGACAATTCCCTTTTCCAGCTCCTCAACGATTTTCCCATGAATAAATTGCTGTTCATCTTTGTTTGGGACAACTACCTCTTGGCCGGTTGCGATAAATGGATTTTTAAAAAAATCGCTTTCCATGGTGAATTGGGTCCCCAATAGGCCAATCTTTTGAAGCTTCATATCCTGAGCTTTGCGGTATGTTGCTTCAACAATGCTGATCATCGGGATGTTCACTTTCTGCTGAATCTGTTTAAAGACGAGGTGCGGTGTGTTCGCCGAAATGACCGCGAAATCCGCTCCTCCTCTTTCCAGGCTTAGTACAGCAGCTGCCAAATATTCCGCCAGCTCCTCTTCCTGCCCACTTTCGAGCAAATCGAATATTTTGTACATATTGATGCTGTAGATCAGCAATTCCGGCAGGCTTTCCTGGTTTCCAGTCCGCTGCTGGAACTCACTGATAATGGTTTGGTAGTAGTCGACCGTGGACTCAGGTCCTGTCCCCCCGATCATTCCCAGTTTCTTCATAACAGCTCCTCCTTTCGATTCGGCACCTCCTCGCTGAATGCCGCTCTTTTATACAGCCACCTTATTTGAAAATTCCCTAATGACTGCAAATAAAACTTTCCAATAGAAAAAGAGCCACATGCAGCAGCTCTCTTGTACCTCTTATTTACTGAGCGGTATAGCCACCGTCGACCATCAGTGTGCTGCCCGTTACAAATTCATTTTCAACAAGGAATACCATGGCATGCGCAATTTCTTCCGGCTGCCCCAGTCTGCCGACAGGATGCTTGCCCACCAATGCGTCATAAAAGTCACCCAAAGCCTCTTTACTGACCATACCGGATTCCACATAGCCGGGTGCCAATGCATTTACTCGAATTCCATGCTCTGCGTATTGCAATGCCAGGGATTTGGTCATCAGATTTACCGCGCCTTTAGTGGCATTATAAGCAAAAGCACCACCTTCTCCAACAGATCCCAAAATGGAAGACGTGTTGATGATGACTCCGCCATCGCCATTTTTCAGCATATTCTTAATCGCGTGTTTGGCACCGAAAAAGACACCATCCTGGTTGATGGAAATGACTTTATGGTAGTCTTCATACGTCAATTCATGGGTGACTCCAAGGACGCCGACGCCCGCATTGTTGACCATAATGTCAACTCTTCCGAAAAGCTCGACCGTTGCCGCAACCAATTTTTCAACTGATGCTTCACTGGCTACATCGACATTAACAAAAGCGATGTCGGCGTCTCCCTGCTTCAGCTGCTGTTCTGCCTTTTTGCCGCCTTCTTCGTTAAAGTCAGCAATTACCACTTTTGCCCCTTTTTCAAGAAACGCTTTTGCTGTTGCCAATCCAATACCGGATGCTCCACCTGTAACGATTGCCACTTTCCCTGCTAAATCCATCTGTTCTTCCTCCTCATGTCGGAAAATTCTCTCACCTTCTATCAAACCACAGCAATCAGATTATTACAACTTTTCTGAAGAGGAGGAAATCCTCAATTTGCAGATTTTGCAGCAGCCGGGAAATAGCGTTCCTTCATCTTGGTCGATAGGATTTCTAAGACGATGGCAAAAATCAAAATCATGTAAGTGATCATTCCCACTTCCCGCAAATCGAAATAGAATCCGGAAGCCATGAATAATTCAAAGCCGATTCCACCTGCTCCTGCAGCTGCGCCCATGGCAACTGCCACCGCAAAATTAATTTCAAAGCGCAGGAATGTCCAAGACAAAAGATAGGTGAAAGTTGATGGGAGAACCGCGTGCACGACGATATGCCACCAGTTGGCTCCTGTTGCACGCAATGCTTCAAGAATCCCTTGATCTACTTCTTCAAAAGCTTCTGAAAATGCTTTAACCAAGTAAGCGATCGAGTGGAACAACATGCCGAGCACTGCTGCTTCACTGCCTAATCCAGCTGCAATGGCAAAAATCAATACCCATAAAACAGTTGGAACCGCACGGACAAAAGCGACAATGACTCGCACTGTTTTTGAAATCCACGCTTTTGATAAATTCGATGCCGCCATCAGTGCCAGAAAAAACGCGATGATGGCTCCAAATATTGTTGACAAAAATGCCAACCCTAATGTGACGCCCATTTGATAAAATGCTTGCCCCCAAGTGAAATGGGATAGCGCAGGTTCCAGAAACATCGTTTTTAAATTATAGAAAGTTTCTGGGATTGCCTTGGACAAGTCCAGTCCCGTGTAATCGAAGAATAAAAACGCCGCAATCGTCAGGGCTATGAGCACCGTAACGGTCCATGTCATGACGCGTTCCGACTTGCTTCCCATCTTAATCGCTATCCGGCCGCTGGCTTCACGTTTTATGTAGGTACTTGCATCCATTAGATAATCACCTTCCTGATATAATTTGACATCAGCTCGATGACAATCACAGCAAGAATAATACTGAATGTGACCAAGGCGACAGCATTGTAATTTAATGTCTTGTAGTACAGGTCAAACGTATAACCGATTCCTGTACCGGTTAAGATGCCTACTAAAGTGGCGTTGCGGATATTGGTTTCAATCATAAATAAAATCCAGCTAATCATCTGTGGCATGCATTGAGGCACAACCGCTTTAAAAACAATCTGAAAATATGTCGCACCGGTTGCCCGCAAAGCTTCAACCGCACTTTGGCTTGCTTCGTCTATCGATTCGATAAAAGCTCTTGTCAGAAACCCAACAGAGCCCACAAATAAGGCTAAGTATCCAGTCACCGAGTTTTGTCCAAAAGACAGCAAGAGAATCAATGCCCAAGCTACAACCGGTATATTTCGAGAGGCGGATGCGACAAACCGCGCAAACACGCCAAAGACTTTTTTGGTTCCTGTTGTTTTCGAACCCATCAAACTTAAAAAGAACGCAACGGCCGTACCGGTTGTTGTGGCTGCAATGGACATGAGAATCGTTTCAAGCAATTTCTCTAAAATGGTTGGAAGGCGCTCAAGAGATTCCTGGGTAATCATCAGATTCGAGAGGATCCAAGCGCCCGCTTTTGGCAAAGTGGCGATTCCATGGATTATATTGAATCCGGTAATTGCGGAAGACGCAAGAGTCATTCCAATAATCAGCAGGATAAAAAAGATTGTCTGCCATTTTCGGCTGGCTTTCATTGTTTTTTCATTCACTGTAATTGCCCCTTACACCATGATTAGTTCACGGATTTCTGGAGTAGCCTGTGTCTGTGTGCCATAAATCTGATCGGTATGGTTTCGGTGCAGCCTGTAACTTGGTCCATCAAAGACGATTCCGCCTTTGTTCAAACCGATAATCCGGTCAGAGTAGCTTTTAGCTATCTCTACTTGGTGGAGATTGACGATACAAGTGATGCCAAGCTCTTGGGTGATTGACTTTAAATGGTCCATAATCACTTTTGAAGCGTTGGGATCGAGCGACGCAATGGGTTCATCGCATAGGACGATTTTTGGTTCTTGAATTAGGGAACGTGCAATGCCAACGCGTTGCTGCTGGCCGCCGCTCAACTGATCACAACGTTTATAAGCATGCTCTTCAATGCCCAACTTTTTCAAAAGGAAAAAGGCATGTTCTTTTTCTGCTTCCGTAAAACGCCCTAAAACTCCTTGAATGGTTGTTTTATAACCAAATCGTCCGTGCAGCACATTCTCGATAACCGATAAGCGCGGCACCAAATTATAATGCTGAAAAATCATACCGATATTCGTACGCACTTTTCGCAGTTCTTTTTTGTTCAACTTTCCGACTTCCTGACCATCGAAAACGACTTTTCCTTCATCAATTTCGACCATTCGATTGATGCATCGGAGAAGTGTCGATTTACCAGCTCCAGAAGGTCCGATGATCGATAGAAATTCACCAGATTCCACTTCAAAATTCAACCCTTGCAGCACTTTCGCATCCGAATTATAGGACTTTCCGAGATCTTTGATTTGCAGTAAAGGCATGCTCATCGTCTCCTCTTCACCTTAATTTGTCAGACAGCGCATTCTCCTTGAAGGGAACGCGCGGCTGTCTTTCGGTTATTATTTAGATAGTTCACGGATTGGATCGAACCATGCATCTTCAACTGGTGCAAAACGCTCATCTGCTGATTTGAAGAACAGTCCTGATTCGCCCGAGTCTTCCGGCACAAAGATTTTTTCGTTGTTTGCGATTTCGTCTGAAGTGAATAATTCTTGTAAGGCGTCATAATCCTCTTGGCCAAGCACTTCCATATTGGCTACAAACGGGGCATTCAGTACAGGTGTAACACCCATTAATGCAAATTCGCTGCCTGTTACTGTATTAAACGGTTCTGCTGCATCATCTTTGACTTTATAGATTGAACCGACTTCATTGGCTTCGCCTTCCGTTACTTCCACATAGTTTTCCACGCACGTATCACAGAATGCAGCTACTTCTGCGCTGTCATTCAATAAATTTACAGCTGACCCTTGGTGAGAGTTTCCGAAAAGTACTTGTGAGAATAACGGACCGCCTTCCATCAAGTCTTCCGCTGTCAGATCCTCGTAACCAGATTGCTCAGCAAAATGGCTGATGATGGTCGAAGAAGGGACGACAAACCCGGAAGTGGAGCTATTTGAAACAAAGGACATTTTTTTCTGTTCCAGCGTATCCAGTGAGAATTCGCCGTCCACTTGGAACTCTTCTTGAGCATCGACATTAACTGCCAGCCAACTATGATAGATTGCATCATCGAGTGTACCTGATTCTCCTGTTGGCACGACCAACGGTTCAATTGCATCGTTTCCATTTTTTGCTTCAATATATCCCTGTGCTCCCATAAACGCCAAATCTGCATTATTATTGACCAATGTCTCAATCGCAATGGCGTAATCGGTTGTCAATTGGTGCTCGACTTTTTTGCCTGTCGCTTGTTCGATAGCTGCTCCAATTTCATCACGGGAAGAAGTCATGTCCGATCCCGATTCATTTGGGTACCAGACCACTTTTATCACATCATCCACTTCTGTTTTTCCCGCTTCCGCGTTGCCTTCCGAACATGCCGATAACATTAGAGCCGCTCCAACCAATAGTGCCATTGCTGAACTTTTTTTCTTCATGGTCGATTCTCCTTTTTGTGTATCCGGAATGAGCAGGCGTCCCTGCTTTGTCTGTTTCATTACAACACAACTCAAAAGCGAAATACTGAAATTTACAGGAACTTCATAGTCTTTTAACGATGTTAATATCTTCAGGGCTGACGATATCTCCAGGCTCTACAGCTGTACCGAAAGCTCCATGGTAATCACTGCCGCCGGTCATCACCAAACCGTATTGCTGGGCAAGCTCTTCCACTTTTTGATGGTGTTTGGCTGAATGGTCGAAATGATTGCGTTCGATTCCACCCAGGCCCGCTTCCAGCAACTCGGGTACCAGATCAAAGGAATCGAGCTGTCCCGGATGCGCCACAACAGCCAGGCCCCCATCAGCGACAATGGCCCGGACGGCCTCTGCTGCATCAACATAATCAACGTCTCCTGCTGCGACACCCGTCCCTTTGAACAAACTTTTATAAAGAAACTTGTATTCTTTAGATGTATAGTGGGCATCCGTCAGCTGCTGCATAATATGCTGCTTATAGACAGTAGTTGATGGCTTTGCCGATTCTATGATCGTTTCGGCATTCAAATGAAATCCCGCTGCTTGAATTTGGCTCACTTGCCACATCGAATGGCTGTGGCGAAGTTCCAGCAACCTGCTGCATACTCTCGTAATCGCTGGGGCTTCCGGGGAAAAATGATAACCCAGTATATGCACTTTTCGCTGCCGCTTGAAATCATAAGCCGAAATTTCAATTCCAGGTATCGCTTGAATGCCATAGGTTTCAGCGATCCGTTGTTGTTCCTGCCAACCTGACACTGTGTCATGATCGACAAAACTGATGGCTGTCAGTCCAGCTTTTTTCGCTTTTTTAATGACTCTCTCTACTGAATCCGCTCCGTCTGAATAATAGCTATGGACATGCAAATCAGCTTTCAGCGCCCACACCCACTTTTTCACCGACAGCCATCTTTCTCGTTTGCATGTCATAAACTTTATCGCAAAGCCCTTCCATGAATTCAATGTCATGAAAAATCCCGACCAGGGTTGTGCCGTTAAGCTTCAACTTTTCAATAATTTCACGGACCTTCATTTTCGATTGCTGATCCAAGCTTGCTGTCGGTTCATCGAGCAGCAGCAAACGCGGTTGTTTAACCGTCGCCATCGCGATGTTCAGGCGCAACTTTTCGCCCCCTGAAAAAGTGTTCGGGTAACTGTCCCAAAGTTTCGGATCGATTTCGAAGTGAGCCAACGCTTTTTCTGCTTCCTCGCCGGCCACATCTTCCGTCGAACCCATCTCCAATAAGGCATTGGTCACCAACTGGCGGCAGGTCGTCCGTGGCATGACATTCAAAAACTGAGAAACATAGCCAATTTCGTATTTCCGCAAGTGCAGCATTTGCCGCTCCGTAATATGTGCCAGGTCCACCACTCCAAAAGCGGAAGAATCGTACATCATCTTTCCATGATCCGGCAAATAGGTGCGGTAGATACTTTTTAAAATGGTCGATTTGCCGCTGCCGCTTTTTCCGACGATGCCGATAAATTCACCTGTTTCCAAGGAAAAATGGATGTCTTTTATAGCCGGCATGACTTTATTTAAATGATGGATGGTGAAGCGTTTCTCAAAGCCCGCTATTTCCAGCATTGCCATAGTATTGCCTCCTTTTTCAGCTTAAGAATAGTTGCGACACGATGTCGCGCTATCGGGCGCTTCCGCTTTTCGTTATTTTATCCGGTAGTTCGTAGTCGTGATCAACGCGCCATTGACCATTGTTGCCGTCAGCATCGGGTAGCCGTCATCCATGCGTTCGATTACCAGGAGATCAGCTCTTTTCCCAGGTTTGATCGATCCAAGCTCGTCGTCCATTTTCACTGCTTTTGCCGGATTCAACGTGACCATCTGGAACATTGCGTGCAAATCGTTGCCGTATTTCTCATGCAGATCAAAGACCGCATGCAGCAAAGCCGGAGGATAATAGTCGCTGCACAGGATATCCATACAGCCGTGTCCGATGGCTTCCGCTGCGGACAGATTGCCGGAATGGGAGCCGCCCAGCATCACATTGGGAGCTCCGGCGATGGTATGGATGCCCATTTCTTTTGCTTTGATGGCGACTTCCAGAGTAATCGGAAACTCACTGATGGTGGTACCGAAGCTTTGCACCAAATCCAGTTTCTTAACGTCGTCGTCATCGTGGGAAGCGACAGCGATCCCGCGGGCAAGCGCAATATCCGCTACTTCTTTGATTTTTTCTGCTGCCAGGTATTCGGTACTTTGGCGTTCTGCAATGAGTACATTGACGTCTTCATCCGAAATTTCCCGGTAGCCTTTCAGGGTTTCCCGGTAGACTTCCAAGTTCCTGTATTGGCCTTGTCCTGGCGTATGGTCCATGAATGACAGCAGATGCACTTTGCCATCCTCGATATTTCTCACCAGCTGGTCCACTTCATCGATGTTATCGATTTCGAAACGGGCATGCAGACGATGGCGGATTAAATGCAGCCGGTTATGCGTCGCTTCGATGGCATCCACCATACGTTGGATATTGTTCGGATTGCGCATCGGTTTATGCGAAAATACGTCTTCTTTATAGAATGATAAGGAATGGAACATTGTTGTGATGCCGTGGCTGATCAGGATTTTTTCCGCTTCGCGCAAACTGATGTCGAAGTCCATCATACTGGTCGGACGCGGAGAAGCGATCGTTTCGATGTAATCGGAGTGGATATCGATAAAACCGGGAGAGATGTAGCCTCCATTGGCATCAATCAGCCTGGCATCCGGATAATCCACTACTGCCTCTTCCGGGATGATTGACTGGATAATTTCCCCTTCCACTACGACTGCGAACCCCTCGTCTATTGATTGCTCAGTTACGATTTTGCCATTATGGATAATATACAAAGTATCGATCCTCCTAGAGTAATGAGTACACAAGTTGCTGCGTGTACGCATGTTGTGGGTCTTCTAATACTTGATCAGTCAAGCCCTGTTCGATGATTTCACCGTTCAGCATGACGATGGTCCGGTCAGCCAGCATACGGATAACCGCTAAATCGTGCGATACCACTATCATGCTGATGCCAAGCTCACGCTGGATTTTTTTGATCAAGTCCAAGACGTTTGCCTGAACCGACAAATCGAGCCCAGTTGTCACTTCGTCCAAAAACAGGATGGGAGGATTGTTCGACAATGCCTTAGCAATCTGGACGCGTTGCTGCATACCGCCTGAGAAATTGCGCGGTTCTTCTTTCATGCGATGCAGTGGAATATGAACATTTCCCAGCAGTCTTTTGCTGGTCGCTTCCATCTCCCCAACATTTCTGTTGCCTGCTGCAATGAGTTTTTCCGCAATATTTCCCACCGAGGAAAAGTTCATTTTCAAGCCGTGCACCGGATTTTGATAGACCATTCCATAATCGTGGTTGCGGATGGAGCGCTTTTGCTGGGAAGACAACTCAAAGACATTAGTACCCGTCAAAGCAGGTGTTTGGATATATGCTTCTCCTGACGCTACGTCAGTGTCGAAGTACAGGCATTGCATCAATGTGGACTTGCCGCTGCCGCTTTCCCCCACAATTCCCAAAATTTCTCCAGGATAGAGATCAAGTGACACATCACGGACTGCATAAACTGTGCCGCATACGGTGCAGTAGTTTTTCTCCAATCGATTAGAATCCAAATTGGCACAATGGGAACAACCGGATCCAAATTGCTTGCGCAAGTTACGTACTTTCAATATTGGTTCTTCATGCATAACTGTTTTCCACCCCGGCTTTCTCCGTGCTGTTCAATTGCTCCATGCAATAACTGGTATCGTTGCATTGATAGACGGTTTCTCCCGTTTTCTGGTCAATCAATTCATCGAGAAAGATATGCGCCGATCCACATAACCGGCATTCCTGGCCTTCAAATGATTCAACAGCAAATGGGTAATCTTCAAAAGCCAAAGATTCGACAGCGGTATAAGGCGGCACGGCATAGATTTTCTTTTCTCGTCCGGCACCAAGTAAAATCAACGCTTCCGATTGATGCATTTTGGGATTATCAAAGCGTGGAATTGGGCTTGGTGCCATCACATAGCGTCCATTGACATAAACCGGATGATCCGCAGCAGTTGCTGTCTTCCCGTATTTGACAATCTGTTCGAACAGCATCAGCCAGGCACCGCTGTAATCGTCTTCGGAATGCATGCGTTTGGTTGCGTACTCGCGTGCCTCCACTGGACGAAGAGGTTCAGGCATCGGCACTTGAAGAACGAGGATCTGGTCTTTCGTCAACGGTATTTCCGGAATGCGGTGGCGGGATTGAATCAAATCAGCCTCTTCGGTTTGATCCGTTACTTGAACACCTGTTGTTTCTTGAACCAGTTTCTTGATACTAACCGCATTGACCGATTCATCTGCCCCTTGGTCGATAACTTTCAGCACATCAGTTTTGCCGATCAAAGACAATGTCAACTGAAGACCGCCTGTTCCCCAACCGCGCGCAATCGGCATTTCCCGTGAAGCGAAAGGCACCTGATAGCCTGGAATAGCGACGGCTTTCAGCGTAGCCCGGCGAATCTCTTTTTTGGAACCTTCATCAAAAAAAGCAAAATGCGTATTAGCTCTCAACTTCCTGCACCTCCTTTTTCACTTGGCGAATACTATCCAACTTAGATTGGAACGTGACGTAATGAGGGAGTTTTAAATGAGAAATAAAGCCGGTGGATTCCACCGAATCGATATGCAATAAAACAAATTCCTCATCGTGAGTCGGAAAATCCGTATTAGGATGTTCTAAGCACTGATCCAAGATGCTCATCGCAATCGCTTTTGTCTCGTTTTGTCCGTAACAGGCACCATAGCCAATTTCAAATTCCAATTCGTCTTTATTGTTGTCATTTTTTACGGTTACCGGCACAAATGACTCGACTTCCGTTATACGGATTTCACCTATATAAAACTGATCTTCCGGTTCCTGATCCACTTCATTCAGATGGATGGTGTAAATCGGTATTTTACCGACACGAACTTCGCCGACAGTAGGATGAACTTGGCCGTACCCCCGCAGAGATGCATAACCAAATGATGTTACCGCCCCGGTTTGGCCGCGCGTCATTACCTGCAGCCGTGCACTTCTTGTCGTCGGAAACTGAAGGCTTTTCTTAGTGACGTCAGTCGGGGCTGTATTGTCCGGATTGTATGTCTCGAACAGGCCCTCCTCGCGCAAATAATCCACGACTTTTGGAAAATAGACCACTTCTTTCGAACCTTGAATAGCTGAAAAGTTACTTTTATAATCCTCCAGCCATCGGCGATTAGTTTCCATGCTTTCTTCCAACAACCTGAAATCCAACAGCCGATGGGTGTAATCATACGTGGCACCCAGCAACTGGCCGCCTGGAATATCCTTAAAGCTTGCAGAAATCCGCCGTTCGACCAGCATCGTTTCCGCTTCGACTGTTTCACTGTAGTAATGGCGCGGCAAAGTTGAACGGTGTGCACGCATCAAGAAAACAGCTTCTTCCAAACTGCCTTCTCCTTGCTTGATGGCCAAAGCCGCCAATTCCGGTGAATAAAGGCTGCTTTCTGACATAACCTGGTCAATCATGCTGCTCATCGTCGCCAGGATCGTGTTGATTTCTAAAATCTCTTGACCTTTTAACCGTTCATAAGTCAGGCGTTTAATCGAAGCCTCTATGGCCTGAGTTCCGCCTTTTACAGGAACATAGCCCATCTATTTCACCTCCATCGGAATTGCTGAAACTGTTCTCGGCAGACAAGCGATTTGAGAGGAGCCATCCGCAAAAATCATGTCAATGCCCATCGGATACTCCTTGATGCGACTGTCTCTGGCTTGCCAGAATCGGAATGGTTGCCCCGTCGATAAATGAGCTGCCGTTTCAATTCCAGGCCCCGTCAGCACTAATGCATCTTCATTTGATAAAACCGCACTTTCAATAATCCAAGTTGCCGATTGCTGAGGGTCGATCAGGTTGCCAATTTTGCATTGCGCCATTGCCTCTAAAACGTCCGATTCCTCATCTTCCTGAAGAACGAGAATGAAATCAGCCTCTTTCACTGAAGCACAACGGGCTGAAGTGTAATCCGAAATTTTCTCAATCAAATCCTGTCGATTTTTTGACAAGACATGAAAAGTCACTTCCGCATCCAGCAAAACCATTGCGCTTAAAATAAACGAATCAGCACAACCGAAATCTACATCCACTTGCTTCGTTTCTTGTTCAATCGATGAAATGGTTCCTGGCCGTGACATGCTATGTAATAGTTTTCGGTAAACCTGCTGCAAGTCGTGTATTTGATCAATCGCCATATAATCTCTCCTGTGTCAGTTAGTTTAGTGGTTCAATTAAACTTCCATTGTTTCAAAGCTGACTTTGGTTTCGAATAGTTCCGCTTGCTGCTGCGCTTTCGCCATTCTGATTTTCTTTTCTTCTTCCAAAAGCTGATGTTCCCAATCAGCTGCTTCGGGCAACTGAGCCTTATAGGCTGCGTCAATGATTGCCAAATGCGTCGCACGCTGTTCATCCATGCCTACCAGCAATCCAGTTCCGATTTTCCCTGAAATCTCCACTTTTGCTTCTGTTATTAGGACCTCTCCCATATAAAACAAGGAATTCTTTGCTGATTCCCTCATCTTGACCATAATCATTCCTTGCTCAGGCACTGAAACTTCGCGGCATTCGTACTTTTGCGTGATACTGACTGCCAAAGCCTTTGCTAAACTTCCATCTCCTTGAATAAGAATCTCAGTTCTTTTACGTCTTTTCATATTCACTGCCTCCTTGTCTACACGTTCATCCTAACTTGTTGCCAAGTGGCTGTGTTTTAAGCTCTAGTAAAGCTTATGTAAAGACGCTTTACATAAAGAGATAAAAAAAACAGACAAAGGAAAGGTATCCTTTGTCTGTTTTGATCACTACATGGTGATGTCATATTTGAATTTATCGCTGCGGTATAAGATCCTTGTGTGTTCCAGAACCTCTCCTGTAGCTGCATCGATGCAATCATTCTCTACTATAATGAGCGGCACCATACTTTGGCAATGCAGAAGCTGCTGTTCTTTTGAGGTTGGAAAAGAGATGCCAAGCATGGTTTTGCTGCTGGCAAATTCGGTGTGGCCGTGCTTCCGGTAATAAGCGAACATCGAACTGATGCCAGTCCTTTCTTTTTCAATGTCTGGAAACATCTTTTCGCTCACGAAGGAATTGTGGATAGCCATCGGTTGTCCATCAATAATTCGGATTCTGGAAACCTTATAAACGTGATCTATTGGCTCACAATTTAACAGTTTGTAAACTTTTTCTTCAAAGCCAATTTTTTCACAGCTGATGAGGCGTGTTTCTAAATCGTAGCCTGCCTGTTCCATTTTTTCAGTGAAGCTGACTTTTCCAGTTAAGTGAAGTTGAATCTGCATGGATTCTTCTTTTAAAAATCGTCCCTTGCCTTGCTTTGAATAAATATAGCCCCGCTCCTCCAGTTTCGACAAGGCGGCACGAGCTGTCATGCGCGTTACTCCGTAGCGATTTGCCAATTCATTTTCTGAAGGCAGCTTTGTTCCTGCTGAAAATTGCTTTGACTCAATTTTCTCCATCAACTCATCCAAGATTTCCTTTTCCTTATCGAATGAAATAATAAAACCTCCTTCTCTAGCGCTTTCAACTCATCGTCTAGTTGTCGGTTTGACTTATTTCTACGCTGCTCATTAGTTCCACGGAAAGCCAGCCCCTAACGCCATTGATCAGCCAAATAGCTTCGTAATCCTGAAGCTCTTCTTTATAGATGATCCTTTCTTCGATGACCTGCTGATCCAGCAAATGCTGCCTGAATGTACCTGCCAGCAAGCCGCAAGAAACTGGCGGTGTGTAAAAACTGCCGTCTTTTTCAAGCACCAGATTGCCGATGGTGAATTCGGTCAGCTGCTGTTTTTCATTCCACAACAATACCGAAAACACCTCTTTTGAAAGATTATTAGCTGCCTGCTCATATACTTCACGGTGAGTTGTTTTGTGGAAAAGGAATGGATCTTTGCTGTTTACTGCTGAACTGGCCAAAGCACATTTTACCGGTTCTGCGATCGGAGCTGTTTTCTGAGCCTGCACCTCTACTTGCCCTTTATGATTCAGCAGCAAACGGACTTTGAAGATTCCTTGCGGGTATTTTTTCGCGACACTCTCCAATTCCCACTCAGCTCCCTGAATATTTCCCGGGAAATGAAAATAGTCGGCAGAATCCTGGAGACGCGCCATATGATAAGGCAACAGCGGATAGTTCCCATCCTCCAGCTTTAAGGATTCCAGCAGGCTGAACACCGGCCTTTTCGCTGTCAGAACCTCGGCTTTTGTCTGCAATTCATTGTACTCTCCTTCGGAAGTAGAGTCCCAGGTAATGCCGCCGCCCACACCGTAACGCGCTGTGCCTTTTTCCTGGTCAACCACGACGGTTCGGATAGGCACATTGAAGACGGCATTTTTCTCAGGAGTGATGAAACCAATGGCACCGCAGTATACATCTCGCGGCGTTTGCTCCAACGCGGCTATGTATTTCATCGTGCTGATTTTGGGAGCGCCTGTAATCGATCCGCATGGAAATAACGCTTGAAACCAATTTAATATAGTCGCTGCGGGGTCCAGTTTCGCGCTGACTGTCGACGTCAGCTGATGAACTGTTGGATAGGTTTCAACCGTAAATAAAGGGGCCGCTTTAACCGTTCCCTGTTCCGCTAATCGGCTCATGTCATTGCGGAGCAAGTCAACAATCATCAGGTTTTCAGCCCGCTCTTTTTCAGAAGCTAGCAGTGCCGTGATTTGTTTTTTGTCTTCCTGTGTTGTGCGTCCCCGTGGTGCCGTGCCCTTCATCGGCTTGGCTGTCAGCTTGCCTTCGTAAACTTTAAAGAACAGTTCGGGAGATGCTGATAGCACACGGAACCTTCCCAGATTCAGATAGGCGCCATAGTCGGCTTGCTGATTTCTCGCCAACTGGCGGTAAAACCCAAGGTCGCTGCCTGTAAATTCCGAAATAAGGCGTTCCGTGTAGTTTACCTGGTAGGTTTCGCCGTCTTCTATTGCCTGTTTGATCTCTTGAATTCCTTCTTTATACCGTTCCACAGAGCTTGCCATTTCCCAATCCGAAACTGTATATGGCAGATCTTCCGAAAGAGAAAAGCTTTTCTTCGGTTCATTAAAAATCCCGAACCAGACAAGCGGCATTTCAACTCCTGCCTGCACTTGCATTTCAGGATGAAAAGCAGGAGCCGCTTCGTAGGAAACGTATCCCGCCGCGTAAAATCCAGCAGCAACCGCCTTTTCTATCTTTCCCAAAATTTCCGGTACTTCTGAAAGAATGCCGGTTTCGAGAACTTCTAAAGGTTCACTGAAAAGAAGTGGTTCAATTTCTCCAATTTCATTTCGGAACTCATACACTAGGTAAGGGTTCAACAAAATCAGCACCTCCCTTGTTGTTGGCATTCCACTGTTTAGCATGTTCATAGCTGTTTTTCAGCATAGCAAAGCCCTCCACTGTCAAAATCGATTCCGGATGAAACTGGATTCCTTCAACTGGCAAAGTATGATGGCGGACAGCCATAATCGCCCCATCCTCTGAACGGGCTGTCACTGATAAACACTCGGGCAGCGGTTCTTCCGCAACTAATGAATGGTAGCGGGTCACAGCTGAAGGGTTGGAAATTCCATTAAACAGCCCTTTTCCATCGTGCGTCAGCATGGAGACTTTTCCGTGCATCGGTGTGCTCGCTTTAACAATCCGCCCGCCGAAATGCTCGATTATGGTTTGATGCCCCAGGCAAACACCGAATATAGGGATTCGGCCGCTCAGTTTCCTTAACACTTCCGGGCTTGCTCCATCGGCAGCCGGGCGCCCTGGGCCAGGCGACAGCACAATCAGATCAGGTCCAAGTGCTTCTATTTGTGTTGCCGTGAGTTCATTTTTCTGGAAAACAAGCACTTTCCCATCCAGCTGTTCAAAATAATGGACCAGGTTATAGGTGAATGAATCCTGGTTATCGATGATGATGATCATGAGGAACACCTCTTAATTTCACTTTATTTGGGTCTGTCAGATGCTCCTATTATACGCTGTTGGCGGGTCAAGATGGAAATTTCTCCATTATAAAAAGCCGGCTGCGGAGCACTCCGTTTTCTGCGAATAAAAAAACCGCCTTATGGCGATTTTTCATTTTAACTTTATTAAATATAAGTTGAACTATCGGTAGCTGCAATGGCCTGGCTGATTTTTTCGGCACTGTCTTGAAGAACCGGTAAAAATTCTTCACGGAGCGTTTCTTTCGAAGTTCTACCGGCATGTGCGGAACAATTGATTGCCGCAATAACTTTGCCAGCTTTATTGCGCAGCGGCACGGCGATGGAGCGCAATCCTTCTTCGAATTGCTGATCTACTCCTCCCCAGCCCCGCTCGCGCACTTCGGCAAGGGTTTGGCGCAACTGCTCTTTATCTGTGATGGTCTTGCTTGTAAATTGTTCAAATTCAATAGCAGCCATGTACTTCTCCAACTCATCCTCAGACAAATAGGCGAGCAGCACATGCCCCATTGAAGTGGCATAAGCCGGGAGACGGGAACCAACGTCCAGATTGATGGACATGATGCGTTTTGTGGAAACCCGTGCCACGTAAAGAACGTCGGTGCCGTCTAAAATGGAAATCGAACACGATTCCTCAGTCTTTGCAACAAACTCCCTCATAAATGGATGAGCCAAGCTCCAAGTATTGTTTGATGACAAATAAGCATAGCCAAGCGATAAAGTTCGTGCTGTCAGTGAATACGTATTATTCTCGGATTCAGCAAATCCTAAATGTTCCAATGTCAAAAGAATACGGCGCGCTGTAGGACGGCTCAATCCTGTTTTCTTTGCAACACCGCTCACTGTGAGAGCGCGATCCTGCTGTGAAAAAGCTTGTATCACCTGTAATCCACGATCCAGCGATTGAATATAATCCCCGGTGTTTTTAAAATTGTCTGATTCTTTTATTGACAAAGTCACTACCCCCTATGCTAAGATGAACTTGTACGCATAACGATACATCGTACGTATATCGTACAATAATTAATTTTAAGTTGCAAGGATTATATTTTTTACCGGTTGTGAAGGCGTTTACATTTTTGGCTTCACACTTAAAATACCCATCACATTATTAGGAGGAATTTAAGATGACAGAAAAAGCGGCAGTAAACGAGCGTGTATTGGGAGCTTATGAAGGGTTTGTTAAGCACTTGAAGAACTTCCTGGATGAACAGCAATTCAATCATGAAGAATACACGAAATTTGTTGAATGGGCGGATCGCTTAGGGCGCAGCGGAGAAATCCCGTTATTCCTTGATGTTTTTGTTGAAACCTATGTATTGGAAGCGAAATACAAAAATTCACCAGGAACCGAACCTTCTCTTCTTGGACCTTATTATGAAGAAGGATCTCCTGTCCTTGAAGAATCACCTTTTGTTATGCCACAGAGAGAAGATGAGCCCGGCGACAAACTGACTTTCCGTGGAAATGTCAGCTCGGTCAACGGACCCTTGGCAAAAACAAAAGTGGAATGGTGGCAGGACGATGCAGATGGCTTGTATTCAAACTATGACTCGCCTGCTCCAGCCTTCAATTTGCGCGGCCAGTTCCATACAGACGAAAACGGCGATTTTGAAGTTCATTCCATCGTACCCATTCCTTATCAAATTCCGACAAATGGACCGACTGGTGAGTTTACTTTTTCAGCCGGCTACCATGCTTACCGCCCGGCCCATATTCACATCAAATTTGAACATGAGGGGCATGAAACTTTGATCACGCAAGTATTCTTCGAAGGTGACGAATGGTTGGAGACAGATGTTGCCAACGGAGTCCGTTCTTCTCTATTAACTAAGCTTGAAGATAAAGGGGATCGTAAAGAAGCATCACTGAATTTTGTTATGAGAACCGAATAAACAAATTAAAAGCTGCCGGGATCCTCTTGGCAGCTGATTCTTTTTAGCACAGCATTTTACAAATATGGACTGGGGTGGATTTAAGTGGAATTTTATAAAGTGAATGTCAATGGAAACGAAATTCAAGTAGCCGATTATCCAGGAGAAAAAGGAACAATCATCGCCATACACGGATTAACAGGGACGCATAAGAATATGCATTATTATGCTGAACAATTCAAAGCCGATTACCGGTTTATCTCGATAGACCTCCGTGGCCGCGGCAACAGCGCGGCGGCTGACTCCGACACCTCCATCTTCAAGCATGCTGATGATGTATTGGGCTTGATTGAAGAATTAAAGATCGTGAATCCGATCTTGCTCGGCTATTCGATGGGTGCTTTCATTTCGACGATTGTCGCCAGCCGGCTGAAATCGGTCGAGGCGCTGATCTTGCTCGATGGCGCTGCCAAGGCATCAGAACACCAGAGAGGGATTGTCCAGCCTTCACTCGGAAGAATCAGCCGTGAATTCACTTCAAAGCAGCATTATACGGAAGAAATCCAAAAGATTTACGCGAATCTCGGAATTCAATGGAACGGCGTATTGCAGGAAACGGCGGAATATGAAGTCGGTCCCGCAAACGGCCATTGGGAAAACAAAGCCACTGAATCCCGCATCGTGACGGATTTTGACAGTTTTTATTCTTTTGATCCAAAAGAAATCTGTCAGCAAATTGATTGTCCTGTCCTTTTGGTTTATGCCGAAGGAAATATTGGTGCCATGCCTCCACTTTTTTACCTGTCAGATTACGATGAGACGCAAAAGCACACCAAGAGAATTCAGACGGTCGTTTCAGACTGCAACCATTACACCATGGTTTTTGAAAAGCGAGAAGAAATCCTGCAGGCGGTCAACAGCTTTCTGAAAGAATTGTAAAACAGCATCCTACAAAGGGTTGTATGGGGGGAAATCATATATGAAATATTCATTAAAAACCTTAAAGACAAGTATGTGGAAATCACATAAGCAAACGAAAGATCTGCTGACGATGGCTGAACTTCGGAATTCTAGCGGTGCTGGGGTGGCAACAACGGAGTTTCCTCGGACAGAATCCACCGGCAAGGAAAGCGAAAAACACTTTCGAAAAAAATCCTATAACCTATCCCAAAAAATCGGCCTTTTCTTAGGGCCTGCTTTATTTCTAATAATCTTGTTTTTACTGCCGCTTCCCGGACTCAGCACGGAAGGCCGTGCGGTATTAGCCGTTACTGCCTGGATGGCGGTTTGGTGGATCCTTGAAGCAATGCCGCTTGGCATCACTTCTTTGATGCCGCTGGTGCTGCTGCCCTTGCTGCAGACAGTGGAGGCAGGCGTTGTCGCATCAAGCTACGGCGATAACTTGATCTTCCTGTTCATCGGCGGATTCGCCCTCGCTTTGGCACTGGAACGCTGGAACCTTCATGAACGAATCGCCTTATCCATCATCAGTGCAGTCGGTGCAAGCACTTCAGGCCTGGTACTCGGCTTTATGCTTGCAACAGGATTTCTGTCGATGTGGGTTTCTAATATGGCTACGGTCATGCTGATGATTCCCATCGGTTTGGCAATTATTGCAAAAGTCGTTACATTAATGAAAGAAGATGACGTCCATACGAAAGAAGAAGAAACAAAGTTCACTAAATCCATCATCTTCGCCATCGGCTTTGGCGGAACAATCGGCGGCAGCGCCACCTTGATCGGAACACCGACGAATCTGGTGCTCGCGGGATTGGCGAGTGAACTGCTGGGCTTTGAAATTTCTTTTGCACAATTCTTTATTTTCGCCTTTCCGTTAGTGGCATTGCTGATGATCGTTTCGATTTTCTACATTACAAAAATCGCCTATCCAATGAAAGTTAAAAACATCAAAAACGGTAAGCAATTCGTAGTTGACCGCAAAAAAGAACTTGGCAAAATGAGTTATGAAGAAAAAGTCGTACTGGGCATCTTCAGCTTAACCGCCTTTATGTGGATGACCAGAACCTTTTTCTGGAGTGATATCATTCCAGGCTTGAGCGATACAATGATTGCGGTGGTTGCGGCCATCCTCCTTCATTTAATCCCAGCCTCGGGCGATTCCGGAGAACGGATTTTAGACGGCGATTCGTTGAAGAACATGCCGTGGGGCGTTCTGCTATTGGTCGGCGGCGGCCTCGCGCTGGCATCCGGCTTTAATGGTACAGATCTCGCTTCATGGATTGGCAGCCAACTGCTGCTGCTAGAAGGCACTTCTTACCTGCTGATTCTCGCCGTTACTACGTTGCTTGGCATCGCTATGACTCAAGTAACACCGAACACCGCGACTGTAACCATTCTCGTACCGATTACTGCCGCTCTCGCCTTGGCGATCGATGTTCATCCGCTGCCATTGATGACCGCTGTGGCAATGGGTGCCGGCTTTGCATTCATGCTGCCGATTGGTACGCCTTCCAATGCGATCATTTTTGCAACCGGAAAAATCACCATGGTGGATATGCTGAGAAAAGGATCGGGACTGACGGTTCTGGCTTTCCTGCTCATTGTAGTGTTCGTCTACTTTATCCTTCCAGTCGTGTTTGGCATCAATCAGCATGAATATCCCGAAAGCTTAAAATAACTAAAATTCAGGAGTGAGATATATGAGCAAAGCTTTAGATTATTTCAAGGAAGTGTACGATGTAGTACCAGGATGGGTGCAGAAAATGCACGATTACAGCCCAGCTGTATTGGACACCTATACCGGCATCCGCGGAGAAATCATGCAGGATAGTGCGTTGTCCCGCAAGGAAAAAGATGCATTGATCGCCAGTATGAACGCAGCCCGCCTATACTCCCGCAGCATGCTGTTTCATACAAAAGGAGCCATCGACTTTGGCTATACCGTACCGGAATTGGCCGAGTTTTTCCTGACTTCCTACTTATACAAAGGTGATCAGGCCATGGCATTGGCTCTTGAAGCCATTTCTTATGCACTTGAATTAAAGGGCAAGACAGTAGCACAACCGGCGCAGTCTCCTGAACGGGCCGCTGATTCCTTAAAGATCATCATTGACTGGCTCGATGGCGAGGATACATCTTACCTGAAAGAGACATTGGCGCTCATCCGCTCCGGAAAACCGGAAGACGTGAAGGCCAAGATATTAGAAGACGGGTTAATTTCTTCCCGTTTGAAGCATTTGAACATGGCTGGCAACTTCATCGTAGAACTGAACGGCAAAGACGCTGCCCCTTGGATGGAAAAGGCGCGTACTGCCGGCGCATCGGAAGCGGATCTGGCGGATATCGGCTATATCTGCATTTTGACTGCCGGCATCCCTGCCTGGTTTGAATTGAGCGATTCATTGAAAACAACCGAATAATTACCGAATGGAGGATTAAAGATGTCAAAAATACAGCAAGATATAACTCAAGCTCTGAAGTGCATTAAATCTGGAGATACAGTTTTAGTCGGAGGGTTCGGTCTTGTCGGTGCACCGCTTACATTGATCGACGGATTGACGGAACGCGATGTCAACGAACTGACCATCGTCAGCAATAACCTTGGGGAATCCGGCAAAGGACTCGGAATCCTGCTCAATCAAAACAAAATCAAAAAAGGCATCGGCTCTTATTTCACCAGCAACCGAGATGTCGGCGACAAATACCAGAAGGGCGAAATTGAACTGGAACTGCTTCCGCAAGGCACGCTGGCCGAATCCCTTCGAGCTGGAGGCGCGGGCCTCGGCGGCTACTATACAACCACGGGAGTCGGCACGGATTTGGCGATCGGCAAAGAAGAACGCGAAATCGACGGCATCAACTACATCCTGGAAAAAGCGATCCGCGCCGACGTAGCATTGATTCGTGCCCACAAAGCAGATACTTTGGGGAACCTGGTCTACTACAAAACGGCACGCAACTTCAATCCTTTGATGGCCACGGCTGCAAAAATCGTCATCGTCGAAGTGGATGAAATCGTTGAAGCGGGCGAATTGAACCCTGAAGAAGTGGTAACTCCCTTCATCTATATCGATACCATCGTCAAAGCACAGCAGGTGTTGACGAAAGAAGGAGTGGTGGCTGTATGACGGTCCAATTAAACAAAGCAGAAATGCAGCACGCCATTGCAGCTCGAGTTGCACAAGAGCTTGAAGGCCCATGCATCGTCAATTTGGGCATCGGGATTCCGACTTTGGTTGCCGAGTACATGACAGAAGACAATATTTACCTTCATACAGAAAACGGACTGCTTGGTGTAACCGATGTGGACGATGAAGCGATCGATCCAAACCTTGTCAATGCCGGCAAATTGCCGGTTGGTGAAGCAGTTGGCGCTTCCTTCTTCAACAGCTCGGATTCATTTGCCATGATCCGTGGAGGCCATGTGGATGTGGCCATTCTCGGCGCACTCCAAGTGGATGAGACCGGTGTAATTGCCAATTGGGCCGTTCCCGGCAAGAACATCATGGGTGTCGGCGGCGCGATGGATTTATTGGTCGGAGCGAAAAAAGTGTTCGTGACGATGAGCCATACGTCGAAGGACGGCAGTTCCAAGCTATTGAAAGAATGCACCTACCCGATCACTTCAACACGCCAAGTCGATATGATCTTCACAGAGCTGGCGGTATTCAAAGTGAACGCTGGCCAACTGAAACTGGTGGATCTGATGCCTGGTGCAACAATTGAAGAAGTCCGTGAAAAAACCGAAGCAGCGTTTACAGAGTAAAAAAGAAAGTGGGTTTATATGCATGAAAATCCGTTCATTTGACGTTTATATAGTAGATCTCCCGACCATCCGTCCACACCAATTAGCGATGCACACCATCGTCTCGCAAACGATATTGCTCGGCTGTGCTACCGACGAAGATGGGCGCGAAGGCTGGGCGGAAGTCGCCACTATCGGCGGCGCTTCCTATGGTGAATCCACCCCGGAAGCAATCAAAACCAATATCGATGCTTATATCACGCCTTTGGTCATTGGCCAAAATCCTATCCACTTCGATAAGATTATGAACGATGTGTCGAAGCTGGTACGCGGCAATTACTTTGCCAAAGCACTGGTCGAAGGAGCAATTGTCGATCTGGCAGCGAAAAGCAAAAACATCGCTGCCTTTGAATTGTTTGGCGGACAGATCCATAAATCATTGCCCATTGCCTGGACCTTGGCAAGCGGCAATACTGATGCCGATATCGAAGAAGCCAAGGAAATGCTTGAGAAAAAACGGCACAACATCTTTAAGTTAAAAATCGGCAAGGGCGATCCATACAAAAACGTGGAACATGTCCGGAAAATCAAACAGGCAATTGGTGATCAGGCGCGCCTCACTGTCGACGTCAACCAAGCATGGGACGAGGATACATCGAATTACTGCATCGCTCTTCTTCAGGATGCCGGTGTCTCAATGGTGGAACAGCCGCTTCCAGCTTGGGATTTTGAAGGCATGTCACGTTTGGCGTCTAAATTCTCAGTGCCGATCATGGCGGATGAAGCGGCAACCAGCATCCAGGATGTTTTTCGGATAGCCAAATACCGCGCCGGAAATTCCATAGCCTTGAAACCGTGCAAACATGGCGGATTGACACAAACAAAAAAAGTTGCCGGTATTGCGGAAGCCTCTGGGCTAGGGCTCTACGGGGGAACGATGATCGAATCGAGCCTTGGGACCGCCATGTGCGCCCAATTGTATGCTACGCTGCCTGAAATGAAATTTGGCACCGAAATATTCGGTCCTTTATTATTTAAAGACAATCTCACAGTCAACGACATCCGCTTTGAGAACTTTAGAGTAATTGTGCCGGACGGTCCCGGCTTTGGCATGGAAATTGACAAAGAAAAAGTAAAACATTACGCACGCAAATTCCAGTCAGAAACGGAGATGACAATTTGAAAAATGTAGTGATAGTAGATTCAGTCCGGACCGCAATTGGCAAGCTCGGCGGCGGCATTGGAAACGAAACGGTCGACTTTCTAGGCTCCCATGTCATTGAAGATTTGCTTCGCCGGACTCAATTGGATCCTTCCGCTGTGGAAGAAGTCATTTTAGGGCAAGCTAAACAAAGCGCGGATGTCTCCAACTTGGCCAGAGTGGCCATGCTGCGTGCAGGCATACCGGTCGAAGTACCAGGCTATACCATCCATCGCCAATGCGGTTCAGGAGTACAGGCATTGAATTCAGCCGCACAGCAAATCCAGACGGGCCTCAGTGACATCATCATCGCCGGCGGAGCCGAATCGATGAGCACCGCCCCCTATTATGTGAACAATGTGCGATTCGGTACAAAATCCGGAGATACCCTGCTGAAAGATCCGAATACGGCAAGCCAGCCGGGTTCGCAGCCACGTGAAACTTACGGCGAACTGAACATGGGCATTACAGCTGAGAATGTCGCAGACAAATACGGTATCTCACGCCAGCAGCAGGATGAATTTGCGATGGAAAGCCAGGAAAAAGCCGCCAACGCCATTGCAAAAGGCTATTTTGAGGCCCAGATTGCACCTTATTCGGTAAAAACGAGAAAAGGTGTAACTGAATTCAACACCGATGAACATCCGAGAGAAACGACTCTGGAAAAATTATCGCTCTTGAAGCCGGTCTTCAAAGAAGGCGGCACTGTTACGGCAGGCAATGCCAGCGGCCGGAATGACGGCGCTGCGGCATTATTGGTCATGTCGGAAGATGAAGCTGCGAAGCGCGGCTATCAGCCAAAAGCTCGTGTTCTTGCTCAGGCTTCTGTTGGCTGTTCTCCTGAACTGATGGGCATGGGTCCCGTACAGGCAACTTTCAAAGCTTTGAAACAAGCCGGCTTAAAAGTGGAAGACATTGATATTGTCGAATTGAATGAAGCTTTCGCCTCCCAATCCGCTGCCTGCATCAACGAAATCGGACTGGATCGCAGCAAAGTCAATCCAAACGGCGGCGCGATTGCCATGGGCCACCCCATCGGCGCAACAGGTGCCATTCTTTTAACGAAATTAATACATGAACTCGAACGCACCGGCAAGAAATACGGTTTAGTGACGCTCTGTATTGCTGGCGGTATGGGAATTGCCACAATTATTGAAAATATGAAGGCATAATAATAGAAAAGGCAGAAGCACCGAAAAATCGGACTTCTGCCTTTATTGTGCTCTAAATTCTTATTATTTTTTAGTTTGTTTTTATTTCAAACCTTGCATTTCATCATGAAGGGTTTTGTTTCTTCCGTAGGCAGTGCTTTTCGGTTGTCCATCAGCTTCTCTACACGTGCCACCATCATATGGCCAATTCCTTCTCCCCGAAATGAAGGAATCACGGTAACATGCTGTACTGTAAAGTTTTCAGCATCTTCTATATGAATACCAATCGCGCCTACATAACTATCTCCCGATTTCCAGAGAAAAAGTCGCCAGTCGGCGTGTTCGTTGTACAATTCCATAGTCTTTTTCAGGTGTTTGACATCACGCTCTTTAGGCATGAATGACAGCAGGCCCATCGCGATTTTTTCGTTTGGCCGTTTGTATCTGGTCAGCATGGAGATCTCCTTTCTTTCAGCAGCTGCTCAAACCAGAGAATTTTGTTCGATGGCGTCGAAAGCCGCAGACAGCCTGGCGGCAAAATCCTCAGGTGGCTCCTCTGAAGATAAATACACGCAAATGATATCCGGATTGATATCCATTCGGTGCTGATAGCTGGTTGGCAACGGAATTGGATGCTGGTGAAGCGCATTGACAAAAGAAGCCAGCTCTCCCGGCAGCAAAAAAATCTCCGCCTGGTTGAACGCTTTTCCATTAACCTTTAAGTTTTTAAAAGAAATATCATGATCTAATGTGCAAATAAAGTTTTTATTATGGGAAGAAATATTTATGGTCCTTTTTCTTTTGATCAGACATTCTCTTCCTTCCACTTCCACCTCAGCATTCATCAACAGACCCACTTGTTCCGCCAGTTGCTCTAAATGTTCCATCCTGCTCATCCTTTCTGTTTTTTTCCAGAAATTGAAAATCATTGTTAAAAACAGGAGTTCATTGCAAAAAAATGCCGAAAAGAATCGGAAGACTCTTTTCGGCGTTGCCTACAGCACTATTGTCTGTCACATCCAGCCAAATTATTTATGCATTATCCACTTCTCATGGGCATGTAGATAGCAGCAATTTAGATGATTAACGGAAATTTTAGGTTTTCTGTTCATTCTAATCTGCTGGTTCTCGAAAGAGGTGCAAAGCTTTCAGGCTGAACTTTAACAAACGCCATGGGATATCCGTATTCCCGCACCGACTTTGTATAAACGTCCAAAGTTTCCCCCGAAAAAGTCCCCGCTGTTTTCCAGCCGGAAGGAGCGAAACACTTCTACTCTTTTCTTTTCTATACCCCTTTGCTTGAATAAAACACTTTTGCTCCGAAATAAAAAACCGCCTTTCGGCGATTTTTTATTTCGTTTGAATTCATTTTAAAAGAGGAAATCAATCTTCCTCTTCAGAATCTTCTTCTTCGTCATCATCGTCGTCTTCAGAATCCGAATCATCCGTATTGGAATCTTCTTCATTCTGCATTTCTGAGTCATTATTGTCTTCTTCGGTTGGTTCGCTGTTGCCGCATGCTGCGAGCATTCCTATTGATAAAAAACCTGACGCTCCAAGCTTAAGCCATTTTCCTTGTACCATTTTACCGCTCCTCAAAACATCATTTGTATAGTCATCCATACCCTTTGATTTGAGAGGGAAACCTTTAGGAAGTGCGCGGCTTGATCAGTTTCACCATTTTCTCGCAGCGTATGGCATCACTCGGCTGAGGCATCAATTCCACTTTCAGGGTAGCTATCAATTGCGTCTTCACATACAGCATGTCGCGGAAACGGTCGACCGCGCCGCAAAACTCCGCAAAAAAGCTGTCGCCGGTTCCAAAAACAGCTGTCTGAAGCTGTTTTCTGTCCAACTTCTCAATCGCTTGGTACAGCTCCTGCATTTCTTCCGGAATTTCACCGCTTCCCCATGTATAAGTGCCGATTAGTACCACATCACAGCTGGACAATTCGGACAGCGGAAATTCCTCTACCCGGTACAGCTTGCTCCGGAACTCTTGGCTCAGCACGGATTCCTGCAGCATCTCCGCCAACTGCTCCGTGTTGCCGGTTACTGAAGCATAGACAATCGCCAATTTAGGATTACAGTTCGTCAAAGCCATTGGACTGCGACACTTTTGTATACGTCCGTGATTTCTGCTCGAAAAAGTCGGACTTGGTTTCATTCATCATGTCATCGCCAAATACCTGGATCCATGGCATCGGATTGCTGCGTTCTTCGTAAAGGTTGTCCAAACCGAGCTGGCGCAGCCGTTTGTTGGCCAAGTATTCTACGTAGCCCGCAAACTCCTCCAGATCCAGCCCCTCGATATCGGCCAAAATGTAGTGCGCCCATTCTTTTTCGAGCTGCACGGCCTGATCGACTGTCTTGTAGATATATTGAATGTTTTCATCCGTATTCAGTTCCGGGTTTTCCGTCAGCATGATCCGAATAAACTGGGCAATAAAATAAGCATGCTGCATCTCGTCGCGCTGGATATAGCTGATCATCGTACTGGTTTTCAGCATTTTCTGCTGGCGTGCCAGGTGATAGAAAAAGGCAAAACCCGCATAGAAATAAATGCCTTCCAGATTAATCGAATTGACGCTCAGTTTGAACAAGTTCTGCGGCGTCGGATTTTGGCGGAACTCCTCATAAGCATCCAAAATCAACTCGTTGCGTTTTTGGACGACCGGATCGCTTTTTGCCTGGTTGAAACGCGCATTCTGCTCGCTCACCGAGACCAGCGAACTCAAAATATAGGAATACGACTCGGTATGGACCGCTTCCTGCTGGGAAATGACCGCGAAAATGGCTTTGAAGCTGGAATCGGTGACGTAATCCATCGCCTGGCTCATTGTCGGCGTCTGCAGGCTGTCGAGTGATGCCAGCTGCGTGTTGATGCGCAAAAAGACATCTTTCTCGACATCACTCAAGCTGTCCCATTGCTTGATGTCATCCTGCATATTGATTTCCTGGGCTTTCCAGAAGTTGGCCAAAAGCGCTTGGTACAAATCGTACATTTGCGGATAAGCAATATCGTTCCAGTTCAATAAGCCTGACGACCGGCCGTTCAAGACGCCGGTCGATTTGTTCGGGTGTTCCGGGTTCAATAATTTAATCTTCGTCAACGGTTCATGTATGGTCATGGAAATCCTCCTTTAGCTTTGGCATGCTTCGCATTCTTCAATTTCCGCCTGTGACGTGCTGCGGACGTAATAGGTTGTTTTCAGGTGGTGCTTCCATGCTTCCAGATGAAGCTCCAACAATTCTTTCGCTTTGATGGTGTGCGGCACATAAAAGTTAAAGCTGATGGACTGATCGATATGCCGCTGACGCGCAGCGTTTTGGCGGATGCTCCATTTCTGATCCAGCACGTGGCGCGCACGGCGGTAATAATCGTAGGTGTTGTGGTCCAAGTCAGGTGCCGTCACTTTGAACTTGAAGTTCTTTTTCTCTTCTGCATATTCAACGGCATAAAGAGGATCGATGCCATCTGTTGAACCGCCGATTTTGGCAGTCGATGAGTTGGGTGCGACCGCCATCATCCAACCGTTGCGGACACCCGTCGATGCCACTTCCTGCTGCAGCTTGTTCCAGCGTTCACTGCTGTAGTTCCGGCGTTCAAAGTACTCGCCTGTCTGCCATTCAGAGCCCTCAAATTTGCTGAAGGCCCCTTTTTCATCAGCCAGCTGCATCGAAGCGCGGATTGTCTGATAAGCGATTTCCTCGTACAGCGTATCCGCAAATTCCACAGCCTTTTCACTTTCCCAATGGATGCCTTCAAGCGCCAACAGGTGGTGCCATCCGAAAGTTCCGACGCCCACCCCGCGATATTTTTTATTGGTGGCATCGGCCTGCCCGACAGAAATCGTATTCAAATCAATGACGTTATCCAGCATACGCACCTGGATCGGTATTACCCGCTCCAAGACGTCCGCTTTGACCGCTCTTGGCAAGTTAATCGAAGACAAGTTACAGACGACAAAATCGCCCGGCTTGCGGATCATGACAAGGTTGCCGTCTTCATCGGTGTATTCTTTCACGATGGTTGTAGCCGACATGTTTTGTGTTATTTCTGTACACAAATTACTGCAGTAGATCGACGTCAGCCCTCTGCCTCTTGTGTGCTTGTTCGGGTTTTGGCGGTTGACTTCGTCCCGGTAGAACATATACGGCGTGCCGGTTTCCAGCTGGGAAACCATGATGCGCGCCATGATCTCCATGGCACGGTATGTTTTGCGCGGCAGTAACGGATGCTCTACCGCTTCCTGGTATTTCTCGCGGAAGTATTTTTTATCGGCCTCGTCGTAAAAGTCCTCAAGTCCGAGTGCGTTGCCGTCTTCGTCTTTCCAACCCATCACTTGCTTGATTTGGTGCGGGCAGAACGTATGCCATTCCCCGATGCTCCGCCCGTTTTCGTCTTTTTCCTGCAGACGTTCCATAAACAGATCTGGAATCGACACACCGGTGAAAATGTCGTGCGCTTTGCGGCGTTCGTCGCCGTTGTTGGTTTTCAGATCCAAGAAGCCGTTCATGATGTCTTTATGGAAGACATCCAAGTAAATCGCTACTGCGCCTTGGCGCTGACCCAATTGATCTACGCTGACCGCCGTATCGTTGATCAGGCGGATCCACGGCACGACGCCTGAGGAATTGCCTTTAAACTTTTTGATATCCGAGCCCAAAGCCCGTACTTTTCCGTAATAAATGCCGATGCCGCCGCCGTCTTTGCTGAGGCGAGCGATGTCCCAGTTGTTCAGATAAATGCCGTCCAGTGAATCGTCTACGGTATCGATAAAGCAGGAAGACAATTGCCCGAAGCTTTTGCCGGCATTCGACAAAGTCGGCGTCGCCACTGTCATGTACAGATGGCTCATTGCCCAGTATGCTTCTTTCACCAGCTCCAGCCGGCGCTCTTCTGGTTCGTTTTGCATCAACGTCATCGCAATGACAAGAAAACGCTCCTGCGGCAGCTCAAACAACCGTCCTTCGTAATCTTTCGCCAAATAACGGTCAGCCAGCAGAAATAGGCCAATGTAATTGAACAGCAAATCACGCTCCGGTTCGATTTCCTTGCCCAGTTCGGTGATTTCCTCTTTCGAATAGCTTGACAAAAGCTCTCCTGAATAAATTCCGATTTGTGAGAGCTCACCAATCAGGCTATAAAAGTCGCCATATTTTTGGAAAGCAGGATAATTCCGGCTGCTTCCGGCTTTTTCATACAAGTTGCTTGCATACAATTCTGCCGCGGTGTACGTCCAGTCGGGCTCATCCATCGTGATGCGGTTCAACGCATAAAGCAGGGACTGCTCGCCTTTTGCCTGTGCAGCCAATTTCGCTGTCCGCTCCAGCAGCTCCTTCGTATCCAGTCCGTATACTTCTGTTGCTCGTTGAAGAGCTCGTTCTACTGCATGTATTTCTGCTGTTTCAACTTTTGTGTTCATATCAGCTCAGCTCCTTTGCGTATTCGTTCACTTGCATGCGGCGTTGTTTTCTTTCTTGTGCGCTATTGAATAGTTGTTCTTCAGCTGCCGTTTCTGGAATCACCCCGGTTACAGGAGTCGGTTTGCTATCGCTGTCGACAGCAACCATCGTCAGAATGGCGGTTGTTGTCAAACTTTTAGTGCCTTTTTCAATTTGCTGGCATTCAGCTTTCACGTATACTTCCATCGATGTTCTTCCGGTAGATATAACAACACCTTCTAAAATAAGGACATCCCCCACTTTTGCAGAAGACAGGAAATTCACAGTGTCGATTGAAGCCGTCACGACTGCTTTGCCGCTGTGCCTCATCGCAGTAATCGCAGCAATTTCATCTATGTATGCCAATACCGTGCCGCCGAAAATAGTGCCCATATGATTGGTGTCAGGCGGCAGCACCAGCCTTGTTTGAATGGTTCTTGCTACACCTGCAGCTAACGCTTCTGTCATTTGCATTCAATCCTCCATTTTTATCACAAAAAGAAAAACCCATCCTCTCGGGGAGGATGGGTTGAAAACGCAGAATGTCGAGTGAAGCCAGCAAAAAGGAGCTGCTCCACACAAAATACCTTCGTTATCCCTCTCAGCTCCCGGAGAAGATCATAAACTATAACGAAGGCAGGTCTCCTGGCTCGTGCGTCGTCCTTGCCATCTCCTTCCCGTCCATTGGACAGTGGATTGTGATGGCTCGTCAGCACTTACAGTTGCGGGAACAGCTCCGGAATTTACCGGATTCCCTATTAAGCCTTTTCAGGCACCTTCATTATTGGTTCTACCATATATAGTTTTCTGTTCAATAAAAAACACTAAATATTGTATTTCTAAACTATAAATCACTTTCATAAATTTGACAAGCGATTTTAAAGGCAAAGCAAGAATTTAATAATTGGCGGTTAAGTGTTTTTTCAACGCCTGCTTTACTGTACCCATGGTTGTTAATTGACTGAAATCCACACGTGCTTCCACAGCTTTTAACGCCAGTTCCGGACGAATTCCAGTAAAAATTAACCCAATGCCCAACAAGCGCATGATCTGGTCTATTTTATAAAGAAACTCTGCTACCACATTGTCGATATTGTAAATACCCGAAACGTCGACGATGAGATAGTGCAGTTCGTGTCCTTGAACTTTCTGCGGAATAATATCGAGCAACCGTGTGCTTCGATCGCCATCCACCGAGCCGACAAGCGGCATAACAGCCAAGCCATCGATAATCGGAACGATTGGCGTTGAAACTTCTTTTTTCAATTGCAGCAATTCGCGCTCGTTTTTTTTCTGAACTGTAACGTCTCGTATAATGGATTGAATTGCCGTCGTGTCACCATATTCAACAGGGTAGCAATACAATTCAACCTCAGCTATTGTCCCATCAAAGCGTTTAACGGTCGTATCCATCAATTCTCCGATGGTTCGGTCCTCCATGCCTTTGCGGATTCGCTCAGCAATCATTTCTTTATAATCTTCCGTAAAGACGTCTACTACATTCGCCCCGACAAGTTCGGCTTGGCTGGCTTTTAAAAACTCAGCGCCTGATTGATTTATGTATAAGACCTTTTGTTTAGAATGAATTATGGTTGTTTCATCAGAATACTCGGCGATTCTCTGATACAATTCTTCTTTTTCCGGAATATTCAATAACGGATCTGATACACTTTTCATTCTTTTTCACTCCTTCCGTTAAAAAACGGCTGTTATTCCATCTTACACTTTTCCGGAAAAACTTTCATGATTCATCTATTCCTCAAAAATTGAATAAAAAAAGTTGCCCTTTTGGACAACAAAGCTTTCCTATTTATTCATCGACCCATTCAGATTCAGAAGCTCGTTCTTTTTCTGTTTTTGGTTCGTCGGCTTTTTTATTGTTTTTGCTGGTGTAAGGTTTAAAACTTTTGGCTTTGTTGGCGCCTGCTTTCCAGCGAGTCCAGCCTTTTTTGCCGGTTCCTTGACCTGTACCGCTTTTCGCTTTTGCTTTGCTCATTCTAATCACTCCATTACTGCTACGATGATGTACAGCTTATCACATCAAGGGCTAGAGTGAAACAGAAATGTTCGGCTTACGTGCGATCAGTATAGCCAATCAAGCACTTCACAGCTACTTTTAAAGTACCTGCAGAAGAATAATGGCCATATGCTACGTCATTCCATAACTTTACTTAGCCAACACTTTCTGAACGTCTTTTTCAAATGATTCGGGTTTGTCTTTTGGAGAGAATCTTGAAACAATGTTGCCATTTTGGTCAATCAAGAATTTTGTGAAATTCCATTTGATCCCGCTTGATAGAAATCCTTTTGTGTTATCGGTCAAATAGTTGAAAAGCGGATGCGCATCTTTGCCGTTAACCTTCACCAGGTCGTGCATCGGGAACGTCACCCCATAAGTTGTGCGGCAAGCTTCCTGCGCTTCTTCGCCGGTAGCTTTTTCCTGGCCGAATTGATTGGATGGGAAGCCTAAAACTACTAATCCCTGGTCTTTATAGTCCTCATACATTTTCTCCAGGCTGTCGAACTGGTCTCTTAGGCCGCATTTGGTTGCCGTATTGACAATCAGCATGGCTTTGCCTTTGTATTCGCTTAGTTGATAGTCTTCTCCGTTCGGCTTTGTCACGGCAATATCGTAAATATTCATCTGGCATCACTCCTCATTTTTGCTTGAGAATCACTTCTGTTACAGATTCATGCTCTTAAAAGAAGCATTCAGCTCTTTCAGGTTTTTCATCAGTTCAATCGCATCGACGCCCATAAAATTGCAGCAGATTAGTTTTTCCAGGACGGCTTGCTCGACTCCTGCATGTTCACTCCGTGCTTTATCGGTTAGTGAAATGGTAAATGCGCGCTTGTCTGTTTGGGATTGCTGTTTAGTCAGTCGCCCTTGTTCGATCATGCGGTTGATGATCGGATTTAAGGTTCCTGTGCCAAGCCCCAGCCGTTCACCGATATTTTTCGTCAGCAGTCCGTCTTGCTCCCAGAGAACCAGGAGCACCAGGTACTGCGGAAATGTCAGATTGAACGGCTCTAACGCTTTTGCATACATCTTCGAAAAGTTACTGGAAGCTTTATAGACTTCAAAGCATAATTGCTGTTCAAGTTTTGTCGGTTTTTCCATTTGCATCTCACCTATACTAAAGATTATCGAACGCTGATTTCCACATCCACTGATCCTTTGATCGCTTTTGAATATGGGCAGTACTGATGCGCTTTTTCTACGTATTCGTGTTTCAGCTCTTCTTCGATGCCGGTGATGTCGACAACAAGTTTCACTGCCAGCTTAACGCCGCCGTTATCCTTATCGCCGATCAATGCAACAGTTGCTGTGACTTCGCTTTTCTCTATTTCCACTTTACCAGCTTCCAGCACCAATTCCAATGCGCTGTTAAAGCATGCGCTGTAACCTGCCGCGAAAAGCTGTTCAGGATTCGTAGCCGTTGTCGCTGAACCGCCAAGAGCCTGTGGTTTTGCTACATCCAAATAGAAAATATTGTCCGGTGAATATACAGCCCCGTCTCTTCCGCCTGTGTTAATCATCGTTGTTTCAAATAGTGTTTTCATTTTATATGTACCTCCAGTCATTTATATCGCACACGATTTACATTAAACTATATCGTGTACGATGTAAAAAGAAATGCTCACTCAAACAAAAAAGCCTTTATAAGCCGGAACGGCGAATAAAAGCTTTTGGTCAGAGGCATGTGTTTATTTGTCGGCCTTGCAGATGTCAGTAGATGAAAGGAATCAGCCGCGCACGCTCTTTCATCCATTGCTGATAATCCGAGCCAAATTTCTCAATGAGCAACCGCTCTTCGTAATTGATTCGCTGAAGCAAAGCCCATATCATCGCTCCACTTCCGAGAACCGCAGCAATGGGGCTGCTGAAAAACAAAGCCATGCCAAGTGTGATGAACAGCAAGCCGGTATAAAGCGGATGGCGCAGCTTCCGGTAAGGGCCAGTGCTGACAATTTCATCGCCTTCGCGAACTGTAACGTAACGTGTGAATTGCGACTTGAGATGCAAAATTCCCCAAAACCGCAGAAAAACCCCCAGCGCCAGCAAAACAATCCCCAGCAGTTGGCTAATAATAACCAGATTCTCGAACGGCTCCAGTTCCTGAAAAAATGCCGCTGCAAGAATTGTGCCGATCAAAGCTGCTAATATCGAAAAAAAAGTGCGTTTTTCCAATGGATCGCCCTGTCCGATGCCGCGATTGCGGAAAATTAGGAATTCACTGACCCAAATCAAGCTTATTGCTGTAAAAATCATTTCAATGATGGTCATCGCATAAGCCTCAACTTCCTGTTCTTTTGCTTCCAATATTATAGAACATTTAAAAGGAATACAATTTCCATCCCTTGTCACCACCTTCAAGGGGATGGGTTTTTTTGTGGGGATTTGGGCTGAGCGACCGTAAATTTAGTTGAACGACTGCAAATCAAATTAAGCGACCACAAATTCTTACGAGCGACCATAAATCCACAGCGCATGTATTTAAAGACAGAGAAAAGCCTTTTGCCGACTTAGCAAAAGGCTCTTTCATAAAATTTTATCCAAATCTTCTCAGTCACTTTGAAAAACCAAAGCTTATGCCTTCAGTTTACTCTTCCGTCGAAGAGATTTCGACCAGCATTGCCGTAAATGCGATAAAGACAACCGTCAATGAAATGACCATCGTGAACATTATTCCTCAACTCCTACCAAGTTTTGAATCCTTCCGAGCCTGGAGGTGCATGTTGAATCATATGGCTTAATGGAATCGCGTACGCTACTGCAATGAGCAGCACAGCAAGGCCGATCCAAATCCACCAGTTTTCCAGCCATTTCGGAGTGCGGGACATGTCGCTTTCCGCCATCGGGAAGTCCACTAAGTCCTTCTCTTCAATCGCTTTAGGCGATAAGAACATCGTCATGACAACGATATAGATGAGAATCATTGCCGAAACGAAGAGAATGCTTCCCCCGACGGCCATTGTGACATGATTAGTCAGGATGCCGTCAAACCATTCCATTGCGGAAGGGTGATTGTTATAGCCTGAATATGCAGTTCTTCGCGGCGCTCCGAGAAGCCCTAAAATATGCTGCGATGTTGACATCAAGAGCATCCCGATCGACCAGGTGATGATTTGGACCAATCCAAGCATCTTCATGGCTTTCGTGAATTTTCTTCCTGTCAGATACGGGATCAGCCAGAATGTCAGTCCCATAAACGTCATGGCCACTGGCGTTCCGACCGTGATGTGGAAATGTCCAACAATCCATAAGGTATTGTGGACGACTTCGTTCAGCTGGAAGCTGGCATTGATAATGCCGCCAGCCCCACCGGGAATAAAGAATGCCATGGCGATAAAAATGGACGTGAAGCGGATATCTTTCCAAGGCAGCTTCGTAAACCATCCGAAAAGGCCTTTTCCGCCATTTTTGCGTCCGGCAATTTCAAAAGTTGCAAACATCGAAAATGCTGTCATTAATGAAGGAACGATGACCATAAACGTCAGGACCACCTGCAGGAACTTCCAGAAGTTCGAAATTCCGGGTTCTGTCAGCTGATGGTGGAAACCGACCGGAATGGAAAACAGGATAAAGAGAACGAAAGACAAACGAGCCAACGAATCGCTGAATACTTTTACCCCAAGAATTTTCGGGACAATAACGTACCAAGCCATATATGCCGGCAACAGCCAGAAGTATACCAAGGGATGCCCGAAAAACCAGAACAAGGTACGGCTCAGTTCCACATCAATGGTATCGGTCCAGCCGAATGCCCACGGGATGTATTGGAACACGACTGTCGCGACCACACCAAGGCACGCGATGATCCACATGATGATTGTGGTGATGGTCATGAACGCGAACAACGGGCTCAACTGTCCTTTGTTATTTTTTCGCCATACCCGGTAATGCCCGACTAACGCGAAACTGCTGATCCATGTTCCGATAATCACCAAGGCAAGTCCTACATAGTAAAAGCCACTTGCCTTTAGCGGCGCATAAAAGGTGTACAGAACAGAAGCTTCTCCTGCCACGATCATGGCAGTCGCCATTACGGTCCCAAGCAGCGTCACCCAGAAACCGACCCAGGAAAACAACCGGACTTTCGGGCCAAAGCTTCCAAGGCTCTTGCTCATGCCCGTAATAAAGAAACCAAAAATAAAGAATGTCGTAAAGATAAGTGCGAGCAGCACGCCATGTGCCGTTAGAATTTGATAGTAATCCAGCCAAGCTGGCAGCTGAAGAGCATCGTTGCGGATAAAGACCTGAAGCAGCCCACATAATGTACCGATTAAAAATGCGGCATAAGCTACACCAATATTCCATAAAGCGAGTTTGCGATCTTGCACAGCAATCATTCCTCGTACACCTCTATCTCTGTATACATCATATGGTGCCCCGTTCCGCAATATTCGTTGCAAAGAATCAAATACGTGCCGGGTTTTTCAAATGTGTAGGATTTTGTTGTGATGCGTCCTGGAACGACCATCATGTTGACCTTTGTGTTATCGATGGTAAAACTATGGACCACATCAGTGCTGGTCACTTTAAAAACGATTTCCTTGCCAACCGGCACTTTTAGTTCCGGTGCCGTATAGCCGAAAGCCAGTGCAACAATGGCGACCTGGTACGTATCATCGTCCAATTGGGTTACTCCCGGATTATCGAACGGTGCGGTTTCGTTTACTTTTTTAGGATCGATGGTTTCCATCCCCCCCGCAGGGGTATGGTCTTGAGAAAATGCACTCACTCCGACCACGCTTAAAAACACGATCAGTGAAGCAATACCGAATACCAGCCAAATTTTTTCATACTTATGAAGATGCATTCCAATCCATTCCTTTCTTTCTCCCTTAACGGGCTACATACATTAAATAAACGGCGATCCACATCACAATGATGATCAGCCCTACTATAAATACACTCACTAAAGTACCTTTCAGATTAGGTTCCGGCTCCCGGTTTTCCTGACTCATTTTTTCTCACCTCTTATGAAAATCATTCTTACTTTCAGCCTATGCTATCCTGCTGATTAGCACTGTGACATTTCTCACACCCAAAGCATATTTTTGACAGATTGACAAATTTCAGACAAAAAAGAGCTTGCCCCAGGGGCAAGCTCTTGTACTAATCAATTTTGCATAGATAGATCGGGCAGTTTTCGCAATTTGTCTCTCTCTTCAAATGTTCAATATTATGCAAAAGTATTTTCCCTTCACTCATAGTCAATAATTCACGTTTTTTCAAATCATTCAACATCCGGTTGACGACTTCCCTCGTCATCCCGCAAAAGTTTGCCAATTCCTGATTGGTCAGCACCATATCAATCAAGATACCCTTTTCAGTTTGGACTCCGTAGCTGTTGGAAAGTCTGATCAAAGTCGAATACAGCGCTCCCTTTTTGCCATGCAGCAGCAAATCACGGAATTTCGTCTGTGTTTTCTGCTGGTCAATGCCCATCCACTTCATAAAGGCGACAGACAACTTGCCGTTGGACAGCAAGGCTTCTTCCAAATCGTTGATCGAAATGTGAAGGCAAACCGTGTCTTCAATGGCACGTGCATCCAGCATATACTTAGGAGCTTCGGAAAAAATAGTCACTTCGCCAACCATTTGGCCCGGTCCGCAAATTTTTAACGTCAACTCGCGGCCGTTTGGCGTCACTTTTTCAATCTGAATTTTACCTGAGCGAATGATAAAGACTCCACCGATGGAATCTCCTTCACGAAATAAATAATTATCCTTTTTTAAACTTTTGACTTGATGGCGTATGGTCAGCAATTCTTTCATTTCTGTCAATGCATCTGCACTTCCTATATTAGCCTTCAAATCGGCTCCACCTTCCTTATGCTTCCGAACAGCCTCTTGTCTTTATTTTACCACGAATGGCCTAAGCTATTATGTAAAGTTCATCATTACGACACCAGTTCTTTAAAGATTGTAAAAACTAAGAAGGAACTCTATGTACCGATAGCGAATTCCTTTAAGTAGAGAGACGAGGAGGAATGCTGAATGACTTTAAAATATTCCAATATTCTAGTAGCAGTAGACGGTTCCAAAGAATCTGAGTTGGCATTCAAGAAAGGTGCAGCCGCCGCTGCCCGCAACAACGCCACCTTGCACTTGGCCCATATTATCGACAACCGTTCATTTGGTTCCATTGAAGCCTACGACCGCACGATTGCTGACCGCACGAAAAAAACATCCGAAGAACTATTAGCTAAGTACAAAGACGAAGCGCTGGCTGCCGGCGTAGAAAATGTAAATGTCATCATTGAATACGGAGTTCCAAAAATTGCGATTCCAAAAGAATTAGCACCTAAATTAAATGCTGATGTCATTGTTTGCGGTGCAACCGGACTAAATGCTGCAGAACGGTTTATAATGGGCAGCGTTTCCGAACGCATTGTCCGTACAGCTAAATGCGATGTATTGGTTGTCAGACGAGAACAAGCTGACGTATTAGCAGACGAATAAACGCATGCCTTTTCCCATTTTTTTGGGAAAAGGCTTTTTTTTTTTTGGTTTTTTCTCTCTTATGTAGTTTGTCAGCCCTCTTAATCAGCTAGTAAAATAGGTCCTTTTTTCAAAAAATACTAGTACAGTTCCTTAGGACTACTTACACAGTTGTCTGACTCTTTGTCATGTTCGAATTCAAATTGATAAGAAACTGTAATAATAAACAGGTTTATACGATGGTACAATGGGTCTGCTGGATTTTCCCTAATGCAAAAGAATTGGCAGGGAAAATCACCGAGATATTCTAATTTTTCACGATAACTTATAGATAGCCACGGAAAACGAAAGGGGAGCAAGAGTTTGAAACCATTATCAAAATTTCTAATGATCGCTTTATCAGCTGTATTGGCTTTAACCATGTTTTTGCCTACCGCAAATGCTGACAAATTGAGTGATTTAGAGAAACAAAAACAGGAGGTTCAACAGAAGCAAAGCGAATTGAACTCCGGAATTCAACAGAAAACCAGCGAAATCTCTCAAAACCAAACCACACTCGAAAAAATCATCGCAAAAATCCGCGAGTTGGACAACCAAATCATCGAAACACAAACCAAAATTGACGTTGCTCAAGCCGAAATCGACCAGACAAAAGTCGAAATCGACGAATTGAGAAAGTCCATTGAAGAATTGGAAAGAAAAATTGCAGAACGCGAAGAACTTCTAAAAGAACGTGCACGTGCGATCCAGTTAAGCGGAGGCTCAGTCGACTACATAGATGTACTTCTTGGAGCAAACAGCTTTGTCGATTTTATTGACCGCTTTTCAGCAGTCAATATCTTAATAGAAGCAGACCGTGAAATTATGCGGGAACAAGCAGCTGATAAAAAACTTCTAGCTGAGCAAAAAGCAGAAGTGGAAACCAAGCTTGCTGAACAAGAAGCTAAAAAAGCAGAATTGGTCACTTTGAAAAATTCACTTGATGCACAAAAAAATGAACAAGCTCAACTTGAAACTGACTTAAAAGCTGAACAATCGCGTTTAGCGAAAGAAAAATCAACGCTTGAATCAGAACATAGCGAAACAATGAACGTCAGTGCAGAGTTAGAGAAAAAAATTGGTGCAGAGCAAGCACGTCTTGCAGAGATTGCACGCAAAGCAGAAGAAGCACGTTTAGCCAAAGAAGCAGCAGCACGTAAAGCGGAAGCCGAGCGTCAAGCAGCCGCATCTGCTGCAGAAGCAACGGCCGCAGCAGTTTCTGCACCTGCTGCTGCTCCAGAAGTTACACAAACTTCGGTAGCTTCAAATGCAGGCAGTTCAACATTCATCCTTCCTTCAACAGGCAGATTTACTTCTGGATTCGGTGGCCGTGACATTGGCGCCGGAGCAGAGTCGCATCTTGGAATGGATATTGCGAATTCACCTGGCACACCGATTGTAGCTGCAGCCAGCGGCATGGTTTCACATGCCGGCAACATGGGTGGATATGGAAATGTCGTTATCCTTACACACTCCATTAACGGCCAGACACACTCTACTGTCTACGGCCACATGAACTCAATCAATGTATCTGTGGGACAATCAGTTTCACAGGGGCAACAAGTCGGCGGAATGGGCAATACAGGCCGTTCAACCGGTACACATCTTCACTTTGAAATTCATGTAGGACCTTGGAATGGCGCGCGTTCAAACGCGGTCAACCCTGCTCCATACGTACGATAATAGAAAAAACCGGTTTCTCATTTGAGAAGCCGGTTTTTTTCATTTTGTTAAGATGAGATCATGGATTTTCTCTACTTAAATTGTGCTGACGTCAATAACGAATCGGTACTTCACATCTGAAGCTAATACACGATCATAAGCTTCGTCAATCTGGTCGGCTGAAATGACTTCGATGTTCGGAACAATGTTATGTTCTGCACAGAAGTCCAGCATTTCCTGAGTTTCACGAATTCCTCCAATCATTGAACCCGCAAACGAACGGCGATGGCCAATGAGAGAAAATACGTTTACTGCTAACGGCTCTGCCGGCGCGCCTACGTTTACGAGAGTGCCGTCCAACGCCAGCAGCGATAAGTAAGAATCCATATCAAGCTTGGCACTTACCGTATTGATGATCAAATCAAAAGTGCCGGCAAGTTTCTCGAACGTTTCAGCGTCGCTGGTGGCGTAGTGGTCTTTTGCTCCGAATTTCAAACTGTCTTCTTTTTTATTCAATGTTTGTGACAAGACGGTAACTTCAGCACCCATGGCATGTGCAATCTTAACAGCCATGTGTCCAAGACCGCCCATACCCACGACCGCTACTTTCTTGCCTGGACCAGCATTCCAATGATTCAGCGGTGAAAAAGTCGTTATGCCAGCGCAAAGCAATGGTGCTGCAGCATCAAGTCCAATATTATCTGGAATTCGGACTACAAACCCTTCCGTTACGACGATGTGGGTAGAATAGCCGCCTTGAGTCTGCTCGCCGTATTTGTCGATACCGGCATAAGTCGGTACATTTCCTTTCAGGCAATACTGCTCTTCGCCTTTTTCGCAGTTTTCGCATTCGCCGCAGGAATCAACCATACAGCCTACTCCTACACGATCTCCAACCTTGTATTTGGTGACCTCAGATCCAACTTCTGTAACAATCCCGGCAATTTCATGGCCAGGCACGAGAGGATAGTTTACCGGGCCCCATTCGCCGTGTGCAGTGTGAATATCTGAATGGCAGATCCCCGAATATTTGATTTCAATCAGTACGTCTTGCGTATCAAGGTCGCGGCGTTTAATTTCCGTTTCTTCAAAAGGTGTGTCTGGACCGTTGACAGCTCGTGATTTAACAGTAATCATATAAAAACCTCCTACGTATTTTAAGAGAATCTGTCTGCACTGTCCATTAACGGAAAACCTTATTTAAGTTTTTCGTTAAATTTTCAGACAAGGCAATGTTCTCTTTCCTAACCAATCTTAAGGGCTATAGTTAACTCTAGGTCAAGTGGGAAGCAGAAATCCTTTCGTTTCATATAACCAGGCTTTGACTTTCAACAAATCCAATGATAAAATTCTTCCGAAACCTAGAGTGGGCTCGAGGTATAACTTATATAAAAGAGGAGACAAATCATGAAAACTTTTTCCATCAGCGAAGTTGCAAAAGAATTGGATTTGACCGTATATACATTGCGCTATTACGACAAGGAAGGACTTATGCCATTTGTAGAACGGACACCAAGCGGAACCCGCCTGTTCAAAGAAACCGACATCGGCGCTTTGAAAATCGTAGAATGCTTGAAAGCGAGCGGCATGCCTATTAAGGAAATCAAAAACTTCATTGATTGGTGCTCTGATGGAGATTCCACATTGCAGCAGCGGTACGACATGTTCGTAGAGCGAAAAGCTACAGTCGAAGCGCAAATGGAAGAACTAAAAAAGACAATGGAAATCATCGAACATAAATGTTTCTATTACAAGACTGCTTTGGAGGCTGGCACAGAAGATATCCATAAGAATAATAAAATTGGAAGTTTCGACTGATATAGCGTCCGTGATCCTACTTTGACGTTAAAAGCCAGATGAAAAATTCAAGAAATCGATCTGGTATATTCCTCTCGCTAAAAATGGGCCATTCCTGTTGTTCGCCTTCCTTCAGTCAAGCATATGTATTGAAGTAATCATACCGATTGCAAGTTGCCGTTCACCGAACGAATCTTCATACGTGATGGTCCACTGCTCCTGGTCCAGCTTTTGAATCGTGCAACGATAATAGTGGAAATGTCTTTCTTGCCAGGATTGGATAAACACGGTGCACTTACGCTCACGGGCTACTATCAGCATATCAATGATGGCCCCTTGTTCATCGGCACTGAGCATCGGCTGCGGATCATTAACAGCATCGTTGTTGAAATCCCAAGCATGTTCTGATACGAAAAGTCCATCCCATCGTGTTTGCCTTCTTAAATAACTTTTGCCGGTACTGCTTCTTTCTTCCATATTTTTCACTCCTTTTAAATAAGAACGTTTGTTCTTATTATACCCATTAAAAGTAGTGATTGCTCTATTTTGAAAAAGTATTTATTTTTGAAGAAGAACTATAAAAAAAGAGGGAAAGCTTTTCAGCTTCCTCTCTTCCGATAGTTTCTCATATGTTAACTAAGATTTCCCCACTTCCTTACCCTTCCAGCGGGCTGCTAATAAGTTCCGCCTATGCCGGCTGCTAGCGTGAAAATCCATCTTATCCACTCGAACTTTTCTTCCAACTAGCGAAAGACAATAAAGACAACTGTAATTCCGATCAACGTATCCAACAAGAAATTCAATTTCATAAGGAAAAGCGACTTTCTTCTATCTATTTCAAAACCGAATCGGTTAGTTTTGTCTTACTCAAATACGCTCCATTACTAGCCGACTTCATAGTCTATATGGAATTAGAGGACTTTTACTTTTAAAAGGTAATTTCCCAATCTGATTTTAACTTGGACAGCAAATCCTTTGGAGGATCGGCAATGAAATAGGAGTTTCCTTCTTGATTTACTTGAATCGTTCCATCTTTATAAAAAAGAAGAAGATAAAAATCCTCGCTTGTACTGTTTACGCTTGGTTCGTTATAAAGCAACATCCGGTAATTCCCAGGCTCTTCTAAATCATCCCTTCTGTCTTGAAGTTCCTGCTCACTTGCTTCAACCAGCTCTTTCCCATTCAATATATCAATCAGGGCATTCGCTTTACCTTCTCCACTTACTAAAGTTTCTTCGTAACCACTGTTTTCAACCATTGAAGACGCACCAGAAACCAGAACTCCCTCGTAACCTGCTATATTGTTAATCGTGAGCGTTTCCGAAGCTTTATCTCCCATGCAGCCACTTAGTAAAAGAATTAAAAGACAAAAAGATAGTAGTAAGAGCAATTTATTTGAGCTATTCATTTGATCTCTCCAATTCTAATGCATTATGGATTGATTATATCATAAATGGTAAATTTTACAATATTGCATTCCTCAAAAACCTGCTTCCTAGAAATAGTACTGTTCGTAAAAGCACACTTTTATAAAGAAAAAAAGAAACTCATGTACGAGCTTCTTCTCTTCCGATAACCTCATGATATGTAAACTAAATTATTTTCTTAAAGTTAGTTTTCTTCTTGGAGAACTGATTCTTCTTAGCGTACATATTTCCAACCAATACTTTATTTATAAATACTATAAACCAAGTCTATGGTAATATGAGGATGAAAATAAGTGGGGGTGAATTGATGAATAAAATTTTAGCATTCACAATTTTAGGGATGGGGTTAACTGGTGCCGTTTTAATCATCTCAGTTGCTCTGTTATTTAATCCACCAATTGGCAATTTATTAAAGGTGGTTGTTGCTGGTTCAACAACAATTTTCGTTATATTAGCCATCTCAGCTCGAGTCCTTCGTCGGCGATTAGATGAAATAAGAGAGTAAGATATTCATTAAGTTAATAAAGTCTTTATTAAGGAGCAGACAAATGTGTCTGCTCCTTTACCACGTAGAATGATTTTAAATTGAAGGTGGATCACTCATAAACGTCATAAAACCATTACTCAAAGCGTTCGTAAGAGTACACCTTTATGAGCGCTCAAAAAGGGTTGAAAACCGTCAAAAATAGCGTTCGTAAACGTGTCAAAACACTTTACGAACGTTCGCCAATTTGCACACATATTTACGAACGCTTTTCGAAACTTATTAAAGAATATAATTTTCCCCAGTAAATTTACCACCTTAGGCTTTACCAAATACGCTTTTATAACTATGACAAAAAAGAAGACCATCAATTGAACCACAAGAAACCCCGGCACCTTTTCCGAGATGCCGGGGTTTTCCTTCTATCTATTCTTTTCCTCCATACAACTGCTGGAGTTCTTCTTCTTTCATGGTAAAACGATGCTCTTCGGCCGGAAAAGCGCCTGATTTCACTTCATCGACATATTGAGTGAGGCCTTGCTTCATGATATCCCCGGTTTCTGCATAAGAGCGTACGAACTTCGCTAAATGATGCGATCCGTATTTCAGGACGTCATGATAAACGAGAACCTGTCCATCCGTTTCACTGCCGGCACCAATGCCGATCACCGGAATCGTCAGTGCTGCCGTAACTTTCTGTGCCAACTGATACGGGATGCATTCCAGCACAAGCATGCAAGCCCCCGCCGCTTCACATGCACGTGCATCGTCAATCAGTTTCTGTGCAGCATGTGCGGTCTTCCCTTGCACTTTATAGCCGCCAAGGACACCTGCCGATTGCGGAAGCAATCCTAAGTGAGCGACAACCGGGATACCTGTACGTGTCAGCAATTTCACGACATCCACTACTTCGTCTGCGCCTTCAAGCTTCAATGCCTCGGCTCCGGTTTCCTGAAAAATACGGACCGCGTTGTCGAGGGTGCGTTCTGCACTTCCATGAAACGAAGCAAATGGCATATCCACTACCAAAAAGGTATCAGGGGCTCCGCGGCGCGCCGCCTTGCCGTGATGAATCATGTCATCGACAGTCACTTTGACAGTCGAATCGTAACCCAAAACGACCATTCCAAGAGAATCCCCCACAAGGATTACATCCACACCGGCTTGTTCGGCAAGCTTTGCTGAAGGATAATCATAGGCGGTGAGCATGGCGATTTTTTCATTCTGTGTTTTCATTTTGATAAGTGAAGCTGTATTCTTCATTTTTCTCTCTCCTTTCGGGAGGAAAACCGAAATAAAGCCCGTCGGTTCCAAAACTGGACAGACGGGCAGAAAGTTTATGATAGGTTTTCTCCGTCCCTGTCGATTTAAGATCAAGGCAGAACTATTCGATTGTTGAGTGTTTTGTATGGGTGCAGTTCAACAATGATACCGCCCTTATTGCCACTATAGCAGAAGCTCGCATGTTGGAACATATTATCTCTTCCGGAAAATTCTGTTCAACTTTCGCTTTCATAAAAAACACCATCTGTATTTTAATCAAATGCGAAGGGTAGCGACAGTTTCAATTCAGTTGACCTTTACCATTTCCATTCATCTTCAAGAATTCCGTAAAGTAAAGAATCACGCCACCCATTGTTCATGCGCAAATTTTGCCGGAGTCGCCCTTCCTTGACCATTCCTGCCTTTTCAAGCACTCGTTGCGATCCCATATTTTGAGGGTCGCAACGAGCCTCTATTCGGTGAAGCCTGCGCTCTTCAAACCCGAACTTTAAAAGCACTAAAGCTAGATCTGAAGCAATTCCTTGTCCCCAATAATCCGGATGAAGAATATAACCGATTTCACCCGATCGGTTGGTGCTATCTATAGCCGATAGTTCTCCTGCTCCAATAACTCTATCCGTTCCTTTCCAAACAATCGCAAAAGTGAAGCCAGTGCGTGGCTGTTCAAGCTGTTGCTGGAGCACATCCGTTATGTATCGCTTGGTTTCTTGCGGTGAATTGGGTCCCCATGGCTGGTACTGGGAAACAATTTCCTGAGAGGCATAGGTATGGACTGCTTTCCAATCCTCCTGAACGAATTCCCGTAAATAGAACCGGATTGTTTCAAGCATTTTATCGCCTCCCGCTCTAATTAGTTCAATCCATGGCGCCTCTTACTTTCTCCTGGATCATGACCACTTGCGCATCCATGTCCACTGACTCATAGCTTGAATCGATGCAGTCGTTCCAGTATGCCATATGCTTTTTGTCCACTTCGTGGCTGGAGCTTTCCAGTTCAGCTCCGCCTTGTCCTTGTACCGAATGCCAGTATAAATACGTTGTGCCACCAATCTCTTCTTTAAAAATTGTTTCGACAAACATTTTTTCATCGTTGAGCGTCAGTAAAACTTTCTCCATATGCTCATTCAAAAATCCCATCCAATGGTCAACTGTTTCGTTTTTTCCTTCCTTAACTTTAAACCTTGAAAGTTCCGCAGTCAGCTTCATTCAATCTACGTCCTTTGCTGTTTTTTTGAAATATCCCAAAGTGGCTCTGTTGTTCAATTCTTCAATGACACCTGTTGCCCGGTAGCCCAAGTTTATGTAGAAACGGCAATTCCCTTCTTCCTCCAGAATGGTCGCGAGCTCCCATATGCCGGCTTCTGCATGGAGCAGTTCTGCCTGTTTCATCGCTTCACCGGCTATGCCGAGCCCTTGAAAACGCGGATCGACAAATAAAGGGCTGACCCAAAACCGGTTGCCTGCATCCCGTTTAATGCGGATTGCCCCCGCCATTTTTTCTTGTGCCATAATTTTATAATAGAAGGAACCTTGGCTTTCTATTCTGCCAAGCACCCGTTCCAATTTTTCGTTTGCCGGGTTGGTGTCGTAGTCCTGGTATCTCTCCAATAGCGGCAAAAATGCGGATTTTTGCATAGCGAGAATCGCGGATGCGTCCGAGGCCGTTGCTTTCTCCAGTCTTATTTTCATCAGAGCACCTCATTGTTTAAAAAAGTAAAAAGCTTCGGAACCCTTTTTTTGAAAGACCGGTAATGGTGCTCTTCGCCTTCTTGCACTTTAAAATCTGCGATCGGCACCTTCTTTTTCACGGCCTTATAAACTGCACGATTGGAAGCCAGGAACTCTTTGCTTATGAAGGTCCCTCTTCCTGCTTCACTTGACCCGCAATCCATATATAAACTGCGGATTTCTGAAAGGTTTGTGCCTGCCACTAATTCTTCTATCTTTTCTTGATTTGCATAAAATGCTCCTGAGAAAAGGATCAGGTAGTTAAAAGTCTTAGGGTAACGGCAGGCCGCGTACACCGTAATCAAGCTGCCCATCGATATTCCAGCCATTGCCGTCCGGTTTTCTAACGTCCTGTACTTTGCATCTATACAGGGCTTGAGTTCATCAACGATAAATTCGATGTACTTTGCTCCCTTTCCCCCAAAAGAAGGGAAATCCGTTTCTAAAAACTGCTTGCTGTATGCCCCATTCTCCCATGGACAATACTCATTTTTTCGCTTTTGGCTATTTTGATCAATTGCCACAACAATAACGTCCAGCCGGGTTTCATCTAAATATTTCTCAAGCTCCAACGATGTCCCCCCGATTGCCTCGTCATTTCGAAAAACGTTCTGTCCGTCGTGCATATACAGCACTGGATAGTGTTTTTGGCCAAGCTGGTAGCCTGAAGGCAAATAGACCTGAATCCTTCGCTCCTGTTGAAAAGCTTTTATCGTCATCGAAAAAATATCCAGCATCGCTATTCTCCTTTATGTCTCCAGCTGCCCTAAAAACTCAACCGCCAACTCTTCTTCTCCACCACTAGTAACCCAGTAAGCTTTAGCCGCCTGCCTTGAACTGACAATGCGTTTGATATCCTCTTCTACATAATGAACAGCAGCACCGTCGTCTGCTGCAATACCTGACTGCAAAGTTCCTTGATCCACAAACTGCCGGTACGTCGGCCTTCTTTCGGCTTCCCCGTCGTAATGCGGGCAATGGCTGCCCTTTAGAAATCCAAGCGCCTGGAGCGGCTCAAGTTTATCGCCGTATGAATCCGTAACGCCTTCCTCGTACCAGCAGATAGAGCCTGCACTGAGCCCTGCCAGTACAATGCCTTGCTCCCAAGCCTTTCTCAGAATTTTGTCCAATCCCCATTCTTTCCACAGCACCAACAGGTTTTTGGTATTGCCGCCGCCTACATAGACGATGTCCTGCTCCAGAATGAACCGTTCCAGATCTCGTGTCGGCGGTTTGAATAGAGACAAGTGGCTAGGTACACATTCCTGTTGGTTAAAAAAATCATAGAACCTTTCAATATAGCTATCGGCATCCCCGCTTGCTGTCGGAATAAAACAGATTTTCGGGTAGGATTTGTTGGCCTGGTCGAGTATGTATTGGTCCAACAACGGATTTTCAGATTCCATCGAAAATCCGCCACCGCCCATTGCAATGATCTGGCGCATATTTTTCACCCTTTCATAATTTCTTATTTCTATTTATTCTTCAAATTGGAAGGTTTATCCTTCTATGCTATAGTAATAAAAACAAATTCAGCCATGGGGGATTGTCATGCTTGTACAAGAAGTCGCGGTCGAAAAAATTTCAGCCAGTTTAATGCAAAGTCCCTATGTCCGAGCCGTTTTCTTGAAAGGTTCCATGGGCAGAAATGAACACGATGAACATTCGGATATCGACATGTATTGCCTGGTCGACAAAGAGCAGGAAGACTTTTTCCTGGCGGAGCGCATCATGCACATTCAAGCTTATCGGCCAGTGCTGTTTCAGGACGACGTCTTCATCATCGCCCCGCAGCTCATAGCAGTCTTTGATGATTTGCTTCATATCGACCTTTTTACAGTAACAGTGGAATCATTCACGCCAAAGGATTTCTTCAAAGTCGTCTATGATCCGGACAACCTGCTTGAGCAATTTGAAGAATCGCAGAGTCTGACGCTCAGCAAAGAAGAGTATAAAGACCATGTCATTGATGTTGCCTGGTTTTTATTTCAATACCGCAAAGCAAGTGCCAGAGGAAATGGTGTTTGGGCAGTGAAGATGCTGTCGCATGTCCAAGAGCACTTGGCACGTGTTTTATTGTACCGGTATGCTCCGGACCGGGCGCAATTGGGCTTGAAAGCCATCAGCCATTCCCTTCCGGAGTTTGTATTTGCGGAAATTGAGAGCATCTCCAGTCTCATGACTCCACTGGATCACCCGCAGGCCGCTTCACAAATCCGACAGCTGCTGGCGAAAGAAGCAGCCTGGATTGATGAGCGTGTAGCCGATCGCGATAAAATTATGCCATTGATGCAAAAGATGATCGAAATTCAGAAAAATTAAACAAGCGAAAAGCGCCATATGATGGCGCTTTTCGCTTGTTCTTCACATTTCCGGTTCGATCATTAACACCGTATACCCGATATCTTCTTTAAAGTCCCAATCAGTGAAGGCCTCAATGATGTCCCTCTTTAAAATTCGCTCGAAAGAAGAACTATTAATGAGTTTTGATTCCAATGGCCGCTTTGCGAGTTTGAGTACTTCCGTAAAGTTGTTTTTGATCAATTCCTTTTCAATTTCCACAAAAATTCCGGTTCTTCGAATCAGGACAGTCTCTGCATTCAACCAAAAAACTTCCGTTTTCTCCGGTTCTTTTTGAGCTTTTTTACTGACATCAGCCACTTCCTGGCAAAATGCGCTTTTGTTTATGCCTACTGGCCATTCGCTGATCTGTTCATCACCTTCTTCATTGAGGGCCAGAATCAGCAAGCCGGTCTTATTTTTCAGATTCCAATCTGCATAGACTTCTTTAATATCCAGTTCAGCTGACTTTAGCAAACCCAGCTTTATTTCATCATTCAGCTCAGCCATCAGCAAGTCCCTTATTTTCTGCACCTGTATTGCTTCATTTTGGGCCATTAGCACTTTTTCAGTAGGTGCGAGAAATTCGCGCAGATGAATGAGGACAAACGGTTTGTGGACGTCGACAATTACAGAAGCCGGCCCTTTTCCAAAATGAGTGCGCAATAGGCCGGAAATATATCCTCCTGCTTCGGCCTCGATATTTTTTTCCATGGTCATGGCTGCTTCTCCTTTAACTGCTGCAAAGTTTGTTGCTGATGCTATTCCCCTAAAGCGGATCACTTAACCCTTCAATGGTTCGGTCAGGCTAATATCACCAGGAGAAAAATAGATCTGCAGACTAAACACCCATACACTTTCAGCCGATAGAAGGAATTAGTCCATTATGCCAAGATAAAAAAACTCAACAGCAAGACTGCAGCAATGGCCGCTTCTGTTAATTGGCTGATCCAGATATGTTCATTTTTAGCATATTTCCACTCCATGAAAGCACGGCTGACTGAGCTGATAAGGAAATATAGAAAAAGATAATACACCCAATTGATGCTTCCCATCAATTGATTGCCCAAGCTTATTGCCCCGAAAAGAAAACCGATCATCAGTAGTGCTTCCATTAACGCGTGAGTCCGGTTCAATGGCCAATACAGCAATTCTTTGCGCTTGGAAATTTCCCAGCGTTTTCTTACGTATTGCCCTGCAAAAAAGTTTGCAACAATATAAAACAAACAAAGCATAAGCGCCTTGGCTATCAAACTTTTTCCGCCTCCTTTTTAGCAATCATTTACCCATTCTGTTGTGAGCAAGGAAAAAACAAAGGCATCATGGGATTGGTTCTGTTGGTGCAAGTAGCCGCGCAACCGCCCTTCTAGTGTAAAGCCAAGCTTTTCCAAAAGCCGGTTTGACGAAGTGTTTTCCGGAAAAGTCACAGCTCCGATCCGATACAGACCGAGTTCTGCAAAAGCATGCTTTAAAACACCGTGTATCGCTTCCTGCATCAATTGCCGGCGCCAATAATCCGGATGCAGTTCATAGCCGATTTCCGCTTTTTGCGCTTTCAGATTCAGGTTGTTCAGTCCGATTGTGCCGATAAAACGGTCCGTCTCTTTGAGGCGAATTGCCCAACGCACCCCGCGTTCCGCATGAAAGCTGGCATGAAACGACCGGATGATTTCGACTGCCTCTTCCTCGTGTACTAAAGGATCCATTCCGTAATAGGCAATCACTTCAACACGTGACATAATGTCAAAAAATGCTGCTGCATCCTTTTCTTCAACTTTCTCCAAGCGCAGCCTTGCGGTTTCCAGTAGTGGAAATTCCATCGTTTTCCTCCTTTTCAATAGCAAACACCCAAACTTTTCTTCCAGACAGGTGAATTTCCTTTTCCATCGCCATTCCAATATGCTGTGCCACTTTTTGCGAAGCTCTGTTATCCCGCTGAATCAGCGAAATGAGGCGGCTTCTTCCCAATTGTTGCAAGCCATAGTCACGCAAAGCTCTTGCCGCTTCTTTGGCATACCCTTGACCCCAAAATTCTTTGGCTATCCAATAGCCGACTTCCAATTCATCAACTTTTTCAACCGTTTGCGTTACAAGGCCGGCATGGCCGATCCGCCTGCCATCTGACTTCCGCACAAGCAGCAAAAGGCCGCTTTGGAAATTTTCTTGATAAGAGCGATAGATCCAGTAAAGAAATTTAAGTGCTTCACTTCGATCTCTGGTCTGACCCTTGCCGATATAGCGGATCATTTCAGGATCGGACAGCAATGACCACAAAAAATGAAAATCTTCATCTTTATAAGGCCGGAACTCGAGCCTGTCAGACTGAGGATACATCGTAACAGCCCCTCTCTAAAGATCGCGCGGATTGATGATGGCCAGCATTTGATGGTCCTGCCATTCGCCGTTGATTTGAACATTCTTGATGGCGATTCCTTCTTTATGGAACCCTGCCTTTTCCAGGACCCGGATGGAAGCATCATTTCCCGGCATGACACCAGCTTCGATGCGGTGCAGTGCCAGCTTTTGAAAAGCATACGCCACGACCAACTTTAACGCTTCTGTCGTATAGCCTTTATTATTATATTTCTTATCCAAGGCATACCCGACAACCGCACTTTGCAGCGGGCCTCTCATTACTTGAACGAGACTGATTGTCCCGACTAGTATACCTGTCTCATTCTCAAAAATTCCGAAGCTGTAGGCCTGATCACTTTCTTTTTGTTCCGCATAAATCTCAATCAGTTCCTTTTGAATCGCCAATGTATAGAAATCCGGATAGCGGGTCATTGAATACGCTTCAAACAGGGTCCGATTCTCCATTTCCAGCTTCAGCTTTTCTGTCGCATCTTCCGGAAGAAAAAACCTGATATGTATCCGCTCGCTTTTCATTTAAACGTCGCTCCTTTGGTTTAAAACGTTCCACGTGAAACAGCTGTTCATTTACCCATTGTTTTACGGAAGCCATAAAACGGCCGGTAGCCCTGTGCCTCATAGAAACTGCGGGAGGTGCTGCTGGCCAGCAGTTCCAACCGGGCTTTCGGGTACATGCTGTGAACAGCCTGCATCAGCTTTTTCCCGATTCCTGACTTTCGGTAATGGAGGCTTACCAGCAATTCGCAAATATAGAGAGAAACGAATCCGTCTGTCAGTCCCCGCAAACACCCCACTACCTGTCCATCAACTTCAGCAACAACTGCCACAGAAGAATTTGCCCATGCCTGTTTTGTATCTTGTTCTTTCGTCACCAAATTGCTCCATTGTTCTTGTTTGTTTAAATCATGGACTGCTGGAAAATCCGCTTCCCGGTATGGGCGGATAACTAAAGCTTCTTGTATTTTCATCTGCCGCTCTCCTTTGCGCTTTCTTTTAGCAATGCAATAATTTCTTGATTTTGTTCGATCTGTTTTTCTGAATTAAGACGGATCATTCTAACCCATCTCAATGCAAAGGCTGCAATAAAAACGGGAACTAATATAGCAAGGACTGCAATGGCATCGCCCATCTTTTTTTCCTCCTTTCATTTCAGAGATTATAGACATACTCAAGAAATTCCGGAAATAAACTTATTCCAAAAGCAATGAGGATGACAGTGGTCGTCAGCGACTCCAGCAGCGTGTACATATACTCGTAAGGATTTTCCGCATGTTTTTTCTGAAATGCCGCTTGGACCACAAGCTGGACAGCTCCGATGACAACTGAAATCAGCAGCACATAAAGACTGGCGGCACCATATTCAAAAAGTAGCATTGGCACTGAAATCGCCGCAACCACGGATATCCCTTTTAATATCCTGTCCCATTTCTTCTGGTCTTCATACACTTCATTCTTTGAAAAGAACGGTTTTCTTTCTACTCCGAAGATTTTCCGCAAAACGGTATTTGTTAAAAAAGTGCTGGCGGCCACCCCCATTATAAAAAGGATTACCCGCCATCCTATCCCTTCAAATAACACTCACAGAACCCCCTTCGTTCACCACTGCTCTGCCCGCCGTCCTTCCCGAAAACAAGCAGCCGCCAAGAAAAGTGCCTTCAAGCGACCGATAGCCGTGGACGCCTCCGCCTCCGAATCCCGCTGCTTCTCCTGCAGCATACAGGCCAGGTACCGGTTGCCCATTATTATCCAGTACTCTGGCAGACAAATCTGTCTGCAAGCCGCCCAAGGTTTTGCGGCTGACAATATTCAGGCGAACCGCAATGAGCGGCCCTTTTTTCTGGTCCAGCAATTTATGCGGAACCGCTACTCGGATCAGCCGATCGCCCCGGTAATTCCGCGCGCCGCGCATCGCTGTAATCTGCAAATCTTTTGAGAAAGGATTATCGAGTTGCCGGTCACGCGCTTCTATCTGCTGCTTGATCTTTAAAAAATCCACCAGATTCTCACCGGTCAGTTTGTTCATTCCTGTTACCAGTTCCTCCAGCGTATCGGCTACGATAAAGTCTTCTCCCTTATCCATAAACGCCTGCACCGGCGCTGTAGCTCCGGGGCGGATACGGGATAACACTTGCGGAATGCTTTTGCCGGTCAAATCCGGGTTTTGTTCGGAACCTGACAGCGCAAATTCCTTTTCGATGATTTTCTGTGTCAGGATGAACCAGGAATAGCTGTAGCCGGTCTTTTGAATGGTTTCAAGCGTTCCAAGTGTATCGAATCCCGGAAAATTTGGTGCTGGAAAACGCTGCCCAGTTGCATCGAACCACATGGAAGATGGCCCCGGCAAAATACGAATGCCGTGTTTGCTCCAGACCGGGCTCCAATTTTTGATGCCTTCGGTATAATGCCACATCCGGTCACGGTTGACGATGCGCCCTCCAGCTTTTTCCGTGATGGCAAGCATTCTGCCATCAACATGCGCCGGCACGCCGGACAGCATCGTCTCGGGTGCTTTGCCCAACCGGCTCGGCCAATTCTGTTTGATCAGTTCATGGTTGCCGCCGATGCCGCCGCTCGTCACGACTACAGCCCGTGCTTCGCAACGGAAATTGGCGACTACCTGCCGGGAACTCGCTTCTCCCCGCTCGGCGTTGCTCGGCTCCAGCAGTGAACCTGAAACACCTGTCACCACTCCATTTTCAGTGAGCAGCTCATCTACTTGATGCCTTGGCCGATAATCAACAAGGCCATTCTTCATATGCTCACGCACCCGCCGCTCGAAAGGCGCAACGATGCCCGGTCCCGTTCCCCAGACGATATGAAAACGCGGCACCGAATTGCCATGCCCTTCCGCCAAATAGCCGCCGCGTTCTGCCCAACCTACGACAGGAAAGAATCTGACGCCCATGCCGGCCAGCCAGGTCCGTTTTTCATTCGCTGCGAAATCCACATACGCCTCTGCCCATTTCTTCCCCCAATAATCTTCATCCTGCTCCTTGTCAAAACCGGCTGCCCCAAGCCAGTCCTGCCACGCTAATTCTTTCGAGTCGTTAATGCCCATACGCCGCTGTTCAGGCGAATCGATCAAAAACAGCCCTCCGAACGACCACCACGCCTGACCGCCAAAAGACGCTTCCGGCTCCTGGTCCAACAGCAACACTTTTTTGCCCGCGTCAGCAATTTCCGCTGCCGCCACCAGCCCCGCAAGGCCAGCCCCTACTACAATTGCATCGAATTCCATCCTTACATCCCCCTTGATGTTGAATGATTCATTTACTGCTTTTATTCCGCTTTAACGGTCAGTATTACTCCCGCTCTGCAAACGGGAGATCCACTGACCATAAAAGTCCGATTGGATCTACTAACAATCAGTGGGGATGCCCCACTGATTGAAGTTTCTCTTTATCGTATCATGAGCGATTGGGAAATTATAGATAATTTTCATCCGTTTTCTGATTGTTTGCTTTATTTCGCTATCGATTCTGCTGAACGACCATATTTTTTTCTAAGCGACCATAAATTCTATTGAGCGACCACATTTTTTCCTGAACGCCTATAAATTTTTCTGAGCGACCATAAACCAGCCAGAAGCAACTATCAGATTTTATTCGAACAAATAAAGAAAGTATTCCCAAAAAATCAACCATAAAAAACACCCTGGACCAGCTTTCTGGTCCAGGGTGTCGCATCTCACTCCAAATGCTTCCGTTGGAAGTCTGAAATGCTTTCGTATTCTTCAGTCAGCAGGCGTGATAAACGGATATAAATCGGCAACAATTCGCGATAGACGCTGGCTGCTGCTTCGTCGGGTTCATGCGTATGCGTCTGGCCGATCATTTCGGAGACGATGCTGAAATCCTCGATCTCCCCCGTGGCGTACATGCCAAGAACGACAGCGCCAAGGCAGGAACTTTCAAAGCTCTCTGGAACGATCACTGGTTTGCCGAAAACATCAGCCAATAGCTGGCGCCACATTTCCGAACGGGCAAAGCCGCCTGATGCCTGGATGCGCACCGGTTCACCGGCCAGTTCCTCGACTGCCAGCAGGACGGTATACAAATTATAGACGATGCCTTCCAGCACGGAACGGATCATGTGCTGCTTTTTATGATGGATGCTGAGTCCGAAAAACGAGCCACGGGCATTGGCATCCCAAAGCGGCGCCCGTTCCCCTGTCAAATAGGGATGAAACAGCAAGCCATCTGCGCCGGGGTTGACCGTCTCAGCGATTTTCGTCAACACATCGTAAGAATCAATGCCGAGGCGTTTCGCTGTTTCGACTTCTGAGGAAGCAAACTCATCCCGCAGCCAGCGCAGGACAATGCCGCCATTGTTAACCGGTCCGCCGACCACCCAATGATTTTCAGTCAATGCGTAGCAAAACGTCCGGCCTTTTGGATCTGTTTTCGGTTCAGCGGTGACGGTGCGTATAGCCCCGCTTGTGCCGATTGTAACTGCCAGAACGCCAGGTTCAATAGCGTCAACGCCCAGATTTGCCAATACGCCGTCGCTTGCACCGATAATAAACGGAACGTCTTCAGGAATGCCCATGAACAAGGCATGTTCCGGAACGATTCCTGTCAATCCATGTGTAGTCGGAACCGGCCGCGACAACTGTTCAGGTGTGATGCCTGCCACAGCCAAAGCTTCTTTGTCCCAATCCAGCTCCTGCAGGTTGAAAAGACCTGTCGCAGAAGCAATTGAATGGTCGACTACATATTCTCCAAACAATTCATGGAAAACGTATTCCTTGATGCCGATAAACTTCGCAGCCTGCTTACAGACTTCCGGTTTTTCATCTTTCAGCCAGACCAATTTTGCCAGTGGCGACATCGCATGGATCGGCGTACCGGTACGCAAGTAGATTTCATGACCATTTAGCTGTTCTTTTATGTGCTTGGCGTGTTTCGAGCTTCTCGTATCAGCCCAGGTGATGCTTTGCGTCAGCAGGCTTCCTGAAGCGTCCACTGCAATGAGGCTGTGCATCGCCGAACTGAATGATACCAGTTTCAGCTGCTGCGGATCAATTTCACTTTTGCGGATGGTTTTTCGGACAGAGGTCAATACGGCGCGGAAAATTTCCTCTGGATCCTGTTCCGCTATGAGCGGGCTCGGCGTCTCCAGTGCATAAAAAACGGTATCGGCTTCTATTACTTTTCCGGACTTATTGAACAAAACTGCTTTGGTCGAAGTGGTACCGATATCCACTCCCAAATAATATGACTGCTCAGGCATAGGAGCCCTCCTCTATATACAAGAAAAAGAAAAAGGAAAAATTCCCTTTTTCTCTTCAAGTTTAATTTAGATAAAAAAGCTTATGATCAAGACTACCACGAAACCGGTGAGGCCGATAATGGTTTCCATGACCGTCCAGGATTTCAATGTATCTTTGACGTCCATTCCAAAATAACGGTTTACAAGCCAGAAGCCTGAGTCGTTGACGTGAGAAAGAACAGTTGCACCTGATGCAATGGAGATAACGATCAAGCCTAAAGCCGGTCCAGTCATGCCGATCATTTCAAGAAGCGGAGTGATTAGGCCTGCTGCAGTTACCATGGCAACGGTCGCAGAACCTTGCGCAACACGTACTGCCGTGGCAATCAAGAACGCCAGAACGATTGGCGGCAAAGCCGAATCGCCCATCATATCGCCAAGCACATCGCCGACACCAGAGTCGATCAGTACTTGTTTGAAAACGCCGCCTGCTCCTGTTACCAAGATGATGATTCCGGCAGGTTCAAGCGCTTTGGTCGCAATATCCTGTACTTCCTGGCGCGAATAGCCGCGCTTTGTGCCCAGCAAGTAGAAGGTCAGCAATGTTGCAATGGTCAATGCCACAAATGGATGCCCAAGGAACGTTAAAATTTCACGCAGCATATTGCCTTCTTCAAGCAATACGCCTGATAAAGTGTTCAATAGGATCAAAACAAGTGGAATCAAGATCAACGAAGTAATCATACCGAAGCTCGGCAGATCCTTGTCGTATTCCTTTTGTTCAATCTCCATGTAATCCGGAATTTCAATATGAATCCGCTTACCGATGAAACGACCGAACACTGGTCCTGCTAGAATCATCGCTGGAACCCCTGCGATTACCCCGAATAGGATAACCCATCCAAGCTCTGCACCGACCAATTCAGCAACTGCGATCGGTCCTGGAGTCGGCGGGATGAAACTATGCGTAACGGCTAGTCCGGCTAATAGCGGAATCCCGTAATGGAGAAGCGACTTGCCTGTTTTTCTCGCCAAGCCGTACACAATTGGCACCAAAATAATGAAACCAACATCAAAGAATACGGGAATTGCGACAATAAACCCGGTAACGCCCAATGCCCATTGTGCTTTGTCTTCACCAAATTTGCTGATCATCGTAGCGGCTAAACGTTCTGCACCACCCGATACCTCAAGCATTTTACCGAACATGGCACCAAGGCCGACAACTACAGCGACAAAGCCGAGTGTGCCCCCCATACCATTTTGAATGGATGTAATAACTTCGTTAAGCGGCATGCCCGCGGCGATACCAACCAGCAAACTGACAAGCAATAATGCCACAAATGCGTGTAATTTAGTGCGAATAACTAAGAATAATAATAAGAATATGCCTGCAAGCGCGACCATAATTAACGTTGAACCTGACAATTTTTTTCCCCCTCAATGTGCAACTTCAGCTCATTATGCTGAAGTTTAAATTAGCCCTTGAGCTCTGCTTTGAGCTTAGCTGGCGCCCATCCCTGGGTGCGCCAGCGAATTTCTACACTTTCTATAGAAGTAACCCTATAACAATCCTTCTTATTTCTTCTCTACGGCATGCCCGCCGAATTCATTGCGCTGTGCTGCCACAACTTTCCCTGCAAAAGTATCGTCTTCCAATGAGCGGTAGCGCATCATCAGTGACAACGTAATGACTGGTGCCGGCACATTCAAATCAAGTGCAGTTTCCACGGTCCATTTGCCTTCGCCTGAAGAATTCATGACGCCTTTGATGCTGTCGAGTTTAGCATCTTTAGAAAATGCATTTTTCGTCATTTCCATCAAATATGAGCTGATAATCGATCCATTGTTCCAAACTCCAGCCACTTTTTCGTAATCAAAATCAAATTGGCTTTTGTTTAGGATGTCGAAGCCTTCTGCAATTGACTGCATCATGCCGTATTCAATTCCGTTATGGATCATTTTCAGGAAATGTCCGCTTCCCGCTTCTCCCGTATACAAATAGCCATCTTCTACAGAGATGTCTTTTAATAGAGGTTCAATGGTTTTGAACTTCTCTGCATCGCCGCCGATCATCGAACAAATTCCGTGGCGTGCCCCTGCTGTTCCACCACTTGTCCCGCAATCAAAAAAGTAAATGCCCTGCTCCTTTAAAGTTGCTGCACGGCGTACCGTATCCTTGTAGTTCGAATTTCCGCCATCAATAATGGAATCTCCCTCTTCAAGTAAAGGCGTCAAATGCGCAATGACCGATTCAGTAATTTCACCTGCTGGCACCATTAGCCAAAACGTACGAGGTGCTGTCAGCTCTTTCACCATTTCTTCAATAGAAGATACTTGGCTGAAATCGCTTTCTTCGATTGTCGCGTGGCTGTCATACCCGACAACTTTATGGTTATGGTCCACCAAGTTAAGCGCCAAATTCAATCCCATTTTTCCTAAACCAATAATTCCAATTTCCATTGTGGAATCCTCCTTTAAAATAAAAGAATATTTTTCCTTAATGAACTCATTGTATCAAATATTTTTCCGCACGCAACATGTTATTCTATAATAGACGAAAATACTTTTACAGAAACGAGGCGCGATTCATGAAAGAACAGCAATTTGCGCTGGCTGCCATACGCGGTAGTTACCGCCATTTCAGTGAAAAAGAAAAAAAGATTGCCGATTATGTATTAAACGACCCAAAGAATATTATTCATTTGACCATCAACCAGATCGCGGATGAACTGGGGTTGGCTGAATCGACGGTTTTCCGTTTCTGCCAGCGAATCGGCTTTAAGGGATTTCAAGCCTTTAAGATTTCGCTTGCCGCAGAAGTAGTGGCACCGTTAAAAGACATTCACGAAAAAATTGAAGAAGGAGACAGCATCAGTACCGTCACCGAAAAAGTATTCAGGTCCAATATTAAGACGTTGGAAGACACTCTTCAGATTGTGGATGCCGAAGCGATGGCGCAGGCAACTGAAAAACTGATGGCTGCCCGAAAGATCGACTTTTATGGCAATGGCGGTTCCGCTATGGTGGCCATGGACGGTTACCACAAGTTTGTCCGTCTCGGACTGCAAGTTTCCATGAACCTCGACTCCCATATGCAGCTGATGGCCGCTTCTCAACTTCAATCGGACGATGTGGCGATCGTCATTTCCCATTCTGGTACGACCACTGACGTTCTTGATGTCCTGCGGGTTTTGAAGGAAAAAGGTGTCACTATCATCTCTGTTACCAACTTTGCCAAGTCCCCTTTATCAAAAGGTGCGGACATTGCACTGTACACAGTTTCAGAAGAAACCGATTTCCGTTCCGAAGCCTTGTCCTCCCGCATCGGCCAATTGAGTTTGATCGATGCGCTTTACACCAATTTGATGATTGCCCGCGGCAATGAAGGCAAAAAAGCCCTTCAGGATATGCGCGAAGCGATGTCGCATAAACGTTTATAGCATAAAAGGCCGGTCCTATTTTAAAGGAACGGCCTTTTTTCATTTTGATCGCTCTTTCTTTTTAAAACCGGCTGGCGAAGCGGCGACTGGCTTGAGGTATTTCATTTCGTTTTTCACCAATGTGTAGACTACTAGAACTCCCATCATCAGCATGCACATAGATCCGCCAACGATTACGGGACGTATGGAAAAGAGTTCTGCTGCCGCTCCTGCTGACACAGTCAGAAGGATAACGGCTAAGGCTTCCAACAAACCGTAAATACTGAGGACTCTGCCCATCACAGCAACCGGAATATGATCCTGTACATAAGTCTGGAATCCGGTGTTGGCAAAAGCTAAGAAGAACGCCAAAATCAGGAATCCGGCCGCCACCGAATAGACCAAATAACCGACAGCAGTGAACACAGCACCACTTGCCATCAGGAAAGCCGCAGAAAACTGATAGGCCCATAAGGAAACAATGATCGAGCCGACAATGATGCCAAGTCCAGCCAAGCTGACCAATAATCCATAGCGTTGTTCGGACAAACCTAAAACGGTTATGGAAAAAGCCGCTTCCAATGAGTCCAAGGCCGCCGCAAGAAAAAGTATGCTGCTGAAAACAAAGTACACTCTCATAACGTTAAGGTTTTGAAAACTGAAGTCTTTTACGATTTGCCAGTCTTTCAGCAATAAGTGAACTGAAAAATTTTCCGCAACAGAGGCTTCTTTTCCCAGATTCGGCAGCATCATCGTCAACAGAGCTGAAATGAGCAGTGCGCCTGCATTTATATAAAGCGCTAAGCTCGGTGTTCCAATCAATAAAAGCAATCCGGCCAGAGCGGGCCCCACTAAAAAAGCACCCGAATCAATCAGGCTTCTAAAGGCATTAAATCTCTTTCTTTGTGACGGGTCCAACAGCAGCGTGACATAGACCATGGACGCAGGCTGAAAGATAGAGCTTCCTACCCCATTCAGAAAAACAATCATGTAAATAACAGGCAGCGAAGTGACAAAAGGCAAAGAGCCGATTAACGATGCCCGTAAAATATCCAGTGCGATCAAAATCGACCTTTTGTTCATCCGGTCGATTAAGGTTCCTCCCCATACATTTGTGAGTACTGATGCTGCTGGCTGCATCAAGTAGAGAACGGATACCGCCAACACCGATCCTCCTGCCATTTCCAAAACCCGCAGATTTAGTGCGATCAGATACACCCATGCTCCAATATTCGCAATTCCAATGGCCATCAGCATAATGAGTGGCGCTTTCCAATGCCCCATTCTCTATTCCCCCGCTCACCTTTTATTTGAAAAATAAAAAAATCCCACCTCCAAGACCCTTGTCTTGGAGGCGAGATTCGGTTTCGCGGTGCCACTCCAGTTGTTTCGACATGTCGCCACATCGAACTCATCAAGTACGGCAGGATTGCTGCTTATACTTTAGCTCTGTAACAGGAGCTCCTGTCACACCATCGCCGTTTAATCGGTTCCGATGCGCTGCTCAGAGTTTTGATTCAATCATCCGTTCTTGTTCCTTTTCAGCTGCCGGAACTCTCTGGAAAGAATGGATTGACCTACTCTTCTCTTCAAGGCATTTTGTTTTTTACATCCTAGCATTTTATCCCATTGCCTGTAAATGTATTTTTAACACCTATTCATTCAAAATCCCTTCCTGCAATACAGCAGATTTATCCCCATACACTTTTGTCAGGTGCATGTCGCCCCATGAACAAAGGGAATTCAAGATTCCTTCCAAGCTAATGCCGTATTCGCTCAGCTCATACTCTACTTTTGGCGGGACCTGGTTGTAGACAATGCGGTTGATGACTCCATCACTTTCAAGTTCACGCAGTTGCTGCGTCAACATTTTCTGGGTGATGTCCGGCATGAGCCGTTTCAGTTCACTGGTCCGTTTTTTGCCGCGCATCAAATGGCAAAGAATGACGGTTTTCCATTTGCCTCCGATCACTTCCAAAGTTGCCTCTACAGATATATTGTATTTCTTCTCCATTGCGCTACTCCCTTTCTAATAGGCACTAAAAAGTATCTACAGCACTTTAAAGTGCGTACTTCCTTTTGTTTACTCCATACCACATACTAGCATTTATCGACCGAAATTGATTGATGAAAACCTATTTGGAGGAGAAAAATATGTCTATTAATAAAAAAAGAAGCACCTTAGCCTTATTGGCACTGGCACTCAGCGCGTTTGCCATCGGCACGACCGAATTCATCAGCGTTGGCCTGTTGCCGATGATTGCGGAGGATTTGACCATCAGCGTTACAACAGCCGGCTTGACGGTTTCACTTTATGCGTTAGGTGTCATGTTCGGTGCGCCTGTCCTGACGTCACTGACAGCCAATATGTCACGAAAATCCCTGCTGCTGTGGATCATGGTGGTATTCATACTCGGCAATGTGCTTGCTGCGACCGCAACTACAGTCGGGGTCCTGCTGATGGCACGAGTGGTTTCAGCTCTTGCTCACGGGGTATTCATGGCTATCGGGGCTACCATTGCCGCTGACTTGGTTCCTGAAAACAAACGAGCCAGCGCAATTGCGATCATGTTCACCGGATTGACTGTCGCTACGGTCACAGGCGTTCCTTTCGGTACATTCCTGGGGCAGCAGTTTGGCTGGCGCGCAGCGTTCATGGCCATTGTCGTCATCGGGATTATCGCGTTTATCGGAAACAGTGTCTGGATTCCGGCTGACTTGAAGAAAGCTGTCCGCACTTCTTTCCGTGACCAAGTGAAATTGGTGACAAACGGCCGGCTGCTGCTGGTTTTTGCGATTACAGCCCTTGGTTATGGCGGCACGTTCGTGGTATTCACTTACCTGTCTCCATTGCTGCAGGAAGTAAGCGGATTTGAGGCAGGAACAGTCACGCTCATTCTGGTAATCTATGGTATTGCCATCGCCATCGGCAATACGGTTGGCGGCAAGCTTGCCAACCAGAATCCAATCAAAGCCTTGTTCTATATGTTCCTGATTCAATCGGTCATTTTGCTTGTCCTGGCTTTTACCGCGCCGTTCAAAATCGCCGGCCTCATCACCATCATCATTATGGGCCTTTTCGCTTTCATGAATGTTCCGGGACTGCAGGTTTATGCAGTGATGCTTGCGGAGCGCTACGTACCGAGTGCAGTGGATGTGGCATCAGCCATCAACATCTCTGCGTTTAATGCCGGCATTGCCATTGGCGCGTTTCTGGGAGGCTTAGTGGCTGACTCAATTGGCCTCATCCATACATCGTGGATTGGTGCCATCATGGTTTTCGGCGCTGTTTTACTGAGCGCATGGAGCCGTCACTTGGAAAACAAAGAAACACGCACCCAAACCGTTCCACACCAATTGCACGAAACACCAATCAACTAACTGGAGGATGATGAAAATGAAGAACTTACAGGATACTACTACTTTGCACAACGGCGTTAACATGCCCTGGCTCGGCCTCGGCGTATTTAAAGTCAACGAAGGATCGGAAGTTATCGATGCAGTCAGTACTGCGATTGCCCATGGCTACCGCAGCATTGATACAGCGGCAGCTTATGGCAACGAAGACGGCGTTGGCCAGGGAATTCGCGAAGGATTGGAAAAAGCGGACATTTCAAGAGAAGAGCTTTTTGTCACTTCGAAAGTATGGAATTCAGATTTGGGCTATGAAGAGACTCTCGCTGCCTATGAAACCAGCCTGAAAAAACTGGGCCTGGATTATCTGGATCTGTATTTGATCCACTGGCCGGTTGAAGGAAAATTCAAAGATGCGTGGCGCGCTTTGGAAACCTTGTACAAAGAAGGACGTGTCAAAGCGATTGGCGTCAGCAACTTCCATATCCATCACCTGGAGGAATTAATGAAAGACGCAGAAATCATGCCCATGATCGATCAGGTTGAATACCATCCGCGTCTGGCTCAGCAAGAATTGCATGAGTTCTGCAAAGCGCATAACATCCAGCTTGAAGCCTGGTCTCCTTTAATGCAGGGTGAACTGCTGAATCATCCTTTGCTTGTGGAAATTGCGGCCAAAACTGAAAAAACGGTTGCACAGGTCATCCTTCGCTGGGATCTTCAAAATGGCGTCGTGACCATTCCAAAATCCATTAAAGAAGTGCGGATTATCCAAAATTCGCAGATTTTCGATTTTGAACTTACAGATGATGATATGCAACGGATTTCACAATTGAACGAAAACCGTCGAGTCGGTCCGGATCCGGACAACTATGATTTTTAATTCCACAAAAGCCTCCTCTATTCTAATAGAAGGAGGCTTTTTTCTGTAAATCAACGTTATCTGGTCGTGCAATTCGGCAGAGATATTTTTTTAATTTAGTTTTTATAATTTTTTCTTAAAATAATAAAAAAAAGCATTATATTTACAGTAGATATAACGTACTATGATAACAAGCACTTTTTCCGGGAATACTCCGTTAACTCTCTGTTCTGGAGCTTAACTAATTTCGATTTTTGAGCAGTGAGGTTTATCCAATGAAATCTAACAATAAAAAACGGCTGGCTCTTAGTTTCATTATATTTTACGCACTGCTGTATTTTGTCTGGTTGAATGTCTGGGCAGACAATGAAGCTGTTTTGACATTAGGCGGGAATGTTCTTTCCAGCATAGGCTGTCTGATTGCTTCAGTCTGGCTTTTCCAAACTTCACGCAAAAGTACAGGCAACGAAAAAGTCTTTTGGCTGCTCCTCGCGATCGGTACTTTGAATTACTTTGTCGCCGAGGTTCTATGGATAATTTATGAAAACCTCTTGTTTGGTGAAGTTCCTTTTCCAGGACCTCCCGACCTATTTTACTTGCTTCAATTTGGTTTTTACTTGGCAGCTTTTTCATTTAAGTTGGTTAAGGAAACAAAAAAGCATCAGTTTATAAAATTCTTTTTCGACGTGCTGATCGTCATGGTCGTTGCTGCTACGTTCAGCTGGCATTTTCTGCTCAGTCCGATTATTGAAGTCGGCGATATTGCGACATATCCCCTACTTGTTTCGCTGGCTTATCCAATAGGTGATTTAACCCTTTTGCTTGGAGTACTCAGTATTTACCTCGGGATACAGAAATCTACGTTCAACAAGAGCCTGTTTTTTCTTTCGCTGGGACTATTTTTTCAAATCATTGCTGATTCTGCCTATGTGTACTTAATTTCTGTGGATCAATACCATTCAGGCAGCCTGATTGATCCTCTATTCGCTTTGGCCGTCCTATTAATAGGTTTTTCCGGATTTTTGAGCACTGCACAACCATTGGATCCCGAAGCAGCTTTACTAGATGAAAAACCTGTACAGCAGCTGGATTTCCTTCGCCTTTCCCTTCCTTACGTTACCGTTTTGATTTTGTTCTTTTTCATGGCCTCCCGCTCTTCTGGTATTTATGTGGTGACAATCGGTTCAGGAATTTCCATCCTATTGGTCATATTCAGGCAAATTATAATTATTTCGGAAAATCAGCAATTGCTTCAGAAATACCAGGATAAAACCGAGCAGCTTGATGTAAGTGAGCAGCGCTATAAGTCTTTGTTTGATTATCATCCGGATGCTGTCTATTCACTTGATGTGACCGGGCGCTTTGAAAGCGCTAATCCATCCAGCAATGCTCTTTTCGGGTATGAGAAAGACGAGTTGCTTGGCCTTTCAAGCTCTTTATTCATTGAAAAGGAAATGCAGCTCCAAGCTGCTCAGTATTTGGAAAATGCCTTGCGGGGCCAGCCGCAAAGCTACGAAGTGCCGATGCGCAGCCGGTTCGGTGAATTCCATTACCTCAGTATCACCAACATTCCGATTATGGTTCGAAACGATATTGTCGGCATCTTTGGCATCGGCAAAGACATTACAGAGAATAAGAAAAACGAAGAAAAAATTCAGTTTTTAGCTTATCATGACCCGTTGACTGGCTTGGCAAATCGGCTGTATTTTGGAGAGTCTTTAAAAAAGGCGGTGTCAGAAGGCGAACTGCTGAACGAAATGTTTGCCGTCATGTTTATCGATCTGGATCACTTTAAAGAAGTTAACGATACATTGGGGCATGATATCGGAGATGAGCTGCTGATCTCTGTTGCAAACAGGATTACGGGCTGTGTCAATGATCATGACCTTGTTGCCCGTCACGGTGGAGATGAATTCACATTAATCATGCGCCATGTCAGCGGGTTGGAAGCTGTTGCACAAACGGCTGAAAAAATCCTTGAATCACTAAAGCAAGCACATCACATTAACGGCGCTGAAATTTTCAGCCCGCCAAGCATCGGCATTGCTGTTTATCCATTAGATGCTTCGACCCCTATGGATCTAATGAAGAAAGCCGATAAAGCCATGTATGAGGTCAAAGCCAATGGCAAAGGCCATTATCAATTCAGCAAAGAAACGATCTGAATAACCCCCAAACAGGCCTCGGGTGGCGCTGTTTGGGGGTTATTTGGTTGCCAGACGTTCTCTCTGTCTTTTGCATTTGTTCTGTGGAACAGCAAGCAGACATTTTGACAGGCCCGCTCACTCTGTTATAAGTTAGGAGGGTTAATTCCGATAGATTTTATAAGGATTACTAGTTTAAACAAGGAGTGAGACTATGAAAACCGCTTGGAGATACTATGTCAATGCTTCATTGATTTTTAAAATTACCATTGCACTCATACTCGGCGTCGGCGTCGGTTTGATATTTGGGGAACAGGCAGCTGTTCTGGCTCCGCTTGGCGATTTGCTGCTGAACTTATTGACCTTCCTGATCATTCCGCTGATTCTTTTTACTATGATGGTCGGCATTAACCAATCTTCCATCGGAGATCTTGGAAGAATGGGTGGCAAGGTCTTCGCTTACTATACCCTCAGTTCTGCGTTCGCTATTATTGTCGGATTGGCCGTAGCCAGTTTTTTTCAGCCGGGCACCGGCATGCAGCTGCAGGGCAATGAAACTTTTGATGTTCCGGAAAACCCTGGAATCGTCAGTGTCCTGCTGAACATTGTCCCTTCAAATATTTTCACAGCTTTTACCGAGCTGAATCTGCTTGGCATCATTTTCACCGCCTTCGCTTTTGGCATCGCGCTGTCCTATATGCGCCATTCCAGTGAATTGGAAAGCCTAGGCGAGCATTTGTACAAAACCGTAAATGCGCTGAACGAAATGACCATGCTGGTATTAAAGGCCGTTTTGCAATACGTGCCGATCGGAATTTTCGCCATTATGGCTGAGACTGTCGGAAGCCAAGGCTTCAATACGCTTTTGTCACTCGGTGAAATGGTCCTCGTATTGTACGTGGCCCTGATTGCGCAAGTGCTTCTCTATACGTCGGTTTTGCTCATATTCAAAGTAAAGCCCGGTCAGTTCTTCAAACAGGCACGCACTCCGATGCTGACTGCATTTGTTACACAAAGCAGTTCGGGGACGTTGCCATTGACCTTGGATGCCGCTAAAAATCTGGGGCTTTCGAAAAGCCTGTATGGATTCAGCCTGCCGCTCGGCGCGACCATTAATATGGACGGGGCCGCCATCCGGATTGCTGTATCAGCCGTTTTTGCTGCGAATCTCGTGGGAGATCCGTTAAGCCTGTCCGAAATGCTGATGGTGGTGCTGGTCGGAACTCTGGCGTCTATCGGAACCGCTGGCGTTCCGGGTGCTGGAATAGTCATGATTGCCACTGTATTTGTCCAATTGGGCTTGCCGATGGAAGCTGTCGCATTGCTGGTTTCTATTGATGCTTTAGTCGGAATGGGCTGCACCGCTTTGAACATTACCGGCGACCTGGTCGGAACCACGGTGATTGATAAAAACGAAAAGAAACGAAAAACCGCATAATATGATAAAGGAGGCTGCCTTTTTAGGCTGCCTCACTTTTTAAAATCCGTTGATTCCGTTATGCTGGTAAGTAATTCACCAAAGGAGATGGCTCCATTGACAACAATTGGATTGGTACGGCACGGCATAACGGATTGGAACATACAGGGCATTGCCCAAGGATCTTCGGATGTCCCGCTCAATGAAACGGGACGCCAGCAGGCCGAGTCGCTTGCAAACCGCCTTGCGGCTGAAGAAAGTTGGGACTTGATCATCTCAAGCGACTTGTCCCGTGCAAAAGAGACAGCTGAAATTATTGGCCGAACGCTCTATTTGCCCGTCAGCCATTTCGATACGCGGCTGCGTGAAAGAAGCGGCGGCAAAATTGAAGGCACGACAGAAAGAGAGCGCCTTGAAAAATGGGGACCCGACTGGCGAAATCTCGATTTGGCGATGGAGGACCTGGGGGAGGCAACCGAACGGGGGTTGGCCTGCCTCGAGGACATTCTGGAAAATTTTCATGGCCAGCGTGTGCTGCTGGTCAGCCACGGAGCTTTGATCGGCCTTATGCTCCAAAAACTCATGCCCGAAAAATTCAAGGAAACCTCCATGGACAATACGTCCATTACAATTTTAAAAAATGCTGATAGCCGCTGGGATTGCTCCCTGTTTAATTGCACGGTCCATCTGGCAAAGAGCGAAAGCTACTGATTGCTGGCATAGCTTGCCTGTTCCGGTACATCCACTTTCCACGAAACCACGGTCGCGCTGTCGCGAACGTGGTTTTTCTGGATAGTTGCCAGTAACGCAGCCACCCCGTCAGTTGATGCGGCTCCCTTGCACTGGTGCCATATGCTTTTAGGCTCGGCAAATACCGCACCTGGACATTCCACCAGTCCGTCTGTTGCCAGTAGAAGCTGATTTTCTCCTTGCCGCAACTCCCTTACACCGCTGCTGAAGCATGGAATTTGCTGTTCGAACGTGTTCACCTGTCCGATCCATTCGTAAAACTGGCGCTGGTTGATTTGGTATTGGCCGAAAGCCGAAAGCTCTGGATGAAAAGCATACAACAGGCAATCCCCGATGGAAAACCAGTACAAGTACTTTCCTTTTCTTACCGCTATCAGACAAGCTGTCTCGCCCTGCACGCACCGGCATGCTTCCATAAAGCTCTGTTCCTGGAATAGTTCCAGCAATTTCCGTTCAAATCCGTTAAAAAAATTTACACCAAGCTTATCTGATAGCAGAGAAGTGAGTGCAGTTTGATGCTGCACTATTTGTTCAATAACCAGTTCGGCACTCTGGGCTGAATTATGCGCATCCAAAATCGCCACGAATTCCCAGTCCTCTTGTTCGTTGACCCAGACCAGGCAGCCATCTTCGTTCTTGGTCTGGCCAGCATCAGAATTTCCGCCAAATCGCCCAACCACCACCCGGCCGATTTGCTGAACGTCGGGCTGATCGATGTAAGGAGCGTTGCTTCCTGTCCAGCTAAATTTTTTTATTTGTTGCGTCATGCATCCAACCTCATTTCCAATATTCTTACAATTATAGTTTACGGGAAGAGGATTGGACAGAAAAAGATAATCGATAGCGTCAGCATACACATCATTTTTCAGAATGTGATAAAGTTAGTAACAGTGAGCAACATAAATTTGAGTGAAAAAGGAGAGATTCTTGATGTATATCGTAACCAACCGTATTAAAATGAAACCGGGATTCGCAGAAAAAATGGCTCCTAACTTTGCCCGGCCAGGTGCTTTGCAAGAAATGGAAGGCTTCGTCAAAGTCGAAGTGACAGTTACTCAGAACTTGACCGAATACGATGAATTGAACGTCAACATGTACTGGGAGAACCTGGAGAACTTTGAAGCCTGGAAAACCAGCGATACCTTCAAGGAAGCCCATAAGCGCCCTGAAGCAAGTTCAGACAGCAATGAACCGAAAAAAGAATCGCCGATGCTCGGCAGTGAATTGGTAATCACCAAAATCGCCGCTCTTGTCGAAGCGAAAACTTCAAACTAATAAAAAAAGACAGATAGCCTGATTTTGGCTGTCTGTTTCTTTTGTGGATATCCCTTTCTCTGTCCCAGGAATTACATTACCCAGCAAGGAGCATTTCTATTGAACAACTCAAAACCCGCTTTATGGACAAAAGATTTTATCGTCACTGCTTTAGTGAATTTTTTCTTGGTCCTTATTTTCTATCTCTTGATGGTCACCATCGCCGTTTACGCCGTCGAGGAATATAACGCGTCAACGAGTGAAGCCGGTCTGGTTACCGGAATTTTCATCCTGGGTGCACTGGCTGGAAGGCTGATTATCGGCCGCAGCATCGATAAAATTGGCCGTAAACGGACCTTGATCATCGGCCTTGCTTTGTTTACGCTGACTACCTTTTTCTATTTCCTGAACTTTGGCTTGCCGTTTCTTTTGCTCAACCGTTTTCTTCACGGCATGACCCTAGGGATGGCGAGTACGGCAGCCGGAACCATCGTTGCTCAGATCATTCCGATGAGGCGCAAAGGCGAAGGCATCGGCTACTTCAGCCTCAGTGCAACATTGGCGACTGCTTTTGGGCCGTTCATTGGGTTAATGATGAGCCAGTACAGCAGCTATGAAATGATTTTTTCGCTGTGTCTGGCGTTGGGTGTCATCAGTTTGATCGTCTCTTTATTTCTTTATGTACCACCCATCGAGGCTCCACCTTTCTCTAACGAAACGAAAGGGTTTAAAGTTTCCGATTACATTGAACCGAAAGCTGTGCCGATTGCGCTCGTTTGTCTGGCAATTGCCCTTTGTTATTCCAGTGTTCTGTCCTTCATCAATTTCTACGCCATGGAAGAGAATTTAGTGGAAGCCGCCAGCTATTTCTTCCTGGTCTATGCGCTGGCAATATTGGTTTCACGGCCATTTACCGGGCGGCTGATGGATTTGAAAGGTGCGAACTTTATCATGTATCCGGCCTTTGCCGTTTTTGCAGCCGGTTTGTTCCTGTTGAACCTTTCGAGCAGCAGTGCAGGCTTGCTGGTTGCCGGTGCATTGATCGGCTTTGGCTTCGGCAATATGCAGTCAACAGCACAAGCCGTGGCAGTCAAGCTGACACCGCCTCACCGAATGGGGCTTGCCACTTCGACATTTTTCATTTCGATGGATGCCGGACTCGGCTTTGGCCCCTATCTTTTGGGCTTCGTAATTCCGTTAATCGGCTATAGCTCGCTGTATGGCATTCTTGGCTTTGCAGTTCTGGCAACCGCATTCCTGTACTATATGCTGCACGGCAAAAAAGAGCGCGCGGATGCGGCGGCTTTGGCTTATAAGTAATCTTTATAAGTTGAATGAAAGAAGGTTACTTTGGCCGCTTCGGGCACGGTTCCCACAAGCAGCCGGAGAAGCATCTGTCTCTTTGCTTCGTCCAGCCGGTGTACGCGCCGGCACTCAGAAACTCTGGAAGCAAGCTTTTGAATTTTATCGTCTGCTATTAAATTGCTCGAGCAACTAGCGAAGACTTTTATGGAAGCGATAAGGCAGCATGAGTTCTGTTAAAATATTTATTTCATAAATGTAAAAAAAAAAAACCGGCCACTAGGGCCGTTTTTTTTATTCTTCCTCTTCTTCTGCTTTTTCAGCAATCGCTTTGGTTTTATGGACCGTGCCGTGTGGATGTTCAGGCGGCGCGTAGATTGAATAGATTTTTAAAGGCTTGTCGCCTGTGTTTGTGACGTTATGCCATTTTCCTGCCGGAATCATGATGGCGTAGTCATCTTCAGCGTTTTCTTCAAATGTCAGGTTTTCTTCGCTGTCGCCCATTTGGACAAATCCTTTTCCAGCTTCTACCCGCAGGAATTGATCACCTTCGTGGACTTCCAGGCCGATGTCATCCCCTACTTCGATGCTCATCACGGTTACCTGCAAGTTTTGTCCCGTCCACAGCGCGGTGCGGAACGTGTCATTTTGTTTCGTCGCCTCTTCAATATTTACTACAAACGATTCTGCTCCATAATCCTTTAATTCCATTGTCAATTCCTCCTCCAAATTTGCTTAACAGCCTTCTATACCTCTGATGGGGCTGCCTGAAACAATTCGAAAGAGTCTTTTCTTATACCAATAATTGCTTGACCAATTCCTTGTTGCGCTTTTTGAATACTTCATTATGAGAGGACACCATCGCGATTTTATGCGCGTCCGGCTGGATGTAATGCTTGGCTTTATTGACGGCATTCGCTGCATCATGGAAAGTCCCGGCAATCAAATTCAGTTTCCCTTCATGCTGGAGGATGTCTCCGGCTGCAAAAAGGCCCGCCACTGAAGACTCGCTGCTTGGTGTACCCGCAATGTAATAATCGTCTGCGATTTCAATATTTAAGGGGCTGTTCCCAAGCAAACTGATGTCGCGTTCGTATCCGTGATTGATGATCATTTCGTCGATAGGCAGCACTTGGATTTTTTTTGTTTCCTGGTGGGTCAGTTCGACGAATTCAATGGCATCACGGTCATCTGAAGCGATCAGGCGTGTGATATTGGTATGCAGGCAGCAAATGGCTGATCCATTCATCAACTGTGTCACTTGCGCTTCATGGCCCGCCAGTTCCGGCTTGCGGTACGTCACATAAACTTGCTTGGCAATCGGCTCAAGTTCATTGGCCCAGTCGATAGCTGAGTTTCCGCCTCCTGAGATGAGGACCGTCTTGCCTTTAAAGCGGCCCAGTGATTTGACCGTGTAATTCAGATTCGAGACTTCAAAGCGTTCGGCCCCTTCAATCTTCAGTTTTTGAGGATTTAGGATACCGCCGCCAACTGCGACAATGACTGTTTTCGATAAATGCACTTGCCCTGAAGAGCCGATCAGCTCAAAAATTCCTTCTTCGTTTTTCGCTATTGACTCCACTTTTTCATTCAATACAACTTCCGGGTGAAATGTCAGCCCTTGTGCAACCAATTGATCGATAAGCTTTGCCCCCTGGATCGGCGGCTGTCCTCCTACATCCCAAATCACCTTCTCCGGGTACACGTGAATTTTGCCGCCCAATTGCGGCTGGAATTCGATAATCTTAGTTTTCATTTCCCGCAATCCGCTGTAAAAGGCTGAATAGAGTCCCGCAGGACCCCCACCTATAATCGTTACATCAAAAACCTCGTTTTTCACCATCTATTTTCACTCCTATCCCTCTATATTACGTATTGACAATGCTTCAAATTAGTCTTATAGTATTGATTGTACTGAAATTGAGAATCATTATCAACGAAAAAGATAAAGAATTTAGAAAAGGAGGTTTTTAGGATGGTGCGTTTGTTCACCGAGGAGCTGAATATCAGCTATGGAGACCGCTTGATTGTCAAAGATTTGACCGTCCAAATTCCAGACAAAAAAATTACGACAATCATCGGTTCCAACGGCTGCGGCAAATCAACGCTGCTAAAGGCGATTACTCGTGTGATTTCGCATCAGTCCGGAACTGTAGTATTAGATGGCAGCAACATTGCCCAGGAAAACACAAAGTCTCTGGCAAAAAAAATGGCCATTCTTCCTCAAACACCTGACAGTGCCGCCGGATTAACGGTTGGCGAGCTCGTTTCCTACGGCCGCTTTCCTTATCAGAAAGGTTTTGGCCGGCTGTCGAAACGGGACTATGAGATCATCAATTGGGCACTCGACGTCACCGGCACTCAGTTCTTCAAATACCACCCGGTTGACGCCTTGTCCGGCGGCCAGCGCCAGCGCGTTTGGATTGCGATGGCGTTGGCACAGGAAACCGAAATGATCTTTCTCGATGAGCCAACCACCTACTTGGACATGGCACATCAGCTGGAAATTTTGGAATTGCTGCAGCAGTTGAACCGGGAACAGGAACGGACCATCATCATGGTGCTCCACGACCTGAACCAGGCGGCGCGTTTTGCCGATCACATCATCGCCATGAAAGATGGCCAGATTGTAAAAGCCGGCAATTGCCATGAAGTCATTACACAACCCGTATTAAAAGAAGTATTCCGGATCGACGCTGAAATTGGGTTGGATCCGCGAACACAAAAACCAATGTGCACTACATATAACTTAATCAAAGGAGTCTAACCGACATGAAAAAATTATTTTTGCCCCTATTCCTATTCACTTTGCTGCTGATTCTTGGCGCCTGCAATTCCGAGTCAACCACTGAGGAAACGGAAAGCGCAACGGCTGATCAATCTTCCGAAACCATTACATATGAATCGGAAAGCGGACCTATCGAAGTTCCTGCAGATCCACAGCGTGTAGTCATGCTCTCTTCTTACGCCGGTGACGCAATATCTTTGGACGTTCCTTTAGTAGGAGTAACTTCCTGGGCAAAAAACAACCCGCGTTTTGAAGAAGAGCTGGCAGACGTGGAAGAAGTAGCAGAAACAGACCTGGAAAAAATCATCGAATTGGAACCTGACTTAATCATTGGCGCTTCAACTACAACCAACATCGATAAATTGAGTGAAATCGCACCAACGGTCACGTACACTTACAACAACGTCGGCTATTTGGAGCAACATCTGGAAATCGGTAAAGTATTAAACAAAGAAGAAGAAGCACAAGCTTGGATCACCGACTTCCAGGAACGCGCACAGCAAGCTGGAGAAGAAATCCGCGCTGAAATCGGCGAAGACACAACCGTTTCCGTTATTGAAAACTTCGATAAGCAAATCTATGTATTTGGAGACAACTGGGGACGCGGAACGGAAATCCTTTACCAGGAAATGAAATTAAAAATGCCGGCAAAAGTGGAAGAAATGGCTTTAGCAGACGGTTACTATATGCTTTCTCAGGAAGTGTTGCCGGAATACATGGGTGATTACGTCATCTTCAGCAAAGACAGCACGCAAGACAACTCCTTCCAGGAAACGGATCTTTACCAAAACACGCCTGCCGCTCAAAACGGGCAGATCTTTGAAGCTGATGCAAAAGAATTTTACTTCAACGATCCAATTTCATTGGAATACCAATTGGAATTCTTTATTGAGAATTTTTTAGGCCAGTGAAATTGCTGTAGAATCATTATTTCATGAACCGCTTTGTGAAATATTTGTTGTGTACGATTAAGCAGTTCAACTTATATAACTAATAATTTCATTCAACTTATATACTAAAAAAGAGGAATTCTGATTTTAGAATTCCTCTTTTATTCTCAGGAAAAGATGATGATTAATGAGCCCTAAAGTTTCCTTTCCAATCAAATTTATCTTAAGCCTGCTTCTGCTGGTGCTGACGCTTGTCGTCTCGTTGGTCTTCGGAGCGGCAGACATCAGTTTAAAAGAAGTTGGGCTGGCGTTGTTTTCGACCAGTTCCAGCGATGGCATCGGCGTTATTCGAGAAATCCGGCTGCCGCGTGAAATTGCCGCCATCTTTGTAGGTTCTGCTTTAGCAGTATCTGGCGCGATGATGCAAGGCATGACCCGCAATCCACTGGCCGATCCGGGTCTTCTCGGTTTGACGGCCGGTGCCAATGCGGCCCTTGCTTTCACTTTAGCTTTCATTCCTGCCGCCAATTATTTTGGCATCATGATTGCCTGCTTTGTTGGAGCAGCAGCTGGTGCCGCATTAGTGTTCGGCATCGGCGCCGCGAAAAAAGGCGGCTTTTCGCCGTTTCGGATCGTTCTTGCCGGAGCTGCCATTTCCGCCTTTCTGACAGCAATTGCCGAAGGGATCGGCCTATACTTCAATATTTCGAAAAACGTTTCCCAATGGACAGCAGGCGGGTTGATCGGCACTTCCTGGGGGCAGCTGCAAGTGGTTGTGCCGTTTATCGCTGTGTCTTTGCTGATTGCGTTGGTGCTGTCACGCCAATTGACCATTCTCAGCTTAAGTGAAGAAGCTGCGATTGGCCTTGGGCAAAAAACAGCGCAAATTAAAGCGATCCTGTTTGTTGTTATCACATTGCTTGCAGGTGCCGCCGTTGCACTGGCCGGCAATATGGCCTTTATCGGCTTGATGATTCCGCATGTCGTCCGGTCAGTCGTAGGAACCGATTACCGCTTCATCATCCCGATGTCCGCCGTTGCCGGAGCCATTTTCATGCTGCTTGCAGACCTGATTGGCCGGACCATCAATTCGCCGTTTGAAACACCGGTTGCAGCAATCATTGCGATCATCGGATTGCCATTCTTCCTGATCATTGTCCGTAAAGGAGGCAAAGCATTCGCATGATTCATCCAAGCTTACGCAAAAAACAACGAATTTCGTATTACTCATTGCTGGCGTTGATCCTGTTGACGGCGATCGCCAGTATGGGCTTGGGTTATTCTCCCATCTCCTATGACCGATTGATCCCGGCAATTTTCGGCCATGGTACATTTAAAGAAGAATTTATCCTGTTTTCCATTCGCTTGCCGCGCATTTTAATCACGGTGCTTGCCGGAATGGCGCTGGCTTTGTCCGGGGCTATTTTGCAAAGTGTGACGCGCAATGACCTGGCTGATCCCGGAATCATCGGCATTAACTCAGGAGCCGGCGTTGCCATAGCCGTTTTCTTCTTGTTCATTCCCGTAGAGGCGGGTGCTTTTGTCTACTTGCTGCCCGTCGTTGCTTTTGGCGGAGCGCTGGCGACTGCTGCATTGATTTACGCATTTTCCTATTCACGCGTTTCCGGTTTGCAGCCCATCCGCCTTGTACTTGTCGGCATCGGTTTTTCGATGGCTTTGTCGGGTGTCATGATTGTTTTGATTTCTTCTGCTGAGCCGGAAAAAGTCGATTTTATCGCCAACTGGCTGGCCGGCAATATTTGGGGAGCGGATTGGCCATTTATTGTGGCCATCCTCCCTTGGCTATTGGTGCTGATTCCGTTTACCATGTACAAGGCCAACCGCATGAACGTGCTTGGCCTCAGTGACCCTGTAGCTGTCGGCATCGGCGTTTCCATTGAAAAAGAGCGCATTGTTCTGCTGCTTGCTGCTGTGGCACTTGCTGCTGCCGCCGTCTCGGTTACCGGCGGGATTGCATTCATTGGACTGATGGCTCCGCATATTGCAAAAGCCATCGTCGGTCCTCGTCACCAAATGTTCTTGCCGCTCGCCATCCTGATCGGCGGCTGGCTTTTGCTGCTGGCAGATACCGTCGGCCGGAACCTGCTTGAACCTGCCGGGATTCCAGCAGGCATCATGGCCGCACTGATTGGAGCTCCTTATTTTATTTATCTGCTGTTGAAGAAATGACAGACAAAACCCAGCAAGCTTCGTTGTGAAGCTTGCTGGGTTTTTATTTGCCGGAAAGCCTCTATCAAAAGCTCTCTACAGATCGAATCCATTCTATTTTAACGGCGTTTGACCACCGGTTGAAATCATGCGTAAATCTGGCTTCTTTTTCATTCAATACTTGTGCGTTGCAGACCACTATTTCGTTGTTGATGTGGAGCTTCACCTCGTATTGGCCCGGTGCAGGCAAAGAATAGAAGGGGAGAAGCCCATTTTTAGGGCACCAATTGACCGCATAGAATTTCCCCAACAGCTTTCGGAGTACATCAATATTTCCTTTTGCCAAAGCTTGGCGAATGCGGGTGGAACTGATTTTCTCTCCATCGTATTCCATCAGCTCGATGAAGGAGACCCCGAAATGTCCTTCACCCTGTTTTTTCAGCGTATCCGTGCAACCGCTGCCTTTTGATCCATAATGGAAATCAACTCCACAGACAACGTGCACAGCATTCAAACCGATCAAAAAGTTCTCTACGAAATCAGCCGGCGTCAGCCTCGCGATGTCACGGTCAAAGTGAACCAAAAATAGGGTGTCGACGCCAAGTTCTTCAAGCACAGCCTGCTTTTCCTCGAGCGGAATCAAATAGTGGAACGGCGTTTGCTGATTTCCCACCACTGTTTTTGGATGTGGAAAAAAGCTCATGACCGCTGTCGGCACCCCGCAATCACCAGCGAGGCGTTTCGCCTCTTCAATGACGGATAAATGCCCTTTATGCAAACCGTCAAAAAAGCCAATTGCAAACACCTGCCGCTGAAATTGATTTTGCCATTCCGGCATATTTTGACTTGTTAAGTGAATCGTTTGCATAAAAAGCCCTCCCGCATTAGTTTTTTGCTGCTAACCCTTGTGCCACATCGTAGATCAAATCTTCCTGTCCGCCAACTGCCTTCATGCGGCCCAGCTCCACTAAAATATCACGTTCATCGACACCAAATCGTTTGGCGGCAACATTGGTGTGCAGAAGGAAACTGGAGTAGACGCCTGAATAACCCATGACGAGACTCGAACCTGTTATCTCCTGAGGCCGCGGCATAAATGGCGCCACTACATCATTTGCTGCATCCATGATTTTGTAGAGATCGATGCCCGTCTGATAGCCAAGACGTTCCAAAACGGCAACCATTACTTCTGTTTGTGTATTGCCGCTCCCGGCGCCTAAAGCGCGCAGGCTGCCATCGATAAAAGTGGCACCGGCTTGGACTGCCGCCACGGTGTTCGCCATAGCCATCGACAGGTTGTTGTGTCCGTGGAAGCCTATTTCACAGCCGATCGATTGTTTCAAAGCGGAAATACGTTCGGTCACATCCTGCGGCAGCATATAACCGGCAGAGTCGGTGACGTAAACCACTTCCGCGCCGTAGCTTTCAAACAGTTTCGCCTGTTCGACAATTTTTTCGGTGGTAGCCATATGGGACATCATCAGGAAGCCGACTGTTTTCAGCCCTAATTCACGCCCCAGTGCAATATGTTGCGCTGCAACATCCGCCTCTGTGACATGGGTCGCCACACGGACCATTTTAGCGCCAGCTTTTACAGCATTCTGCAAATCACCTTTTACACCGATGCCCGGAATCAATAAGACTGATACTTCCGCTTGTTTGCATTCATCTGCGGCGATTTCAATCAATTTCAGCTCATCATGCGCTGACAAGCCATACTGCAGGGATGATCCACCCAGGCCATCGCCATGGGATACTTCAAAATAGCGGACACCCGCTGCATCCAAGCCACGTGCTGTTTCACGGACTTGCTGTGGAGTAAATGCATGTGACATCGCATGGCTTCCGTCACGGAGTGTCACGTCCAGTATTTCAAATGATTTCTTGTCCATTTGTACCTCTCCTTACGCGTTTGCCGCTATTAGCTCTTTTGCCATTTCATTGGCTGTTTTGGCAGCCGCTGCCGTCATGATGTCCAAGTTGCCGGAATAGGCCGGAAAGAAATCGCCTGCCCCTTCAACTTCCAAAAAGACCGATACCCGCTGCCCATCGAATTGCGGTGTTCCACGCAAACGGTAGCCAGGTACGTATTCCTGCACCTCTTTCACCATCTTCTCGATTGAAACCACAACCTCTGCTTGATCAAAATCCTTATCTTTAATCAAGGCATTGACCGTATCGCGCATGATAACCGGCGGCTCTGCGGGATTGAGTATAATGATGGCTTTTCCTTTTTCAGCTCCGCCAACCGCCTCAATCGCCCGCGCCGTCGTATGCGTAAACTCATCGATATTGGCACGCGTTCCGGGACCGGCACTTTTGCTGGCGACCGTCGCTACGATTTCGGCATACTGAACAGGAACAATCCGGCTGATGGCATATACTATCGGAATCGTTGCTTGTCCTCCGCACGTTACCATATTAACGTTCGGAGAAGCGAAATTCGCTGTCAAATTTACGGTAGGAACTGTGAATGGTCCGATTGCCGCCGGGGTCAAGTCAATGACTTTCTTGCCGGCTGCCGTCAGCAGATCGCTATGAGCCTGATGTGCATAGGCACTGGTTGCATCAAAGACGACATCAACCAGATCGATTTGCTCCATCAATCCGTCGATCCCCGTGGAAATGGCGGTATAGCCCGAATCTTTCGCTCGCTTCAGCCCTTCAGAATCGGGATCGATCCCGACCATGACACTCATTTCCAGTGAATCGCACCGTTCGATTTTATACATTAGATCTGTACCGATATTTCCTGAACCGATGATTCCAACTTTTAATTTACTCATTTTTTCACCTCTGCCGGTTGAAATGAAATATTGACTTCACCCAATTCACCGAAGTCCGCCTTGAAACTGTCGCCATTGGTAAATGGCAAGGCTTTAGATAAGGCGCCTGACAGAACGAACATGCCAGGCTGAATGCTGATGTCATAACGGCTCACTTCGTTGGCCAGCCAGACGACAGCGTTCAACGGATTTCCCAATACCGCATCACTGCTTGCAGTATCGATGCATTCATCGTTTTTGTATACCGACATCTCGATGTTCGCAATGTCAATATTCGATAATGATGTTTTTTGTGAACCCAGCACCGCACCCGCCGATGATCCATTATCCGCTACGGTATCTTCAAATTTGATGCGCCAATCCGCTATCCGGCTGTCGATGATTTCTATGGATGGAACCACATAATCCGTCGCATCGATGACATCCTCTATCGTGACGTCCGGACCTTTCAGGGACTTCTTGAAGACAAAAGCAATTTCAAATTCCACTTTGGGCTGGATGAATTTCTCTAGATCCACTCCATCCGTTTCCGCAAAAACCATGCTGTCGAGGATAAATCCGTAATCCGGTGTATGGACGTTCAGCATTTCCTGCATGACCTTGCTCGTCAACCCGATTTTAAGGCCTTTGACAACGGCCCCTTCACTTACTTTTTGCTGTATTTGATGCAACTGGATGCGGTAGGCATCATCAGCTGTCAGCTGCGCTTCGCTTTCAGTTATAGGCGCAATAGGCTGCCTGAACAGCTCTGCATCCAGTAGTTTCCGCGCAATTGTCTGAATTTCCATTAGCTCACCTGCTCACGATTTATTTGTTTCGAGTGCTGTTAACTCGCAATATTGTCCACAGTAATAAAGAAGCGGACTTTTCTCCTGCAGTTCAAGGCCTGTTACTCTCCCGATGAACAAAGTATGATCCCCTTCTTGATGGACAGATGCGACATCACAGGTTATTTGAGCGACGGCACCTTCTATGACCGGCAATCCATTCAAAGTGGAAAACTGGATTTCGCCCTGCGGCTTTCCAGCAAAATGCTGCGAAATCTGTTCTTGATCTTCAGCCAGGATATTAACTGCAAAACGCTGTGATTTTGTTACTTTTTCTAAAAAGCGTGCACGATGCCCGACTGAAATGACCACCAGTTTCGGATCTAAGGATACCGACATGAAAGCATTTGCTGTCATACCATGAATGTCCCCTTCGTAGGCGGTTGTCAACACTGTCACCCCGGTTGCGAATTTCCCCATTGCCTGTCTGAATAACAAATCATCCATTTTACATTCTCCTTTGTATTATGATATGGTGACGAGACTACTTTTTTGTAACCGCTTACTTTCTTTTTGCGTCACTTGACAGTAGATGAATTTTGGTATTTACTGAATTGAAATTCTTACACCTTGAGAATAGCATCTCCATAAATCCAAAAATACAACCGATGAGTAGCAATTTTCTGTTAATATTAGTTTAAACTATCTAAAAGTTTTATTAATATAATAATTTATCTGAAAATTACCAATTGAGAAAAATTTTATGGTTATCAAAGTTGATACTATTTAAGTTGAACAAAAAACTGTTAATTATCCAAAATATGATTCTTACTAAATAATCTACGGATCAGATGAGGAGGAAGAAAAAATGAATCCCAAAGAATTGCACTTAAAAGATGTGTTCGACTCTGAGAAAGAGACCATTATATCAGAATTATATGATCGGGTGATCACGATTCCAATTGAAGCCAGAACCGCCTTGAAAAAAGAGCTCTTTACAGTCATCGGCAAAGACCGTACGAAGGGTGTCTTTACCCGTTATGGCTGGCATTGCGGGGTCGGTGATGGAGAAAAATCAAAGTTGTTCAAATGGGACAATGTTTGGGAAGCTGTACACGCCGGGCCAAAATTCCATATGCTGCATGGCTACTTGGATAAAGTAGAAATTCTGGAAATACGTACGGATCAGGAGCAACTGGAGTTCATTGAAGTGCTGTGGGTCAATACATTTGAAGCAGACCAGCATTTGAAAGCCTATCCATTAAGTGAGGAGCCCGTTTGCCATACCTTGTGCGGTTATGCCAGCGGCTACTTGTCGACAGTACTGGGGCAGCCGGTGCTGGTAAAGGAAATTGAATGCCGCGCGATGGGCCATGAGCAGTGTAAATGCATCTGTATGCCAATCGAAAAATGGGGAGACGAAATTTCCGATGAGCAGGATTATTACCAGGCGACCAGCATGATCAACGAATTGGATGAAGTAACTGAAAAGCTGAAAACCGAACGCGATCACTTGAACAAAGCCAATGACATCCATCAGCAATTGATTCAGGAATTGCTTTCCAAACAGGGGATTCAAAAGATTGTTGATATTTTATTTGAAACTACAGGCCTGACTGCATTTATCGAAAATGAAAACCACCATGTCCTTGTCCATGCCGGCCATTTGGAGGAAAAGCTTGATTTGCAGGCCTTCACTTCCAAGCAAACGACCTTCACTCCTTATTCAAAAGACTTTTCATTATTGCGGACACCCATTTTCTACGAACAGCAGATAAAAGGCTATTGCTCATTTGTTTATCCCAATGATGAACAACCAAATGATCTCGACTACATGATCATCGAAAAGGCTGGATTGACCTCTTCAATTATTCTGCTCAATGAAAATATTAAAATTAATACAGAGCAAAACATTAAACGGAGTTTTTTAAATGACCTTTTGGAAAGCCGTTTAACGGAAGAAGAACTGTACAAGGTTTCCTACTACCTAAACTTCGATTCCTCTTCCTCCTATTGGATGCTGGCAATCGACCGGAATCGGAAGGAACACGAGAATGAAATCGAGTTTAACGAAGAATTGATCCGTTACATTAATTTATTTTTGAATGAACGCAATATCAATACAATCGTTTCGCAGAAGCTGGATAAAATCATTATCTTGATTGAATACCCTTCTTTTGAAAACTTGAATATAAGCCAAGAAAAGTTTATTGACCAATTATTGAAGCATTGCCTGCGCCGTTTCTCTGCATATCGATTTTCCATAGGAGTCAGTACCGTAATCCAGGATTTTATGGATATAACTATTCTCTATAAAGAAGCCTTGGCCGCTTTGCGCTCCACCAATGAACAATCCAATATCTCCTATTTCAAGGAATTGGGTCTTGAAAGTGTGCTGTTCCAAATACAGGATGAAGTGCTGATCGAGCGGTTTGTAAATCAGCATATCGGAAAATTGCTGGAAATAGACGTTGAATGCGATTTGATCAAGACGCTTTACGCATATATAGACAACGGCAACAGCATCAACAATACCGCCAAAAAATTATCGATGTCCATAAGCGGACTGCGCTATCGTCTAGCCAAGATCAGTGAAATCCTCCAGCAGGATTTGGCGGATACCCAGGCGGTATTTTCGATTTACCTGGCCATCAATATTCTTAAATCAAAAGGGACAATTAGTATCTAAAACAACTAAGCCTTGCCTCTCATTACGCAGAGACAAGGCTTTTTTGTATGGCACCAAATCAACGTAAGATTAAGTTGTCTCACCATTTAACTATATAAGAAAAATATAAAAATAGTCATTAAATATGAATTTATTATTAATAAAGGATAAATATTAATTCTTATTTTTAATTTATTATTTTAAAAAAATATTTAAACGGATATGTTTTAAAGTCACCATATTTTCCATAGCTTTCATGCCTATTTTCTGATTTTTCTGCCTGTTATGATTCATTTAATTCCAAACCGCTGATAAAGAGGTTTTGAAAACGCTTACCAAAAGGAGGAATGGAAATGTCAATCAATCAATTGGAAGTCCAGCAAACAACACTGAACCGGGAAGAATTGCTCGAGAAAGCGAAAGGTATTGGGCTGATTGCTGAAAAGTATGCTTCTGAAGCAGAAAAAAATGCCAAGCTTTCTGAAGAGGTTATCGAAAAGATCAAAGAAGCTCAGTTTCATAAACTACTCCGCCCCAAAGAATATGGTGGCCAGGATCTGGACTATTTCACATTCGGAGAAATGATTCGGACAATCGCTTATCATAGTGTGCCCGCAGCATGGTTAAGCTACTTCTTCGTTATACACGAAACATGGCCCGCTTTTCTTCCGAAAGAAAGCCGAGATTTACTATTCAATCAAGGCGGCCTGATGGCAGATGTCTTTGCACCGGTCGGAAAAGTCACGGACGACGGAGAAGGATATCGCCTATCGGGGCAATGGAATTTCTGCAGTGGCGTTTTATGGAGTGATTGGATTGCACTGGGTGCCGTCGCAAAATTAAAAGACCGTTCAGAACCTGAATATAGCATGTACATTGTCCATAAAGATGATGTTAAGATCATCAACAATTGGGATACGTTAGGGTTGAGAGGCACAGGAAGCAATGGCGTCTTAGTCGATAATGTCTATATTCCTCCTAACCGGGTGTTCAAGATGGCCCGCGTGATGGCCGGTGAAGGCCTCGGGGAAGACAATTACGATCCTGACTACCAAATCGCGAATGTCCCCTATATGCAGTTCTTTTTAATGGGCTTCCAATTTATCCAAATCGGTGGAGTCGAACGGCTGCTGGACATTTTCCAGAGCAAAACTGAGAACCGCATCCGCATTTTCAACAACGGCCAAAATGAAAAAGAAGCGGCCAGCAGCCAGCGCGTATTGGCGGAAATGAAAATTCAGCTGAGCGCATTAAAAGGTTTGTCGAATGAATATGTTGAAAAATTAACCTACTACCAAAAAAACAGCATGGTGACGTTGGAAGAAGAAGAACGCGAAAAATTATTCGCCACTCGGGGATATGTTGCGAAAAGCGCCGCAGAAATGGCATTGCGCGTGATGCTGACATTGGGCGGCAACTCTGTTTTCAAAACAGATCCAACAGAGATGTTTTTACGTGACCTTATTACGGTTGCAGTCCATCCAACACATCTTTATGAAGATTCCTTGGCAGCTTACGGAAAATCCATTTTCGGCTTTAAAGGAAACCCAACGTGGTAAAAAAATCTGAGGAGGCAAATAAAATGACAAAAGAACCGATTTTAGACATTGCACAATTAGCCCATGTAGAAATTTACAGTACAGATGTGGAAGGCTCGGTGAAATTCTTCCGGGAGATCCTGGGAATGGAAGAATCCCACCGCGAAGGCAATTCGGTGTACATGCGGGCATATGAAGACTTTTACCACAACACCTTGATCATCACTGCCAATGACGAAGCGGGGCTCGGGCATGTCGCCTGGCGCGCCACTTCTCCGCAGGCGCTGGAACGCCGTGCGCAAGCGATCGAAGCAACAGGCTATGGCCTTGGCTGGATCGACGGCGATATCGGGCACGGACGTGCGTACCAGTTCACTTTGCCGGATGGCCATAAGATGGAAATCCTATGGGATGTAGAATATTACCAGGCACCGGAAGACCAGAAAACACCGTTGTTGAACCGTCCGCAAAAGCGTCCGGCAAGAGGTGTGCCGGTCCGAAGAATCGACCATGTCAACTTATCGGCAAGCGAAACGAACGAGAACGTGAAGTTCCTGGAAGAAGCGCTTGGCTTCAAAGTGCGCGAGCGCATCTTGGACGGAGACGATAAAGACGTTGCGGCTTGGCTAAGCGTCACGAACTTGGTGCATGATATCGCAGTCATGGGCGATGCACTCGGTGAAAAAGGCCGTCTGCACCATATCTGCTACTGGTACGGCTACCCGCAACACTTGTCAGATGTTTCCGATTTATTACTTGAAGCTGGATTTAAGATTGAAGCCGGTCCAGGAAAGCATGGTGTAACGCAAGCTGCCTTCCTCTATGTAATCGAACCAGGCGGCAACCGGGTTGAGTTATTCGGAGATTCCGGCTACCAGATTTTTGATCCGGCCTGGAAAACAATCGAGTGGAAAGACGCCGACCTTGAACACTCGATCGTCTGGCACGGTTCCAACTTGCCTGCGGAATTCTTTGAATACGCAACACCGGTGAGAACAAAAACACCTGTTGAATAAGAGCCCGGTTTCACGCACGAATATACGAAAAGAATGTCCCGGCATTTGCTGAAAGGGCTGGAGGAAACTAGCAATAGTTTCTTCTGGCCTGTTTAATAGACTGGAAGGAGAATGATGATGACAACAACTGCAAACATCGCTTCAAAATTCATCGACATCAACGGCATCAACACGCATTACCACGAGGAAGGCACGGGGGAAGAGACAATTATCCTGATCCACGGCTCCGGCCCCGGCGTTTCCGCTTTTGCGAACTGGCGCCTCGTTATCCCGAAACTGAGTGAGAATTACCATGTATTCGCCCCTGACATCATCGGCTTCGGTGAAACAGATAAACGGGAAAGCAACGACTATCCCGTGGATTTATGGGTCGAGCATTTGATCGGCTTTATTGAAGCAGTATCGGATGGCCCGGTCTATCTGGTGGGCAATTCGATGGGCGGCGCTTTGTCGCTGCATGTCGCTTTACAACGGCCAGATCTAGTGAAAAAATTAATACTGATGGGAAGTGCAGGTATCCAGTTCCCTATTTCAGAAGGATTAGAACGGGTATGGGGCTATGAAGCGAGCCTGGAAGAAATGCGCGAACTGATCAAATTGTTCTCCTATAACCAGGAAGCGGCGAACAATGAAGAACTCGTCCGACTGCGCTACGAAGCGAGCATGCGCCCGGACGTCAAGCAATCGTTCGAGGCGATGTTCCCGGAACCGCGTCAGGACAAGCTCGATGAACTGGCATTGACGGACGACGAAATCCGCCAAATCCAGATTCCGGCGCTGCTGTTCCATGGCCTGAACGACCAGGTCATTCCGATTGAAGATACCAGTTACCGCCTGATTAAGCTCCTGCCGCACGCAGAGCTTCATGTGTTCAATGAATGCGGACATTGGACACAGATTGAGAAGACCGAACCGTTCGTGGAGCATATTTTAAGTTTCATCAAACAACAGTGACCATTCAAAAAAACGTTGAGAATTTATTTTCTCAACGCTTTTTCTGTCTTGCAATGCTACAGCTTCTTGCGCATCCAACTGTTTCTTGCGCATCGACCATGAAGAACCTTTCTACTGTCGAATAGAAAGTGGTACCCGGTAATAAGATCTTAACTGTCAATCCAAGCAGCACCTGAAATTCCTTATTTCTGATTAATTGGGAAAAGCCTTTATCATCCTCCTCAAGGTTTAAAATGATATCATGCTAGTTGTTCCTCTCACTCTTTCAATTATGGTTTCAACATTTCTTCGTTATATAGGTTTCCAATAAAAAAACCAACAACCATGACAGTTGTTGGCTCTTTCAATTTATACTTCTTGGTGCTGATCGTACAAAGGCGATGCTGCCGGTTTCCCAAAATAATAGCCTTGGAATAATTGGTATCCGCTTTGCTTCAGCCAGTCAAAATCCTCACGGGTTTCAATGCCTTCTGCTAATGGAATCGAGCCGATTTCCAGAGCTTTCGCCAAAAACTTCTTCGCGACTCTCTGCTTTTCCACATCTTCTGCTACATTTTGGACATACTGCATGTCCAGCTTCATATACTTCGGTTTCAAGTCGGCCAAAAGCTCGATGGTGCTATAGCCCTCGCCCACGTCATCCAATGCGTAATCGAACCCTTTTTCCCGGTAATAAGTTAAGATTTTTTTCAAATGATCAATATCGTCGACTCTTTCTGTTTCCACTACTTCAAATACCAGTGATTTTGGATTTACCCCTAATTGCTCAGACAGCGAAATTGTCGAGCGCAGGCAAAATTCAGGCGAGTAAATGGACGTAGGAATAAAGTTGATGAATGCTTTTTCGCCTTTTAATGCAGCTGCATACTTTACGGCAGTCATTCTGCATACCCGGTCCAATGCATACAAACGTCCGCGTGATTTTGCGGCCGGAAAAATTTCATTCGGGTAGATCATTGAGCCATCTTCGTTTTTAAAGCGTGCCAGCATTTCATAGGCAAAGATGCTCTCATCCGCAGCCACGATTGGCTGATAGTGGCACGTAAGCCTTTCGTGTTGAATGACATCGTCAATCCATTCCGTTGCGAAAACCTGAGGCATTTCTTCCAGTGGCTGCCATGCTTCCTGATTGATGCGGAACAGCACTTGGTCCACATCCAATAAGTCGCTGCAAAAGTCCAGAAATTCTCTGGCGCCTATTTCGTCCATCTGCAGCTTGCTGCCTTTACTGATAACCTCGATTTCTCTTCTTTCCAAATGATCTATGACTATCTGCAAAGCCGAAAGATTCGTTTCACCTTCCAGCTTGATTTCAAATTTTATTGCCGCAACTGAGCAGCTATTACATTGCATACATAATTCCTCCCCTTTATATGGTATTTATAGTTTACTTTATAAGTAATAAGAATTGTTAGTTTTTTGCAAAAAAATTATTTAAACCTAAAAAAAATAACTATCTAAGGCTGGCTGTTTTTTTTCCGCAATTGACGCACTCGATTTGGGAAACTGTTTAATCCAATTTTTGTTGGGCAGATTGACGATGGAGTGCGTTTAAAATAAAGGACTTTTTCTGTCAGCGGAGAATATATACATTAATTGTCTTCTGTATCGGTTTTAGCTGAGAAAAAGGAGCTGTTCGTATGGGGAAAATCATTGTTGCGATGTATTTGACACTTGACGGGGTCATGGAGGAGCCGTCCTGGACTGCACCCTACTGGGATGATGAGATAGCTAAATACCAGTTGGACCTCCTGTTCCGCAGTGACGCACTTCTGCTTGGAAGGGTTACTTATGAGGGATTTGCTGCAGCATGGCCGGCAGCCGAAGATGAAGAAGGCTTTGCCGACCGGATGAACCAGCTGCCAAAGTACGTGGTCTCCACCAGCCTGAAGCGTACAGAATGGAACGCACGCTTAATCACCGACAATGTAGCTCAGGAAGTTGCCAAACTGAAAAAAACCGGACAGCGGCTATTGGTCTACGGCAGTGCGGAACTGATCGAAACTTTACTGAAGCACGATCTGATCGATGAATTGCACTTGATGACCTTCCCGCTCATTTTAGGAGAAGGCAAACGGCTGTTCAAGGAAAATGCCGACCAGAAAATGTTCAACCTGAAGGAAATCCGTTCAACTGACTCGGGCGTCCTCATCGCCAGCTATACGCCCGATAAATAAAAGCAAAACAAAAAGGCTTCCACAATGGGAGCCCTTTGTTTTGCTTTTATGCTTTAGAAAACTTCTTTTTGGCGTAAACATAAGTAACAGCCAGTGCAGCTACCAAAACGCCGCCTTTGATAATATCAAAAGCGTAGTATGGAAGGTTGAGGATCGTCAATCCGTTTAGCAGGATCCCGATGACTGCGGCACCGAAAAATGTGCCAAGTGCATTCGGTTTGCCTGCTCCTAAAACCGAGTAGCCGACAAAGACAGCTGCCACTGCTTCCATCATCAATGGAGCTCCTGCATCAATCTGCCCTGAACCTACGCGTGCAGTGAAAAGAATACCGGCCATAGAAGCAAAAATACCAGATATTACATAGGCAGTAAACTTCACTTTTTTGACGCTGACGCCTGACAAAGTAGCCGCTTCGGCATTTCCGCCTGTCATGTAAAGCACTCTTCCCCAGCGTGTATGGTTAAGCACCACATAAGAAGCAAGGACCATCACCAGCATGATCCATACCGGAACCGGCAGACCCAGCATCTGTCCCTGGCCAATCCATAAAAAGGCTTCCGATAATTGCCCTGGTGCTGTCCCGCCTGAAGTCAGGGGCATATTATTGTAGATCGAATAGCCTTCAGTATATGTGCGGTGCAAACCGGCCACAATATACATCATGCTCAAGGTCGCCAGCAAATCCGGAATGCCGATGACCACAATGAGAAAGCTGTTGACGGCCCCGACAAACACACCGATCAATAGCGGCAGTATCAGTACGAGCCATAGCGGCATATCGTACCAGACCATCAACGAGGCGGAAACGACTGTCGATAACGACATGGTCGAACCAACGGACAAATCAAAGCCGTCCACTACCAGCGTGAACGTCACGCCCAAAGCGAGTAAAGTGACAATGGAAATCGAGCGCAGAATGTCCGAGAAATTGCCGTACGTGAAAAAGGCGTCGCTGATGGTGCTGAAATAAAAAATAATGAAAATGAGTAAGGCAATGGCGCCGTATTTAAATAGAAACTGAATCGCGTTTTCTTTCACCGAATTCTTGTTTTTCCCCAAGCTCTTCTTTTCCGCCACTTGCATACAATAAAATCCTTTCTTGGGTCGCTTCTTGTCGTGACAATTCTTTCACGATTTGACCGTTGTACATTACGAGAATGCGATCGGAAATTCCGATGGCTTCATGAATTTCACTTGAAAAATACAAACACCCTTTGCCGCTTTCAGCTAACTGGCGGATCAATTTAAAAATGTCGACTTTCGCTCCAATATCAACGCCTTTTGTCGGTTCATCAAATAGGTACAGAGCAGAATTGAGCGAAATCCATTTGCCGATAGCTACTTTTTGCTGGTTCCCCCCGCTTAAATGGACAAGCGGTGTTTCTGTACTGCCGGTTTTGATGCGCAGCCGCTCAATGATTTCATTGGCATAACGCTTTTCGGCTTTCCGATCCATCAACAGACGCTTAGAAAATTGTTTAAGGTTGGGAAATGATGCATTGGCTTCCAGCGATTCCTGCACAAATAATCCTTCTTTTCGCCGTTCCTCTGGAATCAATGCCATCCCCGCTTTGATGGCATCTGCCGGATGTTTGATCTTGGCGTTTTTCCCATCCAGCTTAATCGTTCCGGATGTTAAAGGAGTGCCGCCGAACAACGCTTTCGCGAGTTCTGTTTTGCCGGCACCCACTAATCCGACAATACCCACTACTTCGCCTGCCGCAACAGTCAGCGACAAATCCTTGAGCTTTTGGCCATCCGATAAATTCGACACTTCCAGCAAAGCCGCTCCGATGTCGTGCGCCCGCGGCTCTAATTCGTGGCTGAGTGCTGCACCCAGCATCGCTTCAATTACCCCGTCCTGATCGGCTTGAGCCGTATCATAGGTTTGGACAAGCGTCCCTTCACGCATAACGGTGATCCGGTCGCTGATTTCAAATACTTCCGGCAGACGGTGGGAAATGAAAACACAGCCCACGCCTTGCGCTTTTAATTTCGCAATAACCGTATACAGCTTCTCCGATTCATGAATCGACAGCGGCGCCGTTGGTTCATCGAAAATAATGATTTTCGCCGAATGGACCAACGCTCTCGCAATCAGCACCATCTGCTTTTCCGCCAAGGTCAGTCGCGCCGCTTTCTGCTGGACATTGATGTTGTCCGCCTGCAGCTCATGCAGCACCGATCGGGCCTGTTCGTTGATCCTCTGCCTGGAAACAAACAGATTTCCTTTTTCTGCAAAGGTATCCAGGAGAATATTTTCCGCCACGGTCAACTCGGACACAATGGCGGTGTCCACTTCCTGGTAAACACAGTAGATTCCTTGCTGTTTGGCGGCTTTCGGCGAATCCAGCCGAATGGCGGCGCCGTCGAGGTAGATTGATCCTTCATCCTGCTGATAGACGCCAGACAAAATTTTAATCAAGGTGCTTTTTCCTGCACCGTTAACGCCCAGAATGGCATGGACTTCACCTTTTTTCAATTGGAACTCCGCTCCTTGAAGCGCAGTGACGGTGCCGAATTTCTTTCCGATAGCGGTCATCGAAAGTAACGGTTCTACCATAGAAATGCCCCTTTCTGATAAAAGAGCTGTCCCATCTTTCAGGACAGCTCGAAATGGTGAAGTTTATTGGCCTTCCAATTCGCGCAGGTCATCTGTATAGCCTTGGTCGCTTGCGCCCCAGCCTTCTACGTATTCGCTCAACTCATCCGTGGTTACCGTTTCTTCCGGCAAGTTTTCCGCCTCGATGAATACCGGCTCCAGAACCACTTTTTCTTCCGGCTGCTCGCCGTTCAACAACTGATACAGGTAACGCACTTGAATACGTCCGATATCCGCAGGATCAACAGCTGCAGAAGCGAGCCATGGGCTGCCGTCTTTTTGCATCAATTGCAGATCTTCATCGCTCATGTCAATGCCGTACACTTTAATATCAGTACGCCCTGCCTGTTCAATGGCACGGACGGCACCTTTTGCAAATTCATCCCAAGAAGCCCAGACTGCTGTGATCTCGCCTTCGTTCGGGTATTGCTTCAAAACAGCTTCCATCTGTGATTGTGTATCCAATGCCGTGTTGTCAGTAGCAGAACCAAATGCCGTTACTTCCTGGATGCCCGGATTGTCCGTCATGAATTTCTCGTAGGCAACCTGGCGTCTTTCCATCGGCGCAAAGCCGGCTGTCCAGATTTTGACGATATTGGCTTCGCCGCCGTTATCTTCCGCCAGTTTTTCCAACGTCATTTCAGCCATTTGCTGGTCGCCCTGCTCTAAAGAAACAACGCCTTCCACATCAATGCCCGTATCAAACGCCACTACCGGAATTCCGGCTTCCAGCGCTTTTTCAACACCTTGGTTCAAGGCTTCTTTTGTTCCGTGGTCAATCAAAATCCCGTCGACGCCCTGGTTGATCGCAGCATCCAGATTGGAGGCCATTTTTGCCAAATCGCCTTCAGAGGTGAACACGGTCGCTTTGCCGCCAAAACTCTCAACCTGTTCTTCTACGCCCGCAATATATTGAGCAGAAAATGTGCCCAGATTGATTTGCATGATCAATGCAATTTCCTTGCCGGCAAGCGGGTGGTCAGAGGCTTCGCTTTCAGTATCTGAAGAAGTTTCTTCTTCGCTGACGTCCCCCTGTGGCTGGCAAGCAGCCAATAACATACTGATAAATAATAATGCGGCTAGCAGCCAGATGGATTGTTTTTTCATGTTCTTTCTCCTTTTCCTGCAGTTGCACCAAGCAAATCAGGGATGTTTTTTTGATAGTCGGATTGTATAATGCCTTTTTCAGTAATAATGGCAGTGATTAAATGTGCCGGTGTTACATCAAATGCCGGGTTGAACACTTTCGTGCCCAGCGGCGCTACCGGCTGCCCATTCATATGGGTGATTTCTTCCGGATTGCGCTCTTCGATTGGAATCGAGCTTCCGTCTTCTATCGATAGATCAAAGGTCGAAGCCGGCGCCGCCACGTAAAACGGTATGCTGAATGCGGCAGCCAGCAACGCTAAATTATAAGTGCCAATTTTATTCGCGGTATCGCCATTGGCTGCGATGCGGTCGGCACCGACAATGATGGCTTCAACCTCTTTTGCTTTGATGGTGTGTGCGGCCATGCTGTCGGTGATTAACGTAACGTCAACTCCGGACTGCTGCAGCTCCCATACCGTCAGGCGGGCGCCTTGATAAATCGGACGGGTTTCGCAGGCGAACACTTCAAACTCTCGGCCTCGTTCACTGCCCAGATGAAACGGGGCTAATGCCGTGCCGTACTTGGCTGTGGCAATCGAGCCTGCGTTGCAGATGGTCATCACCCGCGTCTGCTCCTGCAGCAACACCAATGCATGCTCGCCGATGCTGCGGCACGACTCTTCATCTTCCTTGTGGATCTTCACCGCTTCAGCCAATATCAGCAGCTTTGCTTGCGGTACATTTTCCGCCTCTCGCACCTTGTCTTTTAAGCGGCTGAGCGCCCAGCCGAGATTGACCGCAGTCGGCCTGGACGAATTCAAGTACGCCGCGTCTTTTTCGACGTATTGCTGAAAAGCTTCCAGTGAATCCGTGTCATGCCGCTTGGCGCCGTTAGCCAGTCCATATGCTGCGGTGATGCCGATGGCGGGTGCACCGCGGACCTTTAATGCAAGGATCGCATCGTAGACGTCTTCGACGGTTTCAAGTGTCAAATATTCAATGGCATGCGGCAGTTTTTGCTGATCCAGAATGGTCAGCTGCTGGCCGTCCCATTTGATGGACAAAGGAATGCTCATATTCGCGCCTCCTCCAGAATTTGCAGTAAATCCTCAATTGATGCGATTTCCTGACGCTGGAGAATTAAAGCCTGGCCAGTCTTCAACGCCTGTTTTTTAGAGCTGATTCTGTTTTTCGTGTCTTCGATGCTGTCCAAGTCTTTGACATGCGCCAAACCGATTGTCCGGCGAATCAATTCGCACCCGGCAAAACCGGCCACATCTGTCAGCACTTTGCCAAGTACATACTCCAGGTAGCCGTCCGTCTCCTTGAACGATTCAACACTCTGTTTTTTCCATAACTCCGCAAATGAATAAGCAAAAACGTTCCATGTCTTTCCGATATCCTCGACAATCACTTGTCGATTTTCGCCTTCGCGCGTGATGGATTGGAAAATGAGATTGGCCAGGAACAAGCCGACATCAAATCCGATCGGGCCATAAAAACCAAACTCCGGATCGATAACCTTTGTTTCTGTCTGGCTGGCAAAAATACTGCCTGTGTGAAGGTCGCCATGCAGCAACGCTTCCGATTCGGTCAAAAAGCTTTTCTTTAACTTAGCTACTTCCAGCTGCAGCTTCCGATCGCTCCAAACCGCTTCTGCCGCCGTTTGAAGCTGCGGTTCGTAATCGTTGGTATCGAGGTCAAAGAATGGATCGGTAAAAATAAGATCTTCCGTAATCTTGCATAGCTCGGGATTGGAAAATTCCGCAGCCAAACGCTTTTTTTCAAAAGGATGCAAGCCGTAATCAGAGGTGTGGAATAAAGTCAGTGCAAGGTATTCGCCGATATCCTGCGACAACCTTGGAAAATTCTTTCCGTTAATCAACCCTTCCCGCGCAATCTCCAAGTGGGACAAATCTTCCATTACGGTAATGGCCAGTTCTTCATCAGTGGCGTAGACAACCGGCACCAAGGAAGGAACAAATTCTCCGTGCTTTCGGAGTACATTGGCTTCGATCGTTGCCCGCTTTAATGTCAGCGGCCAGCTTTCGCCGATGATCTTGGCATACGGCAGCGCCTGCTTGATGATCAGCCGTTTGCCTGTCTTCGGGTCTTCAATCTGAAAAACATAATTCAAGTTGCCGTCGCCGATTTCCCGGCAAGTCAATTGGGCAGCGGGGTCAAATGTATGGACAGTTTTCGCCAAGGCGATTGCTGTTTCTTCTGTTAATGCTTTATAAGTAGTTGGAACTGTCAGCGTCATGATGGATCTTCCTTTCATCTGCAATATAAAAAGCCTCTTTCATAAAAGAAAGAGGCCAGAATAAGAGATTCCATGCCTCTTATCTTTCAGAAATAAATTTCTGATGGAATTAGCACCGTGCCTTGCAGGAATTTATCCTGGCGCCAAAGCGCCCCGTCTCACAACGGTATTACGGTCGGTTGCTGGGCGTCATCGGGCCAATATCCCTCTGCCAGCTCTTGATAAGAGTACTACGTGTTATTCAATTAAGTTATGAAAAGAATCCTATCACGATTCAGAATTAACTGTCAATCCATTTTTCCAATAAAAACAATTTTATGATAACAGAGTTGACAGATTTCTGCGCACATGAAATAATCGGAATTACTTTACTGTATTCAATTAAGATTCCGCAAACCAGCTCCGCTTTTCTGCGGGAGCAGCATGAGCCGGAGCCACTGGACTGAGCACAGCGAGGGAAGCGGCGGAGGCCATGTCCGTGGAAAGCGTCCACCTGGAACGATTTCTTCTTTGCAGAAGCATCTATTTAGTATGATTACGAAAATCGTTGAACCCTATAAAACTGCCATACCCAATTTCATATCTTTCTTATTCAGAGCAGGTGGAGGGACAAGCCCTATGATACCCGGCAACCGGTCCAATGATGGACACGGTGCTAATTCTTGCAGCCAGAACCGATGGCTGAGAAATAAGAAGTTGTTAACGCCCTTAACCTCTTCTTATTTGAAGAGGTTTTATTTTTTAAATTTGCATGGGAGTGTGGAATAGATGAGCGTATTGACTGCTACTTATCAAGTGTACGGAAAGCCTGGTTCGTTCGAGAAAAAGGCGGAAGGCATTGCTTTGGGACTGACCATCGGCTCCTGGACCGATTTGCCGCTGCTCGAACAGGAACAGCTGAAACACCATAAAGGAAATGTTGTTTCCATCGAGGAATTCGAGCAAGACCTCCACCCGCTGAAGCCGGATCTAATAAAGGCAGAGCTTGAAATTGCTTACCCGAGCATTAATTTCTCGGCCGACCTGCCAGCCATCTTAACCACCGTGTTCGGCAAACTGTCCCTGGATGGCGAAGTGAAGCTATTGGATCTGGATTTTAGCCATGATCTGCTCAGCCACTTTCCCGGACCGCGCTTCGGTATCGAAGAAATTCGCAACACACTCGGCGTGCGGGGACGGCCGCTTCTTATGAGTATTTTCAAAGGCGTCATCGGCCGCGACCTCGATTTCCTGTCCACTCAATTGCGCGAGCAGGCACTCGGCGGCGTGGATTTGGTTAAAGACGACGAAATTCTATTCGACAATCCACTGACGCCATTCGAAAGCCGTATCACAACAGGCAAAAGAGTACTGGATGATGTCTATGAAAAAACAGGACACCGCACGCTTTATGCAGTGAATCTGTCAGGCAGAACTTCCGAACTGAGAGAAAAAGCACGAAAAGCACGCGAGCTTGGAGCTGATGCCTTGTTGTTTAACGTCCACGCTTATGGACTGGATGTGCTGCAGGAACTCGCGGAAGACGATGACATCGCTTTGCCGCTCATGGCACACCCAGCTTTCAGCGGCGCCTTCACTTCCTCAGCCTTTTATGGTCTTGCCACACCGCTGGCACTTGGAAAATTGATCCGTTATGCCGGCGCTGACTTTTCACTGTTCCCTTCACCTTACGGCAGTGTCGCACTTGAAAAAACAGCAGCCCTTGCACTTGGCAAAGAATTGACAATGGATAGCCCGCTGAAACGCAGCTTCCCTGTCCCATCCGCTGGCATCCATCCTGGGCTTGTGCCTTTGCTAATGGCAGATTACGGAATCGACTGTGTCATCAATGCCGGCGGCGGGGTCCACGGACATCCCGCTGGAGCAGCTGGCGGCGGACAGGCATTCAGACAAGCCATTGATGCCGTGCTGCAAGGCGAAACCTTGCAGGATGCGGGCAAACAGCACAAAGAATTACAAACTGCACTTGAGCTATGGGGGTGAAAAGATTGAACAAACCGATTATTTTCTGTGATTTTGACGGCACGATTACAGCCAATGACAACATCATCGCCATCCTGAAGAAGTTTGATCCACCGGGCTGGGAACCAGTCAAAGACCAGATCCTTGACCAATCCATCTCCATACGTGAGGGTGTTGCGAAGATGTTTTCTCTACTCCCGGTTTCGGCAAAAGACGATGTCATTTCCTATGTTTTGGAACAGGCGGAAATACGCGAAGGCTTCAGCGATTTTGTTGCCTATGCGAAAAAACAGCAGCTTTCTTTATATATTGTCAGCGGCGGCATCGATTTCTTTGTCTATCCGCTGCTTGAACCTTTCGGGCCTTTTGACGGCATCTACTGCAACAGCGCCAACTTTTCACAAGACACGATTAACCTGGAATTCCCGCATGGCTGCGACGAAACTTGCACCAGCCAAGGCTGCGGCTGCTGTAAGCCCTCTGTCATCCGTGATCTTTTGGATGATGGTACCAAAAGCATCGTGATCGGAGATTCCATCAGTGATTGGGAAGCTGCCAAAGAAGCCGATTTCGTCATTGCCCGGGATTTGCTGGCTGAAAAATGCCATGAGGCCGGCATCAATTATGAACCGTTTGAAACCTTCCATGAAGTCATCGCCATTGTCGATGAATACATAGGGGTGAAATCATGACTGCATTACAGGACAAATGGCTGGAACTGGCAGATGTCAAAGACGAGCTGGCGGTTCGCGACTGGTTTATGGGAACCAGCGGCAATCTCGCCATCAAAGTGGCGGACGAACCGTTGGAGTTCCTGGTAACCGCGAGCGGAAAAGACAAGAAAAAGCGCACAGATGAAGATTTTTTGCTTGTCGATGCCAATGGCCAGCCAGCTGTTGAAACATCGCTGAAACCCTCTGCCGAAACCTTATTGCATTGTGCAATTTACGGAAAGACAAGCGCCGGCTGCAGCCTCCATGTCCATACAGTCGCCAATAATGTCATTTCCGAATTATACGGCGATGCCGGAAAAATCGATTTCCAGGGACAGGAACTGATCAAAGCCTTCGGATTATGGGAAGAAGACGCGGTACTGACGATTCCCATCATCCCCAACCACGCAGATATTCCAAAACTCGCCCATGAATTTGAATCATCCATTACCGCTGATAAAGGAGCGGTGCTGATCCGCAACCACGGCATCACCGTCTGGGGAAAAGATGGCTTTGAAGCGAAAAAACTGCTTGAAGCTTGTGAGTTTTTATTTCAATACCAATTGGCATTGCAACTACACTTAAAATAAGAGAGGAAGATTAGAATGGCTATTATTAAAATTCAAGGAACAAACGAAACAATTGAAGCGCAAAACGAGGTTGCAGCATTTCTGGAGCAGCAGGAAGTCGTTTATGAACATTGGGACAACAGTAAATTGCCGGAACATCTTCGCGAAAAATTCGACTTAAGCGATGAAAACAAAGATGAAATTCTTCAAGCATTCAAAATTGAAATCGATGACATTTCAGAACGCCGCGGTTACCAGGCAGCGGATATCATTTCCCTGTCTGACTCCAATCCGAAACTGGATGAGTTATTGAAAAACTTCCAGCGCAAACATATCCATACAGATGATGAAGTGCGCTACATCGTCAGTGGTCATGGCGTCTTTATCATCCAAGGAAAAGACGAACGCTTTTTTGAAGTCCACCTGACTCCAGGCGACTTGATTTCGGTACCGGAAAACATTACACATTACTTTACACTTGCTGATGACCGCAAAGTTGTAGCCGTTCGCATCTTTGTAACAACAGAAGGCTGGGTACCGGTTTACCAGGAGGAAAGCAACGTTCAAAACTAATAATATGGTCCAAAGATCCGACTATGTCGGGTCTTTTTTATTTGAAAAAATAGGTAATTTATTTCTATTTTATCCAATTTTTAAGCTATAATAATCTCCGAGTTATATTTTGCAAATAGAAGAGAGTGGTTTGAATGAAGAAAATGCTTCTGTCCTTATTGGCAGTTGTAGTTTTAATTGGCTTACCTATTGTGATCTGGTTTTTTCAGGAAGAAAAAATAGTGAATGTAGCGATTGTTGATAAGACGGTTCCGACCGAAAGCTACCGGGAGCATAAAGGATTGACCTGGCTGCTGAACCACCATCGCTATGTATCTGAATCCGAAGGCGCGTATCAAGCCGATGCTGATTATTACGGCTTTGTTCCGGATGAAGAAGCGGAAAGCTACACGACTCGTGAATTGCCTGAAGATTTGTCTGGAACCGACCTCATTTACCTGGCGGATTCTTATGGCGTATACGAGGAAGACCTCCCGTGGCAAACCGCGGAAAAAAAACCTGGCAGTTCGTCCATGATTTCCGGCGGACTTCAAATGGATGAATGGCAGACCATTAAAAAGCAGGTAGAGTCTCAAGGAACGGACTTGGTTGTGGAATTCAATACTTTCGCCTCCCCTACTCCAAAAGAAGTGGCCCAGGACATGAACGAGTTTTTGGGACTCGAGTGGAGCGGCTGGAGTGGACGCCGTTTTGTGGACCTTCACGCACCTGAAGGCGAAGTGCCTCAGTGGATAGTGGATAACTATGAGAAAAACGATATGAAATGGAATTTTGAAGGCGCTGGATTTGTCCTGGTCAATGATGAAGAAGGCGAAATTGTGGTCCTTTCCGAAGAGGCCGGAGAAGTCGGCGCTGAGGGGCTCCACTTAGACTTTACTGAACAAGGAACTGCCCAGTTCGATTTAACAGATAGCCCTTCTTTCGGTTATTGGTTTGATATTAACGAAGCGGCTGCAGGCACCGAAGTTCTGGCAGACTACCAATGGGATCTTGAAAGTGCAGGCAGCAAGAAACTAAAAGCTGCCGGCATCCCCGAGAACTTTCCCGCTGTATTCTATCAGTCCAGACAAGGAGCAGACCTCTATTATTTTGCTGGAGATTTTGTCGACATTGACGACACCCCGAGCTTCTATCGCTACTCGAGCTTCTCGAAACTGCGCTCGTTCATTTCCATGGAATCACTGGATGCCGAAAAGAGTTTTTACTGGCAAACTTACGTACCGATGATGGAAACCATTTTGGCAAATACAGAAGACAAGAACACAGAGGTTGAGACGGTCAAAGCAACTGCCGCCGAAAAGGAAGGCATTGCTTATCCTTCCCGCGTAAACGGACAGGCGTTCGAAGTCTACCAGGACGGCGAATGGCAGCCATTCACCATTAAAGGCGTCAATATGGGAATGGCCAAACCGGGAACATTTCCCGGAGAAGCCGCAATTACACGGGAGGAGTATGACCGCTGGTTCCAGGCAATTGGCGAAATGAATGCCAATGCAGTGCGCGTCTATACTCTCCATCCTCCAGCGTTCTATGAAGCCTTTGGCGCTTACAATGCCAGCGCCAAAGAGCCCCTTTATCTGTATCACGGCGTCTGGATTGATGAAGAACCTTTGGTGGAGACCTTAGATGCCTTCACCCCTGAAATCACTGAACGATTTCAGGCTGAAGTCAAAAAAATAGTGGACGTCATCCACGGCAATGCGGTCGTAAAGCAAGAACCTGGCCATGCTTATGGAAGCTATAAGACAGATATCTCCCCTTACGTCATCGGTTGGATGATCGGCATCGAATGGTTTCCTTTGACGGTCCATCAGATGGAGCTTGACTACCCTGACCTGGGCGACTATGATGGCACCCACGTATACACAGAAGGCGCCAATCCCATGGAACATTGGCTGGCACAACAATTGGACCGCCTTGCGGAATACGAGCTGGACGAATACCAAAGCATGCGTCCGCTGAGCTTTACCAACTGGGTGACGACAGACAATATCGATCAGCCTGCAGAACCGAGTGAACAGGAAGACATGGCCACCGTCGATCCCAATCACATCAAAACGAAAGGTATAACCAATACGGTCGGCATGTTTGCGTCTTACCATGTCTATCCGTACTACCCTGATTTTCTGAATTTGGACGAACGCTATACCGAATTTGTAGACCACCGCGGAGAGTTCAATAACTACGCGGGTTACTTGAAAGATTTAAATGATTCCCACGACATGCCAATTGTCATCGCCGAGTTTGGTGTGCCCGCTTCGCGCGGCATGACCCATGAAAACCCGTTCGGCTGGAATCAGGGATTTGTTTCTGAACAGCAGCAGGGTGACATTGTCAGCCATCTGTATGAAGATATTCTCGAAGAAGGGATGCTCGGCGGAATGGTATTCACTTGGCAGGACGAATGGTTTAAGCGCACCTGGAATACAATGGATTATGACAATCCAAATGAACGGCCCTTCTGGTCAAATGCCCAAACCAACGAGCAGCAGTTCGGCCTGCTGAGCTTTGACCGCCATAAAGTGAAAGTCGATGGACAGGACGATTGGACAGACGGCCAAACACTTTACGAAAAACGGGACGGAGCGCTCAGATCGCTGGCTTTGGATTCGGATGAACGATATGTCTACATTAAAGCCCAATTCGATCCGGCCAATAAAACCTGGTGGAACGAACAGGATTTCAACCTGTATTTCAGCGTCCGTGACAATAAAGGCATCGCAGTTGATGCTTTGAAAAACACAGAATTTCTGGCGGACTTCCAGTTAAAAATCGAAGGATTGGAGCAGGCCCGTTTATTGGTGGCCGGCGATTATGACAGCTTCTACTATGATTATCACGAACGTTTGGAGATGATTCCAGCAGAAGAAAACATCGAATCGACTTTCCACCCGATCCGCCTGGCCTTGAACAAAGAATTTGTTCGCCCCGATACCGGCGAAGTGTATCCGTTTGATGCATATGAAACGGGCATCTTGCGATTCGGCATTGCCAATCCGGAGCACGAAGACTATGATTCTCTGAATGATTATTATTACGACAAAGAAACCGGAATCATGGAAATTCGGATTCCGTGGATGCTGCTGAATGCCAAAGACCCAGCCAAACGGGAATTTATCGGCGATCTTCAGAAAGATGGCATTGAATCTTCCGAAACGATTGACGGGCTGGATGTCACAGCTGCTTTAACCCGACAAGACGGAAAAGCGGCTGAAACTTTCGATGCTGACCAAGCAGCCCAGTACACATGGGACACCTGGGGTTTGCCACAATCCGAGGAGCGGCTGAAGCAATCTTATTACATTCTTCAAAAGACCTTTGGCGAGACAAAGTGACATAAACCAAATAACAAAAAGAAGGAAGCCGTTTACAGGCTTCCTTCTTTTTGTTCGTCATCGGAGAATACACCTTTACGTTCCATGTCTCCCCATACTGATTTTTTCTTGAAGGCGTAAAACAAGCCTTGGACCCGCCAGAAGTTCATCAGGATCCGGTACCAGAATGTCTCGGTCAACGCATAGACGTAAAGGACAAGGATGCTTCTGACGGTCGGATATTTGTGGTAGGTCCACTCTTCCAGCAGCACGGCAAGTGCGGACAACAAGGAGCCATACAGCACCATTACCAGCAGCATGATAACGGCAATGTCCGTTTCAATGAAGGAAAAGGCGAAGCCGCCGATAATGATGAAATAACCCATCACTTCAAAGACCGCGCTGAGCAATTCAATAAAAACGTAATAAGGCATCGAAAACATTCCGATTCCTCTGTATTTCGGATTGAACATCATTCCACGGTGCGTCCACAGCGTTTCGGCAAGGCCTCTTTGCCAGCGGATGCGCTGTGCACGCAGGGAAGCAACCGTGCTCGGTGCTTCGGTCCAGCAGACCGGATCCTGGATGTATTCAATCCGCTGTTTTGATTTTTCGTCTTTGATGGATCGGTGCAACCGGACAATCAATTCCATGTCTTCACCGACAGTATCGGTTTTATAGCCCCCTACTTTGATGACCCGGCTTTTCTCGAAAACACCGAACGCTCCGGAAATGATCAACAGGATATTGACCCGGCTAAAGCCGAGACGGCCGATCAGAAAGGCACGGAAGTATTCGATAATCTGCATGACTTCCAGGGGCTTTTTCGGCAATGCTACCTGTTCGATGACGCCGCGGTTGATTTTGCAGCCATTGGCAATTCTTACAGTCCCGCCGGTCGCTGTCACCATCCCACTGGAATCAACAATCGGTTTCATGGTTTTCAGCAAGGCATCCTGCTCGAGGATCGAATCGCCGTCAATCGCCGCAAAATACGGATATCGCGAGAAATTGACGCCTGCATTTAAAGCATCTGCTTTTCCGCCATTTTCTTTTTCAATCAAAAATAGATTAGGGTGAAGAGACGAGCGATAAGCCCGTTTGATCTCCCCCGTTTTAAAATAGGTCCGAATCGCCAATTCAATTGGTTCCATCTTGAATTGGGCCATCACTTTTTCGCTGGTCTTATCTGTAGATCCATCGTTGACTACAATGATCTCATATTGAGGATAATTCAAATTCAATAAGGAACGGACCGTACTGGCCACTCCCGCTTCCTCGTTATAGGCAGGAACCAGGATGGAAATTGGATACGTGTCTTTATTGATCGACATTTCCTCAATTTGTTCCTGGCGGTTCAACTTTTTTTCTTTGCTTATTTTGGGGCTGGCTACCAGAAAAAGGACCAAGTAAATTGCGCCGGCTGCGAGCATATAGCCGATTATTGCCCAGGAAATAATTTCGATGAATAATGTAATTCCGGTTCCACTCATGTGAAGTTTGCACCTTCCCTTGTCAGCATATGTTTGGCGATATCCCTCGCATACGCATCCGCGTGATCAGCCGACACCTGCTCAAGCACATGGTTGCCGCCTCTGAAGACTTTAAGATTTTCAGCCCCTGCAAAACGGACCCACCAGATATTGTCCGACAGCAAATAGATCAAATTTGGCTTGTACTGCTCAAAATGGCAGGCGCCTGTCAGCTTAGCGGCATACATTCGCTCTTGCCAGTGTTTTGAATCAAAGAATCCGGAAAGAATAGCAGGGTCTGTCATTTTCTTATAATTGCACAAGCTGCTCATGGCCTTCAGGCGGACTTCCATGCGTTCGTCCAGTAATTTCTTTTCGACAAATGGAAAGATCATGTCAATCTGGTGTTCTCCACTGAAACTGATAAAGGCATAAAGCATATTTTCCGAGATATCCTCTTTTGATTGCATCCGCTCCAGTGTCATCTTCAGTAAATTCTCATCCAAGCGGTACAGCAATTCTTTTATCATCCCGAATGACAAGTCTTTGCTTCCAACAGCTGCATCCATCAGCCTCACTTCCTGCAATGTGGCACAGACACGGATGCATTGGCGAAACTCTTCATCCCGTTTGCTGATTTTTGCGAAATGCTGATAGACATCTTCCTTTAAAGAAAAAAGCCGGAAATCCTCAATAAAGTACAGTGCATTGATGCGTTCTGCCCAATTTCCTTTTTTTAAGGTACGACGGTAATGCTCCGCTAAATGCTTGTCTGCCAGCATATGAATAGTTGTTTTCTGCTCCTCCTGCAAATCTTCAGCTAAAAATTCATCGAGCATCCTTTCCATAAGCTTAAAACGATTTCGCTTGGCAGCAGGCAAAGCTGGCTCGGCCTGCTGCGTCCCTTTAATGTATTGCTGGAATTGCGGCTTTAAGATTACCATCATTTTTCTAATTTCATTTTCTCGCGCTAAGTTTTTCATTTTCCAGCCAATCAGCAAAGCCAATATCAGCAATTGGATCCCCAACAAACTAAAGACGACCCATATAAAAATTTCGATCATCAACAACTCTCCTTTTTCAGAAGCCTAATTTATCAACTTTTATACATCCAAATATTTTTAAAAAAATTTAAAAAATGATAATTTATGGATATTATATCATGTCCAGCCCTGTTTTACTGATAGAAAAAACAGCAAGGTTGAGCCCAATCGGCCAACCTTGCTGTTTACCGTCTTTTTATGGAGCCATCGTCTTCCAGCTGTCCACGTGGTGGATCGCGATGCCGCCAAATCCTTTTGCGCCGGCATAATGGGCGGATACTGCAGCGAGCTCACCTTCCATAAAGGCTTCTCCTTCTTCGTAGAAAGAAATGGCATCCCCTTCATCGGTTTGGCCAGTTTCAACGCCTACTACTACTGCCTTGCCATATTTTTCTCCATAAGCAATTTCGTTTTTCACCAGTTCCGTAATCATGGCGGCCGAATCCCGGTAGGCCATCAAGGTGACGCTGTGCGTATTCGCGATTACCCATTCAGCGAGTACACCTTTGCCATAGGTATTTTTATAGGAAATTTCATCGAACCAGAAAGGAAGATCAGCTTCCAACGGCAAGTTCAATGCAGCCGTGCTGGATTTCGCTTTTGTCAGCAGGGCTTGATAAGACTTGATGGTCGCTGCCCGGTTAGTGTTCCAGCCGCTGTACAGATAGGGCTCGACATCCAGGTGAACTCCGGCAAATCTTTGGGCCGGAGCAGCCCCTTGCTGATAAGCCGATAACCAGGACATCAACCGATCCTGTTTAATAAAACCTTTCGGCGCTACCCAATCAGCAGCTCCGTCAAGTGCATAGATGGCCATGCCGGCAGCTCCCGCTTTTTCGATAAAACTCTGATAAACACTCGTCGGAATATCGGCATCGATCTGCACATAGACCTTGTTGACATCCTTGCTTTCCAGAAATGCCAGCGTACCCGCTTCATCACTGTAGATCATCCATGGATTCCATAGCCAGGTGGCTTTAACATCCACCTCAGCAGCTTGGGCATCAAAACCACTTTGTGTCAGCATAAACAACAACCACACACCCGCCATCATTAATTTTTTCATTTTCTTTTCCTCCCGCTCTGTCAGCCGTGGCTCACAGAACGAGACCCAGGCAACCTGACAACCTTGCGTTTTTCAACGGTTAGGCTCATAGCTTTGCGTCCTTCCCTTTCGGTGAAGTTTGCCTTTTTCAGATTTTCATTATTATATGTCAAATAATTCAATTCTACCATCTTTTTTTTTGCCCTTTTCAAACAGGGGATTTAACGCAATAATCAACAATAGGATTCTTGTATTACCTGAATGGAAGGAGTAAACGAAATGTCAACAGCATTACTTGAAGACGAAATCACGTTGGCTTTGATCAAGTCTTTAAAAGAAAGCAAAGTAAATGAGTTTCAGGACATCCTGGACGAACTCCAGCCATATGATATGGCCATACAATACCGGCATCTGCCGGACAAGCACCGCAATAAATTCCTGCTGTTTTTGACGATCCGCCAATTGACGGACGTCATGCAGGAACTCTCCAAAAATGAGCAAATCAATATTCTTCAAAAATTGGGGCTGGAAAAATCCGCTAAAGTTCTAGACCGCATGGACAATGATGATTTGGCATTGCTGTTGGCGGATCTGGAGCCTGAGCGAATCGAAGAACTCCTGTCGCAGATCAATCAGGACGATTCCCGGTTTGTCCAACGCACCATGACTTATCCCCCTGAAACTGCCGGACGTTTGATGAATAACCGGTATGTGTGGATTCCGCGCCATTCCACCATTCGGGAAGCCGTCGATAAGATTAAGCATTTTGCCGAATTGGCCGAGTACCTCAACTACCTTTATGTTGTAGACGAAGACAAAAAACTGGTGGGTGTCGTTTCCTATAAGGATTTGATCCTCGGAAACCTTGAGGACAAAATCGAAGAAGTCATGTACAATCGCGTCGTGAAGGCCGATGTCTTGACCGATCAGGAAGATGCAGCCCAATTGATCAGCCGCTATGATTTTGTCACGCTGCCGATTGTGGAAAAAGACAACACCCTCGCCGGCGTCATAACAGTCGATGACGTTATCGATGTCGTCATGCAGGAAGCAAACGAAGACATTGAAAAACTTTCGGCTTCAGGTAAATCAATCGACTTTAACACACCAGCTTTGACGGCAGCTTATCGCCGCTTGCCCTGGCTGGTTCTTCTGCTGTTCATCGGGCTGTTTTCCGGCGGCATCATCAGCCGCTTTGAAGATACTCTCCAAACAGTGGTCGCCTTGACGTTTTTTATGCCGATGATTGCCGGGATGACCGGAAACACCGGAACCCAATCGCTGTCTGTAGTGGTCCGTGGACTGGCATCGCAAAAGCTTGATGCCCATCAGACCATCAAGCTCATCATCAGAGAGCTATGGGTGGGCATTATTATCGGCGCGATTTGTTCCGTACTGATCTTACTGGTTGCTTATGTATGGCAGGGCAATTTTATGTTGGGCATTGTAGTCGGCGGTTCCTTGCTGATGACCTTAATCATCGGAACTTTAGCCGGCACGATTATTCCGCTCATCCTTTACCGGTTGAATATTGATCCAGCTGTGGCATCCGGCCCGTTAATTACGACTATCAATGACATTCTGTCCCTGCTGATTTATTTCGGCATGGCCACTCTGTTTATTTCTCAGTTGATGTAATTCGTTGTTTCAAGCAATTATCTTTATTCCCAGTAAGTTACTCGGTATAATAGGTGGAAATCCCAGGAGGCGAGTCCATGACGATTCCGAAACCCCTTGTCCAAACCAATCAAGCTTTTATCGTCGCTACTGTGTTAGCGGCGCTCTTGCTCCATCCAGCCATTCTGTTATTGCCGTTTGCTGTTGGAGTTTATACATTGATGACAAAGAAGAATCCCGTGATTCTATTCAGCCGTCGCTTTTTGAATAAGCCGATGGCAGATTATCAGCAGGAAGACAGGGATCAACAGCTGTTCAACCAGTGGATTGCAACCATTTGTTTAGGGCTGTCGCTCGTGTTTTTCACACTTGGCATTCCGCTTCTGGCTTACGCCTTCAGCATCATGGTCATTATCGCAGCAGGAGTTGCGCTCATGGGCTATTGCATCGGCTGCACCATCCGTTACCGCTATATGATGTGGAAACACAATCGAACAGCATAAAGAAAAAACCGGAGGCAATGAGCTTCCGGTTTTTTCTGTTTATAACAAAATCATTATTTTATTTGTCCGTTGCCGCGCACAATGTACTTTGTTGACGTCAATGCAGGCAAGCCCATAGGTCCGCGGGCATGGAGCTTTTGTGTGCTGATGCCGATTTCTGCTCCAAAGCCGAATTCAAAGCCGTCCGTAAAACGAGTTGAAGCGTTGTGATACACAGCTGCTGCATCAATTTCCATAAAGAATTGATCGACATTTTCAGAGTTGGAAGAGATGATCGCTTCTGAATGCTTGGTTCCATAGGTGTTGATGTGATCGATTGCTTCACCTATGCCATCAACGGTTTTCAGCGCCACTTCCAGACCCAAATATTCAGTTCCCCAATCCCCTTCTACTGCAGGTATTACATTAGGAGAGAGTTTCTGTACTTCTTGATCACCATGAATCTTCACTTGCTGTTCCTGCAATGCGGCCAATAACTGCGGCAAATGCTTTTCAGCCCAAGCTTTATGGACCAATATACTTTCACAGGAATTACAGACTGATGGCCGCTGGGTTTTGGCGTTCAGCGCTATAGCAATTGCCATTTTAAGATCTGCTGTTTCATCGATGTAAATATGGCAGTTTCCTGCCCCCGTTTCCAATACCGGCACGGTAGAGTTTTGGACGACAGTCTGGATGAGTTTCGCACCGCCCCTAGGAATCAGCACATCCAGGTATTGATTCAGCTTGAACATGTGCGAGGCCGCTTCTCTGCTGGTGTCTTCCAGTAATTGCACCGATTCGACGGGCAGGTCAGTTTTCTCAAGCGCACCACGAATCACAGAAACAATGGCTTTATTGGAATGGATCGCTGTGGAGCTGCCGCGCAGCACTACTGCATTGCCGGTTTTTAGGCATAGGCTGGACGCATCAACTGTGACATTCGGCCGCGCTTCATAAATCATGCCGACCACACCTAAAGGAACACGGATTTTGGACATTGTCAGACCGTTCGGCCGCTCCCACTTTTCCAGTACTTCACCGACCGGGTCTGCCAGCTTGGTCAATTGAATCAAAGCATCCGCCATATCCTTTAACCGCAATGGATCCAGTTGAAGGCGGTCCACTAAGGATTCACTCATGCCGTTTTGCCGTCCCGCTTCAACATCCTTGCTGTTTTCTTCTAAAATATAAGCTTGCTCTTCCAGTAAGTGCGTGGAAATAGTGCGCAAAGCATTATTTTTTTGTTTGGTTGTCGACTTGGCCAGCACTGCTGAAGCCTGCTTTGCTTGAATCGCCTTTTGAAGAAGTTCACTTTTTTCAGTTTGCTGTTCTTGAAGAAGTTCCGTCATTCCTGATACCCCTTTCGATTTTCCCTTGCTCAAACACCCATTTTTGCTTTCACACCGATATAGGTTCCATCGCCTTTGCCTTGAAAAATATCCACCAGTTTTTCACTGCCCGTTCCAGAACCGATAAATACTTGAACTCCGAAAGCCAATGCAGTCCGTGCTGCTTCTACTTTTGACTTCATGCCGCCTGTTCCAACAGTCGAGCCGTCTGAGGATGTCGCATCCACTAGTTCATCGGGGATTTCCTGAAGATGAAGGTATTTTTGAGCCTGTGGGTTGGTTCTTGGATTATCCTGATAAATGCCGTTGATATCTGTTAAAATCACCAGGAAATCAGCGTGGACAAGGCCACTGACTAATGCCGACAGCATATCATTATCGCCAAATGTCAGCTCTTCCACTGAAACAGAGTCGTTCTCATTGATAATTGGCAGGACGTTTCGTTCCAATAGCTTGGAAATGGTCGCATTAGCATTTTTGTAGAGATCTTTTGTTAACAACAGCTGTGCAGCCACAATGCTGTGCTTCTTGCATTCGTCTGCGTATGCTTGCAGCAACAGGCTTTGGCCAACTGCTGCCGCTGACTGTTTATCAACAACCGTATCCGGACGCGATAAATAGCCCATGCCCGTACATCCTGCAGCTACTGCTCCAGATGAGATCAATATCACTTCATGGCCATGTTCTTTTAAGCGAGCCAGTGCATCCACGTGCTCACGCAACTTTTCAATCGACAGTGTACCGTGCTCATCTGTCAATGAGCTGCTGCCTATCTTCACAACAATTCTTTTCTTCTCCACGTGCAGTCACCACCCGATTTTAATAAATAAAAAAGTTCTTCCTTTTCATTAAAAGCGGAAGAACCTTGCCTCCGTGACTTTATTTCCTTATTTTTCGCCGAATCTGTTTAATAGAGTTATTATGCACTGTTTTGTATTTTAAGTCAATTCAATAAACCATTTTTTCCTATATAAAAGTGTTTTTAATAATTAAATATACGAAATATATGAATATTTATGCAAAGCAATGAAAAGTAAATAGATGTTTTTCAGTCTATCAGCCGCTTTTGGAAGGTGCTCGCAGAATAAAGTTCGGATTATTCTATATAAAAAGAAAATTTTTTGATGGAAACGCCAGTCTATCACATATGCTTTAATCGGCATACAGAACTTTAGGCGGAAAATTTAAAATAAAAAAAGCATGGATTCAGGAATCCACGCTTCATTCTTCGCTTATTTAGAACCAGCGCTCCAGGTCATTCCCCAGTTGAAAGCTTTGTCCATTTCCCGGTGCCCCGAAAAATACTCGACCACTTTTTTGACACTCAAGGTTTGATTTTTTTCGTTTTCGATCAATGCGATGGCACACATCCGCTTGCCTTTGCGGTGTTCATCCAAACGGACCTCGACATCAGGCCCGCTTTTTTGTTTCAATGTGACAATTCCGTCCACTTCTGCCCAATTGGCTGCACCTTCGTAAATAAAAGCGTAAACCAAAATCCGTTTGAATTTCATAAGCTGGTCTCCATTGATCCGAAGATTTTCCCCGCTCTTGGATGTACCTGTCCGGTCATCGTGGTCCAATGCTACATGCGGCAGCTGCTTTAAGTTTCCGAAGGCATTACCAAGCGCCTGGACAACTCCTTTGGAACCATCCTCCAACTCAAACAAACAGCCCAAGTCCAAATCCACCGAATTGCTGGCATTGAGGATTGATGACAAAAAGCCACCACCTGTTTTTTGTGTCCAGTTCAAGTTGACAACGATTTCACCTAATGGCGAATCGGTTTTGCTCAAGTTGATCTTGTCTCCTGCTTTTTTCAGCTCCACCTTCTTCAAGTTTACCGCAGCGGGCTTGGGGCTGGCTGCTTCCGTTTTTACAGGAGGGCTTTTTTTGGTGAAGGCGTCTGCCGGCAGCTCAAGATTAAATTGCTTGCACAGCTCCCTGATGTCTCCCGAAACACTTTGGCCAATTGCTGAAAACTTCCATTCTCCATTGTGCAGGTAAACCTCTCCTGCTAACAGCGTCAAATCCGCATTAAACTCTTTGCCTAAATCAAATCTGCATAGTTCTTTTTTCGTTTGGTCATCTTCAATTCGAACAAAGGCGTTTGACACTTGGCCAAAACTTTGCTTTTTAGCGGCTCCGTCATAAATTGTGATTGCGATGGCAACTTTTTTGATGTCAGCTGGAATTTTTTCCAAATCAATTGTCAGCTGTTCGTCATCCCCTGCACCCGCTCCGGTTTGATTGTCCTTTGTCAGCTGAACTGCTGTGCCGCCGCCAGTCAGGTTGTTGTAAAAAACCAGATTTTCTTTCCCGGCAACTTTTCCTTGCGCATCCACCAGCAAAGCCACTGCATCCAAGTCAATCGATGAATCTGTCTGGCTGATATCCCATCCCAAGCCAATCTTCAACTGTTTTAATCCAGGATGCACTTTTGTTAAATCCACTTTTTGCCCTTTGATCAATACCACCATTTGTTTTCCTCCTCGAAGAAAATATTAGTTAATTTAACTATACTGTAAAATTATCCTATTTCCACTCAATCTGTTGCTTTTCACAAAAACAATCCCGCCAGGTTTTACCAAGCGGGATTGCGCGGTCTTTTATAGCGGGCGATAATCTGCCTGCAGCTGCTTTAAGCTTCTGTATTTCAAAATTTGCGCTACATACCACAGCAGTACTACCAATGTGATGCAGGCTCCGATAATGGCGGAAATCTGGTAATCCATATTCAATCCTTCTGGTGCGTAGAAGATGTACATGGATACGACTGCAGTCATGAAGATTGCAGGAACTCCGGCCACCCAGTGGAATTTAAAGTTCTTCAACAGGTAGACAGCTGCCGTCCATAGCATGAATGTTGCCACCAGCTGATTGGTCCAGCCAACATATCTCCACAGGAACGTGTAGTCGATAGTCGCCATATAGAACGTTGGAATCGCCAGCGGAATGGTTACCAGCAAAACTTTTACTTTGCCTTCCATGTTAACGAATTTCGCGAGGATATCTGTCAGGATCATCCGTGACGAACGAAGTGCGGTGTCACCTGTTGTAATTGGCAGGATAATTACCCCGAAGATGGCCAGCAATCCGCCCATCGTACCCAGCAAGGAAATCGAGATTTCATTGACAACGCCAGATGGGCCACCAGCAGCAAGTGCCGCTCCCAGTCCATCCGTGCCGTTGAAGAAAGTCATGCCGGCTGCTGCCCAGATTAAGGCGATGATGCCTTCGATGATCATGGCTCCGTAAAAAATCTTGCGGCCGTCTGTCTCTTTTTTCATCGTCCGTGCAATGATGGGGCTTTGCGTGCTATGAAACCCTGAAATCGCGCCGCATGAAATGGTCACCATCAATAATGGCCAAATCGGCAGATCCCCTGGATGCAGGTTGGCAAACGTCAGGTTTGGCATCGGTTTTCCGGAAAACACCAAAGCAACCGCCACTGCAACCGCCATAAATAATAAAATTGCGCCTAACAGGGGATAAATTCGGCCAATCACTTTGTTGATCGGCAAAATAGTCGCCAAAATAAAATAGAAGAAAATAATAACTAAAGCTGTCATAAAATTAAGCGGCGTAATTTGCGCAATCAATTGTGCAGGGCCTGCAGTAAAAGCTGCAGTCACAAGCAGCATCAAAACCAGCGACAAGCCGTTGATAAATACTTTGGCGTTCTTGCCCAAGTATTTCCCTACCAAGGTCGGGAACTGTGCACCTCCGTGGCGCATGGACATGACTCCCGAAAAGTAATCATGCACCCCTCCGGCAAAAATACAGCCAAAGACGATCCAGACAAATGCAACAGGACCATACAAAGCTCCGGCAACTGCTCCGTATATCGGTCCAAGGCCGGCAATATTCAATAATTGAATCAGGTTGCCTTTCCACCAGCTCATCGGCACAAAATCCAATGTGTCTGTTTTGGAATAAGCCGGGGTCAGCGTGTTGTCATCGACTCCAAATACACGCTCGATAAATTTTGAATAAAATACATAACCTAGAATAAGTAAAATTAAGGCAGCGAAAAAAGTAATCATATGGCGTTTCCTCCTGATGTCGTGTTGAATGTATAAATTATGATAACATGTTTTTTCAATATATAAACATAATATTTAGAAAAAAACAAATATACTGTAAAATAACTATAGCAATTCACAACAAACCAGTTTCACTAATTTCATGTACCTATATATGAATTTTTTCACAAACTTTGAATAGTATTTTAGAAGAAACAGCTAATAAAATATTATTCTTTAACCGTTTTTTGACCTATCAAAAAGCGCACAGGGAAAGTTTCTCCCGTGCGCCGGTGATTTTTTTCAAATTCTTGCTTTTCGTATTCCCTGTATGGCGTCAATTGCCGAAGAAATTATTACGACTGCCACTATGCTGCCAATCAGCCAATTGAGAGCGGATGGCCCGCCGAAAACATTCTCAACTCCTTGGCGAAAGGCCTGATTAATCAGATTGGAATTGGTGAAGACCAATACAAAAATCAGCACGGATGTGAGCTGAACAAAGGTGTTGAACAACGCCAATTTGTTGGTCCATTGTACGGCACGCCATTGATAGGCCGCCAAAGTGATCTCGAGCACCACGACCAGGATGATCAAAGGCCAATAGGAGACCAATACTTCCTGATTGAAGATGGGCGTCGTAAACTCCAGTCCCCCCTGCTGCCCTTCCTGGTAAATCCCGAGCAGCTTGTCTGCATTAAAGTACACCGTCGTCCAGATTGCTGTCCAGATCAGGCTGCCGAATATTTGGCTCCTTGGAATTTTTTTATCTTTCGAGATATGCGGCCGGTCGGAAAACTCCCTCAAGCTATCCGGTGTCCATTCTTCGAAATTCAGTGCAAGCGGCCTTTGTGATTTTGAATGCTCAGCCCGCTCCACAATTGCCAGCACCAGCGTCAACCAGAATACAGCCTGAATCACCGTGTTGATGATTCCAGAAATGATGCCTCCAACTAAATCTCCAATGATGGTGAAGACCGGTTCTTCTCCTGCGCCTGACACTATCGTGACAATTAGGATAATAATGGTGGCCACCGCTATGGCAATCGGAAGAATAAGCTTCAGCAACTGAAGATATAAATCATAATACCTGGGACCAATCAAATACAGTGGACGTTCGGCATAGCTGCTGGCCAGAACAGCGGGGTGGCCCAGTTCGGAAAGAATGTTTTTGACGTCCTGTTCCGAGTAATCTTTCGGCAGCCTCGCTCCAATCATCGACCTCAGTTCCGCCTCAACTTCGCCCCGTTTTTTTTCAGGTAGCCTTCTCATCACTTCCTTTACATACAGTTCAATCAGCTTCATGGAAAAATCCTCCCTCTACGAATACCTAAAACTGCCCGCCGCCTTTTGCTGGCTCTTCTTCGCCTGATCGCTGCCCCAATAAGCAATGGACGATTCGTTTTTCCCGAACGTGTTCTGTTCTTTTTCTGCTGCATTTATCATACAACGTAATTTCTATTTTAAAAATAGAATTCGTTTTATTTATCTAATTATTCTGATATTTATATTGCAATTTGTTTAGAAACGAAAAAAAGCAGGCTCATGTCAATGAACCTGCCGAGCTTCAGCTGCTGGTTATTCGAAAGCTTTGTCGAACTCCAATGCTTCTGCTATTTTGTTGTCCTCGGTGTCATAGACATCACTTGTGGTGATCGTCATCGAGTCAAAGCTGCCTTCTTCAACAATAAATCCGATATTGCCCCGCTTTGTTTCGCCGGCCGCAAGTTCGCCGTTCAGTTCTTCCAGGTAAATATCATCTTCCCAAATCTTCAGTTCCTCTGCAGCAGTTTCCAATAAGGCCACTGGCGCAAAATGCAGAGGTTCATTCGAAGTATTCGTAATTTCCACGAACATTTTCACGACTTCAAACTCCTGGTCATGCGTATAAGAATGGAAAAAATCAATCAGGCTGTAATCGGGCTTTAGCTGAAGAATTTTTGATTCTTCTACAGTCAGCTCAACAGGACCCACCTCATAGGTTTCCTCGTCCATGTTCACCGCTTTGACCGCAGCTTCTCCTTTAGCATCCCGCTCTTTTTGGCCGGCTTGCTGCAGCAAGCGGTCATCCGTCACTTGCGGGCTTAGTACGTAGTCTTCGTAATACTCCGGAATATCATTTTGATCGGAAGCGGCTGAAGCCACCACGGTCGAATCTGCCTGTTCCGAACACCCTCCAAGCAAGAAAGCAGAGAGCGCCAATAAATAAAGAGCTTTTTTCACGTCAGTCCCTCATTTCACTGCTGTTTTATGCTGTCTTACTTATCGTCTATTTCCACTTTTGCTTTTAGTAAATCAAAAATGATTTGTGCGTGGTCAGTGTTGTCGAGCTGTCCTTCGAACTTATCGCTTGCTGGACCATAGGCGTAAACGGGCACATCTTCTCCTGTGTGGCCGCCAGTTGTCCAGCCGGTATGCGACCGTTTATCGAAAATCTTCTCGATGGAATTGTCGATGGCTGTGTACTCGCCGCCCTCTGCTGCTTTTTTCACAGCATCAATTTCTTCAGTTGTCAGGTCAAGATCAATATACTCAGCCAAAGTTTCTTCCACGCCGGCGCCGCCGACGATTTGTTCAGCCATGAAATCGGGTGTACGTTTTGCCGCTTTGATCGGCTCTCCGAACCAGTTGTAGATGCCGTCAGCGCCGATGGAAAAACCGCCGGTCGAATGGTCAGCCGTTGCAACAACAAGCGTATTGCCGTCTTCTTCTGCAAACTTGATCGCTGCCTGGAATGCTTTGTCGTAATCCTCCATCTCGCTCATCGCAGCCACGATGTCGTTGTCATGTCCTGCCCAGTCAACTTGGCTGCCTTCTACCATCAGGAAGAAGCCTTCATCATCTTCCGATAACCGGTCAATGGCCGATTCCGTCATTTCCGCCAATGATGGCGTGCTGTCGTCACGGTCGATCATTTTCGGCAGACCAGCCGGTGCAAACAACCCAAGCACTTGCTCGTCATCGTTGCTTAACAACTCGTCACGGTCTGTGACATAGCTGTAGCCGTCTTTCTGGAACTCCTCCGTTAGGTCACGGTCACTCCGCTCAAACAAATCGGCTCCCCCGCCCAGAAGAACATCGACTTTGTGTTCGCCATCGATCAACTCGTCATAATAGTCATCTGCAATTGCATTCATGTTTTTTCGTGCAATGTCGTGTGCCCCGAAAGATGCCGGAGTCGCATGTGTAATTTCAGAACTTGCAACCAAGCCCGTTGCCTTGCCTTTTTCTTTCGCTGCTTCAAGAACTGTTTTTACTTCACTTTCATCGTTATCTACGGCGATGGCATTGTTATAGGTTTTAATGCCGGCTGCCATTGCTGTAGCAGCTGAAGCCGAATCCGTGATGTTTTGCGCAGGATCTTCCGGATAAGTCGATTGCTGTCCGACCAAATACGAATCAAACGACATGTCTTCAACCATTTTCGTGGAAGCATCGTCTTTTAAGTAACGGTAAGCGGATGTATAAGAAGTCCCAACTCCGTCGCCAATCAGGAAAATGACGTTCTGCACTTCGTCTTTTTTGCCGCCTTTGCCTTTGCCCTGGCTATGTTCGGGTGCTTTCCCTTGGTTCTTGCCGGGAGCATGCGCGTCAGCTGATGGAGCAAAAGAATGGATGCCTGTTAGAGCCACTGCAGAAGCCAAAGCAATCGGAAGTACTTTCAATTTCAAGTTTTTATGTATCATTTTTTTCCCTCCAGTCATTTGATGAACAAGCTCAGTGTAGAGTTCTATTGTTAAGCGTTGATGAGAAATTTGTTTAGCTTTTGTAAACTGACAAAAACAGGTATTTTTACGCAATACAAAAAGCCCAGAATAAATTCCGGGCTTTTGATCACTTGGCAGTTGATGGAGTGGTATTTTTCGCAAGAAATATATAAGCCAGCAAGGCAATGGAACACATGATGAAAATGACCAGCCCCATTGGAACTGCCGTATCTTCTCCTGCAATCCCTACTAATGGCGCAGTTGCCGCTCCAAGAATGAAAGGCAGCAAGCCAAGCAATGCTGAAGCACTTCCAGCTACATGGCCTTGGCTTTCCATGGCAAGAGTGAAAGCGGCGGTCCCCACCACACCGATGGACGTGATGAAAAAGAAGATAGGAATGACGACCGCCCATAATGGCCCATCCAGTAAAACCACAGCCAATAAAACGGCGCCGGCAGTTGTGGCAGTATAGAGTGCCGTTTCCAAAAACCGTTTTTCAGACCAGACATACGAGAAGCGGCCGACAGCGTAACTGCCGATAATCAGTCCGATGCCGTTCATGCCAAACAGCAGGCTGAACGTCTGCGGTGATACTCCGTACACATTCTGATAGATGAAGGGAGTACCCGACACATAAGCGAAAACGCCGCCGATCAGAAAGCCTTGCGCCAACGCATACCCTGTAAACTGGCGGTTTTTTAAGATTCCTGCAAAATTGCTGAATGTTGCCTTCAGATTGCTTGGCACCCGTTTTTCAGGCGGCAGGCTTTCCTTGAGGCGGAAAGCTGAAACAAGCAGCAGAATAATCCCCAGAACCGTCAGCACCAGGAAAATCCCTCTCCAGTCTGCAAACAGCAAGACTCCACTGCCGACAGAAGGCGCCAGCAACGGCACGAGGTTGTTGACAACCATCAACAAAGCAAATAATCTTGTCAATTCTGCTCCATTGCTGACATCCCGCACAATTGCCCGGGAAATAACCAATCCGCCAGAAGCTGCAAAACCTTGCACAAAACGCAAAAGAACAAATATGTAGATGTTCGGAGCAAATATACAAGCAATCGATGCCACGATGTAAGCCACCAGGGAAATCAATAGCGGCTTTCGTCTTCCTTGCACATCGCTAAGTGCACCCGTGATCAACTGGCCAAGTGCGAGTCCAAGCAAACAAGCGGTCAAACTCAATTGAACAGATGTCGCATTGGTTTCATAGACGTCTGCAAGAATTGGAAAAGCCGGCAAATACATATCGATCGTAAACGGAATCAAAGAAGTCAGAGCACCCATCAGCAAAATAAAATGGACGCGTTTTAAACCAGTCGAGCTTTCCAATATTTTCACACCTTCTTTTCTATATAAGTTGAACTAAAGAAACCAGCTTTGGCCGATGCGACAGGCTAAGAGCCGCACATAAGAAATGCACTCAAGCCTTCAAATCTAATTCGATTTGCGAAATATCCACCGCGTAACAATACCCATTAAAAATAATTAGTGCAACTTATTCCATTCACCTAAGACTTGATGTTCTTCTTTGCAGTAAAATTAACGTTTTCTAACATAACATAAAAGCTCCTGTATTTCTTTAAATATGTTCTCTTTTTTCTCTATTTTTAGATCTTAAATTCCAATAAGACAACTAAAAACCTGCGGCTGTCTGCTTATCTTGAAGGATAAGCAGACAGCCGCAGGCCCAAGCAAATGATTAGCCATGCTGATTTTTCTTTATTTTACTTCCACAGTCCAACCGAGCGTATCTTCGATTTTCCCTGTTTGGATGCCCGTAATGGTATCGTATAGTTTTTGCGACAATTCACCGATTTCATGGTTGTTGATGATCATCTTTTTGCCTTGCCAGTTAAGTTCTCCGACTGGGGAAATGACAGCGGCCGTACCGGTTCCAAAAACTTCCTCTACGTGGCCCGCTTCGTATGCTTCGTACAGCTCATCAATCGAAACGCGCTTTTCGGTTACGGTAATTCCCCATGTTCCCAGCAGTTCGATAATGGACATGCGGGTAATGCCTTTTAAGATGCTGCCGTTCAGCTCAGGCGTTACCACTTCTCCGTTAATTTTGAAGAAGATGTTCATGCTGCCGACTTCTTCAATGTATTTTTTCTCAACTCCATCCAGCCACAGCACATCCGCATTGCCTTCTTTCTTGGCATTGGCCTGCGCCTGATAGCCGGATGAATAGTTACCGGCTGTTTTAGCCATACCGGTACCGCCTTTTACGGCGCGGGTAAACTTATCTTCCACGTGAATGACAACCGGCTGAAGGCCGCCTGGGAAATAAGAGCCTACCGGCGACAGGATGACCATGTATTTATAAGTCTGAGATGGTCCGACTGCAAGGTTGGCGTCTGTCGAAATAATATAAGGCCGGATATACAGGGAAGTTCCCGGTGTTTTCGGAACCCAGTCTTTTTCGAGCTTGATCAATTGCGTCAAGTGCTCCAAAGCCTGCTCTTCATCGATTGGCGGAATGCTCAGGCGCTCGCTTGAGAGGTTCAGGCGCTCAAAGTTTTTCTCCGGACGGAACAACAAGATGCGTCCATCTTCTGTATGATAGGCTTTCATGCCTTCGAAGACCGTTTGGCCGTAATGGAAAATCATCGCTGCCGGATCTAACGTAATTGGTCCGTAGGGAACAATCTTTGGATCATACCAGCCTTTTTGCGTTTCATATTCCAAAATATACATATGGTCTGTAAACGTCGTCCCGAATGGCACCTGGTCTTTCACCGGCTTTGCTTTTTTGCTGTTGTTCTCAATAACTTCAAGTTGATGTGTCGTCATCGTCAGGACTCCTTTTTTGTGGAAATAATTTTAATTATCAGTAATGTGAATAATTATACACGTTCCTACTATCCTTTAAAAGCTTCTCCGTTCCACAATTCCGAAATTGCGATAAAAGGCCCCTTCGTTTCCAAAACAAAAAGACCATTCAGCGAATGATCTCAATAAAGTGTGCAAGAATTTTAGCGGTAAGGCCCCAAATAACTTTGTCCTCATAAATGTAGAAGTGTTCATCTACTTGACGCGTCCGCCAATTGTAATTTTCCCCTCCGGCAATCAAATCGTACGGAAAGCTTTCCTCCGGCTGGATATCAAAATTGATGCGGTATACTTTCGGCTCGTTTTCCAGGAAAAAGGACAATGGCACCGTAAAGATGCTGTCGACTTCCGGAGGATTGGGCACAAACTTGGCATCCCGCTCGATAACGCCGGCAAAGGTATAGACGATCATGCCAAAAGGCGAAACAATATAGTCCAATGGAAAAATATCCGAAATTTCGGCTCTGCTTATCCCCAATTCCTCAATTGTTTCCCGGACTGCGGTGTCTTCTTCCGTCTGGTCCTTATAATCAATCCTGCCTCCAGGAAAACAGATTTCACCGGGCTGATTTCTTAAGTCATAGGAGCGGACTTCAAAGAGGACATGAATTTCTCCGTCTTTTTCAATTAAGGGCAGAAGAATTGCATATTTTGAAAAATCCTTGTTTCCCAATACATCGGGAATTCGGTTTTTCACTTTATCCAGCATGCTTTTCGGATCCATATAAGCACCTCATCTCTTTCATCCATTTTACCAAACCCGGCGCAATAATTCCTTTTCGGAAGAAGCCATTTGCAGTCCAGCAGCTGAGATAGGCTGTCTACATCGTCAAAATTTCCCGTATGTCATCGGCTGTCATCGCTTTCAGCGGTTCTTCCCCTGACTGGATCACATCATCAATCAGGTTCTTCTTTTTCATCTGCAGTTCATTGATTTTTTCTTCAATGGTGCCTTTGGCGACGAGCCGAATGACTTGGACTTCTTTTTTCTGCCCCATGCGATGAGCCCGGTCAGCGGCTTGCTGCTCGATCGCCGGATTCCACCAAAGGTCATATAAGATAACTGTATCGGCTCCGGTCAAATTCAGACCGGTTCCGCCAGCTTTCAGGGAAATCAAAAACAAATTTCCTTGTCCTTCATTGAAACGGCGGCAGAGGTCCACCCGCTCTATCGGCGGCGTCTGGCCATCCAAATAAAAATAAGGTACGCCTTCTCTTGCCAATTGATGGCCGATGATGCCAAGCATTTGAGTAAATTGTGAAAACACCAGCACACGCCGGCCAGATAGGCGGCATTCCTCTACAAGTTCCATCAGCTGATCAAACTTGGCGGACCCGCCCTCGTAGCCTTCGACAAACAGGGCGGGATGACAGCATAATTGGCGCAGCCTCGTCAGCCCTGCCAGAATCCGGATACGGTTTTTCTGAAAACTGTCTTTGTTCAGGTGCTTCAGCGCATCCTGTTTTAATTCGGCTAAATAAGCCGCATATAATTTCTTCTGTTCTTTTTGCAATTCCGAAAAATGCATTGTCTCCACTTTATCCGGCAGCTCGGTCAAGACATCCGCCTTGATGCGGCGAAGGATAAACGGCCGCACCCGTTTCTTGATGCTGTCGCGCCTCATTTCACTGAACAGCCGGCGATTCGGCAGCAGCTCCGGAAACACCACATTGAAAATCGACCACAATTCATCCAGCGAATTTTCGATTGGCGTGCCTGTCAGTGCGAACCGGTAATCCGCCTGAATTTCCTTGACCGCTTTTGCCGTTTGGGTAACTGGATTTTTAAAAGCTTGTGCTTCGTCCAAAAACAAACTGTGGAAACTGTGGTTCCGGTACAGCACCTGATCCATGCGGAGCGATGGATAGGAAGTGATGACCACATCCAAACCTTGTGTTTTCTCAATCAATGAAGCTCGTTGTTTTTTATTGCCATCAATGATTCCGGCTTTCACGCTGGGTGCAAACTTCTCCAGCTCATTCAGCCAGTTGTAGACAAGCGATGAAGGGGCGACTACCAGCACAGGCTGCTGCTGTTTGCGAACTTCCGGCAACACCGAAACGATGAAGGCAATGCTTTGCAAGGTTTTGCCGAGCCCCATGTCATCAGCCAAAATTCCACCGAATTTATACTTGGCCAACAACTTGAGCCAGCGGAAACCAGCCTCCTGGTAATCACGCAGCACCCCATTCAGACTTTCCGGTATATCAGTCGCCAGCTCGTCCGGTTGAGTCAAGTTTTGCAGCAAATGAGCAAAATTGGCACCTGGATCGAGCAGTTGCCCGTCATCCAACGAAGCTGCCAAATGCAGACCGTGGATCAGCGGCACGCGGATTTCCTCACGTCCGAAATTAGCTGCAGTAACATCCAATTCACGCAGGAAATCGTTTAATTCCATGAATTCAGCGGTCTCAAGCGACATTAACGTACCGTTAGGGATCCGATAATACGGCCGCTTTTCCTCTAACGCTTTCAAAATCTTTTTGATTTCCGCCTCCGGAACGTCCTGAAGATCAAAGCGGAACTCCAGCCAATCGGTGCGCTCGCTAATTTCAACTTTCACTTTCGGACCGCCGTAACTTTTTTGAACACGCAGCTTAACGGCAGTCGTCGCGTAAATCTGCATCAGCTCTTCCAGTACGGGAATAACGTGGTACAGGAAATGGTATTCCAATTTCTCGTCCTGCATATAGAAGCCGCCATCAGTTTGTATAAAGGCGCTGTCTTTCATAATCCGCAGAATTTCCTGCTCCTGCTGGCGTTGCCGGCGGATCCCTGGATAATGGCGGAAGTCGTCTTCCGGTTCTTCACAGGGATTGATGACCAAATGGCCATAATGGAATTCCACTCCGGCCAGCAGCCGGTGTTTGATGCGGTCAAGATACAGCTTGGCGCGAAGAGGGGTTTCCACCAGCCGTTCGGCTACAGCTTCGGCAATGTGCACTTTTCCTAAACGCTCCAGCCCCGGAACGACCGTAGCCATGAAATGGTCCATGTCCTCTGCCGGAATGAGCAGCTGATCAATGGATCCCAGCAGCAATTTCTTCAGTTCCACCAGGCGCCGGGTATCTTCTTCAGCCAAATAGACCAAGGCACCGTCTGCAACAGCCATGTCGTATGCTTTCAGAATGAGCACACTCTCCAACCCTTCAACGTCCAGCCGAAAGCCGCCCGAACGGTTTTGATCAAAATGAAAAGACAGCGGCAGCTCTTTTTCAATGCGGAGGCCTTCCGTAACCCGTCCCACACCGACAAGCTTAACGTTAGGTGAAGCCTGCAGCAATGGCAGCAGCCGCTCCCAATCTGAAGCAGCCAGGACCAGCATGTCTGGCTCTTCTCTATTTCCAGCCCCTGTAATCCGTGTTTTTGCCAAGTAAGTAAGAACCTTTTCGTTTTCTTCCTGCAGGCGATGATCCTGCGGTGAATAGTGGAGAGCCGGTGATTCTGTATAAGGGTCTTCCATCTTTACGGCCGCCAAAAAGTCGGCAATATTCCATATGGCTTCAAGTTCCTCTGTTCCAACTGCAAGCCGCAGACCGAACACATAGCCTGCTCCATCTAATGAGACCGGGAGGATGCTGAATTCCACTTGAAGCGTTTGGCGCTTATCAAAATACTGCCGCCTGCCTTTTGTGCCTGCGGTTTGCCGCGCAAACACATCCAGCATTTTGGTAGTAGGGTTTTCGCTTTGCTGCATATCATCAATAGCCAGCAGAACACCGGCAATATGATGGCAATAAGTCTTTACAAAACCGACCGGTGGACAGCTGCAGGAAGCCAGGATTTCCCCATCGGATTCCTGCCTGACGCTGACATGGAATTCATTGCGCCCGGTGATGATGCCTTTGATCAGCCGGTCTTCATTGGCATCCGGCATCAGTCGGATTTTGCCGGCCTGAATAAAAGCACGGCCTTTTTTGTAAGCAGCCTGCCCGCATAATTTTTTTATTTTTGTTTCATTAAGTGAAAAGTTCATAAGAGCAGTTCCTTTCTAAGATGGCTGAATCCTGGAAACGGTGGAGTCGGGTTTATCGGTTCCTTCCATTATCTCTGACTGCGTGCAGCTAATCAACTTCGCTACTCGCTCATTAACGCTGACGAAAGAAAATCCCTTCAACACGAAGTTGAAGGGAATTTCTGTACATGAAAATGATTTTTTCCGTTCAACCCACGTTGCCTGCCGGAGACTTCTCAATCTCCGGAATCTGTCTTTTGATCGCTTCGATGGCTTCTTCCAAGTTTTGGACCTGCAGCACCTTTTTTTGCTGATCCGGGTATTGAAGGCCGGTATGCTTGTACCGGGAATCGTAATAATACTCCAGCAGCAAGCGCACGGCAGAGTCGAATTCACCGGTTTCCAGATCCGATTCGATCTGTTTTGAAATATCTTGCGGCATCCGTGTTTTGATCCGTTGGAAAGCAGCGATGCATTCGGCCTGGTATTCCACGGGACGGTAATCTTCGATAATTTCTTTGATTCGTTCTTCCATCGGCATATCAATAATAAGCTGGACGCTGTTGGCTTTCAGTTCCGTCACCCAATTGGGGATGACCACTTTGCCAATCCGCGCACTTTCCGCTTCAAACAGCACGAACGGCGCCTTTTGGAGTTCACGGAATTGCTGAACAAACAGCGAGTCGAATTTTTTTTGGTTGTTCGGCTCCACGCCGATATGGCCGAAAATCGATCCTTTGTGATTGGCCAGCCCCTCCAAATCGATAACAGGGTAGCCCTGTTTTTCCAATGCTTTTAAAATTCTTGTTTTGCCTGTTCCGGTTAAGCCGTTCAATACATAAGCTTTAAAAGGAGCTTCCGGCTGCTCAAGCTGATTAATGACCCATCTGCGGTATTCACGGATCCCGCCTTCCAGCCGGTTGACGTGAACGTCCATCAGCGACAACAGCGTGGCTGTTGTTCGGCTGCGCATGCCGCCGCGCCAGCAAAACACTGTTTTATTGCCTTCAATCTGTTTAAACTGCCGAACAAATTCGGGCAGCTTAGCGGATATAATTTCAAGGCCGCGCACTTTGGCTGCTTCTACATTTGCCTGTTTATAAAGAGTGCCAATCTCGGCACGTTCTGCATCATCAAAAAATGGAATATTGATGCTCTCGGGAATCGAGAAATTTTGAAATTCGGATGGCGACCTGACATCGATCAGCACCATCTTTTTCTTTTCACTTAAAGGAATCAATTCTTTTACTGTAATATCAGTGAACATCCATTTTCCTCCAAACACGCACTTGTTTTAACTATTTTCTAAGTATACACCCATCCCGAACGCTTTTCGTTTTTTAGTGCTTATCTATAGGAAGTGCTCACTTTCTCTTTTCCATTTTGCCAGTCAAAGTTATTTCTATATATTTTGAACTGATGATTTTCGCCTGCTGATTTGCTCCTTCTTTTAGCGCCTGCGCGTCCAGGGTCAAGACGAGGGGGAAAAGCTGTTTTCTTTAGTACAACATATACAGTATTTAATTTTCTCCAAAGAGCTTTTCACTTTCAAAAAAGCCCAGAAATCAAGGTTCTGAAGCACTTTCTTTTGACACCGAAAGGCTCAAGCATTATGATAACGGAGTATTCCCGACTAACTCACTAAGAAAAGGATGGTTTCATGACTTCAATTACGAAAGTTCAACCGGTCAACGATGCACAAGACCCCGTTGCACGAAAAGATACAGCTTTAAACAGCCCGCAAGTTTCACTGATTGTCGGCGGACTGGCCGTTGCAGCCTTATTGATGGTTTATCTGCTGGCTACTCAGCACGTTTCCCAGCCAATCCTGCTGATCATCGGACTATTGCTCGGCTATACCCTATTCCACGCACGCTTCGGTTTTACTTCAGCATTCCGGCGCCTTGCCTCTGTCGGCAACGGACAGGCAATGCGTTCGCATATGCTCATGCTGGCAGTCGCCGTAACGTTGTTTGCGCCAATCTTGGCGTACGGCTACTCGTTCTTCGGAACTGAAGTTGCCGGCTATGTTTCGCCGGTTGGCGTCAGCTTGGTCGTTGGTGCCTTTATCTTCGGAATCGGCATGCAGCTTGGCGGCGGCTGTGCTTCCGGCACCTTGTATGCAATTGGCGGCGGACGTACCGTTATGTTTGTTACTTTGCTGTTCTTCATCATCGGAACGACGATCGGTGCTTACCATCTGCCATTCTGGACTGAAGAAATGCCGGCGTTTGAACCAATTTCATTGGCAACGTCTACTGGACTCGGCTATGGCGGCGCTTGGCTTGTATCGATTGTCATTTTCGGTTTGATTGCCTTAATCAGCGTGGTTATCGAGAAAAAAAGACGTGCACCAAAAATGGCGCCTGTGCCGTCTGCATCTGGATGGAGACGGATTTTCCGCGGCTCATGGCCGTTATTTGCAGCTGCGATTGTCCTGGCCGTTTTAAATGCTTTAACATTAATGGTTCGTGGAACACCATGGGGCATTACATCTGCCTTTGCTCTTTGGGGATCGAAAATCGCTGAGTTGTTCGGCGCTGACGTAGCAAGCTGGGGATATTGGCAAGGCGCCAATGCGGCCATGCTCGAGTCTTCGATCTTTGCAGATTCTACTACGATTTTAAACTTCGGTGTTATCATCGGGGCGTTCGTCGCTTCAGCAGCCGGCGGCTTGTTCAAGTTCACCAAAGTACGAGTGGGCAATTTCTTCGCTTCTGTTATCGGCGGCTTGCTTATGGGCTATGGTGCCCGTCTGGCATTCGGTTGTAACATCGGCGCTTATTTTGGCGGCATTGCTTCGTTCAGCCTGCACGGCTATATTTGGGGCATCTTGGCTTTGGCTGGAACGTTCGTTGCTTTGTATCTTCGTCCACTGTTCGGACTGTCAGTACCGAAATCCAATGATTCGGTTTGCTGACAAAAACACCGTATAAATTCAAATCCCCCAAAACGCTCATTTTGCAGTGGCCGTTTTGGGGGATTTTTGTTATTCGATTTACGCTTTTGGTGCTTTTGCTTCCAATTGCGCCCATACCTTTGTTTTCAAGTAATGATAGACACCATTTTCGTCGCAGCTAAACTCCGTTACTTCATCCACCAGTTCCTGTATATGCTCTGCCGCATTTTTCATCGCTACGGCGTGGCTGACATATTCGAACATTTTAATATCGTTATCGCTGTCTCCGATCGCCAATGTCTCACAGCCGGTCAAACCGAACCGCTCCAGCATCTGGGCAATGCCCGATGCTTTGTTGACGCCTGCGACCATCACTTCGGCGTTATGCGGAGAAGAAGGAGTCATCGAAAATTCCATGTTTTCCTGCAGTAACTTCAATTCAATTTTCCAGTCATTGATTTCATCGCGGGTTCTTGCGAAAAAGTAAAACTTGGAAAAATGACTGCCTTTAATTTCGTTTGTCCATTCAATTTCCTCTTCGATCGCTTTTTGGCGTGAAATCCATTCATTGATCTGCACGGAATCGGGTTTGGGATCCCGAACGGCCGCTTCAATAAACGCCTTATCCTGCTCCAGCACCAACCGTGGTTCTCTATGCGGAAAAAGCTCGTAGTAGATTTCGCGTTCCCGCGCCTTCGTTAAAACCGTTTCCACCAAATCCATCGGCAGTGCATGCTCAAACACCACTTCTTCGCCGATATATCCGGCCATGCCATTTGCGGTGATGATGCCATCTACCGCAAATCCTTCCGGAAGCATTTCCGCCAGTTCATCCGCAGATCTTCCTGTTGCGATAAAAACGAAAACTCCTGCGCTTCGCAGTTCATCTATGATTTCTTTCGTATCCATGCTTACTTCGTTTGTATGATTTAAAATAGTCCCGTCCATATCCAAAAAGACGGCTTTAGGGTTAACTGCCACTCCATTACCTCCTGATGTTAAAAACAATTGATTTAGCCTCAGTATACGCCTTGCTTTTTTTAAACTCAACGAATGTGCAGCAGCCCTTATTGGATTCGCCAGTTTAATGGCTATTGCAGAAAGCAAAGAAATGCTAGAATAAGAGACAGGGAAATTTTCAGATTTTTTATGTACCGATGGCGAAAAGATCCGCTTTAACCAGGCGGCTCTTCTCCATTTCAGGAAGCATTGCGCCCACCACGTTTAACAAGCTGCTTCTGGAGGGCTTATATAGATTGCAGGAAAATCGTTTGTGATGCCAGTCAGACCGGCAATAAAATCCGGAGGCAGATGGAGGCTTAAATGAAACAGATCTTGACCATACAAAAAGTATTGAATAATAATGTCGTCATTGCCAGCAATGACATGTACAAAGAAGCCGTATTGATCGGCAATGGCCTTGGCTTTAACCGGAAAAAGGGAGATTCTGTTCCATTCGATGAAGCAGACAAAACCTTTTTGCTGCAGGACGAAAAGGAAATGGAGCATTACGTCAATCTGCTTCCTCATATTGAGGAGAAACTCATTGCCTTTATTCACGAGCTGCTGCTGTTTATCGAAGAAAAAATGGGCAAGGAACTGAATGAACATATCCACGTGGCGCTGACAGACCATATCGCGTTTGCCATTAACCGGGCAAAAAAAGGAATCCAGTTCTCCAACCCTTTCTTGTTTGAGATCGAGTCACTGTATCCGAAAGAATATATGGTGGCCAAAGAAGTGGTCCAAAAAGTGGAAGAGCGGACAGGAGTTTCGTTTCCGGAAGGGGAAATCGGCTTTATTGCGCTTCATGTCCACAGCGCCGTTACCGACAAGTCTTTGCGCGATATCAACCGCTACCATACTTTGATTTCGAAAATGGTTGGAATCATCGAAGACAGCCTGGACATCCATTTGGAAAAAGACAATATTGACTACCACCGCCTTATCCAGCACCTTCACCGTGCCATCGACCGCGCCGATAAAGGAGATCCGCTGGGAGAAGAAAATAAATTGGCGGCTATGTTGAAAAGTGAATATCCTGTATGCTATAATCTTGCTTGGAAGCTCATTAAAGTAATGCAAAACCAATTGAATAAGCCTGTGGATGAAGCTGAAGTCATGTATTTGACCATTCATCTGCAACGCTTGACACATAAATTCTGACCATACGTGTTACTGATTCGATCAGGCATGAGTATGAAAAGATGCAAAAGTTGACGCTTAGGACGATTCTGCCCTCTTATCGACTTTTCCCTTTTCTGCTCATGCCTTTTTTGTATTCAATTGGCCTGTTCTATATTCGAAACAACGAGGAGGAAATCAGATGTCATTCAATTTGTTCGGTACATTGCAAAAAGTTGGTAAAGCCCTCATGCTGCCTGTGGCCCTATTGCCTGCTGCCGGTATCCTATTGGCTTTTGGTACCAGCTTTGCACAAGACTCATTTTTGGAAGCGGTTCCGTTTATGGGAGCTGACTGGATTCAGTCATTATTATTTGTTATGGCGGAAGCCGGAGGCGTTATTTTTGATAACCTGCCTTTACTGTTTGCTGTAGGTGTCGCCATCGGCCTTGCCGGCGGTGATGGAGTAGCGGGACTCGCTGCCATCATCGGTTATCTGATCATGAACGTCACGATGAAAGCTTTTGGTGGAATTACCTTGGAAATGACCGCTGATCCGGCATACGCCAATGTATTGGGAATTCCGACACTGCAGACAGGCGTATTCGGCGGAATTATCGTCGGTGTGATGGCTGCTTACATGTACAATAAATTCTTCAAAATCGAATTGCCACAGTTTTTAGGCTTCTTTGCAGGAAAGCGCTTTGTTCCAATCATTACCGCTTTCTCAGCTGTTTTCCTTGGTATTGTGATGTACCTGGTTTGGCCATTCGCTCAAACTGGTTTGAATACACTTTCTCACTTTATGCTGGAAACAAACCGCACACTTGCGGCATTCGTATTCGGAACCATTGAACGCTCATTGATTCCTTTTGGTCTCCACCATATTTTCTACTCACCGTTTTGGTTTGAATTTGGCCAATACACAAATGCTGCCGGAGAAATTATCCGCGGCGATCAACGCATCTTCTTTGCTCAACTGCAGGACGGTGTGGACTTTACTGCCGGTACATTCATGACTGGTAAATTCCCGTTCATGATGTTCGGCCTACCGGCTGCAGCACTTGCCATCTACCATTGTGCACGCCCCGAGAAAAAGAAAATTGTCGGAGGTATCATGCTTTCAGGTGCTTTGACTTCATTCCTTACAGGAATCACTGAACCTCTTGAGTTCTCATTCTTGTTTGTAGCACCGGTTCTGTTCGGTATCCATGCCATTTTCGCAGGACTATCATTTATGACCATGCACTTGCTGGATGTTAAGATCGGTATGACATTCTCCGGCGGACTGATTGACTTCCTGCTGTTCGGCGTTTTGCCCGGCAGAACAGAATGGTTCTGGGTCATCGTGGTCGGTCTGGTCTTCTCAGTCATCTACTACTTTGGTTTCCGTTTCGCCATCCAGAAATTCAATTTGATGACGCCTGGACGCGAAGCAGATGAAGAAGGCGATGAAGAAACAACAGAAGTTGGCGACTTGCCACATGAAATTCTTGCTGCCATGGGCGGACAGGAAAACATCACCCATCTTGATGCATGTATCACACGCCTGCGTGTCAGCGTAGCAGACAAAGGCAATGTTGATAAAAACAGGTTGAAAAAACTTGGCGCATCCGGCGTCATGGAAGTCGGCAATAACATTCAGGCAATCTTTGGACCTGTGTCGGATAACCTGCGCGGACAAATGCAGGACATTATGGATGGCAAATCGCCCCGGCCAACTGCTAAAACCGCAGCTCCAACTGAAAATGCAGTTGCATCGGCAACACCACTAGAATTCAATAGCCCGATTACAGGTGAACTTCTACCGATTTCAGAAGTTCCCGATCAAGTATTCTCAGGCAAAATGGTCGGAGACGGATTTGCCATCAAGCCGACAGAAGGAAAAGTTTATTCGCCGGTAAACGGCAAAGTCGTTACGGTCTTCCCTACCAAGCATGCTATCGGCATCGCGGCAGACAACGGCACGGAAATTCTGATCCACATCGGTATTGATACAGTCCACCTGAAAGGTGAAGGATTTACTTCACATATTGAACAAGGCGACTTAGTTGAACAAGGACAGCTTCTGATGGAGATGGACTTGGATTACATCGCTGAAAACGCGGCTTCAATCATTACGCCGATTGTCTTCACGAACCTTGAAGAAGGCCAATCTATCAAACTTACAAAATCCGGGGCTGTAGCAGCCAAGGAACAGGACATCATGGAAATTATCCATGGCGAACCTGTCGTTTGATGTAAAGCCAAACTAAAGCCCAGCTGCATTCGGAAAATTTCCGTATGCAGCTGGGCTTTCTTCTATAAACAAACAAATCAGGAGGCTGAACCAATGAATCTTTTAACCTTGAATTGCCATTCATGGCACGAAGAAAATCAGCATGACAAAATACGCCACTTTGCCGAAACCATTAAAGAAAAGGATTATGATGTCATTGCCCTTCAGGAAGTCAACCAATCAATTAAAGCAAAACTGCTGTACGGAGAAATTAAGGAAGATAATTTTGGAGTCGTTCTGCTGCAGGAGCTTGAAAAGATAGGTGTTTCGAATTATTCACTTGTATGGAGTTTTTCCCACTTGGTCTACGGCATCTACGAAGAAGGCGTCGCCATTTTAACGAAGCATACCATTCTAGAAGAAGACTCTTTTTTCGTCAGCCAAAGCACAGCCATCGATTACTGGAAGACGCGAAAAATCGTTGGCGTTACAATCGATTGCGAAGGCACTCCAATGTCTTTCTACTCCTGTCATATGGGTTGGTGGATCGACGAGGAAGAACCTTTTAAGCAGCAGGCAGAACGTCTTCTGCAACAAGTCAAACAGGATGGCCTGCTCTTTCTGATGGGAGACTTTAACAACAGTGCTTCTCTTTCAGGAGAGGGCTATGACTTCTTAATCGGCCACGGGCTTCACGATACGTATGAGTTGGCAGAACATAAGGACGAGGGAACAACAGTCGAAGGAAAAATTACCGGATGGAATGACAACAAAGAAGATTTGCGCATCGATCTGATCTTGGCGAATTGCCCTGTAAATGTTCGATCTTCTCAGGTCATTTTCAACAACCGCAACAAATCCGTTATTTCGGATCACTTTGGCGTAGAAGCAATAGTGGTTATTCCCAGATCATCAGAATCATGAAACAAGTACAAACTTAAAGTGGAGATTTGACGCTTCACTCTTCGCAGTTGAAACAGCGAATGCCTGCAGCGATTTCTAAGAATCTGCTCTTCCTTGGTCGTTTAAGTTGCCCTAAAACAAAACTGACCCCTAAGTTTTCTTCGGAATTGATACTTTTAACTAGTCCACACCTCTGCTAATCTTATTTGAAAAAGAAAAGATAGGAAGGTTACCGACGATGCAAAAAACAACTAGCTATTCACCTGCGAATAATTCCCGCACTCTTGATTTGGTTTTGACTTCCATGGCCATTGCACTTGTCTTTGTTGCCACGTTATTATTGAATATCCGCCTGCCGATTGCGGCAAACGGCGGCCTTGTCCACCTGGGTACTGCCATGCTCTTCATCATTGCGATCCTGTTCGGTCCAAAAAAAGGGCTGATTGCCGGTGCAGTCGGCATGGGATTGTTTGACCTCGTTTCCGGATGGACGTTGTGGGCACCGATTACGATCCTGGCGCGAGGCCTGCAAGGTTACCTGGTTGGTAAAATCGCTTGGTCTGGCGGCAGAAACGGCGGCAGTACACGCTTCAATATTTTAGCTGCCATCGTGTCAATTCCATTAATGGTCGCTATTTACTATTTGGGTGAAGCCATCATTTTCAGCAGTTGGATCATTCCGGCAGCTTCTATTCCCGGCAACCTTGTCCAAAATACTGTCGGCCTGATTATCGCCATTCCAGTGGCAATTGCCTTGAAGAAAACACCATTCTTTAAATAACCTGCCTTGGGATAAACTTCGATCTATAGAAAAAAGAGCGTGCCTAAACTTGGGCACGCTCTTTTTCAGTTATTCACTTTTGATAAGGTCAGCCCGTCCCCCACCGGAATCAGCATGGATTCGAGCTGTGGATGATTGGCCACTGTTTTATTGAAAGCTTTCATAATTTCGGTATTGCGTTTGGCTTGGATGGTCTCATCCACTACTGTTCCTGCTGCCAGTACATTGTCCGCCACAATCAAAGCGCCGGGCCCTGCCAGCTTCAGGCAATAGTTTAAGTAATTTTCATAGTTTTCTTTGTCCGCATCGATAAAGAAAAAGTCGAACTTCCGATTTTCCTCAACCAGCTTTTCCAGGCTCTCTAAAGCCGCTCCTGTCCGATATACAACCTGTTCACCAAAGCCCGCTTTCTCCAAATTTCGGTAAGCCAATTGTGCGTAGCTTTCCTCAAGTTCAAGAGAAGTCAGTTTGCCTTCTTTATTGTTGAACCCTCTAACCAGGCAAATTCCGCTATAACCGCCAAGAGCTCCAATTTCTAAAACATTTTTTGCATTTGAAATTGATACCAGCATCGTCAGCAATTTGCCGGATGAAGGCGATACCGAAATCGACGGCATCCCATTTTCTTCTATCGAAGAAACAACGTTCTCCAAAATTGGATCTTTGGCCGTGAATACCGTATTGATATAGTAATTTGTTTTCTTCATGGTCTGCAGCTCCTTTTTTTGTCAATGGATCTCTATCTTCATTTTATAAGCCGCTTCTGCCGCTCTGAGCAGGACTCCCGCAAGAAACAAATCAACAAGCAAAAATCATGAGTTTAACTTACATATCCATTTTTCCATATTCTTTTGTACCCGTTGTTTCTTCTTCATACACAAATAAATTAGATCTGTTTGCGGACAAAATTGTCCAAAAAAAGCCCCTTTCATCATTTCGGATGAAAAGGGCTTTCACGATGCATTATTATATGGAACTTAGATTTCTATTGGGCTTTTTTCATCCAGTTGCAATGCTTTAGCTGTTGATGTATGAATTTCCTGAAGAAGCTCAGGGTTTTCAGACAAGGAAACACCGTAAGATGGAATCATTTCTTTGATTTTTGGTTCCCAGCCGCCTACTTCGTCCGGGAAGCATTTTTTGAAGATCTCCAGCATCGCATGAACGGCTGTGGACGCACCAGGAGAAGCACCAAGCAACGCAGCAACCGAACCGTCTGCAGCAGTGACAATTTCTGTACCAAACTGGAGAGTTCCTTTGCCTTTATCTGTATCTTTGATGACCTGTACACGTTGCCCGGCTACGACAACATCCCAATCCTTAAGCTTGGCAGTCGGAATAAACTCACGCAATTCTTCCACGCGTTTTTCATTCGACAGCATAACCTGCTGGATGAGATATTTTGTTAAGGACATCTCTTTTGCGCCTGCCGCCAGCATCGTGAAGACGTTGTTCGGTTTTACAGATCCGATCAAGTCCATGTTCGAACCTGTTTTCAGGAATTTCGGCGAGAAGCCGGCAAACGGTCCGAACAACAACGATTTCTTGTTGTCGATAAAACGCGTGTCCAAATGCGGCACTGACATCGGAGGAGCTCCGACTTTCGCTTTTCCGTATACTTTTGCGTGGTGCTGTTCGACGATTTCCGGATCGTTGCAGACCAGGAACATCCCGCTTACAGGGAATCCGCCAATGTGCTTGGATTCCGGAATGCCAGTTTTTTGAAGCAATGGCAAGCTTCCGCCGCCGCCGCCAATAAAGACGAAGTCCGCACTGTGGTATTCGATTTTATCGTTTGCAAGGTCTTCCACTTTTACTTCCCACGTGCCGTCGCCGCTGCGTTTAATGTCTTTGACAGCGTGTTTGTAATTGATCTCGACCTGCTGTTCCTTCAAGTGGTCAAACAGCATTTCCGTTAAGGCGCCGAAGTTGACGTCTGTTCCAGAATCGATTTTAGTTGCTGCCATTGCATCGGCTGAAGAACGGCCTTCCATGATAAGCGGAATCCATTCTTTCAATTTTGCTGGATCAGCTGAATATTCCATTCCTTTGAACAAAGGGCTCTTAGACAATGCTTCAAAACGCGTATTCAGGAAACGGACATTTTCTTCTCCCTGCACTAAACTCATGTGCGGAATCGACATGATAAAGTCTTGTGGGTTGGCAATGCGTTTATTGTTTACAAGAAACGACCAGAACTGTCTTGACAGCTGGAATTGCTCATTAATGCTGATCGCTTTTTTGATATCTACAGAACCGTCAGCCTGTTCCGGCGTATAGTTAAGCTCACAAAGTGCGGCGTGCCCTGTTCCGGCATTATTCCATTCGTTCGAGCTTTCAGATCCCGCTTTTTCAAGTTTTTCAAACACTTTAATATTCCAATCGGGTGCAAGCTCTTTAAGCATGGAGCCTAAAGTTGCGCTCATGACTCCGGCACCAATTAAGATGACATTTCTTTTTTTCTGTTGGTTGTCCATTATAACCTTCCTTATCCCGTATATTTGCATATAGGTGCAGCTGCTCCTGATCAAATAATACAAAAAGCCAGGCTTAACCGAAACGCACCTTTTCTGCCTCAATTATATAATTATATCATATTTTTTGAATGCAACTATCTAGTTTTGCCTGTCAAGTATACCTCACTTGGTGACAGTACAAAAGAAAGATGCCCGTTTCCAGTTTAAGGACTTTATAAAACGTACAAATGGCAGACACATGGGGCGTATCTGCCATTTGGATTCCATCTATTTCAGCGTTTTTGGGCTTGCAAGGTTTCGTACTGGCGAACGACTTCTTTAGTGATGTCACTGTCTTCCGGCAAGCCGCTGAATGTTTTCAGCGCAGCTGCAGGTCCAGACTTCCGGATCACTTCCTGGATTTCCATGGCTTCCTCGTCTTCCGGATAATCAAACAGCAGGGCAGCTGCAATGGCGTTGGCCAGATGCGTGTATGACAATCCAGCCTTTTGTGCCTGCGTTGCCGGACGGATCAACCGGTCTTCCGGGCCGAGTTTACGGATAGGTGCACGGCCGACTCGTGTTACACCGTCATTCAAATAGGCATTTTTAAAGCGTTCAATGTTCTTGTTGATATAAGCCAAATGCTCTTCTTCATCGAGGCCGTATTCCTTCACCAGATAAGCGCCGGTTTCTTTGAGCGTTTCTCTGACTTGTTCCACAATCTTGTCATCACCCAAGGTTTCGTCGATTGTGGACTTTCCAGCAAGATAGCCCAGGTAAGCAATTACGGCATGGCCTGTGTTTACTGTAAACAGCTTGCGTTCAATGAACGGAGCAAGGTCTTCAACCATTTTCATGCCGGTTACTGAAGGAATGTCTTCCGTCGTTTCCACAACCCATTCGAAATAAGGTTCAACCAGAACGTCCAGTGAACTTTGGTCCTGGATTGGAACAATGCGGTCAACTGCTGAGTTAAAGAAGTAAACTTTTCCTTCCAGCCCATTTTTTGCATCTTCGTCCAAATTGTCCAGGATGTGCTGTTTGAGGATATCCGTAGCCCCAATTTGGTTCTCACAGGCAATGACGTAAATCTTGTCATCTGTTGCCGCTACGCGTTTGGCTAAGCCACGGGCAATCAGCGGTGCGATTCTCGGCAAGATGTTCGGGCCAATCGCTGTCGTTAAATAAGTTGCTTTTTGGATTGCGTCGACCACATCGTTATCATGCGTCATGTTATTAATGCCGGATACGTTTTCAATGGTGATGGATTCTTCCTGGGACTGAGCCATTTTTACCTTATAGCTTTTTTCTTCGTTCAGCTTATTGATAACCTGCTCTGCAACATCCACAAATGTTACGTGGTAGCCCGATTCGGAAAATAAAGCCCCGATAAATCCTCTGCCAATGTTTCCTGCGCCAAAATGAATGGTTTGTTTCACTGATCATCATTCCTTTATCAAATTATTTTGTAGATACTCCAAGAAAATGTCTTCTAATTTTTGGCGAATCACTTTCTCGTTCGAAGAGGAGAAAATCATCATCGATACGTCGCTTTCAATCAAACTGGTGCTGATCAAGCTCAATATTTCCTGCTCTCTGCCCGTCAGCGCGGTGGGTGCCAGCATCAGCAGCAGATTTTTCATCGGCATAGTTACGCCGTCCATTCCTTTAACCAGGAGTGGATTGTCCAAGTGGACGATTTGGAAGACCGGTTTTTGAATCGAATCGTCACGGCAGTGAAAAAGCGCCATATTGGTATCTGGAATCCCCAATCCGCCTTTCTTTTCCCGCTCTTTCAATTCTTGCATGGCCGAGGCGGAATCTGTAATCAGCCCTTCCGCTTTCGCCAGTTCAATGACTTCCTTCAACACGTCCCAATGATCAGTGGCAAGATGTTTATGGATGACCTTGAAATTGGCGAGAATCGCATCTATGCTGGCCTGCACTTCTTTTATTTCCCGCAGGACCTGATGTATATTGGGGCGGCCTTTCAGTACCAAGGCACCGCTAGAATTTCCTGGATTTAAGTATTGCCTTTTCCCGGTGATTTTCTCCACATTTTTTTGCAGATAACTTTCGATATAACCAATATCCCGATCGCTAAGCAATGGGCTCACCATAATGTAGTCGACTTCTGTAACCGGCAGCCGGATAGTTGAAATCACCAAGTCATAATCCTGAAAATGTGCCGTTTGAAAATCATTGATCGACAGGATTTCCACCGAATTGATTTCCGGCAGTTCTTTTTGAATTCGGCTTGCCAGCATTTTCGAAGTCCCGATGCCTGTCGGACAAATGACGACCGCATCAATTCGGACCTTTTCTTCCTTCATCAGCAAAGCCGAACCAAAATGGAGGACGATAAAAGCCGTTTCATCAGCTGAAAAATCGAGATCTTTAAACTCGTTTTCCAATCCCTGCTTGACCGCCATAAACAGCACCGGGTATTTCCGCCTGATTTCATCCGTCAACGGATTAAACGATTCGAGCTTTTGGTTTAACCGGAAGATTGAAGGCCCCATGTGCGCAAGCAGCCCCTGGTATAGCGAAAAATCATCGATCAAATCGACATGAAGCTGCGCTGAAACATCGCGGATCAAGTTTTTTATAAGCCGTCCAAGCAGCACGCTGTCATAATAGGCTAAATCCGCCGCCTGAACTTTCGAGCCTTTCAAAATGACCGCTAAAAAATGCACATCGGCGTCCGTCAGACTAACCGAAAGCTGCTCTTGCAACTCTTTACTCACATTTTCCATCAACCGGTACTCGTTGTCAGAGTTTTTCCCTGTCCGGTCTCCCGGCTCCAGCATGAATCCAGCTTCTGTCCGCTGAAGCGCCAGGCAGCTGTAGACGACCAATCCGATATAGTCGCTGTCCGCCAGCCTGGTTTGTTCTTTATTGATTTTTTGGTCCACCAATTGATCCACGACCGCCAAGTATTGGGGCGAAAAATATCCAAGAATGTTCTCTTCTTGGCTTTTTCCCTGTTGAAGAAAATACAAACTCTCGATCATTTCCTCGTAGAAGTAAGCGAGGATAAAGCTGCCAAGAGCGTGGCGCTTGTCGGCTTCTTCGCCATCCACTTCGACGCCCACGCCTCTTGTCCGCGACAACTCAATCGTAAACTTCCGCAGCCAGTCGGTTACCTCATCCAAATAGGCAGTCAAGGTGGCGGTGCTGATCCCCAGCTGTCCGGCAAGCACCTGCTTTTTGAAAAAAGGCCCTTCGTGCAATAAAATCACCAGCAGTTTCAGCTTTCTCTCTTCCGGGGTTTCATCTGCCGGACTGACCGTCATCAGGTTTTGGATCAGCCGGTAAACTTGTTCATTTTTACCCGCAATAAATAGCCCCTCGTCTCCCGTGCGTTCAACAGTCAGTTCAAATTGCTGCAGCATTTTCCCTACTGATTTCAAGTCCCGCTGGATTGTCCGGGCACTGACATCCAAATATGAAGACAGCGAATGCACCGTATGTTTTCCGGAAGTTCTGACAATCAGTTCGATAATGGATTTTTCCCTAAACGTGATAAACATTCAGCTCACTCATTTCACTTTTGGATGCCTTCTTCAAGACCAGGAAATGCAGATAGAACAAAAAGGCAGGAATCCCCGCCTTTCTGTTGCTGCTATTCAGTTGCTGTTGATAATGGCCATTAGTTCTTTAGCCGTTTTCGCATTAACCAGCTGATCGACATTGTCCTGTTCGGCACAAATGACGGCGATTCCTGAAAGGATTTCCAAATGCGTGCCATCCTTACCGGCGATGCCAAAAATCATTTTTGCACTTTCTCCATTAAAGTCTACTCCATTTGGAACCTGAACAACAGTAAAGCCTGAATTGATGACGGATTTTTTTGCTTCTTCCGTTCCGTGAGGGATCGCGACATTGTTGCCCATATAAGTCGTCGTTATTTCCTCCCGCTTCAACATTTCGTTCACATAAGACTCTTCAACATATCCAGCGTTGACCAATGCTTGTCCCGCGAAGCGGATTGCGTCTTCTTTTGTGCGGAATTTCTGTCCGATAAAGACATTTTCCTCAAGCAGGAGCTGATCATCTTCTGGATTGTGCGGAACAGCTGCTTCGCTTTCTTCCGCCAGCTCATGCTGATCACCAGTCCCTCCATTTTGCAGACGGTCGATCAGTTTGTCATACTCCGGGCTTGATAGGAAGTTGTCGACTGAAATATGGTAAGCATCCGGCACTTTATTTTCGGCACGCGGCGTCAGTTTTTCCTGTGTAATAACGATTTGGGAATCGGCAGGAATCGTGCTGATGGCTGTATTCGACACGGCTACGCCAAGTCCGGCTTCTTTTACTTTCTTGCGCAGAAGAGAAGCGCCCATTGCACTTGATCCCATTCCCGCATCACAGGCAAAAACGATTTTTTGTACATTTGACGGGAACACTCCGTTCGCAGCACCTGCTGGTGACGTTATTTCCCGGGAAATAGAACTTTTCTTGCCTTTCATTTGTTCCATTTTCTTTGTTGCTTCTTCCATATCTTCATCTGTTTGCTTGCTGGATTTCAAAACGATTGCTGAAATGGCGAATGACACGGCTGTAGCTACAAAGACAGCTGCAAAGTTGGCCAGATAAGCCATGCTTTCAGGAGGTGTAACTGCTGCAATCGCCAAGATGCTTCCCGGTGATGCAGGAGCAACCAGTCCGCCACCCATTAACACAAGTGTAAAGACGCCGCTCATCCCGCCGAAAATGACAGCCAACAAAAGCATCGGCTTCATCAATACGTATGGGAAATAAATTTCGTGAATGCCTCCAAAGAAATGGATAATTGCTGCACCAGGCGCTGATTGCTTCGCGATGCCTTTTCCAAACAGCATAAACCCAAGCAACACTCCAAGTCCTGGCCCTGGATTCGCTTCCAGAAGGAACAGGATTGATTTCCCTGTCTGCTGAACTTGCTCCAACCCGATCGGTGTCAATACACCGTGGTTGATGGCGTTGTTCAGGAATAAAATCTTCGCTGGTTCGATCAAGATGCTGGTTAATGGCAATAAGCCTGCATCAAGCAACCAGTCTACACCTGAAACCAGAACGCTGGTAAAAGAACTTACAGCCGGTCCAATTCCCAGAAATGCAAAAATGGCAAGTGCACCACCCAAAATACCTGCAGAAAAGTTGTTGACCAGCATTTCAAAGCCAGTGCGTACTTTTCCTTCGATCAATTGGTCAAACTTCTTGATGACATAGGCACCAAGCGGCCCCATAATCATGGCGCCAAGGAACATTGGCGTATCGGGAGCCCCGACAATAACACCCATTGTCGCGATGGTTCCGACCACTCCACCCCGTTGGTCGTAAATCAACCGGCCTCCTGTGTAACCGATCAGCAGCGGCAGCATGTAAGTAACCATCGGTCCTACGAGTGTGCCAAGATTTTCATTCGGGAAAAACCCGGTTGGGATGAATAGCGCTGTTATCAATCCCCATGCAATAAATGCACCGATATTCGGCAAAACCATCGAGCTCAGGAAATTCCCGAACTTCTGCACGCGAATCTTCATTTTTGAATCGTTCATGTAATCCTCTCCTTCTAACTATACTTATAATGTTCCTTTATCATAGACCTCAGATGGAAGCGCATTCAATAACAAGGAAAGTCAACTTTGTCGGGCTTGTCGTGACAAGAGTGTTGTTTTACAGAAAAAGACTGTCCCTCGTCAGTAAGCATGACGAAAGGACAGCCTTTTTTATTGTAGTAATTCCATAAAAATAGTCAAAGATTATAAAACAGGAAAGTCTTTCTGAAAAAGCAACGGAATCCTCTGAGCCTGCTACAGAAACTTGCTGTGCAATCTTAAATTGGGAAATCGGGTATTGAAACCCGTGCTCCTTCACTCTTTTTAGGAAGTTTCACCACAAAAGCAGTTTTGCCCAATGTGCTTTCTGCTCTGATTTGGCCGCCATGCAATTCCAAAATGCTTTTTACAATTGCTAAGCCTAATCCTGAACCGCCTGTATACTGGGAACGTGATTTTTCGACTCTATAGAACCGTTCGAATAGGTAGGGCAAATCGATGCTTGGGATAGCCTGGCCATAGCTAGCTATTTCGATTTCGATAAGTTCTTCCGATTCTTTTACCGAGAGGTCAATATACTTTCCTTCTTTGCCATACCGGATGGCATTTTCGATCAGATTTTCAAATACTCTTGCCAGCTTTGGTCCTTCTCCCATGACAAACGGCCTTTCCGTGAATGAAAAGTGCTGCCGCATCTCCATTCCTGCTTCTTTAAGCTGGAACTGGAACTGAACGGATAATTGGTTCATCATTTCCTCCAGATTGATCGGCACTTCGTTGATCAGCGCTTCTTTATTCTGCACCAGGGTGTACTCGAATAAATCATTCAGTAATTGGTTGAGTTCGTGAGATTTCTGATGGATGATTTGGATGTAATACCTGAGCTCCACTTCACTTTTATACCGGTCTTCGTTGATCAAATCCAAATAGCCGACAATTGAAGTTAAGGGCGAACGAAGGTCATGGGCGACATTGGTGATCAAATCGTTCTTTATCTCAGCCGCTTTTTTTTGCTCGGCTTTCGCTCCTTCTAGTTGCAGGATGATCTGATTCACTTCTCTCGCTAATTCCCCTATCACCCCTTCATCTTCGTTTGTCAGCTCCTGATCAAACTGCCCTTTTGCGATGCTTTCCATTTCTTTCATCATATTCTTCATCGTACTTTCTATATATCTCTGCCGCTCAATAAGATAAAAGAAGGATACGAACAGAGCGAATGGCAGTAAACATAATAGGATGATAGGCACCAAACCGAAAGAGCCGCTCAGCTCGATAAAATCTGCAAGCCGGGAAGATTGTGTTTCCAGGAAATATAGTGCAAAAATAAAGACTTGAGCGGTTCCGGCTGTCAGTAAGACTGCCAGAACGATATATAGCAGTATTTTCCAAATCGGAATGAACTTAATGACTTTTTTCAATTTTATAGCCTACTCCCCAAACAGTTTGAATCAGAGCTTCCCCAGGATTAGCTGCTTGCATCTTATCCCGAAGGTTTTTTATATGCACCATAACTGTTTTGTTTGATCCCATACTGTCTTCTTCCCACAGCCGCCTGAAAATTTCCTCCGAGCTAAATACAGTGCCCTGGTTTTTAGCCAGCAAATAAAAGATGTCGAATTCGCTGGAAGTCAATTTGATTTCCTTGCCATGTATGCTGACGCCGTGACCCTTTTTGTCGATTTTCCAGGAATGGATCTGTATGCTCTCATGTTCCTTGTCTGGCGGACTATAGCTTGCGCGCCGCAGCAAGCCTTTTACCCGCGCATTCAATTCCAGAGGATTAAACGGTTTGGTCATATAATCATCCGCACCCGTTATCAGACCGGTGATTTTGTCCATGTCCTGCACCTTGGCACTGAGCATAAGAATTGGCACCTGGCTGGTTGCCCGCACTTGCCGGCAAAACTCCAAACCGTCCATGCGGGGCATCATAATATCCAAAACAATCAGATCGATAGAGGCACGTTCGATGACTGCCAATGCCTCTAGTCCATCCCACGCCTGCAGGACATCATATCCTTCATTTCGTAAATAGATCTCTGCCAGCCTCGCAATATCACGGTCATCGTCAACAATTAAAACAGTTTGGCTCACGCTTGTTTTCCCCCTCTATAAAATCTATCCTACCGATCTATTCCGGCTCTTTTTTCCAAGTTGAATTTGTAGAAAAAGGTTTGAGCCTGTGAAATTCTTAAAATTTGCCTTATTAGTAGAAACCCTATCACAGCCCCTAATGTATTCGCAATCAAATCATTGATATCTGTACTTCTCCCGTTTCCGAGCAATATCCGGATAGCTAATTGGGTGAGTTCAAACGACAAGCTAACATAAAACCCAAGCCGCGCTGCCTGTTTAACAGAGCGGATTTTTCGGCTCAAAAACGGCAAGTACATGCCGAAGGGCACCAGCATGATGATATTCAATGCGAAAGTCTTCAGATCAATCGTCAAGACCGGAATAAAGTTAGTTGATTTGTACCACGGGGTTAGGTTTCGATATTCACCGAGATTCACCTCAATTGGGAAAAACACCAAATGCATCATAGCTAAAAAATAAACGGCAAAAGACAGCATTAGCGTAAATTGGCCTAAAGCATAGTTTTTCTTTAACAAGGTGGCAACAAGCAAGTAAATAAGAAAAAGTAGAAACGCCGGCAACAGGATGTAAGTAGAATTGATTGTAAAGATGATTGAATCACTCATTTTTCTTCCTCCTAGCAATAATTATTTTGTTTGGCTTTTGGATCGGTGCGCCTTTCTTCAAGGGATAAGTAAAGTATAAGCAGCATTTTTAAAGTTTTTCTTAAGAAAAGAGAAATGATTTTTTAATATTGAACAATAAAAAAAGAAGCCATTCCAGCAGCCATTTAATGGCCAGGGAATCGCTTCTTTTTAACTGATATTTTTTTGAATAGCTGAAACTCAATTTCACTAGCGGACGTTAAATTACGCAGAACCCCCGGAAGACGCAGCTGCTGCCTGATCGGCTTTCACACAATCGATCGCTACAACAACGGCAATGACAACTGTCTCCATCTCTTCATCCAGAATCTCGACCTTGTAGCTATCGCCCCAGCTGAACCAAACTTTGTTCACCTGGCCGATGACTTCCCCATGCTGTAACAGTTGAAAATCCATATCCCACCAGTTTCCGCGAATCTCGATGCCGGTGCCGTCAATCGTATAGCGCGCCTTGAATATGGAAAATTCCTTCTTAATCGTCAAGCGTTCCTGGCCATTGACCTCAACAAAAAATTTTGGCAGGAAACTAAAAGTTTTTTTGGTGATGAGCGCAACTTCATCTCTTGTCATATTCATAATGGAGAAGGTTTTTGGAATCTGCATAAAGCTGCCTTCTACGTAGTAAACATCGTTTCCCTGCTGATCCTTCACGGTAAACTTACCGCTCAAAGCGAATACTCTTTGCTTGATGTAGAGTTGTTTCATTTTATCTTCTCCTTTTGGTAAGCTGACACTCTTGTATATGAAATAGATTCTATGGTTGTTTTATTCAACACAGCCTAGGAAAATGCCTTCACTCAGAATAAAGATATAAGATTGCCTTGAAGTTCTACAAATTTAAAAACCACCTAAAACACTTTAGCAGGAAGGTTTTAGGTGGTTCTATTTAAATATACTTATCTTTAAAATAATCAGAACCGATACCGCCAGCTACCATCAAAAATAACGGCAGGAAGTTTGAGAGAAATCTTGGAACACCTTCTGGCATTACAATGGATGTTCCGAAAAAGTAATTCGATGCGAAAATGATGATTTTCGATACTAGTAAAAAGACTCCTAGCATAAACACACTATCACAAAAAACTTTCCACTTTGGGTGCGCCAGCTGCTTACTGTCCTGAATCACTTTGTCCTTCAATTCTTCATCACTCCTTAACAGCTCATCTATTGTCACGCCAAACAAATCACTCAAATTGATGATCACTTCAATGCTTGGGTAGTTTTTTCCGGTTTCCCATTTTGAAACGGATTGCCGGCTCACATGAATCTTGTCAGCAAGATCCGCCTGCGACCACCCCTTCTTTTCTCTTTCACTTTTCAAACGTTCACTGAAAACCATAGTCTCACTCGCCTTTCCTTCTAATTTCAGTATTAAGAAACAGCTACATAAAGTAAAGATAGTTCTAGGCGCATCTGGGTGCAACCTCTGCTTGCTTTCTTTAGAATTCATATAGATGAAACAAAAAGGGATCAAAGCGGCCACACGGCTCCTCGATCCCTTTAAAACTATTTCATTTACGAGCCCAAGCGGCAATGCCTGCAATGTCCTCAGGAGTTGTTCTGCAGCACCCTCCGATGATTTGAGCACCCGCTTCATGCCAGCGTTGTGTGCTCGAGGCAAACTGATTTGCCGAAGATCCTTCTCCCCATGTTTTGCTTGTCGGGTCGTATTCTTCGCCTGAATTTGGATAAACAATGATTGGCTTCGCTGTCTGGCTTCTTACTTCAGTAATCAGCGACTCAATAATATGAGGTGCTGAACAGTTGATGCCGATTGCGGCCACTTGATCCTGTTCATCCAACCACTGTGCACAATTGGAGATTTTTTCTCCGTCGCTTATATGATGTTCATCTTTCGCACTGAAACTGAACCACGCATAGACATCCGGAAATTCTTTTAATACTTTCACGATGGCTTTAGCTTCTGCCAGGCAGGGAATGGTTTCACACGCCAAAATGTCCGCCCCCGCATCAACTAATACCCGGATCCGCTCCTTATGGAAGGCAATCAGTTCCTCTTCGCTTACCGAATAATCGCCGCGGTATTCAGAGCCATCCGACAAAAAAGCGCCATACGGGCCGACAGAAGCGGCAACCAATGGTTTCGGTCTGTTCGACTGATTTTCCAACTCTCCCCAAAACTCATCCCGTGCTTCTGCTGCAAGTTGGACAGACTGTTTGATCAAGCCGATTGCTTCTTCCCCGCTCACCCCTCTTTCTTTATACCCTCTGATGGTTGCCTGGTAGCTGGCGGTAATTGCACAGTCTGCGCCTGCCTGGAAATAGTCGAGGTGAACTTTTTTGATCAACTCCGGATTTTCCATTAATACTTTTGCCGACCACAGGCTGTCATTTAAATTGCAGCCGTAGTTTTCCAGCTCTGTAGCCATTGCCCCGTCAAGAATGACGATCGGAAAGTGATTTAAAATTTGTTCAATCGGGTTCATTCCTAAACATCCTTTCCAAATCCGAGCTTATCTAGTCATTTATTAATTGTTTCTTGTCGCTTTGCTTAAAAATTGCTTGGTTCTTTCCATTTTAGGGTCAGTAAAAAGCTGCTCAGGCGTGCCTTCTTCGATAATGACACCATCTTCCATAAAGATGATCCGATCCGAGATTTCACGTGCGAAATTAAGTTCGTGTGTAACGATAAACATCGTTTTCCCTGTATCTGCTACAGCTCTGATTGTTGCCAACACTTCATCCACCAGCTCCGGATCTAAAGAAGATGTCGGTTCATCAAATAATAAAACTTCCGGATTGAGCGCAAGTGCCCGAGCGATGCCAACCCGTTGCTGCTGCCCGCCTGACAGTTGTGCCGGATAGTGGCTTAGTTTGTCTGACAAGCCCACTCGTTCAAGAATTTCCAAGCTCCTCTTTTTCGCTTCATCCTTCTTCAATTGTTTAACGCTTGTTAAGCCAATCATCACATTTTGGAGCACAGTCAAATTTTTGAACAAGTTGTATTGTTGAAAAACCATGCCTGTCGACGTTCTTAATGCAAAGACATCCGATTTGCTGGCTGATTCGACATTCACTCTTTTGCCGCCGATTTCCACTATGCCGCTGGTCGGCTGTTCCAGGAAGTTGATGCAACGCAGTAATGTCGATTTGCCTGAACCGCTCGGCCCTAAAATAGAAACTACCTCGCCTTTGTCGACGCCTATGTTAATTCCCTTCAGCACGTGATGGCTGTCGTAGTATTTATGTATGTTTTCCAGTTTGATCATGAAGCAATCCCTCTTTCATATCTGCGAGCCCGCTTCTCTAATTTGACCAGCAATCGCTCTACTGCAATGCACAGAATCCAATAAACAATGGACACCGCGATATATACTTCGAAAAATGCCAAGCCGCGGGAGCCAAGAATTTTGGCTTGCCCCATAATGTCCACAACCCCAATGATAAAGACCAAGGACGTGTCTTTAATCGTGCTGATGAACATGTTGCCCAGGTTTGGAATCGCGACGGCCAGTGCCTGTGGGAAAATAATTTGAAGCATCATTTGCGTTGGCTTCATCCCGATTGCTTTCGCTGCTTCAAATTGTCCGCGATCAACCGATTCAATCGCCGACCGGATTGTCTCCGACAAATAAGCACCCAGATTGATCGAAAACGCCAGCAGCGCATACACTTCAGGCGCAATGCTGTTGACGTCGGCAGACTGAAGCCACCCATACTCGATCTGCAAGTAGTAAATGATCTTAGGAATGCCGTAAAACACCAGATAGATTTGAACCAATAGAGGAGTTCCTCTGATAAAAGATACGTATATTGACGTAACTACGCTTAATACCGGAACCTTGTATATTTTGATCAATGCGGTAAAAACCCCGATAAACAAACTTAACACCAATGAGCCGACAGCTATTCCAATGGTAATCGGAAGCCGTGAAACAATAGCAGGAAAGCTTTCGATTAAAAAATTAATATCCAGTAAGTTTTCCATTTTTTCTTTCCTTCCACAAACCTATTCGGGGATATATTCTCCGCCAGTCCATTTGATCGACAGTTCCGCTAACGTGCCGTCTTCTTTAAGTTCTTTCAAAATCGGATCAATCAATGCCTTTAGCTCTTCCCCCTCTTCGCCATTTTTCAAAACAATTCCCATATCATCGTTCACCAGGGGCTGTCCAACAATCTCTACTCCTAAATCATTTTTCTCCAGTACTGCATCGATCATGATCGGATCGTTGACGTAAGCATCAACACGGCCATTTTGTACGTCCTGCAACATTTCTGAAGGGTTTCCGCTTTCGCTGTATTTCAAATCAATCGGAGTGTCTGCTGTTTCGTTGTATTCCTCCAGCAGCAGCGTGTACGAATCTCCCGCTAAAGCGCCCACTGACTTGCCTTCCAAATCCTCTACAGTCTGGATATCTTCTCTTCCAGTTTTCACCGCAATCACCGTTTCAGCTGCAAAATAAGATTCATTAGTGAACAAATACTTTTCCTGGCGCTCCGGTGTTTTTGCCACCTGATCCGCTATTGCCTGGATCTTATTGGACTCCAGTGCGAGAAACATGCTGTCCCAAGGAACGGCAACAAATTCAAATGTATAGCCATCCAGTCTTTCGTCGATTACTTTAACCATCTCAACATCATACCCTGTCAGTTCATTCGAATCGTCTGCAAAAGCGAAAGGCGGGTAATCATTTTGTGTTCCCACTGTAATGACTTGATCCCCCGTTGCGCTTGCTGCTTCTTCCGACGAACATCCGCTTAATGCCCCAATTGCACTTATTGATAAAAACAGTGATCCCAATACATAATTTTTTCTTGTCATTTTCAAGCTCCTTTTTTTGGACAGAGAGTGGCAAATCAATTTCATAGTGAAAGGCAATAGCAGATTTATTGTTATTGCGATTTATTAAGTCACAGCGAATCTCCTTTCTTGTATCCAGGGTAAAAATCACCCATGAATTTCCTTTTAAAATAAAAAAAACCTCTTCCAATAGGAAAGAGGTTTTAGCCGAATTCTTATCTCTCAGAATAAAACACTCTGCAGGAATTAGCACCTCTCATAAAAATGATGGTTGCTGGACGTCATAGGGCCTGTCCCTCAGTCTCTCTTGATAAGTTATTTAGTTTTTACATATTAACGATAGTATGGGACATTGTCTCTCTTGTCAAACACATTTTTCTTCAAATTTGAACTTTTATAAAAATTTGAAAGAAACAGGCGAAAAATGAACGATTGACAAGCTTTCGAATCTTACATACTATCTACTAATAATTCATATTCAACGTTCGAGAAGCAGTTGTTTTTGAACCTGACATTATTTCTATAAAGAATGGAGTGAGAAAATGACTGAACAAGCTGTTTTTGATGTTGCAATAATTGGTGCAGGAACGATGGGAATGGCTGCTGGTGCTTTTTTGGCGCAGCAAAAAGTAAAAACCCTATTAATCGATGCATTTGATCCGCCGCACAGCCATGGCAGCCACCACGGGGATACCCGTCTGATCCGGCATGCGTACGGGGAAGGCAGGCAATACGTAACGTTAGTGAAACGTGCCCAGCAATTGTGGGAAGAGCTGGAACAGCAAACAGGATATAAGATCTTCGAAAAAACTGGTGTGATCGGCTTAGGCCCGAAAGATTCACCTTTTCTAGAAGAAACAATTGCTTCTGCCCAGAAGCATGACCTTTCGTTAGAGCTTCTAACTGGCCGGGAAATCAATGCAAGATGGCCAGGATTTTCAGTACCAGATCATTTTACCGGCTGCTTCGAAGCGGACTCAGGAGTCATTTACAGCGAAAATGCCATTCAGGCATATAAAGAAACGGCGCTTGCACATGGGGCGCAACTTGTTCCTAATACAGCCGTTCAGCATATCGATCTAAGCGACGAAAAGGGTGTAAAGATTACAACGGAACTCACAACATTTTATGCCAAGAAAATCATCGTCACTGCAGGAGCCTGGGCGGCAAAGCTGCTGCCGGATTTAGAGCTGCCCATTCAGCCAACACGCAAAGCCGTTGCTTGGTTTGAAGCGCCTTCCGAACTGTACGATGCCGCTAATTTCCCGGCTTTTTTTGTAGAAGATCAGCATAAGAAGTTTTATGGTTTTCCCATTTTGAATGGCGGTGGGATCAAAATTGGAAGATCTGATGGTGGCCAGCCGATCGACCCAGACCTCCAAACGCAAAACTTTGGATTATACGAAACAGATGAAAACGACTTGCGGGAAGGTCTGGAACATTACTTGCCACAGGCAAATGGCAAACTAAAGCAAGGAAAAACGTGTCTATACACACTTTCAAGCGATAATGATTTTATCGTTGATGTTCATCCGGAAGACAGCCGCGTCCTCTTTGCCTGCGGATTTTCCGGACACGGCTTCAAGTTTGGCAGTGTCATGGGAGAAGTATTGAGCCAATTGGCTATAACAGGCGAAAGCAAGCTGGACATTTCAATCTTCGCTCTTAGCAGATTTGGTTTGCAGCCTCAATCACCAAATCTTGAGAACAAATACCCGAAAAAAGTGTGAGTGACAAAAGATCCAAAATCTTTTTTTTACAAAAAAATCCCGGTCAGCATTTTGCGCTGACCGGGATTTTTGTTTACTAGTTTTCTAGGTTAAAACGATCGGCATTCATCACTTTGTTCCATGCTTTGATGAAATCGCGAACGAATTTCTCTTGGTTGTCGTCTTGTGCGTAAACTTCGGCAACTGCACGAAGAATCGCATTCGAGCCGAATACTAAGTCAAAGCGTGTTGCAGTGCGAACAACTTCGCCTGTCGTACGGTTTTTGCCTTCGTATTTATTGAATTCTACTGGCGTCCACTCGATATTCATGTCCAACAAGTTAACGAAGAAATCGTTTGTTAACACGCCGACTTTGTCGGTGAAGATTCCTTCTGTCGCTCCTTGGTAGTTTGCACCGAATGCGCGCATGCCGCCGACTAGAACAGTCATTTCTGGAGCTGTTAAGCCAAGCAAGTTCGCTTTATCCAGCAGCATTTCTTCTGGGCTTGTTGCATATTCCTTCTTCTGGTAGTTTCTGAAACCGTCCGAAATCGGCTCCAACACTTCGAAGCTTTCCGCATCGGTTTGTGCTTCAAGTGCATCTCCGCGCCCTTGAGTGAATGGTACCGCAATATCAAATCCAGCTGCTTTTACAGCTTGTTCAATTGCAACATTTCCTCCCAACACGATCAAGTCAGCGATGCTGATTTTGTTGTCAGTGCCTGCTTTTAAGTGCTCGTAGAAGTAAAGAACTTTCGCCAATTCTTCTGGCTCGTTTACTTCCCACTCGCGTTGTGGAGCGAATCGAATCCGTGCTCCGTTGGCACCGCCGCGCTTGTCTGAATCACGGTATGTGCTGGCAGAAGCCCAAGCTGTTTTGACCAATAGCTGCGGGTTTATTCCGCTTTCAAGGATCTTCACTTTCAGCTCATCCAATTCCTTGTCTTTTAATGTACCTGGTGCTGCCGGTACTGGATCTTGCCAGATCAAATCTTCTGCTGGAACTTCTGGTCCCAAATAACGCTCTTTTGGTCCCATGTCGCGGTGAAGAAGTTTGAACCATGCGCGGGCAAAGGCATCTTGGAACTCTTCCATGTTTTCGTAGTAACGGCGTGAAATCTTTTCGTATGCCGGATCCATGCGAAGTGCCATGTCTGCCGTTGTCATCATCGTTTTCACTTTGATTGAAGAATCTTCCGCGTCAGGTGCCATCTGTTCTTCTGACAGATCTTTTGCCGTCCATTGGTAAGCGCCTGCGGGAGATTTTGTCAATTCCCACTCGTAGCCAAACAATTGCTCGTAATAGCCATTATCCCATTGTATCGGGTTGGCAGTCCAAGCGCCTTCGATACCGCTTGAAATCGTATCGCGGCCTTTTCCTGAACCGTATGTGCTCTTCCAGCCCATTCCCAGGTTCTCCATTACAGCTGCTTCCGGATCATCGCCTACGTTAGAGGCATCTCCAGCTCCGTGAGCTTTACCGAATGTATGTCCACCTGCGATCAACGCAACTGTCTCTTCGTCGTTCATTCCCATGCGTGCAAAAGTCTCACGAATGTCAAAAGCACTTCCAAGAGGATCCGGCTTGCCATTTGGTCCTTGCGGATCTACATAGATCAAGCCCATTACAACTGCTGCAAGAGGTTTTTCTAATTCGCGGTCCCCTGAATAACGGTTATCTGATAGCCACTCTTTTTCATTGCCCCAATAAACGTCTTCTTCTGGTGCCCAAATGTCTTCACGGCCTCCACCGAATCCGAAGGTTTTGAAGCCCATCGATTCAAGTGCCACGTTGCCCGTTAAGAGAAGTAAATCAGCCCATGAAATTTTGTTTCCGTATTTTTTCTTGATCGGCCACAACAAACGGCGGGCCTTGTCCAAGTTCACGTTATCCGGCCAGCTGTTAAGCGGTGCAAAACGCTGGTTTCCGGTAGCACCGCCTCCACGGCCGTCCAGTGCACGGTAAGTACCTGCGGCGTGCCACGACATGCGGATAAATAAACCGCCGTAATGGCCATAGTCAGCCGGCCACCATTCTTGGCTGTTGGTCATCAAATCGTGAAGATCCTGCTTTAATGCATCATAATCCAATTTCTCGAATTCTGCCTTGTAATCAAATTCTTCCCCTAGAGGATTCGATTTTTTATCATGCTGATGAAGGATGTTGACATTCAGCATGTTCGGCCACCAGTCTTTATTCTGGGTCTTGCCTGGTTTGTTCGATGTTGTAATGGCACTATCTTTGTGCCCACCTGTTTGGCTGCTTGGTTGCCCGCCTGCGCCCGTTATCGGACATTGTGCATCTGATGCAGCGGTGTGGCGCTTTTGCTCATTGTTGTTTTCCATCTTTAAAACCCTCCTAAAAATAATGAAAATAGTGAACGTTACTCCAAAACTATTGATGCCGGCTATTGCTAACGGCATGTAATAATTCTTACATTAGAATTATACTAAACTAGAGAAGAACTGAACAGTAATAAGGATGAAAATTTGAACAACTCTTTTCTGCAATCTCTGAATGGAGAAAAGCTGCTCCGATTTCTTCCCAATCTTTTCACTATTGCTTCAACTTTTCGCTGTACACTCAAACAACTCCCGATCAGAGCTAGTTAAAAAACGAGGCGAACAGGACAAAAACAATAACAAGAACAATGAGCGTGATAAGGATGCCCGGCAGCACGACAATGAAAAATCCTTTCCAAGACGACACACGATGCGCTTCGCCTACTGCTTTGCAGACGATGATGAATGTCCAAACAGACACTGCCCCCATTACCAAAGACATGACGACGACAAGCGGATCGCCTTCCACATCCCTCCGGTCCGCAAAGAAAGTTGATGGTGACGCAAAAGCCCAGACAATCAGCAGCGGCAAGAGCCAAATTTGTGGGATTTGCGCTGTGGCAAGCGCCTTGAACATTTCCTGATAGGTTGCCGTTCCTTTAAACAAACGCCCAACCAGCATCAATATAGCTGCACCCAAAAAATAGCCAAATGCACTTCCTATCGGACCGGTAATCAACGCCTGAAGAATAGCTGACCACGCCTGCATATCAGCATTTTGGGTGTTCATGAGCCCGATCAGGCCTGAAGCAAATCCCGTCAAGATAATAAGGAAAATGATGTATTTGGCGGACTTGCGGTCAATAACGAAGCGTACGGTTTCACGTGTGCGCAGCCAAATATCGGTTAATGGATTGACTTCCTGCTCTTTGCGTAATCGATTTTCTCTTACCATGGCGCCTCTCTCCTTTCCTTTAGTTATCTCAATGGCGGCAGCAGCATCTCTCCATTCCCCCCATACTTATACAATACACTCTTACACTTCCCATTACCTGAATTTTCAGTTTCATAAAACTATATAATTAGAATCAAAAAATATAGAAAACATAAAAGGCATTCTTTCAGGCAGATAAAACCTGAAAGAATGCCTTTTATGAAAACAATAAGTTTTAAAGCGGGTCGCCAGCTGGCAATGAAAAGATTTTTTCGATAAATTGAAGAGCCTTTTCAATGATAAAATCCAGCTCATGATCCATAGAAGCAATGTGGTAGGAATTATGCAGTTCGTATTTCTGCGTGTTTTCTGATTGAACTTTACTTAGAATATACTCTGTATTGCCGGGCGGTACAACGTGATCTTCAAGCGATTGGAAACAAACGACCGGACAACGTACGTCCGCGAGTTTAGCATCGACAGCATTCATGTAACGTAATAGTTGCTGATACGCTTTGACCGGTGCCTGCTCATAGGTGATTTCCACCGCATCCGCGTTTTTGATATCCGGTTGGCCTTCTGAGACATAACCGGAGGACGGCTGGTTGCGGTACGTTTCAAACGCAGGAATGTCGATCGCCGGATTGATCAGGACAATTCCTTGAATGTCCGGGTGGCGGCTGGCCAAATCCAAGCTTAAGGTGCCACCCATCGATTGGCCGATAACGAAAACTGCCGAACATGTCTGCTCCAGTTCTTTATAGGCCTCTTCTACCCGGGCAAACCAATCATTGCAGGTAAACTGTTCAAGGTCTTTAGGATGCGTGCCGTGGCCGGGGAGCCTCGGACAGGAAACTGTATAGCCATGTGCAGCAATCGCTTCGCCCAATTCCTTAACACTTTGCGGCGTGCCTAAAAAGCCATGGCACAACAAAATGCCGGTGCTGTTTCCTTTCAGAAAAAATGAGTCAGCTTGAGGGATAACGGGATATTGTTCATTACTCATGCAAATCCTCCTTTAGCTGTTCTAAAGCAAGAAAGTTTCCTCTTGCCGATTGTTGTATACTGGACCTGCTAAAAAAAGCTTATTCACATTAGACTATAATTAAAACCTACTTGTCAACTAAGCTTTAAAATCGCATTGGTTAAGGTATTATATTTCCAATGCGCTGTCCGAACTGAAAAAAGAGTCTCTCCTTATTGGTGAAGGAGAGACTCTTTTTCGATGGTGACGACCTGGTTTGTTTCCGCAGCTTCCATGATGCCTAAAATGACTTTCAGCGATTGGAGTGCGTCTTCTCCGGTAACAATCGGCTCCTGGTCCAAGCGAATGGCATCAATAAAAGCATCGATGACGCCGCTGGGGGTTTGGTTATCATTTGTCTGAATCGCTTCCAGCTCATAGTTTACTTTTTCCCCGGATTGCATGATGATTTCCAGCTGATACTGGTCGTTATGGTAAATTTTCATGATGCCTTTCTCGCAATAGACAATGGTGCTGTTGTCTTCTTCGCCGTAATACGTCCAGGAAAACGCAGCGTTTCCAATACGTCCTTTTTTGGTTGCCAGGCTGCATACCAGATTGTCGCATACTCCAATCGGCTCTCCGTTCTCATCCACTTTATGCAACGCCCCTTGAAATGCGCTTACTTGGACAATTTCGTCGTCGAGCAAATAATGCAGCAAATCAATTTTGTGGATGCCGAGGTCTCCGCCGACGCCAAATCCCGACCGCTCTTTTTTAAAAAACCATGTGGACTTGGTTTTATTAATGCCCCAGGCTTCAGGACCCGAATGTCCGAAAGCCGTACGGAACGTCAGGACCTTTCCCAGTTCTCCGCCGGCAATGATTTCTCTCGCTTTTTGGTGGGCGCGCGTAAAACGCTGGTTATGGTCCACCATCAGTTTTTTACCGGATTTTTTCTGAGCCTCTAGAATGGTTCGTGCATTTTCTGCCGTCAACGAAATCGGTTTTTCACACAGCACGTGCTTTCCACTCAACAGCGCCTGGGTTGAGAACAAATGGTGGTGCTCATTTGACGAACAATCGCTGATGGCAACGATGTCAGGATCGTCAAACAATTCATCAACGCTCCTTACGATGCTGCCGCCAAACAGTTCCACCATCGCTTCGGAGCGATCGAGATTGCGGTCGTAAAAAACAATCTCATCGACGTATGGATTTGCTGAATATTCCGGTGCATGCCGCATTTTTGTAATCGAGCCGCATCCGATAATGCCTACCTTGATGCCCATCCCATCTCCTCCTATTCTCGTTTTTGGAACACAACGGCGATGATGATGATCAATCCTTTAACAAATCCTTGAAGATGAGGAGAAACATTCATCAGATTCATCATATTGTTCAGGATACCCAAAATCAGGATGCCGAAAATGGTTCCGATAATTTTTCCGCGTCCGCCGGTCATCCGCGTTCCTCCAATGATAACAGCTGCAATGGCATCGAGTTCGTATTGCGCACCCGAACTGGAAGAAGAAATCGAATTCAGGCGTGAAGTTTCAATAACCGCCGCGATCCCGACCAGCGTGCCAATCAGCGTATAAACTCCAATTTTGATGCGGTCGATGCGGATCGCTGATAGCATCGCTGCTTTTTCGTTTGACCCAAGGGCATAAACGTACCTGCCGAATCGGGTTTTGTGCATCAATACATAAATCAATACCGCCATAACGAAGAAAATAATGACGGGAACATCAAAAATCCACAAATTGCTGTTGGCGATGGCGGTAAATCCGCTGACTTCACCGGATACGCTGCCGCCTTCTGCGATGTAAAGCGCGATTGAACGCGCGCCCGCCATCATCCCGAGCGTGGCAATAAATGACGCAATCCTGCCTTTCGCCACCATCAGGCCATTCAGGAATCCGGCAAACGAGCCAACCAGGAGCGCCGTGAATATTCCTACTAAGATGCTGCCTGAGGCGTTCAATGCCAGCACCGAGACAACACCGGCAAGCGCCAATACAGAACCGACCGATAAATCGATGCCGCCTGACAGCATGACGACCGTCATGCCAAGCGCAATAATGCCGATAATCGAGACTTGCATCAGGATATTCAGTTGGTTATTGATATCAAGAAACCGTGGATTCATCACGGAGGCGGCGATATAAATAATGACAAATGCAATAATGACACTGTATTCCGACCATAGCCAGGTCATCCGGCTTTTCATGTTCGGAGATTCCGGACTGTATTCTTTTGTGTTGATGTTAGCCAATTTTCTCTCCCTCCCTTTTCGCTCCTGTGGCGTAATGCATGATCTCTTCTTCGCTTGCCTCATCGCCTGTAAAATGCGCCGTAATTTCCCCGTGGTACATCACATGGATGTTGTGGCAAATCCGCATCACTTCCGGAGCTTCCGATGACAGGATAATGATGGCTTTGCCGAGCTTGGCAAGCGCAATGATCTGTTGATAGATCTCCTGTTTTGCGCCAACATCGATGCCCTGTGTCGGATTGTCGAAAATGAGGATATCCGTTTCCGCTTCCAGCCATTTGGCGATGATGACTTTCTGCTGGTTTCCCCCGCTCAATTTATCAATGGTGATGCGCGGATTATGCACTTTAATGTTCAATAGTTTTTTATACGCATTGAATTTCTGCTGCTCTTTTTTATCCTGTATAAAACCCAGGCGTTCAAAATTCCCCATCGATGACAAACTCATATTGTGGATGACACTCAAATCTTTGATAATGGCATTTTCTTTCCGGTCTTTCGGCACATAGCCCAGTCCCGCCTGCAGCGCTTTTCGGGGATGGTTGATTTTTACGGCTTGTCCTTTCACTTTCACCGTCCCTGCGTATTTTTTCCGGTAGCCAAACAAGCTTTCAAAAAGTTCTGTCCGGCCATCTCCTGCGAGACCTGTAAAACCTACTATTTGGCCCTTTTGCACGGTAAAATTGATGTCCTTGAACAAGCCGGTGCTCGTCAGTCCTTCCACTTCCAATGCCATATCCCCAAAGCTATGCTCATGCACGTACCGCTCCTGGGAAATGGCTTTTCCCACCATCAGTTTGGTGATCACTTCCAGGTTTTCGTTCTCCATGACATCCGTCTTGACCAGCTGGCCATCCCGCAAAACGGTATAGCGGTCGCATACTTCCTGGATTTCCTTCAACTTATGCGAAATGTAAATGATGGAAACGCCAGACTTTTTCAAGTTCCGCATCAGTTCAAAGAGCCGGTTGACCTCATGTTCTGCGAGCGAGGTCGTGGGTTCATCCATGATGATCAACTGCGACTTGTGCAGCAAAGCTTTTGAGATCTCGATCAATTGCTTATAGGAAGTCGCCAGATTGCGGACATATTCTTTCGGATTGATATAGACGCCCAGTTCCGCTAAGATTTCACGGGTTTGGCGGCACATTTCTTCCACGTTCAAAAACCCGATTTTGTTGCGAATTTCTGAACCTAGAAACATGTTTTCATACACTTTCAAATCGCCGACCATATTCAGCTCCTGGTGGATAAAGCTAATCCCTTGCGCCTGTGAAACATGCGGATTTGCCATGCTGATCTTTTCGCCTTTGACAAAAATCTGTCCGTTGTCCGGTTGATGGACACCGCCTAAAATATTCATCAGCGTCGATTTGCCTGCCCCATTTTCCCCCAGCAAAGCATGAATTTCACCTTGCTCCACTTCCAGCGTCACTTTCTTCAAAACCGGTACGCCGTTAAACGATTTTTCGATATTGTGCATTGCCACAAAAGGATGTGTAGCCACGTCGTTACCCCCTTATAGGAAAAGAGGAAATGCAATGGCTCCATCGCATTTCCTGGCAGTTCTCTTAGAATTTCGAATCTGGATCGTAATACTCTTCCACATTGTCTTTCGTTACTTGCGTGGCTTCTTTCACCACCATCGATTCAGCCGGATCTTCGCCCTGGGCAATATCTGCTGCGATGGTCACCGCATCTTCCACCATAGTCGGCGAGTAGAGGAACGTGGCTTTCATCAGCCCGTCGTTTTGAATATCTTCAAAAACGCCTTTTGCTCCGCCTGCACCTGTGACAAATTGGATATCCGTACGGCCTGCTTCTTCAATGGCCTGCAAGACACCGAGAGCCATGCCGTCATCCTGTGTAAAGACTGCATCAATTTCAGGGTTGGCCTGCAAAATGTTTTGCATGACTTCCAATGAGGTCTCGGTAGAAAAATCTCCGCTTTGGGAAGCAATGATTTCCATTCCCGGTTCGTTTGCAACGGCTTCTTGGAATCCAGCACCCCGCTGTTCGGTTACTGAACTTGGAGGGCCTGTGATCTCAACGATTTTGCCTTCGCCATTCAATTGTTCCACGAAATACTTGCCGGCATTGACGCCGATACCTTCATTATCTCCTTTAACCACTACTGTAGCTGCATCGTTTTCAAGTTCCCGGTCAACGATAACAAGCGGAATGCCAGCATCCTTAATCTTTTGCCCGACCGGACTCAACGCCGCAGATTCGATCGGCAGCATGACAATAACGTCCACTTCCTGTGCGATCAAGTCATCCACGTCGTTTGCCTGTGTGTTCGGGTCTGCCGCATTGGTCATGACGTATTCAATGCCTTCACTTTCCTGCAACGCCATCGCCTGCTGCTCCGCGCTTTCGATTAACGCTCCCATCCAGCCATGCGTTGCCGAAGGAAGCGAAATGCCGATCGTCAATTGCTCTTCTCCTCCGCCTTCATCTGCAGAACCTGCATCTTCTGTTGCCGCGTCGCCGCATGCTGCCAATGCAAAGATTGTAATGAAAGACAATAAAATGATCCATAATTTCTTCACTTTATTCACCCCTTAGTTTTTTTATAAATCCCCTTTAATGTAAGCGATTACATTCAGAGCTAAGACCAACGCTCCATCATCAACCGATTTAATAACAGAGCGTTGATCTCAGCTTTTTCAACCCGTTGTTGATTCCCGTATGACTAGTTCAAAGCCTAAAACCACGCTATCTACCGGCTTCCCTTGTATCTTCTCGATCAGCATCCGTGCCGCCACTGTTCCCATCTTATACATCGGTTGGGCGACGGTTGTCAGTGCCGGGTTGGTCATATTGGAAAAATCGATTTTATCAAAACCGACTACAGCAATATCGTTCGGTACGTGGAGGCCGGCGGCGTTGATTTCTTTAAGGGCACCGATTGCCAATAGATCCGATACGCCAAACACTGCTGTTGGCCGGTCTTCCAACTGAAGAATTTTCTTCATCGCCAGCTGCCCTTGTTCAAAACCCAGCTCCTGTGTATAGAGAATATAGTCCTTATTCAGCGGAATGCCATGTTCTCTTAGTGCCCTTTCATAGCCCATCCGCCGTTCGCGGGCGTAGAGGAACTTCTCATCTGAATTCATCAACGCGATTTTCCGGTGACCGATTTGGATCAGATGCTTCACAGCGCGGTAAGAAGCTTCTTCACTGTCGATGGTAACGTATGGAATTCCGACGCCTCCTCCGTATTCGCTGCATTGGATAATCGCATAGTTTTCGGAAAGCTCTTTCAATGTCTCGACGTTCACAGCGGGATCCATCGAAATAATTCCATCTGCCATCTTCTTCCGCAGCAAGTCGAAATAAATCTCCTCCTTTTCCGGCTTCGAATCTGTTTCGCACAACAAAATGCTGTAATTTTGGCTGAGTGCCATATTCTCGATTCCTTTGATGATTTCAAAATAGAATGGGTTGGAAATCGTCGGGATCAAGATCAGCACAATGCGGCTTTCCGAATTCCGCAGGTTTCGCCCCAGCATGCTCGGCTCATAATTTAAGTATTGGATCGCCTCCTCTACCTTCTGCTTGGTTTTAGCTGTGACAATGTTTTTTCCGGTGAGCACCCGGGAGACAGTTGCAACTGAAACCCCTGCATGTTTAGCCACCTGTTGGATGTTTGCCATATTGGTTCCTTCTTTCTGACACGATACGCATACTGTAAAATGAAATCGATTACATTTTCATCATAAATTATTCGGAATTATCTGTCAATAACTAATTTTTAATGAAAAAACCGTTGATTTACTGCAATTATTTCTATATGTTAAGAATGTAACGGTTTACATGACAGTATATTCAGAAATTTAGAATGGAGGGATTTTTAGTGAAACTGGGAGTTTTTACTGTATTATTCTCCGACCGGAATTTTGAAGACATGCTGGCTTATGTGGCTTCAAAAGGCATTGAAGCCATCGAACTTGGCACCGGCGGCTACCCGGGAGATGCCCATTGCAAATTGGACGAGTTGCTTGAAGATGAGAAGAAACAGCACCTTTTCAAGCAGCAAATCGAAGACGCCGGCTTGATCATCAGCGCGCTCAGCTGCCATGCCAACCCGCTTCATCCGCAAAAACAGATTGCAGATGAAGCGGACGAGTTGCTCATCAAGACCATGCAGCTGGCGTCAAAACTCGGAGTTCCGGTCGTCAACACGTTTTCCGGCTGCCCGGGCGACCACGAGAACGCGCTGTACCCCAACTGGCCAGTCGCTGCATGGCCAAACGATTTCCAGGAAATCTTAAAGTGGCAATGGGAAGAAAAGCTGATTCCGTACTGGAAAGAAAAAAACAGCTTAGCCGAATCGCTCAACGTCAAAATCGGCCTTGAACTGCACGGCGGCTTTTCCGTCCACACCCCTGCGACCATGCTGCGGCTGCGGGAAGCATGCGGCCCTGCCATCGGCGCGAACCTGGACCCAAGCCATATGTGGTGGCAAGGCATCGATCCTGTGGAAGCCATCAAAATTCTCGGACGGGAAAACGCCATCCACCATTTCCATGCTAAAGATACTGTCATCGACCAGCAAAACACCAACCGAAACGGCCTGACCGATATGACCGACTATTCCCAGATGAAAGACCGTTCCTGGTATTTCCGCACCGTCGGATTTGGCCACGACCAAAAAACATGGGCCGACATCATCAGCACCTTGCGCCTCTACGACTACGATTATGTCGTCAGCATTGAACACGAAGACGGGCTGATGTCGATCAACGAAGGTTTTACGAAAGCTGTGGAGAATTTGAAGCCCGTCGTGGTGAAAGAGTCTGTTGCGGAGATGTGGTGGACGTGATCATAGAGCATTTATTGCCATTCAAAAAGCGGAATCCAGTAGTGGATTTCGCTTTTTTTGATATTGTTGAAAATTGATTTCACTTTGAGCAGAATTTAGCGATGAATCCAATTTCTTAAAAATTTTTATTCCTTTTTTTACATACTTCTCAATTCTAAAAACTAAAATACTGTAAGTCACCAATTGGGTAAATAAAAACTTTATTCGTTTATAATAAACCTTCCATTATCCAGTCTAAATGAGGTTTACTATACTTTTTTGCACTTTATCAAAACTTAGTGAATTTATTTAAAACAGAACAACTTTTACAAATTCTCGTGAAGTACCTTAATACAAATTAATCTATTGAAATTACTTAAATTGATTTCCAGATCAAAAATAAATCATTATTTCATTATAAACAAAAAATATATAGCATTTAAACTATATTTGTAGTAAATTATAACCAAATCTGAACAGAGGAGGTTTAGAGATATGACCAGCCTAGCTCCTAAGAAGAGTTATGGTCTTGTTTATCGGTTTTTAGTAGCAGATTTTATATTAAGATGGATAGTAGTAAATTCACGACAGTTTGATTTTATGGGGGAAGTTTTATTCTGGACTTTACAGCTCATTCTGATTCCATCTACTATTTTTTTATTTACAGATAGCTATGCTCGTAAGCATAAGGTCAGTATTAATGAAGATGAATTAAAATATACGACAGTTTCTACCTTTGTAACCTCTTTTATCATTTTCTCCATTACCACTGTTGCCTTTTATCTATATGAAGACATCCATATCTTTTGGAGATTACTCTTGAGTATAACTACTTTTTTATGCTATGGATTTTATATTATAGTAATAAATGAAAACAGCCTGAAGAAGCCTAAACCTAATATGGAAGCAGATGGAAATTTAACGGATCCTACTGATGCATCTGGACAAACTAAAGAACAAACAGAGTTTGATACCTATTCGAATGATATCGATTTAGTCAGACTGGAAGGAATGCTGAATTATACAAATGACCGTATTAATTCTTATATTTTGGAAAGTGCTTTGTTCAGTGGCCTTGCATTTGCTGGTTTCATCACTTTGATTACTTCTAATAAAATACTCCTTACTGATATATCAGCTTTACTTAATTCTCTTAAAGGCTTATTAAAAATCTTAATTAATTTTGATCTCCAAGCCTTAGAAAATCATATGGCTACTTTCAGCCATAATGATTTATTTGTCATTATATTGATTGAATCGTTGTTTTGCACATTATCATTTATTTCTGTAATTGCTTCGCGACTGCGGTTCAGTGATATTTTAGAGGAAATTGATATATCGGTTAAGATGGCAAGATCGTTTAATGACAAAGAGGAAGAAGTCGTCTTACTAAACCTTGAAAGAAATAAAAAGCTATACCATAGTAGAATTTCTTATCTAAATCAGAAAATAGATAAAGAAATATTAATTGCTAATCAAAAGTTAGATAGCATCAAACCCATCCTCAATGCCATCCGAATTACTCGCAGTTTCGGTATGCTCTTCTTCTTTAGCATGATTTTCACCAGCGCTCTCTTAATCAATGCGCGGCTAGCACTCTTTGTAGTACTCATCTCTCTCCTTGTAGCTGTCATCATGAACATTGATCATTCCCGAAGAATAAAAAAACTAAGAAAACTCAACCTTCATTTGCCGAAGAGTATACTTCATAAAAATAATGAAAATTAATCCAAAGTTAGAAACAAGAGAATAAATTTTTAAAATTAAAACTTTTTTACTTATGACAAGGCTGCTCGCCAGGGCTAATTGCGATTTATCCCCTTATCCACTTTAGATAGCTGGCTGAACACTTTCTCAAATCTCACTCCTACTCCAGCTCTTCTTCCGCAAGCAGCTTGAAGCCTTCAATCATCGTGTCTTCTTCCACTTCGATCAAGATGCAGCGTTTGCCGTTGTAATTGACCTCTTTGACGTAACGTAAGTCTTGGGGACTGATCGCGATATTGGCGACTTTCGTGCTTATTTTGATGGATTTGGACGAGTAGCTTGGAACGATATGGCTGGCTTTCATTTCATAGGTTTTGTCTTCAACCACTTGCTGGAAGGCCCTCTCCACTTTTTCCGGACTGACGTCTTTGACACCGCTTGCCTTCAGAACGCGCGTAATCTCGGTAGTATCCAAGATCGGTGCACCCTCTTCATCGTCATCACTTTCTTCTGCCACGACCAGCATCTGATTGATTTCGTCGTATACGCCGGCGAGTGTTCTCGAGTTCACTTCGTCGCTGCCGATTACGGCTTTGACGATTTCCTCGAATACTGCTTTTTCTTCTTCGGCCGTAATGATCTCATCGCCATTCAAGACGTTCTCGATAAACTGGAAGTCCGGTTTATTGGCTTTGCCCGCTGCATAGAGGATGTGGTGGATGTCTGCTGAATTGTCCGTGAAGCTCGGGAACAGAAACCCACCGATTGGCGAGCTTAGTTTAATGACGGGATCGACAAGCACATTTGCCTTATACTCTTTTTCAACAAAATTAAACACCAGCGAACTTTTCGGCAGTTCGGTTTGGTTCATGCTGCAAAGGATAAACGAAGTCGTATACACTTCATCGCGCATGTCGATTTCCGTTTCGTCAGGGCTGCGTCTTGTCGTTTTAGAATAATTTCCGCGAATAAAGGTGACGACCATATCCTTTTCATACGGCCGGTCTTCCACCATCTTCAAGGCGATGCGCTGCATATTCTCTTTCCATTCAGCGACTTCTTTTGCCTCAAGCCCCTCATATAGTAACCGCTGCGTATGGTCTGCCTGCCCCTCTTCTTGCGGCTGGAACTTCACTTCGAACATCTTCGCATCCAGCTTTCCGCCCAGTACCTTTTTAAAGTTGTCAAAGAACAGCTCTTGCTGCTCCCGGTCCAGCATGGAAAACGAACGGCTTTCTTCGTGAAAGATTTCACTGCTTTCCTGCTGGATGTAGATGTTATAAATTTCAGCGATTTTCAGTAGGTCGGTATCCAGTTTAAATCGTTTGCGAATATCCGCTATATCTTTCTTATTCATCTCAAATTCCAACTCCCTAACTTGTAAGTCCATGATGTATACAAAAAAAGAGCATCCAAAGCTATGCAGCTTTTGGTGCTCTTTCATTATAACAATATTTATGTGGAATAAAGGAACACAGGCAATTTCGAATTGAGTAGATCGGACCGAAACACAGTTTTTTTACTTTAGAAGATTGCCTCCTAAACTTCTGAGTTCAGCACTTTGTAACTCTAAGATGCAAAATCTATACTCTATCAAACTCATCTGGATCCGCAAACATACGTTGATCCTTATTCAGGGCATTAATTTTGTCCATGTTCTCCTGTGAAATTTCAAAATCAAAAACATCTGCATTTTCAGCAATACGGTGAGGTTTGACTGACTTTGGAATCGTCACGACTCCCGTTTGTATGTCCCAGCGGATAATAATCTGGGCCGTTGATTTGCTGTATTCTTTTGCAATTTCCATCAAAGCCGGTTCATTTAGCAGTTCTCCTTGCATTAGTGGAGACCAGGCTTCGAGTTGGATGCCGTGTTTCTTACAAAAATCATGCAGTTCCCGTTGATTAAATCGCGGATGATACTCTACTTGATTGACCATCGGTACCACTTCACAGTCTTCGATGATTTCTTCAAGGTGAGTAACTTTGAAATTACTCACGCCAATGGCTCGAACACGTCCATCCTTGTAAAGCTTTTCAAGCGCTTTCCAAGTTTCTGCGAATTTCCCTTTAGAAGGAAGGGGCCAATGAATCAAATACAAATCCAAGTAGTCTAAGCCCAATTTCTCCATACTTTCATCAAAAGCAGTGAGGGTGGCTTCATAACCGTGATTGGCATTCCAAACTTTTGTCGTAATGAACAATTCTTCTCTAGGGACATTGGCTTCCGCAATCGCTTTGCCAACGCCTTCCTCATTTCCATAAATGGCGGCAGTGTCAATGCTTCTGTAGCCCACTTCAAGAGCCGTTTTTATTGACTGTACGACTTCTTCCCCATCTTCTACTTTAAAGACACCCAGGCCCAGCCATGGCATTTTCACTCCATTATGTAACGTAGTTGTAGGTTGAATATGATTTGACATGTTTGCCACCTCTTATCTATTTTTTTGATCACCTTATAGATTTACATAATTTCTCCACTTATGAGCAGGCTTCCAATTCAGAAGTTGCTTCGCCTTGTCATTGTTTAACAGCGGCTCGAAGCCTGTCAGTTTTTTTCTAAAATCTTTTACATCCGGAAAGCATATTTCCATCAATTGTTTGCTTTCAACATCCATACTTGTTTCATCCGCTCCGATGTTAAGAGCAACAGAACCAAGGTCATCCGTTTCCACGGCCAGTCGATAAGCACTAGCTGCATCACGTGTATCAATATAACTCCATAAAATGGTTTTGCGCTGTTCCGGATCATGGATGAACCCAGGAAAGTTTTGATACATTTCAGGAGCTATGACATTTCCCAACCTGAACGACACGACCTGCATTCCTGTTCTGCGGTGGATCATGTCAGCTGTGTTTTCATTAACAATCTTGGACAAACCATAGCTTTCTTCTGGCAATTGCGGGTGTTGCTCATCTATCGGTACGTACTGCGGGTTTAAATTTTGTTTTGAAAAACAAATACCATATGAAGACTCACTTGATGAAATGACAGCTTTTTTAATCCCCAAACTTCCCGCAGCTTCTAAAATGTTATACGTAGACATGACGTTATTCTGAAAAGTCACTTCGTTCGGATGTGAGTAAGCAACCGGAATCGCCGCAAGATGTACAACTGCATCAGCGCCAGCCAACACACCATAAACCTCGCCCAGATTCGTCAAATCTGTGATTACTGTTCTGCAAAGCGCTTCTTTTGGGTGCTTCAGATCTGCATTCACAACTTCATAACCATGCTCCAAAAATTCTTTTATAACGTCCCGGCCCAGCAGACCACTTCCACCTGTTACGACTACCTTTTGCATGTTCATCCCTCCATTTTCTAAGCATTACCGAATTGCGCACATAAAACTGGTTCATACAACAACTTTGTTCATCAATCAAACTAACTATATGTCAAAAACTATTTATCATCAAGTACGTTAGTTTGGCTTTTGACTCTCTTTCATCATAACCATCTGCAAGGTGCAAAAAGCAACTCAGCCAATACTTAAGCTACAGAGATTCCCTATTTAACCGCTCCTTGCGTACAGCCGGCGATGGAGCTGATGGACTTGCTCTGCCAGTTCAGGGACAGGACCCTCTACTGCCGCATCCTTGATCACTTCTTGGATGGACAGATTGCGGACAGGCGCTGGCGCAGCGCCCAATTCGCTTAACCACCCAGCTAATTGCTCTGATGAACTGGCATATACGATCCGCCCCAAGCCGACCCAGCCATGAGCCGCCGCACACATCGGGCAATGTTCTCCGGAAGTATAGACGGTCGCCTTGCTTCTTTCTTTAAGGGCCATGTTATTTGCCGCCCACCTTGCTATTGCAAACTCCGGATGCTGCGTATGGTCCCCGCCTGCCACATGGTTATGGTCTTCAAACAGCACTTCTCCAGCAGCTGAAACAAGGACGGAACCGAACGGCTCGTCTCCTTTTTCCAAAGCTGTTTCCGCCAATTCCACACAACGCCGCAAATGCTTCAAATCTGTTTCGCTGATCATTTATGATTCCTCCTTATTTAAATCTATAACAAGTTATTTCTATCCACTTGCTGAATCACCTTTAAATTTTTGGTACAAAAAATACTTAAGACGGTTGTTTATCATCATCCTAAGTGGTCTTTTGATACTTCGCTTACAATTCCGTTGTGACCGCAGTTTTCCCTTGTGACACTTAACGGTTTGGAGCGCCTCTTGGGTAGAGGGATGCTTTTTATTTTTTTAAGTAAATACCAAACGACAAAAAAGTAGTGATAATGAATAAATATTTATTGTTATTCGATAAATATTTTGTTAGAATCATATTAATAATACTGATGTAAGCCAGACTTAATAGGACAACTATAAGAGGAGGTAAAAATTGTGGACAGCAACAATATGGTTATCGAAAATATCGCAAATCCCAATGAGCTGGAAAGATTGTTTAGAGAAGACCCGAAAGCTTTTAAAAAAGCATTTGCACACGCTTTCGAACAAACCCCTGATTCACCGGTTCTTGCCGTTTGGTATGAAAGGTTGCATTTCAAAGAAGCGGCAAATACAGAAAAAGATTTTTTTCTTCAAAAAGATTTCTTATTGATGGGCATTTTAGCAATTCTGGCCGGAATAAGCACCAGGATTATATTCCATTTTGTCGAACAGCAGGCAATTGCCCCAGTTAACCTTGCTTTTGGGGTACTTCCCTTTATTGCCGTCTATTTTGTATACAAAAATCAACCTAAAAAATATGTTCTTTACTGCCTTGCAGTGTTATTCCTAATCTCTGGGATTTACCTGAATATGCTTCCCTTAGAATATACAGACAGCATCATTCTTGCTTACTTGCACCTTCCCGTATTCTTATGGGCATTGGTTGGTCTTGCATTTACAGGGAATGAATATGGCAAAGACAGCATGAGGCTAGCCTATCTTAAATTTAACTTGAATTTCTTCGTACTTTACGCCGGTATGGCAATCAGCGGCATGCTGCTAGCAGCAATTACCATGCAGTTATTCAGCTTTATCGGATTAAATATAGAAGAATTCTATTTTAGTAATATCGTTTTATTTGGAGCTGCTGCTATCGCCGTTGTGACAGCATACGTGGTATCAAGGAATCTTAAACTCGCTAAAAATATTGCCCCGTATATAGCTAAAATTTTCAGTCCACTCGTCCTGGCAACATTGTTAGCCTATCTTATAGCGGTTATTTGGCTGGAAAAAAACCCATTCTTGGATCGCAACTTCCTAATAGCCTTTAACGGCATACTCCTCGGTGTGCTGGTCGTCACCATATTTTCCATCACCGAAAGCGGCTCAGACGAGAAAAAGAACATTTCCGATTATATAAATTTCGCCTTAATTGTTCTGGCTCTTATCATCGACAGTGTAGCTTTGTCAGCCATAGTGTTCAGACTTTCTTCTTATGGAATTACACCCAACCGGCTTGCTGTTTTAGGTGTAAACATCGTTATTTGGGCCAATTTAATTTGGATCATGCTTTCCTACCTGCGTTTTCTGCGAAACAAAACCGGTCCTTCCACTATCCAAGATGCCGTTACGAAATATTTGCCGGTCTATGGAATTTGGGCAGCTTTCGTTATATTTGCTTTTCCGATAATTTTTAATTAGAAAAGCCTTTTAATACAACGAGATTTTGCCTTCTAAATCATGAATCTATACAAGCCAAAAATACCAAGCAAGTTTTTATATCTTGCTTGGTATTCTTGGCTTATTTTTATAACACTTCACTTACTTACGATAAGGCTCTTCGTATTGGATCTAAATGAAATTTCTTAATCAACCGGGTACCAGCAAATACTTTTGAAAATGAAAAAGGACCCCACGAAGAGATCCTCACACATTTTTTGCAATAGGAAAGTGTTTGATGTTTTTCTTCCCCCACTCGTCCATCAGTAAAACGATTGGAATGAGGCTTTCCCCTAAATCTGTTAAAGAATATTCCACTCTCGATGGGACTTCAGGAAATACTTTCCGATGAACAATCCCATCTTCTTCTAACTCTCTGATTTGCGTGGTTAATACCTTATGTGTAATTTTTGGAAGTAATCGTTTAATCTCACTAAATCGTAAAACACCTTCTGTTTCTAAATAGTAAATAATGATGATTTTCCATTTGCCACTGATAATAGATAAGGTCAGTTCTTTTTCGCAATTAAATTCGCCACACTCAATTTCCCTTTTTATTTCTGACCGTAAATCATCCATTGGATTGCCCCTTCCTTCTGTTTCCTGAAAGTATCCTTTTGGTAACCTTCTCACAAAAAAGTGCGTTCTTCCAATAAAAAGAATTATAATTTAGAATAAACAGAATATATAGATTTTTTATTTTCATAACAAAACGTTTTGATTCTCTCGTCGATGCTGGATTGGTGTAAGGATTTCATTTCACATGTGAAAAATTGGGATAGGAGATGACAAGGATGGCAGGAAATAGAGCAGTGGTATACAGAGGTGCTGGACATGTAACCGTTGAAGACATTAGTTACCCTGAATTAATCATTAGAGACGGTCCCGGGGTAAATCCGTTAAATGTCGGGCGGAAATGCGAGCATGGAGTGATTGTAAAAATCGTTACCACGAATATTTGCGGAAGTGATCAACACATGGTGCGGGGTCGGACGACAGCTCCTGAAGGGCTTGTCCTCGGCCATGAAATTACCGGCGAAGTCATTGAAGTGGGCCGGGATGTTGAGTTTATAAAAAAAGGGGACCTGGTGTCTGTACCGTTTAATATTGCCTGTGGCCGCTGCCGCAGCTGCAAAGAGCAGGATACACATATTTGTGAGAACGTAAACCCGGATCGCCCTGGGTCTGCCTATGGCTATGTCGACATGGGTGGATGGGTCGGTGGCCAATCGGAATATGTTATGGTCCCTTACGCGGATTTCCAGTTGCTGAAATTTCCGGATAAAGATCAGGCGATGGAAAAAATACTTGATTTAACGATGCTTTCTGATATTTTTCCGACGGGCTATCATGGTGCCGTGAGTGCCGGTGTAAAACCAGGAGCTACTGTCTATGTTGCCGGGGCTGGCCCTGTAGGTTTAGCCGCTGCCCACTCTGCTCAACTACTGGGTGCATCTGTTGTCATCGTAGGGGATTTAAACAAGGAGCGTCTTGCCCAGGCCCATAGTTTCGGCTGTGAAACAGTAAACCTTCGGGAACATGCGAATCTTGGAGAACAAATTGCTCAGATACTGGGTGTCCCGGAGGTCGATTGCGCCATTGATTGCGTCGGCTTTGAAGCCAGCGGACATGGCGAGGGAGCCGGTGAAGCACCCGCTATCGTATTAAATTCCATTATGGAAGTTACTCGTGCAGGGGGACGTCTTGGTATACCGGGACTCTATGTAACCGGTGACCCAGGCGCTTCCGATGAAGATGCAAAAAATGGAACCTTGAAGGTGCGCTTAGGACTTGGCTGGGCCAAAGCACATACTTTTGTAACAGGCCAAACTCCGGTTATGAGATACCATCGCGACTTGATGATGTCGATTTTAAGTGGGAGAGCACAAATTGCCAAAGCAGTAAATGCAACAGTAATCTCGTTAGACCAAGCACCGGCAGCCTATGCTGAATTTGACCAAGGAGCTTCCAAAAAGTTTGTCATTGATCCCCATGGAAATTTTAAGAAGTAACATATTTTCCTATATGCTCATAGAAAAACGAGGAGGTTCATTCCTATGAACAAAATCACATTGGAGTTGGCAAAAAAAATTATTGCTGGTGCTGAAGAAGAAGCAACTAAACTTGGCATTTCCATGGTTATTTCTGTTGTGGATGATGGCGGAAATTTAGTGGCCATTCATCGGATGGATGATGCATGGTTGGCGAGTATTGAAATTGCCCAAAACAAAGCATGGACATCTGTAGCTCTGAAAATGCCTACAGGTAATTTGGCGGATGCGACTGTCCCTGCAGCTGAACTTTTTGGGTTAAATACAACCAACAATGGGCGCCTTGTCGTTTTTGGCGGAGGAATCCCCCTTCTCATTGACGGTAAAGTAGTGGGAGCAATAGGAGTCAGTGGAAGTGCTGTGCCGCATGATGTGCAAGTTGCTGAGGCCGGTGTGAAGGTGTTTAATGAGCAGTCGACGTCGTAAAAGATTTCTATGTGAAGAAGCGCCAGGTGTATGATCCTGGCGCTTCTTTTATTTTAGAGGGATGGGAAGTACCCGTTAAGCGAACTAAACATGAACGACTCACACATAAAGTGCGCGTCAAATCCTCCATATTAAGATAACGTTCATTTCCCATCGAGTGATGGATACTCAGATTTCCTACGGTGATACGAATGCTATATACTGAATAAACAGACTTTACTATGATGTTCGGAGGGGATCTCATGATGTTCGAAAACAAAGTAGTGATTGTTAATGGTGGAACGGATGGAATTGGCAAGGAAGTGGTTCGTTTCTTTTGCAGAGAAGGTGCTGCGGTTCATTTTACGGGAAGAGATCGTACCAAAGGCTCTCAGGTAGAGAGTGAATGCAACGGGAAAGCTCATTTTACCCAAGTCCATAACGAAAATGTGGAAGAAATTGAAAGCTTTTTTAAAGCACTTGAAAATGATGGGCATACTGTTGATATTCTATTCAACAATGCTGGTATTTTGTCTACAGGAATGGGGCCATTGTCTCGCGTAAAGCTAGATGACTGGAATTATTTAATTGCCGTCAATCAAACGGCGATTTTCCTCTACATGAAATATTCTTTAGTCGTGATGAGTAAGCAAAAAAATGGAGTCATCATTAATAATGCTGCGATCCTTGGAAACGATAAGGTTAATCCGATGCTGCCAGCTTATAGCGGGACAAAAGCAGCAGTTGTCGCGATGACTCAAAGCACGGCACTTCGCTTTGCGAATCAAGGAATCCGGGTCAATTGCATATCCCCTGGCCCTACAGAAACCGACCTGGCCATTAAAGCATATGGCGGAAAAGAGAATTATGAAAAACAATCACAGGGACACCCTAGAGGAAGCTACGGGAAACCAAGCGAGATCGCAGAAGTCGTTCTATTCTTAGCTTCAGACAAAGCATCCTATATAAACGGTGCAGAAATAGTCGTAGATGGCGGCTACTCATTAAAATAAATGGATTTAGGGGACAGGGACTTTGTTTTAAAACAAAGTCCCTGTCCCCTTGTTCATGCTACTATGATTAGCCTTGACTTTAGGGTAGCGCTCGAACAGCAGCTGAATAGTTGGTCAATAAGCTCTATTTCAGCTAATAAATATAAAAGGGACCTGCTAGAGTCCCTTAATAGTTTACCTCTATTTATGGTAAGGCTCTCCCTTCATAATCCTAAAAGCCCGATAAACCTGCTCCACCAAAATCAACCTCATCAATTGATGCGGAAACGTCATTTTCGAAAACGACAACTTCTCATCTGCCCTCTTTAACACTTCATCGTGCAGCCCCAAAGATCCGCCAATGACAAAGACAATTTTGCTGCGGCCGTAGGTCATCAGCGACTCGATGTCTTTTGCCAGCTGCTCGGAAGTTTTCATTTTGCCGTCGATCGCCAAGGCAATAACATAGGCATCCGGTGAAATTTTCGCCAAAATCCGCTCGGCTTCCTTCTTTTTGACGATTTCCATGTCCGCCTCGCTCAATTGCTCTGGCGCTTTTTCATCGGCTACTTCAATTTCATTTATTTTTGTATAGCTTCCAAGCCGTTTTGTGTACTCTTCAATTCCTGATTTTAAATATTTCTCTTTTAGCTTCCCGACACTGATAATTGAGATATTCACATGTTATCCCCCTTCACAATAAATTTACAAACAAGTTACCCACAAATGTTATACACATATCCACAGCGTTTTCTACATCTTGTGCCCGATCAGGCGTTTGCCACAAGATACGTTGCAGCCTCTTCGCAGTAGTCGCATCTTGTGGATAACTTTTCTATTTCTGATAATTCTGTAAGTATAGGATAGCTTTTCATTTCAGCTACAAACACGTCTAAGGCATGCTCCACGTGGGTTTTACAGCATTTAATCTCCATTTTTTCCACCTCTTTCGATTTCCGAATATTCCACACAGTTATACACATTTCGTTCTCTTTTATCCACAACCCATTTTAACAGAAGAAAAGAGCTACGGATAGCGAAGCTTTTATCCCTCTGTGGATTGTTAATAATAAATTAACAACAAAAAAGTTATCCACACGTCCTTTTCCTTTTTCCGAACATTGCATATTGTAAGTGGTTTTTCAGATTTACATATTTGAATAGTATATTAGTAGAACTCAAGATTCTTAACTCTGAAATATTCATTTTTGTTTAGGGATCGGAATAAGGTATACGGAAATTATAAATAGACTCTTTTTCTTCAAATTTCTATATAAAATATGGAGCAAATCAGTGGAGACTTCCACATCTTGCATGCTCGGAAGCGTCCACCTGAAATGATTGATTAAACTAAACAACAAAAAACCTGTATAGAATCGAAATTCTACACAGGCTGTCTATCTGCTTTTCTATAACGCTGAATTATCAACAAGTTCCAGCTCAAACTCCATCAGCTCTCCATTGCGATAAGCGCTGACTGTCATCGTGTCGCCAATTGTCTTTTCATTATACAAATGCTGACGCAATTCGATGATATCCGTGATTGCAACACCATCCATCTCCACAATGACGTCAAACTGCTCCATACCGGCTGCAGCTGCCGCTGATCCATCAACCACTGAATTGACCACAACGCCCGTTGTGACGTCTTCAGGCAAGTTTAAGGTCTCTTCGCGATCCATGCGCGGCACTTGAATCAAATCAAGCAGCGTGATGCCCATAGAAGGCCGGATCATTTCTCCATTTGCTTCAAGCGAACTGATAACCGGCATTGCGGAATTGATTGGAATTGAAAAGCCGATGCCTTCCACTGATGATGTCGCAATTTTCATCGAGTTGATGCCAATCAGCTGGCCCGCCAGATTGACCAACGCACCGCCGCTGTTGCCTGGGTTGATTGCTGCATCTGTCTGCAACACTTCAGCCTGCCAATCTTCCTGGCCATCTCCGTCCAAGTCAACCGGCACTGCACGGTCTGTTCCGGAAACCACTCCAGTTGTCACCGAGCCCGAAAAATCAAGGCCTAAGGGATTGCCGATTGCGATCACCGTCTCGCCTTGCTTCAAGGCATCCGAGTCGCCAAATTGGGCCACAGCCTGCACGTCCGCTCCATCCATTTCAAGAACGGCGAGGTCTGTCCAAATATCGCTGCCGACCACCGTTGCGTCCACTTTAGTGCCATCCGACAAAGTCACTTCAATGCCGCTGGCGCCGTCAATGACATGGTGATTGGTCACTACGTGCGCCGTGCCGTTTTCATTTTTGTAAATAACACCAGATCCCGTTCCGACTTCCTGCTCCTGTTCGGGCGATTGTTGGGACCAGAAATCACCCGCTGCCTGCAAATTGGTGACGCCTACGACCGCGTCCGCCGCAATCTCGACCGCTTCTGTCACATCTGTTGTGATATCAACTGAGACCGACTCGGAGCGTCCCTCGGTATCCTGCTGGACGATTTGCGTCTCGTTGCCATTGTCCAGTATCAATCCGGGCATCGAATAAAACAATAACCATACCAATAAAGCACCAGCCGCTACTCCGGCCACACCCGCAGCAAATGTGCCCAAACGGCTTGGCCTCTGGCGGCCGTTCGGTGTTTGATTGTAATAGCCCATTGCGTTCATCCTTCCTCCATCTTCTATTTGTTTAACCTTAGTGTAGAAATTCGAAACAGACAAAGCAAGCTGGAAGAGTTGGAGACTTTTTTTATAGATTATAATCTTGGAATCGCGACGTCCTGTCGCTCCATCTGCATGACCCACATCCTGTGGGCCCGAAAGCGAGTGCCAGAACGGAAAGCAACACGGTTGATGCCTGACAAAAGCTAATTCGCTCTTTCTAAAGAAAAACAGCCGGAAGCTGATCCGCTTCCGGCTGTTCATTACACTACAATTAACTTGGTCGGCACATTTGCGTCGGTATCGAGAAGATCGACGTATTCCCCGACGATGATGCCTTTTGTCTGCAAGGTTTGCTCTACACTCATGCGCGCGAGATCCTTCATGTTGTTGTCTTTGCTCAAATGCGACAAGTAAATGCGCGTCGGTTTTTCAGCGAGCACTTCGCTCATTGCCACCGCCGCGTCTTCGTTTGATACGTGGCCGACATCGCTTAAAATCCGGCGTTTGACAGACCATGGATAGCGGCCCATCTGCAGCATCCCTACGTCATGGTTGCTTTCAAACACATAGGAATCTGAAGCCTGGATAATGCCTTTCATCCGGTCGCTGACATAGCCCGTATCCGTGATCAACGACAGCTTCCGGCCACCTGCATGAAATACATAGAACATTGGATCAGCTGCATCATGCGAGACGGCAAACGATTCAATATCAAGCGAACCGAAAGTCTTCACCGTGTCCATATCAAAATGGAATCGCTGCTCCAGCGGAATCGCTCCGACCAGCCCATCCATCGCAGTCCACGTTTTGGCGTTGGCATAAATCGGCACTTTGTGCTTGCGTGCGACGATGCCAAGCCCTTTGATGTGGTCGCTATGTTCATGCGTCACGAGAATCCCATCCAAATCGCTCATTTTTTTGCCGATGGCTGCAAACAGTTCTTCCATCTTGCGGCCGCTGAGTCCCGCATCGACCAGGAAGGAATGCTCCCCATTTTCTATATAAGTGGCATTGCCGCTCGAGCCGCTGGCTAATACACTGAATTGCATAGCAAAAATCTCCTTACTGTTCTTCCTCTTCTGGTTCATCTTCTTCCTTGTTCAATTCAAGAACGCCATCTTTGACGGCATTTACGAAATAATCTTCGCGGCTGCCATCTGAAAGCTCTGCTTGAATATGCCAGGTCGGGACAAACATTTGACGATTTTCCGATACTTGTACATGGACGGAATAGCCCAAGTCTGTTTTATTGATGGTCAAGTCGCGTTCCAGTTCATTTTTTTGGTAAAGCGTGTGAATTGCCGTGATGGCAGTCACCAGTTCCTTTGGCTCCTGGTTTTCGATAATGTCGGTGTACATCGTTTGTTCGTAGCGGACAATATCCCCATCGTTGTTCCAATACACGGTCACTTTTCCATCCTCGCTAAAGTACAGCGTGTTGCCATCAAAGTTCTGGAAATAAACGGCTTTGTTTTGTTCTTCATCAATTTCCCATAGCTCGTAAGAAGTGCCTTCATGGACGACTTCTTCAACGAAAGCATCCAATGCTTCTGCACTTTCCGCTTCTCCTTCTGGTGAAACAGGTTCTTCATAAGCAACCTGCAGCTTTTTGCCGGCCTGCACACTGACTTGAACATTTCCTGTCGGTGCATCTTTCGCGGTGAACACTTTTGTTTCCCCACGAATATAAGGCATACCCTCGACATCTTCCGGGAGATTCGAATAGGTGATATCATCAGCATCCAGCTTATCATCCACCGTGGATTCCGAAAGTTCCTCTAAATTTTCTGCTTCTGTATAACGGTCCAAATACAAGGAGTATAAAAAGACATTTAAAATAGAAAAGACAATAATAAAGATGCTCTTGGTTTTATTCCAATCCAAGTTCACGGCCTCCTGTCAATTCACTCGTCAGTTCAGTCCACGCACCATCCGCTTTAAAATACCAGACCGGCTCGAAAGTGATCAGCAAACCGTCTTCACCGCGCGTCAGTTTATACGCGGGAGTAACATCCGTGATGGCGGATAAATCCTGGTTATCGATTTGTGCGATGGCGTCTAAAGCTTCTTCGCCGGAGGCAAGCACCGCCGTCGTGCTATCCACTTCCGAATCCAGTTGATAGACCGGCCGGTTATAGCTGTAAGCCTGCTCTTCCCCTTCATCTATTCCCCAAATAAGATCGAGCGACGCAGCAGTGGTCGAACTGAAGACCGGCAAATCTGCAAAATACAGCTGATACTTGATCTGCTGGTTCACGGAGTTCATGCCGGCGTAAATATATCGATCTGTCCAGCCGCCGTGTCCGTTCACGTAGTTGATGGAATCGAATACCAGATCCGATGGAATCGCTGGATCTGAGGTTTCCGCTCTCGGCTGAATGTAAAGGATGCTTTTGCTGTTCGGATTTTCTCTCATCAACGCACCAGAATCATCTGTATATTCCTGTGTTGTCAAATCTGCCGACAATGCCAACGCTGGGCCATCCAATAAAACTTCGGCAAATTGCGAAGTCGATGTTTCTTCCGGCAAATAATTGACAGTTGCTTTCTCGGCTTCGTCTGCCTGCACATAGACCGGCAAGGAGCCGATTGCCTCATTGGTGATATAAGTTTCGTATTCTGCAGCTTCTGCTAAGATATCCGTTTGGAATTGTCTCAGGTTTTGGGCTGGAATAGTGGCTTTATAAATTCTGCCGGAAACGGTATTGATAAAATAAATTGCCGGCTGGCCGTTGGCAGGTGCTTCCCATTCGATGACAATCCGATCAAATGACGACTCAGGAATCGTCGTATCGACGATGTTCGTCATCGTATCAAACACTGGCAAAGGAACAAGCCCTGGATAATAGACGACTGCCCGGTTTGAGCTGTGCATATAGGACTCCATCGTTTCAGGTGTCGCTTCTTCCTGCACCAGCCTTAAATCCTCAATCTGCCATTGCTCCAGTGCATCAAGCAGCAGTTGGACATTGCTTTGGTCGGTAGTTCCAGTAGCTGCTTCTCCGTTATGGAACAGCAATTTTACCGGGCGAACAATTTCCTCGGTGTTCTTGGTATCTGCAATCGGCTCATCGACTGTAGTCGACGGCTCAATCGTTTCGTGGGAAGGAGTAAATGTCCAGATGGTAAAAGTTAACGCCAGGCTGAGAAGGATCAGTAAAAATAGGGCAATCGATTTAATTTGCTCTACGTATTTCAATCCCACTCACCTCCACCATCATCCATCTCGAAAGGCAGCGTGAAGAAGATTGTTGTGCCTTTTCCATACTTGCTTTCCGCCCAAATAACCCCGCCATGCGCATTTATCATTTCTTTTGAAATGGCCAATCCTAAACCAGTGCCGCCCATTTCACGGGACCGCGCCCGGTCAACCCGGTAAAAACGATCGAAAATACGGTCCACGTTTTCTTTCGGGATTCCCATTCCTTGATCACTGATTTGGATCAATAGGAATCCTTCTTCCACCGTCATCCCGAAGCGGACTTTGCCGCCTTCCGGAGAATATTTCAAGGCATTGGAGATGATGTTATCAATCACTTGCGTCAATTTATCCGGATCGATTTCTACAAAATACTGTTCTTTCGGCAAATGCCGTTCAAAAAGGACTTTATGTGATTTCGACATTTCAAAACGGTCAATGATGCGATTGAAAAACACATTGAATTCGACCATTTCTTTGCTCAATTCGCTCTCGCTTGAATCCATTTTCGACAGCTTCAGCAAATCGTTGACAAGCCGGATCATCCGCTCGGTTTCTGTTTGCGTGACATTCAGGAAATTCGGTGCCAGATTCGGATCCTGCCATGCGCCATCAGCCAAAGCTTCCAAATAACTGCGCATCGTAGTTAACGGTGTCCGCAGTTCATGCGATACATTGGCCACAAATTCGCGGCGTTCCATATCGATTTTTTCCTGCTCTGTGTTGTCATGCAGTACCGCAATCAGTCCGTTGACAAATCCGGTTTCTTTTTGGATGACCGAAAACGTCGTCCGCAATAAGGTGCTTTGTTCGTACGAACTGAAATCAAGCGTCACCGCTTCTTTCATATCAATCAAATCTTCAAACGTATATTCTTCTTCCAGCCCCAAAATGCTCGTTACGGGGCGGTTAATCACCGTTTCACGTGAAACATTCAGCAATTGCAGCGCAGGATCGTTGATTAAAATAATTCGTCCCCGTCTGTCTGTGGACAGAACGCCATCTGTCATATTGGAAAGAACCGATGCCAGTTTTCGGCGTTCACTTTCCGTCGACTGCTGGGATTCCTGCAGCCTGTTGGTTAAATGGTTAAAGGCACGCGCGAGTTGTCCAATTTCGTCATCGCTGTAAACCCGTACTTTACGCGAGAAATTGCCTTTTGCCATCGCCTGCGCCTGTCTCCGCATATCCGCAATCGGCCGCGAAATGGTCTGGGCCACCAAGATCCCTAAAATTGCGGTTATGACCAGAGAAATTGCGGTTCCGACTGCGAGAATGGAGTTGATGTCATCCATCTGGTCATAGACATTTTCAACCTCTGCCACGACGTACAGGGTTCCAATTACTTCTCCGCCTGCTGCAATGATTGGCTGAGCACGCACCCAAATCCGCTCATCGCTTGCCTCATCGACAAAGGTTTGCTCCAGTTCAGTTTCTCCGATGATGGAACGCCGGACCAAATCGGTTGTCGAACGCTGCCCGACCAACGACTGGTTTTCGATGTCTGAAGATGCCAGAATGCTGTAGCGCGTATCGACGACTCGTATTTCAGTGATATCGGCTGACTGAAAGCCATACAGCACCGTCCGCAAAGTCTGCTCGAGCGTCGGATCTTCATCTGTGCGCTCTTTGATCATTTCTTCCCGGACACTGAATTCGATGATTTCCATCCGGTCTCTAATGGAGCCTTCAAAATTCCCTTTAAGTGTTTCTTCCAGCTGCTGCGCAAAGTAAAGTCCAATAATCTGCATGGCCAAAAGAATCAGCAATATATAAATTAAGACAAATTTTACATGTATCGATTTTAAAAAATTAACTTTTGACATTCACTTACTCCTGCTCAGGATTTCGTAAATAATACCCGACACCGCGGCGCGTCACGATCCACGCAGGATGGCTTGGGTTGTCTTCAATTTTTTCGCGCAGGCGTCGGATGGTAACATCCACTGTCCGGACATCGCCAAAATAATCATAGCCCCATACTGTCTGAAGCAAATGCTCGCGGGTCATAACTTGGCCAATATGTTTGCCCAGGTAATGAAGCAATTCAAATTCGCGGTGCGTCAACTCAATCGTTTCCTCACGCTTCAAAACAAGATAGGCATCCGGTTGAATCGTCAAAGAGCCGACCTGGATGTCATTTGAATTTTGCCCTTCGTCTTCAGCAGGCGCAATATTTTGGCGGCGCAAATTCGCCTTTACGCGAGCAATCAATTCACGCGTCGAAAAAGGCTTTGTGACATAATCATCCGCACCCAATTCGAGGCCAAGAACCTTGTCAATTTCCGAGTCTTTTGCCGTTAACATGATAATTGGAAAATCAAATTTTTTGCGGATTTCACGGCAAACTTCCATGCCGTCACGGTTCGGCAGCATAATATCCAACAGCATCAAGTCCGGCTGGATTTCTCCTGCAATCTTGATCGCTTCGTCTCCGTCGTAAGCACACACTACATTAAATCCTTCTTTTTTTAAGTTAAACTGCAGAATATCTGCAATCGGCTTCTCATCGTCTACAACCAATATTGTTTTACTCATCATTTTTCTCCCCTTTTTTCGTTCCGCTTACACCCTGTTTTTCCCATTGAACACTCTTTACTACCCTATACTTTATCATTCTTTAGGCCGTTTCGCACCTATTCAGCGGCTGTGTCCAAGCACCGGCTCGAGAAACCTTGAGAAGACTACTCAAGCTTCATTGTCATGCTACGGTTACATGCCCGTCTTTTCCCTGTCATATTCGCCACACACCGTTCTTCCCTCCTCTTTTTCTTTCCGAAAAAAGTAAACGGCAAAAAGCAGCCGCCTAATGGCGACTGCTTTCTGGAAAGTTTTTATGAATTATACTTTAGACTTTTGGTTAAGGCCCAGCCCTTTTTAGAAGAAAGTGTCCGACTGGAGCATTTCTTCCGGCCTGCTCTCCTTAAGTTTTAAGAAATTATCTCCAAACACTCGTAACAATGTTTGTTTGGTTGCGGTCAGGACCGACTGAGAAAATGGAAATCTGAACACCTGTCAATTGAGCGATGCGTTCCAGGTAATGGCGCGCATTTGCAGGAAGTTCGTCCAATGATTTGCAGCTTGTTACATCTTCCGACCAGCCTGGAAGCTCTTCGTATACCGGTTCGCACTCATCCAGCATACGCAGGTTTGCTGGGTATTCCGTGATCAATTCTCCCTGGTAGCGGTAAGCCGTACAAATTTTCACTGTATCAAGGCCTGTCAAAACGTCGATTGAGTTGACTGTCAAATCCGTCAAACCGCTGACGCGTCTTGCGTGGCGTACAACCACGCTGTCGAACCAGCCGATGCGGCGTGGACGTCCTGTTGTTGTTCCGTATTCTTTGCCGACTTCGCGGATCTGCTGGCCCACTTCATCGTGCAATTCTGTCGGGAACGGTCCGTCGCCGACGCGTGACGTGTAGGCTTTGCAGACACCGATAACGTGCTGGATTGTTGTCGGGCCAACACCTGCACCGATTGTTACTCCGCCCGCTACCGGGTTGGAAGATGTAACAAACGGGTAAGTTCCCTGATCGATATCGAGCATAACGCCTTGAGCGCCTTCAAACAGGACGCGCAGACCTGAGTCAATTGCATCATTCAACACTTTTGATGTGTCTGTTACGTATTTGGCGATTTCCTGGCCGTATGCATAATACTCTTCCATGATTTCTTCTACAGTAAAGCCTTCTGTTTCATAAAACTTCTCGAACAGACGGTTTTTCTCTTTCAGGTTCATGCGCAGTTTTTCTTCGAACACAACATGATCCAACAAATCCGCCATGCGAATTCCGACACGTGCTGCTTTGTCCATATAAGCAGGCCCGATGCCTTTGCCTGTTGTTCCGATTTTATTTGCTCCGCGGCGTTCTTCTTCCACTTCGTCCTGCTTGATGTGGTATGGCAATAAGACGTGTGCGCGGTTGGAAATGCGCAAGTTCTCTGTTGTCACTCCACGGTCATGAAGGCCTTTTAATTCTTTCACTAGCGCTTTCGGATCCACGACCATGCCGTTTCCGATTACTGATGTTTTATCTTTATAGAAAATCCCTGAAGGAATCAAATGCAATTTGTACGTTTCTCCACCAAAAATAATGGTATGTCCAGCGTTGTTCCCGCCTTGGTAACGTGCAATCACTTCTGCATGTTCAGATAGAAAATCAGTGATTTTCCCTTTTCCTTCGTCTCCCCATTGCGTTCCTACTACTACGACTGATGTCATCGTCCGCACCTCCGTTAGGCATATGCCCTGTCTCAAACAGTGTTTATTGTACCAATAGAACCGGCAATCGTCAATACAAAACAGAAGAAAACACGAACATATAAATGTGTTACCACATTTAATGTTCGTGTTTAAAAGTCTCCGCCGGATTCATGTTCGCTCCAGTCGATGGTGACGAATTTATTGTATTCTTTCACAAAAGCCAGTTTTACCGTACCGGTCGGGCCGTTACGCTGTTTGGCGATGATGATTTCAATCATGTTTTGGTCTTCGGTTTCTTTGTCGTAATAATCTTCGCGGTACAGAAAGGATACGATATCGGCATCCTGCTCAATACTTCCGGATTCACGCAAATCCGACATCATCGGCCGTTTGTCCTGCCGCTGCTCCACTCCACGGGACAGCTGAGACAAAGCGATGACCGGCACTTCCAGTTCACGCGCCAGCCCTTTTAGGGAACGGGAAATATCCGATACTTCCTGCTGGCGGTTTTCGCCGGATTTACCGGGTCCCGCTATCAATTGAAGGTAGTCGATCATGATCATGCCGAGGCCGTATTCCTGTTTCAGACGGCGGCATTTGGCGCGAATATCATTGACCCGGATTCCCGGTGTATCATCGATGAAGATTCCGGCATTCGACAAACTTCCCATAGCCATCGTCAGCTTGCGCCAGTCTTCGTTTTGAAGCGCACCGGTACGCAGCACCTGCGCATCGATATTGCCTTCCGCACAAAGCATACGCATGACCAGCTGCTCAGCACCCATCTCCAGACTGAAGATGGCGACGTTTTCGTCGGTTTTCGTCGCGACGTTCTGCGCAACGTTCAAAGCAAAAGCCGTCTTACCAACAGAAGGCCGTGCAGCCACGATGATGAGGTCGTTGCGCTGAAACCCTGCTGTTATCTTATCAAGGTCGCGGAAGCCTGTAGGGATGCCTGTGACGTCCCCTTTACGGGTATGCAGCAATTCGATGTTGTCGTAGGTCTTGACCAGGACATCTTTGATGTGGGTAAAGTCACCGGCTTTTTTCCGGCTCGAGACTTCCATCATTTTCTTTTCCGCTTCGGAAAGCAATGCTTCCACTTCGTCTTCACGTGTAAAGCCATCTTCCACAATCGTTGTCGCTACCCGGATGAGGCGGCGCAGCAGCGCTTTCTCTTCGACGATATGGGCATAATGCGCAACGTTTGCTGCTGTTGGTACGGCGTTGGCAATTTCCGTTAAGTACGATAAGCCGCCAACGTCTTCCAGTTCTTTTTTGACAGAAAGCTCTTCTGTCACGGTCACCACATCAATCGCTTTTCCGTGATCCGATAAATTCAGCATCGTCTGGAAAATCTTTTGATGGGCAATCCGGTAAAAATCCTCCGCCATGACGATTTCGGCAACCGTAATAAGAGAAGGCGGCTCTAAAAAGATGGCGCCAATTACCGATTGCTCGGCTTCATGGTTGTGCGGGGGGACACGATCTATCATTTCGTTCATTGGTCTCCCACCTTACGCTTCTTCAGTAACATGAACTCGAAGCGTAGCGGTCACATCATGATGCAGTTTTACTGGAATATTGGTATAGCCAAGTGCGCGGATTGCATCATCCAAATCCATTTTGCGCTTGTCTAATTTAATGCCGTGTTTTTTCTCAAGAGCTGTGGCTACCTGTTTTGTGGTGATCGATCCGAAAAGGCGTCCGCCTTCTCCGGATTTAGCCGTCAATTCGATGGTCAGGCTTTCCAGCTTTTCTTTCAGCTGTTCCGCTTCCTCGCGCTCATTATCGGCTTCTTTTTGTTCTTTTTTCTTCTGGCCGTCCAATTTGCTGATCGTTGCCTGGTTTGCTTCGATCGCCAAATTGTTTTTTAGCAGGAAGTTATGCGCGTAGCCATCCGCCACATTTTTAATTTCACCTTTTTTGCCTTTGCCTTTTACGTCTTTCAAGAATATCACTTTCATTCGTTTGTTCCTCCTTCATGAGCTTCCATAATAGCCGCTTTTAACTGCTCAACGGCTTCTTCTATTGTTGCATTCGGCATCTGGGTGGCTGCATTGGTTAAATGGCCCCCGCCGCCGAGATTCTCCATAATGATCTGGACATTTATTTCACCGAGCGACCGCGCACTGATGCCGATGCCGCCTTCTGAACGCTCAGCCACCACAAAGGATGCGTTGACGTCTTTCATCGTCAGCAGAATATCTGCTGTCTGTGCAATCAGAACCGGGCTGTAGACGCGGTCTGGCTCGCCTCTGGCAATGGCGATGCCGTCTCCGACAAATTCCACTGTCTGGACGATTTTCGCACGTTCTACGTACGTTTCCAGATCTTCTTTCAGAATGCGCTGGACGAGCACCGTATCGGCTCCATTCGAACGCAGATAAGACGCGGCTTCAAAAGTCCGTGCACCCGTCCTCAAGGTAAAGCTTTTGGTATCCACAATAATTCCAGCGAGCATTGCGGTCGCTTCCAGCATAGACAGTTTTTCGTGCTTCGGCTGGTATTCGATTAGCTCAGTCACCAGTTCAGCAGTCGAGGAAGCATAAGGCTCCATATAGACCAGCATCGTATTGGTGATAAATTCCTCGCCTCTCCGGTGGTGGTCGATTAAAACGACCCGTTCCATGCGCTGGAGGACCCGTTCATCGATAACCATGGACGGCTTGTGCGTATCCACCACAACAAGCAGTGAATGTTCGGTCATATCCGCCAGCGCTTCTTCCGGCGTGATAAACTGCTCAAACAGCTCAGGCGCGCCTTCAATCGCTTCCATGAGCCTCATGACACTGCGGTCATATTCATCAAAATCAATGATGATCCGGCCTTTGACTTTATTCATGGCAGCCATTTTGGCAACTCCGACTGCGGCGCCGATCGAATCCATATCGGGCATTTTATGGCCCATGACAAACACCTGGTCACTTTCCTGGATCAGGTCACGCAGCGCGTGTGAAATGACTCGTGCCCGGACCCGTGTCCGTTTTTCAACCGGGTTGGTCTTGCCGCCGTAAAATTTCACTTTTCCGCTCGGATGCTTGATGGCCACCTGATCCCCGCCACGGCCGAGTACCAGGTCCAGGCCTGATTGAGCCAGGCCGCCAAGTTCGACAAGTGATGCAGAGCCCGCACCTACCCCGATGCTCAAGGTCAATGCCAAATTGTCTTTGGCGGTGACTTCGCGAATATCATCCAGGATGGCGAACTTCGACAGCTCCAAGTCTTTCAAAATGGATTCATTAAAGACTGCCATAAAACGGTCGGACGCAATGCGTTTTACAAATACGCCATGATTAGCGCCCCATTGGTTAACGAGTGAAGTGACCAGGCTGTTTAGATTGCTGCGGGTCTGATCGTCCATGCCCTGCGCAAGCTCATCATAGTTATCGATGAATAAAATACCGATGACGGTACGGTCTGCATAATAAAGCGTCTCGATTTCCACTTGTTCCGTAATATCAAAAAGATAAAACAAGCGTTCATCCGATTTATAATAAACGCGGTACTTACGCTCCCCCAAAGCAATGGTCGCTTCTTTGGCTTCATCGGATTTCACAAGTGTATGAAAATCATCCGACAACGTGTAGAGAGACTCGCCGATCAGCGTATCGTACTCGAGAGTCGACGTCATATATGGATTTGCCCAGTCGATATCGTATTTTTCATTGACCAGCAAAATTCCGATCGGCATCTCAAGCAGTGCTTCTTCTCCGACTTTTTTCATCCGGTATGACAAAGTTTCAATGTGTTTTTCAGTAGCTTCATAAACTCTTCTTTCCGTCACCCAAGCTGCCGTAAAAGCAAGCGTAAAAAGCAGCGTAAAAATCCCAGCTGCCCATTCCGACCAAAGCGAAATCAGAATCGCTGCAGCCATACCAAGAGCCAGCAGCGCGATAAGCGGATATCGAAGTTTTCTTTTTCTAAAAAAAGCCGACATTATTCTTCAGCTCCTTATTTTCCTTTAAACTCGTGTGCCCGCTTGACCCAGCCCCGGATATCGAATCCAAGGTCTACGATTCCGACAATACTCGTAAATGACTGCAGCGGCAATGCCAATATTGTCACCAGCACTGTCACCCATTTTGGCCAGCCTTCCTGGTGGATATAGAAGTGATAGAAAGAAATACCTTGCAAAAACAGCAAGAATTGAAGCAGCACGGTTGCGTTCATGAAAATCATATATGCCATTGTTCCTGGTTCGAATTCCGATAACAAGGAAACAAGCAACACGATTAAATAATACCATAAAACAGATTTTGGCAATTTCATGCTGCGAAACGGCGGAAACTTAGGAGCCGCTATTCCAAGACGCTTTAAAATCGGCAGCAGGATCAGCAATAGGACCCATACTGACATGAAAACGCCCAGCACCAATAACACCGGCAACATAGTCTCAAACGAAAACTGCAGTTGCGCCACAAGTTCATTGTATTCTTCCATAGAAGTTTCAGAAGCCCCAAAACGCTCCATCATTGCACCCGTCTGCTCGTAGGATTGATCGAACATGGCCGAAAACTCTTCCAGTACGTTGATGCCAAAAAGTGCAATCGAAGCCACGTATTGGATCATCAAGGACACCAGCAAAACGATGCTGGCCCCCATAAACATAAATAATTTGCTTTTTTTATAATAAATCGAAATACCAATCGCCAATCCCAACGGCACATGAATCAATGCTAGCGGCACTGACAAGAGACCGCCGATGATAAAGGACAGCACCAGACAGACCGATGCGAAAAGCGCCGAAGCTTTCCACGGATACTTGGCGCTATACCAAGCGACCGGCAATGCTAGAATCAAAGTACTTACTATACTTAACACAGGCACGTATACCGAGATTGCCAGCAGGACGGTAAACACCGCGGCCATCATTGCCCCGTTTGTAAGTTGTCGCGTTTGTTGATTTTGCATATGACTGGTTTTTCCCCTCTTTCGGGCAGATTTCATCCTTGTAATTGTACCATGATTCAAGAACCTGAACAAAATGAGCGGTACCGGGGGGAAAGTACAGCTGCTCTAAAGCGGAAGATGACACAAAGCGTACAATTTTTTGATTTCTTAAAAAGGAATGTTCCTTACTTGGAGATTCCGCAAACTCTATGAGTTGAACTAATGATCTTCGCCTGCTGGCATTCCGCAAATCAGCTCCTCTTTCAGGGATGCGGGTCCTGCAGCTGGTGAGGCAGGACGTCGCAGCAGCACTCGTCTTTGCTCTACCCAAAGCGGTGGGTAAAATTTTGTTTCTTTAGTTTAACTTATATCATCATCTGCGCAACTTTTTTTAGTTTTTCACCATTGAACTAACCCATGCTATTTTTCAGGACAAAAAAAAAGACCGGTTTCCCGGTCTTTTTGAAATCATTGTCCAGACTCCAGCACCTATATTCCAGGCGCTTTCGCTTTTCTTTAATTATCTTTCTTCCGCAACAAACGGTAGAAGTGCCATGATACGTGAGCGTTTGATAGCGATTGTCAACTTACGTTGCCATTTAGCGCTAGTGCCTGTAACACGACGTGGCAAGATTTTTCCTCTTTCAGAAATGAATTTCTTCAAAAGGTCAGTATCTTTATAGTCAATGTGCGTGATGTTGTTGGAAGTGAAGTAACAAACCTTTTTCCGTTTTTTTCCTCCGCGACGTGGTGCCATATCGAATTACCTCCTTTACTTAAAAGTTGATCGTCAGATTCAATTCATCTTAGAACGGCAAATCGTCATCCGATACTTCTATCGGGCCGCTGCCGCTTGAGAATGGATCTTCATCTACACGGGTATGATTTTGCTGACTTGGGCTCGGTGATTGGTTGTTCTGTTGATAGGAAGGCTGCTGTCCTTGTGAACGGTCCGTATTGGCGCTTTTCGGTTCAAGAAATTGAACACTGTCCGCCACTACTTCTGTCGTATAAACGCGTTTCCCGTCTTGTCCCTCGTAGCTACCTGTCTGGATGCGGCCTTCAACGCCAGCCAAGCTTCCTTTTTTCAGGAAATTTGCTGTGTTTTCAGCTTGTTTGCGCCAAACGGTACAATTAATGAAATCAGTTTCGCGTTCACCTTGAGCATTCGAGAATGTCCGGTTTACAGCTAATGTAAAACGGGCAACTGCCGCGCCGCTTGGTGTGTAACGAAGATCTGGATCTTTTGTCAGTCTTCCGACTAAAACAACTCGGTTAATCATCAGAATTCAACCTCCTTCAAGTCAAAAAAATTGCAGTGCCAGTATCCTGTTTACGCGTCTTTGCGTACAGCGATATGACGAATAATGTCTTCGTTAATGTTCGCAAGACGTGTGTATTCGTTGATAGCTTCAGAACCAGCGTTTACTTTTACGATCTGGTAGAAACCTTCACGTAAATCGTTGATTTCATAAGCTAAACGACGTTTACCCCACTCTTTCGACTCGATGATTTCAGCACCGTTAGAAGTAAGGATGTCGTTGAAACGCTCAACTAGAGTTTTCTTCGCTTCCTCTTCAATTGCAGGCTGAATGATATACATTAATTCATATTCTCTCATCGTGTTGTCACCTCCTCATGGACTTGGGCCCTGCTGTATCCAGCGGGCAAGGAGCAAGCAATTCATAAATATTACTCACATCACTGTATTGTATCACAACTCACATAGGCTCGCAAGTATGATTTTACAGGCTAAATCCTCTATACTTCTTCATATACATTAAAGGACGTGAAGCCATGACACCTTCCCACATCATTGAATTGAAAATAGACGAAATAGCGCCTAAAGCACTTTGGTTCAACGTTTTTTTGCTGGTGGCATTTGCAGCGGCCTATCATTTTTTCAACGAACCCTTAGTATTCCATTTTTCCTTGGGCGGAATCCTCTTTTTTCTGATTGGCTACGTGGTGTTGATAGTGGTTCATGAAGTTTTCCATTTAATCGGTTTTGTAGTCTTTGGAAAAGTCCCGGTTTCTTCATTGAATTATGGCATCAGTTTGAAAATGGGCATCGCTTATGCCACCACCAGCCGCCCTGTCCAAAATCATGCCATGCGCAAAGTTCTGCTGCTGCCGTTTTGGACCACGGCCTTCTTTCCCACTGTATTGGGCTTTTGGTTCGACAGCCAAGTGCTGGTCCTGTTGGGTGCGATGCTGACGGCAGGCGCTTTCGGCGACTTTGTCATGTTCTGTGAATTGCGCAAAGAAAAAAACGCGGCCTGGATCATCGATGATCCATCACTGCCGCGCCTTCATGTTTACGATAGCTATCCTGAATCCGAAAGCGGCGACTAACAGCGGCGCTTTTTCTATATAACAGAATAGGCAACATCCCATTTTCCTGTTGGAATCTGTTCTTTCAGCAGCTTTTCGTCTTTTGCAATATAAACCACTGTTTCCATAACTTTGCCGCTAGCTTCTACCTCAATTGCCACTTTATCGTATAGATCTTTTTCGGGGTTTCCAGAATAATCCTCCAGGTAATCCAACGCCGGCCAAAGGACATCCGGAATTTCATAGACTTCCCCTTCAACTTGTCCGCTGCCCGCTAAAGCCATGGCCGGGTAGCCCAGTCCTGTATCATACAAACTTCCTTTTGCCGTCGCGTGTTCCTCCACTAATTCCGCTTCTTCCAAATAACAATGATACTTCCCGCCGCGTTTCAGCGTTCCGTATGCAAATAACAACATTTCCTATTCCTCCATGCAAAAACCGGATGCAACAATGCACCCGGTTATTTTTTAGTTTTGTGGTACTGCAAATCTGAACTTCCGATGAATATAACGGTCGTTTCCGCTTTTAGTTATCCAGCTGCAGCGACCTGCTCCTCGGGTCGTAAGCCACTCTGGCTGTGCGGCAAAAATACGCCGCTTCGCCAGATCGTCTTACGCCTGTCGGAGCATGACGGTCGTTTCCGCTTTTAGACTTATCCAGCTGCGGCACCTAGTCCCTCGAGTCGCTTCGACCCTGCCTGCAATGGCAAAGTACGCCATTACCTGCAGGGTCTCCAGCGCTTGTCGGGACTGGACAGGCGCCTCCGCTTTTAGACGTTAAATCTAAATAGCATTACGTCGCCGTCTTTGACGATGTATTCTTTGCCTTCTTGACGCACTTTCCCTGCTTCTTTAGCTGATGCCATTGATCCGGCTTCGACCAGTTCTTCGTAGGCAACCGTTTCGGCACGGATAAATCCGCGTTCAAAGTCAGAGTGGATAACGCCGGCACATTGTGGTGCTTTCATGCCTTTTTTGAATGTCCATGCACGCACTTCCTGAACGCCTGCAGTAAAGTAAGTTGCTAATCCAAGGAGGCTGTATGAAGCTTTGACCAATTGGTCCAACCCAGACTCTTTAATGCCCAGCTCTTCAAGGAACATTTCTTTTTCCTCGTCTTCAAGTTCAGCCATTTCTTCCTCGATCTTTGCACAAATCACGATCACATCTGCATTGTCCTTAGCGGCGAACTCGCGAACCTTTTGAACATATTCGTTGTTATCGGCATCTGCGATTTCATCTTCAGAAACGTTTGCTACGTAGAGCATCGGTTTAAGTGTCAATAGGTTCAAACCTTTGGCAATGCGCAGTTCATCTTCTGTGAAGTCGATTGAACGCGCCAAATCTCCGTTTTCAAAAGCTTCACGCAACTTCATCAAGACAGGTTCTTCAGCAACCGCATCTTTATCTTTTTGCTTCACCAATTTTGCAGCACGTGCAATGCGTTTTTCGATGCTTTCCATATCTGCCAATACCAATTCCAGGTTAATGACTTCAATATCAGAAATTGGATCTACTTTACCTGTTACGTGCGTAATGTTGTCGTCAGCGAAGCAACGAACCACTTGGCAGATTGCGTCAACTTCACGGATGTGGGACAAGAACTTGTTCCCAAGGCCTTCGCCTTTGCTGGCGCCTTCAACAATTCCTGCAATATCGGTAAATTCGAAAGCCGTTGGCACGGTTTTTTTCGGATCCACCAATTCCGTCAATTTATCAAGACGCTCATCCGGAACTTCAACAATCCCGACGTTTGGATCTATTGTACAGAACGGGTAGTTTGCCGCTTCAGCGCCCGCTTTCGTAATTGCATTAAATAATGTGGATTTCCCCACGTTTGGTAATCCTACAATCCCTGCAGTTAATGCCATAGGATGCACAACCTTTCCTCTATATCAAACGAATTATTTTTTACACAACCATTTCATTATAAGAACGAAACCTGAAATTGTCCATTTTTCATTCCGCTTCGGCTTTAACCAAAACTTTTTTCATTTTTTTATTGAATTCCACGCGCGGCAGCATGACACTGTGCTGGCAGCCCTCACATTTAATCCGGACGTCAGCTCCCATGCGGATAATTTTCCACGCATTGGCTCCACACGGATGGCCTTTTTTCATTTCAACTATATCGTTCAGCCCAAACTCCTTCATTTCCACGAGTCTGCCTCCCTCTATTAAACTTTCACGTCTTTTCCTGTTGCAGCTTCTTCTGGAGAACGCTGCATCATTACCATGCGCGGATATGGAATTTCAACCCCGCGTTGATCCAGAAAATCTTTCAAATCACGGCGCATCCCCCTGGCTACAGCAAAATGCTGCATCGGCAAGGTTTCTGCGGTGATCCGCATGACGATTTCCGTGGTTGTTAAGTTTTGGACCCCTAACAATTCTGCCGGTTTGATGATTTGTTCATAACGATCCTGCAAGCTGTCCAAAAACTCCATGATCAAGCTTTCCACACGCGTAATATCCGATTCATACGAAATATTGACATCGACCACTGCAATGGAATTATGGATTGAAAAATTTACAACATCCGTAATCGTGCCGTTCGGAAAAATAAACAACTCTCCGGTCCAAGCCTTTACTTTTGTCGTCCGCAATCCAATTTCTTCTACAGTTCCCTCAGCAGCACCAATCCGGACATAATCTCCTACCGAAAATTGATCTTCAAAAATAATAAAGAATCCGGTGATGACATCACGCACCAAGTTCTGGGCACCAAAACCGATGGCCAGCCCCAGAACCCCTGCCCCGGCGATCAAGCCGGTAATATCAATTGTAAACGTTGACAGGATCGAAACACCCGCTATGAAATAAACGACATACGCCACGACATTCGATAATAGTTTCGATAAAGTTTGCTGCCGCCGCTCGTTATAAAGCATCGGACCTTTAATTCGTACCGAAAAAGTTTTCCGGATCAACACACGCAGTACTTTCACCAAAACTACCGCAGCTATTGTTATCAAGACCACTTTCAGAAAAATGACGATTAGGCCTATCCACATTGCTTCATCTGAAAGCACACTTAGAATTTGTTGTGTTATTTTTCCAACATTCACTCTTTCACCTTCACATCAAATTGAATTTATAAATAATGGTAACTACAATTCCGACAACCAATATACCCGGCAGCAAGTTCGCCACTCTAATTTTTGTGACACCCATCATATTCAAACCAATCGCGGCAATCATAACGCCGCCCGTGGCACTCATTTCCATAATGAACATATCAAGCGCATCAGCAGGTATGGCAAGGCTGATTTGAGTTGCAAACAAAGCGATCAACCCTTGATAGACAAATACCGGAATGGCTGCAAGCAAGACTCCAAAACCCAGTGTAGAAGCCAGGACGATGGACGTAAATCCATCAATAATTCCTTTCGAAATCAACACACCGTGCTCATTGCTCAAGCCGCTTTCCATGGCCCCAATAATCCCCATCGCACCAATTACAAAGATCAATGTTGCAGTAACAAATCCTTGAGCGATGCTGCCTTTGCTTTCTTTTGCTCCCAGCATGCGTTCAATCCAATGGCCGAACGCATTCAGTTTGCCGTCTATATCTGACCATTCTCCAATGACCGCACCCAGCACTAAGCTAATGATGACAATGACAAAGTTTTGGCTTTCAAATCCCATCTGCAGTCCGAGAACTACTACTGCAAGTCCAATTACATACATGACCGTTTCTTTCATCTTCTCAGGAATATTGCGAAGCGCTCTCCCAAGAATAGTTCCCACAACAATTAAAAGCGCATTTATCAACGTCCCAAAGAGAACCACTGCTTTTCTCCCCCTTACACTAGGCTCTACTTACCGGCTGGCTCTCTTCTCCCTCTTTTTAATAGAGAATAAATCACTGTGTTCTGACTAGCCGTGTATTTCATCTATCAAAAACAGAACCTATTCCCCTTTTCCGGGAAATAGGCACTCGTCAGCTTAGCAATTCTAAAATACGCTCTAAATCGTCTTCTGAGAAAAATTCAATTTCGATCTTGCCTTTGTTCTTGTTTTTCTTAATTTGTACATTTGTACCAAAACGATCTCTAAGTTCAGATTGTTTTTCTTCTATAAAAATATCTTTCTTTTTTTCAATTGTTTCACGTGGAACATCTTCATTTAACCGCTGTACCAAATTCTCCAACTGACGCACATTGAGATTTTCTTTAACCACTTTTTCAGCTGTCTCCGGAATCAGTTTCTTGCTTCTCAATCCCAATAACGTACGGCCGTGGCCCATTGACAGTTCCTTGTCAGAGATTAGTTTGCGGACGTTTTGAGGCAAAGCTAACAGGCGTACATGGTTTGCAATATGAGGACGGCTTTTCCCTAAGCGGAAAGCCAGCTGTTCCTGAGTCAAATTCAATGCTTCCATCAGTTTCTGGTAAGCTTCCGCTTCTTCAATTGGCGTTAAGTCTTCCCGTTGAAGGTTTTCTAGTATAGCAAGTTCCATCATTTGCTGATCTGTCAACTCTTTGATAATAGCTGGAACTTCTTTTAATTTGATCAATTTAGCTGCGCGGAAACGGCGTTCGCCTACGACCAATTCAAACTTTTCGCCAGCTTTTCTTACAACAATCGGCTGCAAAATCCCGTGTTCTTTTATGGATTCCGCCAATTCCTCTAATGCTGCCTGGTCAAAAATTTTCCGTGGCTGGTACGGATTTGTGCGGATTTCACCGACACTGATTTGATTCACTTTGTCCGCTTCATTGATTGTTTCGCCAGGAAACAATGCATTAATGCCTTTTCCCAATCCTTTAGCCATTATGAATCACTTCCTTCGCCAATTCTAAATACACTTCTGCGCCTCTGGATTTTGGATCATAGATAATAATTGGCTCTCCGTGGCTCGGTGCTTCACTCAATCTTACGTTTCTTGGAATGATCGTTTTATAAACTTTGTCCTGAAAATATTTTTTCACTTCTTCGATGACTTGAATTCCCAAGTTCGTCCGGGCATCTAACATGGTTAATAGGACACCATCAATCATTAAATCATGATTTAAATGCTTTTGCACTAAGCGAATAGTACTTAATAATTGGCTTAGTCCTTCTAACGCATAGTACTCGCATTGCACAGGGATAATAATTGCATCGGAAGCTGTCAGCGAATTTAATGTCAGCAACCCTAAAGATGGCGGGCAATCAATGATTATGTAATCGTACATATCTTTGACTTCTTCCAGGGCATTTTTCAAGCGGGCTTCTCTTGAAATGGTGGACACCAGTTCAATTTCAGCTCCGGCTAATGAAATCGTGGCAGGAACCACGTGCAAATTTTCTACTTTCGTTTCCATAATTGTGCTTTTCACATCTACATCGTCAATTAACACTTCGTAGATGCACTGATTGACATCCCCTTTGTTTACTCCCACTCCACTAGTGGCATTTCCTTGAGGATCGATATCTATTAACAGAACTTTTTTGCCTAAATAAGCAAGGCAGGCACTTAAGTTCACTGAAGACGTTGTTTTTCCTACGCCGCCCTTTTGATTGGCGATCGCAATAGTTCTACCCACACTTGCACCAACTTTCTTTAATACTCTCTTCATTTTACTGCGGAACCCTTATTTTAGCTATTTTGTTAGGTTCCCATTTTCTTATTGTATCAAAATTTTTCAACAATACGATGACAAAGCCATTAAAAAAACTCTTTCCATACTGGAAAGAGCAATTTATGATTTCTTTTTCGGAATTTTCACCGTGATTTGATAATATTCTTCATGCTCTTCTTCCTCCGTGGACAAATCGATGCCGCTTTGGGAAACCATATTCAATGACTCTTTGATGGTGTTCATGGCAATTCGCACATCTCTGCTGACTGCTTTTCTGCGTGCCTTCGGTTTCTGGGGTTCTGTGGAAAGCAATTTTGCCACTTTCACTTCCAGCTGCTTTACATTCAAGCTTTCTTCGACTGTTTCATCAAATAGCCGTTTCTGCATTTCCGCATCTTTCACCTGCAGCAGCGCTCGAGCATGCCGTTCAGTCAGCAGGCGATTCAGCAAAGCCGTTTGAATCTCCTCCGGCAATTTCAATAGCCGCAGCTTATTGGCTACAGTAGACTGCCCTTTGCCAAGACGCTGAGCCAATGCCTCCTGCGTAATTTCCTGTATCTCTAACAGATTTTGATAGGCGTGAGCCTCTTCTATTGAAGTCAGTTCTTCCCGCTGAAGATTTTCGATCAGGGCAATGGACGCAGTTTCCTTATCACTCAGGTTACGGATAATGGCCGGGACTTCTTTCCAATCAAGTGATTTCATTGCACGGAAGCGACGTTCTCCAGCAATGATTTCATACTCCCCTTCAGTGCCGGATTTTCGGACAACAATCGGCTGGATGACTCCATGGACATGGATCGTTCTCGCCAATTCTTCAATCTTCTCCTGGTCAAAGACTGTTCTTGGCTGAAATTTGTTGGCGTGTATTTTGTCGAGCGGCAACTTCAAGACTTCTTCTGAAGATTTGGGTTCTGCCGCTTCTTTCTTCGCTGTCTCATTTGCTTTATCTCCGCCTCCGAAGAAACGGGAAAAAGGACTTTTCATCCTCAAGCACCACCTTTTACTTGCTCACTATGCTGCTGAATCTAAATCACTGATGTTCCTAGAAAGTAAAATGTTTCACGTGAAACATTAAGAAATTGGGGATTTGTTTGGAACGCCCGCTTTTCTCGGGTATTTCTTTGGCGTTTCTTTGAACTTTTTGAAAACCTGAATATAACGCTCGCTTTCTTCTATCGGCAAAAGGAAAGAATACACCGCATCCAATTTCACACCTAATTTCTGCAATGCTTTTTCTGCGTCGTCCAATTCGTCTGCAGCAGATGCGGCTTTCATTGCCGCGAACACTCCACCTTTTTTAACAAGGGGCACACATAATTCAGCCAAAACTGACAATCTGGCTACAGCACGTGCGGTAACCAAGTCATAACTTTCACGGTGCGGGGACTGGCCAAAGTCTTCTGCTCTTGAATGGACGAACTTTACCTTATTAAGTTCAAGCTTGTCGCTCAAATGCTCCAGAAACTGAATGCGTTTGTTCAAGGAATCCACAATCGTCACTTCGATATGGGGAAAACAAATTTTTAGTGGGATGCTGGGGAATCCGGCGCCAGCTCCTACGTCGCAAAGCTTTATCGCCTTTGTAAAATCCAAATAGAACGCGGCAGTGATCGAGTCATAAAAGTGCTTTAAGTAAACGGCTGGCTGCTCCGTAATTGCCGTCAGGTTCATCTTTTCATTCCATTCGACCAATTCCTTGTAATAAATCCGGAATTGCTCCAGCTGCTGTTCGGTCAAGAGGATCCCTTTTTCACTGAGGGCATCTTTAAACTGTTGTTCATTCAATCCTGCTTCCTCCCCCTTCTTTGTAGGTTTTCTATGTAAAAGCAAATGGGCTGGTGTGAGCCAGCCCATTCTGTTGTCTATAGCTTATTCCTGTAAGATCAAACTGATATTTTCGCAATCTTTCCTTGTTCAATATACACCAATAAGATGGATATGTCAGCCGGATTCACACCGGAGATGCGGGATGCTTGTGCAATTGACAGCGGACGAACTTCTGCAAGTTTGCCGCGGGCTTCGGTTGCTATTCCCGAAATTGCATGGTAATCGATATTCTCTGGAATTTTCTTGTTTTCCATTTTCTTGAGCTTATCGACTTGCTGCAATGATTTTTCGATATAGCCTTCATATTTAATATGAATCTCAACTTGTTCTTTTACTTCATCTTCGAGCTCCACTGTCGAAGCTGTCAGCTGTGAAATCATGTCGTACGTCATTTCCGGGCGTTTCAACAGATACGCTCCACGAATGCCGTCTTTCAATTCACTGCCTCCAGCGTCCCGGATCACTTGCTGAGTAGTTTCATTCGGCTTGATCATAATGCCTCTCAAGCGTTTGATTTCTTCTTCAATGCGCTCTTTTTTTGCCAGGAATTTCACATAGCGCTCTTCCTTGACCATGCCGATTGCATAAGCCAGTTCAGTCAGACGTATGTCCGCATTATCGTGGCGCAGCAATAAACGGTATTCCGCACGGGATGTCAGCAAACGATACGGTTCGTTGGTCCCTTTTGTCACCAAATCATCGATCAAAACGCCGATATAAGCATCCGAGCGGCTCAAAATAACTTCTTCTTTGCCGAGCACTTTAGCTGCGGCGTTGATTCCTGCCATCAGTCCTTGGCCCGCTGCTTCTTCGTAGCCGGAAGTTCCGTTGATCTGTCCTGCAGTGTAAAGATTTTCGATCCGTTTTGACTCCAGGGTCGGCCATAATTGCGTTGGCACGATGGAATCATATTCAATGGCGTATCCAGCACGCATCATTTCGGCCTTCTCAAGCCCCGGAATCGATTCTAACAGCTTCCGCTGCACATGCTCAGGCAAACTGGTTGAAAGGCCTTGTACGTAAACCTCGCGTGTATTACGGCCTTCCGGCTCCAGGAAGATCTGATGGCGCGGTTTGTCGTTGAAACGGACCACTTTGTCTTCGATTGAAGGACAGTAGCGCGGTCCTGTTCCTTTGATCATCCCGGAATACATCGGTGACAGGTGAAGATTGTCATCGATGACCTGATGCGTCTGTTCGTTTGTATAAGTCAGCCAGCATGGCAGCTGATCTGTAATATATTCAGTGGTTTCGTAGCTGAAGGCACGCGGCACATCGTCACCAGGCTGAATTTCGGTTTTGCTGTAGTCTATGCTGTTGCTGTTGACGCGTGGAGGCGTCCCGGTTTTGAAACGAACCGTTTCAAATCCGAGTTTCTCCAGATTTTCTGCCAATTTAATGGAAGGCTGCTGATTGTTCGGTCCGCTTGAATAGCGCAGATCCCCGATGATGATCTCACCGCGCAGGAATGTCCCAGTCGTAATAACGACCGATTTGGCACGGTAAATGCCCCCTACTTGTGTGATCAATCCTTGAATTTTGCCGTCTTCAACAACCAATTCTTCTGCGATCCCTTGGTGCAAGGTTAAATTCGGCTCTTCTTCCATCAGGCGTTTCATTTCCTGTTGGTAAAGCACTTTATCGGCTTGTGCACGCAGCGCGCGAACAGCCGGTCCTTTTGCGGTATTCAACATTCTCATTTGAATGTGGGTTTTATCAATAACGCGGCCCATGGCTCCGCCAAGTGCGTCAATTTCACGTACAACGATGCCTTTTGCGGGCCCACCGATAGATGGGTTGCATGGCATAAATGCGATCATATCCAGATTCATCGTCAAAACAAGCGTTTTAGCGCCCATCCGTGCTGAGGCAAGAGCAGCTTCTGCTCCTGCATGTCCAGCTCCTACTACGATGACATCGAACGTGCCTGCTTCGTATTGTGGCATGTTCGTTCATTCCCTTCGAGTTTTATTTCCCTAGACAGAACTGAGAGAATAACTGGTTCAGGAGGCCGTCATCTGCGGTGTCTCCAATAATTTCACCAAGAATTTCCCATGTTCGGGTAACATCAATTTGAATCATATCTACGGGAACTTCCATTTCAGCCGCTTCTATGGCATCTGAAATGGTTTGGTGTGCCTGGTGCAGCAATGCAATGTGGCGCACATTGGATACATAGGTCATGTCCCCTGCTTCGATCTCCCCTTGGAAAAACAGGGCAGCAATGGCTTCTTCAAGCTGATCGATGCCTTCTTCTTCGATCAGGGAAGTTGTCACCAGCAGTTTATCACCGGCCAGTTTCTGCACTTGTTCCAGATCGATTTTCTGCGGCAAATCGGTTTTATTGATAACGACAATATAGTCCATATCCTTAACCGTTTCAAACAGCAGCTCGTCTTCCGGAGTCAACGCTTCTGCATAATTCAAAACGTAAAGAATCAAATCGGCTTCTTTCAACACTTTTCGTGACCGTTCCACGCCGATCCGCTCCACAATGTCCTCGGTTTCACGGATTCCTGCCGTATCGACCAAACGCAGCGGCACACCGCGGACATTTACGTATTCCTCTATTATATCACGGGTCGTTCCCGCTATTTCTGTGACAATGGCTTTATTTTCCTGAACAAGGCTATTCAATAGAGAAGATTTTCCGACATTAGGACGACCTAAAATGACGGTTGAAAGCCCTTCTCTCAAGATTTTCCCTTGCGAGGACGTTTGCAGCAATTTCTCGATTTCCGAACGGACCCATTTTGATTTCTCCAGCATGATTGGACGCGTCATTTCTTCCACATCGTCATATTCCGGATAATCAATGTTCACTTCCATTTGGGCAATCGATTCCAACAGGGCCTGGCGAAGCGTGCCAATCAGTTTAGACAGTTTCCCTTCCATCTGGTTGAGTGCAACGTCCATGGCACGGTCCGTCTTTGCACGAATCAGGTCCATAACCGCTTCTGCCTGGGACAAATCGATGCGGCCGTTCAAAAATGCCCGTTTGGTAAATTCTCCAGGCTCCGCAAGCCTTGCACCAGCGCGCAATGCCAGCTCAAGCACCCGATTGACCGACACAATTCCGCCGTGGCAGTTGATTTCGATGACATCTTCGCGTGTGAACGTTTTAGGCGCCTTCATCAGCGATACCATAACTTCTTCCACTCTTTCCTCCGTTGCCGGATCCTCGAGATGCCCGTAGTGGATTGTATGGGTTGGCTGAGCAGCCAATGCTTTCTTGCTCGCAGCCCGAAACAGTTTATCTGCAATAGTTACAGCTTCCGGACCGCTCAAGCGGACGATTGCGATTGCTCCCTCTCCGCTCGGTGTCGATATGGCAGCGATTGTATCGAATTCCATGATGTTTCCTCCTCTTAAAAAAGCGGCAAAGGCAACGGCACCCTGTGGACAAAAATAAAGCGGCACAGCAGACCGAATACCCAAATATATGTTCATAACTTTAATTTACACTCTAAAAAAGTTGTCCACATGTGGACAACCAGTAAATGCACATGGCTTTCTAACATACTACAATAGCATAAAGCAGCCAAAATCAAAAGACGCAGTGCTTTATTTTGATAAATTCCGTTAATTCGGCATAAAAAAACCCGCCATGCCGGCGGGCTTTGGTTTATCTATGCGGCTCAATGACGAGGTAACGGTTGGGGTCTTTCCCTTCCGAATACGTATCAATGTCCAAACGTCTTGATAGTGCCTGGTGAATGACTTTTCGCTCGTAAGACGGCATTGGTTCAAATTGAACCCGTCCGCCGGTCCGAATTGCTTTGTCCGCCATCCGATCCGCCAATTGCTCCAGCGTCTCCTGACGGCGTTCACGGTAGTTCTCAGCGTCCAGTTGAACCATCATAAACTGATTGGAATATTTGTTGGCAACAAGCTGCGCCAATTGCTGAAGGGAGTTCAAAGTTTGTCCTCGTTTGCCGATCAGCATGGCCACTTTCTCACTTTCCAAATAAAAACTGACTTTTTTGCCTCGATGCTCATGAGTAATCGATAAATCCTCGATCTTCATCCCTTTGGCAATCGATTGGATGTAATTTTTTGTTTCTTGAATCGCCTGTTCATTGGAGACTGCAGGAACTTCTTCCTCTTCTCCCTCTTTTACAGGCGGAACTTCGGATGTTTCGTGGATTTCAACAGCTTTTTCTGCCTTTTCCGGAAGTGGAGTTTTTTCAATTACGGTAACTTCAACTTCTGCTTTTTTGGCACCGAAACCGAAAAACCCTTTTTTCTCTTCCTGAATGACTTCTATCTTAACTTCTTCACGTGTAACTTGGAGTTTTTCTAATGCTTCAGATATCGCGCTTTCAACAGTTGGACCCGTTTGCGTAATCTGTTTCACTTTTTAACCCCTCCTGCTTTCGTTTTAACAGGTTGCTGTACTGCTGCGGTTTTCTCCCACGGACGGTAAATGAACAAGTTTTGGATAAGCGAAATGATATTTCCGATAACCCAGTAAAGCGTCAATGCAGAGGGCAAAACAATACCGAATCCGATGATCATTACCGGCATGAAATACATCATGATCTTCATTTGCGGATTGTCCATTGATGGTCCAGTCCGCAAAACGATAAATTGCATCAAACCAGCGATAATGGCTAAAATGATGCTTGGTTCTGCCAGCGGAAAAATCAGAAATGCACCCAAATCGATTTCAGGTGTGCTGTTCATGCGGCTGATGGCATGATAAAAACCGATTAAGACCGGCATTTGAATCAATACAGGCAAACAACCTGCCATCGGATTGACGCCTTTTTCCTGGAACAGCGCCATCATTTCTTTTTGGTATTTCTGTTGTGTGACAGCATCTTTAGACTTGTACTTTTCTTTCAATTTCACAAGTTCAGGCTGTACTTCTTGCATACGTTTTGAACTTTTCGTTTGTTTGATCATCAATGGCAGCATTACCAACCGGATGATGACCGTAACTGCGATAATTCCGAAACCATAAGTTCCCAGTAAATCCTTAAAGAACACAATGGCTGACACCAATGGCCAAACGATAAATTCATTCCAAAATCCTTCACTCTGGTCACTGATCGGCTGATCAAATTCTGTACAGCCGGAAAGCAGCAACGTTACTGCAATCAGTGAAATAAGCAAAACTAATTTCTTATTCACCATTCTTCCCCCAAACTAATTTTCAATTACTTCTATAATACATCTATTCTGCGTGGTCTTCTACTTCCTTGGCAATGCACGTGCAATCTTCAATACATGTTCGAGACTTTTTTTGCTTTCGTGAAAATCCAATGTGGCCGCCTGTGGTCGGGCGATGATAATGTAGTCTGCATTCGGCAATAAATCGTCTTTCAATTCCAAGAAAGTCTGCCGGATATAGCGTTTGATGCGGTTGCGTGCGACTGCATTCCCTACTTTTTTGCTGACGGACAATCCCAGGCGAAATTCAGTTTGTTCATCCTTTAATACATAAACGATAAACTGACGATTCGCAAAAGATTTTCCTTTTTTAAAGATATGTTGAAATTCTTTGTTCTTCTTGATCCGTTGGTGCTTGTTCATTCTTTCACCTGCTTATTGTAATGCTTTCCCGCCAAAATTAGGGCAGAAAAGAAAAAAAAGACCACTGATGCGGTCAGTGGACTTAAGCTGATAATACTTTTCTTCCTTTACGACGGCGTGCAGCTATTACTCTGCGTCCGTTTTTTGTGCTCATACGTGCTCTGAAGCCGTGTACTTTGCTGTGCTTGCGTGTATTTGGTTGGTATGTGCGCAATGTCATATGTGACACCTCCTATAATAAGAGTTAACTATTTTTACTAAAGACAGTCTCGACTATTATAAAGGCGCACGGGTTCAAATGTCAATGTCTTATTGTAAAAGCCTTCTAGATCTCTTTCCTCCGGCTCTTTTAAGTTATACACAGATTGCAACTTTATCCCTTGATGGCCTGTGCACTATTTTTTTCTCCAAAATAATTATCCACATGCCTTATCTACAGTTTTTTAACATACAAACCCCTTGTGGATAGTTCTTGTGTGAGCAAAAAAAGATATGTGGATAACTTAAAGAACTTCTTGTATTGTCTCATCTTTTTTGGTAACATTAACTTGTTTTCACTTGTTAATAGTTTTCACCCAAAATAAGTTATCCACAAATTGTGGGTAAGGTGTGGATAGTTATTCACCATCTTGTTTACAAATGTTATCCACAAGCTGTGATTTTGTGTATGATATACTTTAAAATATAGTTACATATAAAGGAGACGAGCTATTGGAACACTTAGACGAACTTTGGTCGAGTGTCTTAGCCCAAGTTGAAACTAAAATCTCCAAACCAAGTTTTGAAACGTGGTTAAAATCGACAAAACTTTTATCCTACCAGGATGATACAGTCACTATTTCAGCGCCGAATTCCTTTGCACGTGATTGGTTGGAAAACCATTACGTACACTTGATTACCGGAATTTTATCGGATTCCACCGGTGATGATATGATGATCAAATTTGTTGTGCCCAAAGATCAGGATATGGATGATTTTCAACTCCCTGCGCCTCGTGTTAAACCGGGACAAGACCAGCAGCAAGAGTTTTTGCCTGGCATGCTGAATCCTAAATACACTTTCGATACGTTTGTAATTGGTTCAGGCAACCGCTTCGCCCATGCCGCCTCTTTGGCCGTGGCCGAAGCGCCAGCAAAAGCTTATAACCCGCTGTTTATCTATGGGGGAGTAGGACTTGGCAAGACACATTTAATGCATGCAATCGGACATTATGTCCTGGAACACAATCCGAACGCCAAAGTGGTTTACTTATCTTCGGAGAAATTTACAAATGAATTTATCAATTCAATCCGCGACAATAAAACTGGCGAATTTCGTGATAAATACAGGGGTGTCGACATTCTCCTCATCGATGATATCCAGTTTTTAGCAGGAAAAGAACAGACACAGGAAGAATTTTTCCATACATTCAACACCTTGCACGAAGAGTCCAAACAAATCATCATTTCGAGTGACCGGCCTCCAAAAGAGATCCCGACACTCGAAGATCGCCTCCGCTCCCGCTTTGAATGGGGCTTGATCACGGATATTACACCGCCTGATCTGGAAACCCGGATTGCAATTTTGCGCAAGAAAGCAAAAGCGGATGGATTGGACATTCCAAACGACGTCATGACCTATATCGCCAATTCCATCGACTCGAATATCCGGGAACTTGAAGGGGCATTGATCCGTGTTGTGGCTTATTCCTCTTTGATCAACCGCGATATGAGTGCGGAACTGGCTGCAGAAGCTTTAAAAGACATTATGCCGAACTCAAAGCCGAAAGTTATTACGATTTTAGACATCCAAAATGCAGTCGGCGAGCAGTTTAACGTCAAACTGGAAGATTTTAAAACCAAACGGCGGACAAAGGATATTGCCTATCCACGTCAGGTCGCGATGTACCTGTCCCGGGAAATGACCGATTTCTCTTTGCCCAAAATTGGCGAGGAATTTGGCGGGCGCGATCACACAACTGTTATTCACGCACATGACAAAATTTCTAAAATGCTAAAAGACAATCAGCAGCTTCAGCAGGACGTCAAGGACATCAAAAGTGCGCTTGGCAAGTAAAATAAGCTGTGGATAACCCGATAAATCAGCAAGCAGTTTATGCACAGACTGTCTACATGTGGATAAGCTGCTTTTATTGACTCTAAGGGGCTTATCCACATATTCACAGCCCCTACTACTACTATTACTTTAAAAGCCTTTAAATAAAATATATATATAAGCGAGGTTCGAGAATGAAATTCGAGATAAAACGTGAGCGATTAGTTGAAGGATTAAACGATGTAATGAAAGCGGTAAGTTCAAAAACCACGATTCCGATCTTAACGGGAATAAAAATGGATGTTTCTTCAGATGGAATGAGATTGACAGGCAGTGATTCAGATATCACGATCCAAACATTTATCCCAGCAGAAGAAGATGGGGAACAGATCATCCAAGTAACAGATGGAGGAAGTATTGTTCTTCAAGCCAAAGTTTTTGGGGAGATCATTCGCAAATTGCCGACAAATGAAGTGGAAATTGAAATCACAGGAAATTTCCAGACACATATCCGTTCTGGGAAATCTGAATTCCACTTGATTGGCCTGGATGCAATGGATTATCCACAATTGCCTGATATCCAGGATGATCGTTTGTTTACAATTCCAGCAGATCTGCTTAAGACCATTAACCGTGAAACGGTCTTTGCGGTATCAAGTTCTGAAACGCGTCCTGTCTTAACAGGCGTTCATTGGGAAGTAAAAGATGGAGAACTTGTTTGTGTAGCAACTGACAGCCACCGACTGGCTCGACGTAAAACAAAACTGGAAACTTTGCCGGAAGGGGAATACAGCGTCGTAATCCCTGGGAAAAGCTTGACCGAATTAAACAAAATTCTGGATGATACTTCTGAAGCTGTCGAAATCGTCATGACCAACCAGCAGGTTTTATTCAAATCCAAGCACATTCTTTTCTTTTCACGCCTATTAGAAGGGAACTATCCGGATACGACCCGTTTAATCCCGGCAGAATATAAGACTACCGTCACCGTAAACGGCCGTTCGCTCCTGCAGGCGATTGACCGGGCATCGCTGCTCGCAAGAGAAGAACGCAATAATGTTGTTCGCTTCTCCGCAAGTGCAGGAAACGAAGTGGAAGTTTCTTCTAACTCACCTGAAGTAGGGAAAGTAGAAGAGCAGCTTCAAGCCCAAAGCATAGAAGGAGAAGAACTGAAAATTTCTTTCAGTGCTAAATTTATGATGGATGCACTAAAAGCCATCGACGGACAAGATGTCGTCATTCAGTTTACTGGAGCGATGCGTCCATTCATTTTGAAATCGGCATTGGACGACTCGATTTTGCAGCTGATTCTTCCTGTCCGAACATATTAAATTTAAAACACACCCTCAGGATAGCCATCTAGGCTATCCTTTTTACTTTTTAGCTAAAATAGGGTAAAATAGAGGGATAGACTATGAATCGAAGGATGAGTGCATTTTGAGAGAAATCGGGATTGAGACTGAATATATAACACTTGGGCAATTGTTAAAAATGACAGATACAATAAGTTCAGGCGGAATGGCCAAATGGTTTTTGGGAGAACATGAAGTTTTTGTAAATGGTGAAGCTGAAAACCGCAGAGGCCGGAAGCTGCGTGCAAATGATCTCGTCAATATTCCAGAGTTTGGAGATTTTCGTATCGTGACCGCTGAAGGCATGAGCTTCGATGCGGATTGACCGCCTTGAGCTTGTCAATTATCGAAATTACGAATCGCTTGAATTGGAATTTTCTCCAGAGATCAATGTCTTTATAGGAGAAAACGCACAAGGCAAAACCAATATCATGGAATCACTGTATGTTTTATCCATGGCAAAATCCCACCGTACTTCCAATGATAAGGAATTGGTACGCTGGGACGCTGATTATGGTAAAATTAAAGCTGATGTTTTCCGCAAATACGGCAAACTTCCCCTTGAAATTATCCTGTCAAAAAAAGGGAAAAAAGCAAAAGTCAATCACCTGGAACAGCGCAGGCTGAGTGATTACGTTGGCCAACTGAATGTTGTGATGTTTGCGCCTGAAGATCTCCATCTTGTCAAAGGAAGTCCGCAAGTGCGAAGACGCTTTATCGACATGGAAATTGGGCAAATTTCTCCAGTATATCTGCATGATTTGGTGACTTACCAAAAACTGCTTAAACAAAGAAATCACATATTGAAGCAACATTATGGGAAACAAACAATCAATGACGTTATGTTTGACGTTTATACAGAACAATTTATCGAGTCGGCTGTCAAAATCATCCGCAAGCGCTATCAGTTTATGGAGCTTTTGCAGAAATGGGCAGAACCGATCCATCATGGCATTTCCCGGGGGCTGGAACAACTTCAAATCCGCTATCAACCGATCAGCGGTTTAAAGCCTGAATGGACGCCTGCAGAAATGGCGTCCTTTTTAGAGCAGAAACTGGCAGAAGTCCGCAAACGGGAAATTGAACGGGGAGTAACGCTTGTTGGCCCTCACCGCGATGAACTTCAGTTTTTTGTTAATGGCTATGATGTCCAGACTTATGGGTCGCAAGGGCAGCAGCGGACTACGGCTTTGTCTTTGAAATTAGCTGAAATCGAGCTGATCAAGCAGGAAGTTGGAGAAGCGCCCGTCCTGTTGCTTGATGATGTGCTTTCTGAATTGGATGACTACAGACAATCCCATTTATTGAATACGATTAAAGGATCTGTCCAGACCTTTGTCACAACGACAAGTGTCGAAGGCATCCAGCATGAAACAATTCAAAGTGCCCGTCTTTTTGAAGTTTCCAACGGAACAGTCAAGGTATAAATATATGCCTATCCAGATTAGAGCAGCACACCTTCCGAATTACGGAAATTAGTACCGTCATCCCATACAAAAATAAGATGCCGGCTGCTTTTGTGCGGCTGCTTGCAAGCAAAGATTGCATTTATAGTTCTCTTTACCGGAAACTGGCGATTAAGAAAAATATAGATTTATGAACATGCGGCATAAAGAAATGCGTAAGAAAGAGCAGGTGAATGGAATGGCTATGGAAGAAAAAGGTTTACAGGAATCATATGAAGCGAGTCAGATTCAAGTATTGGAAGGATTGGAAGCTGTTCGGAAAAGACCGGGGATGTATATTGGATCTACCGGTTCAAGAGGGCTTCACCATTTAGTATGGGAAATCGTCGATAACAGCATAGACGAAGCTTTGGCCGGTCATTGTACGGAAATCAAAGTTTCGATTGAACAGGACAACTGGATCCGCGTAGAAGATAACGGCCGTGGAATTCCCGTGGGCATGCAGGAAAAAATGGGGCGCCCGGCAGTTGAAGTTATCATGACAGTGCTGCACGCCGGCGGTAAATTTGGCGGCGGCGGCTATAAAGTATCGGGCGGCCTTCACGGAGTAGGTGCTTCTGTCGTAAATGCTTTGTCTGAAACGACGGAAGTTTACGTTAACCGTGATGAAAAAAGACATTACATTAAATTTGAACGCGGTGCAGTAACCGAAGATTTGCATGTCATCGGCGACTCGGATCATACGGGCACGACGATCCGTTTTAAAGCGGATGCGGAAATTTTCAAGGAAACCACTGTTTATGAATTTGATATTTTAGATCATCGCCTGCGCGAACTTGCTTATTTGAATCGCGGCTTAAAAATTGTCGTAAAAGATGAGCGCGAAGGGGAAGAAAAAGAAAAAGTCTATCATTTCGAAGGCGGCATCAAGTCGTACGTTGAGCACTTGAACAAAACAAAAGATCCGCTGCACGAAGAAGCCATTTTCGTTGAAGCTGAAAAAGAAGGCATTACCGTGGAAGTTGCGATGCAATATAATGCCGGCTATGCAGCCAATATTTTCTCTTTTGCCAATAATATCAATACCCATGAAGGCGGAACGCATGAATCCGGCTTTAAAACTGCTTTGACGCGTGTAGTCAATGACTATGGCCGCAAAAACGGCATGCTGAAAGAGCAGGACCTGAATTTGACTGGTGACGATGTGCGCGAAGGATTAACTGCAATCATTTCCATTAAGCATCCGGATCCACAGTTTGAAGGCCAGACAAAAACCAAGTTGGGCAATACGGAAGTCAGCACCATCGTCAATAATTTATTCTCTGGCGGATTCGAGCGGTTCTTATTGGAGAATCCATCCGTTTCGCGAAAAATCATTGAAAAAGGAATTATGGCTTCCCATGCACGGATGGCTGCTAAAAAAGCCCGTGAATTTACGCGCCGCAAATCCGTATTGGAAGTTTCGAGTCTGCCGGGTAAACTTGCCGACTGTTCATCACGCGATCCTAAAATCAGTGAAATTTACATTGTTGAGGGTGACTCGGCTGGCGGCTCTGCAAAATCTGGCCGTGACCGCCATTTCCAGGCTATTTTGCCGCTTCGCGGGAAAATCTTGAACGTGGAAAAAGCCCGTCTTGACCGTATTCTTACCAATGCCGAAATCCGCAACATTATTACGGCGCTGGGTACAGGAATCGGCGAAGAATTCAATTTGGCAAAAGCACGCTACCATAAAGTCGTCATCATGACTGATGCTGATGTCGATGGAGCGCACATTCGCACCTTGCTGCTGACGTTCTTGTTCCGTTACATGCGCCCGTTGCTTGAAGCAGGCTATATTTATATTGCCCAGCCGCCATTGTTCCAAATCAAACAAGGCAAGCACGTGGATTATGTGTATACAGATCAGCAATTAAAAGAAGCACTTGAAAAATTATCTCCAACACCAAAGCCGAATATTCAGCGGTATAAAGGGCTAGGAGAAATGAACGCAACACAACTATGGGACACGACAATGGATCCGGATGTCCGGACCTTGCTGCAAGTTACATTAAACGATGCAATGGTAGCGGATGAAACCTTCCATATCTTAATGGGAGACGACGTTGAACCGCGCCGTAACTTCATCGAAGAAAATGCGAAATACGTTAAAAACCTGGACGTTTAAGTGATGTAGAGTTGAGAGGAGGCTGCGGGTATGGCTGAACGGCCTAGCAGTGGTGTTGAAGAAATAAACATAAGTACGGAAATGCGAACTTCTTTTTTGGATTATGCAATGAGCGTAATCGTATCCCGTGCCTTGCCGGATGTGCGTGACGGGTTAAAACCGGTTCATCGCCGCATTCTTTATGCAATGTACGATTTGGGGATTACCTCAGACAAAGCTTATAAAAAATCAGCGCGTATCGTTGGGGACGTTATTGGTAAATACCATCCTCACGGTGACACAGCTGTTTATGAAACCATGGTCCGCATGGCACAGGATTTCAGCTACCGCTATATGCTGGTGGACGGGCACGGAAATTTCGGGTCTGTTGACGGAGATTCGGCTGCAGCGATGCGTTACACTGAGTCTAAAATGTCGAAAATTTCCATGGAATTGCTGCGCGACTTAAATAAAAACACAATTGATTATAGAGATAACTATGATGGCCAGGAAAAAGAGCCGGTTGTTTTGCCGAGCCGTTTCCCAAATTTATTGGTAAACGGAACTTCTGGTATTGCTGTTGGTATGGCGACCAATATTCCGCCGCATCATTTAGGCGAAACCATTGACGCTGTATTGGCATTGGCTGACAATCCAGCCATCACGACTGAAGAGCTGATGGAATTTATACCAGGTCCTGATTTCCCGACGGGCGGCATCATCCTTGGCCGCAGCGGTATTCGCCGTGCTTATGAAACGGGGAAAGGCTCTGTTTTGATCCGTTCAGTTGTCGACATCGAGACAAAAGCCAATGGCAAGGAAGTCATCATCGTCAACGAAATTCCTTATCAGGTAAACAAAGCCCGACTGATCGAGAAGATTGCTGAGCTGGTTCGCGATAAGCGAATTGACGGCATCACGGATCTGCGGGATGAATCTGACCGCAACGGCATGCGCATCGTCATCGAAGTTCGCAGAGATGCCAGTGCAAGTGTCTTATTGAATAATTTATACAAACAAACAGCGATGCAAACGAGCTTCGGCATCAATATGCTGGCGCTGGTAGACGGCCATCCAAAAGTTCTGGGCTTGAAAGAAATTCTTTTCCATTACTTGGAGCACCAAAAAGTGGTCATTCGCCGCCGTACACAATTCGAATTGACCAAAGCAGAAGACCGTGCCCATATTCTGGAAGGTCTCCGTATTGCATTGGATCATATTGACGCAATCATTGCCTTAATCCGTGGTTCACAGACTGCGGAGCAGGCACGCAATGGATTGATGACCGATTTCAATTTAACTGAACGCCAATCGCAAGCGATTTTAGACATGCGTTTGCAGCGTTTAACTGGATTGGAACGGGATAAAATCGAGGAAGAGTATTTAGGCCTCGTAAAATTGATTGAAGAGCTTCGTGATATTTTAGCGAATGAACACCGCATTCTTGAAATCATCCAGGAAGAAATGCTTGAAATCAAAGAGCGCTTCAGCGATAAACGCAGAACGGAAATTACGACCGGCGGAGCGGAAATGTTCGAAGACGAAGATTTGATTCCAGTGGAAGCTTCAGTATTAACGCTGACGCACAACGGGTATATCAAACGTTTGCCGGCAAACACGTACCGCAGTCAAAAACGCGGTGGGCGCGGAGTACAGGGAATGGGCACCAACGAAGATGACTTCGTAGAACATTTGTTGTACACGTCTACCCACGACACCATTTTGTTCTTCACGAACAAAGGGAAAGTATACCGCAAAAAAGGCTATCAGATTCCTGAGTACGGCCGCACTGCCAAAGGCTTGCCGCTGGTTAACTTATTGGAGATCAGCAAAGAAGAGAAAGTCACAGCCGTAATACGCGTCAACGAATTCAAAGAAGATGCATTCTTCTTCTTTACGACACGTGAAGGCATCAGCAAACGGACCCCTGTGACGAATTACGCCAATATTCGCCAAAACGGTTTGATTGCTATCAGCCTCCGTGAAGAAGACGAACTGATTTCAGTGAAGCTAACAGACGGTACTAAGGAAATGGTCATCGGCACAAAAAATGGTGCGTTGATCCGATTCCCTGAAACAGACATTCGCAGCATGGGCCGAACAGCCAGCGGAGTCCGGGGCATCCGTCTTCGTGAAGGAGATGCAGTAGTCGGCATGGAGATTTTGGATCCTAACGACAATGTATTGGTCATCACGGAAAAAGGATACGGCAAACAGACGAAAGAAGCTGAGTACCGTGTCCAATCAAGAGGCGGCATGGGAATCAAGACGTGCCAGATCACTGATAAAAATGGACCGCTTGTTGCTGTCCGAACTGTTAACGGAACCGAAGACATCATGCTGATCACCGTCAATGGAATTTTGATCCGCATGGATGTCAACGATATTTCGACAACAGGCAGAAGCACACAAGGCGTTCGGTTAATTCGTCTTGGTGACGATGAGATTGTCGCTACTGTGGCGAAAGTCAAAAAAGATATTGAGATCCCTGAAGATCTGGAAGAGATTGAAGAGGATGTCGAAAAAACATTGATCGAAGAAAGTGCTGAAGCAGATGTCTATGAAGACGAAGATATTGTTGCTGATGAAAAGATTGATGATATAGAAGAAACTCCAGAAGAAGACGAAGAATAAAAAAAGTTTCCAGCCCGCTGATCCCATTCAGCGGGTTTTTTCATGTGAAAAAATTATGCAGCGAGTTGGAAGAGAGCCGTCCGGTCCAAAAACTCCTATAGTCTATCCAAACGTTTTTGGTTCACAGTGCTGCCGCGGTGATCGATGATTCGGCCAGTGGCTGCAGATTTGTAAAACTCTGCCGCGATATTTCTTTGTGCGGCTTCAACGCGGAAATTTCATAGCAGACGACTGTCACAACCCTTGGGCAGAGCAAAACCTTTTTCAAACGTAGAGTATTGCCTTACAGTAGAGCTCTATGATGGGCTCGGGCAAAGACGGGGTGGAAGCATTAAGTGGTCAGGCTCTGTAGTTGCCTGGAACTGGCGCAAGGGGTAGTGAACGTTAGCACGTGCATTTAACTTTATTGTCTTCACATAATTAATGAATCACTTGCTCTGCTATTTTGAACCCGATGCTGCTAGAACTTTATTAGCATTCTGAATGAAGGCAAGAGCGATCTGTTTGGTTATTGGAAAAGGCTCAAACACATCCGGCTTTTAATTTATACTTCCGGTTGCTTTGAAAAGATTCAAGAGCAGAAATGTGATGGTGATTTAATTCGTATAAAATTGCAGGAACCTCACTTCAAAAAAGAGTTCTCGTTAAAACCAAAGTTTTTTTCATAAACTGTTGACTCTCATATTTCAGCATGGTATACTAATCAAGTCGCAAATGAGCGCGGCGAACAACTTGAACCTTGAAAACTGAACAGCAAAACGTCAACAAACACGCAACGGCCGCGCAAAACGGCCCGCGCAACTTTACT